>PARI01000017.1 GCA_002711415.1 Phycisphaerae bacterium | reverse complement strand
CCGGGCAGTGTCTCAGTCCCGATGCGGCGGGTCATGCTCTCACACCCGCTACCCGTCTTCGGCTTGGTGAGCCGTTACCTCACCAACAACCTGATAGGACATTCCCCGCTCCCAAGGCGGCAAGCCTTTGATGCCGAAGCACCACATCAGGTATTAATCCGGGTTTCCCCGAGCTATCCCTGACCTTGGGGTACGTGGGAATGTATTCCTCGCCCTTTCGCCACTCTACTCGCACCCGAAGGTACTTTCGCGTTCGACTTGCATGTTTTAGCCATGCCGCCAGCGTTCAATCTGAGCCAGGATCAAACTCTTCAATTTTGTTCGTTGCTTCAGGGCAAAGCCCTGGTTGCTTCGATATGAAAGTTCGCCTGGCGACCGAATACTTCTGCATTGAAAATGCGTCATGCACCCGGTCGGTCATTCACCGATTCCATCGGACCAAGGTCCAATCGGTGCCGACAGGTGGCTGACCTGTCGGAGGTTTTAGGAACATCACTAAATGCAGGCACATGCTGTACCTGCGTGGACAGGCCCCATGGAAAGGTCCTGTCCGGGCATCACAAGGATGTCCCATGGTTGTCGACTGTGATACCGACACCCGTGGGTTACTCCTGGAACGACATGTTGTGATCATGTCGAGCCAGCAGTCACATCCTCGCGGCATTCCATCTGTTCACTTGTCAAAGAGCAAGAACAACCCCCAAGCTCGTCATGAGCCCGGGGCTCGTAAATCCAAGATCAACAAAATGATCCGGAACGGGGCATGTTACGTTGCCAACCTCCGCTGTCAACCGCCTGAAGGCATTGAAACGGGTGGAAGTTCAAATTCATGCCCTGGGCAGCTCCTGAATGGACCGCCCAATGGTCGTAGAGTAACGATACGGCAGGCATCAGCCCTGGTTCGCATGGATAATGTCTCAATATAAGATTTTATAAATCATTATATACAAACACTTTAGATCATATATAAGCCTCGCGTTGATCTGCCACCGCCACGACGGCGGCGATGACCTCACACGCCCCAAGTGCATGGAGAGTCGCTGAAGCCTGATCCAGTGTTTTTCCAGTTGTCCTGACATCATCCACGAGAATGACCTGTTTCCTCCTGATCTGTTCCCTGCTGGACCTGAGCCAGCCGGGCCTGAACCGATCTCCTCGAGTCATACGACTGGACCGATCGAGCCCGACCTGGCGTGGACCGGCGACCTGTCGAATTGGACGATGCATACACAGTGACAACTCTCCACACAGGGACCGAGCAATCAGTGAAGCATGATCCAGGCGACTGCTGACAAGGCGGATCCAGGGCGATGGAATCGGCACAACGACGGCACCGGGCCGTAGATTCGGGATCATGCATGTCAACTGGCGACCAAGAAGTCGACCAAGTACGCGCCCGATGATCCAGTGTCCGTCGTACTTGAACTGCTTGAGCAGGGTCGACATGAACCTGTCATACCGAGCAAGCCTGCAGATCCGATTGAAAGTTGAAACGGCATCACATGATCGTTGTTCACACCAGCATTCGCATCCTGCTCCCGGTAGTGATGATCCACATACGTGGCACCAGGCATCGAGAGGATCCGGCTTCACGCGGCGCAGCATGCTTGACCACTCGAGATCGGCCGGTGTCGTTCCCAACCAAGCGTGCTCGAGACGATGCATGCCATCGATGATCTCCCGAAGCGGGCGCATGATCACACGGTACCGATGGCCGGGACGAGATCAGAAAGTGACTGCGGTATTGCTGAAGAAAATTAGTTCTTTGCCATGCGGCGGAGGACCGCGTGGAGAATACCACCATTGCGGTAGTAGTCGACCTCGACAGGAGTGTCGATACGGCATGTCGTGTCAAAGTGGACAGTGCTTCCATCCGAACGGGTCGCCGTGACGCTGATTACCTGTCGTGGACTGGGATCCTTCGGCACATCGATGTCGAATCGCTCCGTGCCATCCAGGCCCAGTGTCTCGTAGGACTGGCCTTCCTTGAAGACCAGAGGCAGGACACCCATTCCGACGAGATTGCTCCTGTGAATGCGTTCGAAGCTGCGGGCGATGACGGCCCTGACACCAAGCAGGTTGGTTCCCTTGGCGGCCCAATCACGGGAGGAACCCATTCCATAGTCGACACCAGCGAGGACGACCAGGGGAATTCCCTCACGTGCGTATTCGAGGCTTGCCTCGTAGATCGACTTGACCTTGCCATCGGTGAAGTCGGTCGTGACACCCCCCTCGGTCCCGGGAGCCAGTCGATTCCGGATACGGATGTTACCGAAGGTGCCTCGTGTCATGACCCGGTCGTTTCCTCGCCTTGACCCGAAACTGTTGAACATCGAGACTGAAACGCCATTGTCCTTGAGATACTGGCCAGCTGGAGAGTCGGGCTTGATCGAGCCGGCAGGAGAAATATGATCCGTCGTCACCGAATCCCCAAGCAGCACGAGGCACCTGGCATCCCTGATGGGTTCGATCTGGGGAACATCCAGCGTCATATTCAGGAAGAATGGTGGCTCCTGGATATACGTGCTCTGGTCGGAGAACTCGTACTCGGATCCGGAGGTGGCGATCTGCTGCCATTCCTCTGAGCCGGAAAAGACATCCGAATATTTCTCCCTGAACTGCTTGTCGCCGAGTGACTGCTCGACCAACTGCTCGATGGAATCCGAAGAAGGCCAGATGTCCTTGAGAAAAACGTCATTGCCATCCTTGTCCTGGCCGATCGGATCTACCAGAAGGTCGATGTCAATGGTTCCTGCGATCGCATAGGCAACAACCAACGGAGGGGAGGCAAGGTAGTTCGCCTTCACATGCGAATGGATGCGCCCCTCGAAGTTCCGGTTGCCGCTGAGCACACTCGTCACTGCGAGGTCGGCATGCTCGATCGCCTCGACGATCGAATCGTCGAGGGGACCGGAGTTACCGATGCACGTGGTGCACCCGTAGCCGACGACATGGAATCCGAGCCGCTCGAGGTCATCGAGCACGTCGGCCTTCTGGAGGTAGTCGGTCACGACCTGGGAACCGGGAGCCAGGGAGGTCTTGACCCACGGTTTTCTCGAGAGGCCCCGCTGGACCGCGTTCCTCGCAAGCATCCCGGCACCGATCATGACGCTCGGATTGCTTGTATTGGTGCAACTCGTGATGGCTGCGATGACCACATCTCCGTTTCTCAATTCAAACTGGCAGCCATCCATGTCAACCAGTCCGGCCGGGGGAGAGGCGACCATGGCCGAAGCTTCAGCTTCATTTCCATCACCACCTTCGTTCATCCAGCGATCCGGGCGGGTCATCTCGACCTGGTCCGGCTTCCCGAACGTGTCCGCAAGATCCCGGTGCCATTGTGATCGCATCCGGCTGAGCTCGATCCGGTCCTGTGGACGCCTTGGACCGGCCAGCGAGGTCTCGATCGTGGACAGGTCCACCTCGATCACGGATGTGAAGGCCGGCTGGGTCCCATGCTCAAGCCAGAGGCCCTGTGCCCGCGTGTACTGCTCGACGGTCTCGATCAGCTCGGACGAGCGACCAGTCAACTCGAGGTATGTGAGCGTCTGCTGATCCACCGGGAAGAACCCGATCGTGGCGCCGTACTCAGGTGCCATGTTGGCGATCGTCGCCCTGTTGGCCAGCGGCATGTGATCCAGACCCTCGCCGAAGAACTCGACGAACTTGCCGACGACACCATGTTCTCGGAGGATCTCGGTCACTCGAAGGACCAGATCCGTCGCGGTCGTTCCCTCGGGCATCCGGCCCTGAAGCTTCACCCCGATCACTTCTGGAAGCAGCATGTATACCGGCTGACCAAGCATCACCGCCTCGGCCTCGATGCCCCCGACGCCCCAGCCAACGACGCCGAGGCCGTTGATCATGGTGGTGTGGCTGTCGGTACCGACGAGCGAGTCCGGATAGAGCACGCCGTCGGAATCCCAGACGACCTTCGCCAGGTGCTCGAGATTGACCTGGTGAACGATTCCAGTCGCCGGGGGCACGACGCGGAAGTTGTCGAATGCCTCCTGGCCCCACTTGAGGAACTCGTATCGCTCCTGGTTACGGTCGAACTCCTTGCGGTTGTTGATCGAGAGAGCGATCTCCGAGTTGAACTCATCCACCTGGATGGAGTGATCGATGACCAGGTCGCAGGGAACCAGTGGATTGACCTTGGACGGATCGCCTCCGAGCCGCTTCATCGCGCCTCGCATGGCTGCGAGATCGACCACGCAGGGAACCCCGGTGAAGTCCTGGAGCACCACACGACCAGGCATGAACGGGATTTCCTGCTGGCCTACGCTGGCTGCGTCGTACCTGGAGATGGCCTGAACATGCTCGGGAGTGACGATGTGTCCGTCACACCTTCTAAGGCAGGACTCCAGCAGGACCTTGATGCTCAGTGGAAGCCGATCGATGTCGCCGATCTGCTTGAGCGCATCGAGCCTGTAGATCCTGCGTTCTCCAAGTGGTGTCGAGATGGCGGTACTGGCTGAAACGATCAGGTCATCAAGGCTCATCGAACACCTCCATCAAGTCGTTCAGGACCTTGCATTATAGCAGAAGGACGCACGCCCTGCCCGACGGTGAACGTTTCATCAGATCTGGAACGACGAAGGTGGCATCTCTGGATTGCTTCGTATCGTCAACTCGAATTTCGGAGCGCGAACAACATGGCCCGGCGGAACGCTCTTGGTCAGGAATACTCCACCGTTAACCTGTGTGCCTGCTCCGATGATCGTCGTTCCACCAAGTATGGTCGCACCGGAATAGACAGTGACGTGATCCTCAAGCGTGGGATGTCGCTTGGTTCCGCGAAGCAACTGCCCCTGGTCATCCCGTTCGAAGATAGCCGCGCCAAGCGTGACGCCCTGATAGATCCTGCAATGGCTGCCGATGATCGATGTCTCGCCGATGACGACGCCCGTACCGTGATCAATGAAGAAACTGTCGCCGATGCGAGCACCCGGATGTATGTCGATCCCGGTGATCGAGTGAGCGTGTTCGGACATCATTCTCGGGATCAATGGAACCTCGAGACAGTGCAGGCAGTGGGCGATCCGGTGGATCCATAATGCCCTGAGGCCCGGATGACAGTGGATGATCTCGTCCGGGTTCCGTGCAGCAGGATCGTTGTCGTAGGCGGCTTGGACATCAAGGCTGAGACGATGACCCAGCCTTGGAATCTCCTCGATGAACCGACGCGTGAGCACCGCCGCAGCCTGCTCCTGCTCCGCTGGTGGCAGTCCCTTCCCGCTTGACCGTTCAGACTGATCCCTGAGAGCGTTGAAAACCTGGCTGGAAAGCAGTTCGGCGACCAGCCCGAGCCTGTGCCTGACCTCGGATGCCAGGTCCTCCCCGGCAAGCCCGTACGGAGGTGTGAATCCAGGGAACAGCAGCCACTGGATCGTATCGAGCATGCTGGTGATCGTGCCCTGGTCAGGCGGCGGGGAAGCCTGAGGACGATGGATCCTCGGGTCTGCATTGATCGACTCCGTGATCCGGTCGGCGATCTGATCAATGACCGGCCGGCCGAGGGTCGTGGACGGATCGGGGGAGTCACCCACAGGTGTCGGCTCGGAATCTGCCATGGTGGGCATGGTACGTGAAACAACTCGTGTCGAGGACCGATCATGCCGATACAGCCGCACTGGAGGCCAGTTTTAATGAACAAGGGGTCCGAAACGACAATGGACGAACCAAGGACGTACGAGTCGATCGTCCAGACGATCCATGGAACCCCCCTGGTCCACCTGGGGCGGCTGATCCCGACTGATCATGCCACGGTGCTTCTGAAGTGCGAATTCTTCAACCCGATGAACAGCATCAAGGACAGGATCGCCCTGGCGATGATCGAGGGAGGCATTGCGTCGGGACAGATCTCGCCGGACACGCTCATCGTTGAACCGACTTCCGGAAACACCGGTATCGCCCTGGCACACGTCTGTGCCGCACAGGGATACAAGTTGTGCCTGGCGATGCCTGAATCGATGAGCCTGGAACGTCGGAAGCTCCTGCACTCGCTCGGCGCACGGCTCGAACTGACCCCTGCCGCCGAGGGGATGCCGGGTGCGATCCAGAGGGCGAGCCAGATTCACGAGGCAACCAGTGACAGTTGGATGCCTCGACAGTTCGAGAACCCGGAGAACCCGGCTGTCCATCAGAAGACGACTGGACCGGAGATCTGGAAGGACACCGATGGCCAGGTCGACATGATCATCGCAGGAGTCGGGACAGGAGGCACAATCACGGGGGTGACGCGTCACCTCAGATCAATGAACAAGGACATCAAGGCGATCGCGGTCGAACCCGAGGCATCTCCTGTTCTTTCAGGCGGACGTCCAGCGCCCCACAGAATCCAGGGAATCGGTGCCGGCTTCATACCAGCCAACTGCGACACATCGCTGATCGACTCGATCGAAACCATCGGCAATGACGCAGCGGAATACTGGGCTCGTCAGCTGGCCCTCAAGGAAGGGATCTTCGCAGGCGTCTCCACTGGCGCAAACGTATGTGCCGCTGCAAGGATCGCCGCACGCCCAGAGAACAAGGGCAAGGTCCTGGTGACCTTCGCATGCAGCTTCGGCGAACGATATCTCTCGACATCGATGTTCGACTCCTGCACGACGACGATCTGAAACCTGCTGGATTGTGCGCGTCGATCAGGTGGATCCGCCGCCCGGGCCACCCTGGCCACCACGACCGCCGCCGCCGCGACCACCCTGGCCACCGCGACCACCGCCGCCACGACCACCCTGGCCACCACGACCACCCTGGCCACCACGACCACCGGCGCCATCACCACCCTGGCCACCGCGACCACCGCCCCATTCCTGCATGCGCTGTCGCCATGACTCACGAGCGGTCTCCATCTCTTCCTCGTCGATGGTGCCGTCGTTGTTGGCGTCATATCGCTCGAGCATTCGCTCCTGGATACGCTCGGGCATGTCCTCGAAACGCCATTCACCACCACCGCCACCACCCATCATGCCGCCCCAGCCGCCACCTTCACGACGGACACGGACACGGGGAAGTTCCTCGGCCTGTTCAGGGGTCAGCATCGCCTTGAGCTGCTCCATGTACCGGGCATCCATCTCGCTGCGAGTGTCCATGAGATCACGCACAGGATCCGCCTCGTCGCGACCTCCGCCGAACCAGCGGCTCGTACCTGAGAAGGTGCCATTCATCATTCCAGCACTTCGTTCGCTCTCCTGAAGTTCTCTGGCCGGCTCATGCTGTCGCGTGGCCGTCACGATGCGCTGGTTCATCTGGTCGAGCTCGACCGTGTACGCATCCTCGAGTGCGATCACCGAGGTGAGAACATCGGGATTCAAGTCGGGCATCTCCAGGACCATGTCGAAGGCCCTCTGGACGGGCGTGTCGCGGTAGATCCTCTGGTAGGAGACGGTCAGGATCTCGTCGTTGACCACCTTGCCTTCATCCTCGGGCATGACGCTGACGATCGCCTGTCGATACTGGTCATTGATATCCCGCACCATCTTCCTGAACTGGATCTGCCGCTCGAAGATCTTCTTGCTCTCATCGATGTCTGCTTCCTGGAAGCTCCTCAGCAGCGGCCCCTCCGACTGGGCAATGTAGCCATTGCGCTGGATAAGAGCGTTGTGCAGAGCGACCTCGTAATCGTCGAGGGTCGGGGAGATCGAGGCATAGATCTCGGGCTCGAGGCCCATCTTGTCGATCACGTAGAAGAGATTGGTGCTCTCACCGGAAAGACGTCCTTCTGGAAGCGTCTTCTCCCTCATCAGGAATCGCTCGAAGGAATCCCAGCCCTGCAGCTGGCCTTCGGACAGCTGCTCCTTGAAGGAAGAGAGGAATCCATCACGCATCATCTGCTTCTGAGCGACGAAGTCCTGGTAGACATCGATCAGGACCGACATCATCTCCCGCATCTCGGCATCGGCACCGCTGTTGACGCGATCCTCGAGCATCTGCTGCTGCATTTCCTGCATTCGCTCCTGCATGATCTGTCGACGAGTTTCCTCATCGATGTCACCCATCTCCTCCAGTTCCTGGCGAATCGAACCGAACGACTCACGCCAGTTCTGAGGCCCACCAGTAAACATGCTTCGCATCATCTCTCGCAGGCCGTCTCGGAGTTCGCCGCTTGCTTCATCGGCCCGAGGTCGGAATTCATCGTCGTAATCCTCGAAGAGCGTTTCGAGAACGACCTTCTGCCCGTCATCAAGTTCCAGCATCTCGACGAACAACTGGATGTCACGACGTTCGAAGTCGGGACGGAACTGCCGCATGATGCGACCCATGGGGCCACCTGAGCCACCACCACCGCCACGACGACTGGGTCTTGAGACAGCATCGCCCTCACCACCACCACCCCAGCCCTGGCCACCTCGGCCCTGACCGCCACGCCCCTGGCCTCCACGGCCCTGGCCTCCACGACCACCATCCTGGGCTGATGCAGAGTTGCCCGAATCCAGGATGGAACTGATCGGATCGATACCTGGCATGGCTGTAAACGCGAAAACGGCTACACATGCTGCAGTCATGCTGCTGCTGACAAGTCGTGCCAATGAATGGAGTTGTCTGGAGATGACTGAAGCGATCATGCGTAAGCTCCTGGATGCTGGATCAGTAGTCCTGTTCTGGTTCTGGCATAAGGGCGATTCGAATTGAATTGACCACCAGTGTAGTGGATGGGACCTGCGATATTGATCTTCCAAGAGTTGTATTTGCGATGATCGAATCCAGGCAGACCGATTGACGGTCATGATCAGGATTGAGGCGACCTGGACACATCATCCAAGGCCGACTTAAAGCACTGCCAAATATGGCTTTAAGGCAAAATAAAAATGCGGCAGATCACGACGGTGTCTCCTCCTTCACCGCTGTGCTGCCGCGAAGTCATGAACCTATTCGATAAATGGCGGATCGCAATCAAAAAATCGCATAAGTCATGGAACTTATGCCTGTGCGTCCTATAAATCATGCTTCCTGAACAACCGGTATCTGTGAATGTGGAATCTTCGATCTGCAGCTAACGAGTTCAAGAGCCTGGCTGTTGAGGACGAAGAGCACCCCCATGGGTACGCACGAGCATACGGGTGCCAGAGAACTGGCCCATGAGTTGAATTCGCTGCTTGACGGCTCCTTGAGACAGGTCCGTCTGGCCAGTCGCCACCTTGGTTCGGATCAATCCGGAAGCAGGGTGTTGTCATCGCTATCCAGTGCAGAAGGTGCCATGACACGAATGGCCGAGTTGATCCAGCGAACCCTGGGAGACACTGATCTGCTGGAGAATCCAGCCGTGTTTTTCAGGGCCAGTGACCGGATCCCCCACGCACTTGATCAGTCGGTCCAATGCGAAACGCCCCGGGCCTCCGAAAACGGCATTCATCTCCACGTGATCGTGGCACCTGAGCTGAAGCAGACACCGATCGGCCCACTGGGTCCGGTTCTGTTGAACACGGTTCGAAACGCCATCGATTCATGCTGCAGATCGATGCACTCGGGACAACTTCCGATCTCAGGACACCACGAGGTCATGATCCGGTGCTCAATGGGTGATGGGATGGTCCGACTTGAGGTGCTCGATACGGGAGACGGCCTCACCAAAGACGGGGTTCATGGGAACGGAATCGGTCTTGATCTGTCCAGGAGGATCCTGGAGAAGATGGGCGGAGGACTCAGGCTAGAGAACGTGCCTGGAGGGGCTGGGGCCCTTCTCACTGCATGGGCACGATTTGATCTGCTGGTCGCAACTGCAGGAAAAGAGGCAACCTGATGGACAGCAAGAACAACACGATCCTCGTGGTTGATGATGATCTCTTCGTGCGTGAGTCGCTCGAGTCAATGCTCCTGGAGCAGGGATTCAATGTCGTGACCGCTGCGGAACATGACCAGGCAGCAAGGATCCTGGAGGAGGCCGCGGAGTCGAACGATCACTTCGATGTCCTGCTCACGGACATGACCCTCCCCGGCAACCGGAGTGGATTGGACCTGATCAAGATGGTCGTCCAGTTGAAGTCCGGCACCGTTCCAATCGTGATCACCGGATTCGGCAGCATCGATGGAGCCGTCGAAGCCATGAGATGGGGCGCCATCGACTACCTGGTCAAGCCAGTGGTCGATCGCGAACTCCTGTCGGCAGTCACGAGGGCGATCAGCAGGCATGCCCTGGGAACGCCGGTGACAAGAGGGCGTGATGCCCGAAACGCGCCTGGCACCATGATCCTTGGCGACAATCCTGGGATGCAGGAGATTCTCAGCCAGGTTGATGCCGTCGCCTCGACGCGAACAACCGTGCTGATGACCGGCCAGAGCGGGACGGGCAAGTCGCTTGTGGCTCGCTCGATCCACGAGAAATCAGACAGGCGAGATGGCCCGTTCGTAGAACTCGCATGCGGATCGATCCCGGAAACCCTGCTCGAATCGGAGCTGTTCGGTCATGCCAAGGGAGCCTTCACCGGCGCCTACGTGCACAAGGAAGGTCGTTTCATGGCTGCCGAAGGCGGCACCATCTTCCTGGACGAGATCAATTCTGCTTCTCCGGCGATGCAGTTGAAGCTGCTGCGTGTCCTGCAGGAGCGAAGTTTCGAACCAGTCGGCTCCACGGAGACCCGTCGAGTCGATGTCCGGGTCCTCCTGGCATCGAACCAGCCCCTGGAGCAGATGGTTATGGAAGGGCAGTTCCGCCAGGATCTCTACTACCGAATCAACGTGATGCCAATCAGCCTGCCCCCACTGTCGGAACGGGCCGGGGACATCCCGTCACTGGCCGCACACTTCCTCCAGCAGCACGCAGTCGAACTGGACAGGCAGATCATCGGGTTCAGCAACGAGGCGATGGACGCGCTGGTCTCGTACGGATACCCAGGCAACATCAGGGAACTGCAGAACATCGTCGAACGGGCCGCAGTGCTCTCCGAGGGCACGATCATCGGGCCCGAACTGCTTCCGAAGCATGTCCGGACAACAGATACCTCACCCACTGCCCCTGGATCAAGCCACCTGCAACTGGCAGGCGAACTCGAGCATGATGACGTGCTACCTCTCTCGATCGCGTTGAAGGAACCGGAGCGGCGGATCATCGAGCACGCCCTTCAAATCAACAACTGGAACAGGCAGAAGACCGCCGACCAGTTGCAGATCAACAGGACGACCCTGTACAAGAAGATGCGTGCTCATGGCCTGGATGGCCTTGAAGAAGCCAGCTGATCCAATTACTGCAACGCGAATCCTGCTTCCATCGCATGTTTATTGGACCTTGTGTGCGCCATACCCTCGTCGAATGGGCCCGTGGCAAGTGGTTTTCGGACCCGAGCGACCGATAACACAGGAATATGATCGAAATGACACCGAGATTGAAAACATTCGTGTCCAAGGGTTGTATTGCGTTTTCTGACAGGTATAGTTCGTTCACTGGGTTTGAGGGAATCCAGGATCAGGTTTGAGGGAACCTGATATTAAGTTTGAGGGAAAGGAAGAGGGAGATCTACAAATGAAAACTCGTATCGGCATTGGATGCGCCATCCTCGTGTCCGCGATCACAGCTTCTGCAAATGCAGAGTTCATCGCATACACGTTTGATTCACCAGGTGGAGGCAGTGGCTGGGGTGCTCCGAATGAGAATCTGAGCATCTCGAGCGAACACCTTCACTGGTGGGGCGAAGGCTATGGAACCGAAGGTGTCCTGTTTGCCTGGGATATGGACGCATCAGAACATGCTGCAGGAACGATCACGTTCGATGCCGCTGAAGGATGGGAAATCAGGATTGTTTCCTTCGACGTCTCGGGCTACGGAACTCCATTCAACGAGGTTTCGCTCGATGTCTCTGCGAACGGAGAGAGCGTCTTTGACACGATCCTTGGAGTCAATGGAAATTCGACGATCCACAACGTGGCACTGGACACGAGCTTTGCCAGCTCCTTCTCCATCAAGATGGAGGATTTGGCCATCTCGATGAATAGCGGCATGGACAATGTCGTCATCGAGATGCAGCAGATCGTCCCGGCACCGGGTGCAGTCGCACTCCTTGGACTTGCTGGACTTGCTGCAAGGCGACGTCGCCGCAACTGACCTTTCCGCTTGAAAGGTCCATTCAGGTTGGCAGAAGCCTGAATGCCAATGTGCCACAGTGCACATGAGGGGATATCCTCCTGCGAAGCTGGACCCCCGAAAGACATCATGCCCGACCGATCTCCAGGGCATGAATCACACCTCGAACTGATGCCCGGAGAGCCCCATGGCTCTCCGGGTTTTCGCTGTGATACGCATCATGCGGCTGCCTTGGCTCCACCGCGCATTCAACGTTACAGCACGATATGGCCGAAGACTGGACAGTCTCCCATGCACCCGAGCCTTGCTCCAGAGATCCGGATTCGGAACAATAGACGTTGACTGTCAATGCCAACCCGGACAATTGTCGACGCATATCCAGATTCCGCGTGGCGTCTCGTGCATGAGCCGGGTGATCATGTGGGAATTGGTCAATTATACTCACGCAAGGCCTGCACCTGAACTGAACGACACGTCCAGAAATAGGTGTCGCAATCGAATCGGAGCCTCATCACAAGCATGAACTCCACGACCATGATCACATGGTGAATGATGAAATCAGGATCTGATATTCAGCCGCACACCCCAGGCATTCTTGCATATGCAAGGCCGATTTATCTCCTGTCATCAGCGACGGCGATCGGACAGCTGATCACGTTTGCAACGACCCCGATCCTGAGCAGGCTGTACTCCCCCGAGCAATTCGGAACGCTTGCCGTGTTCGTGAGCATGACCTCGATACTCGGAATCATGGCCGTCCTGAAGTACGAGCAAGCAATACCATTGCCACGATCAGACAGGAAGTCCACTTCCATACTGGCCCTGTGCATCATCCTGCTTCCATGCACTTCCCTTCTGCTGACGGTGTTGATCCTTGCCTTTGGCAGCAGCCTTATTTCGAAATTCGAAGTCTCCTCATTACTTGATGTCCAATGGCTGATCGTTGCCGCCTTTATGCTCATGGGCCTGCGAGAGGTGCTGAGCGCCTGGTGCACCCGAAAGGAGGCATACAGGCAAATTGCAATTGCAAAGCTGACAGGTCGAGTGACGATGGCAGTGGTCTACATTACTGCAGGCCTGATCAATCCGAGTTCCTTCTGGCTGGTTGTTGGCTTCTGTGCTGGCGAGGTCGCATGGGTACTGACTCTTGCGACCGTGATCATCGGGAGCAATGGCCCCAGAATGACAGTCGCACGATTCTCATCGGTAAGGGCCAACGCTCGCAGGTACTCGAGATTTCCAAAATACAGCCTGCCAGGTTCACTCCTGAACTCCATGGGCCTTCACATGCCCTCGCTGCTCCTGGCATCGCTGTACAGCCCAGAGGTCGCGGGCATCTATTTCATGTGCATTCGATTCATAGGAGCGCCGCCGACTGCGATTCAAGGTGGAATCCTGCCTGTCTTCCTGAAGGAGTCGACCCGTGCAATCCATGAAAACATTCCATTGACACCCCTGTTCCGAAAGATGGCAATTGGAATATTCGCCTTGAGTCTTGTCTTCGCAATCATGCTTGCAGCACTCGGGCCATGGGGCTTCGGTCTAATACTTGGATCACGATGGGAGAGCGTGGGAACATATGCCCAGATTCTCTCGTTAGCAGTTGCACTCCAATTGCTGATTCCGGGAATCAGCCAGGTCATACTGATACTTGAAAGACAGGACCTTCAACTCAAATGGGAAATCGCCAACATAACCATCGTGTGCGGCTCGATCATTGTTCCATGGGGCATGGGAAATTCGGCAGTAACAACTGTTGCTATGCTCTCTGCTGGGATCACGATCTCCTACCTTGCACTCTTTGGCATCGCGTGCTGGCTGGTCAGAAAACGAGATGCGTCGCTGGACCCTGATACGCCAATCAATTGATGCATATTCTTCTTGTCAACCAGTATGCCGGCTCTGAAAGACACGGAATGGAGTACAGGCCGTTCCAGTTTGCTCGCGAGTGGGCAAGGTCCGGGCACAGGGTGACGATCGCGGCAGGCTCATTTTCGCATGTTCGACAAGTCAATCCGAACTTCAAAGGCATGCACCAAGAAGAATTCATCGACGGCGTGCGTTACATCTGGTTCAAGACACCCACATACCATGGCAACGGACTGGCTCGTGCGAGAAGCATGCTCTCATTCTCGAGATTGGCGCGTTACAAGCTGCCGAATCTGCTCGCGGATGATCCCCCCTCATGCGTGATTGCAAGTTCAACACATACACTCGATGCCTTCTCGACAATACGGATCGCTCGCAGATTCGACATCCCATTGATCTACGAGGTCCACGACCTCTGGCCGTTATCGCCGATCGAACTCGGGGGGATTTCGCGATGGAACCCGTTCATGCTCATGCTACAGATCGGCGAGAACATGTTGTGCCGGAACGCAAGTAGCGTGATCTCCATCCTTCCACTGACAGAGAGCCACCTGACAGAACACGGGCTTGGATCAGGCAGATTCCACCATGTTCCCAATGGCATTGATATCGATCAGTGGAACTCCTCGGCACTCCCATTGCCCGATCACGTCCAGTCAACTATCGACGAATGCCGTGCACAAGGACACATGCTGGTTGGATATGCGGGCTCACATGGCCCAGCAAACAGCCTCAACACCCTGCTTGATGCAGCGAATCAACTCGAAGGAAAGGGTGTGTCATTCCTGCTTGTTGGCGACGGGAGCCTCAAGCAGGATCTGGTGGCAGCCAAGCAATCCATCGGACTTCAAAACGTGCATTTCCTTGACGCGATTCCAAAAAGGGCCGTCAGGAGATTCGTTGAATCGATGGATGTGCTCTACATTGGATGGAGAAAGCAGCCTCTGTACAGATTCGGCATCAGCCCAAACAAGCTGATGGACTACATGATGGCCGGCAAACCAATCATCCAGGGGATTGACGCGGGCAATGACATCGTGGCTGAAGCCGAATGTGGATTGTCGATCGGAGCTGAGGATCCTGATGCGCTGTCCGAAGCAGTCATCGAGATGCAGGCGATGAGCCAAAAGGAAAGAGCGGAGCTTGGCAATTCGGGCAGAACCTGGGTGCTCGAGAACAGGGACTTGAAAATCTTGGCCGACAAGGCGTTGTCCGCAATGTCCAACACGAGCAAGGGGACCTAGTGAGCGGCGAAGATCAACTGATCAAGGATAGATATGCCCGGCGTTCCGACTCGTGTCCAAGCAGCCAGAGGACTCGTCTTCTTTGCATGGCCGCTGAGAGGAACAGGATCTATCACCGGTTACTGGCCAGGAGCACAATGCCGCCAATGCAGGATCTCAAGCTGCTGGAGATTGGCTGCGGTCACGGCAGCGATCTCAGGCAGTTCATGGAATGGGGCATGAGTTCGTGCAACATCGCAGGGAGCGAACTGCTGCCGGAGCGGGCTGCTGCCACGAGAGATGCACTGCCTGATGATGTCAGGATCCTCGAGGGAGATGCCCGGAAAATCACTGAACCTGACGAGAGCTTCGACGTCGTGTTCTGCAGTACGGTGTTCACATCGATCCTTGACGACCGGTTCCAGGAACAGCTTGCTGATCGGATGTGGCGACTGGTGCGGCCGGGAGGAGCAATTCTCTGGTATGACTTCACCGTCGACAATCCACGCAATCCGGATGTCAGGGGAGTTCCAGTCAAGCGCGTGCGAGAACTGTTTCCGGCTCCTCCCGAACATGTCTTCAGGGTGACGCTGGCACCACCGGTGGAACGCCTGGTATGCGGCATGTCACCACGCATGTACGATCTTCTCAATCTTCTACCATTCCTCAGGACCCACGTGATCGCCTGGATACCAAGGCCAGGGCACGCTTTCACAGAAGGCGCATGATGGCAACCAAGCGGTGCTTCGACATTGGAGCGTCATTCCTGGGCCTGCTCCTGCTGGCCCCGCTTCTCGCACTGTTGTCGATCCTGGTCAAGTGTGGCTCCAGGGGGCCGATACTGTTCAGGCAGGTACGCGTCGGTCGTGATGGTGTTGAATTCACGCTGCTTAAGTTCCGATCGATGCGAGTTGACGAGGACAGGCAAAAGCGGCAGTTCGAACCGGGCAATCACGATCGGATCACGGGGGTCGGTCGGTTCATGCGACGGACCAAGCTGGACGAGCTTCCCCAGCTCTGGAACGTGTTGGTCGGCGAGATGTCACTGGTGGGACCGAGACCAGAAGTCCCCCGATGGGTGAGACTGGACGATCCGGAATGGCTGAAGGTGCTGTCGATTCGACCGGGGATCACCGATCCGGCAAGCATCGCCTACCGGAACGAGGAGGAGCTCCTCGCCGCATCTGATGATCCGGAGCGGACCTACGGGCAGGAGATACTCCCAAGGAAGCTCGAACTGTCATGCAGGTACGTGGCCTCAAGATCATTGCTTGGGGATATTGGCATCATCCTGAAGACACTGCTGGGTACGTCACGCTGACAGGATCATCTGTAGGATGAGACTCATGGAAGACAGGCCGGAAATCAAGGTTCCATTCGCAAGGGTCGACGCGTCGGGAAACGAGTACCAGTACCTGAAGGAGGTCCTGGAAAGCGGATGGCTGACGACGGGCCGATTCGCGGGAATGCTCGAGGAGCAGTTCACAGGGATCATCGGAGCACGACACGGACTGGCGGTGAACTCCTGCACCTCGGCACTTCACCTGGCCCTGGAAGCCCTTGGTGCCGGGCCTGGAACGAAGATACTGGTTCCCACCATGACCTTCACCGCCACCGCTGAAGTGGCCAGGTACCTCGGCGCGAACCCCGTCCTGCTTGATGTTGATCCGACCTCAGGACTGCTGACCCCCGAGATCGTGGAGAAGGGGCTGGAATCAAATCCGGATGCAGGAATTCTCATGGTCGTGCACTTCGGAGGCCATCCTGCCGCAATGCTGGATTCGGATTCCGGCAGAGGAATCCTGCAGTTATGTCGCGCACGAGGCGTCAGAATCATCGAGGACGCGGCGCATGCGTTTCCCGCGAGAATCGGCGATTCGATGATCGGCACGATCGGCGACGTCACCTGCTTCAGTTTCTACGCGAACAAGACCATGACCACCGGCGAGGGCGGAATGGTCACGACCGAGGATGACACGCTTGCCGAGCGGATGAGGACGATGAGACTGCATGGCATCGATCGTGATGCATGGCACAGGTTCTCCAGGCCCGGAGCAGGATGGGAGTACGACATCATCGCTCCCGGCTACAAGTACAACATGCCCGACACAGCCGCCGCAATCGGCCTCGCCCAGCTCGAACGGCACCAACAGATGCATGAACGCAGGATCGAGCTGGCGACGCGGTACATGTCCGAGCTTCAGCAGCTCGTGGGATTGGGTCTTCCGGCCTGCACGGTGCCTCGATCGGATCATGCATGGCATATCTTCCCGGTCATGCTGGATCCGGAAGCACCGGTTGACAGGGACCAGTTGATCTCCGAGATGAACCAGAGGGGGGTCGCGACCAGCGTCCACTACAAGCCATTGCACAGGATGAGCTACTGGAGGCAGGAATGCCGTCTTGATGAAGCACATGATGCCAGAGACTTCCCTGGAGCAGAGGCCCGTTGGAGAGGCAGCGTTACGATCCCCCTGTTCTCATCGATGACCGACGGAGAGCAACAGCATGTTATTGATACCCTGGAGGCGATCCTAGAGGCCCCAACAGCATGCTGAGCACACCTGGATGGTGATTTCGGATACACTTTCCGCCCCTCGCGGGAGCCAGAAGAATGCCAGAAACCATCACTGACAGGAAGATTCGTGTGGGCATCGTCGGCTGTGGTCGCATCTCGAGCAACCACATGAAGGCGATCGATCAGTTCAAGGATGACCTTGAGCTGGTCGCGGTCTGTGACACCTGCCCGGAGAGGCTTGAAGCCATGGAGACATCCGCGGCCAGGCATGTCGACCTCAAGTCGATGCTGGATTCAACGGAACTCGACCTGGTATCGATCTGCACACCGAGCGGGCAGCATCCACAGCAGGTGATCGAAGTCGTTGATCGCGGAATCCACGCGATGACCGAAAAGCCCATGGCCACCAGATGGAACGATGGCCTGAGGATGGTTCGTGCAGCGGACAAAGCCGATGTTCACCTGTTCGTGGTGAAGCAGAATCGGTTCAACGCGACCCTGCAACTCCTGAAGAAGGCCATCGAGCAGAAGCGGTTCGGTCGCATTCACATGGTGAATGTGAACGTGTTCTGGACCAGGCCCCAGGAGTACTATGATTCCGCCAAGTGGAGAGGTACATGGGAACTGGATGGCGGCGCCTTCATGAACCAGGCCAGCCATTATGTCGATCTTCTCGACTGGCTTGTCGGACCCGTCGAATGCATCCATGCGATGACGGCGACCAGGGAACGCGACATCGAGGTCGAGGATACGGGAGTGATGAACATCCGCTGGCGGAATGGCGCACTCGGATCAATGAACGTCACGATGCTCGCCTATCCGAAGAACCTTGAAGGTTCGATCACGATTCTCGGAGAGACCGGGTCGGTGATCATCGGCGGCATGGCCGTCAACGAGATCCTCAAGTGGGAGTTTGCCGACGAGAGGGATTACGATGCCCAGATCAATGACGCGAGCTATCAGGTGACCTCGATTTATGGCTTTGGCCATCCTGCCTATTATCACAACGTCATCGATGTGCTGCGAGGGAATGCCGAGCCCGAGACCGATGGACGCGAGGGACTGAAGTCGCTGGAACTGCTCATAGCGACCTACATGTCCGCTCGTGACAACAAGACGGTCGGACTCCCGCTGCATTACTGAACAGACCCCATCCCAGGAGACATCACAGTGCCCGGAACGATTGCTGATGACGTGATGATCCATGAGACTGCTGTCGTCGACGATGGCGCATCGGTTGGATCCGGGTCCAGGATCTGGCACTTCTGCCATGTCTGTGCGGATGCGGTCATCGGAAGCGGATGCTCCCTCGGCCAGAACGTATTTGTCGGCAACAAGGTCTGCATCGGCAATAACGTGAAGATCCAGAACAACATCTCCGTGTATGACAACGTCGTGCTCGAGGACGATGTCTTCTGCGGTCCGAGCATGGTCTTCACCAACGTGTACAACCCGAGATCCGCCATCACCCGCAAGGATGAGTACATGGACACGATCGTACGCAGGGGCGCGACACTCGGTGCCAACTGCACGATCATCTGCGGAACGACGATCGGAAGCCATGCCTTCGTGGCTGCAGGTGCAGTCGTCAATCGCGACGTTCCCGACTTCGCCCTGGTCGCCGGTGTACCCGCCAGGCAGATCGGGTGGATGAGCGACTTCGGCGAACAGCTTGATCTGCCGCTGACGGGCGTATCTGAATGCACCTGCCCGCACACCGGCGCTCGCTACAAGCTTGATGGCGAGGTCCTGACACGGACCTGAAGGCTGTCAGAAGGATCCGATCCGTCACCGGCCACTGCTATACTGGGTTCAGATGAGTATCCAGGAGTCCATGAGCAACCTGTCCAGGCAACGAAAACGCCTGCTGATGATCGCAGCGGATGCGGTGCTTCTGCCATCCGCAGCCACATTGTCACTGCTGGTCTGGCTGGGCCTTGATCCCGTTGAATTCAGAATTCACTGGTGGCTGATCCTGATTGCGCCATTCATCGGGATCACGTGCAACATGCTCTTCGGACTGTACCTTGAGATCATACGGTTCATCGGGTCCCAGTTGATCATCAACCTGGCCAAATCTGTCCTTGTGACGACCCTGCTGATGCTTGCAATCGCATTCCTGGTCGATCGGGGAGAAGGCATGGCGCGTGGCTTCTTCGTGATCTTCCCCCTCGTCAGCTTCATGCTCATGGGGGGTGCCCGGCTTGGTGCCAGGAACATGATCCGCCAGATGATCGAGCCGAAGCGAGGCAAGGTTGTGATCTACGGAGCGGGAACCGCCGGTGCCCGACTGCTGTCCACGCTCGAAGCCGATCGGACGTACGAGGTGACGGCCTTCGTCGACGACAATCCACAGTTGAGGGGCAGCCGAATACGGAACCTGAGGGTGATTTCACCCTCGATGCTCGCATCACACCGCAGGAGGTACGGAGTGTCCGGTGTCATGCTCGCGCTCCCGAGCGTGATGCGGAGCAGGCGGTTTGAGATCATTGAGTCGCTCCGCTCGCTCGGGCTGAAGGTCATGACGGTCCCGACTTTGCAGGAACTGCTCTCGGGAACTGCCGACCTGTCGGACCTTCGTGAACTTGCGATCGGCGACCTGCTCGGCCGCGACCAGGTCAAGCCGGACACCGAGCTTCTCAATGCATGCATCACGGGCAAGTCGGTCCTGGTCACGGGGGCGGGTGGCTCGATCGGGTCCGAGCTCTGCCGACTGGTTCTCCGGCTCAAACCGGAACGACTCGTGCTGATGGACAATTCGGAGTTCAACCTTCATTCAATCGAAAGTGAACTGACCTCCATGGCGGAGAAGGAATCGATCAACATCTCCTCGTTCAGATTCCTGCTGGGAAGCGTCACGGATCGTCCACTGGTTGATGAAATCCTCGAAAGCCACCGCATCGACACGATCTACCATGCAGCGGCCTACAAGCATGTTCCGATCGTGGAGCACAACGAGATCGAAGGTGTATTCAACAACGCGATCGGCACCCAGACCGTGGCCGAAGCAGCCGCCGCGCATCGAGTTGAGACCTTCGTGCTGATCTCGACGGACAAGGCCGTGCGACCCACCAGCGTGATGGGGGCATCCAAGAGAATGGCGGAGATGATTCTCCAGGCGATGCAGAGCAGATCCACTGGAACGAGATTCGTGATGGTCCGCTTCGGCAATGTCCTCGGTTCATCCGGATCCGTGGTGCCGATCTTCAGGAAGCAGATCCAGGCCGGGGGGCCCGTGACGGTGACCGACCCCGGCATCAACCGATATTTCATGACGATCCCAGAAGCAGTCGAACTGGTTGTTCAGGCCGGGTCGATGGGATCCGGTGGCGAGGTGTTCGTCCTGGACATGGGATCACCTGTCAAGATCGTTGATCTTGCGAGGAACATGATCAGCCTCGCCGGCCTCTCCACGAGGGACCGGAGCAACCCGGACGGGGACATCGAGATCGTGTTCACGGGGCTGAGACCGGGCGAGAAGCTCCACGAGGAACTGTTGATCGGAACGGACGAGAAACCCACCGACCATCCGAAGATCATGCAGGCCAACGAGGATCATCTTGAGCAGGACCAGCTTGATCCGATACTCGGGGACATGGAACTGGCGATCACAAACCGTGATTCGGAAGAAGTGCGGCGATGCCTCGCCAGGGCCGTGACGGGCTACGAGAACGCCGGCCAGGGTGGTCGGGGGACGACATCCACTCCGGTAGAGTCATGAATCGACCGCGCTGGACCCAGGAATCCTGATGGCATGTGCGGAATAGCGGGCTTCATCGACAGGGAACATGTCCTCAAGGATCCTGAAGCCGTTCTCAGGAGGATGTCAGACGCGGTCAGTTCTCGCGGCCCCGATGACCATGGATTGATCATGGATCCCCGTACCGGCATGGGCCTGTGTCACAGGAGGCTTTCGATTCTCGATCTGAGCGAAGCCGCCTCCCAGCCGATCTCCAGCAGGGACCAGAGATATACGCTCGTCTACAACGGGGAGATCTACAACTACCGGGAACTGGGCTCGATGCTGGAATCAGGCGGACTCTCACTCAGGAGCACGGGTGACACGGAAGTGCTCGTCGAGTCGATCGCCAGGTGGGGACTGGAGCATGCACTCGATCGAATTCGTGGCATGTTCGCGCTGGCGGTGCTGGATCGTCAAGAAAACACGCTGACGCTGGTACGGGACCGCCTGGGAATCAAGCCACTCTGCTGGGGTCGGGCCGGCTCGGTCATCGCGTTCGGGTCCACGACGTCCGTGTTGAGACAGGTACCCGGTTTCGATCCAGCCATCTCGAATCCCGCTGTCGCATGCTACCTGGAACTCGACTGTGTCCCGGCACCTCTGACCATCTACAGGAATGCGTGGAAGCTTCTTCCTGGGCACCTGATCCGGTTCGATCTGGACACCGGGGAGCTCCGTGAATCCACGTTCCATGACACGATGGTGCAGTTCACAGATGCATCCCGTCGGCGGAGTTCCGAGGATCCGCAGGAACATATTGAACGCCTGGATGCGGTCCTCCCTGAAGTCGTTCGAGACCAGGTGGTCTCGGACGTTCCCATCGGGGTGCTGCTCTCGGGCGGGATCGATTCCTCGATGGTCACGGCGGCGATGCAATCGATCTCGAACGCCCCGGTTCATTCCTTCACGATCGGATTCGGGGATCAGGCCTACGACGAGGCCGATCAGGCAAGGGAGATCGCTCGCAGGATCGGAACACGGCATCACGAGCTCGAGCTGGATGCGTCGGAGGCGATCGATGCGATCCTGAAGCTGCCCCGGGCCTGGGACGAGCCCTTTGGTGATGCGTCCGCGATACCTACGTGGATGGTGTGTCGCCTTGCGAAGGAGCATGTCGGAGTCGTCCTCTCAGGTGACGGTGGTGATGAACTGTTCTCCGGATACAACAGGCACCTCTGGGCCCCGGTACTCCTGGGCATGATGCAATGGATACCCTCCTCCTTGACGAGGATGATCTCATGGTCACTCACGCAGACGCCTGAGCATGCATTGGATCGTGCGGGCAGGCTGATCCAGGGACTTCTTCCATCGACGAGCAGGCACCGGCGTGTCGGAGCACACCTTCATAAGCTGGCGAGCCTGATGCATGCACGCGACATGAGGCAGTTGCACCATCGGCTCGTGTCGGGATGGCTTGATCCGGGAACCGTGCTGGTGGAACACGTGCCGCGGGGATTCGACGGGTCGACACTCCCGGGTTCGGATCTTGACCAGCCCCTGCAACTGGCGGTCCTGGATCTCATCGGGTACCTGCCAAACGACATCCTCGTCAAGCTCGACCGGGCCTCGATGAGCGTGGGACTGGAGGCCCGGGTTCCCTTGCTGGATGAACGCATGGTCGCCCTGTCGGCCGAGACCCCGACCAGCATGAAGATCCGACACGGCAGGGGCAAGTGGATTCTCAGGCGGTGGCTCCAGTCCAGGATCGGGGCCGATCTCGTCGACGCTCCAAAGCAGGGTTTCGCCGCCCCGATCGGGGACTGGCTCAGGGGCGACCTGCGAGAGTGGGCATCCGAACTGATCGAGCCACGAAGACTTCATCAGGAAGGACTGCTCCGACCCGAACCGATCACCGCCCTGTGGAAGGCGCACCAGTCCGGGAGGATCAACGCCGATCGACGACTCTGGAATGTTCTCCAGCTGCAGGCATGGATGCAGGAGAACACCTGAAGCGAGAGCACGGGGCATTTGTGCCGATATCCAGTCAGGGGTCTTCATCGGAGTGATCCGTCCCGTGGCATGGAAGAACCGGCATGCTTGGAATCGATGACATACTGGTCGACGGGGGCGTGAGCATCCGGGACTGCCTGGAACGACTTGACGGAACCGGTCGTCGAATCCTGCTCTTGATCGATGAGCAGGGACGCTTGCTGAGGACGATCACCGACGGTGACCTCAGGAGATTGCTCCTGGGCGGCTGTCGGCTTGATGATCCGCTGGGAACAGCCGAACACGATGGTCCGGTGATCGTCAGTCCTGGAACGACTCTGGTGGAATGCCGACGGATCATGGATCGACATGGCATTGACCAACTGCCGGTCATCGATGATGCGGGAAGACCGGTCGGCATGCACCACAGGGCACACCTGGACAGGCCGGTCCTGCTGTCACCCCCCCACCTGGGCTCGACCGAGGCCTTGTATGTCCAGGAGGCCATCGATTCGAACTGGATCGCGCCGGCGGGTCCGGATCTCGAGGCGTTCGAGGAGGAACTTGCCTGCATGGTCGGAGCAGGACATGCCGTCGCCCTCAGTTCGGGCACGGCGGCCATTCATCTCGGACTGAGACTCCTGGGCGTTCGAAACGGCGATCGAGTTCTCTGCCCGAGCATGACGTTCGTTGCCAGTGCGAATCCGATTCTCTACCTCGGGGCCGAGCCGATCTTTCTCGACTCTGATCCGATGAGCTGGACGGTCTCCACGAACGCCATGGCA
Source organism: Phycisphaerae bacterium (assembly GCA_002711415.1). Classification (GTDB taxonomy): domain Bacteria; phylum Planctomycetota; class Phycisphaerae; order Phycisphaerales; family SM1A02. Next base: position 343,716 of record PARI01000017.1, on the reverse strand, counting down.
CGTGCACTCGAGGAGTCAAAGGCGGAGGGGCGACTCCCAGCAGCGATGATCACCGTTGGTCTCTACGGCCAGAGCCCGGACATGGAGCAGATCTGTCGGATATGCGAGGAACACGACATCCCCGTGCTCGAGGATGCCGCTGAAAGTCTCGGCGCAACCTGCGGAGGCCGAAGCAGCGGAACCATCGGGAGGGTCGGCGTCTACTCCTTCAATGGAAACAAGATCATCACGACGTCCGGCGGCGGGATGCTTGTCAGCGACGATGGCGAATTGGTCGAGGAGGCCCGGCACCTGGCGACGCAGGGCAGGGAGCCAAAGCCATGGTACGAACACGAGGTCTGTGCATACAACTACAGGATGAGCAACATTCTGGCGGCGATCGGTCGAGCCCAGCTCGAGAAACTCGGGTCGAGGGTTGCCATACGCAGGGCGATCTTTGATCGATACGAGTCCGAGCTGAGGACGGACGCACCGATCGACTGGATGGAGGAGGCGCCATGGGGAACCTCAACGCGATGGCTCAGTGCCGGGCTCCTGCGAGCTGACAGGATCTCCATGACGAACATGCAGCTCGTCCAACTGCTGTCGGAACACAACATCGAGGCCCGCCCGGCCTGGAAACCGATGCACAGACAGCCATTGTTCGAGGGATGTCAATACTTCACGCATGAACCTGGACGCAGCGTATGCGATGAACTCTTCAATCGAGGAATTTGCCTTCCATCAAGCTCGAACATGAGCAATGAGCAGCAGGACCGGGTCATCGAGACCATTCGATGGGTGTGCAGGTCCACCAGCAGGCTTCGTGCCTGATAGGCTGTGAACCCGATGCCACTCTTCGATTCATCGATACCGCGGCCCAGAAACTGGCCTCCACCATTCAGCGAGGAAGAAATACGGCGACAGGTCGAGTGGGGACGACTCAGGGATCCACTCGGCCATGGTGTCCATGCCTGGATGGCTGCAATTGCCCTGTTCTGCATGCCGTTGGCGACCGCTCCGGCATCGATCAGTCTGATCGTGCTTCTCGTTTATTTCATCCTGCGGCTGCCGACACTGTGGCGGACACTGACACCCCTGGTCATGAGCAGTCTGGCATGGGCGCTGGCATGCTGGTTCGTGATCTCGCTCCTGATGATCATTCCATCCCCGGACAGGAGCATGGGATTCGATCATATCGGGGCCATGAGAATGCTCCTGCTGCCATTGCTCCTCTGGCCAGTGCTTGATCGCTGGCGGCTCCTCGTCGGCGGATTGATCTTAGGGGTCGCCGTGCAGAACTCGATCCAGATCATGCAAATGATCATGCTCGCATCGATGGGAGAGCTTGAGGCCGGGATGCGGATCAGCGGGGCCATGAAGCATCCTGGGCACCTGGGTGGATACTGCGTACTGGTCATCCTGGTCGAGATCGCATTGATGACTCAAGCACGGAAGCTCACTACGAGATTCGTACTCGGCATCCTGGCGACACTTGCGCTGCTGGGCCTGCTGATGACCGCGAGTCGAGGAGTCGCCCTGGGATTCGTCGGGGGTGTCCTCGTCGTGTCATGCTCGCTCTGGATCTGTCACTGGATTCGACCCCGTACGATCCTGCTCGGCGGATTCGGCGCTGCACTCGTGATCCTTCCGGCGATGTACATCGGTTCAGCAACGCTCTGGACCAGGATGTCCACTGCATGGATGGAGACCGTCGAGTACGTCGATCGGGATTCCATCAGCACGACCGTGGGCATCCGCCTGTACTGGTGGGAGAGCGGTTGGATCGCGTTCAAGGAAGCACCGGTCACGGGCCATGGCAACGGGTCGACGGCTGCCATGGCTATGCAGAGCCCGTTGAAGGACTGGGCGGAATCGATCATGCATGGGAGCCTGCATGAGAGGCTGGTACCGACTCATCCGCATTCGGTCTACATCCAGACCCTGGCCGAACAAGGCATCATCGGGACCCTGGTGCTGGCCTGGGTCCTCGTGGCCGGGGTCTGGACACTGCTGAAGAGCGCACGCATCTCGCCACTTGGATGCGGTCTTCTTGGCGGGATGGTGTCATGGATGATCGCATCGGTGTTCGAGGGACAGCACCTGAGTGGCCAGTCATTGTCGGCGCTGATGATCCCACTCGCGATCGGAGGGATCGGGCTGCTGCCGAAAGCTAGCGGCCCACCCGGGAACGGATGTTGTCAAGCACGTTCATGAAGTTGATGTAGGCGTCATACGGGCTGTCGTACGGACTGAAGTACTTGTGGACGTCACCATCAGACCAGTACTTCGTGCACATGTAGTAGAGGTGATCACTCGTGGTCAGCTTCCGCCAGTCCTCGAGTATGTACTCGTCACCAGCCTCGTGATGCTCCTTGACCGGCAGTTCGAGCTTGTAGAGCTCCGCCGCCGCATTGTCCTGCATGGAGTTGCCCAACCAGGCGGAGAGATCTCGCTCACTGTCGGCCCATGACGTGTACCTGGGCACCTTGTATTCCCCCACGGGCTCGTAGCTCTGAAGGCACTGCGTCGGCGTAAGAAAGTCGTTCTGACCCGGGTTGTCGTCGTAGATGCTGGCTGGCAGCGCATCAAGAAAATCGAAGATGCCCGTCTCGGCCCATTGGTGCTCCCCGAGCGTCTCGTAGTCCATGAACAGGTTGCAGACATATCCGTCGCCGTTGATCTGATTGACCCAACCGGCGAACTTCTCTGCGGTCAGGGGCCACTCGGACCAACCCTGGTTGGAGAACCGGAAGGCGATGTCGTCGGACAGCTTGTAGTTCTTCAGGAGCAGCTTCACAGGTCGCTGGGACATTGAATCAGGCTGCCCTTCGAACCTCGGAGGCACGTAGATGAAGTTCGGTGACCTGTCGCCAAGAAACGAGTCAACGCCCTCGCAGATGATGGCCTTGTGTCGGCCCATCCTGGCGATGTGAGCGGCCAGCTCGTCGGAGTAGATCAGCTCCGTGTTCCTGAATACGGTCGGCTCGACGCTGAAGAGCTCCCTGATCTTCTGCTCCTGCAGCGCAACCTGCTGATCGAACTCGTTCCGTGCATAGAGGAAGGTGAGCGAGTGATGGGAGGTTTCGGCGATGAACTCGCAGGCGCCGGTGGCGGCCAGCTCCTGGAACAGCTCGATGACATCGGGAGCCCAGAGCTCCAGTTGTTCAAGTGCCACGCCGCTGATCGAGTATGCCACCCGGAACCGGCCCTCATGCCTGCGGACCAGGTCAAGGATCTTCAGCGTCGCGGGACGATAGCACTTGTCCGCCACCTTGAGGCAGATCTCCCGGTTGGACACGTTGTCGAAGTAGAACGGATCAGAATCGAAGACGGAATACCGCCTGAGACGAAATGGCTGATGCACCTGGAAGTAGAAGCAGACTGAGGCCATGGGTCGACATCGTACACGAGGCATGATGCTGAATTGGTCCTATAATGGCTGTGGAACAGGCCTCCTTCACTTATTTTGATCCGAAGACAGGGCATCACATGCCGACCGACCCAACAAGTGGAATGACGACGATGGACATCGAAGACGTGGCTTCACGTATCAAGGAAACAGCTGTACTGCACGGGCAGTTCACGCTGCGAAGTGGACGGACAAGCTCCTACTACATCGACAAGTATCTATTTTCCACGAGGCCGGACATTCTCCGGGAACTCGGACGATTGTTCACCGAGAGGATTCCAGAGGGGACGACCAGGCTGGCAGGGGCCGAGCTCGGAGGCATCCCGCTTGTGACGACGGCCTGCATGTCTTCGGGCATTCCATGCATCTTCATCAGGAACAGTCGCAAGGAGTACGGAACCTCCAAGCAGATGGAGGGACAACTCGAGGATGGAGATTCAGTGGTCATCCTGGAGGATGTCGCGACAACGGGCGGACAGGCGATTGAGGCCGCATCGATCATCAAGGAAGCTGGGGGAACCGTGTCCATGATCATCTCAGTGATCGACAGGCTCGAAGGCGCACGCGAGAACATCGAGGCCGAGGGAATCCGGTTCGAGTCCCTGTTCACCACGAGGGATCTCGGCCTGGCAGGCGCCGACGATTGATCAGGGCTCGACTGGCCTCAGCGAGTCCAAGTCCAACTCCTCCTCCTCCTCGGGAAGATCGAACCTGAAATCCCCCTCCTCGCTCTCCTGCTGTTCAACCAGAACAACCAGTTCGTACACCCTGTCCGCAATCGACTGGACAAGCGGCGTTGATTCGACGACTTGCCGGAAGATCTCGTCATCCGGACCGGTTGTCCACAGGAGAAGGTAGGAGATCTGGACCAATGGCAGCAGGCTCTTGCGGGCATTCTCGAGTATTGGCTCCATGTACTCGGTCAAGCCGGGAAGGACGTAGAGCAGCCAGGCCTGCTCCACCTCGTCACAACGCAGGTACGAGGCGATGATCGTGTCGATGATCGTACGCATACCCTCCTGGCCCTCCATGTTCGTGGTGCCCATGAGATTTCTCAGTGATGTTGCCAACTGAGCGATCAAGATTGGATCGGGAGGAACCGTGGTGTCGTTCAAAGAAACAACCAGATCCTGAAGCCACTGGCTGGACGCATCAACGCCGTTGATGCGCAGGCTCTTGCCCGTCGACTCGATGCCGAAGATGGCCGGCTGCATCAGCGCAGTGATGACCTTGAAGTTGGTGACTGCACGGATCTGCAGATTCGAACCGCCCAGAGGGGCTTCAGCGAGCCTGCTCCCCAACTGGTAGCGGGACAGGTTCACGGGAATTCTCAACTGAGACTTCGGGGGGATGTGGAAGATGTCGGCACTCGAGATGATCGATGGATCCAGCGAGCCGACCTTGCGCTTGCCGGCGGTGGAGAGACTGAAGTTCAACGCGATGTTCGGATCAAGAGGACCGGATGGATCGATCGAGAGCGGACGGTTCAACTTGTTGGTGATGACGAGATCGATGATCACGTCCTGGTATGGAAGAAACGTGCTCGACGGCATCTCGATCTCGAGTCGATATGCCGATGTCGGATCCTCCAGGATCTTCACGAGCGATGCGGGAACCCCCTTGATCAAGGACTCGAGCTGCGCAGCGTCCTTCGGAGGAGGAATCGTCTGGGAAAGCAGCATCTGGAGAACGCCTCGTGCCCAGAGTCCGATCAACGAGCCGGGGGAACCATTGTAGATCTCCAGCAATTGGCGGGCACCGTCACGTGTCTTACCCTCCGACACGTCAATCATGGCCAACCCGAGCCTGGCGGTGATGTCACCTTGCTTCAGGGGGGCCAGGAGCTGCCTCGCCTTCTCGTATTCTCCGGCGCGGTAGGCGATCAGACCGTTGAACTTGTCCTTGGCATCCTGGTTGATTGGAAACAACTGCTCGGCGGTCGTGATGTACCCCAACGATGCCTTGGGATTGAAGCCGAACCAGGCGGTGAACCAGGCGGCTTCCAAGAGGAACCTGGCCTGGTTCGATTTCGAGGTGATTCCGCCGGAGATTCTCGACTTCACCCACTGATCATGACCAGCTGCAGCACTGTTGATCGCAATGACCTTCTCCTCGTCGGTGGACTCCGTGGATGTGCGTATGGCCACCAGGATCGTTGCAAGGAGAGGATGAAGCGGTGAGCGCATCTGCGAGATCTCCACGATCGAGAAATCCGGGTTCGCCTCACGAATTCCGGCCTGGAAATCCACGTCCTGCTGGCTCCAGAACGTGTTGATCGTCTCCAGGGCGTCTTCAGGCCTGTTGCGGCCCCACTGGGCAAGAGCGATATCGGCGATCAACTTGACCTCGACGAGTGGCCCACTCCTGTTGAGCAGACAAGACAACTTGAAGAAGTCCTCCGCCCCGACATAGGCGCCGTGCTGCAGGAGGAGGGAGGCCAGGGTCACGGCCGTCGTGGAATTCGTCGGATTCGCCAGCAGTGTCGTCAACAACAACTCGATCTCACCGATCGGATCATCGGCATTGAACCTGAAGAAACCGGCCGCCATCGCGGTCGCTTCCGGATACGAAGGATCCAGGGAGACCGCCTGGGCCAGCCTGCCTGCGAATGCCTCGATATTGCCAGACCGCTGCTCCAGGAGTGCCAGGTCGAAGGCGAACCTTGCCGCAACTGAACTCCCGATCGAACTGATCCCCTCGGGGCTGAGCAGGACCTCGATGGCCTGTCGCCTCTGCTCGAGGGTCGGCTTTTCATCCACGATCTCACGAAGTCGTGCATATCGAGCGACGGTGTTTCCGGGCGACAGCCTCGTGATGTTGTCCAGCGATCTCATGACCAGTTCCCGGCTTCCTGGAACAAGACCATCGGCCGCCATCGAGATGTCCAGAAGGAAATTCCATGCGTCCAGATCATCCTCGTCAAGGGTGACGGCCGCCTCAACGGTGGACATGGCAATCTGGAATGTCTGTGGACTGATGTCCTTCTGGGCGATCAGGGCCCTGGCGCTGCGGATCCATGCGGTCCCCAGGAGGTTTCGAACCCTTTCATTCGATCCGACCCGGGTGTCGACCGGGGGATCGACGGTCTCATCCTGATCTTGAGCCACCGAAACCCCCATGGTCCACGGGAGGAGGGCGAGCAGCACGAAACTGACTGCCCTGGCCCACGAGGTGGTCATGGGGCGAATCCGGGAGAGCGAATTGATGGTCGAAGAGGTCATTTGGCTCCAAAAGTGTACACCCACGGGTTCCCCCTGCAGGGACTCGCCTCAACCCCCTGCTTGGAGACTATCATGTGTTGGTTGACATCGCCCAGCCGAAGGGTCTAGTTTCACTCAAACCGACGACACGACGGCCCTAGCAACGGAACCCCAGACAGGTACACACGGAACATGCTGATGATCCCCTTGATCTCGAACCGTACCCCGATTCACGCTGTTGCGATCATCGTCCTCGCGGTTCTCGCCCTTGGTTTCGGTACGCGTGACGTGCTTGCCCAGTCGATTGACAACGAGATCCTCTCGAAGAACGGGAAGCTCACGAGCCAGCAGCTCGAGGAAGTCAGCGAATTTGTCAGCGAGCATGCCGACAGCCTCCGCACGGGTGATGCCGAGCAAGTCGAAAGAGCGAGGCTTGAACTGTTCCAGCCCACCAGGAACCCGAGCACGACCAAGTCCTTCATGCTCGAGTACTCGACCATCGTGATCGATCAGCTCAGGCCGATCGTCACAGGTGATGACACGCTGCGCGCGATCAATGCGATCCAGGTCATCAGCTTCCTGCAGACACCGGATTCATTCGAGAAGATGATCGATCTGTTGGATCCAGCCAAGAACAAGAATCAGACGCTGCGGCTGGCCGCCTCAGGGCTCGTCCAACGGATGGCCGAGGACATCCAGCTGAACCGAGGGCAGGTCCAGTTCGCGACAAGGGAACTGCAGCAGTACAGCTACTCCGAAGGAAACTGGATGATCGTCCTCCAGGAGATCGAGGCACTGGGGAACCTGAGCCTGAACCGAAAGATCGAATCGGATTCCAGGGCCAGTGCCCTGAAGGCGCAGATCGACACGCTGGGCGTGGTCGTGGACCGGATCAAGAATTCGGAAGAGGCTGCTCCACTGATGAACGCCGTGTTCAGGTCATTGCTCGTCTTCCGCAAGAACCAGCTCCCCGAGCTGGGGGCCAACAGGAAGCTTGCGGTTGATCGGCTTGCTCCGATCCTCAGGAAGATCAACACGATTGCCAGTGACCGGATGCCATCCAGCGATGATGGTGACCTGATCGCAAGCTTCGAGGGAGCTGAAAATGTGAGCAGCACCCTCCTGTCCGTCATCGACAATAATCGTGGCTGATTCGGGCAGGCAGACGATAGGAACGACATGAGGATCGCAGTTCCATTCGTCTTCATCCTTACCCTGCTGGTTGCAGCCATGTACCTGGACCGCCCTCGACCGAGGGCCGATCTGGTCATCGCCATGACCGGCGATGTGTTCACTCTCGACCCACAGCGAATGAGCTACATGCAGGACCTCCGGATGGCCAGGGCAGTCTATGAGGGGCTGGTCTGTACGGACCTGGAAGGGAGGATCATTCCAGGAGTCGCCAAGTCGTGGGAGGTGACCGAGGACGGTCTCGAGTGGACATTCCACCTTCGGGAGGATGCCCGGTGGTCCAATGGCGACCCGGTGACCGCGGATGACTTCGTGTACAGCTGGAGAAGGGCCATGCTGCCCGACACGGCCAGCGACTACTCGAGTTTCTTCTTTCATGTACGTGGCGCGAAGGATTTCTTCGACTGGCGATCGGAAGCTCTGGCCGAGTTCGCCTCCGGCGGTGGTGGCAAGGAGCAGGCGATGGACCTGCTTGAACGAACCGATACGAAATTCGATGAACTGGTCGGCCTCGATGCCGTGGATCCCCACACACTGAAGGTCCAGCTTCGGAATCCACTCCCATACTTCCTGGACATCGTGGCCTTCGGAGCGTTGTGCCCGGTCCACCGGGAGACGGTCGAGGGATACGTCTCGATCGATCCGATGACGGGTCGGATCCAGCAGGAGCACGGCTGGACCAAGCCAGGCCTCCTGGTCTCGAACGGGCCGTATGCACTTGATGACTGGCGATACAAGAGGAACATGCGCCTGAAGGCGAACCCGCACTACTGGAACGACGATTCAACGAGGAGTCGGACCATCGAGGTTCGATCGATCGAGGATCCCAACACCGCGGTACTCGCGTTCGAAACGGGCGCAGTCGACTGGCTGCCAAGCGTGAATGCGGAATACCGAGCGGACATGCTCGAGCAGCGAAAGCAATACCTCGCCACTCATGAGCAACGGCTCGAGGAGCTGCTCCGGGACGGGCATGGAATCGACCATGCGATCGCCCAACTGCCGAAGCCGATCGGTTTCCAGAGGCGGAACATCATCGCGATACCAACCTTCGGCACCGACTTCTACGGGTTCAACTGCAGGCCCATGCTGAATGACGGAAACGTCAATCCCTTCGCAGATCCAGCGGTTCGCCGGGCCTTCTCGATGTCGATCGACAAGCCGAGGTTAGCGGAGTTCGTGACGCGAATGAACGAGCCAAGCGCCGGCTCACTCGTCCCTCCAGATTCGATCGATGGCTACAGTCCTCCCACCGGGCTCCCGTACGACCCGGAGCGCGCACGGGCCGAGTTGGCGAATGCCGGATGGATCGACCGTGATGGCGATGGTGCACTCGAGAACACAGATGGAACTCCCTTCCCGGTCGTCGACCTGCTCTACTCGACGGGGGCGCCCAGGTATAAGGACCTGTCCCTCGCCATGAAGGACATGTGGGAGAAGGCCCTTGGTGTCCAGGTGCAGATGCGTGGCAAGGACACCAAGTTCTACAAGGAGGACCTCAAGCAGGGCGAGTTTATGATCGGCCGGGGAGGATGGTACGGGGACTACAGGGATCCCACGACCTTCCTTGAACTCTGTCATACCGACGACGGGAACAATGACCGCAAGTATTCCTGCGAGGAGTTCGATGGCCTCCTGGCCCAAGCCGCCGCGGAACTGGATCCGGCCCGGCGCATGCAGATCCTCCAGGATGCCGAGCGCATCCTCGTCGAGCGGGATCTCCCGATCCTCCCGCTGATGCATTTCGTCGTGGTGTACATGTACGAGCCGGATCGGATCACGGGGCTCTCTCACGAGATGCAGCTGAACCAGTACCTTTCCAGGATCCACAGGTCCGGTCCCTAGGGATCTGGGTAATCAAGGGAACAGGATCAGTGTGGCGATGGCCCCGATGATCCGCCAGGAAAGAACCAGTGGAACAAGTCGGACCTCGCCGGGCATGGTGTGGCGAGAGACCGTGATCGCCACGATCATCGGAACGATCATGACCAGGGCGACGAAGGACCACCTCGCATCGATGATCGCTCCGGCCACGGCGCCGACAAGAACGGCGATCCCAACGGAGATCCAGCAGATGACCATCGTGTCACCCGGCCCCATGCGAACAGCTATCGTCCGGATCCCCCTCTCGGAATCGGCCTCGATGTCCCGTGAGTCAAGCAGGAGGCAGTCCACGAGCAACAGTGCCGAGACCAGCATGCAGAGAACCAGGACATGCAGCCAGGGGACATCCACGTGTCCACTGGAGACCACCGGGAGGATGACTCCACCGAGAACCCAGGCGACCACGACGGCCGGGGTCTTGACCAGGCCGAGCGACTTGAGGCTCCACATCGAAGGAGTGAACAGGGGGACCAGGTAGGACACGACCAGCAGTCCCAACAGGAGGAGCACCAGCAGGCCGAGCCTGCCAGGCTCCATCAGCAGGCTGACCAGGACCGCAAGGCACAGGGCGGCCCAGCCCATCAGCGAGAGGGAAACGATGTGCTGGACCGTGAATGCTGATCGAACCGGCTGGCTTCGGGCATCCTCCGCAAGGCATGAACGAACCCCATCGAGCACGTGGAGACCCCAGACTCCGAGGGCGGCTGCGAGGTACCAACCAGCTTCCAGTCGAAGATCCAAGAGCATCGACGTGACCAGGAGGAGGCACGAGGCGGACAGCGCCATCAACACCTGGCCGTGAATCAGGATGCCGATGAGCCGTCCAAGCATCCGGCAAGTGTATGTAAACACTCCGAATCCAGTATCCTCGGTGGCGAGAGCCACCCTCGAGACCCGGAGACACCCATGGCAGCCCTGATCGGCAGACGCCTCATGCAACTTCCAGTGATCGTGCTGGTCGTGTACACGCTGACGTTCTGCCTGGCATGGTTGATACCGGGGAATCCGCTGGAGAATCCCGAGGGACGAAGACCGCTTCCCGAGATCGAGGAGGCGATGAAGAAGCAGTACAACCTGGACGACCCGGTGACGTTCTACTTCGACTACCTGGCCAAGGCGACGGGGGTCGCCTGGGTCGCCGGAGACAGCACGCAACCATTCGACCTCGGACCGAGCCTGCTCCACCCGGACTGGACGGTCAACGAGATACTCGCGGACGGCCTGCCGGTATCGATCACGCTCGGCTTCACCTCGATACTGCTTGCATGCGTCCTCGGGATCGGAGCAGGAATCGTCGGCGGGCTCAAGCCGAACACGGCATGGGACTTCTTCAGCCAGGTTCTCACCCTGATCGGGATCAGTCTCCCGTCATTCGTGATCGGTGCGGTACTCCTGATCCTGTTCGCCGCGAAGCTGGGCTGGTTCCCCGTCGGTGGCTGGGGAGGGATCCAGTACCTGGTCCTTCCGGCCCTGACCCTTTCATTGCCCTTTGCGGCCTACATCGCAAGACTGACTCGCTTCGGAATGATCGAACAGATGAAGTCGGATCATGCCAGGACGGCGCGTGCCAAGGGCCTGACACGAATGCAGGTGGCCACCCGGCATGCATTGAAGAATTCATTTCTGCCCGTGCTGAGCTACCTGGGGCCGGCGGCGGCCATGGCGATGACGGGATCCTTCGTCGTCGAGGCGGTGTTCGCTGTCCCGGGGATCGGACGCCATTTCGTCGATGCCGTGCTCGGCAAGGACCTCACGTTGATCATGGGCGTCGTCCTGGTCTACTCGACCATGCTGATCATCTTCAATCTCGTCGTGGACGTGCTCTATCACTGGATCGATCCACGAATCCAGATGAACTGAGCATCGGCCGGTTCAGTCCGCCGAATCCTGCTCCATGAGACTGGTGATCCTGGAGATGATCCGTTGCTCGTAGGCCGGATCCCTGGCAATGGGCGTCCAATTGCTCCGATCCCGTGATGGATCGTCGGATATCGCATCGGCCTGGACGGGATCCCGCGTGTAACTGTTGCCGAGTCGCGTCCACGCATTGAACCTCTGGCCTGGTCTGAAGGCCCGCTCGGTGATGACCCAGACCCTCAATTCGAGGGTTCCCTCGTAGAGTTGACGATCAACCAGCCGATCCTGTTCCGATCCAGGTACGGCCGGACCTGACAAGGGGCCCTTGTCCGTGACGTTCTCGGGCATGAAATCCGATGGGAGGAACTCGATTCGAACCCTCCGCCGCTGGAACTTCAACGTGTTGTTCATTGCCTGGCCGAGCGAGGCCTGATCGATGCGCCATGGATCAGCCAGGGAGCCCGCGACCCGTGGCCTGGTTTCGATCAGACCGCCCTGCCTGTCCCTGACCAGTGGAGGCATCCCCAGCCTTCGCGTGGCCTCGAGGGCTGCGTTGAAGGCATCCTGGTACTGGGCAGAGTCGATCTGGATGGTTGCCGGTCGCGGCGTCGAACAACCCGCAAGGAGCAGGAGCAGTCCCCCCATGAACAGCACGGGGAGCCGGCTCGTACAGTTGGTTGAATCAGCGTGAATCAGCCTGATGAGTGGCGACATGGATGCAGTATATCGGACCTTTTCAGGATGAGCCATCGCGACAGGTAACAGGCATTGAATGGCATGGGCCTCCTTTGATCGAAACAAGGGTGTTCCACTTGACCCTAAAATCTTCGTTCGTATTGTTGTAAGAGGGGATTTTGGACGATTTCATGACTGCATAAGACAGGGGTTTTTTGATTGCTGGGATTGTGCCCGGCGTAGAGGTCCAAGCGCACATGTTGCCTAAGAAGCTGATCAAAAAGAGATCTGTGGTGGCCATGGCGATCGCAATCGCCATGGTCGGACTTGGCATCATGACACCCCCCGTGACCGCGGTACGAGGAGGTGGTGGAACCCCACCCGGACTGCCGACAGGCAGCAACAACTTCAAGCTCAGGGGCACACAACCGGACGCCAACGCCACGAACATGGCCACCTTCGTGGAAGGCGCCAGTTGCCTTGGCTGTCACGGTTCCTACGACCAGCCCGAAAGCGCTCCATACGACACCTGGATCACGAGCCTCATGGCTCACTCGGCTCGTGACCCGGTCTGGCAGGCCGCCGTCTCGATCACGAACCAGGACGCAAACCTTGGTGGTGAGTTCTGCATCCGTTGCCATGCGCCTGGTGCCTGGATGAAGGAAAAGGGCATCACGGGCGACTTCAGCCTGTTCGACACCACCGACTACGAGGGTGTCAACTGCCACTTCTGCCACAGGGCGGTCAACCCGGTCCTGGGACCGGACTCGGCCGTCGGCTATCCGGGCAATGATGACATGGACCCGGACGTCGAGATCATCGAGGCATTGCAGAACGCGGTGGTTCCATGGGCGGATGACCTGATGCCGCTGGGAAACGGAAACGCCCAGTATGTGCTGGATCCGCAGGATGTCAGGAGAGGTCCCTTTGATGGCATCCCATTGAACTTCCACAACCCGATCCCGCTGATTCACTCGCCGTATCACAGCAAGAGCGACCTGTGCATCACGTGTCATGACGTCAGCAACCCGCTGTACATGCTCCAGAGGGACGGCACATACGCGCTCAATGCCATGGATACCCCCCACCCGACGGGCAACCCGGCAGACATGTTCCCCGAGCAGAGGACCGGCAGCGAATGGCAGATGAGCCAGTTCGCTGACGGTGGAGTCGTCTTCGATGACGGACGTTTCGGCGGAAACCTCGATGGCGCAATCAGCTCATGCCAGGACTGCCACATGCCTGACCAGACGGGATACGGCTGTTTCGCGACGTTCGAACCATTCCAGGAGAGGACCAACCTCCCCCACCACGGAATGACCGGATCGAACAACTGGGTCGTCGCCGCAGTCAAGCACCTGATGGATCCATTCGAGGCAGAGAACATCGGGCTGACGGACGAGTTGATCGAGGCGGCCGAGAGCAGGACCAACCAGATGCTTCGTGATGCCTCTGACATGGAACTCTCGATCGTCAAGGGCAATCTGGTCGTTCGGGTGATCAACCAGTCGGGACACAAGCTGCCCACGGGATACCCCGAGGGTCGGAGAATGTGGTTGAACGTGAAATTCTTCGATCCCGCTGGAGAAATCGTTCTTGAGCACGGTCACTATGACTTCGACACCGCCGTGGCCGAACTCTCGACCACGAAGGTGTACGAGGCGATCCATGGCATCGACGAGGCTGTCGCCAAGGTCACGGGATACAAAGAAGGCAAGAGCTTCCACCTTTCTCTGAACAACGTGATTCTATCCGACAACAGGATTCCACCACGAGGATTCACCAATGCTGGATTCGAGTCCGTGCAGGCGATGCCCGTGAACTACACCTACGCCGACGGCCAGTACTGGGACGACACGACCTTCGCCATTCCTTCCAACGCGGCCGAAGCAGTTGTGATTCTCTACTACCAGGTCAGCACGAAGGAATACATGGAGTTCCTCTCCGATGAGGCCAAGGACGGCAGCGGGCTGATCGCGTACAACGCCTGGGTCGACATGGGCAAGAGCGTTCCCGTCGACATGGACTGCGCGGCGATCGAGATCGTTGCCGGAAACCCGGCCGACCTGAACAACGATGGTGTGGTCAATGGCATGGATCTCGGCATCCTACTGGGCAACTGGGGAGGACCGGGCGGTGACATCAATGGTGACTGCATCACCAATGGTGTGGACCTTGGCATGCTGCTGGGCGCCTGGCGACGCTGATTCACAGCTGATCAATTCGTTCCGGCAAGGCGGCGTACGACCGTCATGAAGCTTCTCTTCATGTTGGAATGCATTGCATAGACGATGGCGACGTAGATTCCGCAAGCGATCAGGGCGCCGACCACCAGGCTGATCCTGGCCTGATCCGGTCGCTCAAGACTTCCATACATCACGTAGGACGGCTCGACTCCTGCCAGAAGAAGGTTGATGGGCGAGAGCGCGTTCAAGGCGGCCCCGACAAACGGAATCTGCATGCCGGCCGATCCGCCACAGAGTCCGAGCACCAGGATGATCACGACCACGATCGCCACGGATGCGGCGACCGAACCGATCGTTCCCTTGCTCCTGATGGACCAGTGCATGCCGATGATCAGGCAGAACGCGATGAACGGGATCAGCACCAGGGGCATGATGATCGCTGATTCGGGAAGAAGGATGGGCATCGCGGCCATCTCAGCCCCTGGGGTGTTGTAGAAGGTCTGCACGTTTCCACTGCCAAGACCATTGCTCAGGACGTAGATCGAACCAATCATGAGGGTGAGGATCGGGAGAACCAGCATCGGGAACAGGTACATGACAAGTCCCTTGAGCTTGCCGGCCAGATACGGACCCGGCTGGATCGGGGTCGTCAGGATCAGGTCCAGCGTTCCATCCTCTCGTTCGCGACTCACCGCCGTTCCACTCAGGTTCAAAGCGGTCAGGACGATGATGCATATCTCGGCACCAATCACGGTCACCAGGGCGAGCCGAAGTTCGGCCGGCGTGATCGATCCCGCGTGAAACAGGGCGAAGATGACCAGCGCGATGATGAGACCGATGACGAGGAACCCCCACCGTCCCAGCAGTCCGGCCAGCGAGTTGGTCCGCAGGTGCGCCTCCCGCCAGGAGATCGGATTGGTGCCGACACGACGTGGCGCCCGGGTCTGTGATTGCGGACTACCGAGCTTCAGCAGGCGACGATACAGCGGCACGCTGCCGATCCGGGCGCCGATGACACGGAGTCTCATGGTCGAGAACACGATGAGGAAGAAGCTCAACAACAGGCTGAGCCAGCAGAAGGCGGCCACGGGACTGCCCAGCCAGAGCCTCGTGAACCACGAACCCCCGATGATGTCATGGGGCGAGTACGAATTGGCCAGGAGAAGCGCCTCCAGCGAAAGGAACGGGTTCAATGGGGTCATCCAAGTCGTGAATGTTCCGATCTGTCCGATTCCCAGCGGGTTCATCGGGCGCAGGTACTGATCGACCGCGTATGTCACGAAGAGGTAGATGATGACCGAGATGTAGAAAGCGAACACGGCCCTTCGACCGGCGGTTCGAGTCACGCTGAGTGTGACGGCGACTGCTGCGACCACCATCGCACTGGAGCCGGCAATCAGGTAGCTGAGGAAGATCGATGATCCAGGAACACCACCGAAGTACTGTGTGATCGCAAACAGCGGAAGCGTACTCACGAGAAGCGCGAGGATGAAGAACAGGCGACCGAACAGGTTTCCAAGAACGATCTGGAGGCCGTTCAGCGGCGTGGTCAGCAGGATGTCCCAGGTTCTCTGGTTGGCTTCCTGCGCAATCGCGCCGGCCATGAAGATCGGGGTCAGCAGGCAGATCAGTCCGACCTGGCCGAAGCTGATGATCGTGAATGCGTTGGCACCTCGCTGGGCAAGCTCACGAAGGGAGACAGAAGGTCCGATCAGGGCCAGCAGCAGCGTGATCATCATCAGGGCGAGATAGCCGGCCCGGATCAGCAGATGACGCCTTCGACGGGACCCACCCTGGACAAGCCGCATGCAGATCGGGTTGGTCAGGAGGAGGCTCAGGAACCAGTTGAATATCGCCGGCATGGCAGTTTCCTGGAAGCGAGAGGGGGACAGACAGACAAGGGTGCATCCTAGCCTTGACAAGGCCGTTCATGCGGCAATACTGGATGGTATACCACCCGAAACCAGGTCCCATCGGGGTTCCTGAATAGGGTTCCAACGGCAAGGCTCCACGATGAGCTCATGGGCCGATCATCCCTGGGGACCGAGGTTTCCGGGGCAGCACGACGGGCTTAACAAGCCCAGAGGGCTGTATAGATTGACTGTTTGACACGCACGGCCTGGAACTTCAGGCCACTGAAAAAACCGAGCACGGACCGCTCCAGGACATGTCGACTTGATTTGATGCTCTCCAGGTGGCAGAACGACCTTGGATGAGTTCGACCAGACGACGGAGAAGAACCCCGAGAGTACGGCAGTTCGAGGGCGCTTTTCCGGGCGAATGCGCCCCTGTACTGAACCAGGATTTGGCAGGCCAGAAGCCTGTCCAAGTCCGGACCACTGCGTGCATACAGGCCCATGGCACTGAAATGGATCCGACGCTGGCTGCGGCAGGCATTGCCGCAGGACACACCCAAACGTCCAGGAGTCATTCGATGCTCCCGAATCCCATTCTTGCGGCCATTGAACTACTTGACGCCATTCTCATGGGTGCCTGCCTCATCGGCGGCATCGTCGTGGGCATGGTGATCTACACGGCGACCACGAACAGGACCATATCACGAGCACGCGAGGAGTCCGAGCATATCACCCGGAATGCCAGGACCGAGGCCGAAGCGGGAGCTCGGAAGATCGAACTGGAGGCAGAGAAGCGAGCCAACGATCGTCGGAACGATGTGGACAGGGAGATCGCTGAATCACAGGCCCAGCTCAAGCAGAGCCAGGAACGGCTCGCAAAGAGGGAGGACACCCTCGACGAAAAGCTTGAACGGATCGGCTCGAGAGAGTCGAAGCTCGATGATCGGGAAGCGAAGCTCGAGAAGAACGAGCAGGAACAGAAGAGTATGCAACAGGAGCTCGAGGCACAGGCTGGCAGGATCACGACACGCCTGTCCGAGATATCCGGCCTGAGTATCGAGCAGGCCAAGGACCTGCTGCTGGAGGATGTCCGAGCCGAAGCCGCTCACGAGGCCTCGGTGGTCGCTCAGAAGATCATCGACGAGGCCGAATCAAATGCAAGGGAGCAGAGCCGGGAGATCACACTGATGTCGATCCAGAGGTTCGCCGCCGAGCACGTCGCGGATTCGACGGTTCGATCGATCAAGATTCCATCCGACGAGATGAAGGGTCGCATCATCGGACGAGAGGGAAGAAACATCAGGGCGATCGAGCGAGCGACCGGTGTGGACATCCTCGTCGACGACACGCCTGGAGTCATCAGCGTCTCGTGCTTCGACCGAATTCGTCAGGCGATCGCGGCCGAGTCACTCCAGAAGCTCGTGGCCGACGGGCGAGTGCATCCGTCCAGGGTCGAGGAGGTGGTTGCCCAGGTGCGCCGTGACATCAAGGATCGAGTCCTCAAGTACGGCAATGAATCCATCGTCGAGGCCGACATCCGCGGGCTGCATCCGAAGATCGTCGAGGCGATGGGCAAGCTGCATTTCCGGACCAGTTACGGGCAGAACGTCCTTCGACACTCGATCGAGGTCGCATTCCTCAGCCAGATGATCGCTGACCAGCTCGGGTTGGACGGTTCGATCGCCAGGCGAGCGGGATTTCTGCACGACATCGGCAAGGCTATGGACCACGAGATGGAGGGCGGACATCCGGCCATCGGCATGGAGTTCGCCAAGAAGTACGGCGAGAAGTCCGAGGAGGTCCTCAATGCCATCGGTGGACACCATGGGGACATCGAGTCCACCACACCCTACACCCCGATCGTCATGGCGGCCGATGCGATCTCCGGTGCACGGCCGGGAGCTCGCCGTGAATCGATGGAGCTCTACATCAAGCGACTGGAACAGCTCGAGGGGATCGCCAAGGACCAGGACTTCGTCACAGAGGCCCATGCGATACAGGCCGGCAGGGAGGTACGGGTCATCGTCAACGCCGAGCTGGCTGATGATGAGAGGACCCAGATCATCGCCCGTAACATCGCCAAGAGAGTCGAGGAGGAGATGACCTTCCCCGGCGAGATCAAGGTGACCGTGCTTCGAGAGGTTCGCTCGGAGGCCCTTGCTCGCTGAGCTGCATCACCGAGTGAGCTGATGCAACTGGACGAGTTGGTCCAGAGTCAGTTCCCCAGGCCTCTGCGTCGACTCGATGTCCTCGGGCAGGCCTTCCGAACGGCCCAGCAGGCGACCAAGTTGCTTGCGTCGCCCCCTGAACAACTCACCGACGAACGCTCCGAACGAAGCGGGGTCATCAACAAGCGGATCATTTCTCCTGACCAGGGATACCATGGCGCTGTCGACCTTGGGAACAGGCCAGAAGCACCGTGGCCCGACCACACCGATCAATCTCACCTCGGAAAGAGCCTGGGCAAGTATGCCCAGGGGCCCCCAGTCGGGCGTTGCAGGAACGGCCAGCAGGCGATCGGCGACTTCCTTCTGGATCGTGACATGCATTGATCCACAGGCAGGAACCTGTTCGAGGAGGTTGAGCATGAGTGGCGTGGCCACCTGATATGGCAGATTCGAAACGAGCATGAATGAATCATCACCGATCGCCTGAAGCAGACCGGGACTCAGGACATGCTTGCCCTGGAGGCAGTCGCCCTCGTACAACACCACCTTGTCGTTGAAACGGTCACGAATGAGCCCCGCAAGCCCGGGATCGATCTCGCAGGCCACCACGGTCGCGCCGGCGTCGATCAGCGCCTCGGTCAGGGCACCGGTGCCCGGTCCCACCTCGAGAACGCGGGTTCCGGGCGCTGCTCCACTCGCATGAACGAGCTTCCTGACCTGATTGGCATCATGCAGAAAGTTCTGGCCCAGGGAATGTCGTGGCGACAGCCCACGTTGTGCCAGCAGTTCCTGGATTGTCGTAATCGACTGCATGAGTCCTGCCCGTCACCAGGTGTATTCGACTGTATAGGTGACCGTGGACGAGGATTCAGGCTTGACCTCGAGATCGAACTTGATGGTGTTGGAATCGATCTTCTCGTACCGGGCGCCATCAATGCTCGTGATCTTCCACTGCTTCCATCGGTACAGTCGCTCCCTGACCAGGACAGATTGGGTCACGTTCTTCTGGTTTCGAACCTGAACCCTGATGGTCTCCTGCATCGTCTTCCGACTCTTGTCCAGCTTGAAATCCATGACCGTTCGTTCAGCCACCACGTCGAAGGAATCGCCAAGCTTGATCTGCACGGACTCGTTCCGCGGCGTGTGATCGATCATGTCCTCACCGATGAACTCGAGTGTCCCGTCGGCCGGGTCCTGCTTGTAGGCACGGACCTTTCCGGCTGGCAGTGGCATACCCATCCGGTTCTCCTGTGAATTGATGAACGAGACGAGCACCTGCACCTTCCCCTTGCCTTGAAAGGCTGCCGAGGCATTGGTCAGGGGATCACGGCCATGCTGGTAGTTGGCCAGCACGGTCGGAGCGAAGACCAGCGTCTTGGTGACATCGATGCCGGATACGGGCGGAAACAGAGCCAGCTGCTGCGTGCTGTTGAGTTTGAGGTCGGTCGGTCTGGACAGGGTGTAGAGGTGATACTCGAAGAAACTCTGCTCGGAAAACCCGTCCTCGGCCATCGCCTCGACGACTCCGCCACGCCTGACGGCTCCAAGCTTGTTCATGGACGACTGCACACGCTGGACATCCCCTGCCACGAGCTTGAGCCGCGCATTGTCGAACGTCGCACCCGAGAGATTCATGAGGGTCACCCAGGCCGTGAGATCCGCTGAGCTGTCGTCGTCCGAAAGTACGAGGTTGTAGTCACTGCGCCATGTCATCCCGGACGTCTGGTAGGTGGTCCGGACCATGTGCCTGCCACCGGTCGGTGAATCCACGATCCAGGTGAGGGTGGGTCGCGTCAGGAGCGAATCGGTGGCTTTTCCACCAGGAAGCGTGACCCATGCCCTGTCCGAGGGTATGACCTGCAGGCTTCCGTCATCGAGGCGGATGATCAGCGATCCATCACGAGAAGCAAGCAGTCTCCCATTGATGCTGGAGACGTTCTCACCCTCCTGGACATGGACGGTGATGACCTGGTCGAGGTACCGCTCCATCAACTTCTCGGGACTGACCAGGTCGAACTGGAAATTCTGTTCCAAGACCCTCGTCCTGTCATCGGTCAGGTCGACGAAGCTCACCGTGGTTGGATCGATGAACTGGGCGACGTTGTTGAATTCCAGCGAGCTGATCCCCTTATCAACGTCGAGCGAACGCACCTCCTTGACAACTCCGAACCCGGGGACCTGCCAGGCGAAGGTGGCGCCGAAACCGGCCCGCTGCTGGGCGATGAACTGCTGTGGATCGAACCCCGCAGGATCCGCCGAGGAGTAGACCGTGACCGAGACACCTTCATCAACTGCAGCCGCCTGTTCAACGGGCAGGAGGGCGACGGCAATCAAGACGCCGAGGCACATCGAAGACTTGATGGTCGCGAATGCTTGGCTCATGCAGAACATGACCGTCCTCCTGTCGGGAACCGGATCAACATGTGGATGTGATGGAATCAGACCAGTGCCTGGCTTGGCTCAGAACCACGTCCTTCGGCCGACGATGTAGGTCTGGTAGAAATCCTCGTCGGACTTGGTCAGGTAGATGATGCCCTCGATCAGTGGAATGATCGCACCGACGCCACACGTGACGATCGAGATGATGATCTGAAGGATTCCGGCACCGACGTACCCGAGGATGAACTTGTGAATGCCGAGGTTCCCCAGGATCAGGGCCATGATGCCGCAGAGGATCTTCTTGCTTGCCGCATCGGCAGGAACTTGCTGTGTTGATTGATCGGTCATGTGTTTCTCCTGGTACGTCACGTACCCTTGTGATCAACCGTGCCCCGTCGTGACAATGCCATTGTCACTTGGAATCCGGCCGGCAATATCGCATCCTGAGCTTGTTGCCGGGCGGAATGAACACGACTTCGGACATGTAGGCTCGCATCAACATGATGCCCCGTCCAGATGGTATCTCCAGATTCTCCTCGCGGGTCGGATCGGGGACCGATTCGGGGTCAAAACCGGCTCCTTGATCCTCAAGCTGGAGGTGGACCTCGGTACTGTCAATGCTGTATGTGATCCGGACGGGCTTATCGGGGTCATTCTCGTTGCCATGCCTGAAGGCATTGACCAACCCCTCCTCGAAGGCCAGGCGGATGCCGAAGACGCAGGCCTCGCTGTACCCGTGCGAGGCCAGAAGGCTTGAGAACTCCGCCTTGAAGGCATCGATCTGCTCACGCTCGTCGCGCAAGGAATGCTCTTTATCGTAGATTCCTTCGACTCGTGCGCATGCGGCCATGACGAATTGGTCCTGTGATCGCGAGTGGAACTACTCGAAACTGGAAAGGGCCTCGTCGGCGGTCTCATGGATGTCGAAGAGCTTGTTGAGCTTCGTGATGACGAATACCTCGTAGATCTGGCTGTTGATATCGGCCAGCTTCAAGGCACCTCCCTTGGCCTTGATCCGATTCGTCAAGGTGATCAGTGTTCCCAGCGCTGCGGAGGAAAGGTGCTCGACATCCTTGAAGCTGATGAGAAGCTTCGGAGCATCCTGGCTGTCGATGATCCGGCCAATCTCCTCGCCGATCTGCTGGATGTTCGCCTCGTCTAGAATGTTCCGATCGATGAATTCAATGCGTGCAACGCCGCCTTCATCGGTCACCCGTAATCGTGATGCAACTGATCCCATCCGGACGTCTCCATGTGTTCAATGGAAGCCTAGTCTCAATACAAGGCGCATGCAAGATATTGACAAAAGACAGCCCCGTCAGCATGACGAGGCTGTCAGCAAATACGGGTTGACGCAAGATCAGTAACCGAGGTAGCTGCCCGTTCCGACCTTGTCGGAGAGTCCCGGGAATAGCCTGGCCTCGTCCTCTTGCTGAATGATGATCTCGGGGCGAACCAGCAGAAGCAGGGTCTTCTCCCGCTTGTCGGTCACCCGATTGGTGAAGAATCGCTGGACCAGTGGAATCTTTGACAGGACAGGAACCCCACTTTCGATCTCGAGCTCATCGACCAGACGTTGGCCGCCAAGGAGGATCGTGCCCTTGTCAGGAACGGAGACGGTGGTCGCGATCTGGGTGCCCTGCAACTGCGGCAACTGGATCGTGCCCTGGAATACCGAGCTTCGCCCAGCGCCACCACCGACTGCATCGCCACCACCGGCGGCACCCTGGACAACCAGTGGCTTCAACTCCACGTTCTCATTGAGACCGAACTGAACGGTCATGGTCACGTACCGCCTGTCGGCGGAGATGACCGCCTCCACATCAAGAACGAAACCTTCGAAGATGACATCGGTCTCGGGTTCGAATGCAGCAGCGTTGTCTCCGGTCACGGGATTGAGTCCAGAGACATAGGTTTCCGCCTTTGCAACGGAGATCCACGACCTCTGACCGTTGAAGAGAGTCAGCCTTGGAGCCGTCAGGACGACGTTTCGCTGGTCGGCCTGGGTTGCGTTGACGAGCAGGTCGATCTGGACATCATCGAGGAAGCTGAGGCCCACAGCCATTGCTGGATTGGCCAAGGCGGCACCGCCAAACGTGTTCTTGAGCAGACCGGATGCCTGTGTAATCACCAGGTCAAGCGTGTTCTGGGTGATGCCGATCGGTGAGACCTGGCCCTTCTGCAGACCGACCGGAGCGCCGTATCCACCGGGAGGAACCTGGAATTCCACACCAGTTGGATCGGCGGGATTCTGAATGGTGTTCACACCACCAAGGGTGTTGCCCGTAGTAGCTGGGTTGGAGGGACCGTAGCCGGTGAAGAGAATCGGATCCTTGAACTGACCCTGCAAGGGAGTGCCTGCTTCATTCGGCGCGTAATTCGGATCGGTGGGCTTCCAGAAGAAATCGCTCAACTGGAAGTTGGGATTGGCCTGCCTGGCAGCGCCCCACATCTCCTCATTGGTGTTGAAGTAGATGTCCAGGTCCATGCCGATCATCTCGAACCACTCCGTCTGGACGGTGATCAGTCTTCCCTCGATGTTGATCTGAAGTGCACGGATCTCGCGAAGTTGGCTCAACAACCCCTCGATCTCGCGGTGATTCTTGGCCGTATTGGTGATGATCAGGTTGCCATTGAGCTCCTGGAGGGTGCCGGTGTCACCACCAAGATCTCGCCAACCATCGGGGTCGACCTGTTCCTGGATGATGGTGACGATCTGCTCGATCAGCTCCTCGCGGTCCTTGCGCTCGGGCTCCTCACCAGGATCGCCGAGGAAGCCGCCGCCGCCACNGCCACCACCGCCACTGCCGCCACCGCCGCCGCCGAAGCCGCCGCCACCGCCGCCGCCGAAGCCGCCGCCGCCGCCGCCGCCACCGCCCTGGCCACCACCGCCACCACCACCCTGGCTGATGGAACCCTGGAGGCTGAAGTTGGGTGCGTTATCGAAGTATGGAACCTCGAACAGAAGATCGCGGATGTCATAGACAATCGTCTCGAGCTTCTTTCGAAGAGCCTGTTCGGAGGAGATCACGACGATTCCGTCCTCGATCGAGTACTCGACCGGGTCCAGTTCGTCGCCCAGCTGCTCGAGGATCCTGCCGAGGGCGTTGGATGCGGAGATCTCGCCGAGTTTCAGCGTGACGGAGTCATCCTGGGCGATACCGATGCTGTCCAGCGCCTTCCAGTCCGGGTAGATTTCCAGCCCGGTCACTCGCTGCATGTAGTTGACGACCTGCTCGAACTCGTTGTTGTCGAAGTCGACGGAGATGACCTTGTTCAGCTCCATCATCGCCTTGCGATTGGCATCGGACTCCCGGTAACCGGCCGCAGCATCACGACGGATGCTCAGCTCGGGCCAGTCCTCCGGGTAGGACATGATGGCAGAGATCGATCGAGGCCCGGGCCCGCTGAGATTCTTCTTCGGCGGAATCGTAGCGGCCATGTTCTCCTCGACGAAGTGATTATGGGCGAAGGCCCTGTCGCGATTCATGTCCGAGTAGGTCCTGTAGAGGATGCTCGTCTGGATCACGTCTCGAAGGGCCAGCGCTGCCGGGTTGTACTCGTCGATGAAGAGGATCTCCTCGATGACCTGGAGGGCCTCCTCGTACTTCAACTCCATCTGGAGCTTCCTCACCCGGAGCAGGCTCTGGTTGATGGAACGCTGTCGCTCCTCCATCTCCACTCGCTGCTTCTTGTTCTTTTCGTCGGTGGCCTGCTGCTGCTGGATCTCCTGCTGGGCGAGCTGCGAAAGGATCTTGGCCTCGCTGATCTGGTCGATCAGGGTATCGGCGATCTTGATCATGCTCTGGTAGTCGTTCGGGTTGAGGTACTTCTGCTCCCTGTTCAACCTCACCTTGGCGGTGATGATCGCCTGGTTCGCCCCGGTATAGTCGCCTTCAGAGAGCTTCTGGGTCGCCTGGTCACGAGCCGACTCGAACTCGACACGAGCACGCTGCTGCCGAAGCTGGATGTCGTTGTCGACGGCGTCGATCGTCGATCCCTGGTCCATGGCGGACTGGGCATCAGCAAGCCCCTTGGTTGCTTCCTGATCACCAGGTGCCTTGACGAGAACCTCGGACCAGAGGTTGATGGCCTTCTGCCAGTTGGAGGCACTCATGGCCTTGCGGGCCTCGGACTTGATGGCTTCGACATCCTGGTCCTGGTCACCAGAACCACCTGCTGGCTCAGTTGCTGCACCATCGCTGTCCTGGGCCATGACCGGGCTCCCGAGAACAAGGAGGGTGGTGATCATGGAAAGAACGAGCAAGCTTGAACAGGTCTTCAAGGTGCTGCTTCGCCTGTGAATATCGAATTCCATCTTGGAGTACTCCCGTGGCATTGAAGGCGGGGCGTTTCAACTGAAACCCGGTTCATGCAAGTGAATGCAATCCCAGTATTTGCCTTCTTCGTCATGTCTTGACAACAAGGTGTGTGGTCGTTCAAAGCCGGCACCATGAGCAGGACTCACGAACCGATCCGCAGAGACTACACGGGGCATAGCGGTACAGCAAGCAGGGGTCAGGGGGCCTGTGGATGGCTTGAATGGGCCCTGGATCAGGCTGGGCCTGGAACCGTCCAACCAGGTGATCAAAGACGCTCTCAGACGGGCTCGGGATCCTGCTTGAGGCCTCCCGAGGTGGCGATTTCTTCAAGCAAACCGGGGCTCAGCGGCTGGCCGGTCCGCATCATCTGGATGAAGCAATCGAAGAGGTAGGAGGAGTCATGGGGGCCGGGCGAGGCCTCGGGGTGGTACTGGACACTGAAAATCGGCTTAGTCAGGTGCCTGAAGCCGGCGATCGTTCCATCGTTGAGGTGGCGATGGGTCGGGGTCCCCCCTGCTGACTCAAGGGCCTCCTCGTCCACGCAGAACCCATGGTTCTGGCTGGTGATCTCGACCTGGTTGTTCATCAGGTTCCTGACCGGCTGGTTGGCTCCTCGATGACCGAACTTCAACTTCCAGGTCGATGCACCGATCGCCAGGGCCAGCAACTGGTGCCCCAGGCAGATGCCAAAGGTTGGAAACTCACCGGCCACCTCGGCCAGGACCGCGATCGTCTCCTGCACTGCGGATGGATCCCCGGGACCGTTGGAGATGAAGAGCCCATCGGGTTCTGCGGCCCGGATGTCGGATGCCGTGATGTCGTGGGGAACGATGCGGACATCGCATCCGCGATCCACGAGATGCCGGTAGATCGCTCGCTTGGCGCCACAGTCGATGGCCAGCACCTTCAGGGGCTTGACGTCGTCGACCTGGAGGGGTGATGGCCTGCACCATCCATCAAGCCCGTCGTTCCATTGTTCGGATCGCATCGAGCTGGCCTCGGCTGCAAGGTTCTTGCCCGCCATCTGCTCGGCGGAACCGGCCAGCGAGACGAGCTGCTCGTTCCCGATCGACGAATCGGAACTGATCACGCCACGCATGACACCAGCGCTTCGAAGTCGTCTCACCAATGCCCTCGTATCGATGCCCTCGATCGCGGGCACCCCGCCACGAGCAAGCCACTGATCGAGGCTGCTGTCGGAACGGTAGTTCGAGTGCATCCTCGACAACTCGCGAACAGCGAATCCGGAGACAGCCGGTCCTTCAGACTCGACGTCGAGAGTGCACGTCCCGTAGTTGCCGATCATGGGCGCCGTCATGACGAGGATCTGCCCGAGATAGCTGGGGTCGCTGAGGCACTCCTGGTAACCGCACATGGCGGTGTTGAAGACGACTTCACCCGCCACGGTCACCGGATTGACGGAGGAGCCGAAGCCCCTTCCATGGAAGATCGTCCCGTCCTCGAGGACGAGCCGGCAGTCCTGGATGCCATATTCGAGGTCACTCATTGATTCCATTGTAGAAGATGATTGGACTTCCGATGGACCGCCTTCTCCGAAAGTACACTTGATTCGATGCCTGGACTGCTCTGGAACGATACGCCGATCGGATATGCCCGCCTCGCCCTGGAGCGGGGCGTGGATCGGTACCCCGACGGGCTGACCTACGGCATACCGGAAGGCCTGGACACCCTGGCCGTCGGGGACCGGGTCGTCGCGCCACTGGGCCGGGGAAACACCCCCACCTCCGGGTACATCATCGAGATGGTCGAGAAGGAGACCCTCGACGAGGCGATGGCTGACAGGATCAAGCTGATTCATGACCGTGATCCCTCCGGGGCACGACTGCCCAGGGACGTTCTCGAACTGGCCCGGTGGATCTCCTCCTACTACGTCTGCCCGATTGGTGTGACACTCGCCGGCATACTTCCGGCCGCGGTCAAGCGGGGTGTCGGTCGTGTGACACGTTCCTGGATCGATCTGAACCCGGATCCCACGGATCAGAAGACCACGAGCAGGCAGCAGGCAAGCGTGATGGAGTACATGAGGGGATTGGATCCGGAGCAGCGCCCCGTCGAGCTCAACGAGTTGGCACGTCAACTCGGCCTTGGCACGACCGGACCGATCAAGAAGCTGCTCGAGAAGGGGCTGCTCCTGCAGGATCGTCGAACCGGCATCCATGCCAATGCACCGGGGTCGCTTTCCTCCAGAACGGTCCAGGTCGAACCGACTTCAGAGCAACTGGTCGTGATCAACGATGTCCTCGAGGTCCTGGACAAGGGCTTCAGCCAGCACCTGCTCTTCGGGGTCACAGGCAGCGGCAAGACCGAAGTCTACATGCGGCTGATCGAATCCGTGATCAACCGGGGCCAGTGCGCCCTTGTGCTGGTGCCTGAAATCTCGCTGACACCGCAGACTGCCAGCCGACTGTCTGGCCGCTTCCCCGGCACCGAGGTGGCGATGCTGCACTCGGGGCTGACCGCAGCCCAGCGCAATCACCAGTGGAACCTTGTCTGCCAGGGCCAATGTGGAATCGTGCTGGGGGCACGCTCGGCGGTGTTCGCCCCGATCCCGGACGGTCAACTCGGCCTGGTGATCGTCGACGAGGAACATGACAACTCGTACAAGCAGGATCAGGCGCCACGGTACAACGGCAGGGATGTCGCCATTCGCAGGGCCCAGCTGGCCGACTGTCCGATCGTTCTCGGCAGCGCAACACCATCGATGGAATCATGGTTCAACTCTGTGGCCAGGAAACGATCCACGTTGCACAGGCTACGGCACCGGGCACCCGGCCTGACCAGCCCGAGGGTTGACATCATCGACATGACCCGGCAGCGGCGATTGATGGAGGATCCACAGGACCAGATCAGCGCGCCATTGTCCGAGGCCATCGGCCAGGTTCTTGCAGAGGATGCGCAGGTGCTGCTGCTGCAGAATAGAAGAGGGTATGCAAGTTACATCGCATGCCCGGACAGGAACTGTGGTTGGATCGACACGTGCGAACACTGTGACGCCTCGCTGGTGTGCCACAGCTCCACCCTGGGCAGGTCACTCAAGCACCTGCGATGCCACCATTGCCAGAAGCAGCAGCTTGCGAGGAAGACGTGCCCCAACTGCAACCGTACCGTCGTGATGCTCGGTTCAGGAACCCAGAGAATCGAGGAGGAGGTCAGGAGGCGGTGGCCCCACCTCCAGGAGGATGCCGTCCAGCGACTCGACTCGGACACGACACGTGGCAATGACCGACTTCATCGGATCCTCGAGGAGTTCGGTACGGGCCGGATCAGGATCCTCCTGGGCACCCAGATGATCGCCAAGGGGCTGGACTACCCCGGGGTCCGCCTCGTCGGGGTCATCAATGCGGACACGGCGCTGAATGTGCCGGATTTCCGGTCCTCGGAACGAACCTACGCCCTGCTGGCCCAGGTCACCGGACGATGCGGTCGCGGCCTGGACCAGTCCACGGCGTTGATCCAGACCTACAAGCCTGACTCCAGGGCGATCCGCTTGGCGGCCGCCGGTGCCTTCGAGGAATTCGCGAGGGAGGAACTGGCCGACCGAGCAGCCTTCGAGCTCCCCCCATGTCGTCGGATGGCTCGTATCGTGGCCCGCGAGGCCGACGAGACCAACGCACTCACGCTGGCCGAAAGGATCCACGGGGGCCTTCAGAGCCTGGTCGGAAGGTACCCGGACATGCTGCTTACCCCACCGATGCCCTGCCCGATCGCAAGGATCGCCGGCCGGTACAGGTTCCAGGTCGAGCTCACCGCTCCCGATGCCCCGAGCCTGTCAGCCATGATCGCGGCGGCGAGATCCATGGAGATCATCCTTCCATCGGAGAACATCGTCGTGGATGTCGACCCGGTCTCACTGCTCTAGCCGGAAGGGTCCGGATACCTCCGGAACCATCGCTTGGATCAAGCAAAATACGCCTCTGTGCAGTTGCAGGACTCCGCTGGCAGCCGTTCCAACGTAGAATGTGGATACTGACTGGTTCAACGTAGATCTCAGGTGTCAGGAGCAACAGAGCAATGTCCTCCAATCGGGCTGACCCTTCGGTCAATGCCTGGAACAGTGAATTCATCGAGCGCCTCTACGCGCAGTGGAAGGTAGATCCCCAATCTGTCGATCCACAGTGGCAGCAGTTCTTCCAGGGATTCGACCTGGGCATCTCCCGATCCGGCGAGACCATCACAGGCTCCGTCGAGGTCGCCCATACGCTGCAGGGCAAGGTTGATTCGCTGATCTACCACTATCGCTCGATCGGACACCTCGCAGCGGACCTTGATCCACTCGGCAGCAAACGGCCGTTTCCCGAGTACCTGACGCTCGACTCATTCGACCTCGGCGATGACGCGCTGGACCAGCAGTTCGATCCCGGCACGATCCCTCTGGAGAACCCGACCCCGCTGCAGGGGATCATCTCCACGCTCGAGGAGACGTACTGCAACCACATCGGCATCGAGTACATGCACATCCAGGACAGGGAGAAGCGTCGCTGGCTGCAGCGCCGGATGGAGACCGTCAGGAACCGGCCCGAGTTCTCCAACGAGATGAAGATCCGGATTCTCGAGCAGCTGATCAACGCGGACTGCTTCGAAAGCTTCCTCCAGACCCGCTACATCGGCAAGAAGAGATTCGGCATCGAGGGTGGCGAATCACTGATCCCGATCCTCGACCAGATCATCGAAATGGGTCCTGCAAGCGATGTCGTGGAGTTCGCCATCGGCATGGCACATCGTGGAAGACTCAACGTGCTGGCCAACATCCTGAACAAGACTTGGGACCAGATCTTCACGGAGTTCGAGGAGTCATGGGTCGAGGACTTCCTCGATGGCGGAGGAGACGTCAAGTACCACCAGGGATTCAGCAGCACTCGCGAGACCTCCAGTGGAAGAAGTGTGAGACTGACCCTCGCGGCCAACCCCTCGCATCTGGAGTTCGCAGGCCCCGTCGTGCTGGGTCGGGCCCGCGCCAAGCAGAGGCTCATCGACGACCAGCAGCGGGACCACGTCATTCCGGTGCTCATCCATGGTGATGCGGCATTCCCTGGACAGGGCATCGTCGCCGAAACACTGAACATGATGAACCTTGACGGGTACACGGTCGGGGGCACCATCCACATCGTGGTCAACAACCAGATCGGGTTCACCACCAACCACAAGGACGCCTTCAGCGGCCACTACTGCACCGACATCGCCAAGATGGTCGACGCCCCGATCTTCCACGTGAACGGGGACGATCCACAGGCGTGCGCCTGGGTGGCCAGACTGGCCTTCGAGTACCGCCAGGCGTTCCATAACGATGTCGTCGTAGACATGTGGTGCTACAGGAAGCACGGCCACAATGAGACGGACGAGCCGACGTTCACCCAGCCGGTGATGTACCAGGCAATCCGGGACCAGGATCCGGTGCTCCAGCTGTACAAGAATGAACTGATCGACACGGGTGTGATCGACCAGGAGGAGTTCGACCAGAAGTACCAGGCCGTCATGGATCAGATGGACAAGGCCCAGGAACGGACCCAGTCTCAACCAGTCGACCCGACCGTCAACCCGTTCCAGTCGATCTGGTCAGGACTGAAGGAGGAGTACGATCCGACCCCGATCCACACGGGAATCCCGATCGATCGTGCGAAGAAGATCATCGAGACCATCTCGGACGTTCCAGGCCAGTTCAAGCCGCACAAGACGATCGGCCGGGGTCTCCAGCAGCGTCGGAAGACCCTGGACGCCAGCCAGGCGCCGATCGACTGGGCAACAGGCGAACTCCTGGCATACGGGTCGCTGCTGGTCGAAGGTCATGCGGTCCGGGTGACGGGGCAGGACGTCGAGCGAGGCACGTTCAGCCACAGGCACAGCGTCGTGTTCGACCAGGAGACCGGCGAGCCATACTGCGCCCTGAACCACATCGAGCCCGATCAGGCGAAGTTCTGCATCCACAACAGCCCGCTCACCGAGAGTGCCTGCGTCGCGTTCGAATACGGCTACTCGCTCGCCGACCCACAGATGCTCATCATCTGGGAAGCCCAGTTCGGGGACTTTGCCAACGGCGCGCAGGTCATCTTCGACCAGTTCCTGGCCTCCGCAGAGGCCAAGTGGCAGCGATTTTCCGGCCTTGTGCTGTTCCTGCCGCATGGCTACGAGGGACAGGGGCCGGAGCATTCCTCGGCAAGGATGGAACGATTCCTCCAGCTGTGTGCCGACGAGAACATGCAGGTGGCCTATCCCAGCTCGTCCGCGCAGATGTTCCATCTCCTGCGAAGGCAGATGAAGCAGGACTTCCGGAAGCCCCTGGTGATCATGACCCCCAAGAGCATGCTGCGACTTCCGGCCGCCAACAGTCCGCTCGAGGCGTTCGTCGACCAGTCGTTCCAGCGAGTGATCCAGGATCCGGAGGCCCCGTCCCCTTCTGATGTCCAGCGGATCATCTTCTGCACCGGCAAGATCTACCACGAGTTGAATGCGGCCAGGCAGTCAGGCAATCACGGCCATGTCAGCCTCAACCGGATCGAGCAGCTCTACCCGTTCCCGGAACAGGAGGTCATGGATGTGATCAACTCCTATCCCGAAGCGGTCGAGGTCACGTGGGTCCAGGAGGAGCCCAGGAACATGGGTGGGTTCTCGAAGATGTTCGACCTGTTCGAGAACACCCTTGGAGTCTCGATCAAGTACCTTGGTCGCGAGGAAAGCGCCTCCCCGGCGGTCGGATCATCCAAGATCCATGCCAAGCAGCAGCAGGAGATCATCGATGGATCGCTCGCTGCTCTCAGGAAGGAGGCCAAGACCAAGGCCGCCGGAAAGGGAACATCTCGGCGGAGTTCCAAGAAGACGGGAACGGGTGGACGCAGGAGTCGTTCACGACCACGACCATGAGAACCAGGCAGGGCGGCGACGGCCGATAGACAAGGCGAAATCAAATGCCACTTCAAATCACCATTCCGAGCCCCGGCGAGTCGATCACGGAGGTCACCTTGGGCACATGGCACAAGTCCGACGGTGACTGGGTCGACAAGGACGAGCCCCTCCTCGAGATCGAATCGGACAAGGCGACGCTTGAACTGCCAGCACCGTCCAGCGGCGTCCTGAGCATCGAAGTCCAGACC
This sequence comes from Phycisphaerae bacterium, assembly GCA_002711415.1. Lineage (GTDB taxonomy): Bacteria > Planctomycetota > Phycisphaerae > Phycisphaerales > SM1A02. Next base: position 311,501 of record PARI01000017.1, on the reverse strand, counting down.
GGCGTGGAGGTGGATGTCGGCGCGACCGTCGGACAGATCGACGACAAGGCCTCCCCCCCGGGCAGCAATGGCGGAACAAAGCCAGCCAAGAACGGCCGGAAGAAGACCCCCAAGTCGACGACCAAGACCGCGACGGGGCCGGACCACCAACGGGCGACTCCGGTCGCACGAAAACTGGCGGCGGAAAAGGGAATCGACCTGTCCACGATCGCAGGCAGCGGTCCCTCCGGTCGAATCATGAAATCCGATGTACTCAACGCGGGGGCGCCACAACAGGCCGAGACGACGCCGGCCCCGGCATCGACAGTCCCCGCTGCAGCGGCTGCGCCGGCCAAATCTCCGAAGTTCGAGCAACCGACCTTCACCGGCGACCGCTCAACCCGACGCGAGCGGATGACCAAGCTGCGACAGCGAGTCGCTGAAAGGCTCGTGATGAGCCAGCAGACCGCCGCGATGCTGACGACCTTCAATGAGGTCGACATGACCAACGTGATGGCCCTGCGAAGCAAGCACAAGGACGCCTTCATGAGCACGCATGGCGTCAAGCTCGGATTCATGAGCTTCTTCGCCAAGGCGGCGATCTCGGCACTGAAGAGTTTTCCGAGAGTCAACGCATTCATCATCGGCGACGAGATCGAGTACCACGACTACATCGATCTGGCGGTCGCGGTCGGTACGGACAAGGGACTTGTCGTCCCGGTCATACGGAATGCTGAAACAAGGTCGATGGCCGGGATCGAGGCGGGCCTGGTCGACCTGTCCACCCGTGCCCGGGAAGGCACGCTGACCGTCGACGAGATGACCGGAGGCACCTTCACCCTGTCAAACGGTGGCGTGTATGGATCGCTGATGAGCACCCCGATTCTCAACCCGCCCCAATCAGGCATCCTCGGCATGCACAAGATCATGACCCGCGCTGTGGAGGATCCCTCCGAGCCGGGCAAGATCGCCCTTCGTCCGATGATGTACCTCGCCTTGAGCTATGACCACAGGATCATTGATGGTGCCGAGGCGGTGGGATTCCTGGTGCACGTGAAGCAATGCATCGAGCAGCCTGAGAGGATGCTCCTGGACATCTGACCGGTTCCGAGCAGGCGAGAGCAGGGTCCCATGCCAGAAGACGGCAGCACAGATACCGCCCACGATCCGGTCATGCTGGAGCAGATATGCTCGATCCTTGATCCGAAGGCCGGCCAGGTCGCCGCCGACTGCACGGTCGGGCTGGGTGGGCATGCGGCGGTGATTGGATCCCGGCTGGGCTCCGGGGGCACCCTCGTGATCGGGGACACGGACCGGGGAAACCTCGAACTGGCATCAGGCAGGCTGTCGGGCACCGTCGACTGCACGCTCCGTCCGATCCATTGCAACTTCGCCGGAATCGGCCGGGAAATGGTGAAAATGGGGCTCAGGGCCGATTGCGTACTGGCCGACCTGGGGTACTGCTCCAACCAGGTCGATGATGCCTCGAGGGGGTTGAGTTTCCAGTCGGACGGTCCCCTGGACATGAGGTTGGACAACTCCAGAGGCATGACGGCCGCGGACCTGGTCGCCTCGTTGGATGTCGATGAATTGACCGAACTGATCCGGTCTCTCGGGGAGGAGCCCCTGGCCAGAAGAATAGCGCAAAATCTTGTACGCCACAGGCTCCAAGGGCCGATTTCTACTACGGCGCAGCTCGTTGAAATCGTCCGAGAGTCCTATGGCTCAAGGGCACGCTCATCCCGGATGCATCCGGCCACGAAGACGTTCATGGCCCTCCGCATCGCCGTCAACGACGAACTGTCGGCCTTGGAAAGCCTGTTGGAGGACGTGCTTCAACAGGCCACCCTGGCCAGGGACGGTGTCGATGACGGACGATGGCTCCAGGATGGGGCACGCGTGGCAATCCTGAGCTTCCACAGCCTCGAGGATCGCAGGGTCAAACGTTGCTTCGCCGAAGGGGCCCGTCGAGGCCTGCTGGTTCCGCTCACCCAGAAGCCTGTCGAGGCTTCAGAGGAGGAGATCCGGGGAAACCACAGGTCACGATCGGCGAAGCTGCGAGCTGCCATGGTCGGCACTCGCGATCTCTAGAATCGGGTGTCGCCACTTGCGGCCACGCCCGCAAGGAAGGCATGGACGCTCGAGATGACACGAGAGAACAAGCTCGCCCTCGTCCTTGGATTCGCATTGATGCTGTTCGTGGGAATCCTGATTTCAGATCACTACTCGACGGTTCAGAAGCAGGTTGGCGCGGATCTGGCGGCCAGCGACGTGATCGAGATGCCGCTGGAGGCTTCGATCACTGACCTGGAACCGACACGCACCGTGGCCTCTCGGCCTGCCCCGTCCACCAGGAACAACCCGGCAAGCCGATCAGTGAGCCCACGTTCCGATACCGCCGGAATCGTGATGGGAAGCCGGGTCACCCCGAACACCGGAGCATCGAGAGTCGCTTCGTCAACCGGCGGGAACATCCATCGCGTCGCTTCGGGCGAGAACCTGAGCCAGATCTCCCTGAAGTACTACGGTGACAGGCGACATTGGCAGCAACTGTATGAATCCAACAAGGACGTGATCAGGGATCCTGACGTCCTCCCCCCGGGCACGATGTTGAGAATCCCGGGAAGAAACGTGTCCGCATCAGCATCGCCAGTGGAACCGACACGCGCCAACTCGACCGGGAACACCGGGAGATACACGGTGATGTCAGGCGACACGCTGTCCGAGATCGCACAGAAGGTCATGGGATCCAGTGGCCGGTGGCGGGACATCTACAAGCTGAACAAGCATCAGCTGGATGACCCTGATGACGTACAACCAGGCATGGTGATCCTGATTCCCGCAAACGGCTGAGAAGATCGGACATGTTCGGAAAGATCCTCCTCCTCGTACTCGTACTCGGCATGACCGCCGCGATCCTGCTCGTGAACAGGCAGCAGCGGATCGACACGGCCACGGCGATCTGGCACACGTGGTGGAGACTCCAGGAACATGACCAGTCATTGGCTCAACTCCAGTACGAGATCGCCAGGAGCACCCAGCCGGCGCGTCTCCGGCTCGCGATGCCCGGGATCGATGATCGCTGGAGATCGATTCCACTGATCCCCGTTGAATCCAACACGACGTGGGAACAACTCGCCGACCAGCCGGAATGGCCTGACATCGACCAGGGGTATGGTGGATGAAGCACGGAACGAGAATGCCCGATGCGCAATCAAGGCGCATTCTCACGTTTGCCAGGATCTTCATTGTCGTCATCGCCGTGCTGCTCGCGTTGACCGTGACCAGGATCGTTCAACTGAAGCTGCATCCGGGACAGGATCTCCAGGAGACGGTCGGGACGAGGGAGTCGACGCTTTCCACGGTAGCGCTGCGCGGGAGGATCCTTGATCGCAGGGGGCGCGTCGCGGCCATGAGCGTGGTCGGCTACAGGCTGTTCGCCGACCCAGCACTGATCATCCAGGAGGCGGATCGGGACGATGAGGATCCTCTGGCCACCACAGCCGATGAAATCGCCTCCAGGACGGGCATGAATGCATCCGTGATCGAGACCAGCCTCAAGAAGAAGGCCAAGGCCAGGTACGTGCCGCTGTCGCATCAACTTGAGGACTGGCAGGTGGTCAACCTGCAGAGAAAGAGCATCAAGGGGGTCGGTATCCAGCCCAGGCTCGTCCGGATGAATCCACAACATGACACCGCAGCCAGCCTGGTGGGTTTCGTGGGATTCGAACACAGCGGTCTCGGTGGTATTGAGCACAAGTACCAACAGGATCTCGTTCCGGATGACGGAAAGCTGACCTACCTTCGAGACAGCCGTGGCCGACCGCTGTGGTCCGACGCGGAGAACTACGTCCTTTCCAGGAACGGTTCGGACATCCGCCTGACCATCGACCTGGCCATCCAGGCCATGGCCGAGAAGAGACTCGGCCAGGCCGTGAAGGAGTTCAATGCCGGTGGTGGGCGGGTCGTGATCCTCGACTCGGCCAACGGCAACATCCTCGCAATGTGTGACATGCTCAATCCACGGAGCGGGATGGAGTCGATCGCGGTGGATCCGGGACGCAAGCTGCATCCGGCGCTGGGACGGAATCGATGCGTGACTGATCCGTACGAGCCCGGTTCGACCTTCAAGCCGTTCATCTGGTCGATCGGCACCGAGATCGGAGCGGCGAGACCGACGGAGATCCTGCCAACACCCTCCCCTTCCGACGGCATCCACCTGACCAGCACGGGGAGGCGGATCCGGGATGTGAAGTACTACGGACCGGTCAGCTGGGACACTGTGCTGATCAAGAGTCTCAACAGCGGGATGGCGATCGTCGCCGAACGACTTTCTCGCAAGCAGATGCAGGATGCGGTCAAGCGATTCGCCTTTGGGGAACACACCAGGTGCGGTCTTCCGGGCGAGTCCAGGGGTATCGTCACTTCCGCAGGCAAGTGGACCAGCCACAGCCAGTGCTCGGTGGCCATGGGACATGAGATCGCGGTGACACCGGTCCAGATGGTCCGTGGATTCGCGGCGTTCTGTAACAACGGGCTGATCCCCGATCTACGACTCGTCAGCCAGGATCGGGAAGAGATGGAGTTCTCAACCAGGCGATCAGCCATCAAGGGATCCACGGCGAGACAGGTGAGGAACCTGCTCGCCCGAGTGATGACTGAGGGCACCGGAAGGCGGGCGCAGTCGGACCAGTATCAGATCTTCGGGAAGTCGGGCACCGCCCAGTTGGTCCGCCCAAGGGCCAAGGGTGGCGGCTACTACGAGGATCGATACGTCTCGAGCTTCATCGGCGGTGCTCCACTGGATCACCCGCGGATCGTCGTTCTCTGCGTGATCGATGACCCGGACCGAAGGAAAGGGCACTACGGTGGCGTCGTTGCCGGACCGGTGGTGCGTGATCTGGTCGACTCGACACTGTCATACCTGGGCGTCCCGGCCGACAAGGAAGGCGCCCCGGAACTAACCGTCTCGGTTCAACCGTGATCTACTTGGACCTGACCGCTCCATCCGAGGCATCGATCGAGGAAGACTCTGCCGGATCCTCATCGCTGTCCAGGGCAGCGTGCGTCGCATGTGCCAGGCGAGCGTTCTTGATCGCCACGGCACCGATGAACGTGAACAGCAGCGTTGCAAAGACGTAGATCACGCGAATCCTGAAATCCCACAGGATCAGCATCGATGCCAGGAGCACGCCGACGGTCGTGAACAGAGCGGTCACGCCATAGAGCGTGAAAACGGCCTTCGGCACGGATTTCATCGCCCGCAGCAGCTGGTGATGAATGTGCTGATGATCGGCATCGGACATGCTCGCACCGGAGATCTTCCTCCTCACGATCGCCAGGAGCGTGTCCATGATTGGAAGGGCGAAGATGATCAGGCCTGCAAACACGAGATGGGTCTGGCCACGGTCACCGAACATGAGAATGATGACGATGCACATGTACCCCAGGAGCAGGCTTCCACTGTCCCCGAGAAATATCACGGCTGGCTTGAAGTTGTATGGCAGGAAACCCAGCACCGCACCCAGCAGCGCAAGAGAGAGGATGATCCTTGTACCCGCAAGCGAGGTCTCGGGGTCGGCATTGGGCGCCAGCGTCACGGCCATCTCGCACGAGATGATCACGAAACCGATCGCCATGATCGCAACCGTACCGGACAGAAGCCCGTCAAGGCCGTCGATGAGGTTCGATGAATTACACGCACCAAGTACGAACACGCCGATGACGATGGTGCCGATCCAGTAGTACACGTCCTGGTTGGCGACCTGCAGGGAGCCGATCTGGAACAGGACCGTAGCCGGATCCCCCAGCAGTGGATACAGCAGTCCCTGGGCGACCCTCACACCGATGTCCTGAATGGCCAGTGCTGCAGCGGCAACCAGCTGTCCGGCGATCTTCAACCTGGGATCCCAACCCCAGATGTCATCAGCAAGCCCGGTCAACGAGATCGCAAGCATCCCGATGATCACGGAGATCGGAACGGTACTGAACATGGCGATCGCGGGATCGAACATGACGTAGCTTGCACCGATGGCGATGATGAGCCCGATGAGAATCGAGATGCCGCCCATGTAAGCCACTGGGTAGCTATGGAGCTTTCGAAGCCCGTCCGGGTTGTCGATGATCCCCGAGTCGACAGCGATCCTCCTGATGATCGGGGTCAGGATGATCGTCGTGAGAAACGCGATGAGGAAGATCGGGATGTAGCCGTTGAGCACGTCATAGGCGGTGACGAACAGGCCCGAACGATCGATTTCAGCAGCAAGCTCGAGGGGATCGATTGCCCCATCGATCTGGGTCGCTTCCTGATTCGGCGTGGTCATGTTCATTGCATCTGCCCCAGTCTGGAGGAACCCGAGCCGGGTCCGGAAGCCCCGATCCAGTCCGCAAGGTCGCGGATCGTCGTCTCCAACGGTATATCGGCGTCGAATCCGATGGCATCTCGGATCCTGGAGAGGTCCGGCTGCCGAACCCGTAGGTCATCAAAACCGTGCTTGAAGGCCTCCTCGTACGACACGAAATCGATGCTGGAACCGGAGTCGAGCGTCCGGATGACCAGTTGTGCGAGTTCGTGGATGGAGATCAGNCTGTCGGAGCCGATGTTGTAGACCCGACCATGCGTCCCACTGGTCGACAACAGTGTGGTGATCCCCGGAACGACATCCCTGACATCACAGAAGCAACGGGACTGCTGACCATCACCATGAACGATCAGTGGCTCCCCCGCCATCGCGGACATCACAAAGCGAGGCAGCACCATGCCATAGGTACCGATCTGGCGTGGACCGACCGTGTTGAAGAACCGGGCGATCACCACCGGGAGATCATGCTCATGATGGTGGGCCAGCGCCAGGTACTCGTCGATGGCCTTGGAACATGCGTACGACCAGCGACTCAGGGTCGTCGGCCCGTAGCTGACGTCATCGTCTTCGGAGAACGGAGTCCGCGTCGACTTTCCGTACACCTCGCTCGTTGAAGCGATCAGAGTCGGGCACCCCTGCTCGAGGGCGAACCGAAGAAGGCTTGAGGTCTCCTGGATGTTCGTCTCGATCGTGTGGATCGGCTTCTCGATCACCAGCCTCACACCGACCGCGGCCGCCATGTGATAGATGGCGTCGAAACGGCCCAGATCAGGGCCGTCCAGCGCCGAGGAAACCGTTGATTCGATCACGTTCAATCGTGATGGATCACTTGTGCTCGCTCTTGCTGGCTCCAGGTTCTCGATGCATCCGGTCGAAAGATCATCGATGACCACGACCTCGTGTCCCATTGCGAGGAGACTCTCGACGAGCCATGACCCGATGAAGCCANAGCCTCCAGTGACGAGTACCCTGCATGATGTGCGTGATTGGTCCATCATCGAATTCACCGGTTGATCGAACGATCAGACCTCGGGATCCTTGTCGCCATCCGATGCCTCCGGGGAGTCGCTGGCCGAGTAGTTTGCGACGGTCTTGTAGTTCGCCTTGAAGTAGCCTCCTGCGGCATTTCGAGGGCGGTTCAAGACGATGCCGAGGAAATGACTGTCCTTGTCAGACAACTGGCTGGCAAGGCGGCCCACGAGGCCCTGTTGCTCGCCCTTGGCCCTGATCACCAGGAGTGTCGCCTCGACCTGCCCGGCGATCATCATCGATTCCGCGGCCGCGATCGCAGGAGGTGCGTCATAGACGACCAGGTCGTACTTCTCCCGGAGCGAGTCCCGAAGCTGTCGGGCTTCAGGAGTCGAGAGCAGGTGGAAGTCGCGATTGCCGGGTGTTCCGGCCGCCAGCACATCGATGTTCCTGTCCGTCTTGATGATGACGTCATCGACTGCACCCTGTCCGGCAAGGACGTCGGCAAGTCCAGGTGCCTCTGCATCAAACTGGAATGCATCAGCCAGAGATGGACGTCTCAGGTTCAGATCGACCAGGAGGACGCGCATGCCCCTGTTGGACAGAAGTTCGGCGAGGTTGGCTGCAACGGAGGTCGTACCTGATTGTGGCAATCCGCCAAGCACCAGGAGGCTTCTGAAACCGTCCTGCTCCATCATGGCCTTGACTTCATCCGCAATGCGTCGATAGCTTTCGGAGATGACCGACAAGGGGGCATCATTGATGATGTTGCTCAGGTTGCATGTGTTCGGGTCGAGCTCAGAATCATCCTCGATGTCAGGAATGACACCAAGCAGGCGTGCATCAGTGATGTTTGCAAGATCGCTCGGAGTCTTGACCCGCTTGTCCAGGAACTCGCGGAGGATCAGGAGGCCGAAAACGAGACCGACGAGCAGGAGTGTGATTCCGGGAATCACGATCTTAATGTCAGGGAATGACTTGTTCCTGGGGGTGAGCGCACGCTGGATGATGGCAACCCGGTTGGAGTCCTCCCTGACCTGCACGAGTGACAACTCGTTGATCAGGCTCTGNATCTCGTTTCGCTCCTCCTCAAGCCGCTGCTGACGGGCCTGCATCGCATCCAGGGCGCTCATGTCGGCGGCCAGCTCCTTCAGCCTCGCCTCCTTGGTGGTGTATTCGCTTTCAAGACCCTGAAGGACCTGGGTGAAGCTGTCTATCTGGTTCGTCACTTCCTTGAAGTCCGCAGTCAGGTTCCGATCCAATGCCTCGTCGGTGGCGGCCTTGACCTCGTCCTCGGTCGCGTTGAGCAGGCTCTTGATCCGCGTGACCTCGCGGTGCCCAGGCCCATACCTGTCCTGTGCAGCGGTCAGCTCGGTCCGAATCTGGCGTTCGCGTGAGATCAAGCCTCGGATGATCGGATCAAGCTCGGCGTTCCGGATGTCCTCGGACGAGGGCTCGAGGGTGCCCAGGAGCTTGGCCTCGGTCTGCATCCGCTGTGATTGTGCCAAGGTGAGGGCGGACTTGGTCTCATTGATCCTCAGCGTGAGGTTCTTGATCGCCTCATAGTCCTGGTTCAGATTCTCCTGCAGGGAGGTGATGTCCTTGTCCTTGATGTGCGTCGCGATCTGGGTCGAGAGGAAGGTCAGGTCGTTCTCGATCTCCTCCCTCTGCCTCGTGAAAATCGAGAGATTCTGCGCAAAACGGGCCTTTTCCTCGTCACGACGAATGTCCATGTAGGTATCAGCGATCCGGTTCAGGATGACCGGCACGTCACGGGGAGCAGCGGCAGACCAGCTGATGCTGAAAATCTGGGTCTTTCTCCTGTGTCCACCACCAAGGGTCTCCTGCAACTCATCAACGGCCTCATCCAGCAGGAACACCCCGTCATCGCCCTTGTACCAGTCGCTCCAGTTCGTCGCTTCGACATCCCTGCTCCGCATCGCACGTTCAAGGGTTGTTCTCGCCAGGATCTTGGCAACCTCGGTCTGGCATTCTCGTTCGACGGCCGAATCGTTCCCAAGATCACCCGTCATGATCTCGGTGGCCCCCCTGAGCCTCGGCTGAAGCTCGAACATGACCTCGCTCGAATACTTCGGAGCGTACCGGTCCAGCACGACGAACGTTGCAACGCTGAGAATGCCCCCGATGAACCCTGTGATGAACAAGGTGAACAGGTTCTGCCTGAAGATCTTGATCGGATCCAGGGAGGATTTCGGAACAAATGTCGGTCTCGCCTGCTGGCGAGTTCCCTGAGCTCCGGATCGTGATGGCGGCGTCCTGTTCATGTGATTCCTGGCGTTGACTTCAATCCAGCGACTCGATCAGACTGTTGATCTGATTCTGCTCCCTGGCATTGGGGGAGAGCTCCCCTGCTCGCTGCAGGTACGAACGGGCCTCCTCGTCACGGCCTTCTTCGGCAAGCAACTGGGCCATGTGCAGATTGTTGCTGGCGGTGGACTGGAGCCTGATACTTCGAAGCAGGGATTCACGCGATTCCTTGTACTGCCCGGACTTCAAAAGCAGCGAGCCGAGCGTGTCCAGGAACGCGGAGTTGTTCGGCTGGAACTCGACTGCCTGCTGGCTGTACCGGAGTCCCTGGCTGGAATCATTAAGACAGTCCCCGTAGAGATAAGCAAGGTTGTTCAGGGCGACGGCGTTCCTGGGATCGATCTCACACGCCGTCCTGAACGAAGTGATCGCCTGCTCGCAGTCATCGGAGTTGAACTGGAGATTGCCGAGACCGATCCAGGCTGAACTCAGAAGAGCGACGTCCTCCGCGGGACAGTCCGCGATGCATTCTCGGTAGAGTTCCATGGCCCTGCTGATTCCATCAGGCTCATCCTTCCAGTAGTTACCGAGCCAGTAGAGTTCGGCCGGATCCAGCTTCCCATCAGCCATCTTCCGGGCATACGATTCCGCGTTCACGGTCTGACCAATGGGGTAGATTCTTCGAAGGTTGATGTACCAGGGGTTGTACAGGGTGGAATTGCCACCCTGTGAGATGTATCTCCTGATGTTTTCGTAGGCCATGCCCATCCTTTCAAGGCCGAGCGTCTTGTTTCCAGAAAGGTAGACACTGGCCGACAATGCACACTGGAGGAAGGGCGAGGTCTGCAACTGGCTGGAGTGGTTCTTCAGGATGCCGATGACTCCGTTGGGATCAGGATCATCCGCAATCAGGCGGACATCGATCCGCATGTTCAGGATCTCGGCTGATGGCTCCAGTTCATACGCCTTGTCGAAGCATCTCGCCGCATCCTGGAAGTCGTCCGTCTGAACATGAAGCTGTCCGAGCGCCCGATACCATCCTGCATCGAAGGGCATCAACTGGATGATTTCATCAAGAAGCTGCTTCGCGGAGCCTATCTGGTCGGTCGACACGTACATATTGATCAGCTTGCGCCTCGATGGCCCATGGGTCGGGTTCGAATCGATGTACCGATCCAGTTCCGCGATGGCGGAATCCGGTCGTCCGAGATCCATCAGGACATTGACCTTGGCGAGCGTGCAGTCCCATAAGCCGGCGTTCAAGCCGTATGCCCGCTCCGCATACTTGAGTGCCTGGTCAAGGTGGACCCTGTCCATGGTTCTTGAATACATGTTTCGCAGGATGCGCACCTTCTGTAGATTCGGCTTCTCATCCGTAGGAGCGATTTCAATCGCGGAGTCCAGGGCTGCCTGCATCTGGACGTAGGCTTCATTGGTTTCCTCGACCTGGCCGTTCTCCCAGTACTGGTCACCCATACCCTCGTACATGCTCGACAGGAGCATCTGCACGATGAAATCGTCGTCCGATCCGTTACCAGCAACACGGGAGATGATCTCCCTTGCCTCCTCGAAACGCCTCGTCTTGATACAGATCTCGGCATGCCTCAGTGCGGATATCCGTTCCATGGAATCCTGGATGACGGGAAGATGGTACTTGTAGGCCTCTTCCCACTGGTTTCTTGCAAAGAAGAAGTCACTGACCGCCCTGCTGGCCCTGAAGTCTCCAGGCTCCTGAATTTCAATGGCTTTTTCCCACGCCGCAAGGGCCTCATCACCCTTCTTCGACAGCGCATACTCGTTGCCCAGGTCATAGTAGATCAGGGGATCGACATCATCACCACCACAACGCTCGATGAGGGCCTTTGTGGCGGCGATCGCCGCATCGGAATTCCCCATGATCCGATATGTCTCGCACTGGTGCCGTACGAGATCCCGGTCACACGGATTGGCTGCGATCAGATCGGCATAAATCGTGTTGCATTCGCGGGTCCTTGCATCCACGACCTGCTGGAGATACTCCATCTGTTCACCGGCACGAAGGGCGTTCCATGCAGGCACCGAGAACATCGTCTTGTTATTCCTGTCGAGCACGTCCTCTCTGGACACGGGGATCTCCATCAAAAGCCTGGCGATGCCCGATCCGACCGTCTTGTCATTCGGTTTGACAGCGAACATTCGCCGAAACTCGGCAAGGACGATTTTCGGGCTGCCATACTGTTTTTCAAGCGAGAGCCATCCATCGATGATCTCGTCGTTGCTGCCAGCTACGTCCTTGCCGACTCGAAGGATCTCGAGCGCCTTGTCTCCGCTGCCTGTTCTTGTCAGGAGTCGTGAATATGCAGCAAGGTTGACGAGGTCAGTCGGCTTCCTGCGATAGGCTTCCGCATACTCGACGAGTGCTGATTCATTGTTTCCCATCTGCTCATGACATGCTCCCTGGAGCCGAGGAATCACGGAACTGTAGTCATTGACGTTCCTGGCCTCCTGAAGATGGACGAGGGCCTCATCCGGCTTGCCCCGGACCATCGCAAGTCGACCCTGGAACAGGAGGTCCGTTCCATCCGCCGAATGATGCTCCTTTGCCAGCCCGATCATCCTCTCGGCCATGGGCCAGTCCTTCTTCCTCGTGGCATCGATGAACACGGCCTCGATCAATACAATCTTGTCCGAGAACTGCGCAAGCGCCTGGTCACGGACAGCAGCCGCTCTTGCGTCGGCAGCGGCGATGATCCGCTTTGTCTGCTCGAGATCCTCGGACGACATCGGCTCACCGGACTCCAGCCGTTCCGACGCGGCACTGGCCATCCTCATGTAGTTGGTGTACTCGAAGACGATCTTGTCATCACGATCTCCGTACACATCCTGAAGGACTATGTTGAGCCTCTTGATGGGATCATCGGTCTCGATGGCCGCACGCAACTGCTTCAAGGGAACATCCTCTGGAGCCAACTCCAGGCCCATCTGGAGATAGCGCTTTGCTTCATCGAGGTTGCCCATCGACGTGTACAACTGGACAATAGCCCGGATCAGGCGAAGTTCCTCGGGATACTGCTCCAAGCCACTGATCAACAGAGGAAGAGCCTCGTCGTACTGCTCATCGACGAAGTACTGCTCACTCTGATCCATGATCTGTGAAATTGTCCCTTGATCGCGGTTGCCGAAACTCATCGCATCATTGAGAAGCAACTGGCCATCCTCGCTGTCAGGAATGAAATCCAGCAGCTGTTCCGCCGCCGCAATGGCCTCGGCGCGCCTTCCGGCCCTGAGGGAGGCACGGCCCTTGATGAGCATGTAATAGGGGTTGGGCTCCAGTTCCAATGCCTGGTCGATTCGCATGAGACCGTGCCCGGTTTCACCTCGTTCAAGTGCTGCGATTGCAGCGAATGCATAGGTTGCTGCGGGAATCCTGCCGCCACGCGAGATGACCTCTTCGAGCTTCGACGCGGCGGCGTTGTATTCGGCGTCGGCGATGTTCAGCTTCGCCTCAGCAACGAGCAGCATCGAGTTGGAGGGCGCGCCCTTTGTCAGCAATTCGATCTGTTCCTTGGTCGCCCTGGCACTCTCAAGCCACTGGTTCTTGAGCTCGGAATCCTCTTCGAGGCGGTAGTTGCGATACTCGGTATCGAAGATGTTTTGGGCCGCCGCTGCTTTGAAGTCATCCTGGTAGGCGGACATCAGTCCCACGGGAAGTCGAGGCAGTGCGATCAGTTCATGGGACAGTTCGATGGCCCGGTCGGGATCGACATACACCTCGAGAATCGACCGCAGTCTCAGGATGTTGATCTGTGCTGGATTTCGACTGGAATATTCCTCAAGGAGTTCTGACGCGGACTCGTAGTCCTCGGGAGTTCCATCGATGTAGAGTCGCTGGGCGACCACGGCGGTGGCAAACTGGTCATCGACGCCCTTGGCCTTGCCGACCACGAACTCCACTGATTCATCCTCGCCGATCTCTGGAGCGCTCGTGGCAACGTCGGCGTAGTCGCTTCTATATCGAGCAAGGAGCGTCGACGCGGTTCGTGTGCCGATCCGGTCCTCGGCCAAGAGCTTCGAGAAAAGGGCATCGTATTCTTCGAAGACCTCTGCCGCCTTGGTCGGCTTGCCTTCACGAGCGAACTGCTCGGCCTGCAGGATCAGTACCTCCAGGATAATGGCGTTGGCCCGATCATTCTTCGGGAACTTCTCGATGAAGGCACCGATCTTCCCGATCGCCTCTTCTCGTTCGGACGGCGAGAGGATCTGCCAGTTGCTCAACTGGGAGAACCCGAGATAGAAGTCTGCGTAGGGGTACATCTCGTCGTCGGGATACACCGACTCGGACATGAGCTTGGCGGCATTGCTGACCGGTGCCCAGGCCGCGGGCTCGATCGTGATCTGTGCCCGATCGACGAGGTGTTCGATCATCTCGATCCAGAGTTCAGGATTGGTCGGCTGGGCACGGGTCTTCGTGTCCTGGATCGCAAGGAATGTCAGGTATCGCTCCTGGGCCTCGCTTCGCGTATTGGGAATGATCGAGGCAAGGGCCTCTTCCATCTTCCTGATGTAATCGACATTGGTCTTCTCTCGAGATACCGCCCTGCCATATGCAGAGAACGCCTTGAGGTAGAGTCCTTCGTCCATCAGTGCATCGCCCTGGGCGATGTTTCGCTCAGCGTTGCCCTTGATCTTCAGGTATGCCAAGCCGGCGACGACCACAATGCATGTGATGAATATGCAGGAGAGCGTGATGATGAGCTTAGTGTTCAGTCTAGAAGCCATTGCCTAGGTTCCAAGTAGTGGGTGTATGGGTTGTTCCTCTGTCCATAGACTGACCGTGGAGTCCGATGAGGGCTCTGGAGCCTCGAGTCGTGGCCAGTCGGGAAGCTTGCGCATGATATGAGGAAGGAGTTCACTGATGAGATCTTCGCACTGCTCCAGGTACGACTGCCGGTACCTGCCATTGGTATCGTATTCAATGGTGCCGGAAATCTGCACCTTGCAGTAGTACGAGTACTTGTCGGTCATGTTGAATGCCGCACGCCGGACGCTCATGGCATCCGATGCGGATCGGCCGTTGGCGATAAAGAAGTATCCTCCAAGCATGCGAAGATCGGGCTTTGCCGGATCCTGAAACTCCGTCAATCGCATCTTGATGCTTCCGATGGGCATGTGCACCGTCTCCACCTGCCCGGTGATCGGGTCTTCCAGTTCGACGGTCGGGTATTCCTGGCCGGTATCCGTATTGATGACGCCGGAATCCATGTTCCAGTTGGACGTGTCCAGTTCCAGTTCGTAGTGGCTTGATGGGAGGGTCTGGGACAGTCCGCTGGCAGCCCAGCATCTCTCCGGGATATGAGGCACGGCATCGATGATCCCGGTGTAGTACGCAAGGTGGACTCGAAGCACTCCGTTGACTGGTTCGCCATCGATGGCATAGGCACGATCAATGTACTTGTTGGTGCCGAGTTCCTCCACCATTGCTTCGCTGAGAATGATGTCATCGCTGCACCGATCCCAGCCACCGATGCCTGATGGAAGTGTTGCCAGTGGTGATCGAAGCGGAACGCTCTCCTTCTGGAGATGAAGACTGAGGTAGTTCACGCCTGCATAGAAGGCCGTAGCAGATCCAACAAGGACGAGCCAGGCGACAAAGAGGGCTGGGATGGCCTGGCGATCAAACCGCATGGATGCCTCCATCCTGTCGGTCAGCCGGCACCTCGATGAACATGTTGCGAATCACCCACATGACCCCGAGGAACATGAGAAATGCTGGTATGAGCCAGACGAGACCGATGAAATGATGGAAGTCGCCACCGGTGAAGTTGATGTTCCACCGACTCAGAACCCCGAGGGTGACCACGCGAAGTATGTTGACGAAGAGGGCGATCGGAATGCCGAGGACCACAAGCAGGCTCCGCTGCCAGATCTTGGTCCACATCCGCTTCGGCTGCAGGCCGATGTATGCCATCGCCACACCAAGGGCCATGAAGGCCACCAGCATGCGCATGCCGGAGCATGCCTCGGCGATGTTCAGGGGAGCAGGAACACCATCATTCCACACGGTGATCGTGTTGCCGCTGATGTCGGTGTCGAATCCAATCACGTTCAGCAGGTAGTAGGCACCTCTTGCAGCGACGTCCTGCATCACGAGCGTAACCTTCTCCATCAGGGTCTTCGAGATTGTCTGGCCGAAGACGAGGATGTAGCACAATGGAAACCAGAGATACTTCATCACCCTGTAGCCAAAGAAGAGGGTGCAGAGACCGGCAAGAACGATGATGACGCCAAGCCCGCGGGTATTGTGATTCTGGAAGAGCGATGGTCCGAAGACGCAAGTCATGTACCACGCCATGCCGGCGAGGATGATCAGGAGGCCGCTCCAGGACGTCCTGAAGGGACGTTCGAGGATCTGATCACGGTTCAGGTAGACGAAGTAGAGAGCGATCAGCGGAATGACCAGGGTGTGCCCCCAGTCAGCTGGGTTCTGGAATGCGAACCGTACCTGTCGCTGGAGGAAATCCCAGAAGATCAACACGTAGGTCACGAGAATCAGGAGCGATCCGATGGACATCCACAGCACGGTCCGATCAGCTGATCCGACCGAACGCGACGCCTTGGAGTCGACGTCGGGAACGTCACTTTGTCCCTGAAAACTCGTCATCGTCCTCTCAATCGGCTATCCAACCAGCCTGATCCAGAAAGCCATGTCTTCATTTACGGGCAGAAAACACGGCTGATCATGGCCCAAGCCCCTCCATGGACACTAGAAACCCGGAATCATTACGTCGAGCATCAACATGTCAGTTCAAAAAAATCCGGCCTGTTGACAGATAGAGATATGTTCCCATCCGGCTCCACGCACCGGTACCCTTGGGCCGTAAAGGGGGGCGAATGTCAAAAAACATGGATTGTCTGGCTGCATCCACGAATTTATGGAAGCGCAGAAAACACGAATGCCCCTTGAGGGAGAGCGAGCTTCGACCCCCAGACCATATTGAGGTTGTTCAGTTGCCGATGTTGGACGGCGGTGCACCAAACACGTCGTTGCCGAAGTTCCTGTCCAGCAGGAAACCGAAACCATACGTGGCGCGGAAACCGTTCCGAACGACTGCCAGGGGCGTCGCAAAGAAGTTGGTTCCAATAATAACGTGATCATTAGGCTTGATATAGATGTCGGGCTCGGCCCGGTTCCTGATTGCGGCAAGACTGACACGAATGGCAGCCTCCCGATCAACACCGACAACCCTCACAAGATCGACCCGTTCCGGGATCGCGACTCCATTCAGACCGCCAGCCGCATCGATCAGGCGACTCAGGGTCAGCCCCCCTGTTCCGGGAAGGGAATAGACCCCTGGGCGATTGACCTCGCCACCGACGTAGCAGACACCGAGATCGGGTGGCACAACGTTGATCCTGTCCGAAGGACGGATCACGATGTTCAGGTCGTCCTGTCCCTGGGCCAGCCTCTGGTAGTCGACCTCGATCACCCTCGTGGCGAACTTGGCCTCGGCCGGATCGGATTCTGTCGAGGAACCACTGGCAGGTGGGGCCGCCGATCCATCAGCACTGGCTGGTACCTTGACCCACTCCTGGCTCTTGGAATCAAAGACATACTGGTCACCGCCGCGGACATGCTGTGAGCTGTTGCCGGAGCCGAGCGAGGTCGTAGCACCCGACTGCTCGACAGCGGGAAGATCCGAGACCTTGACCGGCTCGAGATCATCGATGTCGATTTGAGGTGATTCCTGGCCGACCAGCAGTGAATGCTGACGGACAACGACATCACCCTCCTCGGAATACGCCCCCGGGCTGGGCTCATCGCCTGGAACCAGTGGCTTCGTCTCGGGAACGGTGGCGGGAATGCCGGCAGGCTCCGGCTCCTTCGGCGCTGGCTGGTTTTCCAACTGGTTGATCAGGTCCTCGATATCGATTGTGGGCGGGGTGTTCGTTCCCGGTGTGGTCGCCGTCCCAGGGTTGGATTCGGACCCGGTGACCGGCCTCCTGAAGGGCTCCAACTGATCGTCCAGAGCAACGGAGCGGATGATGACGATCTTCTGGGTCGTCGAAGGCGTCCCACCGGCAAGAGCGACCGCCTCCATGAGGCGGAAGTCGGGCCTGGTCAGTGCATAGACACCCGTCGATCCAACGGCCCCATAGACCGTGTACTGGAAGCTTCGCCCCTGCTCGAGGATGACATCCACGACGGGATTCGGCAGGATGCTGTTCACCTGCAGCAGACGGATGACCTCCGCCTGTAGTTCGTGGATGGTCAGACCGGCAGCGCGGATCGGACCGAGGGTGGGCGCGGTGATGTTTCCAGACTGATCGACCACCCGGATGGCCACATCCTTCTGGCCACTGGTCTTGAGCTCATCGATCTCGACTCGAACGACATCGCCCGGAGCAAGCCTGTACTGAAGGCTGGAAGGCAGAAGATCGTCCGGCGTGGGCGGTTCGGCATCGCTGATGGTAGCGGGCAGAGATTCAATGGCATCGAGGCGGGTGAGAATGGGCATCGTGGTCGGGGTGAACTCGAAATACCCGGTCTTGCTCGGATCCATGTAGGAGTCGACTTCGCAGCCGAACATGGACAAGACCACGAGACAGTGAAGACACGCGATCAACACGAGATCTGACCTGGTTCGAAGGCTCTTCAAGATGCTTACCAAGACTTCTACCTCGACTCACCAAGGCCCTCGACGGGCCCCATGAATGGACTCACTCTACTAGAAACGCCACGGGCAGACCAGAATCGAGCTCCTGCAGGTGTTCGGCTGGCGGCGTGGTGGCTCTGGCGGGTCATGGCCTCTCCAGCAGGCTTGAAAGCACGGCCATTCGAACGGCGACCCCGTTGGTGACCTGTTGGAGTATCACGCTCCGGCCCTGGTCGTCGGCGGCTTCATCACTGATCTCGACGCCCCTGTTGAGAGGACCCGGATGCATCACGATGCAACCGGGATCAAGCATCTCCAGCCGCCTGCCCGTCAACCCGTATCCCTCCGTGTACCCCTCCGAGATGCTGGACCCTCGCTCGGCCTGGACTCGAAGCATGATCACAACGTCCAACTCGGGCAGGATCGGGTCGAGCTCGTGTGACACTTCAACCGAACCCGGGCCACAGGCGACCTCCTTGAACTGGTCTGACACCATCGATGGCGGGCCGACGAGGACCAGTTCGGCCCCGAGGCTGACCAGCCCGTGAAGATCGCTGCGAGCGACCCTGCTCTGGATGATGTCGCCCACGATCGCCACTCGAATGCCCTCGAACCGACCGATGTGCTGCCGGATGGTGAGCAGGTCGAGCAATCCCTGTGTCGGATGCTCGTGCGTGCCGTCCCCGGCATTGATCACGGGACAACGGACGTTCTCCGCGACGAACCTGGCTCCCCCGGAACGATCGGTCCTGATGACCATCGCATCGACGCCCATGGCCTCGATGTTGCGCACGGTGTCGAGCATGGTTTCGCCCTTGCTGGAGCTGGAGCCGGCGGTACCGAGGTTGAGGACCCTGGCGCCGAGGTGCCCGGCCGCGATCTCGAAACTGCATCGCGTGCGTGTCGAGTTCTCGAAGAATATGTTCGCCACGGTGCGGCCGGCCAGGACCGGGGTCGCCGGCACCGTCCGCCTGACGACCGGGAGCATCGACTCAGCACGATCAAGCAGCTGGATGATGCTCTCCGGCGAACAGTGCTCGAGGGATAGAAAGTCCTTCTGCTGTCTGGTCATCGCCATGGATGTCATGGTATCAACACGATGCATCATTGGCTCTTGGCCGAGTGTGATGATCCGGGCATGTCCTGTCCGGCATGCATCTGGAACGGGATCCCCTTCTCCACCACTTCACTGGTGTGTTCGTCGCGGACACGGATCTTCAGCGTGTACTCACCCACGGACAGGTGATCACTCCACCGAAGGATCTGGCTGATGAAGAAGTCCTCCCTCTTCTGCCTTGACCTGTCAATCACCCGTTGCCAGTCCTGTTCCCAGACACTGCTCCCGTTGTCCCGCCTCAGGATCTCCAACTGGACTGAAAGACTGGTCTTCCAGTGCTCGTCCTCCAGCGTGCTGGTGAACCGATCCATCTCGATGTAGAGGATCGCCGAGGCGCTTGAATGAGCGAGGAACCGAGTGGGCAGGATCACGTCGTAGTCTCCGTAGCCTCCGACCCTGGATACCATCAGCGCCTGGGGGATCCGTAGCACTGGTTCCGGATGAAGTTGTTCATTCAGTTCGGAGACGGCCCTGGCGAGTTCGGACGCATCCCCTGACTCGTTCAGAAGGCTGTGCACCTGCATGAAGAACTGGTGGAATTGTCGCAGCAGTTCCGCTTCCTCCTCGGTCAGGTCCTGCAGGCTCTCCGGATCAAGGGACTGACCGGGATCGGTCATGGCAAGTGATGCGATTGACAGCAGTTCAGCAAGCGGCATGTCGCTTCCACGGGCATCCGCCAGGAGCCGATCACGAAGCCTTGCCAGCAACAGGTCGCGTGTCGGCTCGGGAATGACGAGCTCTTGATTCACGATGATGGGCACTTCCTCGGCCGTTTCAGTGATGATGCTCTCGGCCGTAGACGCGGCGAGCTCGGGTTCACGAGGCGTGGCGGGTTCTGATGGCTTGATGGAGCTCGGCTGGTTCCACTGGATGGCTGTACTGGACACCGCAACAGGATCCCGGACCAGTTCACCGGAACGAAGCAGATCCAGATCGGCCTGGACCTGGGCCATGATGGAATCCATCTCGGTGGAATCGACCTGCCCAGCGTCCGACTGGTTCGATGGAGCATCGATTCGGGTGATCTGGGGTGGTCGGGATTCCGGGGTCACCTGCGATCCTGGAGCGATGCAGCCGGCCGGGACCACCAATGGCACCAGCAGAAGCGTGGGGATGATGTGGGAAATGTCGATGCGGACCACGTATGCCAGCCTCCTGCTGTTGTGCGGCCATCCTGGCCATTGACGTATCCACCGCCCGGGGGGCGAGGGCTCATCTAAGACTATCGGCCACAGTGACCGTCAGGGTTTCAATACTCCTGACGGGATTGGCAGTCCGACCGGTCTTGGAAGCCT
Source organism: Phycisphaerae bacterium (assembly GCA_002711415.1). Lineage (GTDB taxonomy): Bacteria > Planctomycetota > Phycisphaerae > Phycisphaerales > SM1A02. The sequence continues at coordinate 290,878 of PARI01000017.1, read as the reverse complement.
CGTCAACCTGGACGGCCTGTGACAGCAACGAACCCAGGCGGCCCGGAGGATGCCTTCGAGAGACCTGGAGAACGGCATCCCGGGCCGGCCCCCAGAGCTTCAGGGTCTTGGCGACGACCTGGTCCGAGACCCCGGCAGCACGCATCCGAGCAGCATCATGGAGCTTCCTCAGCACGTCCGTGATCGACCAGATCAGCAGGACGTCCGGGACCCGCGAGATCTCGCGGAGCTCGTGCAGCTTGGAGAGACTGGCGGCCGGATCCGCCCGCAGGAGAATCGACTGGAGTTCCCATGCCTGCTCCTGCCTGGAGAGACCGACCATCTCAACCACCTGGTCACGGGTGATGATGAACTGACCGGACTCGTTCCTTGAAGCGGACATCGATGACAGCTTGGCGATCTCGTTGTCCAGCTTTGCCAGGTCGGGGCCGATCCGTTCGACCAGCAGTCCGGCGGCATCCTGGTCCAGCTGGGCCTCGTGACGCTTGGACGCCCTTGCGATGGTCCATCGCATCGCCTCGGAGTTGGAGGGGACATCGCACTTGATCACCGCTCCGACGCCATCCAGCTTCTTGTCGAACTTGCCGGGCCGCCACGTCATGGCTCGCAGCACGAGGGTCGCCTGGTCGAGAGCCGCCTCGGCGTACTGCTCCATGGCTCGACGGTTCTCCTCGACCGCCATGAAGGACTCTGCATTCTCGATGATGACGACCTTGTGCTGCTGGAGAAGTCCGAAGCTGCGAAGCTCATCGAGGATCTCCGCGCGGGAGGCCTCCCCACCATCGAAGGTGAATATCTCGACCTGGCCGTGCTCCTCCTCGAGCTGCTCGATGAATCGCTTGACCCGCTCCAGGCGGAGGAAGTCGTCCTTGCCATGGACCACGAGGATCCTCATGGAGGGATCCGTGGTCGTCGGGCTGGCTTTTCCGCGGGGCATGAAAGCCATGATACAGGCATGGCTGTCCATGGAGGTACCATGTGACCAGACGGCAAGGAGCGTCCTGATGCTGAGCATCCACATCCTCCAGGGTCCCGACACGGGAGCGGTATTCCCGCTGCCCGAAGATGAACCGCAGCTGATCGGCCGGTCCAGCGAGGCGCTGCCATGCAGCGATCCGACGATGAGCCGCAGGCAGGCCGAACTGACCCCGGACCAGGGGCATTGGTTTGTTCGAGATCTCGACTCGGCCAACGGGACCCAGGTCAACGGCCAGTTGATCACGACGCGCATGCAGTTGAAGCCCGGTGACCAGATTCGATGCGGCTCGACGCTGATGGTCCTGCTCGATCGGGATCCCGCAGCGGCGCACGTCTCGACCAGCGGGAACGTCAAGATCATCGAGCCGGTGGATGAGGTGTTCAAGCAGCCGCGTGAGCAGCTTGATGTGCCGAGACGGCAGGATCACACGCTGATGATCCGGTCAGATGACGAACCCCATGCCCTGGAACACCTGCGTCTGCTGTACAGGCTCGCATCACTGACCGCGACCTGCCTGGACCAGGACAACCTTCTTCAGCAGGCCATCCAACTGGTCAAAGAGGAATTCGAGCCAACGAGAATCTACGTCGTCCTCTCGGACGGGGACACCTCAAGTGATCTCCCGATCATCGCCCGGGGCGGCTCACGGCCTGGTGATGACCTGTCTGCACAGGTCGAGCTCTCGATTCGCATGGCGATCGGGGATCGAGACATGGTGCACTGCGTCGATGCCTCGAAGGATTCCAGGCTCCAGACATCCGATGGCGAGAGGGATGTGATGCAGGGCTCGCTCGCGTGCGTGCCGATCACCAGCGGCGACAGGCTCTTCGGCGCGCTCTACATGGATGTAGAACCAGGACCCCGGAGATACGAGGAGGCCGATGCCCGGCTTCTTAGAGCACTGGGGCAGCATCTCGGGCTGGCGATCTACAACATCGAGCTGGTCTCCAGCGCCGTTCGCCGGGAACGGCTGGCCGCGGTGGGCGAGACCGTCGCGACCCTGAGTCACTCGATCAAGAACATCCTCCAGGGACTTCGCGGTGGCTTCGATGCAATCGAGATCGCCCTGAACCAGAAGGATCTGGAGATGGCGGCGGAGGGCTGGCCGATCCTCTCGAGGAACCTTGATCGGATCATGCAGTTGACGATGAACATGCTGGCCTATTCCAAGCCACGCACCCTCGAGCTGGAACCGGCGAGCCTGCCGATGATCATCCAGGACGTGGTCGATCTGCTCATGGGTCCGTGCCGGAGGAAGAAGGTGCGACTGGATGTCCGGGTCGATCCGGATGTGCCGCCGATCCAGGTCGATGTCCAGGCGATCCACCAGGCCCTGGTCAACCTGGTCACCAATGCCATCGAGGCCGTCGAGCCTGAAACCGGTCTGATCACGATCCGTTCGGAGTACCTGCCCGACGAGGATTTCATGCGGGTCGAGGTCATGGACAACGGTCCGGGCATCTCGAGCGAGGACCGGCTCCGGATCTTCGAGCCGTTCGTCTCGACGAAGGGACAGCGAGGCACCGGCCTGGGCCTGGCCGTGACCCGGGGCATCATCCAGCAGCACGGCGGGTCGATCGAGTTGAGTTCGGGCACCCAGCCGGGGGCCACCATGGTCATCACCCTGCCGGGATCCAGATCACAGGCGGATTCGGGGGACACCCACCTGCCACACTTGCCGACGGGCGATCGGGGACCGGGCTGATCCGACCCCGCCCGATGTGATTCATCAATGTGGCCCCTGGTTGCCGATCACTCGTGAGAGCTTATGATCGTCACTCCCAACGAGCACCCCACCGGAGCCCTCAGGCATGCATGAGAACCAGGAGCATCACGTGTTGAATGCCACCATGCCGGAGATGGTCGCATCAGTGAACTACCAGCGAACTCGCGAGATGACCATCGACGAGCTGATGCTGGAGAATCGCGTCGTCTTTCTCATCGGCGAGATCAATCACACCTCCGCCGCCAGGGTCATGATGCAGATGCTCTACCTGGAGAACCAGAAGCGGGGCCAGGACATCAACTTCTACATCAACTCCCCGGGTGGATCGGTCGACGACACGCTGGCGATCTATGACACGATGCGATTCATCAGCAGCACCGTCGCGACCTTCTGCATCGGCCGGGCCTACTCCGGAGGTGCCGTGCTCCTGGCCGCAGGCAAGAAGGGCAAGAGGCATATCCTGCCGCATGCGAAGGTGATGATTCACCAGCCGTACGGAGGCGTCACGGGGCAGACCTCCGACATCCAGATCCAGGCCGAGCAGATCATCAAGGCCAAGAGAACACTCAACGAGATCCTCGCCAACCATACCGGCCAGGACGTGGAACAGGTCGAACGTGACGGCGAACGCGACAAGTACTTCTCGGCCGAGGAGGCCAAGGCCTACGGACTCGTCGATGTAGTCGCAGATTTTCCCAAGGAAGATTCCTGAACCAACCAGGTTGATCCGCCAGGACACCAACAAGAGGCACCCATGACCCTCGTACCAATCGTCATCGAGAAGACCGGACGCGGCGAACGATCCTACGACATCTATTCAAGGCTGCTCAACGATCGAATCGTGTTCGTTGGCGGACCTGTTGCCGACGAAATGGCCAACCTGATCGTCGCGCAGCTACTCTTCCTGTCGAACGAGGATCCCGAAGCCGATGTCAGCCTCTACATCAACAGTCCCGGGGGCTCGGTGACCGCGGGCCTGGGGATCGTTGACACGATCAACTTCATTCCATGCGATGTCTCGACATACATCATCGGACAGGCCGCCTCGATGGGTTCAGTCATCGCCTGCAGTGGAACCAAGGGCAAGCGACACGCGCTGCCGAACGCCGAGAACCTCATGCACCAGCCACTGATCGGAGGCGTCCTGGAAGGCCAGGCGACCGACCTGGAGATCGAGGCCCGGCACATCATGAGGATGCGCGACTCGATCTACGGGATCTACACCGAAGCCACCGGGCAGCCGCTCGAGACGATCGAGCGTGACTGTGAGCGGAACAAGTGGTTGACGTCGGAGGAGATGCTTGAGTACGGGTTGATCGACAGCGTCTTGAAGAGCCTGCCCAAGCAGGGCTGACGGGACTCAGCCTCTCCTGGCTCGACCCCCTCGATTCAGTGCAAGCAGCAGGCACGGAAGGACCCCCGGTGCCGGAACTGGCTGCGGCGCACTCGCCCCGTCGATGTTGAAGGTCCATCCATCCCAGCTTCCATCATGGACGATCCTGTCCGATGCTCCGACCGGGGACGACGCCCACTCCATCGGCAGCCCCTGGGCATTCGAACCGGTGATCCAGTAGGCCCAGTAGTCATCCTGGTCAGGCCACCCCGAACCATCGCCCCAGTCATGGTCATCCCCGATGGCGATTCCGGTCAGGAAGACACCCCACTGGCTCTCGGAATAGTCCAGGTCGACGAGGTCGTCCATAGATTCGGCGATCTCCAGCATCAGGTCCCATCCGCTCAGGTCATCCTCCATGTAGCTGACGTTGAAGAGGTAGGCGTTTCCGTTGTTGAAATCCACCTGGACGTGAGACATGAACAGGCCGCTGCCGATGTCGAACTCCTCGATCAGATCGGCATGTGCCGTTGAGGCGGCGATGGCCACGCTGGCCATGAAGCATGTGGCTGATACTCTCGGTGAAACTGGATGCATGTCTTCTCCTGCTCGAATCGCGGTTGGGAGAAGCCCCACTCACGCGCGACCAAGACATGCAGGAAGAACATGGCCCGTGGTCCCGTTTGCGCGAGGGACTTCTCGGTTGACACTTCCTGCACGATCGACCCGGCTCGCCGGCAGGCAGTGCCTCCGGCATACGGTGACGCGTTCGCAGCGGCCTCTCACCGCTTTCCTTCGCGCAGGAAACTCCCGGACATCCGGGAAACGTCACTATACATGAACGGATCAAATGGTCAAGAAGCGTGGCTCACTCGACGGTCACGCTCTTGGCGAGGTTCCGCGGCTTGTCGACGTCATGACCGCGCATGACCGTCGCATGGTAGGCGAGCAACTGGAGCGGCACGACCGTCAGCAGCGGCTGAAGGTGCTCCATCGTGTCGGGAACGTAGAAGACCTCCTTGCAGAGGGACGCGATCTCCGTATCCCCCTCCGTCGCCACCGCGATGACATGGCCACCACGGCTCCGGACCTCCTCGATGTTGGACAGGACCTTCTCATACTGGCTGTTCCTGGTGGCGATGAAGACGACGGGCATGCCCTCGTCGATCAAGGCGATCGGACCGTGCTTCATCTCCGCAGCGGGCATGCCCTCGGCATGAATGTAGGAGATCTCCTTCAGCTTCAACGCTCCCTCGAGGGCGACGGGGTAATTGACTCCACGTCCGAGGAAGAGCCAGTTGTCCCGGTTGATGTAACGGGCCACGGCATCCTTGATGTGATCACTGAGCTGCAGCACCATCTCGATCTGGGAAGGAATCCTGTCGAGCTGACCCAGGAGTCGATCGACGTGCTCGGTCGAAAGGAACCGCCGTCGACCGATGTACGTCATCAGCATCGTCGAGACGAGCACCTGGCCGATGAATGCCTTCGTGGACGCGACCCCGATCTCGGGCCCGACTCGGAGATAGATGCCCGAATCGGTCTCACGAGCGATGGTCGAACCGACGACGTTGACGAGACCGACCGAGTGGGCGCCACGCTGCTTGGCCTCGTGGAGTGCGGCGAGGGTGTCAGCGGTCTCGCCGGACTGGCTGATGGCGATCACGACGGTGCCTTCCTCGACGATCGGGTTCCTGTATCGGAACTCGCTTGCGAACTCGACTTCGCAAGGAATCCTGGTCAGTTCCTCGCAGAGGTACTCGCTGATCATGGCCGCATGCAGCGCCGTCCCCTGTCCGATCATCACGATCTTGCGGGCATTGATCAGCTCGTTCGCATGATCGGAGATTCCTCCAAGTACGACGTTGCCGGTGGCGGTGTCGATCCGACCCTGCATCGAGCGACGGATCGCCTCGGGCTGCTCATGGATCTCCTTGAGCATGTAATGCTCGAAATCGCCCAGCTCGATCTGGCCGAGATCACACTCGAGTTCCTGGATCTCCGGGGTGATCGGCACGTTGTCCACGGTCGTCGTCCTGAACGAGTCCCTGGTGAGACGGGCGACCGTGTAATCCTCGAGCGTCAGAGCCTGGTTCGTGTGAGCGACGATCGCACTCTGGTCGCTGGCGACGATGTACTCGTCGTTTCCGATCCCGATCATCAACGGGGAGCCCTTTCGAGCGATGACCATCGTGTCCGGCTCCTTCCGGCACATCACGGCGATCGCGTAGGCACCATGAACCTTCTTCAACGCGTTCTGGACAGCCAGTTCCAGATCATCCTTGTAGAGCTCGCCGATCAGGTGGGCCAGCACCTCGGTATCGGTCTCGGACTGGAAGACGTGGCCCTTGTCCTTGAGATACTTCTTGAGGACCGAGTGGTTCTCGATGATCCCGTTGTGAACGACGGCGATGCCGTGGCCCTTCTCGACATCATCCATATGGGGATGTGCATTGGCCTGGTTGACCGCTCCATGGGTCGCCCAGCGGGTATGGGCCATGCCCAGGGTCCCGGGAAGGCCTCCATCCTGCTGGATCATCTCCTCGAGGACATGAACGCGACCGACGGCACGCTCGACCCGGACCTGGCCATCGGAGATGACGGCGAGCCCGGCCGAGTCGTATCCACGGTACTCCAATCGCTTCAGCCCCTCGATCAGGATCGGGGTTGCGTCCCGGGTACCGATGTACGCGATGATTCCACACATGGGTCTGGCCACTCCATACGGCTGGCTTGGTCAAGAGGATCGATCCAGACCATTATGGCAGCCAAAGCCGAGAGGGGCCATCGAACACCCGAATCAGTATGAATGAAGGCCCCTACAGGCCGCCCCGGTCCCGATCGCGGCGGGGACGGTCGGCCTACAATGTCGCCATGGGCGATCTCTGGATTGAAATGAGAGAACAACGACAGCGGGAGGTGGCCCCCCTCGCGGTCAAGCTACGCCCGAGAACCATCGAGGAGTTCGTCGGACAGGAACATCTCCTCGGCGAAGGTCGGCTTCTGAACAGGATACTGCTGGGACAGACGCTGCAATCAGCGATCTTCGCAGGCCCCCCGGGGGTCGGGAAGACCACGCTTGCGGAAGTCATCGCCGGACATACCAGTGCTCACTTCGAGCGAGCGCATGCGGCGATGATCGGGATCGGCCGGATCAAGCAGGTCATCCAGGATGCGACGAATCGTCTCGAGGATTCCGGCCGAAGGACCATCCTGTTCCTGGATGAGATCCACCGTTTCAGTCGCAGTCAGCAGGATGTCCTCCTGGATGACGTGGAGAACGGACGGATCATCCTCATCGGAGCGACGACGGAGAACCCCTTCTATGCGGTCAACAGTGCGCTGCTGAGTCGATCCACCGTGTTCCAGTTCAACCCCCTGGAAGAGGAGGAGGTCTCGCGGATCATCCGTCATGCGATCGATCACGTGGCCACCGATTCCGGCAGGGAGATCCAGGTCGACGATGAGGCGATCCGATGCTGGGCGAGGCTCAGTGATGGTGATGCCAGGCGGGGACTCCAGGCCCTCGAGGTCGCGCTGGGAAGCCTCATGCATGAGGTGGACGGGAAGACCGTGATCAGGGTCGACCTTGAGACAGCGAAGGAGTCGATCCAGGCCAAGTCCCCGATCCACGATGGAACAGGGGACGAACACTACGACCTGGTCAGCGCGTTGATCAAGTCGATGAGGGGATCCGATCCCGATGCCGCCGTGTACTGGCTGGCCAGGATGCTTGATGCCGGCGAGGACCCCCGCTTCATCGCCAGGAGGATCGCCATCCTGGCAAGCGAGGACATCGGCAACGCCGATCCCCAGGCATTGATGGTGGCGGAGGCGGCCTGGTCGGTGACCGAGCGCGTGGGCATGCCCGAATGCCAGATCACGCTCTCCCAGGCAGCCATCTACATGGCCATGGCTCCGAAGTCCGGGGCCTCGAGCCAGGCGATCTGGGCTGCGATGGACGACGTGCAGACGGAGCGCTCCGTGCCGGTCCCCCGACATCTGAAGCAATCCAGCAAGATGACGACCGAGCAGCCCGGCGAGCAAAAGTACATGTCGCCTCATGAGAATTCCGATGGAATAGGTAGACAGGAATACCTCGAGGTCGATCGAAACTACTACCAGCCTCCCGAGCGTGGTTTCGAACGAAGCATCAACGAGCGCCTGCGATACATAGAGAAGATCCGCTCGAGCGGCCGGAGCCCTGGAGACGACCAGGCCGGGGGCCGCGACGACGCATGCCAGTGACGGTGGAACCATGAGCGACATGGACGGGCTCCCTGACAACAACGAACACGGCAAGGCCGCCCTGCGGCAGGACGTGTCCAGGAGGATCCAGGCGATGACCGCCGAGGAGCGGGCCGAGGAATCGGCTGCTGGTTCGGGACACCTCATCGACTGGTTCGACTCGACCCCGCCGGGAAGATCCATGCTGTACATGCCCATAGGCAACGAGATCGATCCAGCGCTGCTTGCGGACACCCTTCTTGGAGCGGGTTCCACGGTGTGCGTTCCAAGAAGCACGCGTGATGACTGCGTGATGGAGCCCATCAAGGTCGAACGATTCGACCGAGCCCAGATGCGGAAGGACCAGATGGGTGTCCCGGCACCGGTTGATGGTGCGAGGATCGATCCGGGGGACCTGCAACTGGTCCTGGTTCCCGGCATGGCCTTTGACCGCTCCGGACGGAGGCTGGGTCGTGGAGGCGGCTTCTACGACCGCTTCCTGGCCAGGCTCGCACCAGGAACGCTGAAGATCGGGTTCTGCTTCAGGTGCCAGGTGCTCGAGGAGATCCCAACCAGCGACCATGATCGGCTGGTGGATGCGATCGTGACTGCCGATGGCCTGACCGCCTATCCGGCGAGGAACTGGTAATGGAATGTGGAAAAGCTGTCACCTGTCCCATGGAGATTCGCCCGGTTCACGCCATGGCTCATGGCGGGTATCGTTGGTTCAACTGAACGCATCAATACGAGTGATCTGACCGGATGTCGGATCGAGGAGCGCCCCATTGGGGCATGGAAGTCCTGAGGAGCATTCAATGGTTCTGTCCAGCCAGGCCGGTAGGCAAACGAACAGCCGCAAGTACATGTACAGGCGTCGCCGCAACCGCGGGACCAGCTGGCTTGTCGGGATCGTCGTGGTCGTGATCGCTGTCGGGGTGGGCTGGTGGGTCATCGAACTGAACTCCACGAACCAAGATGCACCGAACGTGCAGCCTGAACCTGCGATGAGCACGACGATCGAGCCGGTGGCCGAGGATGTCATGGTCCCGGCGATCACGATGGGACAGGCCGACGATCCGGTCGAGCTGGAGTTCCAGCCGGTGATCGAACCGGTGACCCTGGAGCCCCCGGTCGAGGAGGAGATCGTCGAAATGACGATCGCCGTGGAGGAACCTGTCCAGGAGACCGTGGACACCCCTGTCACGACCACCGACGAGGTCGAGATCCTCAACACCGCCCCTCGAAACACGACTGTCGCTTCACCAGTCTCGGACGAATCGGAATCCGTGGCGGCGGCAACGATCGATCAGGCCCCGGCGGCCGATCCCGTACGGAGACGGGCCGAGTTGTCGGCCTTGATCCTCCAGGGTGGAGCAACCACTTCGCAGGCGAACGATGCGTTTGCAGAACTGCACCAGTTGAACCAGAAGCTCCTGTTCAGCAAGATCGTCGATCCGAACGACTCGTTCGTGATGACCTATGCGATCAAGCCGAATGACAACCTCGAGTTGATCACGAAGCGGAATTCCCCGAGCGTTGACTGGCGTTTCATCCAGCGGATCAACGGCATCCGGAACCCCAATCACATCCGGATCGGACAGAAGCTCAAGATGCCGGTCGGCACCTTTCATGCATTCGTCAACAAGTCCGGCTACACCCTGGACCTGGTCCAGACCAACCCTCAAGGGGACTCGATCGTGATCGGACGGATGCCCGTCGGTCTGGGCGAATACAACTCGACACCGACCGGGCGATTCAAGATCCGGAGGAACTCACGACTGCTGGATCCATCCTGGACCAACCCGAGGACGGGTGAGCACTTTGCTTCCAATGACCCGGGCAACCCGATCGGAGAGCACTGGGTGGGAATCGAGGGTGTCGAGGAGTCCAACAAGGGCATGCTCGGCTATGGCATCCACGGAACCATCGATCACGGGTCGATCGGCAAGGATGCCTCGATGGGCTGCATCAGGCTTCTGCCTGACGACGTTGCCCTGGTCTGGGAACTCCTGAAGACCCCTGACAGCCAGGTGATCATCCTTCCCTGAAGGCCCCCTGTCGGTTTGAGTGCTCGATTCACAAGGCAGTTGTGGCATTGATCCGCAGGATCAGTCACACTCGAAGGCATGAAGTCTGAATCAACTGAATCCCAGGTGAACACGCGTGCCACATCATGGCTTGCGTTGCTGACGGTCACGGTGCTCGCGTACACCACAGCCGCACAGTCGCCATGGCCGGCCGAACCCCTGGCAGATGCGGAGAACCTGACTTCCCTGGAGGGTCCGGGCACCAATGACTTCCACGAGGATCTCAGTGGTGCCTGCTACGACGCCGTGGCGGACCGGGTGTGGATCTGCCGGAACGGTCCCGGTTCAGCAGCCAGCAAGATCTGGTCGCTGGTCCGGTCGGATTCCGGCTCCTGGGAGATCGAGTACATCGACGGACAGCGGTGCGAATGGACCGGCTTCGGCGACCTTGAGGGGATCACGATGGCCGAGGAGGGAACCCGGAGGGTTCTCTGTGTCATCGAGGGGATCGATCGGATCCGGGAATACGACCTCTCGATCCCCGGGCAAAAAGATCTGCTGACCCAGTGGAACATCAGTCAATGGACCGGAGCCGATGGTGGAGCGGGTGCCGAGGGCATCACGCTGGTGCCGGATGACTCACTGGTTGAGCACGGATTCGTCGATGCTTCGGGCGCACCACGCACGAGCCTGCTCGGGATGGGAGGACTGGTCATGATCGGGCACCAGGAAGGCGGCTACATCCATGTCTTCGACCTGGGACAGGGAAACGACAACGTGGACTTCGTCGGAACATACGAGACCTCCAGGGCCGAGACCTGCGGACTCGAGTTCGACCGATCGACCGGGCTGCTGTATGCATGGCACGACTCGAGCTTCGATGAACTGGAGGTCCTGTGCCTTGATTCAAGCCGTGGGACAGATGGCACAAGACGGTTCCAGACATTCGCCATGTACGACGCCCCCTTCAGCGGTTCCATCGAGGGCATGGCGATCGTTCCGGGATCCGCCTGCAAGGAGGGGGCCAGGGAGATCCTGGTCACGGTGGATGACGGGGGGGAGAACAGCTTCTTCAGGTTCACCGGACTGGATGTGCATTGCGCCACGTGCCCGGCTGATTTCAACGAGGACATGACCGTCAACGGGGAGGACCTGGCGGTTCTCCTTGGAGCCTGGAACCGGGATTTGCCCCGTTACGACCTCAACGAGGACGGTTTGATCGATGGCGGGGATCTCGCGATGCTCCTGGGCGCCTGGGGAGCATGTTGGTGAATACAATGTCCTGCCATGAGTGAAGGGCAGCACAACATCGACCTGCCGAGGATCGGGCTGACCATGGGCGATCCCCTGGGCGTCGGTCCGGAGATCGTGGTCAAGGCGTTGTCGGATCCGGCCCTGCGCAGGCTCGCCCGCTTCCAGATCTACGGTCTCAACGAGGCGATGACATATGCCGCGGACACCTGCGGTATCGATACGTTCTGGTACCGGATCGATGCGAAGTCGGAACGGCGGAACCAGCCGATCGCTCCCGGCGTCGTCGTGATCGACATGGACTGCGGTGATGAAACGGGTCGCATGACCCCGAAGGCGACTCGATGGAGCGGCATGGCCTCGAAGACGTTCGTTGAGACCGCGATCAGCGATGCGATGGCCGATGCAGGGGACCCGAGAAAGATCGATGCCCTGGTGACCGCGCCGATCTGCAAAGAGGCCTGGTCCCTGGCTGGATTCAAGTGGCCGGGACACACCGAGCTGCTCACCAACCGGACCCGGTCCAAGAGAAGTGCGATGATGTTCGTTTCACCGAGGCTGAAGGTGGCCCTGGCGACCACTCACATACCGCTGATGGACATCCGGAACGAGCTGACGATCGGCCGTGTGTACGATCCGATCGATCTGGGAAACCAGCTGTGCAGGCGACTCGGCATCGAGAGGCCCAGGATCGCGGTGACAGGATTGAATCCTCATGCAGGAGAGTCCGGCCTGATCGGTGACGAGGACGTGAGGATCATCGCCCCGGCGATCGAGGTCGCCCGCGAACACGGCATCGACGCAAGCGGCCCCCACCCGGCAGACACGGTCTTCATCAAGGCTGCCAGCAACGAGTACGATCTCGTCGTGGCGATGTACCACGACCAGGGACTGATCCCCGTGAAGCTCCTGGGATGGGATAAGGCGGTCAATGTCACGGTCGGCCTGCCATTCGTCCGAACAAGTCCAGATCACGGCACGGCCTTCGACATCGCGGGCCAGGGTCGGGCAAGCGAGAGCTCGATGAAGGCCGCGATCGAACTGGCCATCGATCTCACCGCCCCGGCACCCCGGGACACATCACATGCTCAAGGAGAAGTGGATTCATGAACTACGCAGTCGTGAGCTCGAGCCTGCATCCTGACTCCCGGAGCCGGATCCTGGCGAGAATGGCGAGCGGACTATTGCAGGAGAACGGCCATGCAGTCGATCTGATCGACGCCGGCGACCTGGAACTCCCGGTCAGCGACGGTCACAGCGCATGGAAGCACCATCACAGCATGGACATCCAGGATCGGATCGGTGGTGCCGACGGCATCATCCTGGCGATGGGAATCCACAACTATGGAAGCAGTGCCACGGCGAAGAACATCGTCGAACTCGGAGCTCGCGGCTGGAATGACAAGGTCGTCGGCCTGCTGTGCGCCGCCGGTGGCGTTCGTGGGTACATGGGGGTGATGCACCTGGCCAACTCCCTGATGCTGGACTTCCACAGTCTCATCATCCCGAGGATCGTCTACGCGACGGCCGATGACTTCGACGGTGACGAGATCGCCAGCACGGAGGTCGCCAAGAGGGTCGGCGAACTCATAGAACAGTTTGTGAACGTGAGCATCAGGCTGCACGAATCGAACGGATGATCAGTGGAACAGCAGTCCGGTGGCTGACACGATCTCGAAGGCCGTGCGCTGGTTGGTCGGGTCAATCAGCCACAGCCAGTCGTCGAACAGGTACTCGAGCCTAATCGCCAGCAGCGCGATACGTCCCATCACCGTGAAGCCGAAGGCTGCACCGAAGGTGATCATCAGGAACCAGATGCCAACACGGGACACGCCGCCGACGAAACCCTTGTGCTCGATCGAGAAGAAGAAGTAGGTCAGGCATGAAAGGATGCCGATGACCAGGAGCACGTTCTTAACCGTGTCACCGAGATCGAAGTTCGCTCCGGTCGGCATCCAGTCCATCACGACGAACGGCAGGATGCTGGTGGAGATCTGCGTGAGAAAGTCGGCTTCGAGGAAGGCCATCAGGCGCAGTCCTGCGAACGTTCCGATCGTGAAGGCCAGGGGCCACCTGGAGATCCATCCTCCGCGCGGCGAGAGTCGCCACAGGAGCATGATCGACAGGATCAGCGGTATCAGGTACCACCAGTCGGCGGGCACGTCGGGCGAACCGGGCGTGAAGAAGGTCCTGACGAACACAGGGAACAGCTCGATCATCAGCTTGTTGATGATCATGTCCCAGAAGTTGACGACCATCCAGTAGGCCGCCGACACGCCGATGACGACCGCTTCGGCGATCTTGTACAAGGGATTGTCGCTGATCAGGAACGAGAAGATCGCCAGCGTGCAGAGCGCACCGATCCAGATGCCGAACGTTCTCCAGAAATCAAGACGGTAACCCAGGAGGACGCTGTCCCCGCTCACGGCCGGAAGCGTCGGCGCAGTCCCCTCGCGGACCATCGCGAGATGCTCGTAGTACTGCTTCGGATCGATGTTGATGGTGTCGACCCATCCATAGGTCCTGCTCGCCTGAGCCAGGTACAGGATCTGCTGCCTGTCCTCGTCGGAGAGTTCAAATCCGCCGCCGTCGAGTTCCCGCTCGAGGCTGGAGACATCATTGGTTTCCATTGTCGACGGAATGTTGTTCTGCGCCATCATCTGGGCCAGCATGCTCGCGGAGGCCCTGGTGAACTTCTCTGCCTTCTCCGGTGTGGTCGGCTCCCATGAGAATGATGGAGGATCCGATGGTGATGAACCGGCCGGAGGCGGGGTTATCTCATAGATGAACGTGCGCTGGACGTCCTTCACGTACTGCTTGCCCATCCCCTGGGCCCGGGTCGTCGTGTTGTTGACCGAATCAGTGATGATCGTGCTGCCGATGAACCAACGGACTCCGAGCAGCATGAGGGAGATGATGATGATGACCAGCCATGTGAATCCCTGCTTGCTCATGCCGCACCCCCCTGTCCCCGGCCGACAAAGAAGATGATGTTCCCGAGGATGATCAGTCCGACCATGAGCAGGTGAGCCACCAGCTGCGGCCCCATGCGGCGTTGACCCTCGAGGTACTTCGGATCCACGGGTGCCTCAGCGAGGGCGATCACGGCATCCCGGTCCTTGGTGTTCTTGAACTGGTCGGCGAATCGTGGCTCGTCGAGCATGGACGACATCGTCGACGGATCCTGGACCAGTTCAGCGATCTGGCCCTGATCGAATCCGAGCCCACCGAGCATGGTCTCCAGCCGGTCCCTGCGAACCCACGTGTTCACGATCGATTCGTACTCGGCGGCACCCTTGATGGCTCCAAGCAGGCCGATCAGCTGGTCGGGAATGTACGGGTACAGCAGTGGTGCCTGGACACCCGTGCAACCGGCGACCATTCTCAGCTTGTCGGGGAATGCACTGACCGCATACTGGACCCACTCCTTCGTACCGGCATACCCGGCGCTGACATTGACAATCAGATCCATCGCCTGGATGTTCCTGATGCCGTCCATCATCGGAATTTCCTTCAAGCCGACACCGCGGACATCCGTCAGGTACATCTGCTGCAGGTCCGTGACGATGACCTTGATGACGCCCTCGTTGCCGGCACGATAGCCGAGGTTGACGTAGTCGACACCGTACTGCAGGTCGGGATAGTCGGACGTGATCACCTTCTCGATGTTCTTCTCGATCATCCGAGGCCCAAGCGGCCAGAGCGTCATGAAGTACATCTTGTGCCCCTTCTGTGCGCACTGGTGCACGAAGGAGGTCGCCATCGGACCAAGTTCGCCTTCACTGGCGGGGTCGTAGTCGAACGAGAGAAGAATCTTGCTGCCAGAGGGAAGTTCGTCGAGTGCGTCGAATGTCGCCTGTGCCAGGGGTGTCGGTGTCTCGGGGAATGTCAGGCCCGTGACCCCGATGATCAGGATCGGGATCGAAACGGCCAGGAACATCATGAGGAAGATCCATCGCCTGTCCAGGTTGTTGAGCCAGTTCCACATCGATCAGTCCTCCGAGCTTCCAAGGTAGGAACGATCGATCCCGAGCAGGATCTTCAGGCTGGTCGAGGCGATGCCGAGGGCGATGCCGATCATGATCGCCCTGTTGCCTGCCGTATTGAAGATCTGCATGATGTAGACGCTGAGTTCCTCCAGTCGCAGGAATGCGAAGGGTGAATTCGGTGGAATCCACGAAGTGATGAAGACACCGGCGATCGTCCTGCCCAGCAGGATGATGAAGGCGGTCGCCAGGAGCAGGAACGCCTCGAAGTTCTTGGCCCTGAACGCCCTGAAGGCGGCCGAGGCGATGTAGAAGGCCAGCATCGCGAACATCGTCGCGGTCAGTGGCTGAAGCAGGTACTCGTACACCCAGCCGAAAGCGCTGCCCTCGGGCT
The DNA here is from genome assembly GCA_002711415.1 of Phycisphaerae bacterium. Lineage (GTDB taxonomy): Bacteria > Planctomycetota > Phycisphaerae > Phycisphaerales > SM1A02. The sequence continues at coordinate 274,955 of PARI01000017.1, read as the reverse complement.
GGGTCGGACCGCTCCATGCGACGTTGGGATACTCCGCAGACGGGTGGATTCCGAACTTGCCCAGGCCGATGACCAGCGTCGCGATGAATGACACGAGGATGATCACCGAGTAGCCCCAGCCAGTGACCTTGCTGGAGATCTTCTGGAGATGAAGCTTCAGGAGGTTGCCGCCACCGAGAACGAAGGCGAACGCCGCGAGGATGTTGAACCACGTGGCGACATCCTCACCCCAGCCCTCGGTCTGGGGGATGAACTTGGACACGATCATCGCGAGCCCGCCGAGTCCAGTTATCCATAGTGGTATGAAACGCTTCATGGGAATGATGATCGATCAGCTGAGGATCGTGTTCTTGATGTACTCCACGATCTCGCCGACGGCGACGGAATCGGTGACTGAATAGATGGTCGCGAGAATGCAGCCGACGAGAAGGATGATCCCGACCAGGATCTTGCCGACATCCTGCCCCTTGAGTGAACCGAGCTGATCGGCCTCGCCGGAGAGATAGGCACTGGCGGCGAAGAACTCCTCGCCGATGAGCGTGTAGTCACAGGCGGCGACGAAGAACGGAAGCTGGGCGGGCATGGCGGTGCCGGCGATCTGGATGGCTCCGATGGAGTTGCCGGTCTCGGCCAGGATCAGGCTCTCGGCGAAGAAGCAGCCCATGTAGAAGCAGGCGGCGGGCTTCTCTCGAACCATCATCCCGGAGAGGTACGCGACGTACCCGAACTGCTCGTCCGTGACGTAGTAGATCAGGTCGGGGTTGTAGCTGTCGGGCCGTCCAGCGGACAGGTAGGAGGCCTGCACGGTCTCCCGTGCCGCCGTCATCACGAGTGAACGAGCCGTCGGAACCTCGACCTTGGCATCGTACTCGGCAGCGGTCTTGGACACGCGACTGAGAACGGTGATGCCGGCGATCGTCTGGATGTCGTTGATGTCCTGGATACCGGGCACGAAGAGGACCGATCGCCCCATCTCAGTGGCACGACCGACCGCCTCGTCGACGGCCTTGAGTCCCGCGATCGGCCGGACCTTGAGGGTCCGACCCTTCCTGGCCATGACGATGAAGTACAGCACTGCACCGCACAACACGAGCATGATCACCAACAGTGGCAGCTGCGCGCCATTGAAGAAGGAATCGGTCGCCACGATGCTCGTGGTCGAATCGCTCTTGAAGATCTGGTTGCCGGAGTCGTCCAGCGCGACGACGTGGAACCGGTAGCTGTAGAGTTCCATGGTCGACTTGAACGCGGCATCGGATGCGGTATCCGCGACCTCGACCGCCTCCTGGTGCGTACGCCCGTCGTCGTTCGCCTTCTTGAACGCGGCAGTCCAGGCCGCATCGGCGGCCTCGGCCGCCTTGACGTCGGCATCATGGAGCTTGTCGACGCGGAGCTTGTTCACATGCGTGCTGAACACCTCACGGGCGGCATCGACACCCGCCCCGGTGGATTCCTTCACCGCATTCGTGATCGATTCCTTCTCCTGCTGCTGATCCGCGCCGGCGGGCTGGGCGGCGAGGTTGGTCCCGTATACGGTCCGCATGCCCCGGCCGAAGGCATCCATGACCGACGCACGATCGATCGGTACGGCGGTCACGAACGTGTAGTGGAACCCGTCGGGCTCGGGGGTCCTGGGCTTGAAGGATGCGATCGCGTCGTCGGCGGCCTCCCGGGCCTCCATCGAAGCCTGGTTGCCGGCTTCAAGAGGGGCGACACCCTCCTGGATCAACTCGGCATAGGCGTTCTCATAGGCGATGTCGTATGCGCTGCTGGCTGCAGCGATGCGGCGCTGCTTGTTGTCCATCGCGACCTCGTCAGGCGTCATGCTCCGCCAGACCTGATAGGAGGCCACGTCGTACTCGAGCTCGAAGGTCGGGGCCAGAGGGATGATATCCTGCATGTTCCCATCAACGATCGACTGGTCGAATCCGTCGAACCGGACCTGGAGACCGTCAATCGCGTCCATCGGCTCGATCCACGAGACGATGATCTCACCACCTCCATCGAAGGGGGCATCCAACGCTTGGACCTGCATGTCGCTGCCGGATGACCGGGAGATCTCCCTGTCAGATGAACCACAGCCGGCCAGGACCATCGAAATGGTGGCGAGCAGGGCCGGCAGTTTGTGAGGTGTGTCCAGTTGCAAGAGGATCATTCCTCGATCAGTTCGACGTTGGCTCGAGGCACGATGACCGAGTCCCCGCCCTCGAGTTGTACAGACAGTACACGAGCCTTGGACCCGGAGCCAAGTATCGCCGGCTCGGCGGGCAGGTCGGACACGGTGCCGATCAATCCGAAATGGGGGTCCCGGATCAGTCTCACGGGCGTCCCGATCTCGAGCAGGCCATCGGATCCGGAGAAGGCGCTGTCATCCGGACCGGCCTTCTCTCCCAGTGGCACGAGGATTTCCGGCCTCATCACGCCAGCCCGGATCTGGGTCGCACCATTGACCGAGCATTCGTTCCCCTCGTGGGACTTGAGCAGGTTGAAGGTCCGGTCGGCCATTGCGATGTCCCCGAAACCCTCCGTGATGATCACGGTCAGGCCGATCTTCTCGCTCCCGGTGATCGCCACGCCGAGGTCGTACCCGAGGAAGTTCTTCAGGTCCTGGTCATCGATGCCTCCGCTGACGACGGCCGAGCAGCCAATCGACTGGGCCCTGCGAATCGCGGCAGCCGTCACCCGCGCGCCGCCGATGATCACGCAGCCGGCCATGTCATCGGTGATCCTGTCCTCGGTCAGTTGCTGGTCGATCGAGTCGCAGGCCATGCGAAGTCTGCCGTACGCCTCCCCGCCGATGCCGAAGATCCCCTGCACCTGAGCGATGTGATTCTCGATGACGACTCCCTCGCCCTCGAGTCGCTCCACGACGGTGCCGGACATGTAGGACTTCACCTGGACCGGAATCTGCTGGGAACGGATCATCAGCTGACCCGTCGCAGACGACACGTTCTCGATCGTTCCATCGGCGCGGGCCTTGGCCTCGTTCTTGAACATGCCGAACATGCCCTTGGTCCTGGCGATGACATCGCCCTCGGAGACATGTTCGCCCTCCTTGATCAGGAGACAGTCCATGACATCGCCCGGGGGGGATCGACAGGATGTTCGCGAGATTCATCGGGGTCACATCGCCATCCATGAACGTCTCGGCCACGACCTGCTCGGCCTGAACCGTGTCGCCCTCGGTCACGCGCACTTCACCTGGAATGGGAAGAACGCGACGAACCCTGTGAGTCGTGTGACGGCTGACCTTCAATCCTGGTGTATATGCCTTTGCCATTGGTCACTCAGGCCTGAGCCATCGCCTCCGCTTCCTGTGGTTGGGGATACAGTTCGAGCGAGTCGATCCACTTCCGGATGGAATCGAGGTTGAGCTGGCGATCATCCGGCAGTGCCAGCGGTCGCCCCCTGCCATCGAGGATGACGCCGACCGTACCGCCGCGAACGGTCCTTGTCACCTTCTTGCCGGGACCGGCGCCCAGATCGAAACCACGGGCAGGCGAGACCTCGATGGTCGCCTCCTGCCCGGTTCCCAACGGGATGAGCTTCACGTCCCCGTATGCCAGTTCACCCGAAGCGGTCGCATCACCGGACATCGAGTACGACATGCACTTCTTGCCCGGTTTGCCTTCACCGGCCGGGGCGATGCAGGTGCCCAGGAGGATCAGGCAGTCCCTCTCGAAGACCTCCGTCGCCGCCTGCTCGTTGACCTGGCTGAGCACGCCGAGGTGAGGCATCATGAAGATCGAATCCTTGGCCAGTTCCGTGAAGCCCTCCGGCTCGAACGCGTCCATGAGCATGGCAGCGGTCTGGTTCATCCTCGGAGCGTGGCTGAGCACGCCACCGGATGCGACCAGCAGGTCGAGTTTCATGTTGTCGACGATGGTCTGTCCACCGGTCTTCTGGCTGAACGTATCCCCGACCGTCCGTTGCTGCTGCACGCCCTTGAGCGTGGTGGCGAACTCCTTGTGCTGGATGTAGGCCAGTCGCAGGGCCTCCCTGGCGACCGCTTGCTCGAACACGAGCGCCTCCTGGGACTGCGGGATCGTCGTCGGTCGGATCATCTTGTTCTTGACACGATTTCTCAGCTCCCGCTCGTTCATGTCCAGGTGAACCCAGCGGAGGATCGAGTCCATTCCCGCCTCGGCACAGACGTTGCTGATCGAGTAGCTCATCCCGAGGTTTGCACTGACGGTCCTGTTGAACTGCCCGTCGAACACGCTGAAGACATCGGTGGTCGCCCCGCCGATGTCGACACCGACCGCGTTGATGCCGTTCTTGGCTGCGATCTGCTCGAGGATCCTACCCACGGCGTTGGGAGTCGCCATGATGTCGGCATCGGTCCATTCCATGAGCTTGGGATACCCGGGAGCATGCGCCATCACGTGCTCGAGGAACACGTCGTGGATCCGATCCCGTGCCGGCGCGAGGTTCTCTCGTTCAAGCACGGGCCTCAGGTTCTCCACGATCGAAAGATCGAACCCGACCTTGAACGCTCGCTCGACGTCGGAAACCGCATCCTTGTTCCCGGCGAAGATGATCGGGAGTTCATACTCCTTGCCGAACCTCGGCCTGGGCTTCGCAGGCGCGATCAGTTCGGCGATCTCCACGACCTTCTTCGTGTCACCGCCGTCGGTCCCGCCGGAGATGAGCACCATGTCGGGACGGAGTTCCCGAATCCGCTGGATCTGCTCATGCGGGCGCCTCTTGTCGTTGGAGGCGATCGTGTCCATCACGATCGCTCCGGCGCCCAGGGCGGCACGCTTGGCGCTGGCGGCGGTCATCTCCCTGACGACGCCGGCGACCATCATCTGGAGCCCGCCACCGGCGGAGGATGTCGAGATGTAGATGTCGCAGCCCTCGTTGCCACGAGCCGGACGGATGATCCTGCCCTCGTCGTCGACAAGCCTGCGACCAGCCAGTTCGCCGATCTCCGTCACCGCGTTGACGACCCCGGCGGTCACGTCAGCGAAGGGCTCCTCGACGGTGGTCGGGGCCTCGCCCCTGTAGGTCTGGCGATAGACGCCGTCCTTGAGCTCGATCATGATCGCCTTGGTCGTGGTCGAACCGCAGTCGGTGGCCAGGATCACCTGGATGTCGTTCTGATCAGCGCTCATCAACCTGCCTCTCCGGAATCCGTTTCGGCATCATGCCTTTCCTTCTTGGAACATTCGCCTTCCAGAGCCTCCAGACGACGGCACATGTAGTCGATCGACCCTCGATGCTCGAGGAATTCCGCGAATGCCCGGTACCCCCGAGTGTCCAGCACGACCCCGACGATGGGTGAAAAGAACTGCATGGCCTGTGAACCGATGTAGTTCAGGGGACGCGACATCTCGAGGAAGAGGAGTGCGGGCGTGACCAGGTGCCTGCGAGCGACCTCGCGGCAGACCTTCTCGACAACCTCCTTCTGATGGTTGGTCGGCTCGAAGGCTCCGGGGTCCTCGATGGCGAATGCATTCTTCAACCACTTCAAGGGGCGATGACCCCTTCTGCCTGGACCTGTGCCGAGGGACTGACCCGGTCACGCAGGATCTCGATGGCCTCCTGGCGATGATCACCGAAGAGCAGCTCGATCCCGATCATCGAATCCAGCCTGCTCGCTCGGGTGCGAGTGGAGAGGAACCCACCGGTCGAGCTCGTGAGGAATCGCTTGGCCTGGTCGAATTCCATCCGCTGTCGTCGGATCGGATGTGATACGGAGATCCCCTTCTCATCGATCGTGTAACTGCTTGGAAGCAGATAGCGGTTCAGCGACACGGCGAGGACCAGGACGGCCAGGGCTCCCCAGAACCAGTCGCCAGCGAGGAATCCGACGGCAACGCCCAGCGCCACGATCACCAGGCACGCGAGCATCGCCTGCGCAGGGTTCTGGCGTGCGGGCCATGCGTTCCACTGGAGGAGCACCTGGGGTGATTCTTCGGTACTGGGCATGGGCAAAAGATAACGGATGTCGCGATGCTGGGGAATACATGCCCGGGGCATTACGCCGGCGTTTTGATATCGCCGAGGGAGGAACTGCTAGGATGAAGCGACAAGGGCCAACTGGAGGCCGTATCCACGGTGGAAAAGAAACGGAAGATCGACCTGCACACGCACATTCTCCCCCGGGACTGGCCGATCCTGAAGGACAAGTACGGGTACGGAGGATGGCTTCAGCTTGACCATTACAAGCCGTGCTGTGCCAAGATGGTGGTCGATGGCAAGGTCTTCAGGGAGATTCGAGAAAACTGCTGGGATCCGGATGTACGCCTGATCGACTGTGACCTGGCGGGGGTGACCCAGCAGGTGCTCTCGACGGTGCCGGTGATGTTCAGCTACTGGGCCAAGGCCGCCGACACGAACGACCTGTCGAGATACCTCAACGACCACCTCGCACAGACGATCCAGAAGTATCCCAACCGGTTCCACGGACTCTGCACGGTCCCCCTCCAGGATGCGGACCTGGCCGCCCGGGAGTTGGAGCGGTGCGTGAAGCAGCTCGGTCTCCCGGGGGTGCAGATCGGCTCGAACGTCAACGGTATCAACCTCGGCGATCCATCGCTCGCACCGTTCTTCGATGCGGCGCACGAACTCGACGCGGCGATCTTCGTTCACCCGTGGGACATGCTCGGGTCAGAGCGAATGAGCAAGTACTGGCTTCCATGGCTCGTGGGCATGCCGGCGGAGACCGCTCTGGCGATCTGCTCGGTCATCTTCAGCGGGCTGCTGGAACGGCTTCCACGTCTCCGGATAGGGTTCGCTCATGGTGGTGGAGCATTTCCATTCACCATTGGTCGCATCGACCATGGGTTCCAGGCAAGACCCGATCTCTGCGCCGTCGACAACGACGTCAGCCCGAGGCAGTACCTCAAGAGGATCTACGTGGACAGCCTGGTCCACGATTCGGATTCCCTGGGTTTCCTGGTCCAGCAGCACGGGGCGGACAGGATCGCGCTGGGCTCCGACTACCCGTTCCCGCTTGGAGAACAGGAGCCCGGATCCCTCATCGAATCCCTCGATGGCGTGTCGGACGATGACAAGGATAGGATGCTCTGGGGCACGGCGATGGAATTCCTGGGATTGAACAAGCCGGCGGAAGTGAAGTGATGCAGAGCCTGCATGAAGTCAACGCGGCCGCCTTCGAGGCGGATCGGGAGTTCGCCGAGCAACTGGACTCGATCGATCCGCTGTCCGGGTTCCGCTCGAAGTTCCACGTCCCGAAGCTGTCAGGGAAGGACTCGATCTATCTGTGTGGCAACAGCCTCGGCCTCCAGCCGGTTGCGGTGCGGGACATGATCAACCAGGAACTCGATGACTGGTGCACGCTCGGGGTGAAGGGGCACCGGGAAGCGTCCAATCCATGGTTCAGCTACCACGAACTCTTCCAAGAAAGCGGGGCGCGCCTGGTCGGCGCGATTCCGGGCGAGGTCGTGATGATGAACTCGCTCACCGTCAACCTGCACATGATGCTCAGGACCTTCTTCCGACCTGAGGGGGCGCGGACCCGCATCCTCATCGAGGAGCCGGCCTTCCCGTCGGACACATACGCGGTCAAGAGTCACCTGCGGACGCGCGGCCTGGATCCGGACGAACACCTCGTCACCTTCTCTCCTCGCCAGGGCGAGGACATCCTGAGAACGGAGGACCTGGAACAGCTCCTGCAGGAACAAGGTGACATGATCGCGCTCATCCTGCTCGGAGGCGTCAACTTCTATACCGGGCAGGTGCTGGACATGCAGGCGATCACGAAGATCGGGCACGAGCACGGATGCATCGTCGGGTTCGACCTGGCCCACGCGGCCGGGAACATCCCCCTTCGACTCCATGACTGGAACGTGGATTTCGCGGCATGGTGTTCGTACAAGTATCTCAACTCGGGACCCGGAGCCGTCGCCGGTTGCTTCATCCATGCCGATCATGGTGCGGACACGAGCCTCCAGCGGTACGGCGGCTGGTGGGGCAACGACCCCGAGCAACGGTTCATGATGCACCTTCAACCGGAGTTCAAGCCTGTCGGGTCCGCCGATGGATGGCAGGTCAGCAATCCACCGATCCTCTCCATGACGCCCCTGCTGGCCTCCTTGAAGTTGTTCGACGAGGCGGGCATGGATCGGCTTCGAGAGAAGTCGAGGGTGTTGACGGGATATCTGGAGTACCTGCTGAGGGAGTTGATGGGCGAGGACTGCAGGATCATCACGCCTGCGGATCCCGGCTCACGTGGCTGCCAACTCTCGATACGCGTCCTTGATGAGCCGGAACGACGGTTCGAGAGCCTGGAACGCCATGGCGTCATATGCGACTTCCGGAAACCGGACGTGATCCGGGTCGCCCCGACCCCGCTGTACAACACCTTCATGGATGCATGGAACTTCGCGAGGATCCTCACGGAAGGTGGATGAGAGCATGGCGATGCCGAGAATCACGATCATCGGTGCCGGCCTCGGCGGAGCCCTGCTTGCATGCCAGCTCGGCAAGGCCGGCTACAGGGTCGACCTGTGCGAGCGGCGCGAGGATCCGAGGCGAGAGGGATTCATCGGCGGCCGTTCGATCAACCTCGCGATCTCGAGGCGAGGACTGACCGCGCTGAAACGCGCCGACCTCGATGAAAAGGTGCTCAAGGAAGCGGTGCAGATGCCCGGCAGGATGATCCACGCTGCTGATGGATCGGTTGCGTACCAGCCCTACAGCAGGGTCGCCGGTCATGCGATCAACTCGGTGAGCCGATCGAGCTTGAACCTGCTGCTGCTTGAAGCTGCTGCGTCGTATCCCAACGTCGAACTCCGGTTCGAATGCAGGTGCGTCGACGTGGACATCGAGGCGACGGCGGTCACGTTCGAGCGAGGCTCGGAAAGGACCCCGCTCCGAATCGATTCGGACCTGATCGTCGGTGCCGACGGAGCGTACTCGGTGATCAGGGACACGCTTCGGAAGAACGAGCGATTCGACTACGAGCAATCGTTCCTCACCCATGGGTACAAGGAACTGGAGATACCACCGGTCGAATCAGGTCGATTCGCTCCGTTCGCGATCGAGCCGAAGGCGCTGCACATCTGGCCGCGGGGCAGTGCGATGATGATCGCTCTGCCCAACAAGGAAGGCTCCTTCACGTGCACGTGCTTCTGGCCCTTCGAGGGCGAACACGGATTCGATCAACTTCGGACGGACGAGCAGGTTCTCAGGCACTTTCAAAGGCACTACGGAGACGTGCTCGAATCGATGCCGACCCTCCTGGACGACTTCAGAAACAACCCGGTCGGATCGATGGTGACGATTCGTTGTCGGCCGTGGCATGTCAATCGCGTGACCCTGCTCGGTGATGCTGCGCACGCGATCGTGCCCTTCTACGGGCAGGGGGCCAATGCCGCCTTCGAGGACTGCGGCGTCCTGGTGGACTCGCTCCGGAACAACAAGGGCGACCTGGACCGGGCCCTCCTGGAGTACGAGCAGCAACGCATCGAGAATGCCGAGGCGATCGCCGACATGGCCATCGAGAACTTCATCGAGATGAGGGACCACACCGGACGAGCGTCATTCAGGGCCTGGAAGAAGGTCGAGAAACGACTGCATGCGATCATGCCCACGCGTTTCGTACCGCTCTACGACATGATCTCCTTCTCCAACATCCCCTATGCGGATGCAAGAAGGCGATGGAGAAACCAGCTGCTGACTCTCCGGATCGTGATCGGAATCCTCTGCCTGCTGGTCCTGTTCCTGTTGTTCCTGTTCATTGGGGGCTGAAGACATGATCATCGACATCACGCCGAGAATCACCCGTACGACCCACGTCTGGCCAGGCGACAATCCCCCCACGCGCGAGATCCTCGGCGAAATATCCAGGGGGGACACGGTCACGCTCTCCACACTCCGGTCCACGGTCCATCTCGGCGCCCATGCGGACGCGCCGAGCCACTACGGACAGGACGCCAGGACCATGGAACAGCAGCCGCTGGAGTTGTACATGGGCCCATGCGACCTGATCGATGCACGAGTCGATCCAGGCAGCCGTGTCGGGATCGACGATCTGGACTCGATGCCGACGACCGATCGAGTCCTCATCCGGACAGGTACTTTCAAGGACTTCGAGCAGTGGAATGATGATTTCGCCGGACTCTCGCCGGACCTGGTTGATCACCTTCATGAGAAGGGCGTGCGCCTGATCGGAGTTGACACGCCGAGCGTCGACCTGATGGAGGACAAGCAGCTCCTGGCACACAAGCGGTTCCTTGCCAACGACATGGCCATCGTCGAGGGGCTGAGACTCAAGGACGTACCTGCGGGCCGGTACGAGTTCGTCGGCTTGCCATTGAATCTGGAAGGGTTTGATGGCAGCCCCGTGCGAGCCGTACTCCGATCGCTTCCGGATTCGGACGGAGGTTGACTCGGGAGCCTGAGCCGCAACAATGGCAGTCCGGATCGCCGTCGGCGGTCGGTTCATTGCAGGCATCGATACAGGAATTCGCTCAATGCTCGACATGCATCCCCGGCGTGGGGCTTCAGCTGGAATCGTCGTCCTCATCATCGTGCTCGTGGGCGTAGTGATCGCCGCAGGCGCCTTCTACCTGACGTGGGAGGATGGACGTGCGGAAATGGCGGCCCAGGAACAGACGCAACCGGGTTACATATCGCTCGAGCAGATCCAGAAGGCGGGCGAGTGGGCCTCGGCACCGATCCAGAATGCGATCAGCAGCAATGGCACAATTCCGACCGATGAAGAGGGCAACGCGTTGATGGCCTCCTTGAAGGACCCACCATACGTCGATCCGAAGCTCCAACTCGTCCTCAAGCCGACCTATCACCGTGTCTCCGACGAGGTCTACGAGGTGCACTTCCCCGGAAACCAGAAGGATGCGCAACTGGTCATGCCGTTCTCGAAGACGGGTGAACTCCTCGAGCCACTGGCCGGCCAGAAGTTCATGGACCAGATGGGTCAGACGGCGAGCCCCATCGACCCGGTGGACACCTGACACAGATCAGTCGACGGTCGCGATGACCTTGACTTCCACGCCGATCGGCGTCGGAAGAGCGTTGATCTCGATCGTGGTGCGAGTCGGATTCGGATTGCCGTCACCGGCGAAGTACTCGGCATAGACGCGGTTGTAGGTCTTGAAATCATCCTTCATGTTCGTGAGGAACACGAGCACGTCCACGATGTTCGTCCAGGGGACGTCGGCGTCCTCCATGATCGCCCTGACGTTGTCGAAGCATGATCGGCACTGCGCCTCGATGTCGTAGGAGACGATCGAACCATCAGCCCCGAGCTGGACTCCCGGAATCTCCTCGGAACCTCGCTGGCGAGGACCGACACCGGACAGGAACAGGAGGTTGCCCGCACGCCTGGCGTGAGGATATGCGCCGACCGGCTCGGGCGCCCTGCTTGATTCGATTGGCTTGCTCAACGCGGAACTCCCTGAAGTGATCAGAAGGTGATGGGAACGAACCGGGACACGATCCACAGGACGATGAACAGGCATATGAAGGTGCCGACGACGATCGAGGCCGATTGCGCCAACGGCAGGCCGCCCATGGCCATGCCCGATCCCCCCATGTCCATCTTGCCGTGATCCATGTGTTCGTGGTCCATGTGCTCATGACCCTTCATGCCGTGATCCATGTGTTCGTGGTCCATGTGCTCATGACCCTTCATGCCGTGATCCATGTGTTCGTGGTCCATGTGCTCGTGATTCATGCCTTCATGCTCATGGTGCATCGCCGACTGTTCGGGCGATCGATGCCCGATGTGCGGCGCCGCCTTGTCCTTACCCGGCAGCGTCATGCAGCCGTGCTTGAGATGCTTGCTGACGAACCAGACGTTGACCGGATAGGCCAGCACGCCACCAGCGATGGTCGCCATGTCCATGATGAACCAGAACCTGAGAGAGGTCGGGGACATAGAGCCCTCGACATGGTGACCGAGCAGGAGCATCGCCGGGAACATTCCGATCATGACGAAGTTCATGGAAACGGTCTCGACGAAGATCGTCTTCCTGACTGCAAGAAGGTACCTGTTCCCGTACATTGGGAGCATCATCAGGGCCTGGAATATGAACAGACCGCAGATGAAGGCCGACACGTACTCGATCAGAAGATCGAAGCCGTTGGCCAGTCCGAACCCGGACACGACGACCGCGGAGATGATCACGCCCGTCGCATCGCCTGCAAGGCAGTGCATCTCGCTGTTGAGCCCCTGCTTCCAGGTGGACTTCGTGTACGCATCATGCATGCCCGGGCCGGGACTTCGGCATGAGAGCATGTACATGAAGAGCCCGATCGGCCCCGTGTAGGCCGTGACGAGGGTCCAGGCAAGCACCTGGATCCAGGAGATGGGCGTGCGGAGGAGGCCGTCGAGCAGCACGAAGATGACGCTCGGTACCAGCAGTATGAACCAGAGTGTGATCACGCCATCGAGCATTGCTTGACATCCATACAGGGGTTCGGGGTCATCCGAGCGCGACGCATACGTTCTTGGGTTCGGTGAAGAATCGAATCGCCTCTTCGCCACCTTCCCGACCGACTCCACTGGCCTTCATCCCACCGAAGGGAACGCGAAGATCCCGAAGCAGCCAGCAGTTGATCCAGACCGTGCCGACCTCGAGCATCGCGGCGACCCGGTGGGCTCGCTGGAGGTTGCTTGTGAACAAGGAGGCTGCAAGACCGTAGGGCGTCTGGTTGGCCAGCGAGATCGCCTCCGGCTCGTCAGTGAAGGGCATGATGGTCACCACCGGTCCGAAGATCTCCTCCTGGTTCGTCCTGCAGTCGTTGGGCAACCCGGTGATCACGGTCGGCCTGAGGAAGCACCCCTTGGCACATCGCTCGGGGAGATCCCGGGGAGCCTCCCCACCACACAGGACCTTGCCGCCCTCCTCGACCGCGAGATCGATGTAGGAGCGGATCTTGGCCAGGTGATCATCGGAGACGATCGCACCCATGTTCGATGAGGGGTCCAGCGGATCTCCGACGACCAGCGAGTCAGCTCTGGCGACGAATGCGTCGACGAACGCGTCGTAGATGGAGGCCTCGACCAGGATCCTGGAACCACAGAGACAGATCTCGCCCTGGTTGGAGAAGGCGCTGCGGATGCACGTCTCGACCGCGTGCTCGAAGTTGGAATCGGCGAACACGACGCTGGGATTCTTTCCACCCAGTTCGAGCGACAGCTTCTTGAACAAGGGCCCAGCGGAACGGGCGATCGACGACCCAGTCCGGGTTCCCCCGGTGAAGCTGATCGCGGGGATGTCTGGGTGCTCGACGATCGCCTGGCCGACCTTGGAACCGAGCCCGTGAACGATGTTGAGCACGCCGTCGGGCAGGCCTGCCTCGATCGCCAGCTCCGAGAGCATGTACGCGGTCATCGGGGTGATCTCGCTCGGCTTGGCCACGACNGTGTTCCCGGTGCAGAGTGCCGGGGCGATCTTCCACGTGAACAGATAGAGCGGCAGGTTCCACGGGGAGATGCAGCCTGCGACACCGATGGGGTGATGAACGGTGTAGTTGATCGCCTGCTCATCGGTGAAGTGGGCACTCGAATCCGTGTGCATGATGGCGCCGGCGAAGAACCTGAAGTTGCTTGCGGCACGAGGGATCTCCAGCGTCCTCGCCTGCGTGATCGTCTTGCCGTTGTCACGACTCTCGGCTGCGGCGAGTTCCTCCGTCCGCTCGTCAATGAGATCGGCCAGGCGGAACAGGTGCTGGCTTCGTTCGGCCACCGGCATGGACGACCATGTCGTGAATGCGGCGGCGGCGGCCCCGACGGCATCGTCGACATCACGCCCCTCGGAATCGGCGACCTGGGCATACTGGTTCCCGGTCGNGGGATCGATGACCTTCAACCAGGCATCGGAGCGAGGAGGAACGATGCGACCATTGACGAGGTTTCCAAGTTTCTGCATCAAGTCCTCCTACTGTCCCGCGGTCCTTCCGCCATCCACCGGAAGATTGACGCCATTGACATAGGCCGCCGCGGGCGAAGCCAGGAACGTCGCCACGGCCGCGGTCTCCTGCGGAGTGGCGAACCTGCCTGCCGGAATAGAGGCGAATGCCGTGTCCCTGACTTCCTCGAGGGTGGATCCCATCCTCGATGCCTTGCCCTTCAGGAGCGATTCCAGGCGTGCCGTGTCGGTGAACCCGGGCAGCAGGTTGTTCACGGTGATCCCGAACTGCGCAAGCTCGCATGCCAGCGTCCGACCCCAGTTGGCGACCGATCCCCTGATGGTGTTGCTGATGCCGAGACCCTTGATCGGGGCGATCACGGACGTGGAGATGATGTTGATGATCCTTCCATATCCGAACTCTCGCATGCCAGGTACGAGCGCCTGGGCCAGGACCTGGTTGCACATGATGTGCTGCTCGAACGCCATCGCGAACGCCTCGGCCTCGCCATCGATGCCGGCTCCCGCCGGTGGGCCGCCGGTGTTGTTCACGAGTATGTGAGCACGACCACCTTCGGCGACCCAGTCGCCGATGATCGTGCGCAGGCTTTCATGAACCGAGAAATCAGCTACAAGGTATCCATGGCACTGTGACTGGGACTTGGCAAGACCGTCCTTGACCATGCCAAGGGCCTGCTCGTTCCTGCCGACAAGCGTGATCGAGGCCCCGGCATCGGCGAATGCCTCGGCACAGGCACGTCCGATGCCCTGGGTGCTCCCACAGACCACGGCGTTGAGACCATCGAGGGAGAAGGACGGAAGTTCAGGCATGGGTGCACCCCTGGTGATTTCGAATGCGGGCAGCGTATCATCTTCGACAATGGATCATCAGGACGACCATCTCGTACCGGTTGGAGCAGTGCTTGCAGGCGGCTCATCGCGCCGGATGGGACGGGACAAGGCCAGCCTGGTGCTGCCGGACGGCAGGACGATGCTCCAGGCATCGATCGACCTGCTCGAGCCGTTCTGCAGGGAGATCGTCGTCGTCGGAGGATCGTACGAGGGACGACGGCGCTGGATTCCGGACTCCACCCCTGGCAGCGGCCCGCTCTCGGCGCTGCTCGACCTGGTCGAGAACACAGAAGCCTCCCATGCCTTGCTTCTGCCGTGCGACGTACCCCTGCTGAGCCGGGAACTGGTGCGAATCCTTGCAGGCACGCCACCATGTCCACCTGAAAGCCTCGTCACGGTCTTTTCGTCCGGGGAGGATCGACTGGAACCACTTCCGATGCATGTGTGCCGGGAGGTGGCCGATCCGATCAGGTCGTTGCTCGGATCGGACCGGCGATCACTTCATGGGCTTCTGGAGATCGTGCGACCGNATCGAATCATGCTCTCGAGCGATCAACTCGAACTGCTCGCCAGCATCAATCAACCAGCCGACCTCCAGAAGCTTGGATTGGATCCGGGCTCAGGACTCGATGGTGATGGCAACTGACTTGAACGCTGGCGTTCTCGAGGCCGGATCAACGCTCCTGGGAATCAGGATGTTGGCCTCGGGGTAGTACATGCACGCACAACCGATTGCGATGTCGAATGGCCGGACAAGGATTCGGTCCATCGAACCTGCCTCGCTGTGCACGGTCACATGCTGGTCGACCTGGAGTCCGAGCCGGTGGATGTCGGACGGGTTCATGAGAATGACGTCACGGCGTTCCTGCCCGCGATAGAGATCCTCCTCCTCGTAGACGACGGTGTTGAACTGCCCCTCACTCCTGACGGTCATCAACTGCAGTTGATCATGCTCCAGCGAGCTTGAAGGCGGATCGACCACGTGGAACCGGGCCTTTCCACTTTCGGTTGGAAAGCGGGGCTCATGGAACACCCGACCATCGACGGTGAACTCTCGGCGTGTGCTGTCGATCGA
This sequence comes from Phycisphaerae bacterium, assembly GCA_002711415.1. GTDB lineage: Bacteria > Planctomycetota > Phycisphaerae > Phycisphaerales > SM1A02. The sequence continues at coordinate 259,181 of PARI01000017.1, read as the reverse complement.
TCCGATCTCGCCCCAACCGGGAATCACCGAGGCGATCAGCTCCCTGATGGCGGCATGATCCCGGCATGCATCGAAATCCAGCGGCGCATCAGGCACGATTCCCTCGGCAACGTCCAGGATGACGTCGACCTCGGATCGAGGACCCTCGTGCCGCTGCTGTCCGCCATCGGACATGCGGATGAAGTTGAACATCGACTCCTGGGTAGTCGACTGCCGCTCCTCGTCCCGAGCCTGGACGGGAAGGACGATCGTCTCCCTGCCAAGACCACAGGCATGACCGGTGTTCAAGGTCGTCGAGAGATACACGACGAGATCGACCTGCCGCAAAGCCTCCGAGGCGAACACGGAATCCGGATTGCTGCCGAAGAGATTCCCACCGAGGCAGAAGGCGACGCGGACACCACCGGCTGAAGCCCGTTCCATGCACTCGAGGGTGTCCATGCCCGGCTTCTCAGGGAGTCGCGTCTCGAACCTACGCTCGACGGCATCGAGAATCGGCTTCTTGAGGACCGGGGTGGCTCCGACGGAACCGATCCCCTGGACGTTGGAGTGGCCACGGAGTGGCAGCAGGCCGCAACCGGGCCTTCCGAGCATGCCGCGCATCATCGCCAGGGCGGCGATCGACTGAACGTTCGCGACTCCATGGGCATGGTGCGTGATCCCCATCGTCCACGCGAGGATCGTCCGTTCCGATCGGGCATAGATCGATCCGACCTTCTGAAGCTGCTCGCGCCCGAGACCGGTCGAGTTCTCGATCGAGTCCCATGAACACTCCTCGACGAAACGTCGCCATTGCTCCCATCCCTCACAATGGTTGGTGACGAACTCGTGATCGACGGCATCCTCCCTGAGCACCTGCTTGGCGATCCCGACGATCGCCGCGATGTCGCTGCCGATCCGGAGCTGCAGGTATTCGTCGCAGATCCTGGTGCCGAAGAGGAGGCTTCGAACGTCGGAAGGGACCTTGAATCTCTCGAGCCCCAGTTCCTTCATCGGGTTGATGACGATCACGCGGCCACCGCGCCGCTTCAGATCCATCAGGCTCCTCATGAACCTCGGGTGGTTCGAAGCGGGATTGCCCCCGATCAGGAACATCGTGTCACACCGGTCGATGTCTTCGAGGTCGATGGTCGCAGTGCCCGATCCGGTCACACTGGACAGGCCGACCCCCGAGGCTTGGTGACAGTAGTACGAGCAGTTGTTGACGTTGTTGGTTCCGTAGAACCGTGCCAGCAGCTGAAGTAGGAACGCCGCCTCGTTGCTTGAACGGCCACTGAAGTAGAAGAAGGTCTCATCCGGACTGGTCGCCTTCAGCGAATCGATGATCCTCTTCATCGAATCATCCCAAGAGATCGCGCGGTATCCCTGGTCGAGCGGGCCGGCGAACAGCGGCTCGGTCAGGCGGCCGGCCGATTCCAGCTCCCGGGGACCGAGCCCTCGCATCTTCTGAAAGGGGAACTCGGAAAAGAATCCGGGCCGGATGGCGCCGGCCATGTCGGCGGCCATCGCCTGGACGGACTTCTTGCAGACCTCTGGGAAGTGTCCCGACTCGTTGACCATCCCCCCCTTCTGACCACCCATTCCAAGCGCACATGTCTTGCATGCGTTCCGTGTGCGAAGCGCCTTCCACATGCGCAGCAGGCCACCGGAACGGCTGCCCATCTTCAACGTATAGAGGATCGCGGGCCATCCGCCCGCTGCACTCGGTCTTCGCATGGACACAGGCTACCCTCGGGCCCCGATCGCGTCATCATCCGGCCGATGCATGAGGATTCCGTCGATGCGCTCGATGGACCGGTTGATACTTGAACTCTCCAACCGGCCAGAGTGCACGGCTCCCTCCAGCGCATCAATGATCGCCAGTTGAGAATCGTGCTCATGGCAGCACAGGAGCAGGTCGACTCCGGCTTCGACGGCGAGCAGGGCCGCTTCGGGAAGTGGATACCGATCGGCGATGGCCTTCATCTCGAGATCATCCGAAATCACCAGGCCGTCGTACCCCAGATCTGACCGAAGTATCGACTTGATGATCAACGGGCTCAACGTGGCCGGGTGCTCATGATCCAGCCGTTCCATGAGGACATGCGCGGTCATCACAGCCCTGACCCCCGCCTCGATGGCGGCCTTGAACGGCGGCAACTCGATCTGGCGGAGCCGCTCCATGTCATGGGCGAGAACGGGCAGGTCATGGTGGCTGTCCAGATCGGTGTCGCCATGACCCGGAAAATGCTTGGCACAGGCGGAGACGCCCCTGGACTGCATCACGCCGATGAACTCGGCCGCAGCGATGCTGACGAGTGACGGGTCGGCGCCGAATGACCGGCTGCCGATGACCGGGTTGTCCGGGTTGCTGTTGACATCGACGACGGGCGCCAGATCCAGATCGATGCCCACATCGATCAGATCGTCGGCGATCAGACCGGCGATCCGGCGGACTTCATCCAACCCGTTTCGTCCGACCTCCTCCATGGATGGAATTCGATTGAACCCGTCGACGAGTCGCTGGCACCGACCACCCTCCTGGTCGATGCAGATGACCAAGGGGCCGGGCGATCGCTGTCGCAATTCAAGGCAAAGGTCACGGACCTGCCCTGGGGTTCCGGCATTCCGGGAGAACAGGATCACGCCACCGATGCCGCGATCGAGCACGTCCTGGAATTCCGCCGGCACCTCCAGGCCATCAAACCCGGCACAGACGAGTCGGGCTGGATTTACATTCGATTGCCCATGCATCACTTCAGCCTATCCTTCATCTCGATTTCGTGCATACTGTGGCCACATGCGATTGAAGCAACTGCTCAAGAAACTGACGCCCTTCATAACCATCGCGCTCTTCCTCGTCGCGTGCTACGTCCTGTGGCGACAGTTGAGAAACCACGATCCATCGCAATTGTGGAGCAACATCCTGGACATCAAGGCCTGGGAGCTGATCACGGCAATCGGGCTCACGATGCTTGGATACATCGCCTTGTCCGGGTACGACATAGTCGCCGTAAAGTTCAGGGACCGGAATGTCCCGACATGGAAACCCATGCTCGCAGGACTTCTCGGGTACAGCTTCACCAACACGACGGGCCATGCAGTGATCGTGGGCGGCTTCATCCGGCTGAGGATATACCCGGCATGGGGATTCAAGGCCTCCGACGTGGGCTTCATCGTCGTGTTCGGGATGATGACCTACTGGCTTGGACTGATCACGATGAGCGGACTGGCCTTCGTGTTGGAGCCGCATGAACTCGGACGCCTGATCCGGATCGACGGAATGTGGATCCGAATGATCGGGATCGGCCTGCTCCTGCTTCTTGCCGTGTACCTGCTCATCTGCGGTCTCAGGAAACAACCCGTGAAACTGTGGAAGTGGGAGTTCAGGCTGCCGAACCTGGCCACGTCGATCATGCAGACCTGCGTGTCATGCCTGGACCTGGCCATCGCGGCATCCGTTCTCTGGGTGCTGCTTCCCGATGATGGCAAGCTCCCGCTGCTCGGCTTCTTCGGCCTGTTCGCAGTCGTACAGTTCATCGCCCTGATGTCACTGGTTCCCGGTGGACTCGGCGTGTTCGCGACCCTGATGGTCCTCGCCCTGGGACAGGGATCAAATCCCACGCACGTGCTTGGCTCGATCCTGGTGTTCAGGGCCATCTACTACCTGGCCCCGTTCGTGCTTGGCGTCGTCGCGTTCGGCTGCTTCACGTTGTCCTCGAGAAAGGCGATCGCCCGCTTCTACGAGGATGAGCCCGGCGCGACGACGAGGTCCGGATCGCCGTGATTCGCATGAGAACGAGGTCTTGGAAGCGATCACAGTAGCATCACAACGCCCGAATTCCCGGATCATCAACGGCAAGCCGGATAAATTGCCACTCTGAATGCTAGATTGATGCATCAAGTCTGAGTATCAGAAGCCGGGAGATCTCGATGTCGTGCCTGATCATGACATTCAAAGCAATGAGCATTGGGCTGCTGTGTCTGGCTGCGCAGGATTCGTCTGAGAACGCCTCCGAACACTATCGCCAGGCCTTCGTGACACTGGAATTGCTTGATGAGTCGGACTGGAACGCGCTCCTGGAGCTTGATTTCCAACAGGCGATGATCTCGGGCTCGATCCCGGCGGAACTCAGAAACGTGATGGACAGGGCGATGCCTGCTCTGGAGCACCTCGCAAAGGCCAGCCAGTGCGATTACGTCGACTTCGATCTTGATCGCAGTGAGGGGATGATGATGCTCGTACCGCACCTGTCCCCGATGAGAAACCTGGCTCGACTCGCGGACGTGGCAGCGTGCATCAACATCATCGATGGTGACATGACCGCTGCCTCGACGAACTTAGGGCTCGGGATCAGGGTGACCAGAGACATGGTGCAGGACGATCTGGTCGTCAGCTCTCTCGTCGGAGGAGCCGTGATGATGAACCAGAACCAGACGATCAACGAGCTGATCGCCGGTGGAATGCTGCCTCCGGAACTTGCGCATGATCTCAACGAACAGATGTCGGAACTCGGAGGCCCGGATCCATTTCGATTCGTGGGGGCCGTCAGCGGTGAAAAACAGATGCTTGTCGACTGGTTGCGAGAACAACTGCTGGCTGACGACGAGCAGGCCGACTACCAGGTCGACGATTTCCTTGATGCCCTGGAGGTATCCGAGCAGGAGAGACCGGGGGCGGACTTCGACATCGTGGCCGACATGGACCTGCTCGAATCTGCCCAAGAGAGGATGACGGATATCTTCGCGATGGCGGACCGGGACCTGGCCGCGGAACTGGCCAGTGAGTTCGCAGTCCAGTTGAAGAATGGCGAATACGGACTGCTGGCGAACAGGGTGATGCCTTCACTGGTACATCTGGTCCAACGGAGGGATGCGCTTGAGACGATGCTGGCCGAGCAGAGGCTGCTGCTCCATGGCATCGCCTCTGGAAGGATCGATGCTGACTCGATGAGAAATGCGGCCGTCTTCTATGCGAAAGCCGCTGCGGCCATGCAGGAGCTGGCGCCACAGGTCCTGGACATGATCGAGACGATCCGGAACGCGCCGGAAGCGATCTCGGAGCGGTACGTCGATGAAGCAGGAACCGTGTTGATGGAGACACTCGAGGAGACACGCCTTCTCCTGGATGCAGCGACGAGCATCAAGGAATGCGACATCTCCGTACTGGACCAGGGCAGGCCCGCGATGTCACTTCCTTGGATTGGCGGCTTCCGGGCACTGGGCAGATTCCTCGTGGCCGATGCGATGATTCACATGAGGTCGGCTTTGATGGAACCGAGACCGGAATCGAGTGAACATGCCATTCGGGCTGCCGATCGACTGGTCTCGCTGCTCAGGCTGATCGGCAGGATCTCCGATGACGGGACCTATGCAGGATCATTGCTGGCGATGAGCATGCTCGAGGAGACGATGCCGGCACTCGAGATGCTCGTTGATGAGGAAATCTACAACGGCCAGCAGGTTCGCAGGGTGCACGATGCACTCGACATGGTCATCCCGGATCAACTGCTCGGGCTAGCGATGGCACGCGAACGAGAACAGGACCGCCTAGTCGATTCGATGGGTGCTGGTTCCGGCTGGAAGGATTCGATATCGGGGATGTTGAAGAGACAGGATGAGGATGCGATCGTGTACATCATCGCGGTCCTGGATTCGAATCTTGAATCGGAACGACCAAGAACACACGTGATCTGGGACACCTCGGATTTCATCGACCCTGCATGGTCGGGCATCCACGAGCACGAGGAGGCCGAAGCCATTCGTGCACTTCTCGATCAGGATCGTACGAAACCGGAGGACCTGGTCATGATCGGCAGTCGGATCGGGCACAGGCAGATCATGGACACGGTTTCGATGCGGATCATGGCCGCGGACTTGATCGCTCGCGCACGCAGGGTTTTTCGGCCGGGTGGCCAGGCCGTTGACGCTGATGCGGTCGCCCCCTGAGCATGGAGATCTCTGCTGGATTCAACAATCAGGCCGATCAAGCCGATGAAGCAGTGAAGAACCCTGGGGCCACCGGATGGAACAGAGCCAGCCACTGATCAGAACGATAGATCCTGCCAGCCGGATTGCGCCGTGGAGGATGTTCGGACGTGCCGGCTGGATCATCCCGTCACTGATCACGGTATCGCTCATCTGCAACATCATGGCACTGACGCTTCCGTTCCTGGAGATCAGGCAGGTTCTCAAGCAGACCGTGATCTACAGCCTCCCCCACTCGGTGGCGCTCCTGTTCGAACATGGACTCTGGCTGATCGCGGTCCTCGTGCTCGGCTTCTCGATCATATTCCCGCTGGTCAAGATCGGGATGCTCTACGCGATCTGGTTCGCGCCGATGACGATGAGCCGCAGGATCCGAATCGAGCACGTCCTGAAGTACCTTGGCAAGTGGTCCATGATGGACATCTTCGTCGTCGGCGTCCTGCTCGTGCTCTCGAACCAGCAGACGTTCGTCGGAGCAGAGCTTCACATGGGGGTGTACTTCTTCATCGCCGCCATCATGATCAGCATGGGTACGTCAGAGGCCGTGTCGACCATGCTCGATCTGCGACCTGAACTCGCGAAGCTGCCGAACGACTTCAAGATCGTCGTCTGTCCCATGAAGACGTTCGGGCCCAAGGCGTGGATCGTTCCATTCATCCTGCTGCTCTCACTGATCGCGCTTGCGTACGCGATCGCTCATGATTTTCTGAAGATCAACCAGGCGCTGTTGAACACACGAGCGTACAGCATTCTCACAGCGACCAAGATCATGTTCCTGGACAAATCGATCTACGGAATCGGGGCCTGCTTCGGACTCTTCCTGATCGTCACCCCGCTGCTGCGAATCGCCACGCTCGCCTTCACATGGTTCTCGACGAGCACCGTCAGAGGCTACAGGCGGCTTCTCCACATCTCCGCAAGCCTGGGACGATGGTCGATGCTCGATGTCTTCGGACTGGCATTGATCCTGATCATGTCCGAGGGCAAGGAGTTCATCAAGACAGATGTCCAATCAGGTCTCTACTTCATGGTGCTGGCGATCATCATCAACCTCGTCGTGACCGGTGTCATCCACATGGTCGCCTACGGGGACGTGACCAAGACAAGGAAGAGGACGAGAAAACTCCTGTAGCCAACTGATCACTGATCGGGCGAGGATGGTCGATACACGCGGCCGCTCTCACGGTTGGTTGACACGTACACCTGGACCAGGCTGGGTCGTGCGATCCCCAGTGGAACGGTGACGGACAGGTTGTTGATTCTGTCGGAGTTCCAGTCCTCGTCTGATCCCCGAAGTGTCAGGAAGACGTTCGCCACGCCCTGGACATGCTGGATATCGGCAAGTGTCGCCTTGATCGACTCGCCGGGAACCTTGCAGTTGATGATGGCCGACCACGTCGATGTCGGACTCAGCTCCAGTTGGGAGGTCGAGGTGATCCCGGACTTCGCTTCCATGTCAACGGTGCCGAGCGGCGCACAGGCAGCGAGTCGATAAGGAGAGATCCGGCCGTCGATGATCGTCCTGGCGTAGACACGGGCATGATCGATTCGCGCCGTGGGATTTGCGAACGAGAACTTGAACAGCCCACCCTTGTCCTCCGGATCAGGCTCATCCATGTCGCGACCGATGGTGACGTACATGACACCAGCCGTATCAACGACCTCATCCTTGTCCTGCCGAGCCCACCACCCGGGGCCTTCGACCTGGAAGTTGGCGTTGATACCCCGAGAACGCACGCTCAGCTTCATGGGCGGCCCGTCCCAGGTGCCGGAATCAGCCTGACCAAGGGGCATGTCGTAGACGAGACGGTGAGGCGATTCCGTGTCCCCCTGCCTGGTGCGAAGCATGACGACCGCACCAGCAAGCGAGACCTCGTCATCGGGTGACCAGGAAACGGTTCGGGTGACCTGTTCCGGTGTGCCGGCGGTAACGGGCATGTCCAGGGTCAGGGACATTCTGGGAACGTTGTTCAGCATGGTCACGTTGTCGATCGACAAGGTCCACGTATCCTCTGGAACATCCATGGAGACGCTGATCTTCTTGCGGGTCGCATCGACGGCCAGTGGCATGCCCTCCCAGAGCGGGGGCAGCGGCGCATCCCTGTGGAGTGTCTTGATGAGCTTGTAGCTGCCCATCTCACCCTTCTTGTCCTCCCGGACATGCAGGTTGGCGGTATCGATGATCAAATCCGTGTTGGCGTACTTCTGTGTGAGGACCTGCACCTCGGGCGTGCCAAGCCTGGTGATCCCACCCTCGATACGAAGCGTGAGGTACATGGAGATCTCGTGCTGATCAACGTCGACCCTGTCCAACTCGAGCGCGTACAGGTCGTTCGGGACCGTGTATCGAACCGAGAACTGGTGCTGTGTAAGCTGGCATCGGAATACGAACTGCTTGTCCTTGTCATCCGCATCGGCAGGCAGAGCCGGGAGAAGGATCGACAGGAAGACAACCAGCAAGCGAATGACTGGAACATGAACCTTGGTTCGCATCGAAGGCTCCATTGATCGGGATAGGATCACCATGTTCCATGATCAGCCATGTCGGTTCAAGAGCAAACGAACCAGAATCATGCACCCATTGGCTATAGTGGCCTCATGATCACCGCGATACTCATGATGCTTGTCGTCACGGCTCCGGGGCAGGAGGAATTCGGCTGGGAATCCCTGTTCAACGGAATCGACCTCGATGGATGGTCCGGAGACCAGGAAGTCTGGACGGTCGAGGATGGCACAATCACCGGGAGTACGACCAGAGACAATCCACTTTCCGCAAACAGTTACCTGTTCTGGAAGGACAGGTGCGCAAACTTCGAACTGGTGCTGGAATTCAGAATCGAGTCTGGGAACTCGGGTGTCCAGTACAGGAGCGAACGCACAGATACCGGTGACGCAATCGGGTACCAGGCGGACATGGACAGGGAAAACCGCTACACAGGCATCCTCTATGACGCAGGTGGTCGCGGGATCCTCATGGAACGAGGCACACACTGCGTGATCGATTCGAACGGCAACAAACTCAACATCGGAGCGATCGGCAACCCGGACGAACTCGTTGAACACGTGAGAACGGGGGAATGGAACACCTATCGGATCATCGCTGACGGCCCGAGACTCGTACACCAGATCAACGGCATCACGATGATGGACCTGATCGACCAGCATCCCCGCTTCTCTCGCACGGAAGGACTCTTCGCCCTCCAGCTCCATACGGGGGAGCCTATGAAGGTCCAGTTCAGGAACATCCGCCTTCGAAGGATGGACGAGCCGGGCGATCACGAGGCGACACAATCCGAGGGCATCGGCCGGCAGACGATCCCTGCCTGGATCTGGATCGAGGAGGAGGCGACTGATGATCAGCGTTGCATTCTTGCTCGCTCGTTCGATCTCGACACAGCAGTGGCATCCGCATCACTGACGATCACGTGCGACAACGAGTTCATCGCGATGATCAACGGCCATGAAGTGGCCAATGGCGATGACTGGGCCAGCCCTGTTCGAGTTGATGGGGTCGAAGGCCTTGTCAAGGGTGCCAACAGGATCGAGGTTGAATGCCTCAACCACGGAGGGCCGGCGGGACTCGCGGCGATTCTCGAGATCGAGTTGGCAGATGGAAGCGGGGTGGAGTTCGTCACCGACCTGGAGTGGGAGGGATCGATCGATCGAGCTCGGTGGAGCGCGGTCCATTCACATGGACGAGTCGATGATCATGACGGCCCCTGGCATGACATGTTCCAGCGGGCGGACGCCCCTTCGGGAAGCAGCATCATCCTGCCGGATGGATTCAGGGCGACTCGACTCCATTCTGCTGGACCGGGTGAGGGTTCATGGGTCTGCATGACCTTCGATGATGTTGGTCGCCTGATCATCTCGAGTCAGTATGGTCGGATGTACAGGGTGATGTTGGAGGACGAGGACAGGGTCAAGGTCGAGCCGCTGGATGTACCGATCGGCATGGCCCAGGGACTCGTGTATTCAAACGGCAGTCTCTACGCGAACGTGACCCGGAAAGCCGAGGATGGCGGCGGCCTCTACAGGCTCACGGACACCGATGGAGATGATCAATTCGACGAAGTAGAGCGACTGGCCGCATTCGGTAACGGATCCGAGCATGGCAACCACGGAATCGTCGAGGGACCGGACGGCTCGATCTGGATCGTCAACGGCAACTACACCAGCAGGCCGGACCGCATCGCAGGGAGTTCACCACACGCCCACTGGGCGGAGGATGTCCTTGATGACCGGATCTGGGATCCCAGCGGCCATGCAGTCGGGATCAAGGCTCCTGCCGGATCGATCTACAGGACGGATCCGGATGGAAACGAGTTCGTCCTGTATGCAGGAGGCCTGAGAAACCCCTACGACCTTGCCTTCAACGCGGACGGTGAACTGTTCACCTATGACGCCGACATGGAATACGACATGGGCCTTCCCTGGTACCGGGAGCCGACGGTCTACCACGTGGTCTCGGGTGGAGAGTATGGGTGGCGAGGCGGAACCGGAAAGTGGGAACAGGGACTTCCCGACTCAGCGGGCTTCGTATGCCGAACGGATGCATCATCACCGACCGGCATCATCTTCGGCCACGAGACCAACTTCCCGGAGCCCTGGCGTTCGGCACTGTTTCTCGGGGACTGGGCCTGGGGGAGGATCCTGGCCGTGAACATGGAACCTGATGGAGCAACGTACACGGGTGAATGGACAGAGTTCGCTCGAGGCACTCCCCTGAATGTGACCGACATCGCCATCTCCGGGGACGGTTCGATGTTCATCATCACGGGAGGGCGAAGAACCCAGACCGGTCTGTACAGGATCGACTACGTCGGTGACGAACAACCGGGTGATCTGAACACGAATCCCGACCCGGAAGCGGCCAGGCTCAGGAGAACACTGGAGGAGGCGCATGGAAATCCCAGCGACCAGGGCCTTCGACTGGCGATGGAACACCTCGGTTCAGAGGATTTCTCGATCGCCTATGCCGCAAGGATCTCGCTGGAGCATCATCCAATCGAGGATTGGCAGGACCTGGTCCTCGAGGAGACGCATCCGACCTCGGCCCTCAACGGCCTGCTGGCCATGTCCAGGGTGGGCAACGAAGAGCATGCACGTGAGATCCTGTACAGGTTGGGCGACTTCGCACACGCGGGCACCGACCTGAGTGATCGGATCACCATCGCCAGGATCATCAAGATCGTGATGATGAGGCACGACGGGTTCGAGGACTTCATGGCCGGGGACGCCATTGACTACGTGAACGAATGGTACCCATCGGATGATCGACTTCTGAACCGGCAGCTCTCGGAACTGCTGATCCGCCTTGGCTCACCGAAGGCCACGGAACGGACGGTCGATCTCCTCGAGACGAGTCCGACCCAGGAGGAACAGATCCACCTGGCGCGGATGCTGTCGCATGCGAGGACTGGATGGACTCCGGACCTGCGATCACGGTACTTCAGGTGGGTCAAGCGAGCGAGGGGCTTTACCGGCGGCAACAGCTTCAAGGGATTTCTTGAGCGGATCGAGGAACGCGCACGAGAGGGCTTGTCCCCGGATGAGAAGGCGATGCTCGCGACGTGGCTTCCCTCGGTGGAATCGGTGGCCAGCATCGATCTGCTCGAGGACCACCTGGCCAACGCGGAGTTCGTCACGAACTGGCAGGTGGCTGACCTGGAGAACTCGATGGATGGGACCGGCGGACTCGGATCGGTTGATCGCGGCAGGCGGCTGTTCACAGAGGTTCTCTGCATCCACTGTCACAGGTTCTCAGGAGAGGGAGGAGCCACAGGGCCGGACCTGACCGCATCATCAGGAAGATTCTCACGGCGGGATCTTCTGCGAGCGATCATCGAGCCCTCGCACGAGGTTTCCGACCAGTACGCCTCGTGGCTGATCCGACTTGATGACGGGAACGAGTTCATCGGGAGAATCGTGTCGATCGACGATGAGACCCTCGAGGTCGATGTCGACCCCTTCACGCCACGGCGAGTCAGACTGCCGCTGTCACGAATCATCTCTCGTGAACAGATCCCCACTTCCTCGATGCCGGCGGGCCTTCTCAACTCACTTGAGAAGGAGGAGGTCATGGACCTGATGGCATACCTGCTCTCCGGTCGCTGATAAGAACGTGGCCGGGCTCAGTCGATGACGAACAGTGTCAGTACGAAGGCGATGAAGAGGATGAAGTGAATCATGCCCTCGAGCACGTTGGTCTTCGCATCCGACAGACTTGCCTTCAGGGAGAGCACCGTGATCAGCAACAGGATCGCCTGGTCACCATCAAGACCGAGTTCCAGCGTCTGCCCGGTCATGAGGGACACGACCAGCAGAACGGGGATCGTCAGGCCAACAGTTGCCAGGCCCGACCCGAGGCTGATGTTGATCACACGCTGCATCTCGTTCCGCCGAGCAGCACGTACGGCGGTCAAACCCTCAGGTGACAGGATCAGGATCGCCACGATCAGGCCGGCAATCGCGGGTGGAGCGTTCACCAGGAGCAGACCTTCATCGATCACGATGGCCAGGGACTTGGCCAGGAGAATGATCGGAATCATGGTCAGCAGGAGCATCGATCCGTGGTACAGCCCTCCCCTGCTCGAGTCGTACTCGTTCTCCTCGTGCGGAGCACTGGATGATTCGTAGACGAAGAAGCTTCGATGCTCCACGGTCTGAATCCGAAGGAAGATCCCGTAGATGCACAGGCAGGCGAATACGAGGAATACCTCGTATGCGAACAGGTGGTTGGCCGGGACCACTAGTGGCATGTAGAAACCCAGCCCGCAGACGACGATGATGCAGCTCATGTACGTCGAGAAGCTGCGTACGTTGAAACCCTGCTCACGGTGCTTGAACGCCCCGGCCACCAGCGCGACTCCGATCAACCCGTTCATCACGATCATGAGGACCGAGTACATCGTGTCCCGCCCCATGGTCGGATTCTCCTTGGCATTGAGCATCACCGTCGTGATCATGATGACCTCGATCCCGATCACCGACAGGGTCAGGATCAGGGTCCCGTAGGGTTCGCCGTATCGATGGGCAAGGCATTCTGCATGATGCACGACATTGATGGCGGCCGAGAGGATGACGAAGAACAACCATGCGAACACGACGGCCAGGACGGTGATGGAGGAGAGGTTCTCCCTGATCGGCTCGGCCAGAAAGAACATCGCGACAAGCGACAGGAATCCGATGATCAGGGACTTTTCGTGCCTGAGGAATCCGATCAGTGAATTCACTGGTCAGTGCCTTCCAGTAGATCCATGTCACGAGAGGCGAGCCTGCGGACGTCATCCTCGATCGGCTCGGGGGATTCGAGTTCAGCATCGGTGGTCGCCTGGAGTTCACGAAGCTTCCGGGTACTGACCAGGACTCGGCGTTCAAGGGATCCGATCGACTGATTGTACGATTCGGTTGCGCCACGGAGCCTTCTTCCCAGCGACTCGTAGTGCTCGAGAAACACGCCGATTCGATCGTGGAGCTCGTTTCCGACGCTGGCGATACGTCGGGCGTTCTCCGCAACGGCCTCCTGCTGCCAGCCATAGGCGATGGAACGAAGCAGTGCGACCAGGAGCGTCGGCGTCGTGATGAGCACGTGGTTGGCCATCGCATCAGAATGCAGGTCGGGCTCGATCTCGAGAGCGGCCATCAGCGCGGATTCGATCGGCATGAACATGACCACGAGCTTGGGCGTGTTGGTGAACTGCTCCCAGTACTTCTTGCTCGAGAGCTCCTTGGCATGCCGCCTCATGGATTCGACATGAGCGCGAAGTCGATCGGCCCGGTCGGCGTCGGGCTCGGTCGATTCGAGGTATGCCGACAGCGAGACCTTCGAATCGACGACGATGATGCCTTCGCCGGGCAGGTTGACGACCATGTCGGGTCGCAATGCACCGTCCTCGCCCTGGACATGCTGCTGCTCGGCGAAGTCGCAGTGCTCGATCATCCCAGCAAGCTCGACAGCGTTCCGGAGCTGCAACTCCCCCCAGCGGCCTCGCTGCTGGGGCTTTTGAAGAGCGGTCACGAGCCGACCGGTCTCCTTGCTCAGGGTCTCGTGGGATCGGGCCACCTGCTTGATCGTCTCCTCAAGACCGCGGTACGCGCCCTCTCGCTTGGTCTCGAGCTCCTGCACGGACTTCTGCTGCTTCTCGAGCAGTTCCTTCAGGGGCTTGATCAGCGTGTCGATCGACTGCTTCTGTTTATTGGATTCGCCCTTGGCCTCTGCAAGCAGGACCTTGAAGTTCTCGCTGGCAAGCTCGAGGAACGACCGATTGTTCGCATCGAGCGCCTTCTTTCCGGTCATCGCGAAAGTCTCGGCCAGTTGAACACGCAACTCGGACAGGAGTTCCTTCTGCTCCTCGATCCGGGCTCGATCTCCTTCGACTCGCTCCTGAAGAGCAGCGAGTCGCTGCTCGGCCTCCTCGCGACGCGTCCTCTGGTCATCAAGCTGTTCCCGGAGTTCCCCGGATCCATCCCGGAGAAGATCCCGCTCGCGTCTCAGCGCGGACGAGTCCTCGTTGACGCTCCTGCCTCTTGCATTCAAAAGTGCGACCACACAGGCGCCGATGATCGCCCCGATCAGTATTCCAAGCAGCAACCACAGAATCGAGTCCATGGACAGATGGTACCACGACAGGAATCCCGGTTGACCCCTGATCATGCCCCTGATTCAGCTGGGTGATCGCCGTCTCAGCCACGCGCCACTTCGGAATCGTTGATCTTGGGGATGAAGGTCTCGATCCAGCTTCGTTTCGTCATGAGAACGAAGAGGAGAACCGGGTAGATCATCGCTTCGATGCAATGGAGGATGGTGCTTTCTCCATCAGCGACCCTGAAGATGCTGATGATGATCATGAAGGTCGCCCAGGCCAGGGTGAGCGGTCGACTCCAGGACTCCATTCGCAGAAGCCCGATGCCTGAAGCGACGAGCAGAAGAGCGAAAAAGAAGCAGATCGTCCCATAGATGTTCCTCATGACCGGGCTGGTGATGAGAACCGCATCCTTGTCCTGTTCCGCCGCCAGGATATCCACGACTCCATTGACATCGAGGAAGACCATGATCCACACCGTCATCGCAAGAAGTCCGAACAGGATGTTGAGGATACCGATGGCCGCCATGCCCGTGGTTGGTCTTCTCTTGCTCATGAATGGCTCCTGGAGTTGTTGCTCTGCAAGCTACTGGCAGGCCTCAATGCGCGCTCGATCACCGACAGGCACTTGTCACGTGCCTCACGTGCGACAACCATTGGATCCTGCTTCCAGTACAAGGGGTTGTACAGTTCCAGAGAGATGCACCGGGAGTACCCGATCGACTGGAGATCTCTCAGACACGACTCCAGAGGGAGGATCCCGTCACCGGGATGAACACGGTGCTCGTCCTTCAATTGATCCCTTGATGGGCTGGCCGGTGCGTCGTTGAACTGGAAGATCGCGATGAAGTCGCCCTGGATCTGGCGGAGGGATGAAAAGCCCGACCCCCCGATGTACATGTGGAAGACATCGGGAATGATCCTGGCATTCGGGTGATCCGCATCCAGTGCGATGGCGGCGGCCTGCCCGAGTCTGGACACGCCCGGCAGGAACTGCACGAAGACGATGGCGGGGTTGACCTGGTAGTCCTTGAGACCGATCTCCAGGAGATCCCGGTATCGGTCGGATGCCCATTCCAGGTCAAACTCCTGCCATGGTCGCCGAGGCTGTGGAATGACCTGGATATGCTCGGAGCCGATCGCCGAAGCCATGCGCATCCGATTCCTGCTTGCCGCGAGGCTCGCCTCCCACTGCTCGCGAGTTCCAGGGATCGCGTTCCAGAGGCCGATGACGCTGGGGACGAAGAGCCCGGCATCCTCGATCATGCTGCGAAGTTCCTCGAGTGATCGACCAGATTCCTCCCACTGGTGCAGTTCGCCATCCCATGGTTCAATGGCCTCGAACCCGGCCTCTGAAGCGACTCGTATCTTCTCCTGGATCGAGGTCGGCCTGATGGTCGCGGTATCCAGGCACAGCGGCCATGGACTTCGCCCATCCTGGTACTGGAAGCGAGCTTCAAGCGGATCGGTGTCCTGCTCGGGGGGAAGAGCGGCCCGTACGGAGACGGGTGCGGCCGAGAGGGCGACCCCGCTCTTGACGAACGTCCTTCTGTCAATTGAATCCATTAGGAATCTCCCTGTCGATGTCCTACAGGATGCTGGCCCATCGCGATCACCGCAAGACATGGCGGTGTGGACAACTTCATATTCGGATGGTTTCGGATTATCGTCATGTCATGAGAACACTTCAATTCATGGCCATCATGGCTCTGCTGGCAGGGGGCTGCTGCTCTTCTGACCGGAAGTTGTCCGATTCAGGTGATTCACTGGGAGGCGATCAGCGAATCCAGCACCTCTTCAACGGGCGGGATCTCGATGGCTGGATCGCCTATTCCAGGGACGGCCTGAGCAGTGACGGTGGATCATGGTCGGTCAAGGATGGCATCCTGTGCTGCGAGGGGCAGCCGATCGGGTATCTCAGGACGACACAGAAGTACACCAACTATGTCCTGACGTTGAAATGGCGGTTCGATCCAGATCGTGGCGCCGGCAACTCCGGGGTTCTTCTCAGGGTCATCGGAGAGGACACCGTGTGGCCGAACTCGATCGAGGCCCAACTGCATTCCAGGAATGCCGGGGACATATGGAACATCGGCAACTTTCCAATGACCACGGATTCATCGAGAACAAACGGACGAAGGACTCGCAAGGAACATGCCACCAACGAGAAACCGCTCGGTGAGTGGAACACCTACAGGATCGTTCTTGACGGCGAGAATCTCGAGCTGTCCGTCAACGGTCTCGTGCAGAACGTCGCCACTGACTGCAGAGTCGTTCCAGGCTACATCGCCCTGCAGTCCGAAGGCGCACCGATCCAGTTCAAGGACATCATCCTGTCGCCCGTTTCAGGCGACGGCAGAGATTCAAGCGAAACCTCTACACGGAAGGAATGAGACGATGAAGATCAACATGCTTGGTTGCACCTTGTCGGCGGCGATGATCATGCTCGCTGCCACCATGACCCACGGGCAGGACAGTTCGGTGGCCCGCGAGAAGATGATGCAGATCGCCCCGTTTCTCGGCGAATGGGCAATCGCCGGGGACTCAACTCCTGGATCCGCGGCCAGCGACACCAACAAGGTCAGTTTCAAGATGAGCGCGACTGGAAACACCTGCATCGAGACCTGGAGGTCCGTCGACACGACCGGAAAGGTGCTCTCCGAAGGCGAAGGCATGATCTACTGGGATCCTGCGACCGAGAAGGTCTCGGAGCGGTTCCATGGCTACAGGAACGGCGTCTTCTTCGAGGGGTTCGGCACCTTCACGGTCCAGGACGACGACTCGATCCAGTTCAACGGAAGCGAGACTTCGATCAACGGAAAGATCACCCGATACCGTTCAACAGCGAAATTCATCGGTTCACACTCGATGAATATGACGGTCGAGGACGGGGATACGGGCGAGAAGTTCGAGTTCACGGGAAAGAAGCGGAACATGCTTGCTGAAGCTCTGGGCCCGGTGACCAGGCTTGAGGGCGCCTGGATCTGGACTGGCCGGAACGCCCAGGGCCAGAGCGAGACCAATCGCATCGAGTTCGGCTGGGGACCCGCAGGGACCACCTGGCATGCCCGGGGCACGTCCGAGGTCGACGGAAAGATGTCGGAAAGCTGGGAGGAGACCCTCGCATGGGATCCCACCCGGATGAGAGTGATCGGCTTCTACCATGATGATGCCAACGGGTTCGTGTGCAACGAGATCGGGTATGAGATCAATGAAGGCAGGAATGGTGCCGAACAATGGACGATCTCGTTCACCGGACAGGACCGCATGGGCCAGACCTTCACCGGAACCAGGATCGGCCGGCTCCTCGACAGGAA
This sequence comes from Phycisphaerae bacterium, assembly GCA_002711415.1. Classification (GTDB taxonomy): domain Bacteria; phylum Planctomycetota; class Phycisphaerae; order Phycisphaerales; family SM1A02. Next base: position 241,312 of record PARI01000017.1, on the reverse strand, counting down.
CTCGGTGACCTGGGACTTCGGAGACGTCTACATGAACGGGCAGCAGGTGGACACCTCAGGATGGGGGGACCGCCGGGTATTCACCAGGCTGGCCAACTGAATCCGGACATCACCAGAAGCCCCGGCCTGCCGGGGCTTTTTCATGCAATAGTCACAGGAGGAATACTGATGTCATCAAGTGATCCTGACAGCCTGGTACTGACGCTCCTGGGAACCGGCTGCCCGATCGTGGATCCGAATCGACTCGGCCCGTCGGCCCTGGTCCGGGCCGGCGGCCAGAATCTTCTCGTGGATTGTGGTTCGGGCGTGACGCAGCGACTGGTCCAGGCGGGCTGCCCGGGTCGGGACATCGATGCGCTGCTGTTGACCCACCTTCACTCCGATCACGTGATCGATCTGATGCAATTGGTGATCTCCTCATGGCACCAGGGACGGCAACGGCCATTGAAGATCTATGGACCGGCAGGAACCCGGAAATTCACCACGGCCCTCCTGGCTGCATGGAGGGATGAGCTTGATCAGCGAATCGAGTTCGAATGCAGGACCTCGGTCGAGGGCTTGGAACTCGATGTCGAGGAGGTGGAGCAGGGCGAGATCTTCTCAATCGGCGGCCTGGCCGTGAACGCCATAGAGGTTGATCATCGGCCGGTCGTTCCTGCCTTCGGCTTCGGGTTCAGGTTCAACGGGAGACATCTCGTTCTGAGCGGGGATACGACATACTGCCCGGGGCTGATCGAGCATGCCCAGGGATGCGACGTGCTCGTTCACGAGGTGTTCATCCACTCTCAGATCAGGCCTTCCGGCGGAACACGGAGCAGCAGGACCATGGAGAACGTGGCTTCGTATCACACGTTGGATGACGTGGTCGGCCGGGTGGCCGCCGAGGCTGGAGCAGGGACCCTGGTTCTCACGCACTTCGTCCCACCGGCATTCGACGAAGCCGCCCTGGAGGAAACCGTCAGGAGGAGCTGGGATGGACGGCTCAGGATCGGCCATGACCTCTGTACAGTGGATGTGGGAGGATCCGAACCCCCCGGGATAGGCCAATAATCAGGCTTGGACCCGGATGATCCGGAAGAAACAACCCATTCGATCCTGGGTTTCTCTTCGTTCGTACAATATGTGGGCGATACTTGTATACAGCCATGAAACGATTCGCATTCATCCTCGCCGTGTTCTCGATCTTCGGATGGTTCCTCCATCCGGCGATGGCCATCGGCTGTCGTGATTGCGACACCCACGGGTGTGTTCAAGAACTGGTTGCCACCCAGGGCAGCTGCTGCTGTCAGGGTTGCGCACCAACGGAACCACCCCCGCTGTCCACGTGCGATGACGACTGTCAGTGTGGCGGCGACTGCGGGCAGACCATCGAACCAGGGCTGTTCATCGCCACGGGCACGAACGACCTTGAATACCAATCCATGGCCTTGCCGCCGTGGGCGGTTGCGGATGCTCTCCGGGACGGATTCGACCTCGCTGATCAAGTGAGGTCCCTGCCACCCCACCCTCCTGGCAGGCTGATCAGCCTGAAGAACCAGAACCTCCGACTCTAGTCGACTCACCTTGATCGTACTTGTCATGCATCAAGTCAATTGATGCGGTTGTCGATACGTGCTTGATTGTCCAGGTGAGATGATTGGAAGGAACACAAATGTCAATTGAAAGGGAAGCTCCACGGGACGCGGATGTGCCGATGCCGTCAAGGCACCTGGTGTCCAGGATCGTGATTCCAGCGGCCCTGATCCTTGCCGCAGGTGCCCTGATCTACTTCAGCGGCCTGTCCACGTTCAGGAGCAGGACCGATGTCGTCGTATTCCCCGTCACGGGAACCAGCATCGAGACGACTCGGCAGCAGCAGGAAGATACCGGTGGCGTGCTCTTCCAGGCCGCGGGCTGGGTCGAGCCGGACCCATTCCCCATCAACGCAAGCGTGCTTGTCGCCGGCGTGGTCGAGACCGTTCTTGTGCTTGAAGGCGATACCGTCAAGAAGGGGCAGCTGCTTGCGACCCTGAACAAGGAGGACTCGGAGATCACGTACCGGAACGCGAAAGCGAACCTTACACTCGCCATGGCGAGAAAGCAGGAGGCCCAGGCCCGGGTGGCGCAACTGCATTCCGCACGCAAGGTCATGGAGGATGAACTGGACCGCATGGAAAAGGCGTTCGCAAAGGACGCCGTCACCGAGAGGGCGGTGGTCCAGATGCGTCTCAAGATCGACTCCCATCAGCAGGAATGTGATGCAGCATCGATCACGGCCGGGGTCCTGTCGGATGCCCAGATCCAGATCGCCCAGGTCGAAGTCGATCGAGCACAACTGGCACTGGCACGAACCGAGATCTTCTCTCCGATTGACGGGGTCGTTCTCGAGAGGCTCGCCGAGCCCGGTATGCCACGATCACCGACGATGGAACATGCCCGAATGGGCTACATCGCGCGGCTCTACGATCCGGAATCGCTCCAGGTCAGGGTCGACATGCCGCTTGCAGAAGCTGCAAGCATCGGTGTCGGCCAGCCTGCCGAGATCATCGTCGATGTGCTTCCGGGCAGGACGTTCAAGGGAGTCGTGACTCGACTGGTCCACCAGGCCGACATCCAGAAGAACACGATCGAAGCCAAGGTCCGCATCCTGGATCCCGACAGGGCGCTGAAGCCCGAGATGCTCTCGAGGGTCAGATTCCTCGAAGCGACACGTGCACGGGATGAGGAGAAGGAAACGACGGCGAACCGGCCGATCCGAATCCCATTCGATGCCGTGGTGAGCCAACGGGAAGGTGAAGCCACCGTCCTGGTGATCGATTCAACGGACAGGACGGCGCAGAACAGGAACATCGAGGTGGAGATCGATACCGACGACTCATGGCTCGTGGTGAAGAACGGGCTGAACCCGGGCGACAGGCTGATCATCGATCCCGGAGGCTCGATCGCAGAGGGCGAATCGGTTCGGATCACCGGCGAATGGGCACGGGGAGATCACTCGTGAAGGAACCACTGATCCAATGTCGTGACCTGGGCAGGACCTACCAGAAGGGCAGCGTGCAGATCATGCCGCTGCGAGACGTGGAACTGGAGATCGGTGATGGTGAATTCATCTCGTTGATGGGTCCCTCCGGAAGCGGCAAGACGACCCTGCTGAACATTCTGGCGGGAATCGATCGCCCGACAACGGGTGAACTGCGAGTCGACGGAGTCGACGTGACGAAACTGTCTGGGCGCCGGCTTGCGGACTGGAGGGCCGCGAACATCGGGTACATCTTCCAGCTGTACAACCTGATTCCGGTCCTGAGCGCGTATGAGAACATCGAGACACCGTTGCTCCTGAAGAATCTCACGAGAAAGCAGCGACACGAGGCCGTGAGCACCGCGATGGCGCGGACAGGCATCACCGATCGCGCCGATCACTATCCCAGGCAGCTCAGCGGAGGCCAGGAACAGAGGGTTGCGATCGCACGAGCGATCGTGTCAAGCCCGAGGATACTCGTGGCTGACGAACCCACGGGCGATCTTGATTCCAGATCCGCGAGGGACGTTCTGGCGCTGATCAGGCGGCTGAACATTGACCTGGGCATGACGATCATCATGGTCACGCATGACGAGGAGATCGCATCCCTTGCGGATCGCACCGTTCATCTTCTTGATGGGCAGATCACGGATTCACCCGAGAAGACGGGGGCCGTCGCATGAAACCATGGTTGCCCATCCGGTTCTGGCGACTTGTCATGAAGCAGCTCACCGGAAGGCTGGTGCGGACCGGCCTGACCGTTGCCGGTGTAGGCATCGGGCTGATGCTGTTCGTCGTCATCGAGGGCATGCAGCAGGGAGTTCGTGAAGCGACGATGGTTACAGAGAACGACACGACACTCGTCGTGTACCGAGAGAACAGGTACTGTCCCGCGACAAGCATCCTTCCGGAGATCTACCAGTCGAGGATCGAGCGGATCGACGGAGTGGTGAGGGCGGAGCCCATCCAGGTGGTCGTGATCAACTGCCGGGCAAGCCTGGACGTCATCACGTTTCGAGGCATGACCGAGGAGGACTTCATCCGGTTCATCGATCACGAGGCGAACATCGTTTCGGGGACCCGGGACGCATGGCTGGAGCGGAATGATGCGGCCTTCCTGGGAAAGACACTCGCAAAGCGGAGAAATCTCGGGATCGGCGACCGGTTCGAGGCCTCGGGATACCAGGTCACGGTCGCGGGAATCCTCGACACGGACAGGTCCGGATACAACAACCTTGCATTCGTACACCTTCCCTATCTCCAGTACTCGGGTCGCGATAGACAGGGACGCGTGACGCAGTTCAACGTCGTCGTCGATGACCCTGAACGGATGGATGAGGTGGCCGACCAGATCGACGCCCTCTTTCGGTCGGATCAGGCCCCGACGGATACGCGAGCAGAGCGAGCCTTCGTGGCCGACGTTGCAGGAGACATCATCGAGATCGTCCAGATCATCAGGTACCTGGGCTGGGCATGCCTTGCAGCGGTAATTGCGCTGATCTGCAATGCCATGATCCTGAACGTCCAGGACCGTGTCACCGACAACGCGGTCCTCCAGACACTGGGATATAGCCGCAGCCTGATCTTCAAGCTGGTAATCGGTGAGGGTATCGTCATCGGCCTTGTCGGCGGGGTGATCGGATCGGTCGCGGCAATCTCCCTTCTCATGTTCGTGCCCGTCAACCTGAGCGTCGAGGGCATATCGATTCCGATCACGGCAGGTGTCGGCGAATTCAGTGTCGGACTGGTGATGGCATTGCTGATTGGAATCCTTGCAGGCATCGTGCCTGCAGTTCGCGCATCAAGACGAGATCTGGTGTCGTGCTTCAGGACGATCTGATGAAAATGCTTCCCTGGAACTATGGAGTACGGAACCTCGGCAGATCGCCTGTTCGAACGGGACTGTGCATCGGCTCGGCGATGCTGATCTCGCTCATCGCGATCGGGGCCAGTGGCGTCATTGGTGGTCTTGAGCGGTCACTGAAGACGGAGATTCCTCCTGATGTCGCCGTCGTATTCGGCGCCGGAAGCGAGGACAGTCTTGAGCGAAGCGACATCGATGCACGAACCGCATCCTTGATCGCGGCTTCCGTTCCAGGCATCCGCAGCATCGATGACATGGAGTACATCTCGCCAGAGGTCATCATGGCGGTCTCGCTGGATATGGATGACCAGAAAAGGCCCGTCCTTGCATTGGCTCGTGGAATGACTGAATCGGCGTTCCTTCTGCACAAGAACGTCCAGATCATCAAGGGAAGAGCTCCAATCGCGGGCAGGAACGAGATCATGGTGGGCGAACTGGCACCGGTCAAGATGGGCCTGGAGCCGGCGAGGCTGGAGGTCGGATCGAGCCTCCAGTTCGATGGAATCGATTGGAAGATCGTCGGGCAATTCGTGGCACCGGGCTCGATGCACGGTTCCGAAATCTGGATTCCGCTCTCCGACCTGATGGTGGCGACCAAGCGACAGGGGCTCTCCGCCGTGTACGTGGAGATGGATCCGGGTTCCGGTGGAGAGATCGGCGATCTCGAGTCATTCGCCTTCAAGCGACTTGATCTCGAGCTTATTGCAATACCGCTCAAGGAGTACTACGAGAGACTTGACGAGTTCTACGGTCCGATCAAGCTCGTGGTGTGGGCGACGGCGATCCTGATCGCCATCGGAACCTGCTTTGCGGGTATCAACACCATGTATGCGGCATTTGCAGGCCGAATCAGGGAGTTCGCGATGCTCCGATGTCTGGGCTGGAGACCGATTGCCATTGGTATCAGCCTGGTGCAGGAAACGATCGTCTCCTCGGCTGCAGGCGCACTGCTCGGATGTGCCCTGGGACTGCTGGTTCTCGACGGAATGCAGGTCCGGTTCACGATGGGAGCGTTCAAGCTGCTCGTAGGCCCGGAACAGCTGCTGCTGGCCTTGTGCGCCGGCATCGGCATCGCGGTGATCGGCGTCATTCCACCCGCAATGCGATGCCTCGGCAAACCGCTCAATGAATCACTCAAATCAATGTAGGCTCTTCCAAATGAAAGGATCAATCATGAACACGAAGACAATGCTCGTTCTCACCATTGCAGCACTGGCGGCCTGTTCAGGCGATCATGGCGGCAAGCTGGCATCGGACAAGGGGATTCCGAACGGCCTGATCGTCCGTGAAATCACTGGTGAACCCATCTCGGTCATCGACCTGGTCACCACGAAGGGGAATGGCGACCAGGTGATCGTTCTCGGAAGGATCGGAGGTCGGGCAGAACCCTTTGCCAAGAACAGGGCCATGTTCCAGCTGATCGATGATTCGCTCGAATCATGCATTGACCTCGGTGATGACCGTTGCCCGACACCACAGGACTACTGCTGCACCCCGCCAGAGACGATCGAGGAGTCATCGGTCACGGTCCAGGTGCTCGGGACCAACGACAAGCCGTTGCCGATGGGACTCGAGGGGCTCGATGGGCTCGAGTCGCTCTCGACGCTCATCATTTCGGGTTCCGTGTCGAAGTCGGATGATGGAAGCACGATGATCACTGCCGAGAGGATCATGGTGGCCAAGCCGGCACCGAGACCGGGATCAGGCGGTTCCGACCATGACCATGACCATGATCATGATCATGGCTGATCGTGCTCAATGACATCAAAGGTGGATGCCAGGCTCGTCAATCCGCGATAACAATGGCCTTTCAACGATATGCTCGGTCGAAATGCGCATTCTGGAACCAAAGCCTAAAGAGTTCCCTGTTCATGGGGTACAGTTGATTCATGAAACATGCACTTTTGATTCTCTCCGCCTCGCTTGGGCCCGCCTGTTTCGCACAGGCACAGAACATCGCTTTCGAGCATGACGGCCTCACCCGCCAGTATCGGATCCACATTCCCCAGAACCTGGACGCGAACGCGCCGCTGGTCCTGGCGCTGCACGGATACAGCGGCAACAACAACCAGATGATGAACAATTACGGCTGGACCGAACTGGCCGACGAGAGGGGATTCGTGGTCGCATTCCCCAACGGAACCAGGGACCAATGGAACCAACGTTTCTGGGACGTCGACTACGATTTTCATCAAGGTATCGACATCGATGACGATGGATTCCTGACAAGTCTTGCGGTTCACCTCCAGGAACTTCATGGTCTCGACCCCATGCGCACCTTTGTCACCGGTTTCTCCAACGGCGCAGAAATGTGCTTTCAGCTCGCCTGCAGGGAGTCGGAGACCTTCGTGGCCTTTGCCCCGATCTGCGGCATGATGCTGGACACGCTCTACACCGACTGCCATCCGGACGTCCTCAGATCGATCCTCTCAATGAACGGCAGCGCAGACGACATCACGCTCTTTCAGGGCGACATGAGGAACAACGGTGGATGGGGTGCCTACAGATCGATCCCGGAGACCATGGCCTTCTGGGAGAGCCGGCTCCAGCTCCCCGACATGCAGAGAACCTTCCTCCCGGACGCGGATCCAGACGATGGAAGCACGGTGCGACTGGATTTCTACAGCTCTCCACTGCACCAGAGAGTATTGAAGTACTACCTGGTCAACGGTGGCGGCCACGACTGGCCGGGTCAGTCGGGCAACATGGACATCAGTGCCACCGTGGAGGCCTGGAACTTCTTCGACACGATCACCGGCGGTGATGGTGTCGAAGGATGCGGACCCGATACCCTGGTGGTCGGCGACAATGCAGTCGACACCACCTCAAGACGGGGCAACACGCTCGACCTCGCCGGTTTCTGTGATCCCGGCCAGTACGGATCCGATGCTTCCATGAACACCGCGTTCTATGACTTCGTGGCGCCGGAGGATGGAACATACATCGTCTCCACGTGCAATCAGGCTGCCTGGGACACCCGTCTTTCCGTCCACGCCGGCGATTGCGATCCGGAGAACGTGATCGTCTGTCTTGATGACACCGTGGGATGCGATGTCTACACCACGACGATCGAGTTCACGGCCTCGGCCGGAAGTCTCTATGTGATCGCACTTGGCGGCTTCTCGATCACGGACTACGGTCCGGCCACCCTGACGATCTCCGGTGGTGATGGTGGTGATCCGACCGGCGCGTGCTGCACTGCTGACGGCGAGTGCAGCGTCATGACCGCCGACGAATGCGGTGTGTTCAAGGATGCCACCTACCATGGTGATGGATCAAGCTGCGATGACCAGGATGTCATCTGTGATGAACTTGATTGCCTTGCTGATATCAACGGCGACCTCATCATCGACGGCTCAGATCTTGCGGTCCTGCTCGGTGCATGGAACACCAAGGGCGAATCGATCGTCGACCTCAACAACGACCTGGTTGTCAATGGAGAAGACCTGGCGATCCTGCTGGGAACCTGGGGACCGTGCTAGGCACGAACCCGGATCGGTCCTGAACCGCCGGAGGTTGACGCTCTTCCAGCATGACTTTCGCATCATCCCGTGCATCAGGGCTGGGATTTCATCAGCTCCCGTGCAGATCGACCCGGACATCCTCGCCACGACCAAGCAGGAGCAGCCTGGCTGTGATGCACTCGAACGGGATGTCATGCAACTTCATGATCGAATCCGCATATGCCTGCAGCTGGGGCCTGTACCGCTCGATGATCGAGTCGATTCCCTGATCTCCGACATGATCCGTCTTGTAGTCCAGGAGATCGACCCAGAGGACCGAGCAGCCGTCCCTTCCGACGACCATCCGGTCGAATCTTCCGTAGGTGATCGATTCGATGCCCCTGGCGATGATCGTGTGTTCACGAAGAACTTCAGGCGTTCCAGGTCGATCGGCATAGGCGGACCGGCTCAAACGATCGGTGATCTGTTCCATGTCCAGCATGGAGTCGAATCGCTTGATGAGTTCTTCACGCTCCGCGGTCGGAATCGATCTCCGGATCAGTATCGATGCCTGGTCGAGTCGCTTCTCCAACTGGTCACGCCCGGGCCTGCCCTGATCCAGCCAGTCGACGAGGCTGAACAGCTCGTGGATGATGGTTCCGTGATCCAGGGCCTTTCGAGATGGAAGGGAGATCCCCTTGACCGAATCTGTTTGATGAGCGATTCCCGATGGGGACTGCCTCCTGATGCCACGACTGGGTGATGTCGGGGCCGACGGAAGCGAGAGACGCCTGGATCGTTCGACCCCGGGGGATGGACGGGTGACGGAGGGAGACCAGTCCGGATCTCCATGGGTATAGAGGACGCGACGCTCGGGCGAGGGCTGTCGCATCGCATCATCGAGTTCGGGGATCGCCGCGAGAATGATGCCTGCGTGAGTGGACGGGAACGTTCCATTGCTGATTCGGGTCTTCGGAAGCGGCTTCATGATCATGTGCACCGCATGTCGAGCCCGTGTCATGGCAACATAGAGGCCCGAGAGTGAATCTCGCAATCGCTCGTGGGCGTCCTGTTCGAAGAAGTCCTTCATGAAAGGAAGATGTGGAATCAGGGCCTTGGACTCCAGGGGAATGATCCGCTCGACCGGACCGGAGGGGTCCGATCTCCATGCGGAATACGTGCGAGCATTGTTCGAGCCTGTCGCGAGGGATGCAGACAGTTCAGGCAGGACCACCTGGTCGAACTCAAGACCCTTGGAGGCATGGATCGTCATGAGACGGATCGGGCTGTCGGATACCGCACCGCGACGGGTCGACTCGATGTGGTCGAGAAATCCATGGAGATCCAGGCCTTCTCTGGACTGCCACTGAAGAGCCACCTCGGCAAGCTGCTCCAGTCGAAGGGACTCCCGCGCGCTGCACGAGCCGCGGACCTGATCCAGCAGGCCTGCGACGAGGGTTCCATGCCCCTCGTCGAGGATCCTGTCCCTGATGCGCCTCGAAGCGGAGGCGATCTCCGCAACCGCGTTCTCGTCCGAGTACGAGCACAGCGAGGGAAGATCAAGCAGTTCTGAAAGAGGCGAATTGGCCAGGAGGAAGTAGCTCCTGCTGTCGGTGGGATCCGATGCAAGCCGGAAGATGCCCAGGAACACCTGGACCGCCTGGGAATCCAGCAGTTGACTGCTGCCCTCCTCGCTGGCATCCAGTCCGCGGCTCCGGAGCCGTGCAACAAGCTGACCGACGATCGTGTTCCGTCGTGCAAGCACTCCGATCGTGGCCGCCGGGTTCTCCGAATGAAGTTGTTCGACCAGTTGCACGGTCTCCCGGAGCACCATCTCATCATCACCAAGGTACTGGTCGGTTTCCGGCTCGATGACCTGGACGAAGCCCTTCATCGAGGGTCGTGCGGATCGATGGATCCCGAAGTCCCGTCCCCACTTCTGCGCACACCCGGTCATGTCGAATCCGTCATCATCATTCTCGGTGATGGCCCGGTTGGTGCCGATCGACTCGAACACCTTGTTGACCAGGTCCAGGACGGCCTGGGATGAGCGATAGCTGGTCGTCAGGGGCTCCTCGCTGGCCAGTGATTGCTGCCACCTGGACTTGATGCTGTCGATCAGCTCGGGCGCGCCGCCGCGCCATCCGTAGATGGACTGCTTCGGATCGGCGAGGACCAGGAAGCCCCGATCCAGGTCATGGGATCCGCTTCCGGACATGATCTCCTCGATCAAGGGCTCCATGATCTGGAACTGCGTGACGGAGGTGTCCTGGAACTCGTCGAAGGCCAGGTCCTGGACACTTGCATCGAGCCGGTACCACATGGTCTCCAGAACCGGACCGAGTTCCGACCTGGCAAGCAGGTTCGAGACGTCGCTGAATCCGTACAGCCCCGATTCCATCTGGAGATCCCTTCGCGCGGTGGTGAAGTCATCCATCAGAGGCTTCAGGAGGGATGCCTCCTGGAGCATCAGGTCCATCAGATGCGCCACCGCGTGAAGTCTCAGGGGCTCCAGACTCATCCGGACATCGTCCGGAATGACCACGCGTCCGAACTCCCCGGTGGTCTCGAGACCGACCACGAGCTTGTGAGCGAGAAAATCCTTCCACCGACCGGAGGCGACGTCATCCATGATGGAGGCAACAGCCTTGATCCATGCCTTCTTCGTTGTCCCATCCTTGTTCAGGGGGAGTTCCAACCGGCGGAGTCGTTCCAGCAACTCTTCGATCTCATGGTCGGCCAGGCGATGAGCACCGGGCACGAGCCGCTTTCCATTGTCGATGAGCCAGTTCCAGGGTGCATCCGGGTCAGGACATGTCAGTGACTGGCTGTAGACGTCCTGGAGACTCCGGACGCGTTCAAGAAGAAATCGACGTGGACTCGTCTCGTTCCGTCCAAGAGACATCATGTGCATGATGCGGGACAGCTTGTCAGGGGTCATCGAACCGAGGACGTGATCCATGGCTGCCGAGTCCAGCGCATCCAGCTGCTGCTGGTCGGCGATGGTCCATCCGATCGGCATGTCCAGTTCAGAGGACAGGCATCGTGCCATCCTGTTGAAGACGCCGTCGATCGTTCCGATCTGGAGTCGATGCATCGCGAGGGTGAATTCCTTCAGCACGGGCTCGATCTCGTCGACCGTCATGTCGATTCGCGGCGACATGTTCTGGTTGATCTGCTCCAGGGATTCCTCGTCCAGGATGGCCATGGACAGGTGCTTCTGGATCCGTTCCAGAATCTCCCCGGCCGCCTTGCGACTGAAGGTCGTCGCCAGGATCCGGTCCGGGGACGCGCTGCCGGTGGCCCTGTATCTCATGACCATCCAGGCGATGATCCGATTGGCCAGCAGGTACGTCTTTCCACTGCCAGCCGAGGCGAGAACGATCGACTTCTGGATCATTGACCGACCTCCCGCTCACTTGGAATCAACAGCACCCCGTTGCCGCAGATCGGGTCGAGTATTCCCGGGAAGTCGGGCGGGTCTCCCGAGTGCTGGAAGTCCCCTGCAAGTACGCGGTCGATGATCTGCCCCGCACAGTCCATCGCATCCTCGATGTCGGAGTCGCTCCACGACGCAAGGCCGAGATCCGGGGCCGACGGATCCGCAGCGATGTTGACGTACCCCAGAGCATCACCCTCGACCGGGATCCCGATCGAGTCCAGGAGGAACCTGTACAGGGGAAGCTGCAGGTCCTTCCATTGACCCGGCTTCCCGTGGGCATTCATCGGATCCCTGCCCGAGCTGCTGGTCTTGTAGTCCAGTGCCTGGTAGATGCCCAGGTCCGGGTTGTGATCGACCCTGTCGACCGTGCCAGTGATCCGCATCCGTTCGTTGCCGGGAAATGCGACTGCAGGACACCTGGCCTCGGACCTCATGGAGAAGTCGAGCTCGACCGCATGCACCTTCCATCCCGAGGCACCTCGCCTCGCCTGCCAGTGGGAGAACTTCTCAAGCCGGTTCCTGAGCATCTCCATCTGTGCCAGAGCCTCGGGGCGAGCGGCATCAAGCCTGGTCCGGATGATCCCATCGAGTCGTTCACTCAGGTCGGCGAAGATCTGCTTCTGATCCTCGGTCGGGGTCGCCCGCTTGATCTCGGATCGCCCCCACTGCTCCAGCACCTCGTGGCAGATGTTGCCGAAATCGGCAGGCCCCAGTTCATGCAGATCTTCGTCACTGCAGTCGAGCCTGAGCGATGACTGTCGTTCAAGGCGGAACCGATAGGGACACTCGATGTATCTCCTGAAGGACGTAACGCTCATCGATGTGATCGGTTCGCCCTCGCCCGGATCCGGGTACGGAAGAAAGAGGTCGCCGGTGGCCGAAGGCATCCTCCACTGGTCCAGCGACTGACTCTCCTGCTTGTTGCCGTACCAGCACTCGTCCAGCACCCGGGCGATGTCCAGTCCATCTCCGGTCAGGAGCAGCCTGCTCGGTCTGAGTGGATCTCCTTCACCCCCCCTGCTTCCAGTGATGATTCGCACCATTCGATCACTGTCGAGAATCGCCTTCAACAGCCAGGCGTCCCGCGCATAGCGACGCGCATCGTCAACGAGACCGAGATCGGTTCGAAGCGAATCCGGCAGGAAAGGATCCGACGTCGATGCGGCTGGAACGAACTCCTCGTTGAAACCGGTGAGCAACAGCATTCTGGAATCATCCAGGTGGCAATCGAGCCAGCCCTGGAACGAGATGGATCCGTCGACGACCGTCGATCGCATCGGACTCGAGACGAGGGCGTGATTGAGGACGGACAATGCAGAGGCGGCATCGCGATTCCATGCCAGTGCCGCTGGCATCGATGTCCAGGAGACCAGAACGTCGGTCACGCGATCCAGTGCCGATGAGATCGTCTCTGCCTGTTGCTCGTCCAGATGCGGATCCGGATGTTCGTGGAGTCGAGTGAGCACCGACGCGACCTGCTCGGACCACTCGTGCAGGGGAAGCTGCACACCTTCGATCGATCCCGTGAGTCGATCAATCGCATCAATCAACTCCTGCAGTTGACGCCCCTGGCTTCCATGGACCAACGGTCCGGCAAGGGTCGAGGGTTGATGGACCTGGACGTACTCGCGGATGATCCGGGTCGGGATCCAGTGGTCGGGCTTGGACAGGGTACCGCGAACGAACCGCTCCACATCCGGATGAAGCAACAGCGCTTCGAGCGAGGCGGGTGAACGGGCGTGCAGATGGGATTCCAACAGGTGGAGGAACCTACCCACACTGCTCGTGGAGACGGGATCGGGCTCGGCACTGCTCGTGGGAAGCCCTCGAGATTCGAGCTCGAGTCCGAGGATCGGCGAGAGTTCCTGGTCGAGCACGCCGATGGTGATGTCCTCGGTGGACAGTTCGGATGCATTCGCGTCGATTTCATCGAGGACGATCGCGACCTGGTCACCGGGAAGGTCCCCGACGCGGATGATGCCGGTGTCGATGTGGAGGTCCAGGCTTCCGAATGCCATGATGTCGATGCAACCATCCTCGTCGAACAGCGCACCATCTTCTTCCTCGGATGCATGAACAAGGTTGGACACCTGGATCCCCCGTTCTCCGAGCAGTCCCAGGAATCGCCTCCGGGACTCGACCATGTCCGCCGCGATGATCAGCAGGGTGTCGATGCCTTCGACATGCACCGTTCGTTCTCCGGCGATGGCCTGCATCTCCATCCGGTGAGGCACATCGATGTTGCAGGACTCGGCATGATCAAGGAACAGGCCCTCGATGCGGGAGAGGGCATGCCACTGGTCGGAGGCATCGGCCCCCTGTTCCTGCAGTCGATCAGCCACGTCCTTGAACTGCATGCACGCACCAGCGAGATCCGAGTGCATTCGGGACAGCATTTCCGAGGCCGACTCGATCGATCCAGGTGGCGTCGATCCAGCCGCGGTCACGCCCATGATCATCGCGCGATCCGTCGACGTGGCCGCCCTGATCGCAGCCGCCCAGAGTTCCAGGAGGATGGTCTCATCGGCCACCTGTCCACCGGGCACGATGAACCTGGACGCGATCTGACCGATCGTGGTCGTCTCCGGCGGCACGAGCTTCAGTTCGCGGCGAACCGAATTCTCCAGAAGCAGTTCTTCCAGGCGCCGACCGGCGCGAGCGACCGGTGACGCGAACATCGTCGAGGACAGATCCCATGAATCCCCGTCCGCCGGCACGAGTGCCTGGAGGTGGTCTACGACTCGATGCAGGCAATGACCACCTCGACCGAGAAAAACCCGATCGATCCTGCAATCGGTCGACGTTGTCGATCTTCCTTGATCCACATCGCCATGGTACATGGTTGCATGCACAATCCAACAGCTTCGATCGCGTCGGGGGAGTGCCTGTGAACAACTCGGGCATCTACCTGGGGAGCAGGTACCACATCCGTCCGTGATTGGTCTGCTGTCCCGCCGTGTCGCCGGCTTCAGGGCCGATGCCCAGAAAGAGGTCGGCCCGGCCGGGCGACTTGATCGCCCCGCCTGAATCCTGATCGACCATGATCCTGCGAAACGGCACCGCGTCATCGCCATCCTTGAGTTCGGTCACCACGAGAACAGGGCATCCGGGGGGGAGGTATGCGTGATCGGCCGCCATCGAGACCCCGGGGACGAGCGGGATACCAAGCCCACCCCTGGGGAATCGAGCCTGATCGACTTGTTCGAAGAAGACGAATCGATCGTTGCGAAGCATCAACTCCGCCACGAGATCGGGCTGCTGCTGGTGCAGTGTCTCGATGATCTCCATGTTCATCCGACCATCAAGCTCGGGGAGTTTCTCAAGAAGCATCTTGCCGAGGCTGGAATACGGCATGTTGTTCGTTGCGCTGTGAGCAAGGGTGACCGTCGTCCCATCGGTCATGTTCAACAGCGCCGAACCATTGACGTGGATCATGTATGCCTGGAGCCGGTCGGGCAGCCAGGCGATCTCCATGCCGTCCAAGAGCCCCTCCTCCTCGATGGCTCTTCGGCTGTACTCTGACCATACACGACCACGCCGAAGTCCTCCCCTGATCCAGTCACCGATCCTGTAGAGCGGGTAACGGAACCGACTCGTGCGTTCCCGGCTCGCCTCGAATGCGGGAACGTAATACGCGGTGAACAGGACATCACCCTGGCCCGTGGCACCGACAGCCTCCATGGGCTTGAGTTTCTGCAGGACGAGATCGCAGAATTCTGTGGTGGATTCGCTGGTCCGGAGGCACTCCTGCAGGATGTTGACCGATTCAAGGACATCCGAACGGGTGATCGACTGGTGCTGGAGGGGGAAGAAACCGATGGATTGCTCGCTTTCCAGCCAGACGCGGGATCGGTTCAACGCCGTATCGAGGGACGATCCGGATGATTCGAAGGCTGAAGACAGGTATGGCCTGACGAGCTCCGGGTCCACGTCGCGCAACCCGTATTGACAACCGGTACCGGCAAGGCTCATGCACGCCAGCACCACCATGGAGCGCAGGCCATGCTTCATTTCCTGTTCTTCTTCCGTGCCGGCAAAGAAGGAGTCGCCTCCTTCAACCGGACTGGCTCGAGCAGACCGACCTGCATACGGTTCTCATAGACTTCCATCGCCCGCGGCATCAGTTCCTCCAGTTCGTCGATCCGGGTGCCATGGCTCGGATGCGTCGACAGGAACTCGATGCTCGAGGCGCCCTGCTCGGCCATCGCCTCCCACAACTGCACGGCGCCACGAGGGTCATACCCGGCATCGGCCGAGATGAAGAGACCGATGTAATCCGCCTCCGTCTCCTGCATTCGACTGAACGGAAGTACGACACCGACCCCCATTGCGGTCATCACCGCCTGCCTGGATCCCGGGGCTGAATCCTGCAGCGCAATGTCGGTCGCGATCCCGAGCACGGCTGACTGGGTCAATCGCTCTCCACCATGACGAGCGATCGCATGAGCGGCCTCATGACCCATCACGGCGGCCAGCATGTCATCAGTCCTTGCGACTCGCAGCATGCCCGAGTACACGGCGCACTTGCCCCCGGGAAGCGCCCATGCATTGACGATCTCGTCATCGTCAACGAGCACGAACTCCCAGTCGAATTCCCCCGCGATCGAGGGATGCCGTGCATTGGCGGCGGCGGCGATCCTCTCCCCGACCATCCTGACACGCCGGGCGGCTGGCCCCTTGCGAATGATGGTCTCGTCAGCCAGTGCCTCCTTGTAGGCGGAGGTTCCGAGGGAGATCTCCTCGTCCAGGCTCATCATGTTCAGCTGGGCTCTGCCGGTGCCCTCGACCGTGCTGCAGGCGGCAAGAAATCCCGCTGAAAGCAACAATAAGATCTTGAGTGGAACGTTCCAATTCATGAAGCAAGTCTAGCAGACTGGTCCATGAGCCCGCCTAGAATGGGAAGCATGATGAACACACGATCCGTACTGAACACCGAACACCAACGTCCGCGATTGCTCGACATTGTGGCGATGGTACTGGCATGCTTCCTGGTCGTAGGCTGCGGCAGGCCACAGGGAGATCGCACCGTGCTTGCCACGTGGAGCGACTTCCAGGAACTCCAGTCGAGGGTGCAGGAGGACATCCGGACATGCAGGCCGGCCGTGGTCGGCCTCTACTTCTGGGGCAATCGACAACTGCCGGGTGGTGGAGGCAGCGGAGTCATCATTTCCGCGAACAAGGACACGGGGACAATCGTGACGTGTGGGCATGCAGGCAAGGAAGCCGGCCGAAAGGTCACCGTGTTCCTCGACGACGAGCGGGTTTTCATCGGACGAACGCTGGGGCAGCTGCACAACAGGAATAGGGACATCGGCCTGATTGAATTCGAAACCCATGGTGAGCAGGTTCCGGTGATCCCCCTGGCCGATTCGAAGGACATCCTGGCTGGCCAGTGGGTGGTGGTGCTCGGACACACCCATGGCCGACACGTGATGAACGACGACGACGACTGGGAGCGATCCGACAGGACACGGATGCAGGAATACGGCGATGACGAGGTCGGCACACTGGCCGAGATCGAGCTCCGGCCTGCGATCGCGAGGGTGGGCCGGATCACCCAGGTCAACGAGGACAGCATCCGGTTCGATGCGCCGATCAACACGGGTGATTCCGGAGGTGCCGTGGTAAACCTGGACGGCCAGTTGGTCGGCATTGCCGCCACCTGCGGCATCTATCCCCACATGAGCCAGGCAACGAACATCGGACTGCTGGACACCCTGATGCCGAAACTGTCCCGAGTGAATGAAGGCTCATTCTCGGAAAAGGAACTCTCCAGGCAGACCCTTGCGTATGACAAGGCGTCCATGGATTTTCACGCCCATCGCGCCCTGTCCAGTCGCGTGATCGAGGAGATCTCCGGGGACATCCTCGACAAGGTGGTTTCCATCGAATGCGATCATGGACGAATCGCACTGGGAACGGTTGTTCGAGACAACCTGGTCCTGACGAAGGATTCCTGCATCGAATTCATCGAGGAGGACATCCGCGTGATCACATCGGACGGACGGGTACTCGAGGCGACGAGGATCGGCCGTGATCCGGAACATGACCTGGCGATCCTTGAGGTGCCGGGACTTGGAATCAAGCCGGTCGAATTCGACATCCAGGATGTACCGCCCGGAACCTTCGTACTCTCCGTGATGCAGGACGGACTCTCACCACTCCCGGGATGGACGAGCCTGGAACCGTTCGAATCCTCTCTCGGGGAGAACAAGCCCTACCTTGGAATTCGCATGACTGATTCGAAGAAGCCTCGCGGCAGCAGGATCGAGGAAGCGGTCGCATCGACACCCGCAGCACATGCCGGGCTGCAGGAGGGTGACGTGGTCGTGAGGGTCAACGAGACCTCGATCGAATCGAGGGAGGACCTGAGAAAGGCGATCGAGACCTGCTCATTCGATGAGACGACGGTCCTCGAGTTCATTCGTGACGGGAACGCGAATGAAACAACGGTTCAGCTGGGCCGAAGGCCCCTGAGCCAGTCGCCGTGGCGGAAGGGGCATACCGCAACCAGGATGAGTAAGGTGGGAATCGGCCTGGGACGACTCATCCCGCATGACACGAAGCTCAGGCCCAACGAATGTGGCAGTCCCCTCATGACGATCGACGGCGATCTGGTCGGGATCAACGTCGGCAGGCAGGACAGGAGCATCTCGTATGCGCTTGATGCCCTGGATGTCGTCGAATCGATCGAACGGATGATGAGCGTGCCGGACTCGAGCGGACCACGGCATGGCCCCTTCACCTTCACAGCGACCGAGCAGGACGGCGAGTACGAGCTCAACGTGGAAGACGCCTCCGTGATCCATCGCGACATCGAAGACAGGCGGGTCATGAATATCTGGGATCCTCGCAAGAGGCTATTCATGATCATCAACTCGGAGATCCTCCTGTGGCACGTCGACATCGAGGAACCCGGAACGTGGGAGATCGATGCCCGGCAGGGTGCCAGTTCGAATGAGTCGGGCATGATGTACTCGATCGTCATCGGGGACCAGGAGGCCGATTGCGAGGTGTTCCGAACCAAGGGCCGGGGACGGTTCGAGCAGCGGAAGGTGGGCACGATCACGATCAAACGGCCCGGACGCCAGGCCGTGCTCCTGGTACCTGCAGGAACCGGAGCCAGGCCGATGATGAACCTGGACAAGCTGATCCTGAGAAAACCTGTCGAAAAACAGGATTGAAGGCCCTTCTCGCAGATGAGACCGTGGTCGAATCCTTCCATCCAGTTCGAGCAGATTCAGCCTTGAACAGGTACCGTTATGGAACACAGAGACGACCAACTGGGCCGGACCCGGGAGTAGATCCATGCCATTGAAGATGACCGTGACCACCATGATCCTCGGGAGCATCCTCCTGTCCAAGGCCGTATCGGGTCATGCCTCGATCGAGGCGAGCCTTCGCCATGTCCTTGTCCAGGAAGTGAAGCAGTGGAAGATCCACGACATGGATCGACCGCAGCCGATCGTCGTTGACCCGGGAACCTGCGGCTCAGCTCCATCGGATGCGATCAGACTCTTCGATGGCGGGAACCTCGACCACTGGATCGGTCGCTACGGGAACACACCCGACTGGACGATCAAGGATGGCTACTTCCAGGTCAGGCCTGGTGGAGGAGACATCCGGACCTCGTCGACGTACGGGGACTGTCAGCTGCACATGGAGTGGATGATTCCGGAGGACAGGGGTTGTGATGGCCAATCAGGCTGCAACAGTGGCGTCTTCTTCCAGGATCGGTACGAGGTCCAGATCCTGCACTCCAACGGAAACCGGACGTACCCGGATGGAATGGCCGCGTCGCTGTACGGACAGTCGCCACCACTGGTCAACGCCTGCAGGCCGAAGGGCCAGTGGAACACCTATGACATCATCTACAGGGCGCCGAGGTTCAACCAGGATGGGACATTGAAGAGTCCCGCGAGGATGACCGTGATCTTCAACGGGATCCCGGTCCAGATCGACGTGGCCCTGGTCGGGGACACGTCGCACATGAGAAGGGTCGGCTACACGGCACATCCGGACAAGGGTCCGATCCGCCTCCAGGATCACGGTGATCCGATCTGCTTCAGAAACATCTGGGTGAGGAACCTGCCACCACAACAGGTGGTCGAATGAACATGGAACCGAGAACATCCGAAACGGAACAGGCCGCCACACGGGCATTCGCCGACAGCGTCCGGGCTCATGTCGCACAGACCGTCGTGGGACAGGACGTGGTCGTCGAGAGAATCCTGATCGCCCTGCTCACGGGCGGACACCTCCTCCTGGAAGGCGTGCCGGGGACGGCCAAGACACTGCTGGTCAATGCCGTCGCGAGGGCGATCGACCTGGACTTCGGCAGGGTCCAGTTCACAATCGACCTGCTGCCGACCGACATCATCGGCAGCGAGATTCTCGACCAGTCCACATCCAAGTATCACGTGCACAAGGGACCCGTGTTTACGAATCTCCTGCTTGCGGACGAGATCAACCGCGCTTCACCAAAGGTGCAGTCGGCACTGCTGGAAGCCATGCAGGAGCGAAAGGTCACGATCGGCGAGAAGGCCTTCACCCTCCCGGTCCCCTTCCTCGTGATCGCGACCCAGAATCCGGTCGAACAGGCAGGCACGTTCGAACTGCCGGAAGCCCAACTGGATCGATTCATGATGCGGCACCGGCTTGACTACCCGTCCACGAACGAGGAGATCACCATAGTCAGGAACAGCCTCGACCTCGGCCTCAAGCGGGATGGTGACGCTGCTGTACCAAGAACCGCCTTTGACGCGATCTCCGAATCGACACCACTCCATCGCAAGGACCTCGCCGATGCCATGGAGGCCGTCCAGGACGTGCATGTCAGCGAGGTCTTCACCCGCCATGTCGTCGAACTGGTCAACCTCACTCGCTCACACCCCGACCTGGAACTCGGATGCAGCCCCAGGGCAGGGATCGCCCTGACCCAGTCGTCAAGGGCGAGGGCATGGCTTCACGGAAGAGAATACGTCGTCCCGGAGGATCTCTTCGCACTGGCGGAGGACGTGCTCATGCACAGGATCCGACCGAGCTACGAGGCGCTGGCACGTGGGAGGGATCAGGCCGTCATCCTCAGGGACATCCTTGATTCACTCGGATGACCCGAACGGGGAACACGAATGAACATCTTCGCCGAGGGGCTGCGCCCACCAGATGAACTGACGCACCACGACTTCGATGTCATCGTGCGCAGACTCGCGGATGACCTCGCCTTCGGAACGGATGCCTCGAGGTTCGTTGGGCCGGGGATCGAGTTCGCACAATCCAGGCCCTATGTTCCGGGCGACCCGATCCGGTCCATGGACTGGAAGGTCACTGGTCGCACGGGAAAGCTCCATGTCAAGGAGTACGAGGCCCTCAAGCGGATCACCGCGTACCTGGTCGTCGACACCTCGACCAGCATGAGCGTGGGGTCGACGGACCTGACCAAGCACGATGTCGCGATATGGGCTGCAGCAGCGGTGGGACTTCTCGCCATACGTCGATTCAGTCCGGCTTCGGTGATCGCGGCTGGATCAAGGAACCACAGGGCGCAGCCCACCCTCAGCCGCAACGAGTTCTACCAGTCGCTGGAGCCGCTTCGAGTCGGCCGGTTCCAGGAGCGGACCTGCGTCGGCGAAACCCTGGATCAACTGATGGTGCTGGCCCCGAGGAACAGTCTCGTGCTCGTGCTGTCTGACCTGCATGAAGACGGGGTCATCGATGCGATCAAACTCGCGAACCAGCGCCATGACGTGATGGTGATCCAGCTTCATGATCCGAGCGAGACCGGAGACCTCCGAGCGGGATTCGTCCGGGCGGCCGAGGCCGAGACCGACCATCGAATGCTCATCGGATCTCGCACGCGGATCCATGCCGACAGGCTGGATCGGACGACGCGGGAGATGTCCGGAGCCGGCATCGATCACGCGATCCTTCGGACGGACGAATCCATGATCCCGATACTCCGGAACTTCCTCGGTGATCGCCCCACGGGAAGGATGGCCAGATCGTGATGGCCCCGGGAATCCTCCTGGTGATCTCGATGATGCTGCTCGCCCCCGTCGGCCAGGAGCAGACGAGCGTCGGCATGGAAGGAACCCGAACCATCGTGCACGATGGACCGCTGATCGAGGTGGCCCCGATGGAGGAGGACTTCCCGGTTCTGATCAGGATCGATCGGATCCGGGAACTCGAACAGGGGCGTGAATACACGATCAAGTATTTCGCGCTGCTCCCGGGCGAGTACGACATCGCGACGATGCTTCAGTACGGGGTCGACCGGCCCGCGGAAATCGATCCGATCAGGGTGACGATCGTGTCGCTGCTTCCGGAGGACCATGGAGGCGAACTCCTGGAGATCGAGAAGGCCCCGTTCATCTCGAGCAACTGGTTCTGGGTCCTTGTCGGGTCGATCGCATTCGCATGGCTGGTCCCCCCGATCGTGGCGCTGGTTCGAAGAAGTGAACAGCACGAGGAGCCGATCCCGGTGGAGCTTCCCCCCCAGTCCCTGGCCGACCAGATCGAACCACTTGTCCTTGCAGCGATGGAGGACAGGATCACCCTGGCCGAGCAGGCGAGGTTGGAGATGCTGCTGCTGTCGTACTGGAGAGGACAGCTTCACCTGGAGGATGTTGATCACGACGAGGCCATCACAAGGATCAGGCAGCATCCAGAGGCCGGAAGGCTGCTGATCACGGTCGAGACGTGGCTTCACAGCAACGTGCCGGAAGGCGTCAGGAAGCAGGAACTCGATGAGGTCCTGGCCCCGTATCGTGACATCAAGGCGGTCGATTGATGAGTCACTTCTCATTCGCCAATCCACCCCTGCTGCTTCTTCTGGCCGTTCCGATCCTGCTGATCATGTTCGAATGCTGGAAGAGGCCCAGGGACACGAGACTCCCACTCGACGGCTCGGGCAGGCCGGGTGGAGGCGTGGTCATGCGCCTTGTCCAGGCCTTCGAATTCATTCCTGCACTGATACTTGCGGTGGTCCTGCTTCTTCTTGCCGGCCCCCAGGTACTTGATGAACCCAGGCAGGAACGGGAAACGACCAACATCGAGATCTGCCTGGATGTCTCCGGGAGCATGTCATCAAACGTGTCCAGTGGACGATCTCGATACGAGGCGGCGACCGATTCGATCGCCGCCTTCACGGACATGCGGGAGGGAGATGCGTTCGGGCTGACGATCTTCGGGGGCGAGAATGTCAGATGGACGCCACTGACCAAGGATCTCAGGGCGATCAAGCTCGCGACGCCGTTCATGAACCCCAGGAAGATGCCACCGCACATGGGATCCACGAGGATCGGCGCAGCGATCGAGGCGTGCATGGGCACCCTGCTCCGGACCGAGGAGGGGGATCGAATGATCATCCTGATCTCGGATGGACAGTCGTCGGATCTCAATGGTGGCCGAGCAACGGTCATCGGAAGGGAACTGGCCGAGGCGGGCATCACGCTCTACGCGATCCACGTGGGATCCGGTCAGGCGCCGGCCCAACTGGCGGAACTGGTCCGCCCGACGCTTGGCGATGTATTCGCCTCCAACGACGAGAACGGGCTCATCGAGATCTTCGAGCACATCGACAGGATGAAACCGGCAAGGCTCAGGCAGGCCGGCGCACAGCCCATCGACCATTACCTCCCGTTGTCGATCGTCGGGCTCGCTTTGCTCGCACTGCTGCAACTGGGCATGTTTGGACTGAGGTACACGCCATGGTGATGCTCATCTGCATACCGGCCCTGTTCCTCATGCTCTCGATCATGACGGAACTGCTCCATGCGCGACGGGTCCGAAGGATCGGCCGCCTCGCGTTCGGTCGAACAGGACGACCGAGGGGTTGGACCAGGATCACCCCACTGGTCCGATGCGCCTCGGTGGTGCTGCTGTCATGGGGATTCCTCGTGCTTGCTGAACACAAGCCCAGGGGCCGCTCCATCGATCCGGAGAAGGAGCCGTCCCAGCACCTGCTGGTCTGCCTGGACGTCTCTCCGAGCATGTACATAGAGGATGCTGGTCCCGGTGGCCGGGAGAGTCGGTCGATGCGCGCATCGGAGGTTCTCCGGGGCATCCTGTCCAGGCTCGACATGAATGAGACGCGGGTCACCGTGGTGGCCTTCTACACCTCCGCCCTGCCGATCGTCGTCGACACGTATGACATCAACATCATCGAGAACGTGCTCAATGGCCTGCCGATGGAGCATGCCTTCGAGGTCGGACAGACGCGGATGCAGGAAGGGGTCGAGGCATCGCTCGAATTCGCACGGCCATGGCCTCCGGATTCAGCGGCACTGATCGTGGTATCCGATGGTGACACGATCAGCGAGTCGATGATCCAGTCGATGCCCCGATCGATCTCGGATGCGATCGTCATCGGTGTCGGAAATCCACACAAGGGCACCACGATCGCAGGAAGATCATCCCGGCAGGACGAGGCGTCGTTGAAGCGGCTCGCGGTGAGGCTGAACGGCATCTATCACGACGCGAACACGAAGCACCTGCCCAGCAGCATCCTCTCCGGACTGTCCATGATCATCATGAATCCGGAGGAAGCCGATCTTCTCAAGAGGCTGGCCCTGATTTCGATCCTGGTGGGCGGATGCCTTCTGGCAGCGACCGGACCCGCACTCGTGATGCTGGGAATGCCTGCTGCGGATTTAGTTCGAAAGAAGAACGGGCCGATGGCCGAAGTTGACTTATAATCACGGTGCAGACCGCAACTGCATGGAGCATCCAATGAAGTTCGACATGACGAAGAAGGTTCTCTGGATCGCATGGGCACTGATTCCGGTGCTGTTCATTGCGTGGTACTTCGGCCCAGGCCAGGATTCACTGGGGCGATATCAAGCGGGCCAGTCGATTCGACAGGCGACGGCCGCAGCCGGGGACCTGCAATGGCAGGAAGCCGTTGATGCCTATACCGAGGCACTGGAACAGCTCTCCGATTCGGATGAGCAGCTCAGGCAGTACGTCGAACTGGAGCGGGCCAACGCCATCATCCAGAACGGAGAGATCTGGAAGGGCATCAGCCAACTCGACACGATCGTCGAGGAATGCGGGCAGTCCGACCCGGAACTGGCACGAGCCGCCCGATCCAGTGTCGGCATGGCCCGGTACTACGCTGCATGGCTGATGAGGCTCGAAGGCGCCACTCCGGAGGAGTGGAAACCCGAAACCGAGATCGCCCGACAGCACTTCAAGCTGCTCGCCTCTATGGAATCGGATCCGACCGCCAGTGACGCATTCCGGAAGAACGTCGAAAGCGTCATTCGCCTGGAACAAATGGACCTGTCCGAGTTGAAGATGCTGCCCCTGCCAGGCAACTGCCCCAACTGCAAGAACTGCAAGGACACCCGTCCGGGTAACTGCAAGAACGGCCAGTGCAAGGGCGACGGCAGGCAGAAGATCAACAAGTCCGGAGCTGGTGCGGCCAGGAAGAATGGCGCAGGCTCCTGAGCCGGCAGTCCATCAATTGCCTAGACTACGGTTGGAACGCTGACTGTCCTCGTATGGGGACTGTCATGCTTCTCGATGGAGAATAACGATGAACACCACCCGCAACGGAACGACTCGAGGGCTGCTCCAGTACACGATCATGTTCCTGGCGATCAGCACGGTGTCGTCGAGTCACCTGGTTGCGCAGACCCGGGCCAAGCCGATCCCGAGAGGCACCCTGCTTCCGACCAAGACTCCGCAGCAGCAGACCGTTCCGCCAAGGACCAACGTTCCGACCCAGCCGACTCCCCAGCCTGAACAGGCCGAGGAGGAGATCGTGGTGGAGATCGTCGAGCCGGGCGTGATCACCAAGGCCCTGATGGGCCAGAAGTTCAAGAGGACCCACGAGACCATCTTCCAGGCGAAGCAGGATCTCGAGCTTGATCCACTGCAGGCACTTCCACCGATCCTGGAATCCGAAGATGGCGAGATCGGTCACTCCAAGGAACGTGTCATGGCGATCGCCGAGCAGTACGGCAGGATCATCCATGCAAGCCGTTGGGATCTGCTTGCTGCGCTGATGACTGAAGCGGATGTCATTGCCGAGAGCAGGCAGATCAGAAACATCCTCCTGAAGCAGTTGTCCGCGGACAAGGTTCTGTCACCAACGGAAGTCCTCGAGTTCGCTCTGCTCACCGATGCTGCGATGGATGACGAGGAGATCCGGTTGATGGCGAAGATGCTGGCCCAGAGCCTCAAGCTCGGCAGCAAGGAGGCACTGCTGGAACTGGTCGATGCAGGACATGCGGGAATCGGCGGGGAGGACCAGGCCCAAAGGAACGTTGCGGCCGATCTGCTTGTACAGGCGGGCCTGCATGCAGAGGCGCACAGGTTCCTGCAGCCGATCCCGGATGAAGATCCGGATCCGGAACTGTTGAACCGGCATGGCTTCCATCACCAGCACGTCGGCCTGACCAGCGACAACCCGATCAATGCGGAGAAGAACCTGTCCAAGGCCTGGAAGCTCTACCTCCAGGCGCTTGAATCGGAACGGATCGAGCCTGATGTCAGGAACCAGGTACTCGACCGGTTGTTCACGGTTGCGCCACGTGTTCCCGGGGAGCTCAGACGCGAGTGGTTCGCCAACCTCTTCAAGCCGGGCAACCCGATGGGCACCGTCACCCTGTCAAGGCTTGGTGCGAACTCGATGACCAACTACAAGAAGAAGTCCACGGTCAACCAGCGTGTCGCGACCATCCGACAGCTGAAGCAGATCGTCGACATCTATCGCAACACCCCAGGGATGGATCCTGAGAACGCAAGAAACCTCCTGAACCTCCTAGCAACGGCGATCAACCAGGAAGCGGCGTTGTCAATCAAGTACGACCCGAGCAAGTTCCGGACCGCCACGAGCAGCAGACCCATTCCGATTCCAAGAGCACAGCTTGCATCGATGCTTCCTGAGCCCGAATGGCTGGACCTGATCGATCCGATCATGGCGGAGCAGATCGCCTCCAACTGCTGCATCATCGCGGCCCATGCGGACGATACCGATCTCGCACTGCGATACCTCGAATGGGCAAAACGGTCGCGACAGGAACTGCTTGACCGGATGGCCGGCGAGTTCCTCGGGACCTGGGCTGGCGCCCTGAATCCGCGCAGCCAGACCAGCACGTCGTCTCGGACCTCCTACAACAACACCTTCGTCAACATCTCGACATCGGCACCGATCACCAGGGCCAAGCAGATCCGATCCCTGAGGAGACTCGCCGACATACTGGCGACACTGAAGGAGATGGGTGTCGAGAATCTCGACGACGAGATCATCGTCAAGGCGTTCACCCAGTGCCACAGCAATGCGGAGGTCTTCCAGGCCGAGGACATCATCAACGTGCTCGGGCCGATGGAACAGCTGGATCCGATGACATCGGCCAGGCTCGCCGGCCAAATGCAAACGGCCCTGAACACCACCTGGCGAAGCGAGAAGACCCAGGAACAGGCGGGAACAAGGCGGACCGACCAGGAGATCCGCTTGGAGGTCGAACGTGGCTACTCGATCGTGATCGATCTGCTTGAAGCAGCCATTGAGAGTGAACCCGATCGTTGGCAGCTGCAGACACAGCTGGGTCAGGCCCTGTTCGATCTCGCCGAGTTCAAGCACCAGGCCGATCCAAGTCTGGAAACATACGTTCCATTGCGAGAAGCGGCTTTCGCCTCGTTCAGAAAGGGCGCCGAACTGTACAACCTCGCCATGATCGTGGAGACGGAGAAGCCGAGCGCTCGCCCGTTCCTCAACTGGTACCTCGCAGCCCTGGGTGCGACCGAGCTCGGATTCCTGACCAGGAACACACAGCCGGAGAACGACCAGATACATGCGATCACCCAATTGATTGATTCCATGCCGGGAAACCTCGCGTCGATCCAGAAGGGAATCATCGCACGTGCGGTCGTGGGACAGATATCCAAGATACGATCGGATGCGAGGCAGCGGTACCTCGAACATGCGAGAAGGATGGTCGATGGTCATGCGGATGCCGTATTGCTCGAGCAGGTGACCGACCTCTACCGGGAACTCGGCGAAGAAGTCCAGCTGACCATGGAACTGGATGGAGACACCAGCATCGGGACCGATCCGTTCGGAGTCATCGTGTCACTCCGCTACACCAACGCCCTGGAACGGGAAAGCGGTGGATTCAGGAGATACCTGAGCAACTCCGTGTACAACCAGGGAACGCGAGCCCAGGTCGACTACCGTGATCGGTTCGAGGATCGGATCAACGACACGCTCAGCGAACCGTTTGAAGTCCTTGGAATCCAGTTCCACGAACCGAACGTCAAGAGTCGAGGCTTTGGAAGACCTGGATGGGCCGAGGTGCCATTCGCCTATGTCCTGATGAAGGCGAGGGACGAATCCGTCGATACGATCCCCCCACTACAACTGGACATGGATTTCGGGGACGGCCACGGACTGGTCCAACTCCCGGTCCTGTCACAGCCGATCCTGGTCGACGCAACGGGCGATCAGTCTGCCAGACCCCTGCGAGACCTCTCGATCGACATGGTCCTTGACGACCGGGAACTGGATGAACAGGTGGTCCGTCTCGAGGTTCGCGCCGATGCGAGAGGCATCGTGCCGGAACTCGATGCACTCCTGGCAGATCTGGATTCGCTGGAAGGCTGGACCGTGACCGACGTGCAGGACAATGGGCTGAATCTCATTGACATCGATGAGGAGTCGCTGGACAGCACCCCGGTCTCCGAGAGAAGCTGGGTCATCACGCTCGCGCCGCTACCGGGCGATGCAGCATCCACCTTCGTGTTCCCCGCTCTGACGGACGATTCGTTCGTGACATCACACCGCCGCTACGCCGACATGGACATCATCCCCGTCAGTGGACCCGTGTCACTTGATCCCTGGTTGCTGCCACGGGACTGGACGTGGATCATCCTCGCGACCATCATCCTCGTGATCCTCATCACCGGCTCGTTCCTCTTCATGAAGGCTCGTTCGGATGATGACGCAAGCCAGGACCAGTTGTTCGTCGTCCCGAGTCACGTCACTCCATTGAACGCGATCGCTTTGTTGAGCCGAATCGCCCGTTCAAGCGACGCCCACCTGGATGCGGCTGCTCGTGCGGACCTGGATGCGGAACTGGATGCGCTTCAAAAGCAGTGCTTCGGCCCGGGCCAGGAGGCCATGAACGAGGATGAACTCGGCCGCGTCGTCAGTCGTTGGGTTGCTCGAGCCACCGGGTAGCTGCCGAGAGCGGATCTTCAACCTGCATGCCGGTCTCCTTGTCCAGTGAAAGTTGGACCTGGCGATTGCGGCACCAGTCGGCCATCGCCCCCGCCAGTTCGAGCGTCACCTCGGGCTTCGTACGAGCCATGTCCTTGGATTCAGAAGGGTCCGAACCAAGGTCATAGAGTTCGAAGTTCCTTCCTGCATGGAAGTAGATCAGCTTGTGATCGCCCAGGCGGATCGATGTGAATGGTTCGATCCCGGGACCACTGGCGCCCCATTGATGCGGCTGGTTCCAGCAGATCGGTCGTGGTAATGGCGAGTTGCCACCGAGAAGAGGGACCAGGCTGATACCCTCGACCCTGGACACATGCCCTTCGGGAATCGGGGTAGCCGAGACCTCCATGAGAGTCGGAAAGAAGTCCTGGCTGACGATCGGATCGTGGCAGACGGTGCCACCGGGAATTCTTGCCGGCCATGCGATGATCGTCGGAACACGAGTTCCACCCTCGTAGGCGGAACCCTTGCCGCTTCGCAGCGGTGCGTTGTGGACATGTGGCGGACCACCGCGCGCATGGGCGGACAGGCCCCCGTTGTCACTCGTGAAGATGATCATCGTGTTTTCAAGCGTGCCTCGAGACTCCAGGACCTTGAGAATCTCACCAAGCGCCTCGTCATAGGATTCGATCATGGTGGCGTAGGCCGCTTCCCTGCTGTCAAGATCTTCATATCGATCGAGGTGCCGGTGATTCGGCATGATCGGCGTGTGCACGGCGTACGGTGCCATGTTCATGAAGAACGGCACGCCTGAATCGATCGCATCCTCGATCTGCCTGGTCGCCTCGATGGCCAGCGCCTCGGTCAGGTAGATGTCCTTCCCGTGATACTTCTCAAGGCCCGGAACATCCCAGATCGCACTGGACTTGCCGGGTTCACCATCACGACCCGAGCGACTGAAATGATGGACACCGAGATAACTTGACGGCGCGCCCGAACCATGGCCGGCGATGTTCACGTCGAACCCGAGTTTCAGGGGATCGGATCCACTGGTTCCATGGGCACCGAAGTGCGCCTTGCCAACATGGATGGTCCTGTACCCGGCATCGGCGAGCAATGACGGCAGCGTGACATCGTCCTCCTGAAGGCCGTTCATGTTCCAGGGCGGAGCCTTCACGAGATCACGGTTCCTCGAGGTATCGGTGTCCTTGCGAAGCGTCCAGTACGTGATTCTGGACTGACCGGGGCTCATCCCGGTCATGATGCTTGTTCGAGTGGGCGTGCAGACCGGTGCGGACGCATACGCATTCGTGAACTTCACACCCGATGCGGCGAGTCGTTCCAGGTTGGGAGTGTGGTAACGCTCGTTGAACTCCGTGACCGCCGTGTGAAACGGGACCGATGTGTCCTGCCAGCCAAGGTCGTCGACGATGAAGAGGATCATGTTCGGCTGCGAGTCCGCTGCCGCCTGTGCAAGCAGCAGAAGTGGCAGGATCATCAGGTTCATGACGATTGTCTCCGGGATTCCGAAACCAGATCAAGGAGTCCAGTTCGCCAGAAGGATGGCCAGATCAATTCCGTTGATCGAACCATCCCCATTGAGATCCTTCATGGGATCCTGAGACTTCCATGCAGCCAGGAGTATGGCCAGATCAACACCATTGACAAGGCCATCATCGTTGAAATCACCAGATACGTGTTCCGCCATGTTCTTCATGATGATGAGGAGATCATCGTTTTCATCGATGAGTGCCAGATCAAGATCACCATCGTTATCCAGATCCGTGGGAAGCGAGCAGGATGCGGAATCCGGAGCGTCCAGGATCTGCATCAGGGAGAACTGGCCATCGCCATTATTTGCATAAATCCGCCAGCTGCCGCCGTATCCTGACAGGATCCAGTCGAGATCCCCATCCCCATCGAAATCTCCAAGGTCCGTGGCAATGGGAAACTGGTTGCCTGAATAGTAGATCGGTGGCGACAACTGCCCAGCGCCATTGTTGAAGAAGACCGCACCGGCACCGGTTGTACTGTTGCAAGAAGTGACATCCTCATCGCCATCGCCATCCAGATCTCCGCAACGAACCTGCCAGAGTATTCCTGCCGAGTTTCGTGTGATCGGAGAACCAAACGTCCCATTGCCATTTCCGATCAAGACCGAAATCCGATCTTCTCCGCCAACCACGAGATCCGTGATTCCATCGGAGTTCATGTCGACAGCCTCGACGGACCATTCAGTGGGCACACCACCCATGAGGAACTGGGGCTGACTGAACTGACCGTTTCCGTCATTGGTCACGAGACTGAGGTTGCTGCTTGAAGAATTGGGGTTGATGATGTCCATGTCGGCATCACCATCGACATCCAGGACGGCGATCCCCCTTGGGCCATTTCCAACCTCTATGGACTGCTGCGTTCCATAAGTGCCATCACCGTTGCCCAGCAGGATCGATATCGTTCCGTCTCCGATGTTGGCCGTGCACAGGTCAGGGTGGCCATCATTGTCAAAATCAGCAGACTCGACCGGACTTGGAATGGATCCGACTGCAAAGCTGAAGGGCGACATGGGCAGGACATGACCATCCGACGAGTTCATGAAGACCCTGACATCATCGGTGCCCTCGTTCGTGAGAGACAGGTCGATCCATCCATCTCCATCGAGATCCGTGGCCACTCCTCCATAAGGAATGGTCGATTCCCCTCCCTTGAAATTCGTGCTCAGTACCTGGGTCTGCTTCAATTGCATTTCAGCTTGCTTTGTTCGAACCCAGAATCGCCATGAGTAGCCTTCCGGCCTGATCATCGTTCCATCAGTACCTCGAATGCTGCTGGCCAGGGTGATCTGGACGGGCTCGCCCGATGCAAGGGGTCGATCAGGAACCAGGACGACTTCTCTCCCCCCATCGACAAAATCCATGCGACCGTGAACGTTTCCTCCGCTCCTGGAATAGACGCGGATGGTCACATTGGAAACGGAACTGGTATCAACAGGACGATCGAATCGAATCCGTATGTTTTCATATGGCGATACCTGAAGCATCGATGGGCCCGGTGTCACCTGCAACACGGTGAGTTCCTGGGCATGCAGAATGCGTGAGCAACCAAGCACGAGCAAAATTAGCGCTATTCGGACCAACACCGAGGTCTCCTGTACTGATTCACAGTTCTTGAAGCACGCTCATTGAGATATCATGCATACTGCTGAATCAATTCACCATGAACGAACACCATTGATCATGGAAGACAGGAGATCCGGTACGTGATCACCTTAGTGATAGCGATTGGAACTGGGGCTGCCTACCTTATTGCCTATCATACCTACGGCCGATGGCTGGGAAAAAGAATTTTTAGATTGAACCCGGACCGGGAATGTCCCTCCAAGGCACAAGGGGACGGTGTCGATTACGTGCCGACGAGAAAGTCGATCGTATTCGGACATCACTTCACGTCGATTGCAGGAACCGGTCCGATCGTCGGGCCTGCGATCGCCGTCATGTGGGGCTGGCTGCCGGCACTGCTCTGGGTGCTGCTGGGCTCGATCTTCATTGGCGCTGTGCATGATCTCGGCAGCCTCGTTGTCAGCCTCAGGAGCAGGGGACAGACGATCGGAGATGTCGCGGGCAGGTTGCTGAACCCGCGGGTCAGGATTCTATTCCTGATGATCCTGTTCATGGGCCTGACCATCGTCCTGGCGATCTTCGGTCTCGTGATCGCCATCGTGTTCAGGCTCTTCCCCACCGCGATCTTTCCATGCTTGGTGCAGATTCCGCTGGCCGTGATCGTCGGGCTCCTGATCAGGCGGTTCACTCACGCCTCATTCCTGGCGACGACCTCGGTCATCGTCCTGGCCATGATGTACGTGAGCGTGATACTCGGCGACCTGGGCATCCTGTCCCAGTTCAATGACTGGGCGGCGGGACTGCCGATCATGGCCTGGGTCATCATCCTGCTGGTCTACTCGTACGTCGCGTCTGTGCTGCCCGTCTGGCTGCTGCTTCAACCAAGGGACTACATCAACTCGATGCAGTTGATCTGTACGCTGGGACTGGTCGTACTCGGGCTGATCGTGGCCTCCTTGATCGGCGGTCCGACCGAGGACGGATCGAGGCAACCCCTCCAGATCGTCGCCCCACTGGTCGACTTCAGTCCGGCCGGAGCGCCACTGCTCTTTCCCTTCCTGTTCGTGACCATTGCCTGCGGAGCGATCAGCGGGTTCCACTGCCTCGTATCAAGCGGCACGTCCAGCAAGCAACTCCGGTGCGAGAGTGATGCAAGCAGCGTCGGTTACGGCAGCATGGTCCTGGAGGGATTTCTTGCAACGATCGTCATTCTCGCCTGCGTGTCAGGACTCGGGCTGGGAATCCGTGACGACCAGACGGGTGCGCTGCTTCTTGGAACGGATGCCTGGGATGCCAGATACGCCTCGTGGTCGGACATGGGAGGACTGGGGCCAAAGGTCGGGGCGTTCGTCGACGGAGCAGGCAATCTCCTGAGAGCGATGGGAATTCCAGCCGAAACGGCGATCTCGCTGATGGGCGTACTTGTCGCATCGTTTGCGGCAACCACTCTCGACACCGCATGTCGACTCCAGCGATACGTGATGCAGGAACTGGTTAAGACGATCATTCCCGCACGGAAGCAGACAGGAGGAATCGCCGTTGGTGCCAGGCGGCTCTTCACGAACAGGTACGTGATCACTCTGGTCGCCGTGGTGCTTGCCGGCCTGCTTGCCGCCGAACCGCCTGGGAACAGCCCATGGTCCTGGGAGAACGCCGGCAAGGGCGGACTCATCCTGTGGCCGCTGTTCGGTGCGACGAATCAGCTGCTGGCAGGACTGGCCTTCCTGGTGATCGCGTTCTACCTCTGGCGGAGAGGTCGGTCGATCTGGTTCATCGTGCTCCCGATGATCTTCATGCTCCTGGTTCCATTCGTGGCGCTGTACATCGAGGTCTTCACCGGTCATGGGACGACACCCGGTTGGATCGAATCGGGTGACCGCTGGGAACTGGTCATCATCGCGATACTGACATTGCTTCTGGAGATATGGATGATCATCGAAGCCCTCATGCTCTTTCCGAGGGCCCGGGGGATGCTGGAAGCCGATGCCTGCGACGATGACCCAACGATTCCGGAGCAGTCCGTCGAGGGACTCTAGGTGCGAGGTGCACCGGGGCGGGGACGCTTGCGACCCTGCTTGTGCGTGTCGGGCCTGAACCAGTCCTTGGGATGCGCCTGGTCCGACTTGAGCTTGTAGTTGATCTGACGGGTCACCGTGCCGGGGTCGTCTCCATTGTCCCAGGAGACATCCATGTCGAGAATCTCCTTGGTCTGCTTGTCCGCAGTGAGCAAGACCTGGCTCGGGGCGCGGCTGGCTTCATCCACGTCGTCTCGTCGAGTCGCCCGGATCCGGATGATGTCGGACTCGCCCTCTGGCTGGGCGACGAACTCAATGTCGTAACCACGCCTAAGTCGGCGGATGATCGGTCGGAGCATGAGCTGATCATGGCTGAGATTGGATGAGATGCCGAGCATCGGGAGCATTCGAGTGGGCTTGTCGTCATAGACGACGGACCCCTCGGTGGAGAGATGCCAGTAGCGTTGTCCATCGAACCCGGAACACCCGTGCCTGCGATGTTCGTTCCGGGAATCCCCATGGACCTGGAGGACGTGCTTGCCCGGGCCACCGATGGAAAGTTCCATTCGCCTGTGTGAGCGGCCGTCCGCCTTGCGAACGATGATCTCGTACTGCCGATCCCGACCCGAGTCGAACCGACTCTCGATCGCGTCGAGGGTCGCCCAAGCATTGTTAGAGAAGATCGGGGGGACGAAGATGGCGACAAGGATAAGGGCGGCGAGACCGATCATCGCGGCCGTGATCGCGTTCCTTGAGCCCGATGATGACCTTGAATCCATGCCGACACGACCGATGATTGTCGAGGATTCCAGCGCGCCCACACGGTCGAGTGCCGTCTGGATTCGATGCTCGATCCGACTGGACTCCGTGGGGCCCAACAGGGAGAGGACCCCGTGAAGGGCAAGCAGGTCGCCGATCCTCGTGGTATCGGCATCCTGATCCAGATCGATGTCGATTCCGTCATCGAGAATCTGGCTCACGTATTCATCCGAATTCATCGGCATATGATCGGGATCGCGAGGTTCGCTGCTCACTAGCCTGTCTCCAGGAGAAGGTTCTTGGATTGAAGACACCGGACGAGTATCGCTCGTGCGCGCTGCAGTCTCTTCCTGAAGGTCTCGTACGGAACGCTCGTGGTCAGGGATGCATCCTGGGGCTTCATCCCACGCATGTAGACCAGATCGATGGCCTCTTGACTGTCTGGTGGTAGTGATTGGATGCAATCACGCAATGAGACGAGGCGATCTGCGTACGTGTCGCCAGGAACATTGTCGATGTTCTCCAATTGGAGGCTGATCCGCTTCTCGACGAGCATGGATATCTTGTCCTGGTGCCTCTTCTCCCTGCGACTCATGGCCAGCAGATGATTCCTGGCGATGCCCCTCAGCCAGGGGCCGAACGGCCTGTCAGCATCAAAGTCCTCCAGTCGCTGCCATGCCGTGACGATGGTCTCCTGAAACACGTCATCGACGATCGACGAGTCATAGGCCATCGACCTGATGAAGGCAGTCAGCATCGCCGAATGCTGGCGCACGAGAATCTCGAAGGACTTGTTCCTGGACATGGCATGCTCCTGTCACCGTTGATTGTCGGCTGGGAAGGCTTATGGGACAGCAAAAAACGGTGCTTCCAAGGCTCAGGAACGCGGTGGACGGCGACCACCGGGCCTGCCGGGGCCGTCTCCACGGGGCCGGCTACCCTGGCCACCCCGGCGACGCATGCGTTCCATCATGATGGCGATCTCCTCCTCTTCGAGGATGTCGTTTCCATTGGTATCGAAACGGGTCCAGTTCTGCTGCATCCGCTCAGGCACCTCGTGCCGCTCGATCACCCCGTCGGCATCCAGATCCATGTTCTGGAGGAAGGAGCCACCGCGATCATCTCCCCGCGGATTCCCGCCCCGAGCCCGATCACGTGAACCACCACCCCCACGCCTTCCACCGGGCTGGAACGAGCGGCCATTGGTTCCGCCGGCATCACGATCACGTTGCAGGAAGAGTTGGTATCCCTGCGAGACGGGAAGGCACCACTGCTCCGCATCGCTGCAGGCGAAGTAGTCGACCTCGAGAAGGATCGGCTTCTCCGGATCCCATGAACGGACCTGGACGAGAAATTCCCGGGGCTCGACATCACTGGCCACGTCGATCCTCGGAGCATTCGCTGAAGCCGGACTCATCGATGAGCCCTCGGGCAACATGACGGTCCACTCGAGGGGATCGACAAGATTGTTCCAGTGGACATCATGGATCGGATCGACGTGGAATCCGAGGTAGAGCCGTCCGGTTCCAGTGGTCAGCAGATCGGAGTCGGCTTCTGCCCGCAGCTTCACGTAGTAGGGAAGATCATCCTCGGATGCCCTGACCAGGATCGGTGAAAGGATCTCATCGACGCGGACCCGCTCGACGAATCCGCTGCCCCGACCGGCTCGGCGCATCGAGAACGAGGGGAGATCGAGATCCGCGGGTTCGGTCGGATCCTCGACATCGCCGAGGATGCCTGCAAGAGTCGACCGGAGCTGTGCGGCATCGCTCCATTGCTGTGTGTAGAGGACCTTGCCGTCGGGCGAGAACAGGATCTCGGAGTTTGGCATTCCACCGAGAGCCGCCTTGGCGCTGTTATCCATGGTGTCGTATATCCACGGAATCGTGGTCTTCAACTTTTCCCTGGCTTCGGCCACGTGCATTGCACGTTCCTCGATGGTCAGTGGCTGGATGTAGCCATCGTTTTCAGGGTGAGCGAGTGTCTTGTACAAGAAGAAGAACCGGACCCCCTTGTCCGAGTAGTCCCGAGCAACCGCCTCGATGGTTGGATATCCGCGGAGGAAAACGGGACATGTCAGGCAGCCGGTGACGATCACGGTGTGCTGGCCATCGATCAGGTCGGCCAGTTCGACCAGTTCTCCATCAGGATCATGGACCCTGACCGATGGAACATCCGCACCCATCGAGGGGCCCCCTCGTCTCTGGCCTCGCTGCCGCTCTGTCGGACGAGGTGGATCAACCTGGGGCTTGATGCCGTCGTCAGCAGGATTCTGGATCCCGCTGCACGAGACTGAACATGCGATGAAGGCTGTCAGGATCGTGACTTGAGGCCACATAATGTGCTCCTGCGAATAAATCGGATTCCAACGTGTGCAACGCCTGCAAACGCGAGTGATTGCACGGGAACTGGATCAGTAGGATGCCACTGGTGCATACGGCCAGAAGAGCATGAACAGCACTGCGGCGACGATGGCGAAGATAACGCCATCGATCAAATCTGTCAGGAAGAATCGAGGGTGTTTCCCGAACATGATCGAGTTGGGAATTCCGCCGGCGCAGAATCCAAGCACCCCGGCAACGAGAATGAACACGAAGACATCGGTCTTGTTCGTTGCATTGGGCATGGCGGTCCATCCAAGCCATGCGATGAAGACTGATATGGCGAGGTAGCACAACAGCACCCGTATCAGGTTGATCGGGATACTCGGCCTTCGATTCAGAACCGTCACGCTGCCCCACGGCCCGTCCCTGTACGCGGCGCGGAATTCCTCGTTGTTCATGTTGCCATCGGATGGCTGTGGCCACATGTAGAGTCCTCGTTCAAGTTGAGCGGTGGACAGGTACTTCCGAAGCCCTGGCTCGTCGGGAACCACCTTGATGTCCTTCGTGTGCATCGGGGTGGCCATCCATATGAAGGCGCTCACAATGAAGATCGCGAAGGTCGAGAGGATGATCGGGAGCCAAAGTGCTGCGATGAATTCCATTGACTTGTCTCCTTTCAGTGTTTGGTCGACCTGTGGATTCCACACGTCTCAAGGAAGCAAACCAGTTGTTGCTCGTCATGGGCGCGATCAAAGTGCATGATGCGGTTGATCAGGCCATCCTGATCCACGCTGATGACCTGGTCGCACTTGTAGACATGGCGATGATCGCCTTTCCGAATCCGATCGATGAAAGTGACCCGAATCCGGCCATCACGGCACTTCTCCAGTTGGCTTCTGTACGTGATCTCGTCAAAGGTGCTGCTGCCCCAGGAGGCGGAGGCCCTGTACTCCTGGATGATGTGCTCCTGTCCGATGACCCGCCTGCCACGAATGACATACTCGCAGTCATCCTGCAGGAGGGACCGTGCCTTGGCCCAATCCTCATGGTCAAGGGCCGAGGAGAATCGGGCCGTGATCTGGATCGAATCCGGATGGGCATGTGCCATGGGATTCATGGTATTGGGTGGCTCATCTCAGAGACAGGATACGATCTCGCAGCATGAGACCGGTAATTCCATTGCTGGGACATCAGGCCCAGTCTTGAGCAGCCTTGAAATGCTAATTGATCAACAATTCTCGAATTCATGCCCTCTTTTCGTACCTCTAAGAGGGGTTTTTGATAAGATCCTGACTTGGAAAAATCCGAATGCAGCATCCCTTCGAGGTTGATGCTCATAGGACAGTAGAGGCAGGCCCAACGTGGGGGGGCCTGCCTTTTTTTTGTTGATGAGACATGGGCTTGAAGCGAATTCAAGAGGTTCTGAACCAGAATTTCCACTTCTTATGGGTCCTGGTGCGATCTGGCTCTCAGCATATTCGCCTGGCTCTCGACTCTCTTGACTCGTCGTCTATATTCAAGTGGATACACGCTGTATCGAGTACCGAGGGGCCAGAAGAGATGACCGCACATGCACGTTTGAAGAGTTCTGTCGCAACGACGATTGCAGCAACAGTCGTCATGACGACTGCAGCGATCGCCGGCACCGGCAACATCGTGGCCAACGGTGGGTTTGAAAACGAGCTTGATGGTTGGCTTCCTTTCTTCGGCGAAGCAAGCACGGACCATGTTCGTTCAGGCTCGTTTTCCCTGAAGGCGACCGTGTCCAACCAGGGTTCCGGTCTTGCATCAGGTGCCCTGTCCACCGACCCGATCTCCGTGACACCTGGTGAACTCTACCGTTTCTCGGCCTGGATCTACTGCGAATCGGGCGACGACCTGGTCGGCTCGATGAACTGGGCGGGATTCAGGGTCCAGTTCGGATCACCGAAGGACGTGTGGGACACGATCTCGATCGCCCAGGTGAAGATCCTCCGTGGGGATGATCCGAGAATGGCAACTGATCAGTGGGTCTACGGAGAAGCCCTTGTCCTGGTACCCCCGCAGGCACAGACCGTCACCTTCTACCCGATGCTCATGCAGGAAGTGCAGATCGAGGGCGGCACCGTCTGGATCGATGACCTGGCCGTCGAGCCAGTTGAAAGAGATCCTTCGAACCCGCTGATCAACGGCGAGTTCGAGACCGGGGTCAATGGCTGCGGTTGTACCGGATGGCCGTACTTCAACGGCTGGTTCAACCAGGTCGGCAACTGCACACCGGAGTATGCGAACATACGATCGGGTGAGACTGCGGTCCGCATTGCGGAGTCGTGGGACAAGGCGAGCGGCTATCTCTCGACGATGGGGCAGGAAATTCCCGATGTTGAACCCGGGACCATGATCACGGCGACAGCGCATGGATTGTCCAACTCGGAGTTTCCGCTGTCGATGGGCTCCAACAAGCTGTTCCTGAGGGTCCAAGCGAAGGATGCCGATGGCAAGCTCCTCATTACGGCCGAGGACCTGATGCTCGATGGAAGTGATCCACGCATCATGCATGACACGTGGACCGAGGGGCGAGTCGAACTGACGGCTCCCGAGGGCACTGCTTCCATGGAAGTCCTCGTGCAGTTGCAGCAGGTGGATGAATCCAGCGGGTGGGCCTATGTCGACGACGTATCGGTCATTCTCGAGGAGCCGGTGGGATGCATCGCTGACCTGGACCTTGACGGGATCGTCAGCGGCACCGACCTGGGAATTCTCCTGAGCCAGTGGGGACAGTCGACTGCCGACATCGATGGTGATGGAACCACCAACGGCATCGACCTGGGCATACTTCTGGCCAACTGGGGCAACTGCCCCTGAGCGGGTTTGCTCCCCGGGCTTTCCGCACGGTATCCTCGAAGCGGCCCCTGCCATCTTTCGTTGCAGGCATTGAACGAACAGGAGTTCGTCCTATCAGGGATGTCATACATCTTGTGGAACCGACCTTGCGCAATCGCGCCGGACACTGTGCCAGCCTGATTGAAAGCATGATCATGGGAATTCAGGGTGAACGGAACCTGGAGATCTGGGGCGGCATTGGAGCCGGCAACGTCCTAGACAAGGGCGACGGGGTCGTGGTTCATGACCATTTCAGAAAGACCTTCAGGAGACTCCAGGCGTTTCGTCTCTACAGAGAACTGAGAAGCAGGCACCAGCCAATGATCGTGACGACGGCCGGCAGTACCGATTTCCTGCTTGCCAGCCACTCGGGACAGGCCATCGATGAGCCTGGGCAGGTCGTGATGGTCGTGCACTGGTTCAGGATGAAGCAGGGAAGGATGAAGTGGCTGTCCAGGATCGCTCGCAAGCACCCGGGCCTGTCGATCGCGGTGATGACATCAAGATTGAAGGAGATCTTCCAGGACGCTGGGTTCATTCACGTCCGGCAGATCAACTACCCGTCCCAGTTGGAGCCTGCCAAGACATATTGTGAATCCGAACCTCACCTCCTTGTCGCAGGGGCTGCGAGAATGGACAAGGGGCTGCCGCATGTCGTCGACCTCGTCCAGAGATACGCGGAACAGGGAAGATCAATTGCCCTGAAGATGCAGGTTTCCACGCCGAATCACCCGGGCAAGATCGGCCAGGCTGATCATGGACGACATCCGACGGATGTCCAGCATGAACTGGACCGGCTACGCCGTATTGGATACGAGCCGCTCGAGCTGATCGAGCATTCGATGGGGCAGGATGAGTACAGGGGACTCTTCCCGGGCTCAATCGTTCTCCAACCCTATGACAGGAATGATTTCTTCGATCGTGTCAGTGGAATCACGCTGGACGCTCTTGCAGCCGGCGCACCTGTCATCACCACGAGCGATACGTGGCTGGGCAGGATGACGGATCGATTTGATTGCGGGGTCACCATGGAGAAACCATCGGGCGAATCGCTTGAATCGGCGATTGACATGGTCCTGTCGAACCTCGTGCAGTACCGATCCAGAGCATCGGAGGCGGGCATGACCCTTGCCAGCGAACACGGTGCAGCGGATCTCGTGGAGCACCTTGCCGATCCGAACTGGTGGCAAGACACGGCCAAGGGCACATGACAGTCGAAGCCTGCCTCGTACAGGAAAAGACCACTACCATCCTTCACATGCCCACCTGTTACCCACGGGGAGCGCTGTCTTGAAACCATGAATACAAGGACGATCAGTTCACCGTCCCGGACATGAAGCCAAGAATATCAACGCGAATTCCACTGCCAAGATGGTTCCTTTGATTTAGTAGATTTATGTTCGACGCGCCCGGTGCTATTGATCCATCAATCACATCGAACTGCTCACCGAGCAGGCCATGCGGCAACGATGATTCCGACGAACATCGAGATCGTACCGATGATCCAGCCCTTGCTGGATTCGTCTGCTGAGCCCAGCCAGAATATGGCGGCCAAGCCCGCGAGTATGATCACTCCACCAGCCAGTCGCCTTCTTAACACTCGATCCATGCTTTATTTCCTTTCGTATGCCCTGTTGTTCCGGGATTTCATGGATATGGATTCGTTCTAATCCGTGTCACCGGCGGTCTCGGCCTGTTCGATGCCGGAACTGCGAGGAATCAGGATCCACGCCAGGATGATCCCGATGATGCAGGCGAGGACACCTACGAGGTAGGACATCCTGACCCCGGGATCGACGCTCGTCTTGTCTGCGAATGCATCGATGACCGTCCCCGCCAGTGTGATCGACAGGCCTCCTGTCATGATCACGATGGTCTGGCACGCGCTGCTTGCAAGCCCGGCCTTCTCACGTGGCAGGGAGAGAATCGATCCGGTCACCGGCAGCGACCAGCCCCAGGCACATCCAGGACCTGCAATTGCGAAACCAATCAGCAGCCAGACGAGTTCATGGTTCCACCATATGATCATGCCGCCCGCCGCCTGAAGGACCAGCGCGATGATCATGACACGCTTGGCGCCGATGAGGTTCTGAACCTGGGCGACGAACAGGCTTGCGATCGAGACAGGGATGCTCATGGCCAGGAAGACCAGGCCGGCTGGAAGAGGTGTGTAATCCATGACCTTCTGCAACATGATCGTGGACGTGAAGATCGTCAGGCACCAGTACAAGTTCGAGAACGCCCCGCTCGAAACGAAGCCGAGAAACGTCCGGTTCCTGAACAGATCAAGTTCCACGAGTGGTGACTTCGCCTTGTGTTCCCTCAGCATGAACAGGAATATGAAGACGATTGCGATCGACAGGAGTGAGAGGATCGGGATCGAGAGGATTCCCCACTGTGCGATGCGGTCAATCAGAAGGGCGATCGACACGATCGAGATGATCAGGAGGATGGTACCGGGGTAATCCAGGCGGCCTGACACGGTCTGGTCGCGTGATTCCCTCGTCACGAAGATCACCATGATGAACGCGATGATCGAGATCGGCAGGTTGAGGAAGAAAATCCAGGGCCAGCCCCATGTTTCGGTGAAAGCCCCACCGACGACGGGACCAACGGCCCCACCGAGAACGCAGATTCCTGTCAGGAATCCGAGGATCCTGGTCATGTCCCGCGCCGGTGTCGTGTCACTGACCACTGCGGTGGCCAGGGGAATGATCAACCCGCCTCCGATTCCGAGAACGATACGAGAAGCCACGATCATCCAGAAGGTCGAACTCAGACCGACCAGGACGGAGAGGGCTCCGAAGATCGCGATACCCACGAGCAGAAGTTTCTTACGGCCGTAGAGATCTCCGAGACGACCACCCACCGCCATGGTTGCGGAAAACGCGATGATGTATCCCGACAACACCCATTCAAGGGAGACCGGTGACACCTTGAACTGACGAGCCATGTCAGGAAGCGCAACCGCGACAGACCAGTAGTCGACGCAGACCAGGAACTGGGCGATTCCAACAGCGAACAGTGTGAGCCACATCCGGCGCCCACCTTTGTCGGGCTCGTTGCCGTTGGCATCAATATCCCCGGTCGAACCGGAGATCCTTGCATGGAGTGAAGGCAGATGGTGTGGCATGAATCGGTGACAAGCCCAAAGGTGAACTCTGGAGTTTCACCGTTCATGGTAATGAGGAATGTGGGACAGTGGTGCCGGCCACGTGTGAAAGCCGAGGTCTTCCTGCCGCAGCCCCACGACATCAGTCCCTGATCAGCGGAAGGCCGGCCGAGGTTCCGCCCAGGAAAACAACGACCAGCCCCTTATCCGCTGTCAGGCATGTGCTTGTCTCATACCACGCTGCTCTCTTCCAGTCCGGCATGCCATACGGCTGCATCAGCAAGAGCCCTTTGCGCAGTACGACGGGTCTTGGATTCACCCCATCGGAAGGACATCCAGTCGATGGAATCCTGGAAGGCCTCCATCGGGTTGCCTCCGGAGAAGGCCAGAGATGCCAGGTACTCGATCGAGTGGTTGTCGAGATGGCACATCAGCATCGAGCAATGGAGTCCTCGAGCGTTGCACATGCTTGCGCCATGCGTTGAACTGTAGCTGGGTGACCTG
The DNA here is from genome assembly GCA_002711415.1 of Phycisphaerae bacterium. Lineage (GTDB taxonomy): Bacteria > Planctomycetota > Phycisphaerae > Phycisphaerales > SM1A02. The sequence goes on along the minus strand of PARI01000017.1, from coordinate 197,706 downwards.
AGTTGATCGATCGTGATCTTCTTTTCCCCCCTGTTCCAAAGACTGACGATGAAATCGGCGATGGCCTCAGGTGGACACTGCCTTGAGCCAGGACTTGCTGGATATTCATTTGGCATTGGGGGATTCTCTGATGGGGGTGCGAACAAAAACAATCCGTCATCAACCTGAACAAGTAGCAACTCGATGGATCTGCTCGACCAAATCGAAGAATTTCCGCGACGACACATCCCCTTCAACGCGTGAGGATTGCCCGGGCTGGATTGAATATTCATGTTGAGAATGCAATCACTGGCCGATTGCCACAATCAATCGAATCTGAATGGAGTGGCTGGAAGACCTGATCCATTGGTGAGATTCACACGATCCGGGTTGTTCGACCACGCATAGACGACTGAAACGGGATCCTTGACCACATCCGACCACACGATGAGCGTGTTGTCTTGAATCTCCGCGCTTGCCCAGTGGTATATCCCGTCCGGTCCACAGATCCCGAGTCCCCGGGGTGACCTGCCGTCACTGGTGACCAACCCGCCATCGATCTCCTCCGTGGCATGCTCGAACGTGATGGCGAATGCTTCATGACCCTTGTGGTTTGTCCGAACCCGGGCAGATGCAATCGGACCAGAGCTGCTGTTGGTGCGACCGTGGGAGGTCGCCAACGCCCACATCGCGAGTCTCTTCCCGACATCCTGCTTGTTCCGCGGATGGATGTCATCGGCATCCCCGATGTCTATCGTGACCACCAGCCCGGTGTTCTCGACCGTCCTTCTTGCATGCAACTGGGCGTCACGAAGCAGCGCCCACCCGCCTTCATTCGGGTTGTGAGGATTCGGTGCACGGAAACTCGCGAGCTGAACGATCCCGAACGGAAGATCGCCCTGACCCCACTGCGATCTCCAACTGTCGATCAATAGAGGAAGAAGCTCACGATATGGCTCCGGCTCCCTGGAGTTGGATTCACCCTGGTACCAGGTGAAACCCCTGATTCCGTAGGGAACAAGTGGAGAGACCATCCCGTTGTACAAAGCGGCATAGGAGGAATGGGAGGAGCCGGGTGATGCTTCCAGGCCCGGAACAACCGGGCCACGACGGACTCCGGAACTCCCTTTCATGTACTTCCATGGACCAGCGAGACTTGCGAAGGGTGGCTTGGCCCCTGCAGGGAGGTTGATCGGAACCACCGTCATCGCTGAAGCAGGACCGGTCATGCCTCCAACTCCCCCGGCGTCGATCACCGCAACCGCCAGCACGGACATGCCGGTCTCGACGAGGGTTCCTGGAACGCGGTACTGTCGAGATCTCTGGTGCTGCTCGGTCGTCATCCCGATGCGGGTCCCATTGAAGAAGACCATGTCGGAATCATCGATGCGGCCAAGATCCAACTGGAGATCCCGCCCATTCCACATCACGGGAATGCCGATGGCCCTGCGCATCCAGAGGACACCATCAAACGAAGCGAGATCACTTCCGGCGACATCCTTCCACAGAGTCGGCACGTCCATGGTCGGCCAACCACTGTCGTCGAATCCCTGCTCGATCCAGCCTCCCGACATGCCGGGATCATCCTTGAGAACATCGGCCCAGTACGCATTCGCCGTCCGGGAATACGCCTCCATCTGCTTCCGCCTCTGCCGCATCCGCTCGAGCTCATCGCGGTTCTCGTGTGCCGCGACCTGTTCCGCCAACGCCGAGGCCCTTTCAGTGAACGCCGGGTGTTCAACGAGATCGTCCAAGCGGATCCATGGCTCGATTCGCGTACCACCCCACGTCGTGTTCAGGATTCCGAGGGGAACGCCCAGCTCCTGTTGGAGCGTCCTGGCCATGTAGTAGCCGACCGCGCTGAACGCCCCCACTGTCGATGGCGAGCAGACGTCCCATCGACCCTGCACCGAGTACTGAGCTGTTGAACGAGGATTCCTGGCCACCATGAACATCCTGATGTCCGGGTGATCGCCAGCCTTGATCTCAGCGGCGGCATCTGCGGATGCGGAAACAGGCCACTCCATGTTTGACTGGCCTGAACACACCCAGACATCTCCAACAAGGACATCGTCGATCTGGATCCTGTTCCCGGCCTCGATCACAAGGCTGCGAGGCGTGTTGCTGGTCGGCATCGGTTCCAGACGGATCATCCAGGTACCGTCATCAGCCGCCACGACCTCATGCTCCTGCCCTGCGAAGGTCACCTTCACCGTGTCGCCGGGAATCGCTCTGCCCCAGATGGGGGCGGCCATGCCTCGCTGCAGAACCATGTTGTCCGAGATGATGCTCGGAACGGTCACCTCACCGAAGACGGCCGTGGCATGGAGGAGCAGAAGAAGAACGGTCGCCGTGGAATGTCGCTTCATGTCGTTGATACCCGTGCTGGCGGCGAATTCTCGCTTTCAAATCGGACTGGGATTACATGTTCTGGCCAAAGCCAATACCATGGCGAATCCACCTGAAAGGAGATCGAAAATGAATCCCCATTTCTCACGATGCATGACCCTGATATTCGCCATGCTGGTCACGATAACAGCACAGGCACAGGATGCAATGAAGTCGGCTGCCGACGATGCTCAACAGAAGCAGCCACTCGGCCAGGTGATCAGGGACAAGGATCGTGCCGTGCAGACCTTCGACGAACACATCGTCATCCTGTCCAGTCCGTTCATGGAAGGCAGGCTTCCGGGAACCGCGGGCATGGAGCGGGCCAAGGACTACATGCAGGAGCACTTCGAAGCCTCGGGACTGATGACCGTGTTCCCAACGGAACAAGAAGGCGAATTGTCGTACAGGCAGGTGTTTCCATTGGGAGTCTCCGGCACCATGGTCGATCAGTCACTGGTCGCAGAGACCGGCAAGGCCAGGATGGAATTCGAACTGGGCAGTGACTTCCAGATGACTGGAATGGGTTCCGATGGCGATGCCTCCGGCCAACTCGTCTTCGTCGGATACGCCGTTGGTGACGGTCCAGACGGGTACATGAGCTTCGATGAGGATCTTGATCTTGAGGGGAAGATCGCTCTGGTGCTCAGGTTTGAACCGATGGACGGGGAAGGCCGGAGTCTCTGGTCCGGAAGCAACGACTGGACGGATGCCGCGACGTTCATGAACAAGATCAGCCAGCTTGAGAAGCTCGGCCCCGAGGCGGTCATCCTCGTGAACACCCCGGGTGCGGATGATCCTCGAATCCGTTCACTGATCAAGAGCTCGGGTCAGGACACCGATGAATTCCCCTTCTTCCACATGTCCACGGATGCCGCGGACAGGCTCGTCCGCAGTGCCGATCGGGATGGACGCACCCTCATGGATCTGAGACGGATGGCTGATGAGCAAGGCACCGTCATCTCGTTCGATGACACGGTCGTGAGCCTCGGAGGAACGATGGTCAACGAGCAGATCGAGGCGGAGAACGTCGGCGGTCTACTGTCGGGTCGCGGCGAACTTGCTGATCAGTACATCGTGATCGGAGGACATCTGGATCATCTTGGCATGGGAGAGTTCGGCTCGAGGGAAGGTCCCGGAAAACTTCATCCCGGTGCCGATGACAACGCATCCGGAAGCATCGCCGTACTGATGCTTGCTGATTCACTGGCGCAGTCGTACGAGGACCTGCCCGAGGATCAGGATCTCCGCTCGATCATCTTCATTGGATTCTCTGCCGAGGAAAGTGGGCTCAACGGATCACGATGGTACGCGGACAACCCTCCACGTGACATCGAGGATCATGTGCTGATGATCAACTTCGACATGATCGGCAGGGTACGGGACAACAAAGCTTCCATCTCCGGAACAGGTACGGGTACCGGGCTCGGTGGAATCGTCGATCCCATCGCGGAGAAGAGCGAACTGGACATCACCGTTCGCGGCAACGCGGGTGGCGGAAGCGATCACATCTCGTTCCTCCGCAAGCAGGTTCCGATCCTCTCTGGCGGCTCGGGCGGGCATGCCGACTACCACACCTCCAAGGACACCTCCGACATGATCAATCGCGAGGGGGCGGCGGACATCATCGACACGTTCCACGAGATCGCACTGGCCGCGGCCATGCATCCGGAACGCTTCGAGTTCACCCAGGGCCAGTCACAACAGAGGAACACGAGACCGAGCGTGCGCCTGGGTGTTCGGATCAACAGGGATGCAGAGAACGAGAATGGCGTCACGATTCGATCCGTGGCCGAGGGCGGGCCCGCCGCACAGGCCGGGATCATGGCTGGTGATGTCATCACCAGCTGGAACGGCGAGAAGATCCCTGCCGGGACGAGAGGGCTCCAGAGGCTCATGATGAATGCCAAGCCCGGTGACACGGTCGAGATCCTCCTGCTGCGTGATGGTCGGGAGGAGTCGGTGACTGTGACCCTCCAGGCAAGACCGGGCTGATCGGGGAACAAGAACATCACGACGGGCTCTTGAAGAGCCCGCCGTGAAGATTCAAACCCGGATCAGGGGGAAGAGTCTCAGTTCCAGTTGCCCAGGAGCATCGCAAGATCGGCTCCATCGACGAACCCGTTCTTGTCCAGATCCGCATCGGGATCACTGGTCATCCATCGGCCGAGCAGGAGAGCCAGGTCGGCACCGGTGACGGCTCCGTCACCATCGAGATCTCCGGTTGCTGCGGCGAGCGCGACGTCACCGACGAGGCAGTCGATCGAATGTTCCTGCCCACCAACCACGAGTCGATCAACGATGCCGGTCAGTTCGACTGTCCCACAGTCATTGCCGTAGCCGCCCGAGGTCACCTCGAAGAGGACTCCGCCGATCATGGATCCATGAAGGTCGATGTAGTTGTCCACGTTCCGGAAGTCGCCATTGATCTCGATGTTGATGTTCCCACCGTACTCACCGAAGGACCAGCCGACGTTCTCCATGGCGCCGGTCGAACCGGCGAAGTTGAAGGCCAGGTTGATGTTGTTGGTCCAGAGTTCGTTGCCGGTGCTGCAGGCGGCACCGACGTTCATGACCTGCAGGAACCCGCCGCTGGTCCAGTTGAGGTTAGACCACTGGAAGTCGAGCATCTCGTACTGGATGTCCTGGCTGGAGAAGATGTCGCCCACGATCTCGATGTCACCAAGGTAGGTGTCGCCATAGCCGTACTCGCACGCACTGGAGATTCCGGCACCATCGATCCACATGTCGCGTCCACCGATGCGCATTCCTTGGATTGTTCCGAGAAACTCCACGGTACCGCAGTCATTGCCGTATCCACCCGAGATGACGTTGACCGTCACACCGCCGATCACGGCACCGTGGATGTCGATGAAGTTGTGGAAATTCGCAGGAACACCGTTGATGGCCAGGTTGATGTTGCCGCCATACTCACCGAAATCCATGACCAGGTCGGTCTGGGGTCCGATGGTCCCCGCGAAATCGAAGTTCGCGGTGATGTCCTTCAGCATGAGCACCTTGTTGCTGCTGCACGGAGTTGAAGGATTGTCGACATATGCATACCCGCTACAGACGAGACTCGGCGGCAGGGTCATGAAGCAATTGAAATCGACACGCATGCCGTTGGTGACGGTGATGTCCGCGACATTGAAGGTGGAAGACATCGTCTGGTCCTCCCAATCGGGGGCATCGGATGCGGATGCGCCTACGGCCAGACATGTGGTTGCAGTGACAGCGACGAGACTTCGGAGAGTCAGCATTGGATCGGCTCCAGGAATGAGGTTGATTGACTTGATTCAGGCGAGGTTGGCCCCACGACCATCCCCTTGATGCCCCTTTCCGCATGAGCCGGACGGATCTATCAGATCCCCCGGGAAAAACTTCAGGAATGCGATCTGATGGGGCTTCTGAGGGCAGAAAACGTGGTTTTTCGTACAGTGGTTGCTGATCCAGGAGATCACGATGGACCAGGCGACCGACTCAACTGCAACCCCGGCATTCGGTTTCAGGATCGCGTGCCTCATCGCGGGCCCGGTCGCAGCCCTGCTGATGTATCTCTTCATGCAGCCGGATGACCCCTCCATGATTGAGGCCCCGCTGACCGGGGGTGGGATCGTGGTCGCCTCGCTGATGATATGGATGGCGATCTGGTGGCTCACGGAAGCGGTGGACATCGCCGTGACGGCGCTGCTTCCGGTGATCATCCTTCCACTGTTCGGTGCCGTCGGCATGAACCAGGTCGTGGCCCCCTATGCGGACAAGCTTATCTTCCTCTTCGCGGGTGGCCTGCTGATTGCACTGAGCCTGCACAAGTGGAAGCTGGACCAGCGAATCGCCCTGCTGGCCCTCCGTACGATCGGACCCTCGCCGGGCCGGATGATCGCGGGATTCATGATCGTGACTGCGGTGCTGAGTTCGTTCGTCTCAAACACGGCCACCACGGCCATGATGCTGCCACTGGCCATGGGCATCGTCGAACTGGCCGAAGAGGGTACACCCCACGCCGGCAGAAGCAGGTTCGCCGTGGCGCTGCTGCTTGCGATCGCATGGTCCGCTTCGATCGGCGGAACCTGCACCATCATCGGAACCTTTCCCAATGGCATCGCAGTCGGATTTCTCGAGCAGGAGTACGGTGTTTCGATCAGTTTTCTTCAATGGTCGATGATGACGGTTCCGATCGCGATCATCATGCTGCCGATCACGTGGTGGATCCTGGTGCGACTGCTCTATCGACCAGAGCCCATGGACAACTCCCGGTCGGGAGCGTTTCTCCAGGAAAGGCTGGATCGACTCGGTCCGATGTCACGTGGCGAGAAGGTCACCATAATCGTCTTCTGTCTCACGGCGGCATGTTGGATCTTCCGACCATCGCTCCAGGAGTTCTTCCCCGGCCTGAACGACGGGATCATCGGAATCACGGGAGGGCTTGTCCTGTTCATCATCCCGATCGATCCGAAGCGGAACCAGTTCGCCATGGACTGGAAGACCGCTCGCAACCTCCCATGGGGTATCTTCATCCTCCTTGGCGGTGGATTAAGTCTCGCCGCCGGGGTCAAGGCGACCGGCCTGTCCGAGCACATGGCTTCACTGATCGACGACATGGCGGGGTTCCCGGAAGTGATCATCATCCTGCTGATCGTCACGGGGATCGTGTTCCTGACCGAGCTCACCTCCAACACCGCCACGACGGCTACGTTCGTGCCCATACTGGCCGCCCTCTCGGTTCCCCTGGGAATCGCTCCGGTCGAGCTGGTGATCCCCGCGACCATCGCGGCCAGCTGCGCGTTCATGATGCCTGTGGCCACGCCACCGAACGCGATCGTCTTCGGCTCTGGACGGCTCACGGTGCCGTTGATGTGCCGCGGAGGTTTCTTCATGAACATTCTTGCCATGGTCGTGGTGACCATGGCCGCGTTCACCACCGTTCGATGGGTGGTCTCGAACCATTTCGATCCAGGAACGGGTACTCCGGTCGCAATGACCGGATCCGAGGGTCGTTGAACACTCATGAACCTTGCGACCGTGCCATTGCTGGTGATTGCAACCCATGCCGCGGTCGAGCAGCCGCCGGATCCAGCCATTGATTTCCGGACCGACGTGCTCCCCATACTTCAGACATTCTGCCACCAGTGCCACTACGGCCTGAGGACCAAGGGCCGGCTCGGACTGGATTCCCGAGAAGCGATGCTGAAGGGTGGCCGTTCAGGACCGGCCATCATCCCCGGAGATCCGGACGGCAGCCTGCTGATACAGCGGGTGACGACCCGTGATCCGCAGGACATGATGCCACCGAAGGATGGGCCGCTCTGGAAGGTGGAGATCGACATCCTCAGGGAATGGATCCGACAGGGTGCGCCGTGGCCGGAGGATCCGGACGATCAACGCTGATCTTGCTCGAGCGTCTGTCGTGACCTCGGGGACTTCGCTTCCTCGTCAAGCTGGGGAAACGGATCATCGTCCGCCAGCGGGGGAAGGCGATAGAACTGCCTGAGACGCTGGAGTTCAAGCTTCATCTCGACCAGTACGTCCGAATAGGCGGGATCTCCATGAACGTTCCTCATCTCATCGGGATCCCGATCCAGGTCATACAGCTCCCATTCACCGATGCGATAGAAGTGGATCAGCTTGTAGCGACTGTTTCTCACGCCTTCGTGCCGCGGAACGGTGTGTGCTCCGGGATTCTCGTAGTAGTGATAGTAGATCGAATCGCGCCAGTCATCGGGGGAATCGCCTTCCAGGATCGGCACGAGACTCTCGCCCTGCATCGAGGCGGGAGGCTCAAGTCCCGCCATGTCCAGGATCGTCGGCGCGAAGTCGAGGTTCTGGCAGAGATCATCGGAGGAGGATCCCGGATCGACCACTCCAGGCCATCGGACCAGCAAGGGCGTGCGAAGTGACTCCTCGTACATCCAACGCTTGTCGTACCAGCCGTGTTCGCCGAGATACCAGCCCTGATCCGAACTGTAGATGACCACCGTGTTCCCGGAGAGCCCTTCCTGGTCCAGGTAGTCCAGGATGCGACCGATGTTGTCATCGACGCTGGCGACACACCGGAGATAGTCCTTGACGTATCGCTGGTACTTCCAGCGGACCAGGTCCTCTCCCTCGAGTTGCCGCTGCTCGAACAACTCGTTCCTGGGTCCGTAAGCCGCATTCCATCGCTCCAACTGCTCTTCAGTCAGGTTCCTGGGTGGATCCAGCTTGAGGTCGTGCCTGCTGAGATCCCTTGCGATGGTCATCGTCTGTCTGGTCGATGCTGATCCACGACCGGAATAGTCATCCAGCAATGTATCGGGTTCAGGCATGGTTTCGTCGGCGTACATGTCCAGGTGATCAGGGCCTGGCTGCCAGTTTCGATGCGGAGCCTTGTGTTGATACATGAGCATGAATGGTCGATCGGTGTCGCGCCGGGACATGAACTTGATGGCCTTGTCGGTGATGATGTCGGTCGTGTAACCCACATGAGCATGTCGTGTACCGTTACGGATCATCGTCGGGTTGTAGTACGGCCCCTGTCCGATCAGGACGTCGTGGTGGTCGAATCCGGTCGGCGCACTGCGAAGATGCCACTTGCCGACGATCGCGGTCTGGTATCCGGATTCCCTGAGAAGCTTGGGAAGGGTCACCTGGGCTCCGTCGAATGCCGGCCCGTTGACACGTTGTCCGTTGAGGTGACTGTGAAGCCCGGTGAGAACGACGGCCCTGCTGGGTGCACAGATGCCGTTGGTCACGAAGCAGTTATCGAACCGCATGCCTTCAGTGGCGATGCGGTCCAGGTTCGGGGTGGTGTTCATGCGGGAGCCATACGCCCCAAGGGCTTGCGTGCAGTGATCGTCGGTGAAGATGAAGATGATATTGGGCCTTGGTGGCTGAGAGTCGTCACCGATCGATGACCCCTGGGACAGGATCATCATGAGGGAAGCAGTCAACTCGATGATGGGCATCTGACATCTCCTGTGGACTCGAATCTCCAAGCCACCCAATGGTACCAACGGGCCTTGAAACGGCACGATTCCTACAGTCCGACTGGCCAACACGTGGTGACTCACGATAGACTCGGTGTTGATGCAGGAGCAAGGAGAAAACCCGGCACCAAGACGAATGGCACGCAATGTGGCCTGTCTTGCACTGGCTGCATTCATGCTCGGGGGCTGTGATGCGACAAGGAACGCTTCCATGAACCCCAAGGATCGCCAGGGCCGCGCAGAGGCCGCGTCGATGCCGGTGGAAGCGTGGTCCCTCGACGGAGATCCGCTGTACAGGCCCATGCAGGATTCGCGGTTCCACCAGGAACAGGTCGACAAGCTCCGTGAAGCAGCCGCGATCGCGATCGAGGATCCGACAGACATTGACGCGATCATCTGGATGGGACGAAGAAACGCCTACATCGGTCGATACAACAGGAGCATCGAGATCTACTCGATGGGCCTGGAACTTCATCCGGACAATCCCAGGCTCCTGAGGCACAGGGGACATCGCCATCTCACCACAAGACAACTCGACAAGGCACTGGCCGACTTCAAGGCCGCCGCGCGGCATTCGGAGCTGATGCCTGATCGAGTCGAGCAGGACGGCATGCCCAACAGAGCGGGAATCCCACTGACCACGACCAAGTGGAACATCCAGTATCACCTCGGCCTGACCTACTACCTGATGGGTCGACTCGAGGAAGCCGACCGCAGCCTCGAGCGATGCAAACGCTTGTCCAGGCACGATGACCAGATCGTGGCGTGCACGTACTGGCGGTGGCTCACGGCGATGCAAAGGAACCGGCAGACGGAGGCCGTGGCATTACTCGAACCGATCAACAGGGAGATGGAGATCATTGAGAACTCCCAGTACCACCGGCTGCTGCTGCTTTTCAAGGGTGAAATGGACAGGGACGAGATTCAAACGACTGATGAGAGATCGGTGCTGTCGGCCGACGTCCAATCTGCAACGACAGGCTATGGCCTGGCCATGTGGATGAGATTCAATGGGAATATGGATGGAAGCAATCGACTGCTCAACTCGATCGTGGCTTCATCGAGTTGGCCGGCATTCGGACACATCGCCGCCGAGGCCGAACTGGCCATCCAATCGAGGGGCTTCGATCACGAGACATGGGCCACCCAGTTCGAGGATCCCTACATCATTGACATGCCATGAGTTCTGATTCGACGGTTTTCAGGAACCGGCCGTTGCCCCCGAGGAACAAGGTCGGGTGCATCACCCTGCTGGCGATCCCGGCGATCGCGATCGTCGTGGTCCTGTTGTGGATCATCGACACCCTGACGACCCCGGTCATCGCGTCGACCGATTACCCGGGGATGATCATTCAACTGCAGGTCGAGGCGCAGTCGGTCGGGGAGAACGGAAGGGACTCGCTCGAACGATCGTTCCACCTGGGTGACCTGCTCACGAGCAGGGCATTGAACCGATACCCCGACTCGCGTCTCGGCAGCGATGGAACCCGGTGGGACAGTATCGATACGACACTTCTGTATCCATCACGAGAAATGAGCGAAGAGTCAATTCCAGGAAACCTCGAGCCGGAGCAATGGCTGATCGAGCAGTTGGAACAGAGCGACATGCAACTGATCATCGATCAGGCACTGGCATCCGAGTCGTTCGTGTTTGAACCACCACGTGGCCAGCAACTGATCAACTGGATGCTGCCCTTTCTCTCTCCAGCACGAAGCCTGTCGCGCCTGCTGGTCGCACAGGCCTGGATACAGATCGAGCAGGGCAGGCAGGATGACGCACTGGACACCCTGGAACGCGCCATCGGGATCGGCCGGGCGATCAGTTGGCATCCGACCCTGGTCGGTCGGCTCAGCGGCATCGCGATCGAGACGCTCGTGCTTCAACAGGCATCCGATCTGCTGGAGATGAAGGTGCTGGACCAGGAGGGCCTCCGCCGGCTCGAGAACATGGTCATTGAAACAGACGAAATCCCCGGCATCGAGTATCACCTCGAGTCCGAACGCCTGTACCTCCTGGACATCATCCAGTGGAACTACACGGATGATGGTTCAGGCAACGGCTGGCTCGTGGGCTCGGCCGTCGGCGGGATGCCCGTGTCTCCATGGGGCGGGAACTTCGGACTGGGGATCCTGGACTCACTTTTCGGACGGCTCACCCTTCCTGACAGGAAGACCACGACCATGCAGGTCAATGACATCTTCGACATCACAATCGCAGGTGCGAAGAGGCCAATCGATCAACAACTCGATGATCCGGATCCGGAACTGGACTACATCGCCAAAATGACACCCAATCCGGTCATCAGCATGCTCCTGATCCAGAGAGCGAGGATGTTCCAGATCGAATCCAGGTTCGCATGTCTCAAGGCGGGTCTCGCACTCGCAATCGAGGCCGAGATTCATCGGCTCGAACATGGAGACTATCCGGATTCCATCGATGATCTCGATCTCTCAAGCGAGGCATGGGGTGGAATCGACCCGTTCGTCATGGAACAGATGAGGTACGAGAGGATCGGAGATGCAATCAGGATCGTGCACGCAGGTCTTGATCGGCGTTTCGATGGCGTGCAACTGACCAAGAACAAGCAGGCGTTCCAGACCGGAGGATCCGACTGGGTGATCTACGGTGAACCACTTCCATCCGGAAGTGATGACTGATCGGGTTCGACGAACTCCATTCGAGTGATGGGATCATCCAGGAGTTCCTTCGAGTAATGCTCGAGGATGATCTTCTTGTCCAGGAGCTTGCTTGCATGATCACAGAAGGAGTTGAAGTCGATGATCGAAGCGTTGCGCTCGGCATCAACCAGTCGAAGAAAGGCCCGAGTGAGGGTCTCGTGGTAGCCGGTCCCCGGCCCGATCCTGATACCGTTGGACGAGTTGAAGGCGAGAATGCCCTGCCTCATCAAGTCGAGGGCTCGTGCATAACCATGCCGCTGCAGGTAGATCCATGCAACCCGTACGTGGGCACGATGGTCCCACTGCTCGATCGGGAGGGTGCATTCCTCGAATGCGATGATGAACTCGGCGTCGTTCATGGAGCAGATTCCAAGCCTCTCAGCGAATGAAACGCCATCGGCCGAAATCCGGGATATTCCTTGCCCCGCCGGGTTCACGCGGTATCAAAGAAGGCCAGTAGACCCCCCATGCCTTGCCGACAAGAAGCTGTCGGGGAACCAGGAACGGCGTGTTCCAGTCAAAGGTCCGTCTCACGAGCTGGTGAGGCCACCCCCATGCACGTGAATCCCTGCTGGCTGCGGAGTTGTCACCAAGCATCATGTACTCGCCCTCGCCGATGATGGCCGGCTTCAGTGGATCGGTTCCGAAACTCAATCCCCTGATGTACTCATCATTGTTCACGTAGAACTGGTCGCCGGGGTTGAGCTTCCCGGGTCGGTAGTAGAGATCCCGATCAAGCCTCACGTTGTGAAGGGTGATCGATGAGCCACTGAATGACCAGTCCAGGCTGGGGGGTGTCGGCTTCTGAACGGTCGGTGCGGCCCGGTACTGCTCGAGTGTCCGACCGAAATGGGCATACTCGATCCGTTCGATAGGCGACCAGTCGTCATACGCCGCCCGGAGGATCTGCTCGCCGTCGATGAAGACGTACATGCACTGGTCAACATGCCAGAACTCCAACTCGAGAATCCCATCAGAGCCGGACAGGCTGAAATCCGCGGTTTTCTCGAGAAGCTGCTCCCGACTTTCGAAGTGTTCGATCGATGTGGAGACCCGGCCTTCTTGGAGCATGAATGTGAAGATGTGGCTCCGTGCCTTGATCGCGAAACTCGTACTGAAGCCATCAGGATCATCCACCTGAATAGTGCATGCCAGCCTCAGGTCGCTCGTGGGATAAAGCTGCGAGATGTCCCGCAGCATGTTGTATGTCGTGAAGTCGTTGATCGGAATCGTATCCGGATCCCACTGGAGGGTCGTGGGCGCATCCGAATTCCAGTGATAGGTTCGAGCATCCATCGTGTCCCATCCTGCTCCCTCCCAGGGCGGACCGTTCCATGCCCTGCGAGTGCTCGCCTCGAGCGTCTGAATGTCCACCGGTATGAAACTGCTGTCATAAACCGGCTGCCAGATCGCACGCTGGATGTACTCCGGCTTCCGCTGGATGGCGAATTCCTCGACATCGGAGTCCAACGGTCCGGTGAAGATGTCCCCATCGGCGATGAGCAGCTGTTCCCGGGGCAGTCCGACCAGCCTCTTGATGTAGTTCTGGGCGGGCCCGATCGGATCCGTTGGATTCTTGAAGACGGTCACATCCCATCGCTTCGGTGAGAAGAACGGGGGCAGGAACTTCAACACGAGGACTCGATCACCCATCCGCAGGTTCGAGTACAGCTCGCGAAGACTGGGCGATTCGATGGGACGAGTCGTTGACAGCATCGGATCGTACGCCTTGAAGGAGGTTTCCGACGTGGCACCCTGCTGCATACGGGACAACTGGTACATGACCGGTCCCGCATCGATCGAGAAGTCGTACCCGGTCTGTTCCGAATGCATGTGGACATGCTGCCCCATCAACGTCGGCGCCATGGAGCCTGTCGGAATGACGAATCCCTCCATGACGAAGCCGCGAAAGACCATGGCCAGCACGAAGGCGACGACCAGGGACTGGATGGTCTCGATGATTCCACTTCCTGGAGGAGATGACTGCTGGCCGCTCACGTCGTTCATGGCTGAATACTAGCCGAGGTGCCAGCGACGTGTCCGGGATTCACGCCGAATCGGGGTTCGATCCGCCCGGTGCGTCATCGGAACCCGAACCACCGCCACCTCTTCGCCGGCGCCGTCTTCGACGGCGCTTCTTCCTGGGGCCGGACTGGTCATCGGTCGTCTCGGTTTGCCCGGGTGCTTCCCCGATTTCGGGAGAGGCCGCTCCGGCATCCGACTCCTCCTGCTGCTTTCGCCTTCGTCGACGTCGCCGCCTCTTCTTGGACGGGGATTCCAGTTGCTCCTCACCGGCTTCACGAGGCTCCGCCGACTCCTGCTTGATGGCATCTCCCTTGTACTCCTCCTGCTGCTTCGACCTGGACTTGCGTCCGCGATTTCGTCGCCGGCGATCGCTGGTCCTGTCGGACACCTCCGATTGATCCATGCCACGCAATGGATCCGACCGATCAACAGCCTCGCCAGGACGGGGGCATTCATCAGGATCCATGAGCTCCTCGACGGGAACGGCGATCTCGCGACCATCATGCTCGAGCTTCACCAGCGCAAGTTGAACGAGGATCTTGGTCTCCATGACGATCCCGGGGCCTTCACTGGTTCCGACACGTGTTTTTCGATGAGGAAGGTTCTTCTTGAGCTCGGCGTAGGTCTGATCCTCGTACCGGAGACAGCACATCAACCTGCCACACCTCCCGGAGATCTTCAATGGATCCAAGGTGGCCTTCTGCACCTTGGCCGATCTCATCGATACCGGCTTCAGGACCTTCAGGAAGTTCTTGCAGCAGCAATGCTGTCCGCAACGCTCATAGTCGGCGACCAGTCGAGCCTCGTCACGAGCACCAACCTGCCTCATCTCGATCCTGACAGCAAATCTCGAGGCGAGTTCCTTCACGGTATCCCTGAAATCGACCTTCTCCTCGGACATGTAGTAGATCGTGAGCATCTCCTCGGAGAGCACCGGCTCAGCCTCGATGATCTTGATGTCAAGGCCGTTGTCGGACACGATCTCCTTCACGATCGAGATCCGATCGCGAGCCTCGTCCCTGAGCCTGGACCACCTGTTCAGGTCTTCGATCGATGCCACCCTGAGCACACGACCGTCGGTCCTGAACGGAAAGTCCTTCCCTCCAGACTGCTCGATGTACTGGAGCATCTCCTTGCGAGTCAGTGATTTTCCACAACCGGCGTTCTCACAGGTGGTCGTGAGCATCTCGACGACCTCGGTGCCGCGATTGGTCCTGGCCACGAGCTTGGTGCCACAACCCGGCTTGGCGTCACCCTCGTATCGATATTCCGCCACGTTCCTCATGTAGCCGTAGCGGACGACGATCGACTTCGGGGGCTCCAGCGCATCGTAACGCTCCTGGTCTGTCAGGGCGTCGCGGCGCGATGGATCAGCGTCTTCCTCGAAAACCTGGAGTGGAAAGATGGACATTGCTCGGTGTTCCCGCTCACGCGCATTGACACCAATGGATGGTGGAAGGCAGCGTGCATGATGACTCCAGGCGGGTTTTCAGCCCCATGGAACGCCTGGCCGACCCATGGTTTCAAGAGCAATGCTTCTGTCAGTATAGGGCCTGGAGATCCCGATGCGAGAAAAACATCACGCCTGGTGACGGTGCTCTCCACCCTTGAGCTGGTTGAGACTCACGCGACTCCTGGGCTTGAAAAGCAGCCTGATCGGCACCTCGGAGAAAGGAAGTTCCTCGTGCAGGCGGTTCATGATGTACCGCCGGTACCCCGGGCTGAACAGCTTGGGGTTGTTGACCATCAAGACGATCGTCGGAGGGTTCGTGTCGACCTGGCTGGCGAAATAGATCTTCGCCCTCTGACCGAGCCGAGGGCTCGGCCCCCTCCTCTGGAGGATGTCCTCCACGACGCTGTTGAGCATGCCAGTACCCGCGCGATGAGAGGCCTGAGCGTGGAGATTGCATGCCATCAGAGCGGCTTCTGAAACACCATCTCCATTGACCGAGGAGACGAAGACGATCGGGGCGTAGTCCAGTCCCCTCAGTTCCTGGGTGAGATAGTCGATGTAATCATCCGGCTTGAGATCCTTCTCAACAAGATCCCACTTCGTGATGACGATGACCGTGGGCTTGTAGAGATCCTGGAGGTTCTTGCTGATCTTCTTGTCAACCTGCGTGACCTTGGCCGTCGCGTCCACCATCAGCATGACGACGTCCGCCCTGCGCATGGCGTTGCTCACCCGGGTCGATGCATAGAACTCGACGTCGTCGGCAAAACTCTTGGTCTTCCTCAGACCGGCGGTGTCAATTGCCAGGAGCCTGTTGCCGTCGATCTCGAACTCGACATCGACCGAATCACGGGTCGTGCCCGCGATCTCAGAGACAATCACCCTCGGCTCGCCGGCAAGGGCGTTGATGAAGGTCGATTTGCCTGCGTTACGACTGCCGATGATCGCGAACCTGCAGACGGGATCGGGTTCACGATCGCCACCCGTCGGCACACGATCGTAGAGACTGCTCATGAAGTCCCTGATGCCGTAACCGCTCGTCGCCGAGATCACCAGCGGATCACCAAGTCCAAGGGAGGTCGCATCATGGGAGTGGGACATCCAGCTCTCGTCGTCGACCTTGTTCGCAACGAGAATGACCCGGTCGGTCGCATCCTTGCGTCGAAGCAGGTCCGCGACCATGCGATCCAACGCGACGATGCCCTCCTGGGCGTCGATCACGAAGAGGATGAGGTCCGATTGATCCACCGCGGCCTGGATCTGGCTCTCGATCGACTCGGTGAGCTTCGAGAGATCCTCTCCAGCATCATCGAAGCGGCCATCCTGCGAGGTGTAAACGCCGAGTCCGCCGGTGTCGATCAGGTCTACCAGCTTCGGCTCAAGGTCGTTCTTCATCTCGGCCGGCGGATCGATCTCGACCACGTGGTTGATTCGATCGCGCGTCACCCCGGGCGTCGGGTCGACGATGGAAACACGCCGCCCGACAAGGCGGTTGAATAGGCTGGACTTCCCCACGTTCGGTCGTCCTACGATGGCCAGTCGGGTCAACATGGTGAAACGGTGTCTCCGGTGAGCCGTGCATTGTACTTCAGGAAGCCGAAGGACGAGCCGGAAGGCCGATTCAGCCTTCAGGGGGCATGACCACGCCGGAAATGCGGATATCGATCTCCTCCTCGCCGGGTACGTCGGTACGCACGTTGACCTTTCCGACGATCGCACCGGTGAAGCCGGTGGTGTCACCGGTGAGCAGCAACTGGTACTCGGATCCACCGGAGTCGGCCACGGGCAGCACCTGCACCTGGAGGTTGCCGGAACGAGCCTCGAGCACCGTGGCGGAGAAGAGGTTGAACGCTTCTCCATCAGCGTGCTTGATCGTGATCCTCTTGCTGAACGGCTTGTCTGGCTCCAGCAGCAGCAGTCGGAAAGTCGGCTCGGACGTCTGGAGCTTTCCGGACACGGTGCCGTTGACCTGGATCGACCTGCTGTGCCGGGATCGGGTGCCATCCTCCTGATCGAGCGCCCCGGTGAGACCGATGCTTCCGTTCTGGATCCCCCAGGGCACGTCCTTTTCGATGACCACGTCGATGACCCACTGCCGGGGTGATCCTTCATCCGACTGGACCTCCCGCAAGGCAGCGGTCGCATGGGGCGCAAGCCTCCCGCCAAGCCGGACGGACGTGGCCGTGTACCCGGGATGGGCCGCCTCGAGGCTGATCTGCCCGATTGCGCCATCGCCGATGTCGATGCTGCCGAAGGAGAATGACGGTGGATTGATCTTGATCACAGGCGTGACATCAGCCGAGATCTCGACCGACTGAAGGGGATTGACTGGATCGTTCGACCTGATCATCACCTTCTTGACCTGGCGTCCGGATGACTTGGGCGAATAGGTGAGCCGGAGCGTGTCGCCCTCGCCCGGCGCAAAGATCTTCTTCTGTAGTTTCGTGGTGGTACATCCGCACGTGGGTCGGACCTCGAACACCTGCAACGTCTCGGTGCCGGCGTTGACGAACGGAAACTCGACATCATGCGAACCGAAGTCCAGGACATCACCGAAATCATGTGACTGGGTCTGGAAGCTCAGAACGGGACCGCCCGAGTCGATCGGCCTGGTGGGCCCGTTCGCCGAGACATCGGGCGCCGACCCGGATGGAGGAGTCGGCTCGCTGCCGCACCCGACCTGCAGAAGCATGAGCAATGCAATCAACACATGGAGGAGGAACGAGTTCATCCGGAATGTCCTGCTCGTGTCAATCATGGATCAGTCATTCTCCCTGAGGAGCAGGGATTCACCGGTCATCTGCTCTGGCGGTTCGATGCCCAGAAGCTCAAGTATGGTCGGAGCGATGTCCGCAAGCCGTCCGCCGTTCCGCAATCCCGGGGCGTGTTCCCCGGAGCTCACCAGGAGCAGCGGCACATCGTAGACGGTATGGGCCGTGTGAGGAGAACCCGTGGTCGGATCTCTCATCTGCTCGGCGTTTCCATGATCCGCCGTGACGAGCAGGGTCCCTCCCCGCTTCAAAGTCGCCTCGACGATTCGACCGACACATCGATCAACGACCTCGACGGCCTTGACGACCGCATCGAGCACGCCGGTATGTCCGACCATGTCGCCGTTGGCGAAGTTGACCACGATCAACGGCTCGCAGTCGACGGCCTCGAGTCGATCGATCACCGCATCCGTGACCGCCTCGGCCGACATCTCGGGTTTCTGATCATAGGTCGCGACATCCTTAGGACTCGGGATGATCACCCGGGTCTCGCCGTCGAAGGCCTCCTCCCTGTAGTCGTTGAAGAAGAAGGTGACGTGGGGGAACTTCTCGGTCTCGGCACATCGGAACTGCCGCAGTCCGTGATCGGACACGACCTGGCCCAGGATCGACTGCATGTGAGCCGGACGGGCCATCGCGACGGTGACAGGCAAACCGGCCTCGTAGCTCGTCAACGTGCAGAAGAACAGATTCCTCTTGGCCGGACCGCGATCAAATCCGCCGCCCTGGACGGTGCGCCAGGCATCGTCATCGAAGGTGAAGGCCCTGGTGATCTGGCGAGGACGGTCTCCACGGAAGTTGAAGAAGATCACGGAATCTCCATCCCTGATCCTGGTGGCTGCGATCTGGTCCGGATCGTCACCGATCTGTGTCGGGCTGATGAACTCGTCACCAGACAGTGACGGGGAGTCCGGGTTGTCGTAGTAGGATTTGATCGCCGCGATGGGATCGACGCAGGATCGGTCGATGCTTCCGGCAAGACATTGATACGCCCGCTGGACCCGATCCCATCTGTGATCTCGATCCATCGCGTAGTAACGACCGATCACAGAGCCGATCCGGCCCCGACCCTCATGCTCGATTTTCCTAAGAAGCTGCTGGACGTAGGCGACCCCCTTGGTCGGATCGGTGTCCCGCCCGTCGGTGATCACGTGGATGACCAGCCGATCAGAAGGGAAGTCCAGTCGTGACGCCAGGTCGATCAGGGCGAAGAGGTGTTCCAGGTCACTATGAACCTTGCCGTCACTGACGAGCCCGAGAAGATGCAGTGAGCCGCCCGTGGCAGTGGCATGATCGAAGGCCTCTCGAAGTCCGGGATTCGAGTAGAAGCTTCCATCACGGATGCTCCTGGGGATCCGCAGCAGCTCCTGGTCCACGATTCGACCGGCACCGATGTTCTGGTGACCGACCTCGGAGTTGCCCATGGTCGGACCGTCACCGGTGACGGGCAGTCCGACATCCTCACCGCTGGTCCTGACGAGCGTCCACGGACACTCGTTCATCAGGCGATCCGCGACGGGCGTGTCAGCCAGTTCGATCGCGTTAAACGTGGCGTGATCAGGATTTGGATTCTGTCCCCATCCATCACGCACCCCCAGGACTACGGGAGCATCATGAAGCTGGCGGGTTTGGTGGTCCATGGCGTTCAGGTTACTCCATCACATCGGCGCATTCTATTTCCTGCCGTGGTTGTCAGTGAGCCTGCGGGGACGTATCCTCGTTTCATGAGTACAACAGCCAATGACGGTACTGGAAGCAATGCCACGATGTCCCTGTGTGACAGCTACCAACAGGTCAAGGAGAGAATCGCGGCAGCCGCGGAAAAATCCGGCAGGAGAGCCGATGAGATCTGCCTCGTCACCGTCACCAAGAACGCATCCATGGACCAGATCCGGGAACTGATGGGACTGGGCCAGGTGGACCTGGGCGAGAACAGGGTGCAGCAATTGACCCAGAGGGCCGGGCAGGTCGAAGAATTCCTCCAGAGGCGGATGGAGTTGTCAGCGGGCGCCCAGGAGGCCGATCCACTTCCTGAATTCGTCCGATGGCACATGATCGGCTCGCTTCAGCGAAACAAGGTCCGCAAGGCGGTCGAACTGTCACGATTGATCCACTCGGTGAACTCGCTTCGCCTGGCGGAGGAGATCCAGCAGGTCTCGGTCAAGTGCGACAAACCGGTTGAAATCCTGATCGAGGTGAACGTCACTTCGGAGAACAGCAAGCAGGGAATCGCCCCGGCAGCCGTACGGCACCTGATCGACCAGATCGACACCATGGTCAACATCAAGCCGAGAGGCCTCATGTGCATGGCCCCGCTGATGGAAGGTCGGCCGGAGCAGGAACGGCTCGATGGTGCCCGCCATTGCTTCGAACGATGCCGCGAGCTCTTCGAGGACATCATCAGGGCGGGCATCGGCGGCAATCGATTCGACATCCTCTCCATGGGGATGAGCGCCGACTTCGAGCCGGCGATCGAGGAAGGTGCGAACATGGTTCGGATCGGCCGCTCGATCGTCGGGGAATCGACCGAGAGCTGATTCGGAGTAATCGGGACTCAGAACTGCAACTGGATACCTGCGTAGATCTTCAGATCGTTGTGTGTGCTGCTGCCTGTGACCGTTGACTGGTACTCGTTGTTGAATCCCGCGTTGAACGCGAGTCCATCCATCAGTGACGGGAGCTTGAGCACGTATTCCCCGTTGGCAAGGACCCTGTACTGGCTCAAGTCAGCGACATCGGAAAGAAACGTGATCGAACCGTTGATCGACTGGATCTTGTCGAAGTTCCAGTTGCCCGACAGTCCTGCAAGGGCGTTCGGCTGAAGCTGCTGCTTCCCGGAGAGTTCCTTCGAGGCACCCATACCGGCCCTGGCCTCGAGCAAGGCCTTGTCGTTGTTGATGAAGTAGTAGCCGACACCACCGTATCCCTCGACACGATGCTCCCAGGCCTCGAACTCGTTGTACTGGTACCGCCCCTGTGCGAAGACGAACCACTTGGACTTTCCGATCGTCCATTGGTTGATGATGTCGAAGAGGAAGTCGTTGTTCTTGGTCTCACCGCTGCTCTGGTTGTAGTAGTAGGAAGTGTTGATCGACAGCAAGGTGCTCTCGGTCTTGCGCTGTGTCTTGAAACCAAGTCTCAGGGTCATCGAGTTGCTGTTGGACCAGCTGCCGGTAAAACTGAGGGAGAAGGAACTTGTCCAGGGGCTCTTCGGCTTCTCGGGTTCGGTCGCGGCCGAGGATGGTGCTGTCTTCCCTGATTCACCGGACTTGTCCGATTCACTCGACTTGCTCCCATCGTTTTCATCCGACGCGGATTCGGCGGACTTCTTTTCATCGCCTGCATCATCTGGCGACTTTGCCAGTTGCAAGACCGATTCGACATCCTTGGATGGAATCGTGATCTTGCCGAGTATCGAGTGCACCAGCGTGTAGCTGCCATCGTCACTGGAAACGAGCTTGCCAGTGAGCCTGTCTCCTGACACGAGTTTCAGGACAACCATCTGACCGGAATCGGCGGCCTGCCCGGACTGCTCCTGATGTGCCTGGGCAATATGGCTGCAGGAAAACGAGATGAGGATGACGGCTAACAGGCCTTTGTACGAATTGTTCACCTTCTGGTCTCCTGGTAGATCATGTTTCAGGGGCTGCAGAGTGTACATTCTTGTCATGAATGATAAGGGTGTGGACAATCACGAGGAATCCCCATTCGACCATGAGGCCGAGCCCCTCCCTCTGGAGAAGGTGGAACCGGAAGCCTGCCCCAACTGTGGGACGGATCTTCCAGGAGACACGGATCTGGTCTGCATGGAATGCGGCTACAACCTGAAGGACAACCGGGTTGAGAAGACCCGGGTCGGCCAGACCGAGGTCGATGAGGAGGGAGAGGATGTTCGGGAGGGGTTTGCAAGCAGGTCATGGACGAGAACGCTGTTGGTGATCTCGGCCGTCATCGCGGGCGTGATGGTCGTCTGCTACATGATCGGCCTGATGCAGTTGTTCGACACCCAGGACGGGCTGTTCCGGAACAGCGAAGGCGCGTTCAAGCTCGATGCGCCCACGGTCATGAACAGGCTGATCAGTTCCGCAAAGTCCCTCGTGCTGTCCGGAATGATCGGTGGATGCGTCAGTGGAGGCGCCGCCATGTACGCCATGCTGACCGATCGACGGGTCGGTGATGTGGGCGGACTGATTGCACGAGGTTTGGCGACCGCCATGTTGATCGGACTGCTCAGGCTCATACCGATTCCGTTCGCATTCGTGTACGACCTGGTCTACATACTCGGTGGTGCGATGCTGGCAGGACTGGTGATCATGATCCTCTTCAGAACCACGATCAGGGATGCCGGAGTCATCCTCGGGATCTCGGCGATCAGCCTGATCATCCTGGTACTCGGCTCCAGGGTGATCATGTGGGTCACCTGACCAGTTCTCTTGCCGGAACACCCGCAACGACGCATTCGGAAGGCACGTCCCTTTGGACCACCGAGCCGGCACCGATGGTCGTCCACGCGCCGATCTCCAGCCCCGGCAGGACCACACTGCCGGCTCCGACCAGTGTTCCCTCGCCGATCGTGACCTCTCCGGTCAGGATCGCTCCAGGAGCGATGTGCACGAGGGGGTCGAGCACGCACCCATGCTCGACCACGGCGGAGCTGTTGATGATCGATGATCGACCGATGCGCGAGCCGGCATTGATGCAGGCCAGGGGACCGACGAAGACCCCGTCCTCGATGCGGGCGGACGATGAGATCCTGCTCGCCGGGTCGATGATCGTCGCCAGTGGATGGCCGCGGCGGGTGAAGTCGGTGGTCCAGAGCGACCTCAGCCGAGGATCCCCCACCGCCGCGATGACCGATGGTGGTTGACCGCCTTCAGCCAGGTGGGCGCACGACTCTGGATCGGGAGGACCGACCCATGGGATATCTTCATCCAACGGGAAACCATCGGGAGATGGATGATCCGTGCAGTACCCGAGGATCAACCAACCGGATGCACGTGCCGCCTCGGCCACCACGGCCGCATGTCCGCCGGCACCCAGTAGAAGCAATTGATGCGAGTCCATCGGATTGACCCTGCCTTCGGGTTGCACGTTCGGTCATGCCCGGCGATAGTCAGTGCATGTCGACTTCACTTGACTGGCTCAATGGCCGTTTCATCGTGTTCGATGGTCCTGACGGATCAGGCAAGACCACCCAGTTTGATCGGTTCGTCGAGTACTGTCGCTCCAACAACCATGACGTGACCCTGGTCAGGGAGCCCGGTGGAACCCAGATCGGCGAGCAGGTCAGGGAGATACTCCTGGATCCTCGGAACACGTGCATGAGCATCACCTGTGAAATGATGCTCTACATGTCCTCACGCGCCCAGTTGATTGACCAGGTCATCGGGCCGACGCTCTCGGCGGGAGGCACGGTCCTGGCGGATCGCTTCATCAGCTCGACGCTCGCATACCAGGGCACGGGTGGAGGGATCGATCGCAAGGCGATCCTGGACATCGGTGACATCGTGCTGAGGAACTTCCACCCTGATCTGACGGTCATCTTCGACGTGGATGAAGAGACCTCAAGGAGCAGGCGCTCATCACAGCCGGATCGAATCGAGCAGCGGGACCAGGTGTTTCATGAGCGGGTCCGCCAGGGCTACCTGGAACAGGTCGCGGAGGATCCTGATCGATATCTCCTGATCGATGCCTCGATGTCACAGGACGAGGTGTTCGCCTCCCTGGAGGACGGCATCAGGAATCGAATGGCGGCCATGCCTGCGCGATCATGAAGGGTGGAGCCGCGACCTGATGATCTTCTCAACCTGGTCGATGGCGGCAGAGAGATCATCATTGACGACGAAGTGATCATAGATGCCGGGCTGTTCTGACGCCTTGATCTCCTTCTGGGCCTTGGCGAATCGTCTCTCGATCTGTTCCTGGCTCTCACGGGCTCGCGACTGCAACCTTCGGTGAAGCTCCTCCTCCGATGGTGGGAGCAGGAAGATCGAGAGACAGTCCGGGCGGGAATTCCGTACCTGGCAGGCACCCTGGACATCGATGTCCAGGAGAACCAGCCGCCCCCGCTCCAACTGCTCGTCGACCGGTGCCGATGGTGTGCCGTACCAGGTTCCATCGTAGACCTGGGCATGCTCGAGAAACCTTCCCTGCTCGATCCAGTCCTTGAACTCATCCTCGGAGATGAAGAAGTAGTCGACGCCATCGACCTCGTCCCTGGTCCGTTGACGGGTTGTCGCGGAGACCGAGAAGACTCCATCAAAGTGTTCCAGAACGGCATGACCGATCGTGGTCTTGCCGACTCCTGATGGGCCGGAAAGAACCAGCAGGAGCCCTCCGGCATCCGAGCCTGGCTGTGTGGGAGATGTCATCAGGCGAAGTCTACAACAGCAAGTGCCCGAACCGCCAACCACCGAGCGATCGGGGGGCTTGTCGATGACCCCCGATCGACGATGCAAGGACAACGGTGCCCAGAAAACGCATCACTCCATGAGCACGATCATCTCCTGTGACGCACGCGGGCCCACCATGGGATCCTCGAGTAGCTGGTCGGCCAAGGCCGGCCCATGAACATATTGAGAACGACCTCCTCCTGGATCGTGTGGATCATCGGTGACTTGCCCGTGTACAAGGGCAACTGGAGGTCCGGATCCTGGACGGCGCGGACCGGGCCTGTGATCGCCAGGAGCATGAGGCATGTGACGATCAACCGAGCCGGGTTCGATGCGAACGACCCGCGTATTCCTGTGTTGTCGATTTGTCGGGTGATGTTGTTCATTAGTGCATCTCTCGAATCTCATACCATGTCCAGGGCGTTGGACGTTTCCAGTATCTGCCACCCGGTTTCGCGGAAGGTCGGAAACCGTCCCATGGTTCCAGCGATCACACGGACCTCCTCGTCATCGAGTATCCAGTCGATCTCGACGCCAACGGCATCGCTCACTCGTTGTCTCCGGAAATGCTCCATCGTGAACGCTCGTTCACGGAGGCTCCAGTTGTCCAGCTTCTCGGCAATCTCGATGGCCTTGTTGCTGAAGACGGCCATGATCCGATGCTGATCGTCTCCACAACTGCCCCGCAGCGCAATGTTGCATCCGAAGACACACCACCATCCATGGCTTTCCAGCCAGTCGCCGGACTCGATTGCATCGACATCGATCACGCCGTTGAGCATGTCGTTGATCCGGCGTATCGCGGCCACCGGCTTTACCAGGCCGAGCGCCACCTCGACCTCCAGAAGGGCACCCCGGCACGTGTGGGCGATGCCGCGGTAGGACTCGTCATCGAACTGTTGGGCGAGGTTCTCGTACGACTCGAGCGCTTTCTGGAGATCCTCACGAGCCGATCTCGCATGACAGATCGCCTCGGAATCATCACCCTCGATCATGCGGCGATGGCAGTTTCCTCGAACGTAGTGCGCAAACGCATACGTGACCTTCTCCAGCCTGCTCTGGGGTGGATCCAGCGAGAACTGCTCGAGCAGCTCATGGGCCGTCGCCCTGGCCTCGAAAAGGTGCCAGAGCATGTAATGGGCATTGGCGAGGTTGCCTTGGAGCATCAACTGCAGTGATGGAGAGATGTCCAGTTGCGAGAGCCCCTGCTGGATCGACTCGAGCACCCTCGTGTAGCGCCCCTGGCCGTCCCATGCACCCGCGGCACGGTTGCAGGCGATGGCGATCTGTTCGGGCCCATCGGCCATGGCAGACATCTGCTCGGCGATGATGGTCATCGAGCGGTACTCGCCATTTCGATGCGCCACAAGCGCCTCCTTGTCCAGCTGCTTGAACGTCTTGCCGGCGCACTCCTGGTTCCCTGTCCCGTTCCTGCACCACAGGCCCTCGGCGACATCGCCGACCGTCCAGTCGAGGGCATCGGCCAAGGCCACCACGAGATCAAGCTTGGGATTGCCACTCTCTGGGACCAGTTTCGTCGGGTCACGTCCAAGGGCTGCGGAGATCTGGCTCTTGTTCCACCCACGGTAGACACGAGCAAGATCAACGAACTTGTGGAGCCGACCTCTCCTCTCGCTTTGACATGTCTTCATTCAAGACCTCTCATCCTGCTGCCGTATATGCATGAACCACGTAAGTCAGGAGAATCAACGGCACGGCATCTTGACCGCTCATTCGCAGGATCAAGAAATAGTTGCTTCACGATGAAGTACCGTGATTCATGGTGTTTTTTCTTCTCATCGAGAAAATGCCACGGTCCTCATCGTGCCGAATACGAGGGTTCAGCACGTCCAGGCAAGCCAGATGAGGTCAGGAACATCGATTTTCCGTGCGGCCAGGAAAGATCTTCCGATGGCATGATCCGGTGTCAGGCGTTGCGAAAGAGGCCACGGAGCCTGCGGACAGGGGGATCCTGGTCATCATCGAATGAATCGAGGGATCCATCCATGGTGAGACCACTGCCTGATGCGAGCGAAACAAGGTCCTGGGAGGACACCGGCCAAGGGGGTTCATCCGAGCAAGGCTCGTCGGGCAGTTCCTCCCGGCAGATGACCAGGAGGTGGCCCCTGCTGTTCAAGAGCGAGGACAGGCCGTTCATCATCTCCTGTCGCCATGAAGGGGGCATTGACTGCAAGGTATAGATTTCAACGACCAGGTCGAACCGGTGGGTCAACGCCGCCGGCAGTTCCAGAAGGTCGGCGACCTGGTAGCTCTGAGCATTGGCGGGATCGAGCCTGCGTGCCCAGTCCACCGCGGTCTGGCTGCTGTCGAACGCCGTGACGTCATATCCGCGGCGAACCAGTTCCCGCGCATCCTCACCAAGACCACAGCCGACGACCGCGACACGACAACCGCAGCGAAGGAGCCCCGGACCGATCACGTCAAACCAGGTCACCATCGCGGGATTGGGGTGTCCATCGGACCACGGGATCACGGAGGCGTCGCCGGCCGCGCTTCGATAGAGATGCTCGAAATCGAACGGCGCGATGTCCGAATCGACACGGGTGTCAGCGACGGGACCTGCGTTGCTCATCAGGAACACTCCTCTGTCGACGCTGTCTCCACGATCAATCGAACGAGTGCGTCGTGATTCCACGATAGTGCTGCATCCAGAGCACGGCCATGAAAAAACGGGGACCGGGGACGATCGCAAGGCTCATGTCGCCGACAGGGGCACATGGCCAATAAAATCAACCGTGAATCATCCTTTCCTCGGTCGCCAGGGCGGCCTCGTGAATCGATTCGGCCATCGTGGGATGGGCATGAATCGTGGAGATGATGTCCTCGGCGGTCGCCTCGAGGCGGATGGCCAGTGACATCTCGGCGATCATCTCGGACGCATCCTCTCCAAGGATGTGCGCGCCGAGGATCTCACCGTAGGGTTCACTGGTGATCAACTTGACCAGGCCGTCGGTCGCGCCGACAGCGATTGCCTTGCCATGCGACTTCAACTGGTACATGCCGACCTTGTACGGAACACCGGATTCCTTCACATCGCGCTCGGTCTTGCCGACCGATGCGATCTGCGGGTTGCAGTAGGTGCAGCCTGGAATGGTCTCGTAGTCGATGCCGATCGTGCTGTGTCCGGCCATGCGCTCGACGCACGTGATCGCCTCCTCGCTGGAGACATGGGCCAGCCACGGCGGGCCGATGACGTCACCGATCGCGTAGATGCCGGGAACACTCGTCTGGTAGGTCGGTTCGGGCGTGCTTCGATAGTCGGTCCAGATGTGTCCCTTCTCGACCCGGAGCTTGAGCGAGTCGTCGAAGAGGCCGTGATACCTGGCCTGGACTCCGATGGCGACCAGGACGGCATCTGCATCGATCTTCTCGGTCTTGGACTCGTCGTTGACATCGACGATGCTGACGCTGGCACCGCCCTTCTTGGGCGTCTTGATGTCCTTGATGGTGTGCCCCATCTTGAAGGTGATGCCCTGCTTCTTGAAGGCCTTCAACGCAGCGGCGGAAACATCGTCATCCTCCACCGGCAGGATCCTGTCCAGCATCTCGACGACGGTCACCTGCGTCCCGAACGCATTGAAGAAGTAGGCAAACTCCATGCCGATGGCACCTGAGCCCACGATGACGAGCGATTCAGGCTTCCGGGGCATCTGAAGCGCGTCATAGCTCGAGATGATCGTGCTCCCGTTGAACGGGTGGCCCGGCAGTTCACGAGGCGAGGCGCCTGTCGCGATCATGATCTTGTCCGCGGTGATCGTCATCGCGACATTGTCGCCACTGCCAGTGTAGTAGTCCTCGTGTGCATCAAGCACCTCGATCGTGCAGGGTCCGTGAGCCGACTTGCCGGAGGTGATCCTGGCATGACCTGTGATGTGATCGATCTTGTTCTTCCGCAGCAGGAAGCCGACGCCGGAGTTGAGCGACTTGGTCACGTCACGACTGCGACCGATGACCTTTTCCCAGTCAACGGACACCTTCTCCGGATCGACGCCAATGCCCCAATCGGATCCATGGACGATGCCCTCGGAGTACAGTTCCGCGTTGTGAAGCAGTGCCTTGCTCGGGATGCATCCCCAGTTCAGGCAGACTCCCCCAAGCTTGTTTCGCTCGATGCACGCGGTCTTCATGCCCATCTGGGCGGCGCGAATCGCTCCGACGTATCCGCCGGGACCACTTCCGATGACAACGAGGTCGTAATGCTGCTGATCTGCCATGCTTGATATTCGCCTTTCAATGCCGGGCAATCCCGGGGTCACTGGCAACAATTGGGGGGGACATTGTACGGCCTGGACCCGCCTGGCGGGTGCCGGGAGCCTCTGCCCGGTGACAGGGACCTGATAACTGCGAAATCAGGCCGACATCGGGCACAAGTCGACCATGGAACGGACCGATCAAAGAGCGAGCCCCGGGAGACCCGGGTCGGTACGAACAACGACAAGACCGGACTTTTCATGATCCAGGACCAGGACAACATGATCCACGGCGGCATCGAGAGCCTGTCATTGCTGCATGCGGCGACGTGGATACTCGTCGGTCTGATGATCCTGATCACCGTCCTGGTCGTGTGGAGACTGTGCATGCTCCGCCGGATCCCGGGGGAAGCTCGTGCAGATGATCGTCCAGGTGAGCATGACCAGGCGCAGGAGATGCTGGCACAGATGAGTCACGAGATCAGGACCCCGGTCGCCGCGATCGTCGGTTACATGGACCTGCTTGAGGACATGCAGCATGACCGGAAGGCATGGATGCAGATGACCAGCACGATCAAGGGCAACTGCGATCACCTGCTGTCGCTGGTGGATGACATTCTCGATGCCGCTCGCATCGACAGCGGCACCGTCAACATCGACCGTCGAAGCGTGGATCCGCTCAAGATCATCCGGGAAGCCGTCGGCGCCATCGCACCGGAAGCAGCGAGGAAGAATCTCCAGGTTCGCGTGATCGACAAGAGCATGCTCCCTGATCGGATCGCGACCGATCCGACGCGACTGCGACAGATACTGATCAACCTGATGGCCAACGCCGTCAGGTTCACGGACGAAGGCAAGATCCAGGTCGAGATCGAGTTGATGGACGGACCGCCTTCCAAGGGCTCATCCTGGATCGGCCAGCGACTGGACCGGACTGGATTTCTCGTCTGCCGGATTCGAGACACCGGGATCGGGATGAGTCCGAACCAGGTTGAACAGCTGTTCAAGCCGTTCAGCCAGGCCCATGACCGCCAAACCCAGGCCCGGGGAGGAACCGGGCTCGGCCTGTCGATCTCCAGGAGGCTTGCGAAACTGCTTGGAGGCGACATCTCCATCAGGAGCCGGATCGGTGTCGGGAGTTGTTTCACCATGCACGTGGCCACAGGGCCCATCACCCATGGTGGATTGGACCGGGAACGACAGCAGCAATCACCAGCGAAAACCGGGGCTCCAACCCTTCACGGTCTTCGCATTCTTGTTGCGGACGATGGCCGTGAAAACCGGGACGTGCTCACGAGAATGATCCGCAACGCTGGTGGAACAGTCACCTCGGTCGAGGATGCCGAATCCGCGATCAACTCTGTCCGCATGGGCGAATTCGACATCGTGCTGATGGACATACAGATGCCAGGCCTTGACGGCCTCTCGGCCACGAGGAGTCTCAGGCAGTCCGGACATCGACTTCCCGTCATCGC
This sequence comes from Phycisphaerae bacterium, assembly GCA_002711415.1. GTDB lineage: Bacteria > Planctomycetota > Phycisphaerae > Phycisphaerales > SM1A02. The sequence continues at coordinate 167,368 of PARI01000017.1, read as the reverse complement.
GATGACGGCCCGGTCCAGTGACGTGATCACCCAGGAATGCCTTGCTGCCGGATGTACCGCCTGCGCAACCACGCCGATGGCCAAGACGGACCTGGTCCACCTGCTCAGCCAGCACGGGGGCACGTGGGGCTCCCGGGCAGGCTGAGGACCCTGAATCAAGCAGTTTCCAGGCCTATTGGCTGCTCTTGGTACCTTTGACGGCACCGATGGACGGACATAGGATCAGCCTTCTACGCACCTGGGAGCGGCCGCTTGAAGACTGCCATCATCAGTGACATCCACTCGAACCTGGCCGCGCTGGAAGCCGTCCTCGGGGACATCGACCAGAAGGGTGTCGATCGGATCATCTGCCTTGGAGACATCATCGGGTACGGACCGGACCCGGTCGAATGCGTGGACCTGATCGCCCAGCGATGCGAATGGTCGCTGATGGGCAACCATGACTTCGGGGTCCTCTACGAACCGACGAACTTCAACACGGCGGCCGAACAGGCGGCATACTGGACGAGAAACCAGTTGGATGATGCCGGCAAGGCCGACACTGAAGCCGGCATGAAGCGATGGGAGTTCCTTGGCCGGCTTCGTGTCCGGGTCGGCTTCGATGGCTTCCTCTGTGTTCATGGCAGCCCTCGCCGACCGATCAACGAGTACATCTTTCCAGAGGATGCCATCAACAGCCCGGTGAAGATGGAACAGATCTTCGAGAACATCGACACGCACTGCCTGGTCGGCCATACGCATGTGCCGGGCGTGTTCACGAACGAACCCGACTTCTACCCGCCCGGCGACCTTGACGGCGAATACACGATCCGTGAGGACGAGAAGGCGGTGATCAATCCCGGTTCGGTCGGCCAGCCGAGGGATCTTGATCCCAGGGCGAGCTATGCGGTCATCGAACAGGACAACGGGCAGGCCAAGGTCCGGTTCCACCGGCTTGAGTACGAGGTCGATCGCACCGTGCAACGAATCAGGGAAAACGCTCACCTGAGCGACTGGCTGGGGGAACGGTTGCTCGAAGGCCGTTGAATTCATGAGCCCTGAATCAAGGCGAATCATCATCCCGATCGCAGTCGCCCTCATGGCGGGTGGTGTGCTGCTGACGACGATCCTCCAGCCCGGCAAGGCCCCCGCCCCCGTGGATGACGAGACGGTCACGGATGTGCAGGTCGACCCGGCCGGTGACCAGGTCGCCCAGACGACCGATCCGGCAACCGGCACGCTCGAGGAGACATCCACGAACACGGCGGATGTGACAGAGGCCCGAGTCGAGACACCAGACAACCAGGATTCCCAACAGCCGACCGGCGACACCGACCCGGAGGGTGAAACGGCCGACGCGACGACCGACGGGCAGAGCGGCTCCGATCAGGCCGGGATCGATTCATCCGATGACACGACCTCCGGCCTGAAGCAGTTGCGAGCCAGGGCTCCGACCGGCGGCTTCAGCGACGACGACGAGCCTGAATCGATCGGATCACTGGATCCGGAGAACTCGAGATTCCGCATCACCTTCACGGGCAGCGGCGCCGGTCTCGAGAACATCGTGTTCAGCGACTTCTGGATCAATGCGAGGGACAACCGACAGGCACAGTCGCACAGGCGTGCGGTCGAATCCGGTGCATCGGATGTGCCCCCACTGCCGGACGAATCCCAGCGATACGTGCTCCAGACACTGCAGTCGCTGAAGATCAACCGCAAGGAATACTCCATCCCGCTTCTGGGCATGCGTTCGATCCGCATCGATCAGCAGGAAGTGTCGTTGTTCGGGAACGTGTGGTCGCAGGTCGAGCCCGGCATCTTCACGAGCGAGATCGTCGATGGCGACGATGCGGTGATCGCACGAGTGACCCGCGGATTCCGCCTGCTGGACGACCAGTATCACATCCAGCTTGAACAGCGGGTCACGAACCTCTCCGGAAGATCCCTGAAGGTCCAGTGGATGCAGTACGGACCCGGCGACCTGAGCAAGGACCGGTCCAGCTTCGTCGAGGTCAGGCGATACCACTTCGGCTACCTGCTTCCAGTGTCGCAGGATCCGCAGCAGGAGACGGTGATCGCCCAGGGCCAGCTCTACGACCGACAGGAGATCATCGACCAGGTCATCGAGGGTGATCCGGCGATCTGGCCCAACAAGGAAAGCATCGAGAACGAGCAGAACCTCTCCTGGTTCGGCACGACCAACCGCTACTTCACCCTGGCGATCTTCTCCGACTACGCCCCACCGGACCAGGACGACAAGTCCATCTCCGGAAGCGTCAACGAGATCTTTGCACTGGCAGGAGGCTCAGCCGGCACGCAGGAGAGTGATCGGCTCATCGTCACGGAGATCCACAGTCCCGAGAAGGTCGTCGAACCAGGTGCCGAAGGCCGGTTCGACATCGGCGTGTACGCGGGACCGCTGGACAGGACCGTCCTCGGGGTCCAGCAGCCCTACAAGGCCCTGAACATGCAGGCCATCATCGTCTACCTGATGAGCGGATGCTGCACCTTCTGCACGTTCTCTTGGCTGGCCAACTTCCTCGTCTGGTTCCTGACCTTCCTCCATGACAACGTCGTCTTCGACTGGGCGATCGCGATCATCGTGCTGGTCGTCGTCGTTCGCCTGCTGCTGCACCCGCTGATGAAGAAGTCGCAGATCTCGATGCAGCGGATGAGCAGGATGATGACGGAGTTGAAGCCGGAACTGGACGCATTGCAGCGGAAGTACGGTGACGACAAGCGCAAGCTCCAGGAGGAGCAGATGCGGCTCTACCGCGAGAAGGGGCTGAATCCACTCGGATGTGCAGGCGGCTTCCTCCCGATGCTCCTGCAGATGCCGATCTGGATCGCCCTGTACGCCATGCTCTTCTTCGCCTTCGAACTTCGGCAGGAACCCGCGTTCTGGGGCGTGTTCCAGTTGATCGGCAACTGGCCCTTCCTGGCCGACCTGGCCGCGCCGGACCATTTCTTCGGTGAATTCGAACACACCTACACGCTGTTCTTCTGGAATCTCACCGGCCTGAACCTGCTGCCACTGCTGATGGGTGCCGTCTTCTTCTTCCAGCAGAAGTACATGAGCCCGCCACCAAGCCCCAACATGAGCCCGGAACAGCTGCAGCAGCAGAAGATCATGAAGATCATGATCCCCATCATGTTCCCGATCATGCTCTACACGGCGCCCAGCGGCCTGACGCTCTACATCCTCACCTCGAGCACGATCGGCGTCGTCGAGGGCTACTTCATCCGCAAGCAGGTCGAGCAGATGGACCTCTCACCGAAGGCCCGAAAGACCAAGAAGAAGCCGAAGGACTCGATGGGTCGGATGTACGCCGAGGCCCTTGAACGAGCCAAGGACAAGCGTTCGAAGAAGCAGAACGCGAACTTCAAGAAGCGGAAGTAGGCTGCCGCGGGGTCTCCGAATCGATGGATGCATCCGGCACGATCATCGCAGTGGCCAGTCCTCCCGGCGTCTCGCCGAAGGGTCTTCTCAGGATCTCGGGTGAACACGCGCTGGACCTGGCCTCGCTGATCATGGTGGATTCCGGGGCATCGCCCTCCAGATCGATCCATGCAACCCGGCTCGTGGACCAGCTGCATGGACTTCCAGGGATGGTGATCACGTACCCCGGTCCCCGAAGCTACACGGGCGAGGACTTGATCGAGATACTGCTCCCTGGAAACCCGCATCTGTTGGAGGATCTGGTCGATCGAATGATCCGGATCGGTGCCGAGGCTTCGATCGAGGTCCGGCGCGCCACGGGCGGGGAGTTCACCTTCAGGGCGTATCTCAACGGCAAGCTCGACCTGGCCGAAGCCGAGGGTGTCGCCGCGATGATCAGTGCCGAGAACGACGGGGAACTCGAGGCGGCACGGCTGCTGCTGGATGGCAAGGTGAGCCGGGTCGTGATGGAGGCATCCTCGAAACTGACCGGCCTGCTGGCGCTGGTCGAAGCCGGGATCGATTTCACGGACCAGGAGGACGTGGTTCCGATCGAACCCGGCGACCTGCTCGATGGCCTGGTGGGACTGGAGGCCTCGCTCGAGCAGTTGCTCGAAAATCGAACCGGCGGTGAACGGATCCAGGCCATGCCATGGGTCGTGCTTCGAGGTGAACCCAATGCGGGCAAGTCGTCGCTGTTGAACGCCCTGCTGGACAGGAAGCGTGCCGTGGTCTCGCAGATCCATGGAACAACCAGGGACGTGATCATGGAACCACTGAAGATCGAGGACGGGCATGGAGCGATCGAGATCATGCTCGTGGACATGGCCGGACTGGATCACGACGACAAGGGGTTGAACCCGGCGATGCAGCGTGCGGCCGAAACGGCGACCAATCGGGCCGACCTCGTACTCGACTGCGTCGAAGCGAGCCGTCCCGTGACCGGGGATCGACCCGGCGATGGATGCCTGCTGGTTCGAACCAAGTCGGACCTGGGGACATCCGGTCAACCGGGCCTGCACACGAGCGTCATCGACGGGACTGGAATCCAGGAGTTGAAGACGGCGATCCGGGTGGAACTCCAGGAGGTCGCGACGAGCATCGGCGCATCGATGCTGAGGCTGGAACCTCGCCAGAGAACGGCCCTTGAATCAGCCCGAGCACATCTGGGCGAATGCATCAGGATCCTCGAACCGGCTCGTTGCGACCATGCCCTGCCAGACGTGGAACTGGTCGCGACGCTCTGCAGGACGGCGCTGGATGCTATCGGCACGGTCACGGGCCAGGTCAGCCCGGACGACGTGCTTGGCGAGATCTTCAGTGGCTTCTGCGTCGGCAAGTAGGAACGACGGTTTGCCAACTTCACGCCGCCACGGGATCATCTGTCCCATGCCCGTCATTGATCAACAACAGATCGAGATTCGAGTCCGTTACGACGAATGTGATCCCATGGGAGTCGTCCACCATGGCGCGTACCTGACCTGGTTCGAGATCGGTCGCACGGAGTTGATCCGACGTGGTGGAACCAGCTACCGCCAGCTGGAGGAGATGGGCATTTCGCTTGCCGTGATCGAGATCCGGGTCAACTACAAGGCGCCTGCTCGGTACGACGACCTGCTTGAACTGACGACGACGCTCGAGGAGGTCGGCCGCGTCAAGATCCGGCATTCATACGAGTTGAAGCGGGACGATCAACTGCTGACGACGGCCACGACGACGCTGGCATGCATCGGCGCCGATGGAAGGCCGATGGCCGTACCGCCACAGTTGATCGACGCGGTACCGACGGTTGAACACCAAGACTGATCAGATGGAGACCCGGATGCTCCGGATGCGACCGCTGCTGGCATCCTTGAGCTTCCGTTCCAGCCCGGACTTGAGGATCCGGTGCAACTGGTAGCGAACGCTCGAACTCTCCGCCACGACGCTGGCGATCCCGTTGCTGATCCCGGTGATCCGGGTCCGCGTGGCGACCGCGTTGGGTACGTGGGTGAACCAGAAGTCCTCGAGGCCATCGAGCTTTCGCTCAGCGTGACGACTGTCGCGGGCGATCCGCTTGACCAACTGACCGATCGTGACGTCACGTTCCCGTGAGCCCCGCCACTGTCTGAGTCGCTCAAGATGGAGAATTCTTGCGTCCTGCACGTCTCGATTGTAATCGACAGGCTGATGGTCGGGAATCCACAATCGACCACGAAGCGGCCACTCGTGCTATTCTCGTGAATTCCATGCAGACGATTTCACTCCAGGGCATCAGGAAGACCTTCGGTAACACCGTGGCGGTGGACTCCATCGACCTGGAGATCGCCGGCGGCGACCTGTTCTTCCTGCTGGGTCCGTCCGGATGCGGGAAGACCACGCTCCTGCGGATGATCGCCGGGTTCATCGAGCCGACCGCCGGAACGATCCGGATCGGTGACAAGGACGTGACCAACGTCCCCCCGAACAAGCGGAACACGGGCATGGTGTTCCAGAGCTATGCCCTCTGGCCCCACATGACCGTGCACGAGAACGTCGCCTTCGGGTTGAAGGTCAGGAAGATCCCGCAGCCGGAGATCAAGGAGAGGGTCGCAAAGGCGCTGGAACTGGTGAGGATGGGTGAGTACGGAACCCGCAAGCCGAACGAGTTGTCCGGTGGACAGCAGCAGCGGGTCGCGCTGGCCAGGGCCCTGGTCTTCGAACCGGACGTCCTCCTCCTGGACGAGCCGCTGAGCAATCTCGATGCGAAACTGCGACTCGAGATGCGGTCGGAGATCAGGCGAATCTGCTCCGAGACCCGCATGACGACGGTGTACGTCACGCACGACCAGAAGGAGGCGCTGTCGATGGCCGATGACATGGTGGTCCTTCGGGACGGCCTGGTCATGCAGCGTGGCAGGCCCAGGGACCTCTACCATCAACCGGGCAACCGGTTCACGGCTGACTTCCTGGGCGAGACGAACTTCATGGCAGGAACCGTTGCCGAGTCCGGTGGTGACACGGTCGTCATCGAGACATCGTCCGGCCGGCTTTCAAGCAGCACGTTCCATGCCGACTGCCCCGGCGGAGGGAACGTGACCGCCTCGATCAGGCCGGAATCGTTCCGGATCCTGAGGGAGCAACAGGACACTGCGGGGAACTCGCTCTCTGGCAGGCGCATTGAAAGCACCTACCTTGGCGAGGTCGCACAACACGTCATCGAGTTGCAGGATGGCACGAGACTGAAGGTCCTGGAGATGAACCCGAGGGCGTTCGGCGAACCCGGTGAGACGATCCGGCTGTGCGTCGACCCCGAAGACGTGGTCATCCTGACCGATTGAGTCGCCATCGACCTTGAACGGCCGGATTCTCCCGCGTCGATCGAGGCGTTGATCGGTATGCTGAATGGATGATCAGGACTGGGGAGAACACGAAGATCGTGCCATGGACAGTGTGTGTCCTCGCCGCGCTGTGTGCAGGCCTCGCTGCATGGCCGGTCAAGGGGCGTGCCGGCAATGCCCCCACGGCCTTCATCAAGGTGACACCCGATCGGATCGACTTCAATCGACAGGTGCGGCCGATCCTGGCGAGGAACTGCCTGGTCTGCCATGGCAGGGATCCAAGCAGCCGCCAGGCGGATCTTCGCCTGGACAACCGTGACGACGCCCTGGCGGTCATCAAACCGGGCAACCCTGAAGACAGTGAACTGCTCGCAAGGATCACGGCCATGGATCCTGGTGACAGGATGCCACCACCGGATCACGGGCAGCTGGACCCGGATGAGATCCGGATACTCCGGGACTGGATCGAGCAAGGCGCCCAGTACGAGCAGCTCTGGGCGTGGACCCCCCTGTCATCGCCCCCACCACCGGATGTGGATGACCGTGCGTGGTGTCGTGAGCCGATCGACCACTTCATCCTGGCGGATCTGGAGAGCAGCGGGATCCAACCGGCACCGGAAGCGGAGCCACACGTGCTTCTTCGTCGACTCGCGTTCGACCTGACGGGGCTTCCTCCGAACCCGGAGGACGCCCGTGGGTTCATCGATGATCCGAGCGAGGAGCACTGGAACCGGCTGATCGAGCAGTACATCGACTCACCGCACTTCGGGGAGCACTGGGCGCGTCACTGGATGGACCTGATCCGCTATGCCGAGACGAGGGGACACGAGTTCGACTACGGGATCCCGAACGCCTGGAAGTACCGGGACTACCTGATCAACGCCTTCAACCAGGACGTGCCGTACGGACAGCTCGTGATGGAGCATGTTGCAGGCGACCTGGTCGGGGAACCGCGGCTGAACACCTCGGACATGACCAACGAGTCGATCAAGGGGACCGGTTTCTGGTTTCTCCACCAGGGAACACACGGACCGGTCGACGTGCGACAGGATGAGGTCGAACGGGTCGCCAACCAGATCGACGTGCTGAGCAAGACGTTCGTCGGGCTGACCGTGAGTTGTGCGCGATGTCATGATCACAAGTTCGATCCGATCACGACGAAGGACTACTACGCACTCGCGGGATTCCTGCAGAGTTCCCGTTCCCAGTCGACATACCTGGATCCTCATGGCCGGATCGACGACGCGATGAGATCCCTGGCACAACTGCACGAGGCAACCACCCATGAACGAGCATCCTGGATCCTGGAATCGATCCACGCCCAGGACATCGACTCGATGCTCGATGGCGTCAGGGAGATTCATGACGGCAGCGGGCTGGAGGAGACCGCGGCGAAGCTGGGCCTTGACCGGACCGTCCTGGCCAAGTGGGTGGATCAGTTGGAAGCGGACATGATGGATGCACCGGATCCGCCTGCGGAGGATGGACTCCGTTGGATCGAGCAGTTCGAAGGACCATTCCGTGATCGATGGTTCATCTCGGGGATGGCCTTCGGTGAATCACCGCAGGATGTCGGCCAGGCGCGGTTCCAGGGAGGACGATGGATGCTGGCCGAGGCTGGAACCGCCTGCAGTGGTCTCATGACGGACCAGGCGCAGGGAACCATGCGTTCACAGACGTTCGAGCTGGTGGACGACTTCATCCACTTCAGGGCACGGGGAACCGGCAGTCGCCTTCGGTTGATCATCGACGGGTATCGACTCAACCAGGCCAACCCCCTGCTCTTCGAGGGCATGATCCAGGATGTCGATCACCCGGGAGCAGGTTTCGCCACCTACACGATGGATGCTCGGAGGTACCAGGGGCATCGAGCCCACATCGAGCTGATCGATGACGGCGATGGATACCTCGAGGTGGATGCGATCGTCGGCTCACCGGACCAGGAGTCGCCCTGGGACAACCACACGCTTCCGGCCGGCCCGGAGTTGCAGGCACGGCTCTGGAACATGGGGTTGATCGATGCGGTCGATCCGGGCTCGATCCCCAGCCAACTCGGTTCGTACCCCGAGATGTCATCGAAGGTACCTTCCCCTGCCCGAGCCCTGGCGATCGAGGATGGATCCCCTGAGGACGAGTACGTCTTCATCCGGGGGCAACACCGATCCAGGGGACCGATCGTCCCTCGCCGGTTCATCGAGAGCCTTGGAGCGGTGGCACCACGCGACATGACCGGTTCAGGACGCCTGCACCTGGCCGAGCAGATCATCGACGATGGGAACCCCCTGACATGGCGGGTCATGGCCAACCGTACCTGGCATCACATGCTCGGGCGGGGCATCGTCGAGACGACCGACGACTTTGGCAGCATGGGAACGCCGCCATCGCACCCGGAACTGCTTGATTACATGGCCGATCGGTTCCGCAGGGATCAGTCCATCAAGAACCTCGTTCGCATGATCGCCAGAAGCAGCACCTATCGAATGAGCTCGTCGACCAACCAAGCCGAGTCCGAAGATCGTGATCCGGGCAATCGGCTCTGGCATCGCGCCATCATCAAGCGGCTGTCGGGTGAGTCGATCAGGGATTCGATCCTCGCGACAAGCGGTCGATTGGACAGGACGATCCTTGGACCCCCGGTCCCGATTCACCTGACCCCGCACATGACGGGTCGTGGCAGGCCGGGTGCGAGCGGTCCGCTCGATGGCAACGGCCGGAGAACGATCTACATCACGGTACGGAGGAACTTCCTGATGCCGATGCTCACGGCATTCGACTTCCCCGAACCATCGGAACCCGTCGGCGCCCGCACCAGGTCCAACGTACCCGCCCAGGCGTTGATGCTCATGAATGATCCGTTCGTCCATGAGCAGGCCGGGGTATGGGCCGAAGCGTTGATCGCGTCGAGTCGCGAGGATCATGACCGGATCCGGCAGGCCTGCCTGCAGGCGTATGGCCGAGATGCCAAGCCCGAGGAGATCCGCGATTTTCAGCGTTTTGTCGACGAACACGAGGGTGATCGGGGCCAGGCATGGAATGACCTGGCGCATGTTATCTTCAACACCAAGGAATTCATCTACCTGAAATAGGGCGACGGAGAACACCCTGGCCATGGGACACCACTGCGGAAACTACGTTGCTCCCCCACTGTCGAGACGACAGATGCTTCGCAGTTGCGCCAGCGGATTCGGGGCCGTCGCCCTTGCCGGCATGCTTGGCGAGGAGTCGATCGCCAAGAGCCTGCTGCATGGACAGGAACTGGGCATCACCCATCATGCTCCGCGGGCACGAAATGTGATCTTCCTCTACATGGATGGTGGTCCTTCACAGGTCGACACCTTCGATCCGAAACCGCGGCTGACCAGAGAGAACGGGCAGCCATTCGGCATGGAGATGGAGAGAACCCAGTTCAACAACAACGGGAAGACACTCCAGTCCCCGTGGAAGTTCAAGCAGCACGGCCAGTCGGGCCATTGGGTCAGCGATCTCTTCCCCCACGTCGCGACGTGCGCCGACGACCTCTGCATCGTCAGGTCGATGGTCTCGGAGTTCAGCGAACACACCAACGCGAATTACTTCCTTCATACCGGCCAGGGAATCGCCGGCAGGCCGAGCATGGGCTCGTGGGTCAGCTATGGGCTTGGAAGTCTCAACAGGAACCTGCCGGGTTTCGTCGTTCTCAACGGAGGCCTTGTCCCACCCGGCGGCCTGTCCTGTTTCTCCAATGGATTTCTTCCCGCGAGGTTCCAGGGAAGCTTGTTCAAGCCGGATGACGAGGGAGTCTCGAACATCCGCCCGTTGGAGTCACCCCACCAACAGCGGCGAAAACTCGATCTTGTGGACAGCCTGGACTCCAGGGCCAGCCGTGGATACGGAAACCCGGACGAACTCGAGTCAGCGATCGCCAATGCTGAGTTGGCATTCAACATGCAGTGGTCGGTCCCTGAGGTGCTTGAGATCACCAGGGAATCCGTGGCGACCCGACAGTTGTACGGGCTCGACTCGCCACATGCTCAGACCCGGATCTTCGCCAGGCAGTGCCTGCTCGCCAGGCGGCTGGTCGAGCAGGGTGTCCGTTTCGTTGAACTGACATGCCCGGATGTGGGAACGGATCGATGGGACCAGCACAACAACATCAAGGATGGCCACACGGCCAACGCCCTCGGTGTCGATCAGCCGATCGCAGGGCTTCTGAAGGACCTGAAGGCACGAGGCATGCTGGATGAGACCCTCGTGGTCTGGGCCGCCGAGTTCGGCAGGACCCCTTTCGCCCAGGGAGGCAATGGCAGGGATCACAACCCCTTCGGATACACCATCTGGATGGCCGGTGGCGGAACACGTGCAGGATCGGTGCATGGCGCCACGGATGAGTATGGCTACAAGGCGGTCGATAAACCCGTCGAGGTGCATGACCTGCATGCGACGATGCTGCACCTGCTTGGAGTCAACCACAAGGAACTGACGGTTGATTTCGGTGGCCGGGCCATGAGACTGACTGACGTGAAGGGTCACGTCGTCGAACCACTGCTCGCATAACAGTAAATTCGAATCAGCAGGCCAGCGGACGCGCCACGATGTTCAGCGGCTCGATCTGGTCCCTGAGTCGACGTCGATCATCGACACTCAGCGGCTGCTCTGAATCCCTCGGCGGACCGCAATCGACTCCCATCATCGTCATGATGGCCTTGCCCGCGCGAAGAAGTCCGAACTGGTAGAGGACATCAACGAGCTTGCGGGAGCGGTCCTGGAGTTCTCGAGCGGTTTCTATGTCACCGGAATCAAAGGCCTCGATCATCTTGAGATAGTGAGGTGTCGCGTAGTTGTAGGTGCTGCCCACGGCGCCATGCACACCGCGTTCAAGTGCTGAAAGCAGCATCTCATCGACACCGAAGAGGATCTCGAAGTGATCACTTCCGACATCGAGGCATCGTTGGAGGTGATCAAGATCGGTGTGGGAGATCTTCACCCCGGCGAGGTTCCGGATTCGATCACGCCCACGTTCAAGAATGGCATGTGTCGCGATCGGATCGCCGTCAAGTGATGGGATGTCATAGAAGTACACGGGGGTCTCCCCCGCTGCCGACGCGATCTCGTCAAGCCGGTCAAGCACCTCGGCGACATTTCTGCCCGCACCCGGTTCACTGACGGGAATTCTTGCGGCGATCGCATCGACGTTCTGCCCTGCAGCATGTGACGACAGCATGATGCTGTCCTCGTCGGTGTTCGCCCCGACATGTACGAAGAGCCTCATGCCGTCGGAACGAACCTGCGACCATCGCTCGGTCAGGGACATCCGTTCTTCAACGGTCATCCTGAACCCCTCGCCGGTGGTTCCACAGATGAACACGCCGGTGACGCCCATCTCCTGAAACAACGCGACCTGGTCGTTGACCGGCCCCAAGTCAATCGCGCCGTTAACATCGAACGGTGTGTATGGCGCGGCGATCACACCGGAGAATGACTGTCTCTGGACCATCCTGACTCCTCCCCTGTCCATCGTTCCACCAGTGGGCAGGACATGGAATCCTACTCCCTGTTCAGGCAAGTGGAAGTGACCAGACGCATGCTTGTTGGATTCAAAATCCGCAATGACGGAAACGGCCGATTCATCCCCTACCGCATCCTGTTTTTTCGGACCATCGAAAGTGGCCTGATCACGCATCAAACATGATCGGATGTTGGGTCTTCACCCTCGAAGGATGTGGTTCCCTGGGAGATCTGGGTGAGCAATTTGATCCGGCGCGGTGCCCAGCATTGAATTCGATCCCCCCACAGTTGAATACCACCAAGAATCAATCTCAGGGACAGTGGGGCATACTCATAATATGCCGTATTATGATTCGATCTGCATCGAAAGTGCATCTATATGTATCGATCATGCCGCGAACGTGCTTTTTATTTTCCGCGCGGAAGCCTCTTCTGGCGAAAATGATAGGCCTCGTAATTGCTGGACGGCATCGTGTTCCACGTGGAACAGTCATAATTTGCCTGTGGATAAGATGGCAGGTGCCCACGGATCATCGCGGTAATAGGCCAGGGCTGAAACGAGTATTGCCAGCCATCCAGACCCCAAGTAGTGATTTTCGATTCAGTCAGGGCCCTCATGGGTCGTAGTGCTTGCCGGAGTTTTCCACGACAGGATTGTGGACAAGTTGAGAGTGAGTGTCATGGGAGGGTTTCTTGACGTTCCACGTGGAACGTGGGATAACTCAAATATTGCAAGGAAGCGCCAATCGCCAGGGAGAGCGATCTTGATTCAGTACAACGAACTTGACTGCGAATCATGGCCTGGGGTCGTAGCCCTTGGCTTTCTTGCCATTGTCGCGCCTCGATAGGGCCAATTCGAATCACAGGGGACTGAACCATGGCAACGACCAAGAAGACCACGAAGACTAGTCCAAAGAAGTCCACCGGACGCAAGCTTGGCAGGGGGCTCGGGAGCCTGATCCAGGTGCCAGTTGAACTCTCCAAATCTGCCCGGAAGACTGAGTCCAGCGTTTCATCCGGATCGATTTCCGTTGATGAGCCTGGGATGGAAGCAGGCCCAGAGAACGGAGCGAGCAGGCAGGGGATTGATGAGATCCGAACAGATCAAATCAGTCCAAATCCGCGACAGCCCCGGGAGACCTTTGACCAGGAGGCGCTTGACCAGCTGGCTGGTTCAATTCAATCAGCTGGATTGATGCAGCCAATAGTCGTCCGGAGGACAGGCGGAGGATTCGAGCTGATCGCAGGGGAGCGGCGGTGGCGGGCAGCCAGGCAGATCGGACTCGAGTTGATCCCAGCCGTCATCCGTGATGTCTCCGATCAAGAAGCCGCGGAACTTGCCTTGATCGAGAACCTCCAGCGAGAAGACCTGAATCCCATGGAGCGCGCCATGGCGCTTCGAAGGCTTGCCGACGAGTTCTCCTTGACTCATGAGCAGATCGCCAAGGAGGTTGGTCTTGACCGGACGACCGTTTCTAACCTGTTGCGAATAAGTGACTTAGATGACACTACAGCTGCGGCGCTTCGCGTGGAACAGATCTCTCTGGGGCATGCGAAGGCCTTGCTTGGATGTACCGACTTGAAGCTTCGACACGTATTGCTTGGCAACACGGTCCGGAATGAATGGTCGGTCCGGCAGTTGGAGTCGGCTGTTCGAGACGCCATGGATCCTCGGACAGGACCAGGCACGTCGACACGGAAGGGGGGCGTCTCCAAGTCACATGTCCAAGCACTGGAGAAAGCCATCGGTGACCAGATTGGAACCCGTGTGCAGATCACTCGTGGGGCCAAGCCTGGTTCAGGCAAGATGTCGCTGAGCTTCTACTCCAATGACCAGTTCGAAGGCCTGTGCCAGAGACTGGGAGTCTCGGTGGATACCGACGCATTGGAATAGAACGGTTCTAATTATTATCGGACGCTATGTCGGTGAATTGGTTTGTACCAATTGCGCAGGTTGGGTTCAGCAGCGCCTGAGCCTGGTCGATAGGGGTCTCACGGACCCCTTGGAGCCAGGAACAATGCAGCGACCGACCGTTGAACAATCGAACATGGCCATGGAACAGGCAAAGGCCGACTTTGCCCGGGTTCTTGGCTCATGGGCATCGGATTTGCTCGAGTACAGGCGTTGCGACCTGCTCCTGCCGACCTGGCGTATCCAGGATCTTCATGAACCGCAGGATTGGTCACTGGACATCGCTGCCTGAGCGGACTCCATGGAGGAACCTCGCAGGCATCGACCAAGGAGCCTGCAGTGAGTTCGATCAGTTCCAGCATCGGCTTGATCAGCGGCATCGACACCGGGTCGCTGGTCAATCAGCTCATGGCGCTCGAGGCGCAGTCGAAGTACCCGATTCAGCAACGGATCGTCGGACTCCAGGCAGCGCAGGCAGCCATGCTCGACATCAACTCGAGCCTGCTCGCATTGAAGAACATTGCGTCAAGTTTCCGTAACGAGAACGTGTTCGGTGCTGCAAACGCCAACAGTTCGAACCAGGATGTGATGCAGGCATTCGCTTCATCGGGAGTCGTTCCAGGTACGTATTCGTTCTACGTGAAGCAGTTGATGTCCACGAGCCAGAAGCTCAGCATGGGATTCGCCACTTCCGATTCGACGCCCATGGGACTGGATTCGGTCACGTTCGAATTCGGTCAGGGACGTCTTGGCACGGACAAGAACCTGTCGGAGCTCAACGGTGATGACGGGGTCCGCAGGGGAAGGATCAGCATCACGGATTCACTCGGCAACAACGCCATCGTCGATCTCTCGATGGCGACCACCATCAACGAGGTGATCCAGCGCATCAACCAGGCCGCGGGCCTGTCCATCACCGCAGAGGCCACTGGAGACGGTCTCACGATCACCGATCAGTCGGGTGGGGCGGGCGCACTCACTGTGGCCAATCATGGTGGTTCCTTCACGGCGACCGACCTGGGGATCGAGGGCACCTCGGCCGAAGGACGGATCGATGGCGCATCGATCATGAGCATTGGCGCACAAACTGCGCTCTCGACGCTCAATGACGGCAATGGAGTGTTCATACGTGACAACGCGGTCGACTTCCGCCTGCAACTGAATAATGTCAATGTATTCGACATCGATCTCGGGCGGATCGACGCTCCCATCGAGGCTGGAACGCTGCTTTCGGATCTGAACAACGGGGACGGGATCGCGATCAACTCGACGAATGACCCCGACTTGCTGATCAGGACCAGTGACGGCACCAACATAGAGATCGACCTCGGGAGAATCCTCGACACGGATGGAACGGTGCTGGAAGAGGCTGTCACGACGGTGGGGCAGCTGCTGGACCGGGTGAACCAGTCGCTGGAACTCGAGCTTGGCGAGGGTGAGGTCGTGATGTCATTGAACGAGACATCCGATGGGTTCCTGCTCCAGGACAATCTCGGCGGTGCGGATCCGATTGAGGTCCTGGGAGCCGGGGTCAATGGATCACAGACCGCCGAGGACCTGGGAATCTACACCGGCAGCGGCGGGGGAAGCGGAGACCTGATCGTCGGTTCGACGATCCCGAACAACGTCCAGATGGACCGTGTCAGCACGATCCAGGAATTGATGGATCGCGTGTCCCAGCAGACCCTCGGGCGAGCCAGGATCACGATTTCAGACGATGGTCACAGGCTGGAGTTCTTTTCGGAATTCGGCAACATCTCCTTCCTGCCCGGTGATGGTGATGGCTCGAGCCAGTCAGAGCAGATCACGAATCAGACCAGGTCGGACCTTGGATTGATGAGCGCGGAATCCAATTCAAACATCACCGGGACCAGGATCATCTCGGGGCTCGACAGCACGCTGGTGAAGAACCTCAATGGTGGAAACGGCCTCATGGGAGGATCGACTCTTGATATCAATGACCGGACAGGAGTCTCGACGGTCATCACCGACCTGGATCAGGCGGAGACGATCGACGAGCTCCTGGACACGATCAACCAGCAGCTTCAGGCAGGGGGCGTCGGTGTCACGGCTCGGCTCAACGACGAGGGGATCGGCCTGCTGCTTGTCGACTCGACAGGGGGCGACTTTCCACTGAATGTCACGGGTGACGCAAGGGATGCACTCGGACTCAACATATCCGAGTTTTCCGACCGGATGATCGGAAGCAATCTCGAGCATCGGTACCTGGATTTCGGCACCAAGCTGGACACGCTCAACTACGGTCGCGGCATCGGTCTGGGCACCTTCAGGATCACCGATTCATCGGGCCAGTCGGCGGTCGTGGACATCGCTGCCGACTCGTCGACGCTTCATGACGTGATGCGCGAGATCAATTCACGAGGGCTGGCCGTCGAGGCGCAGATCAATGCCAACGGCGACGGCCTGGTGCTCATCGACACCAACACCGATACACCGATCACCGCGTTGACGGTGGAGACCGTGACCGGCTCGACGGCCGCGGATCTCAACCTGGTCGGATCGGCGGATGCACCCGGCGGCAACCTGGACGCCTCCTATGCAAGGATGGTCGACCTGGATGCATCGGACACGATTGAACAGGTCATCGAGAAGATCAACCAGGCGAACATCCCGGTGGACGCTTCCTTCATGAACACGGGGCAGGGGAGCAACTCGTTCCGACTGAGCCTGGCTTCGAAGATCAGCGGGTATGACGGCGAACTGGTCATCGACACGCATGGTGTCGACATCGGCCTGTCCGTGCTCTCCAGCGGCAGGGACGCGAAGATCTTCATAGGCAACGATGATCCGTCCCAGTCGATCGTGATCAGCAGCAGCAGCAACACGTTCGACAGCGTGATCCCCGGCCTGGAACTGCAGGCGGTGTCGGCCAGCGACGAGTTGGTCACGATCAACGTGGACAAGGATGAATCACAGGCCATTGGAAGGATCCAGGAGTTCGTCGAGGCGTTCAACGCGATCATCGAGAAGATCAACTCGTACGACTCGTACGATGCGGAATCTCAGGCGAGGGGACCGCTCCTGGGTGACTCGACAGTCTCGATGATCAAGAACATGCTTCACTCGACCGTGCAGGGTTCTTCCATGGGGACTGAAACGGGATTCCAGTACCTCTACGAGGTCGGCATCTCCATCGGTGCCGATGGCCTTCTCGAACTCGACCAGGAACGGTTGGACGCGGCGATGCAGTCCGACCCGTCCGCGGTCGAAGCCCTGTTCGCGGCATTCGAGCAGGAGACGATCACCGAGGAAGAACTCCTTCCAGGCGTCACCATTCCAGCCGATGGGGTACAGACGACTCGACTCGGATTCGGGGACCTGTTCGACCAACTCCTGGAAGGCATGACCGATTCGACCAATGGAACGATCTCGATCGCCGATGACCGGTTCCAGACGCTGATCGATGCGGCCAACAGGCGCATCGAGGCCATTGACGAAAGGCTCGAGGCCAAGCGATTGCGCCTTGAACGTGAGTTCGCAGCGATGGAGACGGCACTGGCCAAGCTTCANGGCCAGCAATCGGCGCTGGCCTCACTGGCCTCCAGCGCCGCCTTCGCCTCCCTCGGAGGCCTTGCCCAGTAGTGATGACATGATCCGGTCGATGTCGACTGGCACTTCGGAACACATGCGAGCAGGAACGAACCAATGGATCCAAAAACGTACCTCAAGACGAAGGTCATGACCTCCTCGCCGGCTGAATTGAGACTGATGCTCCTCGATGGTGCGATCAAGTTCGTTCAGCAGGCGATCCAGGGGGTCAACGAGTCGGAGTTCGAATCGGTGTACGAGGGCGTGTCCCGATCGCAGGCCATCCTCACGGAACTGATGTCCAGCCTCAGGCCCGAGCATGATCCCGAACTCTGTGAACGACTGAACGGGTTGTACACCTACGTGTTCAACCTCCTGGTCAAGGCCAACGGGGACATGTCCGCCCAGCCGCTCGAGGAGGCGCTGAAGCTCCTGGAGTACGAGCGGGAGACGTGGCTCATGCTGATGGAACGAACCATCGAGTCGAACGAGCAGTCGGGGAACATCGATTCGGTTCCCGCCGCGGGTGAACAGGAAGAGCGGCCNGGGAAGATCGATGGAATCGTGGGGAACCGGCTCAGCGTCCAGGGATGATCCGGATCAGGTGTCGGATCGGTCCTGGTTGTACTCCTCCCACTTCATCTTGATGCTGGTCATCCGCTCGTACATCACCACGAGGCTTGCATAGGTCCGCGCGGGTCGTCCCTCGAGGAAACCACCCTGCAGGAGGATGATGACCCACCAGCGGATCGAGGCGCGGGCGGGGAGACGGTAGGCGAGCCTCTTCAAGGCGCGACGGCGGACGATCCCGTCCCTGCTGAAGAAGTCGCTGAATCGAAGACCGGCCCTCTTCTCCTCGAGCGCCTGGATCGACTCCTTGGAACTGTACCCGTTGTGCTTTGCGATCCAGTCGTCCAGGCCCTTGCTGAACGCGTCGTGCAGGTAGGGGTGCTCGAGGTATCCAAGTTCACCATCGGTCTGCTCCCTCTGCCCGTGTCCGTAGTCGGTGAACCGGAGTCGACCTCGATGAAACAGTCGGACCTGGTAGCTGGGGTAGCCACCGGCACGCTTGAGCCACCGCCCCATGAACATGAGCTTGTTCGGTACGTAGAAGCCGGCCTCGGCGGGGGCGCCGGAGACCAGCGATCGGATCTCGGCGAGCAGTTCGGGAGTCATGCGTTCATCGGCATCCAGGTGCAGCACCCAGTCGTGCTTCATCGGCATGTTGTCGATGGCCCAGTTTCGCTGGCTCCCGAACGACTCGAACGGATTCACGGAGACCGATGCGCCCATCCGGCGGGCGATCTCGCACGTCTGGTCGCTGGAGCCCGAATCAAGCACATGGATGTCATCGATCCCCTCGAGGCTTCGGATGCACGCCTCGATGTTGATCTGCTCATCCAGGGTGAGGATGACGACCGAGAACTCGCCACTGCCGGGCTGAGCCGCATCCGGATTCGTCAAGGAGGTGGGGTTGTCGTGATTTGAGCCCATCGAGTGCGATCCGGAGGGTCATGTGGTCGATGTAGAATACGCCAGAAAGGCGGTACGGGATCGGGGAACGGGTGANGACCCACGGGGAAACGGCAGAACAGTCATGAGCGAGTCACCTGGACAACATGATCATCGGCATGTCAGCCCCTACTCCACTGGTGAGAAGATCAGGAGGGCGTGCTGGGCGATGGTCCAGGCCAGCCTGTTCCGGTGGTCCCCGAGGCCGATGAGGCGATGGCGTGCGTTCCTCCTGAACTGTTTCGGAGCCAGCATCCATCCGAGTTGCCACATCGTCCGGACAGCACGGGTCGAGTGTCCATGGAACCTCAGCATGGGGGGCAACAGCTGCCTCGGCGACAGCGCCCACGCCTACTGCCTCGGGGCGGTCACGATCGGGGCCAGGGTGACCGTGAGCCAGAATGCGCATCTCTGCGCTGGAAGCCATGACTACAACGACCCCGACATGCCGTTGCTGCGACCGAAAATCACCATCGGTGATGATGCCTGGATCGCTGCGGATGCCTTCGTCGGACCCGGTGTCGTGGTCGGCGAGGGAACGATCCTCGCAGCTCGAGGTGTGGCGGTGAAGGACCTGGATCCGTGGACCATCTATGGTGGCAATCCTGCCAGGTCGATACGACCACGGCAGAAGCCTGCCTGAATCGGGCATGGACGGAGTCCGCTGAGAGCAGGTACGCTTGAACAGAATGGCACTGAAGCTCTACAACACGCTGACTCGCCAGGACGAGGAATTCACTCCGCTTGATCCGGAGGGAAAGNTTGTCAGCTTCTACAGCTGCGGACCGACCGTCTATGACTACGCCCACATCGGGAACTTCAGGTCGTTTCTCAACGCCGATCTGCTTCGAAGGACACTTGAGCTTCTCGGATATGACGTCATCCACGTGATGAACATCACGGACGTCGGGCACATGACCGACGACACGGACGCCGATGGTGGTGGCGAGGACAAGATGGAAGCCGCCAGCAAGAGACTTCTCGAGGCGAAGAAGTCGGGGGCGCTGCCGGAAGGCGTGCAGGTCGACCCGAACGATCCCATGGCGATCGCCGAGTTCTACAGCGAGGCCTTCATGGAGGATGCGCGGACGCTCGGGCTCAGGATCGCCCACGACGTTGATGAACACCCGGAACGGATGCCCANGCCCACCAACTACATCCCGCAGATGATCAGCATGGTCGAGTCGCTCGTGGCCAGGGGTCATGCCTACGTCGCCGAGGATGGTGTCGTCTACTTCGATGTTCGAAGCTACCCGCAGTACGGGGCACTCAGTGGCAACACGATCGACAGCCTGAAGGAAGGGCTTGGTGGACGAATCCAGTCCGAACACCAGCAGGTCAAGAAGGATCCGGCCGACTTCATGCTGTGGAAACCGGACCCGAAGCATCTCATGAGGTGGGCCAGCCCGTGGGGCGAGGGATACCCGGGCTGGCACCTGGAGTGCTCGGTAATGGCNGAATCACTGCTGGGCGACCTGGTTCCCGGCGAGAAGGGAATGATCGACCTGCATTCCGGTGGCGAGGACAACATCTTCCCGCACCACGAATGCGAGATCGCGCAGTCCTGCTGCAGCACCGGGCAACCACAGTTCGCTCGTCACTGGTTCCACACCCGGCACCTGATCGTCGAGGGCCAGAAGATGAGCAAGAGCAAGGGCAACTTCTTCACGGTGAGGGACCTGCTTTCGCGTGGGGCGACGCCTGCGGCGATCCGGCTCGAGCTGACCCGGACCCACTACAGGGTGAACGCGAACTTCACCTTCCAGGGACTCAAGGATGCGCAGCGACAGATAGACCGGTGGATCAAGATGAAGACGCATCTGCAGGAGAACATCGACTCGTCGCTGGATGTCGATGGGCCGGGGCCGCTTCAACGGGGCCTGGACGAGTTCATCGAAGCACTCGGCAACGACCTGAACATCGCCGGAGCGATCGGTTCGCTCAACGAGGCGGTGTCAGCCGCCCGTGGGTTGACGGTGATTCCTGCTGATGCGGGCAAGGCGACGTGCAGGGCTGAGCTGGACGCGCTGATGAAGATGGACTCCGTCCTCGGTGTCATGGACCTGGAGCAGGACGCCGGTTCCAACGAGGAGGATGGTGGAATCGACGACCTGATCAACCAGCGCCTGGAGGCCCGCCAGCGGAAGGACTTCCAGGAGGCCGATCGAATCCGGGATGATCTCCTCCAGATGGGGATCGAGATCAAGGATGGCCCGGAAGGCACGACGTGGAGACGGGTTGTCTCGTGAACCGGTCCCGAGGCCGGACATCGCACTACCATGGTGGGGGACGGAAGACGCATGCATGAACGATCTCGTGCCCGCAACACCATGCATTGAATGCACGTACCGATGACAGGAAAAGACCAACCAATCGTCATAGGAATCGTCGGTGGGATCGGCTCGGGCAAGAGCACGGTTGCCGGGATCCTGGGTGAAGCAGGCTGTGTCGTCTGTGATTCGGACGCACTGGCCAGGCAGGCCCTGGAGCAACCCGATGTGAAACAGCAACTGGCCCGACGGCTCGGGGATGATGTCCTCGGAAACGATGGCAGCGTGGATCGCGAGGCCGTTTCAAGGAAGGTCTTCGATGACCCGGAACTGCGGACATGGCTGGAATCGATCATTCACCCGATGGTCGAGCAGCAGCGCGGACGGATCTTCGATGATGCTCCGGTGGGTGCTCGGGCACTGGTGATCGACGCTCCACTGCTGCTGGAAGCGGGGCTGGGCGAGGAATGTGACGTGATCCTCTACGTGGACACTCCGAAGAACATCAGACAGCAACGGGTGGAAATCAACCGGAAATGGCCGATTTCCAAGCATTCAGAGCGTGAAGAAGCCCAGTTGCCACTTGACCGGAAGCGTGAAAGATCACATCATGTACTCAGCAACGAGGGTGACATCANCCGCTTGCGAGAGACCGTACACGAGATGCTTGGAACGATACTGGCGCCAGACGATGCCGGTTGATTCCGAGTGAACACAGGCTCACGGTCTATTCCCCCTTCAGACTGAAGATCATTGCCCGGGGTGACCGGGATACTCATTGAAAAGAATTGAATTGATGCTGGCGGGGCGGCCCCGCCAGNTGGGCAGAACAGAGGTTCAGGCATCAACCAGTGCACGTGATCCACGCAGCAGGGAGTCCGACTCGGACAGGCGGCTGGATCAGGCCCGACAGATCGTGCATGTAGAACGGTTCGATGCAAATGAAAAGAAGATCATGACGGATCAAGCAAAGACGCAGACTGGCAGCAAGAAGTCCAAATCAAGGCGGAGAAGGCGCAAGGGCGGTGGCTCATCATCCTCGGGTGGTGTCGCAACGATGACCCTGGCTCCAGGATCCGTCCCCTCCGACGAACAGTTGGAGGCCGAAGCACTCGCGCTGGAGGAGGAGACTCAGGGCAAGTACGACGTCGCGAAGAAGGACGACCTGAATCTCGCGATGCTGCAGAAGATGAAGTCGGATGAACTTCACAAGCTCGCCAAGAAGGAAGGCGTCGAGGACTACCAGTCGCTGACGAGGCAGAAGCTCGTCTTCGAGGTGCTCAAGGCTCGGGCCCAGAAGCAGGGACTCATGATGGGAGAGGGCACGCTTGAGGTCATGCCCGACGGATACGGGTTCCTGAGAAGCCCCGAGTACTCCTACCTTCCCTGTGCCGATGATGTCTACGTGAGCCCGTCGCAGATCCGTCGTTTCGGACTTCGCAAGGGGCAGATCATCAAGGGCGTCATCCGCCCGCCGAAGGAGGCGGAGACGTACTTCGCGTTGCTGCGCGTCATCGAGGTCAACGGGAAGGATCCCAAGGAACTGAACGATCTTCCGACCTTCGAGAACCTGACACCGCTTCACCCCAACACGAGAATCCAGCTGGAGATCCTCGGTGAACCGGACAAGATCGAGACGCGCATCATCGACATGGTGACGCCGCTGGGATTCGGACAGCGAGCGTTGATCGTCGCTCCACCCAGGACGGGCAAGACCGTGATCCTCCAGCAGATCACCAACGCGATCGCAAAGAACCATCCGGACGTACACGTGATCGTGCTCCTGATCGACGAGAGGCCCGAGGAGGTCACCGACTTCCGTCGGAACACCCCCGAACATGTCGAGGTCGTTGCCAGCACGTTCGACGAGGAGGCCTCCAGGCACATCCAGGTCGCAGACATGGTCACCGAGAAGGCCAGGCGGATGGTCGAGTTCGGCGAGGACGTGGTCATCCTGCTCGATTCGATCACACGACTGGCCAGGGGCTACAACAACGCGATGCCCAACAGTGGCAAGATCGGTTCCGGCGGTGTCGACTCCGCAGCGCTGATCAAGCCGAAGAAGTTCTTCGGTTCGGCACGGAACATCGAGGATGGGGGATCGCTCACGATCCTCGGCACCGCCCTCGTGGACACCGGCAGCCGTGCAGACGAGGTCATCTTCGAGGAGTTCAAGGGCACGGGCAACGCCGAGCTTCACCTTGACCGGAAGCTCGTCGAGAAGCGCATCTGGCCTGCGATCGATGTCGCAGCAAGTGGCACCCGCCGCGAGGAACTGCTCCTGGATCCGAAGGAGGAGGAGCTGATCACTCGACTGCGGAAGGTCGTTGCCGACATGAATGTCGTCGAGGCGATGGAACTGCTGAGAGGACGGGTCGCCAAGACCAAGAGCAATGGCGAATTCCTCATGACCATGAACATGGGATGACCCCACGGTCCGTCCATGGCCCTTCATATGCAGTGTAAAGGCAGAAAGACGGAACACCTGGCATGCCGGAGGGGTATCCTTAACTGGAGCTTTGACCGGATCAAGGAGCCACATGTGAGCAAGGACACTGTTGCACGAACGGGCCGAAGAGCCTTCAGTCTGGTTGAGATCATCACCGTGGTCGGCGTCATCGTTGTCCTGGTGGCGATCCTGCTGCCAGCGATCGGCGTTGTTTCATCCAATGCCGACTGGGCGAGCAGCCAGAACAACATGAAACAGGTCTTCACCTACATGAAGATGTACTCGACCGACAACAGGGAATTCGTCCCGCCGAGTCGCTTCGACTACACGACCTCGTCCTACAAGGGCAAGGTCCGGTCGGCCTCTCCTCCGGGCTCGATCCCGAACGTGGGAGACCTCCATGAAGGCACCTGGGCGGACACCCTGTGGACGATCTCCGGACTCGGTCCCGTCCTGCTCCCGGACACGGTCGACAACACGACCGAGTGGAACTACCGCTACGACGCTCCGGACAGCGTCTTCTACAGGTCGTTCCCCGACTACGAGAACCCGTTCCGCTCGCAGGTAGCCAATTCCAGGAACACCTTCCAGAACGAGTCCACCGGCACCGGTGGCCCGGAACTGCCTTACGGCCCCGGGGCCAACCACAAGGGTGATCCCGGATACTTCGCGGCCAACAACTTCTTCGATTCCCGCAACGGCAACTGGTACACGTTCGCCCAGATCAGGCGGGAGGCCGAATCCCTGTACCTGGTCGATTCATACGCCGGGGAGGTCATCGAGCCGGACAGCACCGGGTTTGGGGATGCCAACAGCCAGACCGAGTCCCAGGTGGATTTCCGGTATGCCGGTGACGTGGCGATCATGCTGATGATGGATGGCCACGTCCGCAGTGAGCCACCATGGGAGGACCTGGACGAGCTCGAGCAGGACCGGAGAATCCGAGTCCGCAATCTGGATAAGAGGTAGACCGGCTTTTTTGAGCTCTGGCCCCTGTTTTTGGCACCTGGAGGGCTCCAGGCCTCTGGTGTCTTGTCTTTACCCAGAGGATCGCTACACTATTGGCCTGCCGTCCCCGCCCGGGACGGTTTTTATTCCGTATCAGGCCTGTCCTCATACCGCCGGGTGAAGACAGGAGAGCGACCGGCGGGACGAATCTCGTGTTCGTCATACAATTGAATCACCTGTACACGTAGCCACCGTAGCTCAGTGGTAGAGCACACCCTTGGTAAGGGTGAGGTCACGGGTTCAAATCCCGTTGGTGGCTCTGCACTGGGCTGCACATGGCCCAGACCCGAAGGCGCTGCCGGAGGGAACATCGAGTCGACATGCGTCGTGTCGAATCGACTTCCGCAAGGACAAGGTTGGCTGTCAAGAGTAGAGCCAACATCACTGGAACAGACATTGTTGGAGATAACCAAAGATGGCCAAGGACGTATTTGAAAGAACCAAGCCGCACGTCAACGTTGGCACGATCGGCCACGTCGACCATGGCAAGACTACGCTGACCGCTGCAATCACGGCAGTCCAGGGCGCAAAGGGCTTGGCGACATTCAAGGGATATGACGAGGTTGCCAAGGCCTCCGAGAGTGAAGGTCGACGAGACCCCACGAAGATCCTGACGATCGCCACCTCACACGTCGAGTACGAAAGTGACAACCGCCACTATGCGCACGTCGACTGCCCGGGTCACGCGGACTATGTCAAGAACATGATCACCGGTGCCGCACAGATGGACGGCGCCATCCTGGTCGTCTCAGCCTCGGACGGACCGATGCCACAGACCCGTGAGCACATCCTGCTCGCACGCCAGGTGGGCGTTCCGAAGATCGTCGTGTTCCTCAACAAGGTCGACCTCGTTGATGACGATGACCTTCTCGACCTGGTCGAGATGGAAGTTCGCGAGCTCCTGGACAAGTACGACTTCCCGGGCGATGACACCCCGATCATCCGTGGTGCCGCCTTCCCGGCGCTGAACGAGCCGGACAACCCGGAGAAGACCGGCTGCATCCAGGAACTCATGGACGCACTGGACAGCTACATCCCCGAGCCGCCACGAGAAACGGACAAGCCGTTCCTGATGTCGGTCGAGGATGTCTTCTCGATCAAGGGTCGTGGTACCGTCGCAACCGGTCGTATCGAGCGTGGCGTGGTCAAGGTCGGTGATGAAATCGAGATCGTCGGCCTGAAGGAAGAGCCGAGCAAGACCACGGTCACCGGCGTCGAGATGTTCAACAAGTCGCTCGAGGAAGGGCAGGCTGGTGACAACGTCGGCTGCCTCATGCGTGGTGTTGAAAAGGACGAGATCGAACGAGGCCAGGTGCTCTGCAAGCCCAAGTCGATCAAGCCTCACCTCCAGTTCGAGGGCGAAGTCTACGTCCTGACGAAGGAGGAAGGTGGTCGTCACACGCCGTTCTTCTCCGGCTACAAGCCGCAGTTCTACTTCAGGACGACCGACATCACCGGCAAGCTCGAGCTGCTCGGCGGCGTCGAGATGTGCATGCCTGGTGACAACGTCACCCTCAAGGTCGACCTTGAAGGCAAGCCGGTCGCCATGGAAGAGGGTGTTCGATTCGCCGTTCGAGAAGGTGGCCGTACGGTCGGCTCGGGCGTCGTCACGAAGATCGTCGAGTAGATGATGAGTCAACCCTGCAACCGGGTCGCTCGACCCGGTCATGCAGGTTCAAGACACTCGGCCTTCGGCCCGTGTCACCACCAGGTGACACGGGCTGGAAGGCGGGTACGAAAACGACTGGCCGTTCATGGAGGCAGCCAGGCATCGCAACGGGAACGGAGTCGCAGTCAGTTCAGGTTGAGATTCGAACATGGCCAAGAAATCAACTGATAGAGAATATGTCTGGCTTCAGTGCTCCGAATGCGGTGACCTGAACTACAGAACAAACATCCGGGTCAAGGGCGGCATCGCGGAGAAGATCAAGGAAGGCTTGCAGAAGTATTCCCCGAGGCTTCGAAAGCACACGCTGCATAAGATCAAGAGAAAGTAGTCGCAGGTGCGTCGGTGATCGCACAGTGCTCGCCTGGGACTGGAACCGTCTACGCCAGTAGCTCAATTGGCAGAGCAGCGGATTCCAAATCCGCAGGTTGAGTGTTCGAGTCACTCCTGGCGTGTTGAACCTGCACGATACTGGCAGGAACCCAGCAAGGGACAATGATCAATGGGACTGAGCATCTACAAGAAGGGACAGGGATACTGGACTCGCCTCATGACGGCGATCGCCGCTGGCCTGATCATCTTCATGGGCGCGTGGTGGCTCTGGCAGCACCTGGAAGCCATCGACTATGGCGATCTCCCCGAGGTCTACGTGGGCGCTGGTGCCGCACTCCTGTTCGTGGTCTGCTTTGGATGGATCGCCTACTGGCTGATCGGTACTCGCAGGAAGTCGGTCGATTTCCTCATCGCCACCGAGGGTGAGATGAAGAAGGTGAACTGGTCGACCAAGCGTGAGATCACCGGTTCCACCATCGTCGTCATCCTCTTCGCAGCGCTGATCAGCGTGTTCTGCTGGGCGTTCGACAAGGTCTTCTTCTTCTTCTTCGTATGGGCCAGGGTGCTGGATGTTCCAACAGCATCATGATCACGGATCAATCACACCATGAATGACCAGACCAACGAGAACCCCCAGGTGCCGGACGAGGGCACGGAACAGCCGCTGCAGGATGCGCAGGATTCAACGGAATCGACTGCGGAAGAAGCAGGGGTGACCGAAGCACCCGCAGCCGAGGAGGCTCCTGAGCCACAGGCGGAGGAGCCTCGCAAGAAGAGCCTGGCCACCGGACGCGCCGCGGTCTCGGCCGCTGCCCGGTCGCTCAAGAGCGTGGGCGTCGCCACAAGTGGAACCCTGGCATCGACCGCCGGAGGCGGTCGTGCCGTGACGACCTCCTCCAAGACCCCGGAGGAATCGGAGGAATTCGATCCAGCAACCGATCTGCCCATGTACCGGGAGGGGATGAACTGGTTCGTTCTTCGTGTCGCCTCCAACAAGGAGAGCTCGGTCCGAGAGACGCTCCTTCGCAAGGTTCAGATCGAGGGCATGGAGGAACTGGTCGGCCGCATCATGGTCCCGACCGAGAAGATCAAGACACTCAAGGCCGCCAAGCAGCGGATCACGGAGACCAAGCTCTACCCGGGCTACGTGTTCGTCGAAATGCGGCTCGAGCCCGATGGCAGGATTCCACAGGATGTCTTCTTCCTCATCAAGGAGACCACCGGTGTCGGTGACTTCGTCGGTACGGCCGGGAGACCGACTCCCATGGGGCCCCGTGAAGTCGAGAAGATGCTCGAGGACTCGAAGAAGCCGGAGGAACTGCCCCAGGTCAAGATCGAGTTCGCTCAGGGCGATTCGGTCATCATCAAGGAAGGGCCGTTCGAGAACTACGAGGGAAGTGTCGACGAGGTCTTCCCGGACAAGGGCCTTGTCCGCGTCCTGGTCACGATCTTCGGCCGACAGGCTCCCGTGGAACTGGAATACTGGCAGATCTCCAAGGCGGAGGAATGAGCATGCAGGGCAGTCGCATCCATGGGTTTCGACTCGTGTTGCTCTCAATCCTTGTCCCGCTGTTCTGCTCTTGCACCCCCCTGGCCACATATCCACCCGTGGAGGGAACCCAGTTTCTCGCTCCATGGATCGCGCCGTGTCCAGAGGTCATGGCTGCAGGCCTTCGATACGCACATGTCCAGACCGGCAAGGATGAGCCGTTGATCTTCAATCTTCCTCCCGGCACGACGATGCTCGTCTGGAAGGATGTCCAGAAGAGGCTCGGTGACGATGCTGAACCGATGACCGAGCAGGGACAGATCACCTGGACAGTCGAACAGGTGCGCATCCGTGGCTTGAAGGCCGAGGTTGATGTGGGATACCCGGATGGCAACACGTACCAGTTGATGACCGTGAAGCTGAAGTCGACTGCGTTTGGCAAGTTCGTGCCGGATTATGTCCAACGATGGTTCATTCCTCTTGCTGAACCCACGCCGAACTATCCCGGCCTCGATAACAAGGGCATGTAACCACTTCCTCCGACTGGCTGGAAGAATCGGGGCGACCCATGAGTGACAACCCCTCACAGGCCGACCGTCAAGGAGCTCCTGGCAGCCCGGATGTCCCATGCCTCGTGGTCACCGATGCCAGGAAGCGATTCCGGAGGATCAACGCTCTTGATGGAGTCGATCTTCGTGTGGAACCGGGAGAATGGCTCGCGCTGCTGGGGCCCAACGGTGCGGGAAAGACGACACTCGTTCGATCGATCGGGGGACACGAGAAACTTGATTCCGGCTCGATCGAGCTGTTCGGAAAGGATACGAGAAAGCTGCATGGACGAGCGCGACGCGAGGGGCTCGGGGTCGTTCCACAGGAGATCGCACTCTACCCACTGCTGACAGCAAGGGAGAACCTCTCCTGCTTCGCACAACTGCTCGGTGTACCGTCGCATGATCGCAGTGATCGGATCGACCGGGTGCTTGAATGGACCGGCCTTACAGAGAGAAGTGATCAGGTCATCAAGCATTTCTCAGGTGGAATGCAGAGACGACTCAACATCGGGTGCAGCATTCTTCATGAACCGAAGCTCCTCCTCCTGGATGAGCCGACCGTCGGAGTGGATCCACAGAGCAGGGAACGCATCTGGTCGATGCTGGCGGAACTCCGCCAGAAGGGGACCTCGTTGGTGCTCACCACTCACCAGCTTGATGAGGCGGAACAGACCGCTGATCGAATCGTGATCATCGATCACGGGAAGAACATCGCCTCGGGGACCATGAGCGAGCTCGTGGAAGAGACGATCGGCAACAGGAGAAACGTCGAAGCCACGTTCGCGAGCCCGATCCCNGAGGGAACGCTGATCACTGGCTTCGAGCTGGAGGAAAACCGGGCGATCGGATCACTCGATCGACTCGACAGCGGACTCTCCGAATTCATGAACCAGATCCATGCAGCTGGCCTGGTGATGCAGGAACTCCACGTGGAGAGCCCGAATCTCAGGGATGTGTTCCTGCAGCTGACCGGAAAGGATCTCAGGGAATGATCTGGACCCTCATGAAGGTCAACATGATCATGCTGGTTCGGGACAAGGTCTCGATCGGCCTGGTGTTCATACTGCCGATCATCTTCTTCTCGATCTTCGCCCAGGTGTTCGGCGCAGGTGACAAGGACGGGCCGACGGTCCAGATCGCCTACGTGGACCAAGACCAGACGGATGCGAGTCGACGACTCGTCCAGGTGCTTGGTGAACAGAGCAGGAACCTCAGGATCATGGATCGCCCCGGTGTCAGTTCACCGTTGTACACACCTGAGCAGATCAGGAAGGTCGTCGCCGATGGTGATGTTCCAGTGGGCCTGGTCATCCCCAAGGGGTTCCAGGACGAACTGCTTGATCCGACAGGCAAGGCGGCGCCGCTGCAGCTGGTGTCCGACCCGGCACAGCCGATCGCTCTGCAGGTCGCACAGGGAGTCATCCGCAAGGTCCTCTTCCAGGACATGTCCGAGGTGATGATGCTCAGGGGCATCGCACAGCTCAAGAGCGCCACCGGTGGTCTGACGGGGCGGCAGGAGAAGCTCGAGGAGCTGGTCCAGAAGGCGGCCCAAAACCAGATCATGGGCAAGGCCGAGAAACCAGAGCAGAAGAATCCCACTGGCAACGAGCCGAAACTCGACTCGTTCATGATCCCGATCACGACGACACAGGTGGACAGGAAGACCAACGAGGGAAGCAACCGGAAGCTCGTCAACTACTACGCTGCGGCCATTGGAGTCATGTTCCTGCTGTTCTCATGCGTGGGTGCCGCAGGCAGCCTGCTGGACGACGAGCAGATGGGGGTACTCGGCAGACTGCTGTCGACGAGACTCGGCATCAACATGCTCCTGATATCGAAGTGGCTGTTCAGCATCATGATGGGCACCGTACAGCTGGTGATCATGTTCATGTGGGCGGATATTTTCTTCGATGTTGATTTCTTCAATATCCACAACGCGATCGGCGTACTCATCATGTCCCTTCTGACATCGTTCGCATGCGGTTCGTTCGCCCTGCTTCTGGCAAGCCTGTGCAGGAGTCGCCAGCAACTCAATGGCATTTCCACGATCCTCATCCTGATCATCAGTGCCGTTGGTGGAAGCATGGTCCCGACGTTCTTNATGCCGGAGTTCATGCAGGAGATCGGTAACTGGACATTCAATCACTGGGCGATCGAGGGCTATCAGCAGGTGTTGTGGTTCGCCCCGGCGAACCAGGGAATTCCGCAGTTGTTCATGTCGTTATGGCAGCAGTATGCAATTCTGCTCGGATGCGGAATAGTCTTCTTCGCGATGGCAAGGTTCTTCGTGGGCCGATGGAACATCCGATGAAGTTCCTGTTCAAGCCATTCCGGACGCTTCTGATCGGATGCTGTCTCCTCGCGTACGGTTGCCAGGGAACCCCCGAGGCGATCCAGAGCGAGGGGTCCATCGCATCATGGCGATTGACGGTCGTGATCGAGCCGATCGACAGGAGCGGGATGATCTACCTGGCCCTCTGGGATGAGGCATCCAGGAAGAGTTTCGTCTCCAAGGATGGTTACTACAGGAGTGGGTCCATGACAACGGACGGCGAATCGGAGACCGTCTTCGAATTCGACGATGTGCCCGCCGGCATCTATGCGGTGAGCATTTTCGTGGACACGAACCAGAACAGCGACATGGACAGGAACGCGCTCGGGCTGCCTCTCGAGCCCTACGGATTCAGTGGCAATCCCGCACTTCTGCTGGGCCCTCCGCCATTCGATCGTGCTTCGTTCAGGCTTGACGAGAACCGGACGATCACGATCACGCCGAGAGGATAAGCATGCCGCCTGCTGGAATGTTGTTTTCATACCTCCAGATTCCGATGATCATCCTGGTCCCCATGATCAGCGCGTTCATCTTCGGTCCTGGAATCCTGAGCATCGGCGTACCCCTGGTTGTAATAGGACTGATTATCTACAAGGGTGTCGCTACACCGCGTTCCAGCCTGATCGTCCCAACGACATGGCATGGTGATCGGACGGGTAACAGTGTGAACCTCAGCTTCGATGACGGGCCGGACCCGGACCGGACCCCGCGGATACTGGAGATCCTCCGGGAGCATGGCGCCCATGCGACCTTCTTTGTCATCGGAAGACATGCAATCAAACATCCCGAGTTGATCAGGAAGATGCTTGAGGATGGCCACGAGGTGGCCAACCACTCCATGGATCATCCTCGGACCTTGAACTTCGCCTTCCATGGAAGGATGCTTGATCAGGTGTCCCGCGGCGCCGAAACCGTCATGGAGATGACGGATGTGGAACATGAACCGCTCTATCGACCACCGGTCGGACTTCGAAATCCGACGTTGTGGCGAATCTTGAGGCAACGAGGCTGCCAGATCGTCACGTGGAGCATCAGTTCCAGAGATCGCCACATCAATGACGAGCAACGATACATCGAACGGATCATCAAGCGGGTCCAGCCCGGGGACATCGTGATGATGCACGATGGTTCCGATGGACCGTTGAGCGGTCCGGAGATCACCGTCAGGGCACTCCCAGGGCTTCTGCAACGGCTCACGGGCATGGGTCTTGAATGCGTGACCTGTTCTCAACTGCTCGGCATTCGATCAGCGGATCACTGANCCTGCATTTGATTACAATGAACAGATCATGCAGGACGATACCGTCCAATCCGGAGAGAACAAACGATACGTGCGGCTGTTGCTCGGAAGGACCAATGTGGTGCTGTTCCTTGTCAGGCGGCTGACGTGGATCCTCATCCACATCGAAAAGCTCATCTGTGGTGTCAGGTGGCATGGACGGAGGATGGAACGACTCTCGGGTACCTCGACCCCGGTGATATTCGCAGCCAACCATTGCAGCCACATGGACACCCCGATCATCCAGATGTGCCTGCCCGGGCGGTACGAGCATACGACGATCGTTCTCGCTTCGAAGGAGGTCTTCGGTCGGCGTTCTCAGGGGAGCCTGCTGGTTCGATTCAGGCAGTGGTGGGTTCACTACTACGTGGTGAGGGCGTTCATGGCGATCCCCCTGTACAGGAGTAGGAACCACCGGGAGTGGATCCGGCAGGCCGAGCAGGTCCTGAAGGGCGACAGGAACCTCCTGATCTATCCGGAAGGGACACGCTCCAGGGATGGAAGAATGAACAACTTCAGAACAGGTGTCGGACTGCTGGCGATCCGGACGGGGGTTCCGGTGGTTCCGGTGCATGTCTCTGGCACATCGGGAGTGCTGCCCCCGGGAGCGAAGTGGCCAAGGCCGGGAAATATCTCGGTCACGTGTGGCAGCCCGATCATCGCCCAGGAGCAGGAATCCGCAGTGGAATTCACCAGCCGGATCCAGCATTCCGTGAACAGCCTGGAGACCGAGGTCGAATCGGATGACTCCGTCATCCTGGAGCATGTTCAGGGAGCGGATTGAATGCTAGAATCCATTCAAATTCAGGGGATTACTCATTGCCGACGAAAAACGAAATCACAGAGCAGCTGAAGCAGATCATTCGAACCGACCTGAAACTGGGCGATGTTGAACTGAACCCGAATACGAAACTGGCCGGTGGCGAGTTCGATCTGGACTCACTTGACCTGCTCCTGGTCATCACCAGCGTGGAGCGCGCATTCAGCATCAAGATCCCGAATGATCAGGTGGGTCCCGAGGTCTTCGAGAACCTCCAGACACTGACCGATTTCATCGCTTCTCATTGCACGGAAGCACCTGCCTGAACGAATAGATGCTGAGAAGCGACGTGCTGGAACACCTGATCTCCAAGCTGCCACACCGTGACCCGTTCCTGTTGATCACCGAGGTACACCACGCCGAGGGAGGAACAGGTGCGGGTTGCTGGCAAGTTGATGGCACCGAGTGGTTCTTCAAGGGACACTTTCCGGGTGATCCGGTCGTCCCAGGGGTCCTCGTAGTCGAGAGCCTGGCGCAACTCTGCGGAATCGTGTCGATGAGTTCCTCGACCGGGCAGGACATGCCTTCGGACATGGCCATGCGGCTTGGGCAGGTCGACGTTCGGTTTCACAATGCCGTCGTCCCCCCGGACCGGATCATGCTCGAGGCGACGCTGGTACGTGAACTCGGAGGCCTGTTCATGTTCGATGTCCAGGCGAACATCGAATCAGGTCGAGTCGCCAGGGGCACCATCGCGGTGAAGTCCGACGCTCCGGAAAGCCGGAGCTGATGGGAGATCGACCTGTCGTACACGGCTCGGCTCCGCTTCCCGCCGACAACAGGCACAGGACATCATGGGATCGGTTCTGTCGACTTGTCGAACGATGCATGGTCGATGGAGTGCTGCTGCGGACGATGATGTGGGCGCCCTGGCTGGCTCGCTGGTTGAGAAAACCGATCGCACGGGTCGTGTGGATCACGGCCGGCAGCTGGAGGGGATCGCTNNTGGCNAATGCCAAGGTGATTCTCGGTCCCGAATCGACACGTGCCCAGCGATCTAGACTCGGCCGATCGGTGCTGGCCAACTCGCAGATGTTCATGATCGACCTGGTGAGGTTGCGCAATGCAACCGTGGAGCAGCTCGAGCAACAGGTTGCGGCCATACACGGCAGGGACCGGTTCCTGCAGCTGCTGCAATCGGGAAGGGGAGCGATCCTCGTAACGGCACACATCGGTTCGTTCGAAACGGCGATCGCTGTCCTCACCAGCTACACGAAGAACATCCACGTCGTGTACCTACATGACTACCTGGGGACGTTCGACAAGATCAGGGAGAACGTCCGCAGGCGACTGGGCGTGATCGATGAGCCGGTCGACCGGGGCATGGAGACCTGGTTGCGCCTGAGGGACGCCCTTGATTCCGGCCATGTCGTGCTCATGCAGGGAGATCGTGTCCAGGAAGGGCAGCAGGGAATGGAGACGCTCTTCTTTGGACGCAAGGCGATGGTTCCCAGTGGCCCGCTGAAGCTGGCATCGATGACTGGAAGCTGCCTCGTCCCGGTATACTGCCTCAGAAGGGCCGATCACAAGTTCGAGCTGTTTCTCGAGGAACCGATCGATGTCCCGGTCGGACGCATCGATGATCCAGCAACCGCCCCGGCCCAGAGAGCATTGATCGAGTCGATGGAGAAGATCATCAGGAAGGATCCATCACAATGGCTGGCCGTGCACCAGATGTGGCAGGAAACCGAATGAGTGATTACCGAATCAGATGACGAACATGAGAGACAACCCGATCTCGATATCAGGTGCAGCGATGATCTCGTCGCTCGGACTGAACAGGATGCAGTCATGGAATGCTGTTCTTGATGACGAGGTGGGCATCAGGGATAACCTGACGCTGGAATCGCCGATCCCTGAAGGACGTGATGGTGCGCAGGCACCGGACATCGATGACGAGGGATCGAAGGGGAGGTTCCGGGCGGAGACCTATCTTGCACGGACGATCCAGGATGCGATTCGGGATGCGGGACTCGATCCGGAGACCGATGGTCGCCGATGGGGCCTGTGCGTCGGCACGACGCTTGGTGGCATGAGGCATTGCGGAGCATCAATCCGGGATGAGCTTGCAAACCCCCTCGAGGACAGCAGTGCCTCGGCACTGATCGCCCAAGCCACTGCCGGGCTGCCGTTCGACGGGCCGTGCTGGACGACCTCCGCCGCCTGCGCCTCGGGCCTGACTGCGTTGAACCACGGGATCACGATGTTGCAGAATGATCATGCCGATGTGATGTTCGTCGGTGGATACGACCCGATCAGTGAATTCTCCTACGCTGGATTCGACAGCCTCAGGTTGATTGCTCGGAAGCCCTTGCAACCGTTCAGCAGCAACAGGGAGGGGATGAAGATCGGAGAGGGATACGGCCTGCTCGTCCTTGAAAGGACGGGAGACATCCATGAGCGGGGAGGCTCGATTCTCGTACACGTTGCTGGCTGGGGCGAATCCTCGGATGGCCATCACCTGACACAACCGCATCCTGAAGGCCGAGGAGCGATCGCCGCCATCGAGGCCGCACTGGAATCCGCAGGCATACAACCGGATGACATCGACATGATCGCGGCGCATGCGACGGCAACCCCCAACAACGATCTCGCCGAGTCGATCGCGTACCGGGGTGTGTTCGGCGATGCGATCTCGACCAAGCCGATCGTCGGTTTCAAGAGCAGGGTCGGGCACACCCTTGGAGCTGCCGGTGCCGTGGAACTGAATCTCACCGCCACAGCCCTGAGCAACGGGATCATCCCGACGACGGCGAACACGCCGGAGGAGTCCCGGGAGGTGCCGGAGCTGAATATCCCCACCGGTGCTCCCAGCAAGGCGGATCTCAAGTACACGATGACACTCTCGCNGGGGTTCGGAGGAGCCAACGCCTGCGTGATCCTCCGTGCTGCCGATGAAGGGGAGTCACCGGAAGTACGGTCGATCTC
Organism: Phycisphaerae bacterium; assembly: GCA_002711415.1. Lineage (GTDB taxonomy): Bacteria > Planctomycetota > Phycisphaerae > Phycisphaerales > SM1A02. Next base: position 131,069 of record PARI01000017.1, on the reverse strand, counting down.
TCCAGCAACAAGTGAACGAGAGGACGTGGTGATCACGGGGGTCGGCGTGATCCTTCCCGGGATCGCGGGCAGGGACCAGTTGCTCCAGAAGATCGGCCATGGGGAGGATCAGGGCTCATTGGCTCCGGGCCAGGTCGACGTGGAGATGCTCTCGGACCTGATCAATCTTCGGAAGACCAGGCGTATCGGGATGCTCAGCAAGCTGGCCATTGCAGCGACCGAGGATGCCCTGAGACACGCGGGCTATCGATCTGAAGGGGCGGACCCGGTCGACGGGTTTCACTGCATCGTCGGATGTCGAAATGGCGCCAGTGCCTACACAGAGGAGTACTACCGCCAGATCATCTCTGATGGGTTGGAAGCAGCCAACCCGATGCTCTTCGCTGAAAGCGTTCCCAACGTGGCCAGCGCACACCTGAGCCTGGCACATGGCCTGCTTGGCTCGAGTCACACGATCTTCGGTTCAAGAACCAGCGGGATGGATGCGCTGCACGTCGCCAGCTCGAGAATCCGGTCTGGGGACTGGGACCGCTGCGTCGTGTGCGCCGTGGACGAGCACTGCGAGATGGCAGACGAGGCCCTGAGACGGATGCTCAGGGAGCAAGGGTCGGATGTCCCTGGGATCGGGTGCGGTGCAATCTCATTCATCCTCGAGAGCGATCGAGTCGCCCGTGAACGCGGGGCCGGGATGCTCGCATCGGTCACGAGGACGGATTCCCGGCATTCAAGTCCGGATCCGCGGAATCTCTTCGAGACCGCACGCGCAGTGGTCGATCGGCTTGGAGACGATGGCACCATCTCCGGAAGCGGAAGTATCGACTGGATGATGAAACTCGAGGAATCAGTGCTTGAGAACGCCCGAAGCTCCAAGCGACCTGAGTTCTACGCGGTCAGTCCGATGCTGAACATATCGCTGCAGATACTTGATCATGGTGATGTGAATTCNGGTGGTGTGATCGCGCTTGATTGCTTCGGCAACATCACCGGCATGAAGATGCGCTACGCGTGACCGACAGAANCATCGGCCAAGCTTCGAACACGAAGCAGGATCCACTGGAATACGAGTGATACGACGATGGCCGACACCAGGCCCACCGGAACCACCAGTACGTACCAGGGAATCACCATCAACGGAAGATGTTCCTGGAGCACCTCCTTGAACATGCAACCCACCCAAGCTGCCGGGAGGAAGCCGATCATGGCAGCGACCAGGTGTGCATGAAGTCTCCATCCGATCCAGGCGATGGGCAACAGGGTCCAGGGCCATGCGGGAATGATCCCGACGAGGACGCCAAGACCGACGGACGAGGCAAGCAGCAAAGTGTCTGCATGATCACCCAAAGCCAGGCGAAACAGGCGCAGGGGGCAGATCGCGTCCCAGGCAGATCGGAGGAGCGATCGTCTCGGCAGCGGACCAGGACGGTCGAATCTCGTTGGAACCGGTGCAATCGTCCGAAGAAGCAGGCGGACATGAAGCAGGAGTCCTTCACCCCAGTCTCGCCCGAGCTTGAAGTGGCTGACACGCTCTCCCTTGGGAAAGTAGCGACAGCGGACAGGCTCGTTGACCACAGGGAATCCGGCCCACGCAGCACGGGTGAGGATCTCGCCCTCCCATGCGAACCGTCCACTGTGGCATGGAACTGATTCGATCAGCCTGATGGGATAGACCCTGAACCCGCATGGCGTATCGATCATGCGAACGCCGGTCTCGACGCGAGCCGCCAGGTCTCCGGTCCTCCGGCCCATCCTGCTTCGAGCAGGGTAGTCATCCGCCATGTCGTTTCGCATGCCAAGAACAAGGGCCGAGGGTTGCGTGGTCGCGACCTCGATCAACACGGGAATCTGCTCGGGGTCGAGCTGATCATCGGAGTCGATCGTGACACCATGGGTGTATCCTGCCTCGGAGGCCGCCTTGAAACCGGTAAGCATGGCGGCCGCCTTGCCCCTGTTCACGTCGTGCGTTCGGTGGATCCTGTTGATCCCTGCGCTTCTTGACGACCATCGTTCCAGGATCTCGGAGGTATCGTCGCTTGATCCGTCATTCACGACGATCATGTCCACGCCCACGGCCTCGATCCGGTCAAGCACTCGCTCCAACGTGCCCCCGTTGTCATAGGTGGGTATCACGACCACCGGACGAATCGAATTGGCGTTGTGTTCTTGGTGCGTTTGCACAGTCTTCTCCCGGTAATCAAAGCACAGCTTAGCAGGAGAGCCTCCATGATGACCCNTCTATGCTGATGCGGTATAGTCGGAGCACCGTGTCACCAGACGACTCACAAACTGACCACTCGATGCCCGGGGATGATTTCGACATCATGGATCTCCTGGAGGGTCATCGTCCGGACAGCCGGGATCTCTTCGCTCGAAACATCAACCCGAGATTCGCTCGCTTGCTGAAGATGATCGGTTTCGACCGTACATATGTACGTGGTTCCGGTCCGTGGCTCTGGGACGACAAGGGGAATCAGTACCTGGACTGCCTGGGCGGATATGCCGCGGTCAACACCGGTCGCAACCATCCGATCATCAGGAGNGCGCTTGCCAGCATGATCCAGAGTGATCACCCGGGACTGGTGCAGTTCGATACACCGGTTCTCGCAGGACTTCTTGCGCAGAAGCTCCTGTCACTCTGTGGCCATGGAATGGATAAGGTGTTCTTCACCAACTCGGGCACCGAGGGCGTGGAAGCAGCCCTCAAGTTCGCTCGTTCGGCGACTGGCCGCAATGACTTCATCTACTGCAAGGGTGCCTTTCACGGACTCTCGCTGGGCTCCCTTTCGGTCAACGGAAACGAGGACCTCGTGGAGGGTTTCGGACCGTTGCTGCCAGGCACTCATCAGGTTCCGTTCAATGACCTCCAGTCCCTGGAGANGGTGCTCCAGCAAGAGGACGTCGCTGCATTCATCATCGAGCCCATACAGGGCAAGGGGGTGGTGATCCCTGACGATGGGTATCTCGCCGAGGCATGTCGTCTGTGTCATCGACACGGCGCCCTCTTCATCGCCGACGAAGTGCAGACCGGCCTGGGCAGGACGGGGCGATTCCTTGGAATCGATCACGAACAGGGAGTCCAACCGGACATGATCGTCATCTCCAAGGGGCTTGCCGGTGGTTATGTTCCCGTCGGAGCGTTGTTATGCACCGACAAGGTATGGAACGGTGTTTTTGATTCCATTGACCGGGCGATCGTGCATGCTTCAACCTTTCACATGGGACCGCTGGCCATGACCGCAGGCCTTGCTTCGCTCCATGTCATCGAGAGCGAACAACTGGTCCAACGTGCCGAGCAGATGGGTCGTCAACTGGGCGATGCGCTTGAAATGATGGCTCGAAATCATGGGATCGTTGGTCATGTCCGACAGAGGGGATTGTTGATCGGTATCGAGTTGTCATTGGGACAGAGTGAGGAAGGATCATCGCCGGGCTTCATCAAGCGGCTTGAACGCAAGATCGTCCCTCAGGCAATCCTGATGCCACTGTTGGACAAGCATCGCGTTCTGTGCCAGGTAACTTCACATGGATCTCCCGTCATCAAGCTCGGACCTCCTCTGGTCATCGATTCCGATGACGTGGAGTGGATCACGACCGCCCTGGATGATGTCCTGGGGCGTGTGGACAACACGAAGCTGGCTACGATGGGCGGCTTGTTCAAGGTCGGAAGAAACATGGCGGCTCCGGGGTCCTGATGCCCTCGATTCTCTTGCATGGGTGAACATGCATGAATTCGCTCGGCCCATCCGTCCGAGGATGCTAAGATCATGTGTTCGAGTTCAAGGAGACGGTAAACCATGAGCAGGCAGATCATTGTCGGAATCTCGGGTGCAAGCGGCGCTCCCTACGCGGTGCGACTCGTCGAGCTCCTGGCACAGAATGACGTTCTTGTACATCTGGTCGTCTCCAGGCATGGACGTCGGCTTCTCTCGGATGAGCTCGGCATCAAGAAGCTGGATCCAGACCAGCTGACCGGTGGTCGAGTCGATCGGCTGATCATCCACAACGAGAATGACGTAGGAGCGACGATCGCCAGCGGATCGTTCATGCATGACGGGATGATCGTGGTCCCCTGCTCTGGCAACACGCTGGCCAAGATCGCCTGCGGAATCACCGACAACCTCCTGCAGAGGGCTGCAACAGTGACCCTGAAGGAGAGACGGACACTTGTGCTGGCCCACCGGGAATCCCCCCTGAGCCTCATCGAGCTGGAGAACATGAAGCGGGTGACCGAGTCAGGCGGCACCATCGTGCCGCTGTCACCGGGGTTCTACCTGCTGCCACAGAAGATCGAGGAGCTGATCGACTTCATGGTGGCCAAGCTGCTGGACCTGGTCGGGGTCGATCACGACCTGGACATGCGATGGGATGCAAATAGGATCGAGGCCTGATCGAGGAACTCAATCATGCTCTGGGGCTGATTCAGGATCGTCGTCTTCGATTTTCCCTTGGCACACGACGATTGGATTTCGAGTCCCTGGTTCAACTCCAATATTCGCCTTGACCCTGAAGACTGTTGCAATGAGAGACTCGGTCATGACCTCGCATGGAGCGCCATCTGCCACCACCTGTCCATCATCAATAACCAGGACGCGGTCGAAGTAACGCATAGCAAGGGACAAGTCGTGTAACACGACGATCACCGTCCGATCCATGTTTTCATTGAGTTCCCTGAGCAGATGCAACAAGGCATATTGATGCTCGAGATCCAGACCTGTAAGCGGTTCATCCAGGAGCAGCTTTGACGGGGCCTGGGCCAGGAGCGTCGCAAGCCTCACTCGCTGCCGCTCGCCACCGGACAGCATTTCGACCCGCCGATCAGCCAGGTGCGTGATTTGGCACAGTTCGAGTGCCTGTTCTATCGCCATGGAGTCATGTTCGGTTTCATTCCTCAGATAGTTCCGATATGGAAATCGACCGATTGCGATGTGGTCGCGAACGGTTGTCATCATCGGTATCACATCGACCTGGTTCAGCAAGCCAAGGATTCGTGCACGCATTCTACGCTTGTGTGATCGCAGTGGAATCCCATTCAGAAATACGGATCCGGAAGTAGGCTTGAGCACACCGGAAATTGCACGCAGCAATGTCGACTTGCCACAACCGTTCGGGCCGATGATCGCTACGAGCTCGCCTGGATCGATTGAAAGGCTTATCCCCTTGAGGACTTCGGCTGTTCCCAGTCGCACATTCAGATCCTTCACTACAAGGCTCATTGAAGCCACCTGGATCGATACAGGAGGTAAATGAAATAGGGGCCGCCAATGAGTCCAGTGACAACACCTACAGGCATCTCGCTTGGAGCAAGCACCATACGGGCTGCAAGATCCGACCACAGCAACAATGCTCCTCCAGCAACTGCTGCAACGGGAATGAGCCCGGTATTGCCCCCAAGGAGCAATCGAATGACATGAGGCACTACAAGGCCGACGAATCCCACAAGACCGGCCACACTGGCTGCCGATCCTGCGAGAAGGGCCGCCGCAGCGAATGCGATGAGCCGAGTCCCCTCGACAGGAACACCGACAGTTGCTGCTGAATCATCTCCAAGTTCCATGGCGGCAAGCCTTGCACGAATCCAGATCGCCATCACGACGCCTGCCAGCGTATAGGGCCAAAGTATGTCCACATGCCCCCAGCCACGACCGTTGAATGAGCCTGCTGTCCAGAACATGATCGCTGGAATGCGATCTGCGAATGCCGTGATCAACACCCCTATCACAGCTCCCAGAATTGCATTGATGGCCACCCCGGCCAGGATCATCCGCATGGGCGATGAGCCGGAGCCTGGTCGCCAGGACACGGTATAAACGGCTACTGCGGCAATCATGGCCCCAACGAAGGCAGCCATAGGCAGTATTGCTGCTGATGATGGAAGGACTGTCAGGACGATCGTAGCGGCTAATGCCGCGCCTGCCGTGACACCAATCAGGCCGGGGTCCGCCAATGGGTTGCGTGTCACTGCCTGCAGAAGAGTGCCCGCAACTGCAAGATTGCATCCAGCCAACAAGGCCGCTATGGCCCGGGGCAATCGAGACTCGATGATTATTGTTCTGTCTGTTTCATTACCGCCACCGAAGATGACCCGGAGAGTCTGGTCGAGAGGTATCTCGACAGCTCCAAGAGCAAGTGACAGTAGGATTCCCGCGACAGTCAGGAAGATCACCACGAGTGAGCCGACCAGGATCCGTTTCCATTTTCCTTGATTATGGCTCGCAGTCAGTCGTGTGGTGACGGACAGAGGCGTACTCATCGCCTGGTCTGAGAAACGCTGTTTATGAAACTGCTGATCTGTTCAATCGCCACATCCAGGTTGGAACCGGGCCGCATTGCATACAGGTCGTCGGACAAGAAGAACATCCGCTCCTGATTGACCGCGTTGAGTCTCTGCCACAATGGATCGCCTTCAAACATCATTCGAGATGAAGACTCGGGGCCATGAAAGAGAACAAACAGCACATCCGGGTCGAATTCGATCACCATTTCCATGCTCAAGGGTGCAAGGCCCTTGTACACCTTGTGAGATACAAGCCCTTCAGGACCCATTCGACCGCCTGCATTGGCCACCAGGTCGCCAAGATAGCTGTCGGGCAAGAAGGCGTAGAAGGAGTGTGGAGTTCCGAAGATGGCCAGGACATCGATCGGATCCTCTGTATTCGATACAGCAGGCTGCTTCAGTCTGCCCTTCAGGGCCATCATGTTCTCTTGAGCCTGCTGATGTTGGCCTGATATATCGCCCAGGGTTTTAATGTGGTCGAAGACACTATCGATGGAATCGACATCCATCAATACCACCTTCGACCCGGTGATGGATTCCATCTGGGCCATGAACTGGGCATATACACTGCCCACGATGATGTAGTCCGGATCAGCCGCTATGAGCTGCTCAAGATTGGGGCCGGCACTGTGATCCACCTGCACTTCAGGAATACCACTCCAGGATTCCGGCCTGTGAAGGGGCATGCTGGGAGCGCAAACCGGAACTGCGCCCATGGCAAGCAACTGGTCTACGGCAAACGGGAGAAGTGCAGCNATACGACACTCCGACTCCATGCCCTTGGCTGCCTTATCATTCTGGGATACCAGAGATGCCTGTGTCGTGCTCCGGGCTTCAACTGGAGGGATATAAATGGAAGCAAGGACGACAACGAGCACCAATACTGCAAAGCAGAACCCAATTAGTCTCTTCATGAGTATCTCCGAATGGTAATCACCGGCATTTGCAGGCGCGTAAAAAGTGGAGGAGCTTGCAGTGGGTGTTCTTGTGGGAAAGAAAGACGGTGAATTGAAGAACAGCCCCGCGAAGTATCTACTCTCCGCGGGGCTGTCGACAAAGTGACTCCTTTATGAGTGCCTAGAGCACTCGACTCAATTGCGGCGGCGTCGAGCGGAGACACCCGCCAGTCCGAGCAGCGCAATTGCACCTGGGCCAGGAACGGCCGTGTAGATTGACACAGCATCGAGGCTCATGTGTGGTGCAGTACCACGGAAGCTGATCGCATAGCTGTCGATTGCGAATCCGACCTTGTCAAAGATATTGGTCCAGCTGAATGCATGTGTTGCAATTGAACCGAATCCTGGCACGGTCTGGTAGAACCTGGTGTACGAAGCATCTGCGGAGAAGTTCGCGCTCTCTCCACCAGCACCAAAGATGTTCAACTCGACAAATCCGAGTTCGGTACCCATGGTGGCGATATTGAGAACGATGGCGTCTGCCGGTGCAGTGTTCGCAGCGATACTCACGTTGAGCGGGGCGGCCGGATCATAGATGTTGCCGGTCCCGGTAATGAGTGCAGCCGGTGAAGAGGTATTGGTCAGAGAGAACTGAGGGTTGTCTGAAAAGTTCGGTGCGCCGAAGGCGTTACTGAAACTGTTCCATGTACCCGAGGAACTGACCGACGAGCCAGCCCAACTGGGAACCAGTTGATTGACCAAGTCGGCGCTGGCCGTCATGGGCATGGCGACAATCGCCATTATGGCCATAAGGCCTGAGGGAATGAGCTTTCTCACATCTTTACTCCTGATACAAATGCTGGATGAAGAGGGAAGGTGCATTGAGGATCAATCAAATCCAGCTACGATTGATTGACCTCGCTTTTAAGGGCCATGCATCGTAATTGATAAGCAATTGAGAATCAATCTCAACAAGGCGTAATTTTGTGGTTAAATTCTTCTGCTCCATAAATTCATATCTGGAAGAGGCTTATGGCCAAATTGGGGCTGTTGTGCTTTGTTCAATCCTCCATTACACCTGCTTTATTGGGGTTATTTGGGGCCAGGATCAGCCCACTATGGGGAGAATCGTCTCATTTGGCAGCCAGTCCATCGGCCAATGGAATGAGTCCATGAAGGTCGGCCAGATCGCTGCCGGAGGTGCTCACTCCCTGGCGTTGACCATGGATCATCGCCTGGTCGGATGGGGGGCCAATTCTCTCGGGCAGTGTATCGGCACCGGATTGGCTGGCATCACATCGATCGATGCTGGAGACAGCCACACGGTCATCCTTGATTCCGATGGTCGGATTCATGCCTGGGGAAATTCACTGGCCGTCAGCGGTGTCCCCCAGGACGTGGGATTCACGTCAGTCGTCGCCGGCGGGTGGCACGGGATTGCACTGGATCCTGATGGGGTCCCGATCTGCTGGGGGAGCAACTGGCTTGGCCAGTGCACCCCGCCGGAGGGGGCCGTATTCAAGATGGTCGCTGCAGGGAACTATCACTCCATCGGTCTGGATGACAATGGGCGAATCAGCTGCTGGGGGGACAACAGCCTGGGCCAGTGCGATCAACCGGATGGCACGTTCCAGGCAGTGTCGGCCGGCCAGTATCACTCGATCGGACTTGGAACCGATGGAACCATCACATGCTGGGGCAGCAACGAGCATGGGCAGTGCGACGCACCAGCGGGGATCTACACCCATGTGGCATGCGGGTGGAACCACTCCATGGCGATCGGGATCGATGGGCAGGTCCACTGCTGGGGAGATGATTCCAGTGGACAGTGCCGGGCTCCGTCAATGCTGATGGAATCCCTGGACGGTGGACAGCATCACTCGATGGGACGGCTGATCGACGGCACGGTCGTCTGCTGGGGCTCCAACGAGTCGGGTCAATGCGGCATCTCGGGCACGGATTTCGTGTCGGTCGATGTCGGATACAACCACGCGATGGCCTTGCGGGTCGACGGAACCGTGGCCTGCTGGGGCGCTTCGGTATATGGCCAGTGTGATGTACCGGAGATCGAGTTCCAGAAGGTGTCCACGGGTCAACGCCACTCGATCGGGCTTTCGATCGACGGAACGATCCACTGCTGGGGCGACAACTCCCTCGGCCAGTGTGATGGACCCAAGGGGATCTTCGTCGATCTGGATGCCGGATATCATCACAACATCGCGCTGGCGGCTGATGGATCCGTCACTTGCTGGGGACTGAACAGCTCGGGACAGTGTGATGCGCCCGATGGCATGTACACGGCGATCACCGCCGGTTCGACTCACAGCGCCGCGATTCGCGGCGGCGCCTTTGCTGGAAGCGGCCTGGTCGACTGCTGGGGATCCAACGCCAGTGGAGAGTCTGATTCGCCGCTGCTTGCGATCGAACAGGTGGATGCAGGAGGTGGATTCACTGTCGCGCTGGATACCGATGGATTCGCCAGCTGCTGGGGCGGTGATCCCAAGTCCGGACAGCCGATCTGCCCGCCGCCTGGAGGTCTGTTCAGCCACGTCTCTGCCGGAACGGGGCATGCTGTTGCAATCCGTCCTGATGGCCAGTTGGAATGCTGGGGCAGCAACACCCAGGGGCAATGCGACCCTCCGGTAGGCTTCTTCATCGATGCGGATGGCGGGCTGATGCACACGGTCGCGATCGAGCTGGTGTCGATCCCGGGAGACCTGGATCATGATGGGATCGTCAACGGGACCGATCTGGCCCTGCTCCTGGCTGCATGGGGTGATTGCATCGGCTGCACGGCCGACCTGGACGGTGACGATCGCGTCGACGGCACCGACCTGGGCATGCTGTTATCCCACTGGACGGATGCCCGCCGGCTTCAGTAGCTCTTGGCCCATACGACCCGCTGAGGACTTGGTTGCCCGGTGAACGGGCATGTGCCGGGTTCGGATTCCATCTCGGTCGGAATGCAGCGAACGGTGACCGCCAGGTCCTTGGCGATCTGGTCTTCCAGTTCGACGCTTCCATTGAAGTGGGTCAGCGCGAAGCCTCCATGGGCGGGGACGGGCTTGTTCTCCTCGCGATGCTCGGGAGTGAAGAACTCGTAGAACTCCTCCTTGGAGTCGATCGTGCGAGTGTGCGCCTGCCTGAACTCGAGGGCCCGTGCGTAGATCGAATCCTGGATCTCCTGGAGCAGGTCCGTGATGGTCTCGATGAACTGCTGCCTCGGGACACCCGACTTCTCCTTGAGTCCCTTGTCGCGCCTGGCCATGAACACGGCATCATCGGCCATGTCACGTGGGCCGACCTCGAGCCTGATGGGAACACCTCGCTTGATCCACTGCCAGGCCTTGTCTCCACCACGAATGTCACGATCATCGACCTCGACACGGATCGGCCGGTCGTCGAAGCGGGTGGCGGACAGCTCGGCAGCGATGGAGTTGCAGTACCTCATGATCGCATCGGGATCATCGGCCTTGTGCACGATCGGAATGATCACGACATGGATCGGTGCCAGCTTCGGAGGCAGCACAAGACCATCATCGTCGGCGTGGGTCATGATCAGGCCTCCGACGAGCCTCGTGGAGACCCCCCAGCTGGTGGTCCATGCCAGTTCCTGCTGTCCCTGCTCATCGAGGAACTGGATCTGGGCCGCCCTGGAGAAGTTCTGTCCGAGGAAATGGCTCGTCCCGGACTGCAGGGCCTTCCTGTCCTGCATCATCGCCTCGATCGAGTAGGTATGAACCGCACCCGGGAACCGCTCACCCTCGGTCTTCTCGCCCCGGATCACCGGCATCGCCATCGAGTCCTCCGCGAAGGTCGCGTAGACGTCGAGCATCTGCATCGTCTCCTCGACGGCCTCCTCCGAAGTGGCGTGAGCGGTATGTCCCTCCTGCCAGAGGAATTCGGCGGTCCGAAGGAACAGGCGGGTCCGCATCTCCCAGCGAACGACGTTGGCCCACTGGTTGATCTTCAGGGGGAGATCCCGGTATGACTGGATCCACTTGGCGAAGCTTGCACCGATGATGGTCTCGGAGGTCGGCCGGACCACGAGCGGTTCTTCGAGCTCGCCAGCGGGCACCAGTCTGCCGTCGGGAGTGGCTTCGAGCCTGTGGTGCGTGACGACGGCACACTCCTTGGCGAAGCCCTCGACATGCTCGGCCTCCTTCTCAAGGAATGACAACGGGATGAACAGGGGAAAGTAGGCGTTCTGGTGCCCCGTTTCCTTGAACATCCCGTCCAGGATCGACTGCATGTTCTCCCAGATGGCGTAGCCCCACGGCTTGATGACCATGCAGCCACGGACGGGCGACGTCTCGGCCATGTCGGCCGCACGAACAACCTGCTGGTACCACTCGGCGTAGTTCTCGGATCTGGTCGGTGTGATTGCTGTGCTTGGCTTGCTCATGACTGGTCCTGGCGCTGCCTTACTGGGCTCCTGATGGACACAAAGCGTATCATGTTCGCTCTCGGAACGGATCCTTGCACTCGTGGAACCCAGCAGATGGCATCGGTACCGGCAACACCTTCGACCTCGGCGCTCGGCGTGATCTCGATGGACATCAAGATCGCCCACAGCATCTTCGCGATGCCGTTCGCCCTGCTGGCATCCTTCATGGCAGCCTCCTTCGAAAACTCCATCGACTGGAACCGGTTCGCATGGCAGTTGCTGGTCATCGTGCTCGCGATGGTGTTCGCCAGGACGGCGGCCATGCTCGCCAACAGGATCCTTGATCGGAACATCGATGCGGACAACCCGAGAACAGCGGGCAGGGCACTGCCATCGGGCAGGCTCACGCTCGGGACGGCCATGTCGGCACTTGCAATCGCATCGGGAGGGTTCATCGCAACCTGCCTGGTGTTCGGTCTCGCCTGGGGCAACTGGTGGCCACTGGTGCTCTGCCTCCCGGTGCTGGGCTGGATCACCAGCTACGGACTGTTCAAGAGGTTCTCGAGCCTCTGCCACCTCTGGCTCGGGACGAGCCTCGGCATCAGCCCTGTTGCAGCGGCGATCGCGATCGACCCCGCCTCGCTTGGAGAGCCCTCCATCTGGCTGATCGCCGGAATGGTCACCTGCTGGGTCTCGGGGTTCGACATCATCTACGCCCTCCAGGACGAGGCGGTGGACAGGGAGGCGGGACTGCACAGCATTCCTGCAAGGCTTGGAACCGACGGGGCATTGTGGGTGAGCAGGCTGCTTCACCTTGCGGCCATCGCATGCCTGGTCATGGCGGGCGTGCTCTCAAGCCGGTTCGGTCTCCTGTTCATGATCGGCGTCGGCATCGTCGGCCTGACCCTGGCATACGAGCAGTTCACGGTGAGGCGATGGGGCATGTCGAGAATCGCGATGGCGTTCTTCACGTGCAATGGAATCATCAGCTGCGTTCTGGGTGGACTCGGAATAGCGGATATCATCATCAACGCGGGATAGGAATCGGCTCACCAGGCGATGCGCGCCGGATCATGCCGGGAACAAGGAAGGATCACAATGAAGAAGACATACAAGGTACTCATCGCCATCGGGGTCATCATCGTCATCGGGATCCTGGTCATGTTCATGGCCATCAACCAGATCGCCAAGGGAGTGATCCAGCATGAAGCCACGGCGGAACTTGGTGTCAAGACCAGGGTCTCCCATGTCGGGCTCTCCTTCTTCGGAGGCAACTGCGACATCGAGGGACTGAAGGTCTCCAACCCCGAGGGATACGAGACGCCCGAACTGCTCAGCCTGAACAAGGCGACGTGCGAGGCCGGCCTGCTTTCGATGATCGGTTCCGATGTCGAGATCCCGAGGATCAGCATCGAGGGAATCAAGTGCTACTTCGAGACCGGACCGGGCGGCTCGAACTTCAAGGTCGTCATGAACAATCTCAAGGAAGGGGACACAAAGCAGGAGGAGGCCGCCAAGGAAAGCCCTTCAAGCAAGAGAACCTTCAACATCGACGAGATCCTGATCACCGACATCGAGGTTCACGTGGATATCCCGATCAAGGGAAAGAAGTCGGATTCATCACTGAAGATCCACCAGATCAAGCTCAAGAACATCGGCACCGACTCCACGAAGGGCCAGCTGATGTCCCAGTTGTCCGGCTTGATCTACCAGGCGGTCATGACCGCGATCATCGAACACGGCGGCGGACTGCTTCCTGCGGATGCCCTCGACGGAATCCGATCAGTCGCTGGACAGATCCCCGGTCTGCAGAAGGGGAACATCTCGATCGACCTGAGCAAGAGCCTGCAGGACCTCGGCTCCGAGACGGGCCAGGGAATCGGCAATGCCATCAAGGGGATCGGTGATGCGATCAAGGACATGGACAAGAACAAGAAGGACAAGTGACCGTTTCAAACGCTCGTGGAACCTAATCCAGTTCGACACGGGGGAACAGCGCGACCTTCTCGATCGCCGTGCCTGCCTCCAGGCCTCCCCATTCGCATTCCTTGCGGAGATCCCCGCTCGGGCCGCCGAGGTTCCATGCGGCGCGAAGCGCGGTCATCTGTTCCGGCATCACGGCCTCGAGCAGGGCGGCGGCGATTCGAATCGCCTCGGCACAGCGATAGAGGATGTTCCCCACACTCTCGGCGTTGGCCGGGTCCTTGGCCAGCTTGAACGGAGCGGTGTCATTGATGAAGGCATCAACCTTCCTCACGATGGCCATCGCGGCTTCGACGGCACCGGCGAGGTCGAGGTTCTCCATCGCCGCGATCGATGCATCCACCTGCGATGCGGTGAATTCAGGCCATTCAATGCGACCACCGGCGCACTCGCCGGTATCGGCCGGACAGGCACCAGAGCAGTACTTCCCGATCATCGCGGAAGTCCGGCTCGCGCAGTTGCCGACGGTGTTGACCAGGTCGGTCGTGTAGGTTTCCTGGAACTGGCTCCTTGAGAAGTCCGCATCGGTTGCACCGAGCGGCCCCTGGGTCACGAGGAAGTACCGCAGGGCGTCGAGACCGGAGGTGCCGATGTACTCCTGGATCGCGGCGAGATCGACGAAGTTCCCGAGCGACTTGGACATCTTCTTGCCTTCGCTGATCCAGAACGAATGCGCATAGACGCACCGGGGCTGGGGCAGTTCCAGGGCCATCAGCAATGCCGGCCAGATCACCGCGTGGAACCACAGGATCTCCTTGCCGATGACGTGATACGTCGCGGGCCAGTATCGCGACTTGTCGCTGTTGTCCGGATCGGCCATGCCAAGGGCGGTGGCGTAGTTCATGAGCGCATCGATCCACACGTAAATGACGTGCTGATCGTCACCGGGAAATGGGATTCCCCATGTGAAGTTGGTCCGGGTGATCGGTACGTCCTGCAGGCCTTCCCGGAGTCGGCCCAGGACCTCGTTGCGACGCGCTTCGGGCCGTACGAACTCGGGGTTCTCGGCGTAGAACTTCTCAAGCTTCTCCTGGTAGCGGCTCAGGCGGAAGTAGTAGTTCGTCTCCGTGGCGCGAACGAGCGGCTTGCCCGAGATCGGCGACTTGTACTCGAGTTCCTTCGCCTTGGTTTCGGTGTGATACTCTTCCTGCCCCTCGTCGTACCAGCCCTCGAACTCACCCAGGTAGATGTCGTCCTGCTCGGCGAGCTTCTCTATGAGCTTCGCGACCTGGGTTTCATGTCGCTGCTCAGTGGTCCTGATGAAGTCGTCGTTCGTGAGATTGAACAGCTGCATGACGCTCCGGAACTCGGCGGCATTCTCATCCGCGAGCTCCTGGGGTGAGACGCCACGTTCGCCGGCCGACTTCTCGACCTTCGATCCGTGTTCATCCGTTCCGGTCAGGAAGTGGACGTCTCGTCCACATGCTCGCATCGCCCGTGCCCAGACATCGCAGATCGTGGTCGTATAGGCATGGCCGATGTGCGGCTTGTCGTTGACGTAGTAGATCGGCGTAGTGATGTACGCGGCCTGCTGCTTCATGGAGGGTGGAGTATACCAAGGGTCCAAATCACGGGCGTCCGTGGTACCTTGAACCAGGAACACAGGAAAGGACTCGATGGAACGGAACGATGACAACACCCGTCGGCAACACGTTCCCGGTGCGCCAGGACGGGACAACCAGAACGCCGTCAGCGCCGTGGCCATCGCCGGCTCGCTGCTGGTCGTCCTGGGCGCCATCCTGTTCGGAATCTTCGGACCACGAATCACCGAGCGAGCGGCGAGGAATCCGAGAGTCGCGGTCGGTGACGTGGTCGACGTTGCAAGCGTCCTGCATCTCAGGGTGATCACCAGGCTGATCCATAACCCCGACCCGCCACCCCTGGACGACAGCGATCTCGACTCGAGGGTCGAACGGATGTTCGACATGAATGTGAGTCTCCCGGATGTTCCATCACTCGGATACGAACTCGTCGGCGTGGAGGCGGTCGAACTGCCGGGCTGGAGCGACTCGCTCCAGCTGACATGGATGCAGCCCAACCCGGAACGACGTCCTGGTGATCCACTGGGCTTCATCGACCTCTACCTGCTTCGTGACACGGGCCAGTACGTGATCTACGACATGTTCAGCAGGCCAATGCCGCTGATCTCGGGTGACATCTACCAGAGCGACCAGTCCGATCTGGCCGAATTCCAGCTTCCCAGTCTGGTGTGGTCGGACGGCAGCATGCTCTATCTGGCATGCTTCACGACGGAGATCGAGCTCGATTCGATGAGAAACCTGGTCGAGGAGCAGCTCCGGATGGGCGGCGATTCTGCCGATAAATGATGAATACGCACCTCCTCCGACGGGGGGCGGGCATCTAGAATAAGAAGAACACAGGAGCCCTTTGAATTGTCCGTGAGCATGTTTCAAACCCGGATTCTGATCAGGATCGCACCCTTGGCGGCGTGTGCCATGATCTCATGCGCTCAGGCCCATGGGCAGGATGCACTCGGCTCCGGAAACGTACTTGATGCGAACTCGAACGTCCTTGGCAACGGGAGTAATGTCGCCATACCACCCGTGGACTACCGCGCCAGGAACCTCATCGTCACCAACGACATCGCGGGTGGCCGGGGATTCCGTGAATCGGTGGGCTACTTCGCCGACCAGGACTTCCGTGGAAGCGTCGGCTCCGACGACCTGCAGACCTTCCGTTCATACAGTGCATTGTCGAGCCCGATCCTGATCATGTCACCCCGGGCGAACGACCAGTTCAACCTTGCACAGAACATGGGCATGTTCGAGTACAGACGGGACTACACGACCACGCCGTCCATGCTGAACCTGCAGCAGGTGCAGCAGTTGACCGACAGCAGGATCCGTCTTGACAGGCAGAACTACGCGATCACGAACGGGAACCTGCTGGACACGGCCGTGAACCCGAGTTCCATGGGATTGGTGCAGGACTCACAGGAGGAATCCACCAACATCTATCACATGATGGGCTCGGCCCTTGAGGGCATGAAGCTGATCAACGAGGATGATCGGCTGTCGATGCTTCCAATCGCCCCGTACGAGCGCATCTACCTGCAGCACGAGATCGCTTCGGGCACCACGGCGGCGGATCAGTACGGTGTTCCGTTTACGGATCCGTTCAATCGCTTCAGGGGAACGGATGAGAACGCTTCGTTCAACGACATGGGTGCCGAGTTCAGGCTCGACCAGAGGCTGAGGGATGTCCAGACCGACTACGACAGGATCCTCGAGCAGATCATTCGTGAATATGCCGATGATCCGAGTGTCAACATCGATGCCAATCCCGAGTTGATCAAGAAAGTCATTGAGGACATGAAGTCAGTGAATCAGTCCCTGAACCGGTTGGAGCCGGACCAGTCCATCGAGATCGAACCGCAGGGTGTCCTGCTTCCCGACGAGGATGATGTCGAGCAGCCCATGGAGCTGGATCCAGCCGGTGCCGAGGGGAACAAGCCCGAGACAAACAGCGACCTCACGCCGGATGAGATGGCCACGATCCTGAAGCACAGGGTCACGATCGACAAGCTCACGGGCAAGGATCGAGGACATATCGACACACTCATGGAGAATGGATCCGGGCACCTGGCAAAGGGCGAGTACTTCAAGGCGGAGAAGTGCTTCGAGGATGTACTGATCTTCATTCCCGGAGACCCCCTCGCACTGGCAGGGCTGATGAACTCGCAGCTGGGTGCCGGGCTGTACCTCTCGGCATCACTGTCATTGAACAAGCTGCTGTTGAACTACCCCGAGATGGCGGCTGCGAAGTACTCGGTCGACCTGCTGCCGAACGAGACTCGCCTTCGACTTGCAACCAAGTCGATCCAGGAGCTGATCAAGAGAGGGCGCGATGTCTCCAACTACGGATTGCTGCTCGCGTTCATCGGATACCAGCTGGACCAGCCCACGACGATCGAGAAGGGCCTGTCATACATGAATACCAGCATCGCCTCGGAACAGATGCGCATGGTTCTCGAGAGGATCTGGCTCACTCCAGCCATCGAGGATCCGACTGGAACGAAGTAGTCCGGTCGGTTCCGTCCGATATCCCCCGTCGTTCCGGTCGTGCGGTCATGGCGTGCTCCAGGGCGATCCCTTTGTCACACGATGTATCACGGTTCGTCGATAAGACGAACATGAGCACCATCGGATCCAACATCGAGGCGGCGATGAACCAGGCGGCTGGAGCACAGTCGGCCACGGGAGGAATCCGTGATCGTGAGAAGCCCAGGGCCGAGAAATCACGACGATACGACGACTTCGTCGAACTTCGCGTGGCCGACCTGGAGGATCCTTCAGCAGTGACGGACAATCGCGAATCGCCATCGAATGACGATGGCGGTGATCCTGGTGATGAGCGAGGGTCGATCGATCTTCGAGCCTGAATCAAGGCGACAGTGGTCAGCTTGACTCGACTCGGCTGAGCCCGAGCGTGTTGTGGATGCACTGCGTGGCATCCGACTTGTTCAACGTGTAGAAGTGGATGCCCCTTGCTCCGCGATCGACCAGATCGCGACACTGCTCGGTCGCCCAGTGAATGCCTGCCTTGGACACCAGATCCTGGTCTTCATTGCATCGGTCGATCGTCCGAAGCAGGGCTGGCGGAAACTGCATGCCTCCAGCCAGGTCTGCCATCCGATTCATGACTTTCGTGCTGGTGATCGGCATGATGCCCGCGATGATGGGGACGTTGATACCAGCGATTTCGCATCGCTCGCGGAAGTCGAAGAAGAGGTCGTTGTTGAAGAAAAGCTGCGTGCATATGTAATCGGCGCCTGCATCGACCTTGGCCTTCAGGTGATCCATCTGCTCCAGGCAGTTGGGCGTGTCAGGGTGACCTTCAGGAAATCCTGCCACGCCGATCCCGAACCCCCGCGGGTCACTGCATGCACCGGAATCGTTGAACTTCGCAATCGCTCGGACCAGATCAGCGGCGTGGTTGAAGTCACTTGTCCGGGTTTCTGCCAGGTCCGATGGAAGGTCGCCGCGGAGCGCCAGGATGTTGCTGACACCGGCCTGAGCATATTTCAAGAGAAGCTCCTGAATCTCCTGGTCGGAGTGACCAATGCAGGTCAGGTGGGGCATTGCGTCAAGCCCGGTCTGCTGGAGCAGTCTCAGGACGAGGTCATGGGTGTTCTTTCGCGTGGATCCTCCGGCCCCGTAGGTGACGGAGACGAAGGAGGGATCCAGGGACTCGAACTGGCTGATCCTGGAGAACAGGGCATCCCATCCGGTATCCGTCTTCGGTGGGAAGAACTCGAAGCTGATGGTCACCTTGTCGCGAGCGAAGATGTCAAGGATGTGCATGCCCTTCACGATACCACTGGAACGGCCCATGAGGTCCGGATGCCCTGATAGACTGCCCTGAGATGAACGCGAGGAACCGCATCCCCAACCCGACGATCAAGAGACTGAGCCTCTACCTCAGGGAGCTTGAACTGTGGCAGGAGCAGGCTCGGTCGACCATCAGCTCCCGGCAACTGGCGGAGAAGCTGGGGCTGACGGACGCACAGGTGCGGAAGGATCTGGCCTATTTCGGCCAAATGGGCCATCCCGGTGTGGGGTACCGGGTGCACCAGCTGCATGAGCGGCTGAAGCAGATCATCGGCACCGATCGAAGCTGGAATGCGGCGATCGTCGGCGCGGGCAACATCGGCAGGGCCCTGATGTCCTACGGTCGCTTCCCCCGGGAGGGCTTCGACATCGTCGCGGTGTTCGATTCGAACGAGAAGGTGGTGGGTCAGCAGATCGAGGGGCACTCGGTCAGGCCCCTGAACGACCTCGGCCAGCTGGTTCGAGAACGCAATATCCAGATTGGCATCATCTCGACTCCGCCATCAGCGGCCCAGGAGGTGGCGGACATGCTCGTCGATGCAGGGATCAAGGGGATCCTGAACTTCGCCCCAAGACGTCTGGACGTCGGCAAGAAGGTGTTCGTCAACAGCGTTGATTTCACGGTTTCGCTTGAACAGCTCGCGTTCCAGATATCGATCAAACAGAAGGATGAAAACGAGAGGGACAGGGACTCATGAGGTTGTCGTTGGTTCTGGTGATGATCTCGGTACTGGGCGGCTGCCGTGCGACGATGATGAAACCGACGCGGCAGGATGATGTCAGGCAACGACTGCAACAGGTTCAGGATGAACTGGATCGGAAGACCAGGCAGGTCGAAGAACTCGAGCACGACCTGGCAACGCTCGCACGCGAAACCGACCAGGCCGACCCCGAGGTCGTCCAGGCGACCCCCCGGATCACCTCGATCACGATCGGCCCGCTCTCGGACGTGATCTGGAACAGGCACCAGGATGACCTCGAGGCCACGCTGACCCTCTACCTCCATCCCCTGGATGGGCAAGGCAGGTTCCTCCAACTGGTGGGGAGTCTCCAGGTGACGGTGGTCGTGCTCCCGGAGCATGGTGATGCCGTCACGCTGGCACGTGTCCAGTTCGGCCCCATGGGCCTCAGGCAGGCCTGGAGAAGTGGCTTCATGGGAACCCACTACACCCTGGAGATCCCACTGGAACTGGAGGGTGATCTCCAGGATGCCAAGGACTGCATCGTGAGGGTCCGATTCACCGATGGGTACAGCAACGAGGAGTTTGTGGCAGAATCCGTGATTGAGCTGCCACAGGATGAAGACGAGGATCTACCATCTATAGTGTCCGTAACCCAAGGTGCCACTAGATGAGCTTCAAGTGTCCGAGCAATCATGGTCGAAACAACGTTCGATTACGACTGTTGGTCTTTTTGTTGCTCACGATGCCATGGCTTCAATGCGGCTGCCAGAAGGTTCTGTTCCCTGAGAACGAGCCAATAACCCAGTTTGATCTCTATGACAGGCTGCGAAACAGGTATGTACCGATGGAGGAGCCTGATCCGTTTGGAACACCCAGGCCGGCCTTGAGAGCACGCCTGACACCGCCGTAGAAGCGCAAGACATGCCGACTGGAAGGAATGGGCAAAAGTTGTTCCTTCGATCAAGGAATGCGGCACCCGAAGGCCGATAGAACAACAGCATCGAGAAACATGGAGCGTTTCGGTGACAGGACGTCAGGAAGCCACTTCAAGCAGATCCGGAGTCCGCAGGGCCTTTCCTGCGTTGACCCGAACCCGCATTGTCTGGGCCAGCTTCGCAGCGGCCATGACTGCGGTATCCGGGCTGCTGCTGGCCGTCGACGACCAGGAGCGACACAGCTCGATCGCACCTTTGACACTCATGGAAGTCAGCCAGCCAGGTGCTGAATGGGATCCGGTCAAGCCAAGGGGCATGGAACTGGATCGCCAGCGGTGGAAGGCCATTGTCATCCATCATTCAGGCGGTCCTGCCGGTGACATGGAATCCCTCGAGAGGGACCACCGCGCGGCCGGGCTCTCCGGCCTGGGCTACCACTTCGTGATCGGGAACGGGCACGGCATCGGTGATGGCGTGGTTCATGTCGGGTATCGGTGGGATCAACAGCAGCCCGGAGCCCATGTGGCAGGAGGCCCCGACAGCATCGCGGGCATCTACAACCGGCACTCGATCGGCATCTGCCTGGTGGGCAATGGCAACAGGCGTGAGTTCACGGACCGCCAGATTCGGGAACTGATCAGGCTGGTCAAGAGCCTCCAGGTCGAGATGGACATCCCGTCGACAGCGGTCCACCTGCACTCGGACCTGGCCGAGGTTCGGAACCCGGGCATGCACTTCCCGGTTTCCCTGTTCGAGTCCCAACTGATTGATTGACCTCTGGGTGAACGGTCGGCCCCGGAGGGGCGTTGAATCCGAGGCCTGTATCCCCTATTCTCAATGCCTGCGGGTGGCATGAATCTGCCGGTGTCTGTTGCCACATCGCCCATTTCTTTCTCACCGGCAGACGCCCTCTTCAGGGCATCAAGAGCATCTGAATGGATGCGAGCAGGGATGTTTCTTGAACCGACCTGGATCAGGCTCTGCTTGGCCCAGGATCGAGTCGATGAGTTTCGAGCATGAGTACGGATCGTGAAATCTTCGGGTTCAGAATCCTCGCACGCATCGGGCAGGGCGCTGCGAGCCAGCTGTACGCCGTGCAGGATCCGAAGACCAAGCAGGTCTGGTCGCTCAAGCACGTGATGAAGAACACCGAGAAGGACCAGAGATTCATCGACCAGGTGGAACAGGAGGCGGCCATCGGGTCGAAACTGGACCACGCCAACCTCCGTGGAACCGAGCGGATCATGAGAAAGCGGAAGCGCTTCAAGGTCGTTGAAGTCGCGCTGCTGATGGAACTCGTCGATGGGACCACGCTGGACCAGAAACTGCCTGATTCACAGGTGGATGCGGTCAGGCTGTTTGTCCAGGTCGCCCGCGCCCTGGACCACATGCACTCCCGGGGATTCGTCCATGCGGACATCAAGCCAAACAACATCCTCATCACCGACGATGGATCGGCGAAGATCATCGACCTCGGACAGGCCTGCAAGACAGGCACGATCAAGAAGCGTGTCCAGGGTACGCCCGGGTACATCGCGCCTGAGCAGGGACACCAGAAGGAGATCACCCCTCGCACCGATATCTACAACCTCGGTGCGACGATGTACTGGATACTGACCAGGGAGGTGATCCCCACGGTCATGCCGCCGAAGGAGGATCAGGAGGGACTCTTTGCCGGCGCCATCGATACGAGCAGGGTGAACGCACCGGTACCACCGCATGAGAAGAACCCGACGGTCCATCCGCTGTTGTCCAAGCAGATCATGGACTGCGTGTCGCTGGAACCGATCAAGCGTCCCGAGTCCATGGCCATCGTGGCCAACAGGCTCGAGATGATCGCGGACCTTCTCGAGAACCCGCCCGCGGACATTCCGATCTCGGAGACCGGCGAAACGACCTTCTAGAACGTCAACGTCAGATAGGCGGCGACGAATGGGGACGGATCGGCATCCGTGTCATTGATCAATCCACCGCCGGAGTTCTCCAAGGTCACCTTCTGCCATGCGTTCAATCCGACGACGCCGTCCAGTCGCAGCAGCTTGCATGGTCTCCACATCATGCGGAACCAGACCGGGATGCCTTGGACGGTGCCGACACCGTCACGCCTGGCGATCGGGCCCGAATCATTGAGTCGGAACCGTCGATACTCCCATCTCGCTCCAAGCGCCAGGTCGATCTCCGGCGTGATCGAGTAGATCAGCTCGCCGCCGCTCGTCGGGATGGCCGCGGGCCCGGCCATCGTGCTGATGCGCCACTTGTCGGCAAAGCGCCAGTCGATCATCGGGATCGGGACGAACAGGGCGTCATCCTCGATCCTCGAGGTGATCGCCAGGGCGAAACCGAGAACGAGCGTGTCTGAAAAGGTGTAGGAGAAGCCCGCGGAGCCACCCCAGGTGATGCTCTTACCGATGTCGGCGTCCTCCTCCCAGCCCATCTGCATGATGCCTCCGCCCGAGAACGTCCAACGATCGAGCTTGTATCTGAAGACGGCGCGAAAACCGGTCTGTTGCACCCTGTCCCAGGGGTCACCACCAGCCAGGAGCGTGGTGGGTCCGCTGAAATCGTAGAAGTCGATCTCCCCGTCACCACGGAATGCGAGACTCATCTGGTCGTTGATGTTCCATTCCACGTCGAGCGAACTGTTGACGCTGGCACGGGCCATCTTCCCGCCACCATCCAGGCTCGCGGCGAAGTCATACCGGAACCCTGCGCCGAGCCTGGCGGCGATGGTCGGACGCGAACCCTGTCCAGTTTCCTGGTTGGAATCCGAGTTCAGGGCATCCGTGGCATCATTCGAACCGGAACCTGACGATGCCTGGGCGTGAACCGATACCGGAAGGTACAGCAACATCGCCAATGCGACTGCAGGAACAGGAAGGAACTCGAGGATCCGGTTCATCGGTCGGGGTGCGTTCATGCTCAGATCTTCTTTCTCCCGGTCGGCCGGGATTCAGGCATTTGACATAGATTCAGCGGGCAGGGTCTCGATGATGTTCTGAAGGACCTCGCCGGTGGAGATTCCCTCAGCCTCGCCCTCGAAGTTCAGAAGGCATCGGTGTCGCATTGCGGGAACCACCGCGGTACGGATGTCATCGACCGAGACGGTGCCACGGCCGTCCAGGAGGGCGTGGACCTTGCCCGCAAGGATGAGTGTCTGGGCCGCTCGCGGGCTGGCTCCGAAGCGAAGGAACTGGTTCACCATGGCGGTGGCGAAATCACCCTCGGGATGCGTGGACAGGACGAGACGTACCGCGTAGTCCTTGACGATGTCGGAAACGTGCACCGATCGAACCAACTCCTGGTGCTTCATGATCGTCGGCCCATCGAGCACCTGCTCGATGCTCGGAGAGGTTCCTGCTGTCGTTCGATCGATGATCTCGGACAACTCCTCACGGGATGAATACCCCACCTCGAGCTTGTAGAAGAAACGGTCAAGTTGCGCTTCGGGAAGCGGATACGTACCTTCCTGCTCGATCGGATTCTGTGTCGCCATGACGAAGAACGGGCGATCGAGCTGCCACGTCTTCCCTCCGACGGTGACCGATCGCTCCTGCATGGCTTCAAGCAGTGATGACTGGGTCTTGGGCGTGGCTCGATTGATCTCGTCGGCCAGGACGATCTGGGCGAAGATCGGGCCCTTGCGAAACTGGAAGTCCCGTCCATGTTCGCCCTCGACAACGATCGTGGTCCCGGTCACATCCGCAGGCATCAGGTCGGGGGTGAACTGGATCCGGGAGAACTGGAGATGAAGGGCTTCGCTGAGGCTCCTGATCAGCAGCGTCTTTCCAAGACCCGGTACGCCCTCAAGCAGGGCATGTCCACCAGCGAACAGGCAGGTGAGTACTCCGTCGACGACTTCCTCGTGACCGACAACGGCCTTGCGTATCTCCTGGCGAGTTCTGTTGAACTGATCCTGGAATCGAGGTGCCTCCGCCTCGATCTTCGCAATGTCCGTCATTCCGGAAGGCTGGCTCATTGAAATCTCCTTGGCGATCCCTCAGGCACCATCCTATCGATTCCGGGTTCGGCCCGTGGTCCGGGCATCACAGGGTATGCTGTGGGTCCACCTCGATCGAGGATCCCCAGAAGGCATGAAACGAAACGAATCCATTGGAAGTGCTCTTGTTCTCGGGCTGTGCCTGCTGGGTTGTGACCGGGAAACCGGCCCGAAGCTCACTGAAGTCCAGCATGGATCGACGCATAGGGTGGAGGCTTCACGTGAGGCCGTCCGCATGGACAAGTCGCAACTGGTGAACCTGGATGGTCCGATCCAGATCCATCCGGGGCAAGAATTGATCCTGGATTTGCCCGTCAAACCGGAGGACGGCTGGCACTGGGACCTCGAACTGCCCACGAACGAGCAGATCCTGTCGATGACAGGGGACTCGGTCGTCCAGGATGAGCCTGCCACCGGCCTCAATGGGGACGTGCAGGTGATGCGTTTCCTGGGCGTTGCCGCGGGGACACAGGACCTCTACATCGGGTACCTCAATGACGGGCAGAGAGTGTCCGGGGCGCCCTATCTATCGATCAGGGTCGTTGTGAAGAAGGAGAACGGTTCATGAACTTCAAGGTACGAGACATCACGCCACTGCTTTCAGTCCCTGTGGCGATCTTCAGCATGTTGCTCTGCGCCTGCTCGAGACCGGCGCCGGTGGATCCGGTGACTCAGGAGCGATGGGCGGACCAGACGATCTTCACGATCCAGGCCAGGGGACTCGACGGAAACCCGGTCGACATGGATCGGTTTCGCGGGGACGTGCTCCTGGTGGTCAACGTGGCCAGCCGGTGCGGATTCACATCCCAGTACACCCAGTTGCAGCAACTGCAGGATCGCTATGCCGAACAAGGACTCGTCGTGATCGGGTTCCCCTGCAACCAGTTCGGTGGGCAGGAACCCGGAAGTTCGGAGGAGATCGCCTCCTTCTGCAGCGAGAACTACGGTGTCGAGTTTCCCATGATGGAGAAGATCCAGGTCAATGCCGGTCCGGGGCAGAGCCCGATCTATGAATTCCTGGGCACACGTTCAGGGAAGCTCCCCGGATGGAACTTCTGCAAGTACCTGGTCCAGAGGGATGGCGAAACGGTCACCTTTTACAATTCCAGCGTCTCGCCGATGAGCGAGACAATCACAGGACATGTCGAGAAAGCCCTGGCAGTCGAACTGGTGACCGGAACGGAGGAAGTTGAATGATTCGTGATCGCATGATGACATCGGCCGTGATGGTGGTCTTCCTTGCTGTGAGCGTGGCCGAAGGATCACTCAGGGACTCGATGAAGCTTGTTCCGGAGTCCGCAAACGCGTTCGTGATCGTCGAGAATCTCAAGCAGGCGAGCAACGAGATCGAGCAGTGCATGGAGCGTATGGAGAAATCGGAACTGCTTGTCGGCGGTCGACCCATCGACATGCTCAAGGCGGCCGTGGGCTTCTCCAGCGGAATCAACGAGAACGGAAGTCTCATCCTCTACATCTCCAATCTCGATGATGGCGGCATTCCATACACGATCCTGGTGCCGGTCAAGAGCGCCGAGGAGTTCATCCAGGCCAACCTGGATGCCGTCGAACAACCGGGCGCGAATCGATACATGATGAAGAATGGTGAACTTGTCGACATTCATGAACTGGAGGGCCACGTGGCGGTCATGTCACCCGGCACGACTTTCGTCCAACCCGGTGACGGCATCATGGGAAGAATCGATGCACTCGGCTCCGCGGTCGACGGCATCCTCGAAGATGCGGACTGCATGCTGTGGATCGACGACACGGGAATGCGGGAACTTGCAAGCGACGAGGATGGCCGCAACATGGCCGACCTGCTTGACTCGATGCTCATCGGCGTGCGACTCGATCCACTGGGCATGGGGATGCGCTGCCTGGCGAGCATGAACAAGAACAGCCCGTACGCTGAACTGGCCCGGGGTGGTTCCAGTACAAGGCCGGCACTGCTGGATCGCCTGCCCGCGAAACCCTTCTACTTCGCCATGTCCATGGACATGGACGGCATGGGCGGAATCGAACCATTCAAGGCGATGCTTGAAATGAGCGGACTGAATCTGGACGAGGGAGTCGGAAACCTGGTCAACCAGGTCGACCGGATCAGAACGGTCCAGCTCGGTGTCTATCCGAGCAAGCTCGGAATAGCCACGGGTGGCCTGCTCAACGATGCCTCGCTCGTCCTGGGATCCGATGATTCCACCGAGACCATCTCGAGATTGCGGTCGCAGATCGAGGGGGCCGCCGGAACCAGGGATGGCATCAAGTGGGAGACCAAGTGGGCCGAGAATCGACAGCTCAGGGATGGCACCATCGCAGATGCATTCCTGATCAAGGAGTCCTACATCCCGCCGGACCAGATGCCGGATGGTTTCAAGAGGAATCCGGGATTCGACAAGATGATCCGTACGATGATGACCGGGAGCAGGGGTACCAAGGGGCTGGTGAAGGCGGTCGGGAACGAGGTAGTCATCACGTTCAGCCAGAGACCTGATGTCCTGAACGCCGCCGTCGCCGCTGCCGGCGGGGGAGAGAACCTCGCCCAGTACGGTGTGATCAAGGCGATGAGCTCATGGCTGATCGATGACCCGGACATGACGATCTTCATCGACATCGGACAGATCGGGAAACTGGTCAACCAGGTGTCCAGCATGATCCCGGGACTCGGTGATTCGATGTTCAAGATGCCGCCGGGACTTGAGCCTGTCGGGATGGCCATGGACATCGATGGGGGCGCCATGCGTTTCTCGATGGTGCTGCCATCCAGCATCCTCGGGCTCATCCTGGATCAGGCCATGACCGGGGGGGATTTCCAGGACATGTTCCGTGGTATGGGATTCCCAGAACAGCGGAGTCCGGGTTGATGACGGTTCGACCATCAACAGGGCCTTGTGATTACTGGAGGGTCGCACCGGACCGGCTGTTCGACCTGAAGCCGTACCGGCTGATGGGCGTGTTGAACGTCACCCCGGACAGTTTCTCTGATGGCGGCGAGAACCTCGACACGACCGCGGCGGTGGAATCAGGGATGCGCATGGTCCGTGAGGGGGCGACGATCATCGATGTCGGTGGTGAATCGACCCGACCGGGGTCCACGAGGGTCGATCCCGATCAGCAGATGGAACGCATCCTGCCGGTGATCAGGCGTCTCCGCGACCAGTGCGACGAGTTGATCTCGGTCGACACCACCTGGGCCAGCGTCGCTGAATCAGCTCTGGATGCCGGCGCCGATGTCATCAACGACATCTCGGCCGGAACGATCGACAGCGACATGTTCGCCCTGACCGCACGCAGGGGATGCGGCCTGATCATGATGCACCGGCTTCGTCTCCCGGAGGAGGACGACTACAGCAACCAGTACCGCACGCCACCGGAGTATGGAGACGTCACCACGGACGTCAGAACATTCCTTGAGCAGCGTGCCAGGGAGGCCGAGTCCGCTGGGGTGAACCAGGACTGCATCTGCCTCGATCCCGGGCTGGGCTTCGGCAAGTCCGTCCGGGACAACTTCAACCTCGTCCTCAGGATCAACGAGATCACCTCCACCGGGTATCCCGTGCTGGTCGGGGCCAGCAGGAAGAGCTTCATCGGGGCCGCCTCGGGAGTCGAGCAGCCGAGCGAGAGGGTCGTGGGTTCGGTCGCCGCATCGATCATGGCATTTGACCGTGGCGTCCGGCTGTTCAGGGTGCACGATGTCGTGGAGCACTACCAGGGACTCCAGGTCGCCGAGGCGGTGCGATCCAGCAGCATCGTTCCGGCCAGTGGTTCCGGTGGTTGAGATCGTACGGGAGGGTGATACCATTGCCTTCTCGATCCAGAACACACATCAATCAGGAGCACAGTACCAATGGCGAGCGAAGCACTCTTTGAATTCACCGACGACAACTTCGAAGCCGACGCGATCAACTCGGAGATGCCGGTGCTCGTGGACTTCTGGGCCGAGTGGTGCCAGCCATGCAAGATGCTCGGGCCGACGATCGATGAACTGGCGGCTGATTACGCCGGTCGGGCCAGGATCGGCAAGATGAACATCGATGACAATCAGGCGATGCCGGTGAAGTACGGCGTCCAGTCGATCCCGACCGTGCTCATTCTCAAGAATGGCGAGGTCGTGAACAAGTTCGTTGGCGTCCTTCCAAAGACACAGTTCTCGGAGGCGATCGACTCGCTGCTGGTCGCTTCCTGACCGTCCGGGGAATAGAGTCGGCGCATGCATCGCATGGGTCTGAAACAGGAACAGAAGTGGACCGGGGTGATCACGATCATCGTGGTCCTGTTGTCATGGCTCATCGCCCACCCATCCGTCATCGCGCAGACCGGCCTTGAACCGATCGTCACAACGGACATGCTGAAGATCCGGCTGGTCGAGCAGGTCACGCTCTCGAGCGATGGCATGCTCGTCGCGGCTTCGGTTCGCTCCATCCACGCAACGGAGGAACCTGATTCGTCGGGGTACGAGTACCGGAGCCATATCCACCTGTTCAGGACGGATCAGGTCGAATCCGCAGGCATCCAGTTGACACGTGGGAAGCGAGACGACACTCGACCGGAATTCGTGCCTGGCGACCGTGAACTGGCGTTCCTTCGAACCGTCGATGGCAAGGCACAGGTGTGGCTGATGCCGTTGGACGGCGGTGAACCCCGGATGGCTACGGACATGCCCAACGGAGTCAGGCAGTTCGTCTTCAGTCCGGATGGCAGGTACATGGTCATCCAAAGCGATGTGCCGCTGCGGGACATCATCGCGATGGACGGATACCCGGAATGGTCCCTTGAACGACCGGGACGTGAACCGGTGGATGATCAAGAGCCAAGAGGCAACTCCTTCACGCCGTCTCCGGATGGAACCAAGGACGAGATCTCCGAGTGGCTCGATGAGAACGCGAAGAAGGGCGATCCAATCGTCGTCCATCGGCTCGACTACCAGGATGAGCAGGCGCTGGCCCTGGACATGAAGCTGTCACAGTTGTTCGTGATCGACCTGGACATGCCTGGTTCTGAACCAGTTCGTGTCACACGTGGAGCGTGGAGTCACGTGGATCCTGCATTCATGCCCAATACGGGCCGGATCGTGTTCGCATCAAACAGTGGATCAACCAGTCATCCCGATCGGGAAAGGAGCCTGTCGCTGTGGTCGATGAACCTGGATGGCTCCGGGACCAGGAAGGTGCTGTCGATCGAGGACCGAAGGCTCCGTTCGCCGAGTCCGAGCAACGATGGAACCGTGATCGGCTTCATCGCAAGAAACACCAACCAGGCTCATATCACTCACAACGAGATCGGTCTCGTGCCGAGTGACGGTGCTGGAGATCCTCTCTGGCTGACCGAGCAGGTCGATGCCTCGGTCCGTTCGTTTCGTTGGACTGGCGAGGGGTCGGAGATCCTCTTCAACTCGGCATCCGACGGGACCATCGGTCTCAACAGGATCAGCCCGAGTCTCCTGAAGCCCGATGTGCTGGTGGCTGACCGGCAGGTGCAGGCCCGGACATTCGACACCGCGGCGGGCACCATTGCATGGACCGCCTCGAGCCCGGGCAACCCGAGCGTGATCATGGTCCGTGATCGCGATGGCAAGAGAACGCTGTTTGATCCGAACAGGTGGATCGCCGGGAAGCAGTTGTCGATGCCCACCCAGGGATGGGTCGATCGGCCCGATGGCAGTCGCATCCAGTACTGGCTCATGCCTCCCACCGAGATGATCGAAGGGAGAAACTATCCACTGGTCCTCGAGGTACACGGGGGTCCGGGCCTGATGTGGGGGCCTGGCGATCCGTCGATGTGGTTTGAATTCCAACTGCTTTGTTCATGGGGATATGGAGTGGTCTTCGCCAACCCGAGGGGTTCGGATGGATACGGGCTCTCATTCCTTGCGGCCAACCAGGGGGACTGGGGTCCGGGCCCGGCCGGTGACTGCCTCGCGGCGGTCGACGCTGCACTTGAAAGCGGATGGGTTGACCCTGATCGACTGCTCATCACGGGTGGCAGCTATGGCGGATTTCTCACGGCATGGACCATCGCGCATGATCATCGGTTCAAGGCGGCCGTGGCGCAGCGGGGAGTCTACGAACTTGGAACATTCTTCGGCGAGGGCAATGCCTGGAGGCTGGTTGAATGGAGCTTCGGTGGATATCCCTTCGAATCGAGGTTCCGTGACCTGATGGATCGGAACAACCCGTTTCTTGATGCCAGGCAGATCAGGACACCGCTGATGATCATGCATGCGGAGAACGACCTGCGAACAGGCGTGTCACAATCGGCGATGCTCTTCAGGGCACTGAAGGTGCTGGAGAAACCTGTCGAGTACGTGATCTATCCCGGTGCCGGGCATGACCTCAGTCGAACGGGTGATCCGAGACAGAGGATGGACCGGCTGGATCGTATGATCGAGTTCTTCGGACGCTTCATCGAGAACCGAAGACCGGCCCCGCAGGCCCTCAGGCCGGGCTGAAGCGGGTTGAAAACGACTGGTCGCCATATGCTTGCCGCGTCAGGTGCCTTGGTGTAGGCTTGCCGATTCACAAGACCCGGCAGGGTCTTGCATGGGGCCGTAGCTCAGTTGGGAGAGCGCCTGCATGGCATGCAGGAGGTCGTCGGTTCAAGCCCGATCGGCTCCACTTGTCGAGAACCCGGTCCACCCGGATCCCGGATCGATGGCCTTTCAAGGCCTTGGGGGAGGTGCAGGGGGGATAACCTGCTGAAAGTCATGAAATTGCTTGGATTTAATGAGGATAGGACCTCATATTAAGGATCCAAGGGAAGGCCTTATCCGAACATTTGGTGATGGGGAAAAGTAGGGGGAAGTGGGTTTCTCGCGTTGAAACCCCGAGGAAAAGGAGCCAAGTCGATGTCGTATATCAGCCATAAATGGGCCGTGCCTGCGGTTCTGTTGCTGTGTGCGCCTGTACTCCTGGCCCTGTCCAGCGACTGCTTTGAACCCCATCCCTGGACCGGATGCGATGACCAGGAATGCACCTCGGTGGTCTGTCAGGTCAACCCGCTCTGCTGTGAACTGGAGTGGGACCAGGATTGCGTTGAGATCGCACATGAACTCTGCGGAGAGCCTGATGAATGTGGCAGCGAAGGCACCGGGAACTGCTGCATCAAGAACAGCACACCGTTCTGTGAGGATGACGACTGTTGCACGGTGGTCTGTGCCATCGATCCATTCTGCTGTGACACGAGCTGGGATCTCATGTGCGCTGATCGAGCCACGGAGATCTGCGCAGTCTGCGAGGATCCAGAAACATGCGAGGGGGACTTCAACGGTGATGGCATCGTGGATGGAACCGACCTGGCCAGCCTGCTCTCGGAATGGATGATGCAATCTGATATGGACCTTGACGGCAACGGCTTCATCAATGGGGCCGACCTTGGAAAGCTGCTCAACCTCTGGGGCCCGTGCTGAGAGCACCTAATCCCTGAAAAATAGGGAATATTGGCCAATCATCCGACCTGGAAAATTCCAGGATCGACCCATTTGTCGTGGTCGGACAGGGGGTGTCCTGCATACAAAGATATAGGGACTTCCTGCCTTCCGGGCCGTGGGAGTCCATGCTCCGACATGACATGCCGAACCGGCCGGATCCGCTTGCCGGGTGCTTGGAGGGGGTACCCTGCATGATGATCGGGCCCTGAAACGAAACCCGTCTTCATGGGTTGTCAATACTGGGGATGCATCCCCTGGAATCGAGGTAGTGCCATGGCAGATGCAAGACGATCCGCACCGGAAGGTCGCTCGAGGGAACGAGATCGTGACAGGTCGCCCCTGGAGAACTTCAGTGAAATCGAATGGGAAATGGTGTCCATCCACTGGGTGGACGCCGAGAGCGAAGGTGGTCCCGGGTGGCAGGACCCCGAGGAGATGCTCGAGTTCGCACGAAGGCCGCTGCCGGTGATGCACACGGTCGGACTCCTGGTCTACGAAGACGAGGACATGGTTTCCGTAACCGATTCCAAGGGTCCCGATGACATGGGTGGCGTGACCAAGATCCCACGTGTCTGGATTCGGCAGTTCGTCCGACTGGCCCCGGCCGAGGACAGGCTTGATCGTGAACACGAGGCCAGCGATCGTCTTCCATTGGATCGACTGGATGCTGGATGACCCCCTCTGGGCAGTCAAAACAGGCGTTCGTCACGGAAATGATTGAATTGAAACGGTTTAGACCGATCGAGGTGGTAGTATTATCCAGTGTCATTTCATGGAACTTCCGCACCAGTTCGCGAGTGACCAGCATGCGATCAAGAACAACGAATACACCACTGATCACCTCGAGCAGGACATCCGGCTTCACGCTGGTTGAGTTGCTCGTCGTTGTTGCCCTGATCGCGCTGTTGATCGCACTGTTGTTGGTGGCAATCGACAAGATCCAGGTTTCGACGCGTTCGACCGCTGATCTGAGCAACCAGCGTCAGGTCGCCGTTGCCTTCAATTCGTATGCAACCGACCACAAGGGCATCTGGCCGAATCCCAGGACCGAGGAGAAGGCTGGATTCCTGGACGGAGAGGTCACCATCGTCGAGAACAACTGGGTGTGTGCGAAGAACAACGATGGGGTCATGAACCTCTCGAGCGACCAGACAGAGGAACTCATCGGATCGCTCCGGGATGGAAGCGTCTGGGAATACATGGGCGCCAACGAGAAGGCCTATGTCTCTCCGCAGGATCCGACCGACCGAGTCCGCAGCTACTCGATCAACGCATTCGTTGGAACGAGCGTGTGCCCGGACGATGAATGGGAGGCATTCCAGGGATACGGGCCCGCGACACCGAGAATCACCAGCATCCTCAAGCCGGCCGACACGATGCTGTCGATCGTGGAGGATGATCCGAGGGGATGGAACTGGCAGGGATGGCTTCTGGCCCCGACCGGAGCCCTCTGGCACGACTTCCCGGCCTTCTGGAACGAGGACAGGGTCAACATCTCCAATGCGGACGGCTCGGTCGAACAGATCAAGCTGGCCGATCCAGACCTCCCGAACATCCTGTTCGACCACGAGACAACGCAGCCTGGAATCGACTACTACAACTTCAGGAAGAAGCTGCTTCCTGGAATCGTCGGCAGCTAGGATTCCCACAGACAATCAATTCCTGAGAAGGCCCGGTTGAGCCGGGCCTTTTCATTTCATGAGACACTCACTCGAAATGATCAGTCCTGCTTGATGATGTCTATCGGTGCCGTGGTCATGATGAAGTAGAGGACTTCACGATCGGATTCGGACCACTGATCCTGCTCGATGTAGGCGACGCATGCGGCGCTGAGCGGGGAGACCTGGTTGTACAGCTTCGAGTACTCGATCCGCTGCTCGGTCGTCATTCGCTGCTTTCCGGTGGCCCGGCGAAACTCATGCATCGAATCCCTGGCGCTTCGATACTCGAGGGCCATGGAGCGAAAGTCGTCGAAGCGATCGCTCCTTGATGCCTCGACCATGTCCGGATCAAGTTCGATCGGGGGTGGATCCTTGAACTCCCGACCATCACCGCAGCCGGAAGCCAGGAAACTCACGATGACACAAACTGAAATGAGTAGGTTTCTGTGCATGTGCAGTGCCGAGCCAATCGCGTGATCATCCCCGGAACATCCCTCACGAGGCAATTGCCTGATGTAGATGGTATAGAGCGGGATGATATTGACAAGTTCCATGAATTCAGGTGTTTTCATGGCAGCGCGGCACCTTCCAGCCGACCGTGCCCGCAGGAGTTAGAATCCCGATACCCCAACGACGTACCGGAATTCCCGCATGGCTTCCAAGATCTACAAGACCCCAGGCTTCTGGCTCGCACTGCTGATCGCACTGTTCCTGGTTGGGCTCGTTCTGTTCCTGTGGAAGGGTGGTCCGTACCAGACATCCAACACGTGGTGATGACCGAAGCCACTTGAACTGGTGGATCACCCAGGGGTCCCGTGATGAAGATCGTTGATACGCATGTGCACGCCTGGGATCCCGGAAAACTGGACATGCCGTGGCTTGATACCAGCCCGGAACTGAACAGGGCGTTCATGATTGATCAATACGGTGACGACATGGAGCGACATGGAATCGTGTCGGCCGTGTACATGGAAGTCGACGTGGGCGCCGGCAGCCGAGAGGCGGAACTGGAGTTCGCACGAACCCTCGTCGAATCCAATGAAAACCCGGTGACCGCGGCCGTGCTGGGCGGATGCCCCGGGGAGGATGGATTCGATCAGTGGATGCACTCGCTCGCGGATCTCCCGTGGGTCAAGGGTATCCGGCACATCCTGCACTCCGACTCGAGTCCTCCGGGTGCCTGCCTGGAGAGCCGGTTCGTCGATGGAGTCGGAAAGATGGGTGAATGCAAACTCGTGTTCGATCTCTGCCAGAGGCCGGGCGAACTTCTGGATGGGGCCTCCCTGGCTCGATCATGCCCGGAAACGACCATTGTCGTAGATCATTGTGGCCGCGCCCAGTTCCAGGTTGATGCTGATCCGAAATGGCGGAAGGGTGTCAGGGAACTCGGCAGCCTGGAGAACACGGTCATGAAGATCTCCGGAATCGGTGAACTCGCAGGAGATGCCGACCTGTCCCTGCAATCCATGGCCCCGTGGTTCGAGCACATGCTGGACTGCTTCGGGTCGGAAAGGCTCGTGTTCGGCAGCAACTGGCCAGTCGACAGGGAGACCCGGACGGGTCTCGCATGGATCGACTGGATCCTTGAACTCGTTGGACGGGAGGGTGCCCAGGTGGTCGACTCGATATTCCACGATAACGCGATCACCGTGTATGGGCTGTAGAATCTGGAGCCAATGAAGAACGGAACTGGTACATGATCGGAATCGGGATCATCGGAATGGGGTTCATGGGACGCACCCACCTGGCGGCGTTCCAGCAGGATCGAAGGTGTCGCGTGGCGATGATCTGCGACACCAATGTCGATCGGCTGAAGTCCCAACAACCCCCGATCGGGGGGAATCTCGTCTCCGACACGTCCGACGAGGAGATCTTCGAGGAAGGAACCATCGAGGTCACCGATGAACTCGACCGATTGCTCGATGATCCAGGGATCGATGCCGTGAGCATCACGACACCCACGGACTCGCACATCGAACTGGCCTGTCGGTCGCTGGATGCCGGCAAGCACGTTCTGCTGGAGAAGCCGGTCGCGCTCACCCCGGAGGGAGTCTTCCGGATCGCCCATGCCGCTCGATCGGCCGGACGCATGGTGATGCCGGCACACTGCATGCGGTTCTGGCCGGGATGGCCCGAGATGAGAACGGCGATACTGCAGCAGCAGCATGGCGCCATCGAGCGGATGTCGCTTCTGCGAATGGGCGGGAAGCCGAGTTGGTCACAGGATTTCTACCTGGACCCCTCCCGGAGCGGGGGCGCGATCATCGACCTGCACATCCACGATGCGGATTTCATCTGCTGGTGTCTCGGGATGCCCGGGCATCTCAAGAGCACCGGGTCGATCAACCACGTCACGACCGAGTACTTCTACGAGCAGGGGCCGGACGTCACCGCCGAGGGTGGGTGGCTGGATGGAGATGACGTGACCTTCCGGATGGAGTGCACGCTCGAGTTCCCCGGCGCCACGATGAGCTTTGATCTTTCACGGGAACCAACACTGCAGTTGGAGACAGGCGACGGGGTCACGGATATACCGGTCGATCCCGGAACCGGGTACCAGTACGAGGCAGCAGCCTTTCTCGGCGCCATCGAGAAGGGGGAGCTCGTCGGTCCCGTGAAGATGGAGGATGCAGCGATGGTGGCGGCTGTCCTGCAGGCGGAACTGGAGAGCCTCGACGGAGGGCACGAGGCGGCCCCCGTTCTTGAAACGAGCTGACGCTCCGGGATAACGGAGAGATTCATGGACAAGCAGGAGACCAGCGAGCAGGATCAGTCGGATTCACGGTCCTATCGAACTCGCATGCTCTTCACCAGGGCATTGGTGATCCTGGTGATCATGGGCTACATCCTGCTCGGTTTCGGTCAATTCCCGGTCACGATCATCAACACCTGGATCGCACCGTTCACGTTCCAGATGATGCTCGTCGCCGCCGGCGCCTGCGTGTTGCTGCTGTTGATGAGGAGCCCGGGATGGGCGTTGATGTCCCTGGTGCTCGCAACGATCAACGCCTTCATCGCGAGCGGCGACTACAGGGGAAGGGACGTACAGGTCACTGGCACGAGCCAGGAACTCCGGGTCATGCTCGCCAACGTGCTCTACAGGAACGAAAATCCACAATACCTGAACACGATGATCGTCAAGGAGAAGCCTGATGTCGTCATCGTGCAGGAATGCACGAAGCAATTCTCGGACAGCCTGGAATCTCTCGCCTCGACGTACCCGCACCAGCATGCATGGCCGTCTGATTCACCGGGCGGTCTCGCGATCATCAGTCGACACCCGATGCGAAACGTCACGGTTGGCAAGCTCGAGAAGATGTCATTCCCATATGCGACAGCCGTCATCGACGGGCCGAATGCCGACGTCTTGATGTTCGCGGTCCACCTCATGTCGCCGAGATCGATCGCGACCGCGATGCTGAGGAACCGGGAACTCGAATCGATCGCGGACCTGGTGGCCACGAAGAGGCTGGGAGAACTTCCGGTCATTCTCGCCGGTGACATGAACACGACGATGTACTCACCGAGATTCAGGAACTTCACGCGAACAAGTGGTCTCGTCTCGGGAAGACGCGGATACGGCAACCTCCCGACATGGCCGGTTCGATTCCCGAAATGGTTCGAATTCAGGCTGCCTTCGCTCACGATGATTCCCATTGATCATCTCTGTGTCGATCCCGTGATCATGGTGAACGACTTCAGGCTTGGTCCCGACATCGGAAGCGATCACCTTCCACTGGTGGTCGACATGCGAATCCCGGGGGCCGGTGGGCATCAAGCGACTTCCTCCGATTGAATATGGCGTGATTGCATCGAATGAGGGGTGTTTCGGGTGGTCATCCAAATTACACTGGATCCCGGTCCTGATGGACCATCCGGAGGCTTGCGTGATGCAATTGACTGGCCCGCGTGCACTTCTCAATGCCACATTCCTGCTGCTTTCAGCAGGCGCGGTGCCGGCCATGGGCCAGGAGCTTCCGGACACGATCGAATTCAACCGTGATGTCAGGCCGATCCTCTCCGACAAGTGCTATCGGTGTCATGGACCGGACTCGGCTGCGAGGAAGGCCTCGCTGAGACTCGATGTCCGGGACATGGCGATCATGCAACATGACGGTGCTGCGGCGATCGTTCCGGGCGATCCAGAAGCGAGCCTGGTGTACCAGAGGATCACGGCCGAGGATCCAGCTGATCGGATGCCGCCCGAGCAACTGCACAAACCGCTGACCGACCTGGAGATCAGAATCATCCGCAGGTGGATCGAGCAGGGTGCCGACTACGAGGTTCACTGGTCCTTCCTCCCGATCGAGGTGCCCGGGATCCCCGGGGTCGAGCAGGGTGAGTGGAACAACCCGATCGATGCCTTTGTCAATGAGAAGCTGAAATCAGGAAACAGGAAACCTCGAGCGAGGGCGGACAGGCAGACGCTTCTGAGACGGGTCACGTTCGACCTCTCGGGGCTGCCACCGACCGTCGAGGAGACGGACGCCTTCCTGGCCGACGATCGCGAGGATGCATGGAACCGCGTCATCGACAGGCTCTTGGCGAGCCCTCGGTACGGTGAACACAAGGGCAGGTACTGGCTGGATGCCGCTCGATTCGCCGACACCCACGGTCTCCACCTGGACAACGAGCGGACGATGTGGGCCTATCGTGACTGGGTCATCCAGGCGCTCAACGACAACATGCCCTTCGACCAGTTCACGGTCGAACAGCTGGCCGGGGATCTCCTTGAGGATGCCTCGACCGACCAGCTCATCGCCTCGGGATTCAACAGGTGCAACATCACCACCAGCGAGGGTGGCGCGATCAACGAGGAGTACCTGTTGAAGTACGCCGTCGACAGGGTCGAGACGACCTCGACCATCTGGCTCGGGCTGACGACCGGCTGTGCCGCCTGCCATGATCACAAGTACGATCCGATCAGCCAGAAGGAGTTCTACGAGCTCCTGGCGTTCTTCAACAATACGACCGAGGCGGCCATGGATGGAAACATCCAGGGACCACCTCCGGTGATCAGGGTGCCGACGACCGAACAGGAAGAGGAGATCCAGCGGATCAGGCAGGTCATCGAGTCCCTGGATTCCGAGCTGGAGCAGCAGAGTGAATCGTTCGTCCTGGCCAGGAACGCATGGGCCGAGCAGCGGAACGCCGCACTCGAGGGCCGGTGGTCGGTTCTTGAACCGACGAGTCTGGTCTCGAGCAATGGAACAACGTTCACGGACCTCGGGGATGGATCGCATCTTGCCGGTGGCGAGAACCCGGACAAGGAGGTCTACGAGTTCACGACTCGCACCGACCTGGATCGGATCACGGCGATGCAACTCGAGGCGTTGACCCACGAAAGTCTTCCCAGGAACGGGCCCGGTCGTTGGAAGGACAACGGAAACTTCGTGCTCACCGAGATCGAGATCGAGACGGTGGACGGGGAAGCAGTGGAGCCGGTTCGACTGGTCCGTGCAATCGCCGACTACGAGCAGCCCAACTACCCGTCAACCAGGACCATCGATGGTGACTTCGGAGATTCCAATGGGTGGGCGGTCGCCTATCCGGATGGTTCCGAATCCAGATCGATTTCGCTGGTTCCGGAATCACCGATCTCGCTCGAAGCAGACGAGGAACTCCTCGTCCGACTGCACTTCCAGTCGAGGTTTCCCATGCACTCGATCGGCAGGTTGAGGATCACGGCGACCTCCGATCCCGCCGCAGCGGCGGTGTCGCTTTCACCATGGATGTACTGCGGGCCGTTCAGGGGCTCGTCGTCCGAATCGGCGCTTGATACCGATTTCGGACCCGAATCGATCGATGATCCTGAAGCCGTGTTCCAGCAGGACAGGAAGTGGGTCTCCAGATCGGCCGACATCGACGGGATCGCGCATCCGTTCACGCAGGAACCGGACTCGGCACACTACCTGCGAAGAACGATCCATTCGCCCACGGCACGAACCATCACCGTGGGACTGGGTTCGGACGATGCGTTGAAGGTCGTTCTCAACGACCAGGTCGTGCTCCGCAAGCATGTCGCCCGGGGCGCTGCGCCGAACCAGGACACGATCGACCTGGACCTGGTCGAAGGTGACAACGAGCTTCTTTTCAAGATCGTCAACATCTCTGGCGCCTCCGGATACGTTTTCTCCGTCATCGAGGATTCGTCGATGAATGAACCTGCGAACATCGCGCTGGCGCTGTCGCAGGATCCGACGGATCGGACCGTGGAGCAGGATCGATCGATCCAGGAGTACTATCGACGCCAGGTCTGGCCACGTGGAAGGGAACTGGTCTCGCGGATCGATGAGGAGAACGCCCGGATCGAGTCCGTCGAGAATTCCGTACCGACGACCCTGGTCAGCCAGGAGAACATGCAGCGTCGAAAGACCCACGTGATGATGAGGGGACAGTACGACCAGCCGGGCGAGGAGGTGAACCCGGACACGCCGAAGGTGCTCCCGGGATTCCCGGCGGAGGCGCCCAGAAACAGGCTCGGTTTCGCCAACTGGCTCACCGATCCGGATCATCCACTCGTTGCACGGGTAACCGTCAACAGGATCTGGCAGGAATACTTCGGCACGGGGCTGGTCGCAACTACGGAGGACTTCGGTTCACAGGGAGAACTGCCCTCGCATCCGGAACTGCTCGACTGGCTGGCCGCCTGGTTCATCCAGAGCGGATGGGACCTCAAGGCCCTTCACCGGCTGATCGTCATAAGTGACACGTATTGCCAGGAGGTCCAGCGATCCGAGCAGGAGCAGATGGATGATCCGGGAAACCGGATGCTGTCACGAGGCCCGAGGTTCCGCCTCGATGCGGAGATGATCCGGGACATGAACCTGCATGTCAGCGGGTTGCTCGTGGAGAAGCTTGGTGGCCCAAGCGTCAAGCCATACCAGCCGGACGGGCTCTGGTTCGCGGTCGGGTACACCCGAAGCAACACGGCCCGGTTCACGAGGGATGACGGTGACGACCTCTACAGGAGAAGCGTCTACACGTTCTGGAAGAGAACGAGCCCGCCACCGAGCATGACCACCTTCGACGCCCCCAGCAGGGAGTCGTGCACGGTGCGTCGAGAACGGACCAACACGCCCCTGGCCGCGCTGCTCCTGATGAACGACGAGCAGTTCGTCGAGTCGGCGAGGAACCTCGCCAGAAGAGCGATCATACGGAACCCGGAGGACCTGGAAGAACAGCTGACCTGGGCCTTCAGGGCAGTCCTGACACGGCATCCGACCAGGAGCGAGCTTGACCTGCTCGGTCAACTCTATGATGAACAGAGGCGCGACTACATCGAGGACCCCGACTCGGCCATGCAGCTTCTGTCGGTCGGGGAATCACCGCGGGACATCGGCATCGATCAATCGCAGTATGCAGCCATGACGATCGTGATGAACCTGATACTCAACCTGGACGAGGCAATCACCAAGGGATAGAGACCACATGGACCCCGTACTGGAAAACAGCCTGCTCGTCACGAGACGCCAGTTCTTCGATCGTTGCTGCGACTCGATCTCCCGTGGTGTCGGCATGGCCGCACTGGGATCACTCGTCGGCGTTCCATCACTGGACGCCCTGGCCGGCCAGCCGGATCCGGGCCTTGGGCTGCTCGGTTCACCGCACTTCGCCCCGAAGGCCAAGAGGGTGATCTACCTGTTCATGTCCGGGGCACCCAGCCAGATGGACATGTACGACTACAAGCCGAAGATGCAGGAGTACTTCGACAAGGAACTGCCCGAATCCATCCGCCAGGGACAGCGGCTGACCACGATGACCTCGGGTCAGGACAGGTTCCCGATCGCACCGAGCAAGTACAAGTTCAAGCAGTACGGACAGAGCGGCGCATGGATCAGTGAACTGCTCCCGCACACGGCTTCCATGGTCGACGACCTGTGCATCATCAAGTCGATGCACACCGAGGCGATCAACCATGACCCCGCCATCACGTTCATG
Organism: Phycisphaerae bacterium; assembly: GCA_002711415.1. Classification (GTDB taxonomy): domain Bacteria; phylum Planctomycetota; class Phycisphaerae; order Phycisphaerales; family SM1A02. The sequence goes on along the minus strand of PARI01000017.1, from coordinate 89,541 downwards.
ATGACCGGTGGTCAGCAGCCCGGTCGACCGAGCATGGGTGCGTGGTTGTCATACGGGCTTGGAAGCGTCAACAACGAGCTGCCGGCATTCGTCGTGCTTCACTCGACCTGGACGGGACGTCCCGAAGCCCAGGCCCTGTACAACAGGCTCTGGGGAACCGGGTTCCTTCCATCGGAGTACCAGGGTGTTGCGCTTCGGTCCAAGGGTGATCCGGTGCTGTACCTGTCCAATCCTCCGGGTATCGATGACCAGTCCCGCCGCAGGATGCTCGACCGTCTCTCGATGATCAACCGCGAGCATTACGAGGCGATCGGGGATCCCGAGACCAATGCCAGGATCGCCCAGTACGAGATGGCGTACAGGATGCAGGCGAGCGTGCCGGAACTCACGGATCTCTCGGACGAGCCCGACCATGTCTTCGACATGTACGGACCGGATGCCAGGAAGCCCGGCACGTTCGCCGCCAACTGCCTGCTCGCCCGAAGACTGGCCGAGCGGGATGTTCGATTCGTTCAGGTCTTCATCCGTGGATGGGACCATCACTTCAACCTGCCGACGGATCTGCCCAACTCGTGCCGGGACATCGACCAGCCGTCAATGGCGCTCGTGAAGGATCTCAAGCAGCGTGGGATGCTTGATGACACGCTGGTGATCTGGGGAGGGGAGTTCGGCAGGACGGTCTACTGCCAGGGGGCGCTGACGAAGGAAAACTACGGTCGCGACCACCATCCGAGATGCTTCTCGATCTGGATGGCGGGGGCCGGAATCAAGCCCGGGATCGTTCACGGAGAAACCGACGACTTCTCCTACAACATCACCAGGGATCCGGTGCACGTGCACGACCTGAACGCGACCGTGCTGGCCCAGATGGGCATCGATCACGAACGGTTGACGTACCGGTTCCAGGGAAGGGACTTCAGGCTGACCGACGTCCATGGAAGGATCGTCAAGGACATCCTCGCCTGAACAGACGGCTAGAGGTTCTCGACCTCCCACCCGTCACGATACTTCCTCGTCACGTATGCATTCGCCTCGGGCTTGTTGGTGAACTTCATCGCCTTGGCATCCCACTCGAGCTTCTCGTTGGGATACCTGCTCGCCACGGCACCGATCGCCAGCGTCTCGCTGACGCGGCCCGCGTAATCGAACGGCGTGTAGTTGGTCTCCTTGCCGTGAATCGCCTCGATCCAGTGATGCCAGTGGTTCCTGTCCGGGTGATCGGGCAGATCCGTGGCGACCTCCTTGCCCTCCCTGTAGAACCTGGTGCCGTCGCCTGTGATCGGAACCATGAGCGTTCCTTCCTCGCCGCGGATGATCGCGACGTTGTATGGAACATCCAGGTCGGCGGGCATCCCGAGCTGGCCGGGCTTCGGCTTGAGGCCGCCGTCGTACCACGTGAATGGAATAGGCTGGCCTCCGGAGGCGCTGACTCCCGGCAGGGTCATCCTGACGATCTCCTGGAGTGGGTACTGGTCATCGCTGTTGGAGATCGGTTCACACTCCACCATGGTCGGATCTCCCAGGCCGAAGCTCTGGAATGGGGCATCGACGATGTGGCAGGCCATGTCACCGAGCGCTCCGACGCCGAAGTCACGGACTCCACGCCACTTGAACGGCGCATAAGCACCTTCCTTGTACGGACGTACCGGGGCGACACCAAGCCATAGATCCCATTCGAGGAATTCGGGCACCGGATCGGAACCCTCGGGCCTGGGTTGACCCTGTGGCCACCAGGGTCGTCCCGGGACCCCGGCGCGATCGGTCAATGCCTGGATCTCGATGACCCGTCCGACGATCCCCTCCTGGAGCGCCCTCATCGCACGTCGCTTCATGGCGCGAGCGGTGTTCTGGGTGCCCATCTGCGTGATGATCCCGGGCTTGCTGTTGGCCATCTCTCGAAGGGCGCGACATTCATGGATCGAGTGGGCAAGCGGCTTCTGGCAGTAGACATGCTTGCCGGCATTCATGGCGGCCATCGCAATGGGAGCGTGCATGTGATCGGGTGTCGAAATGATCACCGCATCGATGCGATCACCCATCTTGTCCATCATCTCCCGGTAATCGGTGTACGAGACTGCTTCGGGATATCTCTTGGCGGATGAATCAAGCATCCTTCGATCAACGTCACAGAGGGCCACGATCGCCGTGTCACCGTGGGAAGCAACGCTGGCAAGGTCCGTCTGTCCCATGCCCCCGGTTCCGATGGCGGCCACGTTGACTCGTTCGTTCGCACCAAGCACCTGCGACCACGAAACCGCAGGCAGGAATGCAAGACCGGTGGCGGCCGTCGAGGTGCGAATGAAGGTTCTTCTTGTCAGGTTGCTCATGCTGTGACTCCGATCTGGTTCTTCATGGGATGCCATCGACATCCCCTTCAAGGTATCCGCACGGAGCCATGGTGAAAAGAACCAGGAAGGCGAAACCCGCCTGGATTGATGCCATGTGGGGGAGAGTGGAGTTTCCAGGGCAGCTAGACGATGGACTGGCAGTCCGGGCACACACCGTAGAGGATGCAGATCTGCCTGTGGAACCGGTGGTCCTCGGGAAGCAGGTGCTTCAGGTCGTCCCGGTCACCCTTGAGTCCCTTGACGTGATCACACCGCTCGCACTTGAAGTAGTGGTGATGATGGATCGCCGAATCACGATGCTCATACCTGGGGGGCTCACCGGGCAGTTCGACTGCAATGAGCACACCATCATCCTGCATCCTTCTGACTGCCCGGTAGACCGTTGCCAGGCTCAGGGACGGAACATCGACCGAACCGGCTTCGAGAATCTCGGAAGGACTCAATGCACGTCCTGACTTGCGAACAACATCCTCGATGACGAATTGCTGCCTTGTCTTGCGCAAAGTAGGCATGTGGGGGTCCTCCTCAGCATCCGCTGTTGATCCTGCAAACCAACATGTACAAGCGCTGTGTGGGGGTGGAGGATTTCGATCCGAACGATGGACCGACAACCTTCTTCTATCTTCACGATCTTGAGCGCTGTTAGCAAGAGCGTGAGCAGCAATACTGAGATGTTTGCGAACGAGTTCGCTTGAAACCACCTCTTTTACTGTGCATGGGTTTTCAATAGGATATGTGGGGGTTTGAACAACTTTTCACAATGATCTCGCCTTGTTCCGGGCCTTCCCGCCATTCAAGGGGCATTCAGAGGGATCCATGCCATGAGCACGAACCAGATCACAGAGGCCCAGGCCCGATCGTTGATGCACGAATGGGTCGATTCGCCCTCGCTGAGGCATCACATGGAATGCGTGGCTGCATGCATGGGACACCATGCGGACATCCACTGCCCGGACCAGAAGGAGATCTGGATCGTGGCCGGACTGCTTCATGACATGGACTACCAGAAGCATCCGACGGCTGAGGAGCACCCGTTTGTGGCCGTGGAACATCTGCGAAAGAGGGGTGATGTTTCCAAAGAGGTTCTTCAGGCGATCCTCGGGCACGCGACGTACAGCGGGGTGAGCCGGGATTCGGACATGGCCAGACACCTCTTCGCCTGTGATGAACTGGCGGGGTTCATCGTCGCATGCAGCAAGGTCCGACCTGACGGGGTGCGGTCGCTGACGACTCGATCCGTGAAGAAGAAGATCAAGGATGCGCGGTTCGCTGCCGCGGTGAGCAGAGAGGACATGTCGCTGGGCATGGAGGAACTCGGGGTCGAACCCGAAGCCCACATCCAGTCCTGCATCGACGCGCTCGCGGCGCAGGCCGACCGGCTCGAACTGTGATCGGATGGATCAGAACTGCGTCCTGAGACGGACACCGAACAGAGCCACGACATCCTCGTCTGGATAATCACTCGGTCGGAACAACAACTGCACATCCGGGCTCAACTGCCATGAATCGGTCAGTTGGATCCTGTAGTAGCTTTCCAGCGTCACCTGGTTGCGACGGTGATATGCCTGGTCCTGCTGGCCGACCTGGCTCCAGGCGACACCGAGACCGAACTGGTCATTGGCACGGCCGAATGGAGAGGCGATGCTGATGCCACCGGACAGCTCCTGGGGAATCGCCACGACGTTGTCGTTGGCAATTCCATACCTGAGGAACAGGGTGAGGTTCTCGCAGACCTCCTGGTTGAAGTTGATGGCGAAGCCGCTCCCGTTGCTCCTGGTCTCGTCCGATCCGAAGGGTGCGTTGGTGTTGTAGAAGATGAGTCGATACTGGCCCTTGCCAAGACCCTCGATCGTGTTGATGTACCCGATTTCACCTGCAAGCCAGTATCGACCGTCACCGATCGTTTCGAATCCACGGTCAGGCCTGCCCAGCGCGTCGATGATGATGCTGTTGATGTAGATCTGTTCTGTCATGGCCCACTGGAACGCGATGCCCGGGGCATACGTGCCTTCTCCAGGCTGGAGCGTGCTGTTCCCGTCAAATGGTGCGGCCAGGAACATCGTCGACTCGTCATTGGCCACCGGGCTGAGGTCGATGTACTGGTTTGGGTGCAGCTTGCCGACGCTGATTGCCACGTCGCCATCGAAGAGGTTCTGCTGGTAGTAGAGGAGATTCAGCGTCGCGGCATCGTTGTCCAGGAGGCTGTTGACACCGACGAGCGAACCGGTGTTCGTGGTGAGGTTCGTATCTCGTCCATCCCCGATGACGACACCGGACCTCATGAGGAACCCGATGACACCACTGGTACCGGAACCCTCGTCCTCGTACACCTTCATGTTCATGCCGAAATCAAGACGCCCGTTGGCCAGGGTGCTGGTCCCGGATCGTGTCTTGTCGGCCGCCTGGAAGAACAGTGTGTAGTAGAGATTGGTCGCTATCCCGGCCTCGTTGGCGAGAAATGCCTGCACGTCACGGATCGGGTTCATCAACGGCACGAGCGGATCCGGAAACAGGGGATCCAGGTCATCCATGCCCAGCGGCCTTCCGACATTGGAGATCCTGGTGTATCCGCTGGGGTCCTCACGGTCTCGGATCAGGGGCGGAACGCTTCGGACGGGGAACGGGGCTCCGGAGATGATGTCCGCGGCAGACTGGATCGCATCCCGCGCCGTGGCCTTCATCTCGATGTTCTCCGGAACACCGCTGTCATCCGGCTTGGACTCGTCGGATTCATCCTGGGATTGCGCGATGACCGGATGGGCCACGCACAGCAGGATTGAGCAAAGCAGGAACTTCAGCCCGTGTTGATGTCCGTACATGATGATCTCCTGTTCCGATGTCGAGATGATCTTCCCATAGTGAGGTTGTCGAGTCGAATCAGTCCGGTGTCCACAACTCCACGAGGTTGTCATCGGGGTCATGCATGTAGTGGGCCTCGGCGAGCATCCAATCCAGTCGCTGGGGCCCGTGGACCGTGACGCCGGCCTGTTCCATTCTCTGGACGATCGTTGGAAGATCCTCTCGATGCGCCTTGAAGGCGTAGTGTGACGGACCGAACCTCGCTCCCTCGGGAAGGCTGGAATGCTCCTCGAACAGGAGGGTCGCCGTCGTGAGGGCGAATCTGGGACTGGTGCCGACCGCACCCGAGTAGAACCAGGCCCATTGATCTCCCGGGGGAGCCTCCGGTTCCAGGCCTAGCAGATCCCTGTAGAACCGGATCGAATCCTGCAGATCCCTGACAACAATGACCAGATCACACAGACCATCGGGTCGTTTCATGTCCAGCCCACCCCTTGATGCCGTAATCGATGAAATCAAAGAGAAACGATGGAGTCGTGATACGGGAATTTCCTTGGGCGGGGATATCGAAGCGATTCAAAAAAACTGCCATTTATCGGAAATCAGCTCCGTGATGTCTGAATCAAGGCCGGCATTCTCTTGCATGATCCGCTCGGACTGGTTCTACTGACTCGCTGAAACCCCGAGCATCAGGAGCATCACCATGCCACAGGGAAAGGAATTCTTTCTCGGACTGAACCAGACAGGCGGAATCCTCTTCATCATCCTTCTTGTTGTCTGCCTGCCTCTTTGCTGGATCCCCTTCGTGATCGACTCCATGAAGTCAGATCCGAACGCGTCCTGATCGCCACGAATCACTGGCGACATGACCGGTAACAGCAACATCGCCACGGGCGCATGGCCGAGCACTCTCAGGACCATGGCGCTGGTCGGATTCGCCTTCTACTGCATGTGGAACCTGGCGTGGCTCTCGCACGGACAACTTGCGCCAAGCATCCTGCATGAACTGACCGGCATCCCGGCACCGACAACGGGCATGACCCGTTCATTCTGGTCCCTGATGCAGGCCGACATCATCGGTTCTCTGAGGCTGAACCCGATGACGGTCCCGATGATCATGTTGCTGGCACTGACCGCCGGTCACCTGGCATGCCGGGCGATCCAGGGACGCTCGATCGCCCTGGGTCGCGGCCTGGCATTGGCCTGGATTCTCGCGCTGTCTGGTGCGTGGATGATCAAGATGGCGATGGTCGCCGTATCGATCTCATGACCCCTGCGTCTTCCGGGCCGACCACCGCTTCCACCTGCTGTTGATCGCATCCGGATCGGCCTTGGCGGTGTCCAACTCGATCCTGTACTTGAGCTTGAGCGTCGAGCCCGGCTCGAGGACGAGATCGCCCGTTCCCGGGGGTTTCTTCTCGAAGTCATGGATGCCGAACGGGTTGGCGGCGAACAGCCCGTAATCCCTGGCATGCCACCACGTCGGATGCCTCGGGTTTGATGGATGATCGAAGATCGAGATCGTGGCGGTCTCGGAGCCGACCGGTCCTGAATAGGCCACCCAGCGGTTCCGGCTTCCCCAGGCCTTTTCATCATCATGCCCCTCGGAGGCGTGGATGGAACCCGAGGCGGAGGCTCCCTTCAACCTCAGGGTCGGTGCCACCCGGATGGCCATCGTCCCCTCCTTGGTGTCACCGAAGGTCACCGATTCGCCCACGGGCAACAGTTCGAACTCCAGGTCGATGCTCCGGCGAGATCCCTCGGACCTGAAGACCATGCGTCGTTTCTCGACCAGGAGTGTCTTGCCGTCATGGGTGTTCCAGTTGTTGACTACCTCGAGAATCGACTCCTCCGGAGTGCTGGTCCGGGACATGACCTCCTGGTGCTCGATCCGGTTTCCCTGGCTGTTGGACCAGAAGTCGTACCCGTTGACATCCCCATGGCCGAACCAGATGGATTGATGATGCCTGTGGTCCTTGGATTCACCCGGCATCGTCTCCATGGGAAATCCGCGCGTCAGGTGACTCCCGGATGGTGTCAGAACGGGAAAGAAGTACGGCCTTGGGGAGGTTCCCCAGCGGTACTCCGTGAACGGCCTTCCATTCTGGCGAATGACGACCTTGCCCGGCAACTCGGTGAGTTCGAAGGCGGTATCCGGCGCCCTGGTTCCATCGGTCGATGCCTGGATCGCCAGGAGCAACGTGATGAGGAGGGTCGGCAACTTCATGTATCGATCACCTTGTCCTGGAGTCGGGCACGCGCTTTGTCGACCAGCCCTTCGAAGTGCTTTCGCTGCCTCGCGATCGCCTCGGCTCGGTCAACCGGAAGTTCACCACGGGCCTCGAGGAGCACCCATCCGTCGTAATCGGTTTCGACAAGCCGATCGAACAACTGCTGGTAAGGATACCCCGGCAGCTGCAACTGTCGCACGTGAATCGTCCGCCCGAACCACTTTCTCGTCCGCGTGAAGTTCCTGGACATCCCGCCATCAAGAAGATCATCGCGATTGCAGTTCCAGCAGATCCTGATGGACGGATGATCCGCGATCTCCATGATCTTCTGGATCGTCGGCAGGCGACCGCACGTCCCGTGCACCTCGAGACGGACCTCCTGGCCGAGGTCCGATGCGATCGGACCGAGACGCCGGAGGCTCATGCCGATCTGCTTGATCGTCGTGTCCTTCGGGATGTCCTTGTGAAAGGAATCCGGCTTGACCTTGACACCGGAGCCGTCCACATCATGACTGAGCTGCAGGAACTGCCGGGTCCTGGCGATTGCGGCGTCCAGTCGCTGTGAGTCGGGCCAGTCGAACCGCTCGTCCGAACCAAGGCCGACGAGCTTCACGGGGCTGTCCTCGAAGCGGCGCCTGGTGAGCGTGCGCTGCTGGGGGGTCATCGCGGGTTCGACGCCGTGAGCATGGGTCGTTCGAAGCTCGATGCCGTGAACGCCGGCTGCCTCGCACGTGGAGAGCAGCGGCTCCAGTCGCATGTCGGAACCCCAGAGATAGGTCACGAGCCCGAACCGCATCGTGGCAACGGGACCGGACGCCCGTGCCATTCCTGGGAGCATCGCCGTGAGCAGGCCAGCCTTGAGAAATTCCCTGCGTCGTGTGCCATGAAGGATCATGGCGTGTACGAGTACTCGCCACGGACGTTTCCGGCGAGCAGCTTGTCCGCCTCGGAACGATTCGTGAATCGAACATCCTCGACGTCCATCTCGAGCCACGGCCCGATGGTGATGGAGGGACGATCGACATCGACCTGATTCGCCCTCAGGTGAGTGATCATCCGAGTCACGGCATCGGTTGCACCCTCCCTGGAGGAAACCGCCTCGAGCGCCTCGGAAGCGGTACCGGGCCTTCCGAGGTGATGGGAGATGTTCCCCGTGTGGCACAGGTTGCTCGACAGGGCGCCCTCGTTGATGTCGGCGGAAAGATCCTCGTGCCTTCTGCTTCTGCATGCCTGGACGAAGTCCTCGAAGTGGTTCCTGGATCCGGTGAACGTCGTGACGACTTCACCATCGGAATCGAGGACCGTTGCGCGGTTGTAGTCGTTGTTGGTCACGATGACGCCATCCTCGCATTCAAGGCACGCACAGATGCTGTTGCCATGCATCCGGTCCATGTTTCCGCCCCACCCCTCATTCCGGGCGGCTCGGTCCCGTGGAAGCCCACGGACCTCGAAGATGATCGGAACCTCGGGGTAGTCGTGGTAGATGACCTGCGTGTTTGGCGTGTTGCCATTGTCCTCGTACCCGAAGCGACCGCCGATCGAGATCACCGACGGGGACAGCGTGTCCGCACCGATGGCCCACCTGCAGATGTCCATCTGGTGAACACCCTGGTTGCCCAGGTCACCGTTGCCGGTATTGAAGTCCCAGTGCCAGTCGTAGTGCAATCGCCGTCTCTGGAGGGGCTCCATCGCGGCAGGGCCGACCCAGAGGTCATAGTCGATGTGATCCGGAACCGGCTGTGGTCCGTTGACAAGCCCGATCGACTGGCGCGGCTTGTAGCAGAGTCCACGAGCGACCCGGGGCCTGCCGAGGTTGCCGCCTTGAACGTACTTGAACGCGTCGCGGATGGCGGTGCTGGATCGACCCTGGGTACCCGTCTGCACGATCCTCCCGGTTCGCCTGGCGACGTCGACCATGGCAAGCCCTTCCTTCACGTTGTGACAGACGGGTTTCTCAACATAGACGTCCTTCCCGGCCTGACACGACCAGATCGTCATCAGGGCATGCCAGTGGTTCGGGGTCGCGATCGAAACCGCGTCGATGTCGTCTCGCTCAAGCAGGGTCCGGATGTCCTTCTGGCACTCGAAGCTGCGCTGGTACTTCTGGCCGTATTGCCTGGACGCCTCTGACAGCACCTTGGAGTCCGGGTCGCACAGGGCCACGACCTCGACACCATCGAGCCGCTGAAAACCTTCAAGGTGATTCCGACCACGACCATTGAGCCCTGCGACCGCAATCCGCATCGTGTCGTTTGCCGATCGGGGCAGCCGCCGGTCGGCAATGGCCCATCCGGGGATCGCCAGGGCGGCGGTGGTCGCTGCAGCCGTTCTCGTGAATACTCGCCTGGTGACGTGTGCCATGGGGGGATCTCCTTGGGAACGGACATCCACGATACCGGGGAAAACAGTGTCCGAGCCACATTCAACGGTGACTCGATTCAAATTTCAGATACTGGCTGAGAGAGACGGCTCCAGATCACGGAAACCCCATAGACCCGCCCGTCGGAGGCGGGACATTCCTGGATCAGACGAATCAAATCATCCTGATACCCCACGAGGGGTCCGGGTACAGATCGGCCCTGCGGATCATCGACCCGCATGGCTGTCTTCTTGATTCGCATGGAGTACATCAATATGGAAATCACGAATGGAACCCAGTCCATGTGTCATGGACTGATGATCGCAGCAAGCTTGAGCATGCTGTCAGTCCCCGCACTCGGCCAGGCTGAACAGTTGAACACTCGGGCCGAACTGAGCCCAACGCTCGAGGATGGGATTTTCACCCGCATGGACATGTCGGAGAAACTCCTGCTGACGATCGAAGAGAACCCCTCCTGGTCAAGGGCTTCGATGTACGTCAACTCAAACGCATCCGGTGGCGGATCGACTGCTGCTGCATGGCATCGTCACTACTGGGAATCGGAAGTTGTCGGTCGATGGACCGACGTGGCCAGTGATGGGCAGACCGCGGTGTTCGCCGGTGGAGGTTCGGCTACAGGCGAGGTGTGGGTGCGCACGTTGAGTGATGGTGGCAGTGGGGACTGGTGGGAGCTCATGACCTCTCGCCAACTGTTTCCATCAATCGGATCCTGGGGGTCTGATGATGATCTGAACGTGGCCATCAAGGGGGATCTCCTGGTCGTCGGCAATCCGTCATACGACGAGCCCGGACTCGAGGACATGGGTCGAGTCGTTGTCTACAGGAAAACGGCTTCCGGATGGATTCTTGAAAGTGAATTCAGCGACAACAGGACCCCCTGTGCGAGATTCGGCACCGATGTGGAGATCGATGATGGTCGACTGATCATTTCGGAAGCGTCTCCGACCTGCGGAGGACCTGGCGAGGTGCACCTCTACGTGCCGGCCGAGGATGGCGAACCATCGATCGGCGGCGGGGCGATACGTGGTCGGAATGAATTCAAAAGCACCGTCACAGGACATGACATGGGTGATTTCTATGGTTCGAAGGTGGAGTTCGAAGGCGATTACATCGCCGTCGGCGCCAAGTTCGGCTCTATCCCGTACGAGTTGAGCGAAGCCGACGTGGGCAAGGCCTACCTCTTCCGCCGGGCGACCACGGACAACCAGGAGTGGGACCTGATCCAGACGGTCCAGTCGGAATTTCCGGGCATATTCTCGGAGTTTGGTGCGGATATCAGCATCCATGGAGACATGATCCTCTTCGCTGATCGGTCGCATGGAGCAATTCACAAGGTCTTCCGTATCGAACCCGGTGGAGATCTGACCCCGGTGTTCGAGATCATCGATCTTGATCACCAAGGTTCCATATCCGTGGACATCAACCAGGCGTGGATCGCACGGATGAGTCCGTCCAAGGTCCGACTGACCCGATACGACAGCTACTGCGGTCACCCGGGAGCAGGCCGCTGCGCTTCAAGCCACGACTCGGGGCCGGGATGCAATGACGCGGAATGCTGTGAAAGCGTCTGCTCGGTCGATCCATTCTGCTGCGAGGTCCAGTGGGACTGGATCTGCGCTGACCAGGCCCTCTTCACGTGCCATCGACCGACGGATGTTCCCGAGTGGGCGCAGGTCATCGAGGAGGGTTTCAACCCGACCAACGGGCTCAACACGGCCATGAAGCCCAGCATGGTGGACTTCGGCGAATGTGTCGAGGCCGATGAGATCGACGAGTGGTACCTTTACATCCCCGATGCCGATGGTTCGGTCGAGACGATTCTCTGCATGGATTCCTGGAGCGTTGACGTCGACATCGTCGTGTACGAGGGACCCGGGGCTGACTGGATGACCGAGATCGATTGTGGCACGGAGTGTCCGAGCCCGCATGGTGGTCATCGGAACCAGTTCGATGTCAAGAAGGGAAGCTTCTACTTCCTGAGGCTCACCGGCAACCAGTACAACTCCCAGGAGATGCTCGAACTCAGGTTCGAGGCCGCTCCACCCCAGGAGGAGTCGACTCCAGACTTCGATGGGAATGGATGGGTTGATGGTTCGGACCTTGCCGCACTGCTGGGCCAGTGGGGCAAGCAGTCCCCCCTTGACCTCGACGGTGATGGAATCGTCACGGGTGCGGACCTGGCGAGCTTGCTGGGCAAGTGGGGTCCTGTGATCTGACGGGACGAGTCCTGAACCACCACGGTTCGATGCGAGCCTCCCGGTTCAACCGGGAGGCTCGTTTTTTTGACAATTACAGTCGATGCAATCGGTTCCAGGAGTGGAGTTTACGAACCTGGATGCCGCCAAGGAAAAAGTCATTGGAAAATGACTGGCAAGAAACCGGTGCGTGTCGCGTAATAGGCATAGAGAGCAACGCGAATCAGCCACTCGCGTCCACCAGAGAAGCACCACGCCAATTCAATGCCTCCAAGTCCTGTCGACCTGCATCGACAGTGTTGTCCCGTCCCGTCGCGAAAGCCGTTTGGGGTCCTTTACATCCAGGCAAGGCTCTTCGCGGCGGAGATGGAAGGTTCCCCGCCCCTGCACCGTGGAATGCGGGGCGGGGAACTGACTTGTTCACCAAGCCTGGGTGGTGGCGCGCCACGTGGCGCATCGGATTCACTTCAAGGTCATTTCCGCGATCTTGCACACCGTCCGAAGCCACCACCCAGGTTTATACATCATGAGCAAAGTTGATCTCTGGTATTGTTGAGCCATGATCGATGGCGCCGGTTCCAATGGAAGAGGCCTCAAGACGCTGATGGTGTTCGCGTGCATCGTCGTGATCGTCGCCGGCATGATCGCGGCACAGGCCGTTCTCAGGCCGGTGCTGGTCGCCATGTTCCTCTCGATCATCAGCCTGCCGCCGGTGATCTGGTTCAAGAAGAGGGGGGCTCCCGACTGGATGGCGGTGTCCATCGTCTTCATCGGTGTCATCGTGATCTTCGGGATGGTCTCCGCGTACGTGGGAACGTCCGTGCAGAGCCTCCTCGCCAATCTCGGCAGCATCGAGACGAACCTGAAGTCGAAGCTTGATCCCCTGATCCAGTGGGTGCAGGGCCTCGGAATCGACCTGCCGATCGGCCAGTCGGAGGTCGAGGGGGCCATCGAGAAGGAGGATGCGCAGCAGCAGGAACAGTGGCTGCCGAACAACTGGCTGATCTCGTGGGCTCGGGGCGGGATGCTGGCCATACTCAACATCCTCTCCAACACGTTCCTTATTCTCCTGATGGTGGTCTTCATCATGATGGAGGCGACGACGATCCCGAGAAAGATCCGGGCTGCGATCAACAAGCCGGATGACGACCTGGGCCGGTTCACGGCGATCCTTTCGGACCTCCAGGCATACCTGGCCGTCAAGACCCAGCTCAGCATTCTCACGGGTGTCGTGGTCGCGATCGGGCTGTGGATCCTCGGAGTCGATTACTTCATCCTGTGGGGACTCCTGGCCTTCCTGCTGAACTACATTCCGACGATCGGTTCGATCATCGCGGCCGTTCCGCCGACACTGTTTGCACTGCTTGAGTTCGGTTGGAACAGGGCCATCATCGTGATCATCATCTACCTGGTGGTCAACACGGTGATCGGGAACATTCTCGAACCCCGGATGATGGGACGAAGACTGGGGCTGTCCACGCTCGTGGTCTTCATCTCGATGGTGTTCTGGGGATGGGTCTGGGGACCGATCGGCATGATCCTGAGTGTTCCACTGACCATGGTTCTCAAGATTCTCCTGGACAACTCGGATGACCTGAAGTGGATGGGCGTGATGCTCGGATCCGCGCCGGATGCAAGGCCGGAGAACAATGGTGACTGAGCAGGCCCAGGGGTTGTCACGCAGGAGAAGACACAAGCCGGTCCCCCCATCGGCGGTCGCGGGAATCATCACGGGCTTCCTTGGTCTGGTGACCTTCGGGCTCTTCTCCGTGGTCGGACTCGTGCTCGGGCTGATGGCTCTTGTTCGAATCCACCGGTCGGACGGGACGTTTGGTGGAACATCGCTCGCGATCATCGCGATCTGCGTGTCGATCGCCTGTGGAACCGGTGGCGTGCTCCTGCTGACGGGGATCTCCGGCGGAGACTATGCAGCGGTTGCCTCCCTGGCGCGAATCCATGGTTCGATCAATCGGTGGGCCCAGGAGCACGAGCAGGTGTATCCATCACCGGGAGACTGGGTGGCGAAGTTGAGCTCGATGAATCCGCAAATCGAACAGGACCTTCATCGGGATGGCGAGGGGCAGTGGTGCATGAACGATGGACTTGAGGGGATCGCGATTTCCCAGGTTGATCAGCCGGACATGACCCCACTCGTGTTCGGTTGCACGGTCGGATCGCCTGCCGGCTGCGGGCCCGGGCAGGTCGAGTCGGACCCGGATGGCTCGACGTGGTTCCTGTTCTGCGACGGCTCCATTCGCAGGGTCCCAACCGGAGATGTTCAGGAACTCTCCTGGTCACCCTGAGGGCGTGTCGTGCTTGAGGACCAGGACCGTGATGTCATCACCCTGGTTGCCATCCTCGTACTCGTGCACGTATGAGACGATCGAATTGCAGAGCTGCTCCGGGTCCTCGCTGCTGTGCGGCTCGATCAACGCCTGCGTGCCATCGATGCCCAGCATCTGCTTGCCCTTGCCGCCGGCCTCACTGACACCGTCTGTGTAGAGAACGAGCGACTCGCCGGGCTTCAAATGGCCCTCGATCTTGCCCCATTTCTGATCGGGAATCATTCCGATGACCGTGCCGGTGCTTTCGCCGTACGGTTCGACTGCTCCATCGGTCGTGATCTTGAACGGGGGCGGATGGCCGCCGTTGGCCATCGAGAAGTGACCGGACTTCGGATCATATTGAAGGAGGATCAGCGTGACGAACAGGCCGGCATTGTTGTCGGCCACCAGGAGCGTGTTGGCCGCGGTGAGGATCTCGTCGGGCGTGGCACCGGTATTGGCTAGGTTGCGAAGTATCGTGCGACTGACCGCCATGAACAGGGCCGCCGGAACCCCTTTGCCGGAGACATCGGCGATCAGCACGATGAGCTTCCCGTTGACCATGAAGAAGTCGAAGAAGTCTCCGGCGACCTCCTTGGCGGCGCTGTTGATCGCGTAGAGCCCGATCTCGGGGTGCTGTGGAAATGCGGGGAAGTCCTGTGGAAGAAGCGACACCTGGATCTTCCGTCCGACTCGGATCTCGCTCTCGACCGCTTCGCGGGCGGCGGTCTCCAGTGCCAACTGGTCGATCTGCTTCTGGAGCTGCGTGGTCATGTCGTTGAAACCGCGAGCCAGATCACCAAGCTCGTCACGGTTGCTGATGTTCTCGGCCTGTGCCGAGAGATCGCCGGCACGCATGCGACTGACGGCCGAGGCAAGGTTGGTCACGGGGCGGCTGAGAATCGAACCCACCACGAAGATCGCCACGAGAATCACGACCAGACCGCCACCAAGAATCATCATCAGGGACCTGATGCGCATGTACACGGGTGCCATCACGGAGGACTCGGGGACCGACACGGACATGGTCCAGCCCGTTGCCTGGATTGGGGTCAGAACCATCCAATGCGGATATGGCATCGGGAAACCCGTGACCCTTGCCGAACCTGGTGTCGCGTCGGCGATGTTCTGGCGGAGCTTCTTGAACTGCGGATCGTCATAGTCCTTGATCAGGTCGTCGACCGTCTTGGTGAGGATCAGGGACTCGTCGGGATGGGAGATGATGGCTCCGGAACGGCTGAAAACGGCGAAGGCCTCGTCATCGATACCGGCATCAGGAATCGTCTCCTGCAACGGCACCAGATCCAGATCGATCGTGACCACGCCTCGAATCCGGCCGTCTCGGAAGAAGGGCACCGAGTAGGTGCACAACAGTCCTTCGAACACCGGCCCGTAATATGGTTCGGTCCAGCCGGGTCTGCCTGGATCCCGGGCAACGGTGTACCACTCCCGATCCAGGTAGTCATAGGCTTCCAACCCGATGTCCTTGAGCTTGTACTCGCCGTCCTGCAGCCACATGTACGGTGCGGTGATTCGAAGTGACGGGTCATAGGACTGGAACGGCTCGTAGGCGACGGCCACGCCGGCGATCAGGTCGTCACTGTCCAGGATGGTCCTGAGCAGATCATGGATCTCGTCCAGTTCCAGATCCGGCTGCTTCTGAAAGAAGGCGGCGTAGGCATTGGTGATCTTCTGGGCCTCTGACAGCTGCATGTTGAAGGCTTCAGCCTGCAACTGGGCCAGGAGCTGGACTTCCTTCTGCATGATCTGCATGGCATCCCGACGAAGAACGATGAATTCGGTTACCCCGACAGCCAGGTAGGCCAGGAGAACCGGGACCCCAATGAAGAGCAGAAGTTTCCATCGAATGGGGATTCTCACGTGCTTTGCTCCTGATTTATGCGCGGGCAGAATGCCCGCGCTCGGCGCAATTGACAGGCAAAAACGGCATTATTGACATCAGGAAAGGGGTTCAGGGGCATCGAGGGGGCTTTAATCCCTCTATCTTCCATGAAATTGGCGGCTTCTTGCTGGCTTCTTGCACGATCTGTACGTTCTGGCCCTGATCTGTCAGAATAGGCCCAAAGAGGATATTGTCGTGATACTGTGGCCTTCTTGCATGAAATTAGCAGTATCTTGTAGCTATATGGCTCAAAATCGGTCCCAAAAGGGCTCATCCGGCCTGACTGGCTCGCTTCTTGGGTGATCCATAAGCCTTTGGATTCGATCAAGCTGGTGGATATGGGCTTTACTGGGCTCATTCTGGGGAATCCGCCTGGCTGGCCTGGCTGGGGCAGTCAATGCCAACGATTGGCTGGGTCGACCTCTGGAGCCTTTCATGGATGACTCCTGCCTCATCAAAGACCTGGATGCTCTTATCGATGCTCCCGGACCAATGCTCGTCACCGGTGGTGAACTCGTAGGACACGACTCGGCTGATTCCCGCTTGGACGATCGCCAGTGAGCATTGGACGCATGGAAAGAAGGTCGAGTACAGGGTCGTATCAACAGTGGAGACCCCGTTGCGGGCACACTGGACGATGGCATTGATCTCCGCGTGGCAGACAAGGTCGTACTTGGCAGGCCGTTCGAGCCTGTCAGGCCGATCTTCCAGGCCCCTGGGCAGGCCGTTGAACCCCGTACTGCATACCTGCCGGGCCTGCGACACGATGACACAGCCGACCCCCCGGGAGGGATCCTTGCTCCAGGTCGCGATGCAGTCTGCAAGTTGAAGGAATCGATGATCCCACTTCTGGTTCATCAACACGGCTCCCGTCTGTGTCGAGACGAGCTTCAGTGTATACGAGTCACGGGATCGCCTCCCGGATCAGTCCTGGAGGGCCTGGAGGTACTCGATGATGTCACGAAGCTCCATGGGCGTGAGCAGTTGCCCCATGCCGGGCATGGCCGACTCGTCCCCGAACCCCTCGACGATCACCGCTTCAGGAACGATCATCGATTCAAGGAGCTGGCGGCGATCGAGCCTCGAGCCGACACCATCCAGGGCCGGGCCAGCCTCACCTCCGACCCCCTCGATGACATGACACCTGAGGCAGGTCGCGGTGGCGTGGTAATGGACGAGCCATCGGCCTCGCTCGGGATCGCCCCCTTCCAAGGACACTTCGTGGTGGGCGAGGGGATCCGCTGGATCCAGTGACCGCTCCCATCCAGTGATGGCTGCAGCGAGTCGGGGCTCGTTCGATCCTCGTGCCGCATCAAGAACATCGAGCTGAAGACCTGGTTCGAGTCGATCATCGGCCAGTCGATCCATGAGTTCGACCAGGTGTTCAACCGCTCGGAAGTCCTCGATGGATCCGAGGTCGCGCACAGCGTACTGCCGTTCCAGGAGTGTTCCTGAGACCGAGGCAGCCACGAGATCGTTCACCGCCGTGGTCGGATCGAGTTGGACCTGCAGTGTCCGCGCGCGTGATCGAAGCAGTGGTGCATCCGAGGCCAGGGCCTGATCCAACAACATGGGGAGATCCTCGTGACTGGAACGAACCAGCTGGACCAGTGCCGCTGACCGGTCATGTGGAGACTCCGCGGGGTCCGCAAGTATCTGGAGGTTCACGGAATCGTCGATCGCGATGTCCAGTTCGGACGCAATCGCGAGTGCCCTTGAACGGACTGCAGGATCACCGGACTCGGCCAAGGTCGGAATGTGCTGCTGGAGCAGGCGACGATAGGCCTCGACATCTCGGCCGGATCCGTCAATCACGCGATACCTGCCGTTGACGCTGTTCCGTGGGCCGGGTTCGAACCATGATGCAAGGTTCTCCAGGGCTTCGAGCTTCATCGGGCTTGAGTTGCCGGAAGTCTGCACGAACCCGATGAGCCTTGAAGGTCCGTCAATCGAATGATCCTGGAGATTGGCCTCGATCGCCCGCCTCAGGAACGGATCGAGTTTCGAGGAGCCAGTCGTCGAACCGATCGGACCCTGGAACGTGCCGTCGGGCAGCCTCCAGCCGATGGCATGATGATCTCCTCCGCCCCCCTCGGAATGGATCGACTCGATCATGTATTCACGCCCCTGGACGAGATGGATCGGCGGGGAGACCTGCGCGGGTTCCTGTGACCACCTCCCGGGAACGACCCAGTCGTCGACCGTCGCGATCGGCGTTACGGGATCGAAGTGGGGCAGGTACAACTCCGAATGGTCATCGCTGCAGAGATAGAAGACGTGTTCGCCGGTCTGTGTTGGAACGATCGTCCCGATGATCCTGGAGACGTATTGATCACCTCGATCGCTGCTCGTGGAGGCGACGCCGGACTGGTGGGTTTCATCAGGGCTCTCCCGGTTCGCCAATGCCTCTCGAAGCGGTGTTCCACGCCCTGGACTGATGTTCTCGTAGTACTCGATATCGAACACGTGCTCGGTGGGCTGCTGGTCACTCCGATCATCCTGGTCGATGAATCGCTCGATCGAGGCTGCCAGCGCCGGCATGGCCTCGGGGATCGGCACGTCGCAGATCGCCCGCGCCGCCTCGAGCACGAGCCGATCGTCCTGGTCGAAGAGGAACCTCGCGATCTCCCTGTCTCCCTGCCGCCTCATCGCCAGCAGCGTGACCAGGCGAATCTCGGGATCCGGGTCAGCCGACCACTCCAACAGGATCTCGCGGTCATTCATGCGGTGCAGTGCCATCACGGCGGCATGCCGGAGGTAGAGATCCTCGCCGGCGTTGTTCCTGGCCATCTCGATGATCGGTGCCACGGCCGGAACATGTGACAATCGGCCCAGCGACATCGCGGCGAAGTACCTCGCCCTTGGCTCGGGATCTTCAAGCATCGGGACCAGTGATTCGGCTGCGGGCTGGTATCCGCTGTCGCCGATGACCATGGCAGCCTGTTCCCTGATCCGTGGATCAGGATCCTCAAGCAGGGGATCGATGACCAGAAGTGGATGATCCGGATCATCAGGCTCACCATCGAAATTCCTCGCCTGCATGCCCAGCGCCCAGATCGCGTGCAACCTCGGCATGGTCTCGATCGAGTACGCGGCGAGGTCCTGCAGTTCAAGCGTCGCCTCGTCGCCGCGACCGGCCAGTTCGAACTGGGAACGAAGACGGACCCGCATGTCCGGGTGAGCCAGCAACTGGAGCAGCTCGCCGGTGCTGCGCGAATCGAATCCGTTCCTGAACAGGTCGCTGGTCGAGGTGGGTGAGCCGGAGCCCGGATCGAATTCCGGATCATGCACGACATGGATCCGACCGGTCTCGGTGCTGTTCCAGCCCTTGACCCAGTCGGCGATGTACATTCGGTTGTCGTATCCGAACTCGACATCAGTGGCGAGCACGTTCGAAACGATCGGGTGCAGGTCGACCATCCTGAATCCTGCGCCGTCCGGTTCCAGGGCGAACGAGAGTACCGAACTCGCCGGAACCGAGCCCCTGAAGTCACAGAGGAAGAAGTGGTCGTCGTACCTGGAGGGTAGTCCCAGCCCCGGATAGTAGGTGAGGCCGCTGGGCCCGGAACCGATGTGATCCACGGGGGGAAGGCTCCATGCCGGCTGCGCCTCGTGTCGGAGGTGCCAGATGCCCTCCTGGTTCCACGGTCCTCGCTGGTTGGTCCCCTCGAGCGTCTGGTAGTTCATCTCCCATCCGGTCTGCCCGCCATCGACGATGTGAACGATCCGGGCTCGATCTCCACCATCGGAATTGTTGTCGCCGGTGAAGAGGTTGCCATGGGCGTCGAATGCGAGCTCCTGTGGATTGCGAAGGC
Source organism: Phycisphaerae bacterium (assembly GCA_002711415.1). Taxonomy (GTDB): domain Bacteria; phylum Planctomycetota; class Phycisphaerae; order Phycisphaerales; family SM1A02. The sequence continues at coordinate 69,546 of PARI01000017.1, read as the reverse complement.
CCGTATGAACCAGTTCGAGATCCGTCCCATCCAGCTCGCAGCGGAACACCGCGCCGCTGCGGGGATCGTGCATCAGTCGACCGTTCTCGTTGATCACGTGGTAACCACGATCCCCGATCGAGAAGTACAGCCTTCCATCCGGACCGAGCACGAGGCCGTGCATGTCATGACCACGAAGGGCGATCCGGACACCGAAACCGGAGTAGACCTGTTCGCGGACATCGGCGACCCCGTCGTCGTCGTGATCGCGCAGGCGCCAGAGGTGGGGGATGTTCGTGTACCAGAGATCGCCGTCGATCACGAGAACACCCGCGCCCGTTCCATCGAGTGGCTCGTTGAATCCATCCGCGAAGATCGTCACCGCGTCGGCAACTCCATCCGAATCAGTGTCGACGAGACGGGTGATGCGATCCTCATGCGTGCTGTAATAGGCCATCCCGCCTTCTCGCATGTGAGCCCACTTCTCATACATGCGCAACCGGTCCTCGACGGTCTGAAGCGACAGGTCGTCAAGAAGCCAGAAGGCCGAGCTTCGATTATCCTCGACACCCCGGTCCTGCCTGAAGGTTTCGGCCACGTAGATCCTGCCACGCTCATCGAAGCAGAACGCGACGGGATCCTTGACCATGGGATGCTCTGCATGGACATGGTGAGCCAATCCGTCGACCGGCTTGATCTCTTGTGCGTTTACGTCCGCCTGCCCGGTCGATGCCAGGAGGCAGGCTGCCGGAACGATCCCGTGGATCCGTATTGTGATTCCTGGTGTGAACATCGGGATGATCCAAGATACCCTGCATGGGCCTTGATCGATAACCGATCGCATCGGAGTTGCTCGATGAATTCCCGCAGGTTCCTGACAATCATCAAGCGTGCAGACAATCAGGCCCCCGCCGAGATGGCCAAGCTACTCGAGCAGGCCTGTGGATTCGACATCGAGACGGCCATCCTGAAGGCGAACATGGAACCCCCGTCCATTTTCTCGCTCAAGGATGGCATGAACGCCTTGGATTTCATCCGGAAGCTGAATGACATGGGAGGCCAGGCGTTCGAATGCACGCTCCGGGACATCGAGTCGCTTGGCCGCACTCGGATGATCAGGAGCATCGACATCCTCGATGGACGATTGGAACTCGACATGTGGCGGGAGGATCCGGTATCGATCCAGCGTGAAGAAGTCCGATTGATCTGCCATGGAAGAATTCGGAATGAACGGCGCATGCATGGCATGGCGACGAAGAGTCGCCCCAGAGTCCACCAGGGCCCGAGTCTGGTCGCCAGCGCACTTGCTTCGGCGATCCCGCTCGGCATCGCGGCAACGCTCTATGCCAGGAGGGAGGTTGGTCGGGATTCATCCGGAACGGGATTGGCCTCGACCACGAGGATGTTCTCCGACAAGATCGACATCATCACCAGGCAAGGTGATGTGTTCCAGGTCGATGCAAACAGGTTCAATTTCGATGTGCTGGGAGATCTCAAGGGGCTCACCGACCAGGAGAACGTCCTGAAGCTGTGCGACCTCCTGTCGCACGTCACACCAAACGAGATCATGGATCCGTACTTCCCACTCTGGATACCACCGGCCGGCTATCACCTGATCCACCTGGATGGCATGAAAACGGCCAAGGAGTATCCGGCCTTCGCCTTCTACTCAAGGTGGTCCTGGTTGATGTACAGGCACATGCTGGGGGATGCCTGGTAGCGCCGGAACAACAGTTTGAATCACGGGCAAGATCAGGAGGCCATTGATCCGATCATTGTCCTAGGCGTTCTGGGCCTAGAATCAAGCAGCAGTACCCCCCCGGACAAGATCATGTCGGTTGCCGATCAACTCTACTACTTCGGATGGATATTCACGATCGTGGCTGTCCTGATGGCGGTGGTGCCATACCTCAAGGGAACGGCGGACCTGATCACCTCCTACTCGATCTTCTGGCTCGGCTCGGCGAGGTTCGTGGGCATGGAGAGCATCTCGACGGGGAAGTCGGGGTACTTCGCCGTCGATCCGATGCCGGGTGACGGTCTGCGGTTCGGACTGGCCATCGTGATCTGCTACGGGGTCATGGTCTACGCCTACAGGAACTGGTCGATCCCGGTAAGGATGGCCGACAGTGTTCTGGCCAAACCGCCAGCACGAAAGGAACTCCCCGTGCTCGTCCTGGTCGCGTCATTGGGCGCGATCATCGCTTCCATCAGTGTTCTGAGCCAGCTGCGGATCCAGGGTGTTGCGCAGATGCTCGCGATCGGTGGACCGCCTGCGGCTACGTTCGCGTTCGCGGTCGTCTTCTGGCGGTGGTACGTGAACAAGTGGAACATGGGACTGCTCCCACCCGCGGTTTTCTTCGGACTCTGGGCACTGGGCGTATCGCTGTACGGGCAGGCCGACCGAAGAAGGATGCTTGCCGTGTTTGCGACGGTTCCAATCGTCATGTACTGGACGACCCTCCGCTACCAGCGGCCGGCCAAGACGCTCACGCAACTGGCGATCGCCGGTGCGGTCGCGTTTATCTTCATCAGGGGATACACGGTGGTCAGGCACGGGCTTCGTGAGGCCTCCGTGACCGAGAAGATGCAGATGCTGGTGAAGTCGGTCGCCCTTGGAGGCGAAGCCGATTCCGAGGCGTTGCTGGGTGGTGTCGTCTCGTCGATGTCGTTGCTGTCGATGAACATGTTCCACCACGAGGGCGATCCGGAATACTTCTCGGTCCCCATCTACATCATCACGAACCCCATCCCGCGTGCCTTCTGGGCGGACAAGCCGATCGGCCTTGGCCTCACACTCGGAAATACGGCCAGGATCTCGAGCTCGGAGATCCATACGCTGCCGGGGGGCATCGTCGGCCACATCTACCACGATGGTGGCCTGATCATGGCGCCCCTGTACGGGCTCGTGCTTGGAGGCCTGCTGCGATTCATGGACGAACTCCTGCTGGGCAGGCACAACGGTCCCTACATCACGGCGGCCCTCTGCGCCTCCAGTGCGCAGATACTCTCTCTCTCGCGAGGTGACATGGGCACGTTCGGTATCCAGCTGGTGGGGATCTTCCTGATCTGCTGGGGGCTGAATTTCGTGGCGAGAATGGTGTTCGGGACGGATCCGGACAGCCTCGATCCGGATCAATACCTCCAGGAATACGAACCTGAGACAGGCTAGGGACTCCTGTTCCCGGTGTATGATCGGTGATCATGCACACGAAGAGGAGATCGATGATGTCTTCAAGAAGCTTCCTCGGAACAGCCTGCCTGGTGCTGGCCGCCACCTTCATGCTCGGATTCCAGGAGTCGCCGGCCGTTGATGACAAGCCGGGGCGGACGGCCAACACCGAGTTCGCGATCAACATAGAGATGTGGTTTCGAGGAATGCCATACGAGCAGCGGATCCACAAGGTCCATGAACTCGGATACAAGTGGGTGGAGTTCTGGCCGTGGAGGGGCAAGGACCTGGAGGCCATCAAGAAGGCCTGCAATGACACCGGTGTGAGGATCGCACAATTCACGGGATGGGGTTTCGTGCCCGGTATGAACAATCCTGCGACGCGCAAGGCCTTCCTGAAGGAAATCGAGGAGGCCTGCAAGGTCGCCGATGAGCTGGACGTCCCGATGATGACGGTCGTGGCGGGAAATGATCAGCCGGGAATGAGCCAGGAGCAGATGCACCAGAACGTCATCGATGCCTTGAAGGAAGCCGCCCCCATCGCCGAGAAGTACGGCGTGATGCTGATCCTCGAACCGATGAACATCCGGGTCGATCACAAGGGGCACTGCCTGTACGGAAGTCCGGATGCGGTCCGCATCTGCCGGGAGGTCGACTCCCCGATGGTCAAGATCAACTGGGATCTCTACCACATGCAGATCTCGGAGGGAGACCTCTGTGGAAGGCTCCGGGATGGTTTTGATCAGGTCGGGTACATCCAGCTTGCGGATCATCCAGGGCGGAACGAACCGGGCACGGGTGAGATCAACTACACGAGGGTTTTCCAGGAACTGAAGAAGCTTGGATACGACAAACCCGTGGGCTGCGAATGCAATCCCAGGGAAGGTGAGCGCAAGGCCGCCGAGAGAATTCGCAAGGCCGATGATTTCTGAACAACTCGATCAAGGAGAAATGACATGAAGCTGGTAATTCCAATCGTGATCATGGCCATGGCCGCCCTCGAGGGGAACGTGGATCCGACGAACCATGTCGCCCAGGAGCAGCAGCAGAGAGAGGACATGTCGATCGACAAGACGCATTCAAATGCGCACTTCCGTGTCCAGCACCTCGGTGCAGGCCGGTTCTGGGGTCGGTTCAACGACGTGGATGGTGCGATCAGCTGGACTCCCGGGAGCAAGGATGATCTCGAGTTCGACATCACGATCGATGTCGAGAGCGTGGATTCCGGAGTCGAGCAACTGGACAAGCACCTCAAGAGCCCGGACTTCTTCAACGCGAAGGAGTTTCCCAACATGTCATTCAAGAGCACCAGTGCCAGCAGGACGGGAGATGATCTCTGGAAGGTCAAGGGCGACCTGACGATTCACGGTGTGACCAAGCCGATCACGGCCGACGTCCAGTGGCTCGGATCAAACACCACCAAGAGAGGCCGCAAGGTGGGATTCGAGGCGAGCTTCATGATCAAGAGAAGCGAGTTCGGCATGAACTACGGTGTCGAGCAGGGCGCTCTCGGGGATGAGGTTGACGTGATCGTGGCGATGGAAGCGAACGTACGGTAGGCCCAGCGAGAACACGCTTGAATCCACAGGAACTTCTACTCGTGGTGGGGGCACCCGCGTTCACCGGGTTCGTGATCGTCGCGTGCGCCTGGAGAATGCGAGCGATCCGGAACTGGGGAACGTGGATCAGCGGGTGCGGATTGGTGGCGTGCTTCGTGATGAGCATGGTGCTGGTATCGGGATTTCCATGGCCTCCCATCGATGCCTGGAAGTACGTCGGCCTGGTCCTGCTGATCCAGCTGCTACTGGCCCTTCCCATGGTTCGGTGGCCGAAGTCCATCGCCCTCGGGGCGCTCGGAGTCCTGCTCGTCTCGGCGGTTCCGGCCCTTGTCCTGGGAATTCCAGGGGTCGGTTCCATGGGATGGAGGATCGTGATGTTCGTGTTCCTTCTCGTGATGATCCTGGTCACGATGCCCGTCGCTCAACGGAAGGGGCTCTCCGTACCGTTGTCGCTCTGGATGCCGTGCTCCGGATTGTCCGTGCTCCTGCTGCTGAGTGGATTCGCGATCGCGGCGCTGATCACCGGCGCAGTCGCTGCGTTCCTTGGTGGAATGGCGGTCATCGGACTGGTCAATGGAAACTACGTCATCGGGCGAGCCGGCATGTTCCTGGTGGTCTCCACGTTGATGATGATGTCACTGGTCGGATACGGGTACGACTACGATTCATTCCCAGCCTGGGCTTGGCTGATCATTCCGATCGCTCCCGTGGGTCTGCTTGCCGGTGAACTGGTTCCCCCGTCACGGAGAACCAGGGCAGCCTGGTTGAGGATCATCGCCGTGCTGGTGATCACGGGGGCCGCGATCGCCGTGGCCATGTCGCCCTCGGGCTCCGTGGATACACTGGAGGAGGAGGTCGATCTCGACCTCTACATGATGGACACGGAACATGACGTGTTCGACGGAGAAGGAACCACGACGGCATGACGATCCTCCGCGCATTCATCTTCCTGCTGGCCGTGATCCTGCCACATGGCACGATCGATGGTTCAAGCGGTGATACGGCCGGGAAGAAGTGGAAGGTCCTGACAACACCGAGTGCGCCGTTCGTGATGGAGGATGACGGGGCCCACCTCAGCGGCCTCGCGATGGACCTGTGGACCAGGACAGCCGATCAGATGGGGATCGAGTACGACCTCGAGGTCGTGAGCGTCGAGGATCTGTATGACGGACTGCTCTCCGGCAAGATCGATCTGGCCATCGGTGACATCGCGATGACCTCGAAGAGGGCTCGCCAGGTCAACTTCAGTGTTCCATTCGCATCCGGCGGCCTAGGCATCGCCACGCGGGTGACCGACCAGATCAACTGGGAGCACATGTTCAGCGGACTGATCAGCATTCCGGTGCTGTCCGCCCTGATCGTGCTTTCGGTCGTGCTGCTGCTGATCGGCCTGCTGATCTGGTTGTTCGAACGGAAGAGAAATCACACGCAGTTCACCAGGGGAATCAAGGGTATCGGTTCGGGATTCTGGTGGTCGGCGGTGACCATGAGCACGGTCGGCTACGGAGACAAGGCCCCGATCACTCCGGGTGGAAGGATGGTCGCAGCCCTGTGGATCTTCATCTCGGTCCTGCTCATCAGTGCGATGACCGGCATTCTCGCCAGCGGCCTGACCGTCGGCCAGTTGCAACCGATCGTGACGGGACCGGCCGATCTCCGGGGTGCCAGCGTCGGTGCGGTCGTGGACAGCAGCGCGATGGAGTATCTCCAGAAGAAGGACATCAAGTCGACCTCGTACAAGAGCATCTCCAGAGCCCTTGAAGGACTCGTCGAGGGTGATGTCGATGCGGTCGTCGCCGATTACATCGAGCTCCGGTACATGTTCAAGAACGACGGAAACTCGCGCGTGATGGTCGTGCCGAACTTCTTCCAGATACAGAGCTATGCGTTCGCGGCACCGAAAGGTCGAGATCTGCAGGACCTCAACCACGCCATGCTCAAGCAGATGGAGACCGAGTGGTGGGAACGATCGAGATTCCTCTACCTCGGCAAGTACTGATCAACAGGGAGCCCGAAGATGAGCAGCGCCTTCGCCAACATCGAACCGATCCGGTACGAGGGGCCTGATTCGAGTAATCCACTCTCCTTCAAGTACTACGATCCGGACAGAGTCGTAGAAGGTCGTCCGATGCGCGACCACCTTCGCTTCGCCTCGGCCTTCTGGCACACGATGAGAAACGGTCTTGGCGATCCGTTCGGATCGTCGACCGCGTGCATGCCGTGGGACGATGGAAGTGACAGCATCGAGAACGCGCTGCGCAGGGTCGAGGTGTTTTTCGAGTTCCTGGACAGGATCGGGATCGACTTCTACTGCTTCCATGATCGGGATGTCGCCCCCGAGGGGGAGACGATCGAGCAGAGCAGTGAGAACCTCTCGATCATCGTTGACCGACTCGAGAAGCTGCAATCTGACGGTGGAAAGTCCCTGCTCTGGGGAACGGCCTGCCTCTTCATGCACCCGAGGTACATGCATGGTGCGGCGACCAGTCCCTCCATCGAGGTCTTTGCGCATGCAGCGGCACAGGTGAAGCACGCCCTCGAGGCGACACACAGGCTCGGAGGACTGGGATATGTCTTCTGGGGTGGGAGGGAGGGATACGACACCCTCCTGAACACGGACATGTCGAGGGAACTGGATCACCTCGCCGCCTTCCTGCACATGGCGGTCGAGCATGCCGAAAGCATCGGCTTCAAGGGACAGTTCTACATCGAGCCCAAGCCCAAGGAGCCGACGACCCACCAGTATGACTCGGATGCGGCTGCCTGCCTGAACTTCCTGAGACAGCACGGACTTCTGGAGCGCTTCAAGCTGAACATCGAGACCAACCACGCCGAGCTTTCCGGGCACACGATGCAGCATGAGCTTAAAACCGCCATCGCGGCCGATGCGCTGGGATCGGTCGATGCGAACATGGGATCGCCGGGGATCGGGTGGGATGTTGACAGGTTCCCGACGGACATCTACATGACCACCAACGTCATGCTGGAGGTGATGTCGATGGGCGGATTCACGACGGGTGGACTGAACTTCGATGCAAAGAGGCGAAGACAGTCATTCGAACCGGTGGACCTGTTCCATGCCCATATCGCGGGCATGGATGCGTTCGCTCGGGGCCTTCTCGTCGCGGCCGCGATACGGGAGGACGGTCGGATCGAGGAGTTCGTTCGGGAGAGGTACTCCGGATGGGACTCGGACCTGGGACGCCGGATCGAGTCGGGGGACGCGTCCCTGGACGAGCTTGCCGCTCACGCGGTGAGATCGGGTGAGCCCTCGATGGAATCGGGCCGACAGGAGATGCTGGAATCGATCATCAACTCGATGATCTAGCGTTCTCGGGAATGAAGCCCCTGGGGGGCCTCAACTGGGCGACGATGATTCCGAGAAGCATCAACGTACAACCGAAGATCTGCAGTCCGGTGAACGTTTCGTCGAGGATCAGCGCGCCGAAGATCGCGGCGAAGACCGCCTCGAGACTGAGGAGGATTGCGGCGTGTGCTGGCGGGGACTTCTGCTGCGCGATGATCTGAAGAGTGAACGCCACGCCGATCGACAAGATGCCTGCGTAGAGAAGCGGAACCGTCGCTGCGAGAATGCCATTGATGTCGACGCCCTCGATGATGACCGCGATCACGATCGCCAGGACCGCCGTGAAACCGAACTGCACGACCGCGAGTTGGATCGGGTCGATGCGGGGAGCAAGCCACCCGACCATCAGTACCTGGATGGCCCAGACGACGGCACAACCGAGCACGAACCAGTCGCCTGGATTGATGCTCTTGAATCCATAGACGCTCAGGAAGTAGAGGCCGATCACGGCCAGGGTTGCGCCCACCCACGTGACCATGTTGACCTTGTATCGGATGAACAGCCCGAGGATCGGAACGAACATCACGTAGAGTCCGGTGATGAACCCGGCGATGCCCGCATCGGTGTAGACGAGGCCGACCTGCTGGAGCATCGATCCGATCAGGCAGATCAGCCCGGTCAGGAGTGCGCCGATCAGGTAGATGCCTCGCATCGGGGTCTTGGGATGACCGCCTTGGATCAGCTTCGATGAGATCGGAAGAAGTGGCAGGAGGATCAGGGTTCCGATGGCGAATCGAATCCCGGTGAACATGAAGGGACCCATCGAATCCATGGCCGCCCGTTGCGCCGTGAACCCGGCGCCCCAGATTGCTGCGGCGATGAGCAGAAGCATGTCGGCACGGAAGATCGTAAGTCGCACGACCGGGAATCCTAACGATTGTTGGACTCAGTTGCCCGAGAGGGCGTCCAGTTCAGTGATCGTCCACGGTCGTCCACGTCCCCGGTGGAGCCCACGGATTCTGGTGACGTCTTCGGGCATCACGGCCGAGGCGGTGTTGTCCCATGCCTGCCGGATGTAGGTCATGACCGCGGCCAGGTCCTCATCGTTCTTGACAGGTGCTGGCGGCATCAACTGGTCGTAGTCGCGTCCTGCGACCCGGATCGGACCATGAAGACCGTGAAGGAGGATCAGGGACAGCCGGTCCGGGTCTCCCAGAACGTATTCGGATCCTGCAAGCGGGGGATACAGCGGTGCCAACCCCGCTCCATCGACCTGGTGGCAGCTGATGCAGATGTTGTAGACCCGCTTGCCACGTGCGATCAACTGGGCGACCTCGCCCGTGCCAACATCGGGGATGAATTCCTGGACACCGACACGGCCGGGCCACCAGAGGTGTGGATCCAGTTGTAGCGTCTTGGGAAGATCCAGGGCGTCCGCATCCGTGACAAGCCGTGTCCATCCCTCGGGTTCCATCCTCAGCCTGAGCTGCACGGGCGTCGCGGAATTGGTCCGCGCCGCCGAGCAGAGCCGGTCCAGCACGACACTCGCCTGCCAGGGTCTCGTCGTGGACTGGGTCGCGGCGAACTCAAGCAGTTCAGTCCGTGAACCGGGTGAACGCTCGTCCAGGAGGAACTTGACGACCTCGGAGAGAATCGCCCGCGAACTGCCGTTCTCGACCTCGAGGATCCCGCCGTTCTCCACAAGTGACAGGAATTCCCGTTCCCGCCCCGCGAGCCCGGCGATCACGGCGCTGCGGGTTGCACGGGATGGCCCGCTGCCATCAAGCATCTCCAGCATGAACTGGATACCGCTGGAACCGGGTCTTCTTGAAGATGACAGGATCGCCTGGACCCGAACCGTCTCAACCGGATCGGAACCGAGTGTTCGATACATGGATTCGATCTCGGGATCATCGATCCAGCGTTCCCCGATCCTGATCGCCGCGGTACGGACCAGAGGTGATTCATCTTCGGAAGCCCGAAGGACATCGGCGATCTCGATCGCATCCATGCCTTCAAGCGTCCAGAGTGCGCGAAATCGATCACGAGCAAGCGGTGATTCCACGGACAGTCTCACGAGCCTGCGAACCGAGGACGGATCGGGTCGTTCGACCAGGAGTCTCTGGGCGAGGTCCCTGACGGTTCCATTCGGATGCGTGACGTGATCGGCGAGCTCGATCGGATCGGACCGGTTCAGGTCCGGGACGGGCCTGGTCGGCGTTTTGTCGGGAACGATTCTCCAGATCCGTCCCATACCCACCGGCTTGTCGAGCTCGCGCTGGAGGATCTGCTTCCGAAGGAACGAGGTCACGTAGATCCTGTGCTGGATGATCCCGCGATAGAAATCGAGAACGTAGATCGCTCCCTCGGGCCCGAGGACGAGGTTGACTGGCCTGAACCGCTCGTCGGTGGATGCGAGGAACTCCCGGTCCGGATAGGTCGGAGCGGCCCTGAGCCGTCCCCTTGAATCCTCGTCGATCGTGTATCTCTTGAGCAGGTTGCCCGCTGGTTCACAGACGAAGACGTCACCCTCGAACCCGCTGCCGAGAAGATCATCCCTGTAGACCATTGGGCCGCACGCAGCGGTGAACCTGGTCAGGCGTCCATGATCGGTGAGCATGTCGGGTTGATATCCACGGTTGATACCCGGCGTAGGGCGGACCGGCCAGACACTCTTGTCACGAACGATCTTGCGACCGATTCCCTGAAGATCGGTCGAGCGACCACCGTGGGAGGCGTAGGTCTTCGGCAGTTCGTCCACCAGGATCGGATCGGAGTTGGGGGAGTAGTAGAGCCTGCCATGATCATCCTGGGTGATCCCCCATTGTCCGTGTGCAGGAACGGGAACCAGTCGGACATCGTTTCCATCGAAGTCGAAGCTCCAGTGATGCTGTGAATTGTGGAAGGTGTTATCGATTCCACGGAGAAGGCCGTTGCCGGCATGCTCGATCCCGTCAATGCCCGCAAAGCCGGTCGCCAGGACCTTCACGTGATCGCACGTGTCGTCACCATCGAGGTCCCTGCAGAANAGGAGGTTCGGCGGCTCCACGATGAGAAGCCCATCGTGAGACAGTGCCAAGGCCCTCGGAAGTATGAGGTTGTCCATGAACACGGTGGAGGTGTCCATGGATCCGTCGCCGTCCTCGTCCTCAAGGATCACGACTCGGCTGATGGGTGATTCCTCGTTGTTGCCGTCGACATCCGGCATGTAGCTTCGCAGTTCGAGAACCCAGAGCCGGCCGTCGGGGGCGAAGCACATCGCGATCGGATCCTCGACCAGGGGTTCGGCCGCGACGAGTTCGATTCTAAACCCCTCCTCGATGGTGAATGATTCAAGGGCCTCGGCAGGCGTCAGCACGGGAGCGGGTGGAAGCTGGAACTCCGGTGGAAGCTCACTCTGGATCTCGCCCTCCCTGTCACCCATCTGGCCATGCGCGTGGGTGATCAGCAGCAGCATCGACACTGCATGGATCGCTGTGTGTGATGGCTTCGAGGGTGATCGCATCGTTCCAGTCTAGCGATGCGTGGCCGGGAGGTGTTCGGCCGCTTGCTATAGTGATCGCATGTCCAGGCGAATGCTGGTACCGATGATGCTCGTGTTGATCCTCCTGGGATCCGTGCCCGTCGCCCTGGGGGTACACCTGGAGGAGTCCGACCTGTTCCCGGATGATTCGCTGGATGAATGGGTGATCGTCGGTCCGAAGGCCTCGTTCACGATCGAGGANGGGGTGTTGCGTGGAGAAGGTCGTACAAGCCGCAACAGCTTCCTCACCAGCAGGCGCACCTGGTCGAACTTCGTTCTCAGGGTTGACGTGATGATCAAGCGGGGCAATTCCGGCATACAGGTCCGCTCCCACGAGCATGACCAGTCACTGGTCGGATACCAGGTCGAGATCGATTCATCGGATCGGCGGTGGTCCGGCGGCCTCTACGACGAGGGCCGAAGGGGGTGGTTGCACCCGCCCGGTGATGAGGCGATGGATGCCTTCAAGGCCGATCAGTGGAACCGCTACGAGATCGCGTGCATCGGCCCGAGGATCAGGGTCTGGATCAACGGCATCGAATGCGCCGATTCGATCGACTTCATGGATCTGGACGGCCACATCGGCTTCCAGGTTCACTCGGGAGACTGCCTGGTCTACTGGAGGAACGCGAGAATCATCGACCTGGATGCCGTATGCAGAAACAATTCCATGCAGCCAAAGCCCATGAAGCCGCGCGCCCTGTTCAATGGACGGGATCTCTCGGGATTGACTGCGACCGGAGGAGGGACCTGGAGCGTCGTTGACGGCGTGATCACCGGAATCCAGATCGAGTCGGATCCGAGGCACGGGCTGCTTTGGATCGACGAATCATTCTCGGATGGCGACGGAACCATGTGGGACTTCGCTGTCGAGCTTGAATACAAGGTGGACAAGGGGTGCAGTGGGTTCTACTTCCGATCCAGGCAGCCCGTCGATGCCGAGGGGGCCGTCATCGCTGATCATCACATCGGTGTCGAGGGAATCCAGGTCGAGGTCGATCTCTCGGATCGATGTGGTGGCCTCTACGAGACCGCGGGCAGGGGCTGGATCGCCCCTGCGGGAGAGGAGACCTTCGAAAGCCTCAGTATGAATGCTCAATGGAACAGGATGGCCGTGTTCGCACATGGAAGGAAGATCGACATCTGGGTCAATGGCCGCCGGGTCGCCTCGGTGGACACGACCGGATTGAAGGCGTCTCGACCGATCGGAGAGCGAAAGGGGCACTCGTGCAACTTCGCGTTCCAACTTCATGGCAGCGAGGATGTCGAGGTGCGGTTCAGGAACATCCGTGCCGTAGTTCCGGCACGGGTCGATTCCTCTGGAAGGACCATTCGGACCTTCTGGGGAACCGGGTACCTTGGTGGACTGGATCACCGGGATGAAACACCCTGAGATCGAACAGGATCGGAAGTGCATGATGAGAGCCGTACCACTGTTGTTGATGTTCCTTGCTGCAGCCGGATGCAACATCATTCCGAACCGGAACCCGACCGGCGAACCATTTCCCACGGTCACGGCCCGTACGCTCGATGGGGCCAGGGTGGAGTTGCCTGATTCCTTCGCCGGTCAGGTGGTGATTCTGATCGTCCTCTACGACAAGTCGGCACAGTTTGATGCGGATCGGTGGATGCTCGGGCTTCTCCAGGTGAAGGTCGATGCCCCTATACGCGAGGTGCTGACCGTTCCAAGCACCATCGGCTTCCTGTTGAGCCCGCTGGTGACCGACGAAATGAAGAAGTCGTTTCCAACGTCCAACTGGGGGACGATTCTCACCCTGTACGGGAACGATGCGGACCCGGTCGCGACCATGACGGGGATGGTGGATTCCAGGTTCGCACGGGTGTTCCTCCTGTCGCCGGATGGTCGCGTCGCATGGTTCGCCGATGCGGGGTACGAGGGCAAGCTCGTACTGAGGCTCATGGAGGAGATCAACCATGTCAGGCGTGGATACGAAGGGGCGGCGTTCTGAGTCCTCGCATCAGCAAAGCAATGAAGTTGCGCCCGCAGGAGCAGGCTCGACAGCAGATCGGGCTGGGCATCTTCGTCGGAGTCTTCTCGGCGGTCGCCATGGCCGCAATGGCACTGATGTCGCACAAGGTGCTCCAGACCGAACCGGTGGTGATGGTGCTCCTGGTCCAGTCGATCGTTGGTTGTGTGATCACGGGCATGGTCATCGGGATTCGCGGGGGGACGAAAGGGTTCCGAACGCATCGGCCAGGTGTTCACCTCGTGAGGGATGCGATGGGGCTGGTTGGATTCCTGCTGCTGATGTATGCACTCAGTGGGCTGGGTGCGGCTGAAACATTGCTGTTGAGCAACATGTGTCCATTCTGGATCCTGGTCTTCGGAACGGTATTCCTAGGCAGACGTTCGCACTGGGGCGTGTGGGTCTCGGCGACGGCCGCTTTCGCCGGGCTCGCGATCGTGCTGATCCACGGGCGACAGGACATGATCATCAATCCACACATGGCGGCAGCGGTGGGCAACGGAGTGGCCCTGGCCATCATCAGCATGCTGCTGCACAAGATGGGGGCGACCGAGCCCGTCGAGCGGACGACGTTCTACTACAGCATCGTGATACTCATCGCGGCACTCGTCGGTCTCGTCTGGTTCTGGAAGGAGCCCACGATGTCCATGCTCGGCCTGATGATCGGCGTCGGACTGGCGTGGACGTTCCGAGTCCTGACGTACGCCCAGACCAATCGCCTCTGCCCGAGTCACCTGGCAGCAACCCTGACATACCTCTCGGTGATCGTATCGCTCCTGTTCGAGTGGTGGTTCTACGGACAGTTGCTGGGACCGAGCGCGTTGCTGGGCATGGCCCTGGTGATCGGGGGAGGAATCTGCATGGCGATCCTGGTTCACAGGAGCAATCGTGGCGCTCCCAACGGAACCCGATCACCCAGTACCAGCTGACTCGACCTTCGCCTGCTCGTTGACCACTCGTTCCCGAGGAGCCATGTGTTCGCTCCCGGTGCCCATGGAGATCGTTCTTCGAACCACGTAGGGGCGGATGCCGGCACTGGCCGACCGAGTGTCGGAGATCAGCTCGAGCATGAATCCTGCCGTGAATATGAAGAGGGCCGAGAGAAACAGCATGATCGCGATCAGGAACGGTGGTCGTGTTCCCATGGGGACGTCATAGACGAATTTCTCGATGAGCAGCCACGGCATGATCACGCAGTCAATGAGGATGAGAATCAGCCCGATCCTGCCGAACATGTAGAGTGGCCTGGACTTGAACGAAGCCTGGAACCAGAGCAGGAGGATGTCGAAGAAGACATCCAGGCTCCTGGAGAGCCCGTAGTGACTGGTTCCGGCGAACCGTGCCGGGGCGGAGACCGGAACCTCGGACACGGAACCTCCTCTCATCCAGACCAGCGCCGGGAGAAGCCTGTGCTGTCCCGCATGCAGCCTGAACGACCTGGCCAGGTCCCCCCGAATGCACTTGAAACCACCCATGTCCCGGATCGAGCAGCCTGTGACCGTGCGGAGCATCCAGTTGGCGATCCGGCTGGGAATCCGGCGAAGAAAGAACGATTCCGACCTGCTGGTCCGAGTCCCCGAAACCAGTGAGTATCCGTCATCCATCTCGTCCAGCAGGAGATGGATCTCCTCCGGGAGGTGCTGCAGGTCACCGTCCATGATGACGACGTATCGTCCACTGCTGGACTGGATACCGGCGTAGATTGCGGTGCATTGGCCCATGTTCCTGTCCAGAACGATGGTGGTCAGCTCGGGATGATCCAAAGAGAGTTCCTGCAGGATCTCCTCGGTACGGTCCGTTGAGCCGTCGGAGACGATGATGATCTCGTGGGTGCGACCCGTGAGCTTCATCGCTTCCGCGGTTCGACGCACGTATTCCGTCACGCACTCCTGCTCGTTGTGCATGGGGCAGACGATGCTGACCTGTGGAGACGACTTGTCCTGGTGCGTGCTCATGGAATCGATCCAACAGGCCATTCTACAGATCGACGGGAGGCAATTGTCCGGATGTTCATCGATGGTTGTAGGATTTCCTGTGCATGAACACGCAGGGGCAGGAAAACACGGTCGCCGGGATGTCCTGGATTCCACGATTCGCCGTGGCATGCCTGCTGATCGTGGTCTGCTCAAGGGTCATCGGTCCCGTCGATCTCTGGGACCAGACCCAACCAAGAACGATCTCGTACACGGTCGACATGGTCGACAGCGGTGGTTCAAGCTGGATCCTTCCGCGGGATGATGGAGGACTGCCCGCGACCAAGCCCCCGATGTTCAACTGGATGGCCGCGCCCGCGGTGGAACTGATCGGATCATCGAGCACTTTTGCACACAAGATCCCGAGCCTCGTGGCACTGGTGCTGCTGTTCCTCCTTGTCGCGAAGACGGGTGAGGATCGGGTGGTTGGATGTGGGTGGCTTGCAGCGATCATGCTCGTGTGCAGCTACCCCATCTACAAGCTCGGCTACCTGGCACGACCGGACATGATCCTGCTCCTCTGGATCTTCGCGGGATACTGTGCCGCCAACCGGGTACTGCTGCGCGAGTGTTCGGGGCGAGGTGGTGATGCAACGGCGTCACTGGTCTTCTGGATCTGTGTCGCATTGTCGATCCTGACGAAGGGACCGGTCGCGGTCCTCCTGCCGGCCTACGCGGTTCTGATCGGACTGATCAGCCCGGCGGGCTTCGGGAGCCTGCGGAGACTCGGATGGTGGTGGGGTGTTCCACTGGCACTGGTGCTGGGTGGAGGGTGGTACATCATGGTGGGTGTTCTCGATCGAGATCATCTCGTCAACCAGTTGTGGTTCAACGAGTTCTATGGCCGCCTGACTGGTACGGGTCCGGAAGGAAGCGAGGTCGGCACATGGGGACTCCTGCTCGGGATACTCAACATGCCGTTCTACTTCCTCGTCCGATTCGCCCCGTGNTCGTTCCTCGGAATCGTGGCGATGCTGGCACTGGTTGATCGAAGAAATCAGTCGGAGCAGTCGGCCTGGAGAGGTGATCCGAACGGACGGTGGTTGTTGGCGCTTGCGATCCAGGTGCTTCTGCCGATCATCCTGTTCTCATTGAGCGCCGGCAAGCGTGCTGATTACATCGCGCCGTGCTATCCGGCCGCGGCACTGCTCGCCTCTTGGTGGTTCCTCGATGATCGATGGGCGATTCGATATCGCATGATCCGGGTCGTACCCGTGATCGCCTCGGTGATCCTCGTTGTTCTTGTCGTGAACAACGAGATTGGATCGGAGCGAGGGCGGGATAGCCTCATCGGATACGAGGGCATCGTGGATGATGTGTCCCTCATTCGAAGCAAGGAGCCATTCCGGATAGCGACCTTCCGGACGAAACTGCCTCACGTGGGCTCCATGGTCGGTGCTTCTGGAGAGACGGAGATCGACCTTGACCGCTTTCAGGATCTGGTGCGTGTTGATGAGCCCTTGTGGATCCTGGTAGGAACGGACATGCTCGGGCCGGGAGAGAAGAATTTCGTTGAAGAATTGATCGGGTCGGGGCGCCTGTACTCCACCGCCATTTGGATGCTGCCTGATCGTGACGACCAACCCGATCATTCCTATGCGAGAGAGATATCTCTCTTTCGAAAGGAAGGTCGGGAACAACAGCGTGAGCGGGAAAGCACGCCATGAACATGGATTCGAACAAACCACGAGATGGTGGCATGCGCCTGGTGGTCGGTAAAAAGGTGCACCTGCGACGACCGATCCCCGCCGACGAGGAGGAGTTCCTGCTGCTCAGGAAGAACAGTGGCCGACACCTGACCCGCTGGGAACCGGACCGCGGCGGCATGGGACGATCAATGAATGATTTCGAGTTGTTCATGCAGAACTCGAGAACACCATCGAATGAGAAGGTGCTCATCTGCAGGAACGAGGATGGTGCCATCGTCGGCGCAGTCGGGTTCAACCAGATCGTGCGCGGGGTCGCCCAGTTCTGTTCACTCGGATACTGGATCGGCAAGGAGCACTCGGGTCAGGGTTACATGACCGAGGCGATGATGCTGGCCCTGGAACATGCGTTCGTCCAGCTGGCCCTTCACCGGGTCGAGGTGAATGTGCAACCGAACAACAAGGCCTCGTTGAAGATCGTCCAGAAGTGTGGATTCAGGCGAGAGGGATACTCGCCGGGATTCCTGAAGATTGCAGGCAGGTGGGCGGATCATGAACGGTGGGCGATGCTCGTGGACCAGTGGAGGCAGATCTCGCACCGGGACGATTGATCTTCGCTCGGACCGGTGGGGGATTGATCAGGCGGAACCGAAGAACTCGAGCCCGGCTTCCCAGCATTGCTCGTCGATCGATGAACACCACCGGACCATGATTGGGGTGTCGAGTGAACCCCCTCCGGGAAGTGTGTTCAAGGCGATTCCCGTCATGCCTTTGACAAGCGGGATCGAGGTTCGGACACGGGCACCGTTGTCGCTGATGTCAACAAGTTCGAGGCGAACCCTGCTCGAGGGGTCGTGGTGCCAGACGAGAACGATTTCGCCGTCCTGCAGATTCCTCGTATCCGATCTGCGTTCCCGCGTCCGGATCTTTTCGTGGTGACGAAATACGTGGTCATGGATCATGGTGAAACCATCTGATTCCCTCCGTGTCGATGCCAGAAACAGGATGATTGAATCGGATCCAGGTATCGAATATGCAGGTCAATACATGTATGAGGGAAAGAATCGTCCGATGGGTGATGGTTGGTCGATAACAGGTTCGGAACCTACAGGAGACCTTTGACACACATGAGCACGCAGACCGCCAGGACGGGACCCATGCTGGAGCAGGAACTGGATGTCCAGAAGCTCGTCGACAAGGTGGATGCGCTCATGGAGGATCTCCATCGAATGGATGATTCCACCAGCACGGCGACTCGAAGGGTTGAGGGTGGAATCGAACAGGACTCGGGGGGATCCGATGATTCATGGAATTCACGAACCAGCCCGGTCATGATCGATGTGAGCGAGGGTTCAGTCCTGCCATGGTCGAGTGATGCAATCGATCGTGGGCCGAGGACCCAGGTGGATGGATTGATCGAGGACATGGTCCACATGCCACTTATGGATCGAACCACGACATTCGACTACGAGACGAATGACATGGAGGATCTCGTGGAGGAACCGTTCCTTCTCACCTTCTGGCGACCGGTGCTGGAGCCCCTGTCCATTCCGATTCGAATCATGCCGGAACGAATGCGGGGATTCGTATCAACGCTCGCGGTGACGACCGCTTTGTGGGTACCCGTCGTGTGGGGATACCTGCTGATGATGCGCGTGTTGGGCTGAATCCGCTATCGACAGCAGCTGAGTTTCCTCGCCTGTTCCTCGGCGTGATAGCTGGAACGGACGAGGGGTCCACTTTCACAGACCTCGAACCCGAGGGAGAGTGCTGCGACCTTGTACCGGTCGAACTCCTCGGGGTGGACCCATCGATCGATGGGGAGATGATTCCTTGTCGGCTGCAGGTACTGGCCGATGGTGATGATGCTCGTCGATGAGACGTCGCGGACATCCTCCATCAGCTCGTAGACCTCGTCCTCGTGTTCGCCGATCCCGACCATGATTCCCGTCTTGGTGACCAGTCCTGAATCACTCATGGTGGAAAGGACCGAAAGGCTTCTTTCATACCTTGCCTGTGGTCGTACGGCAGGGTGCATTCGCTCGACGGTCTCCATGTTGTGCGAGATGATCTCCGGATGGGACTCACATACATGGTTCACATCGTCGACATCGCCCTTGAAGTCACCGACGAGCACCTCGACCGACATGTCGGGGCAGGCGGCGTGAACCCGCCTTATCGTCTCCGCCCAGATGGCTGCCCCGCCATCATTCAGGTCGTCCCGATCAACGCTCGTGATGACGACATGTGACAAGCCCACTTCTGCAAGAACCTCGGCGACCCTTCTCGGCTCGTCCAGGTCGACTTCACCGGGTCGACCCGTCTTGACGTTGCAGAAACCGCATGCNCGGGTACAGGTGTCGCCCAGGATCATGATGGTGGCAGTGCCTCGATCCCAGCATTCACCGATGTTCGGACAACTCGCCTCCTCACAGACGGTGTGGAGCTTGTTCTCGTGTATCAGGTCCCGGAGGTTCGCGAAGTTCTCTCCACCGGGCATCCTGGCCTTGAGCCACTCGGGCTTCCGACCGATCGCCAGATGACTCCTGGCATCACCATTGCCGTTGTTCAGGACCAGACCCGAGAGGTTGATCAGCGAGGTTCCCGACAGGGCCCTGGCGGTGTCGCCGCCGAGAGGGCGGGGGTGCCTGGGTGCTGGGGAGGGCTTGGTTTTCACGTCTTGGTGCATCACCTGATTCCACGTGTACCGGAGCAGGTGGTTCATTGTATACCACGCCGGGCCTGATGAAACGCCTGATTCCCAGGGGGATCGACCAGCGCGGCCCCTTGCTGTCTATACAATCAGGCCATGGCAGTTGAATTCCAACAAGCAACGCTCGATAACGGCATGACGATCGTCTGCGAGACCGATTCCAATGCCCACAGTTCCGCGATCGGCTACTTCTTCAGGACCGGGGCCCGTGACGAGGACCCGGTAGTCATGGGGGTCAGTCACTTCCTCGAGCACATGATGTTCAAGGGAACCGAAACCAGGACCGCTGAGCAGGTCAACATGGATTTCGACAACATCGGGGCCTCGAACAACGCCTTCACAACCAGTGAACTCACGGCCTACTACGCACATGTTCTTCCCGAGTACGTCCAGCAAGCCAACGAAATCCTCTCGGACATTCTCAGGCCGTCGCTTCGGCCAGAGGACCTGGAGGAGGAACGGGGGGTGATTCTCGAGGAGATCGCCATGTACGAGGATCACCCGTTCTGGAGGTTGTATGAACGGGCAATGGAGGAACATTATGGCGAACACCCGCTTTCACACAGGGTCCTGGGAACCAAGGAGACCGTGTCGGCATTGAAGCGTGACCAGATGCAGGAATACTTCTCCAGGAGATACTCGGCTGACAATACGATCATCTCGGCCTCGGGAAACATCTGCTTCGACAGGTTGTGNGATCAGATCGAGATGTTGTGTGGCTCCTGGGAGAGCACGGGAACGAAACGCGAATATCCCGGGGTGTGCCATGATTCCAGGACGATCGAGCTGGTGGACCCGAAGCTGCATCAGTCATATGCCTTGCTGCTGGTTACAGCGCCGGGAGTGCGAGAGTCATCCAGGCACGCTGCAATCATGGTGTCACATCTGCTTGGTCACCATGAGGGTTCACACTTGTTCTGGTCGCTGGTCGAGCCGGGGCTGGCCGAGGATGCGCAATCCCAGTACGACGGTCGGGATGGAAACGGGGAGATCCTCGTGCATGCAACATGTGAACCTGAATCCATGGAGAAGGTCATCGACCAGATCCGGGATTGCCTCTCTGGATTCATGGACAGGTTGACGGATGATGAGATCGAGATGGCAAGAAACCGAATCGCAACCGGCGTGACGCTGGCTGGTGAGAGTACGATGGGTCGAATGAACCGCCTTGGATATGTCTGGAGCTNCCTGGACGAGTATGTGTCCCTGGAGAACGAGCTTGAACGAATCTCGTCGCTGGACCGTGCGGACCTGGTGGAATACCTCGAGGAGTTTCCGCTTGAACCGAAGTTGATTGGAACACTCTGTGGGGAGCAGGGGTCGTCAGGCTGCTCCAAGTGACCTGCTTGGATTCGCGGTGGAGGACAGATCGAACGCGGANGCAAGTTCCTGGGCGTTGAACCTAATCCTGCTGAGCATTCCTGATGCGACGGTGCCGCGGATTCCATACCACTCCCTGGCGCGTCTCTTGAATGAGTCGAAAACCTGGTCGTCGTTGATGAGCGAATGCTCCATCCCGACGGAGATGTGGTTGGACAGCGTGAGGATCCTCATGATCTGCAGGGTGTCCAGTGATGCCCGATCGATCGAGTGGTGGTTTTTGACAACTTCACAGATCGAATCTGGAAGTCTCCATGATTCACAGAGGTGGTATCCGACCTTGCAATGATCGATGTGGAAGTGCTTGTTCTCGAGATAAGGAAGCTTCGACGCATCATCACAGATGTCCATGATCTGGAGATACGCGTCACCGAACCGCCTGGACATCGCGACCATGCCCACATCCTGGATCAGGGCCGCCAGGAAGCATTCATCGGGATCGACCGATGCAATCCTGGATGCGATCTGCCTTGCGGCGGCAGCCGACCAGATCGACCTGCGCCAATAGGATCGGAAGTCGAAGGTGACCTCCTCATCACCACCACCATCGATCATCCTGGCGAGCGAGAATCCCATGACGAGACCGCGAACGGTGTTCAGACCGAGATAGGCGAGGGCCTGTCGGATGTTGACGCACTTGTTCTGTAATCCGTAGAAGCTGGAGTTGATCGTTCGAAGAACCTTCGTGGAGATACCCTGGTCGAACTCGATGATGTCGGCGATCTGCCTCAACTCGACGTCTGGATTCGAGGAGAGATCCAGAAGAGCGGACGCGACGACGGGGAGGGTTGGCAGTTCCCCTTGGTCGATGAGCTCGTTGATGATGTCTTCAGCCGGGTGATCCACGATTCAAACCTCCGACCTTCAGAAAACAGGGTCGTGAATGAGGTCATCGGCTGTTTGGTGCCGCTTGTTCAACAAGCCTTGAGTCTGAAACGGACTTGAGCCTTGATATCTCAGGAAAGACCCGTGACATCGTGGGTGGCTCCTTGTTGATGAGTTCTCGGACGTATGCCGCGAGAAGCCTGTTGCATCTCTGGACAATCGGGGACTCGGGTGAATCCTGTTCCGGGCGGAGAAGTTCGGGGTTGTCTTGAAGGTCTCGAAGCATGGTGATCGTGGATCGACGAACCCGCCATCGATCATGGCTTCCATTGTCCTGAAGCACGCGGCCCTGACTGGGGCTGAACGCGAGGGTTGGGGGCAGGTTGTCCGGAACAGGCTCGTCAAGATCGGGTTTGAATCCAGCATCGACGAGAATGGTCCACTGGAATCGGAGCAGGACGAACTCGGCCCAATGTGATTCCTGGAGTGCTCGCAATGCGTCGATGGTTGCGAAATATGATCTCTCGTGCGGATCCTCGTTTGTGAAGATCCTGCCGAGAAGATCGATGATGTAGTAGGCCGCCTTGTTTGATCCAGGATCCGTCCTTGTCCTGGGCCATGTCTCATGGAGGTTCCATTCCATGATCGTGGCGAGTTCTCGACCAGGTTTGATCGATGCGACGACCTGCCCCCTGGTTACGAGGTCGATCCCTCCTGAAAAGCTTGACCGGTCCCTGCGGGACCCCTTNGCCAACCCACGAACGATCCCGTGGTTCCTGGTGAACAGGCTCGTGGTCTGACTGGTCTCGGAGAAGTCCCAGTTCCGTATGCAGACGGCCTCGTCGGTGATGGTGGGCATTGGCTCCACGATACACGGTGGAATCGAATCAGGCGGAATGTTTCCGGGCACACGACTCGTATTCGACCGTTGAATTCCTCCCCATGCCCTTGGCGGCATAGAGGGCCTGATCGGCGGCCTGCAGCAGTCCCTTGCCGGACTTCTGGATGCCGTTGGAGGAGAGATCACAGACACCGAATGAGGCGGTGATCACAAGACCGTCGTGGTTGACCCATTCCTCTTCATGAAGCCTGGTTCGGAACCTCTCAGCCACTTCGATTGCGTGATGTTTGTCGGCACCTGGAAGGATCACAGCGAACTCCTCGCCTCCATATCGACAGGCGATGTCTCCTGCTCGACCACTTGTCAGAATCTGCGCGAATCGCTCGATCACGATGTCGCCGAACGGGTGTCCATAGATGTCATTGGTCTTCTTAAAGTGGTCGATATCGCAGAGAATAAGTGACAGGGAGGTGTCATGCCGGCAGGCGTTGGCGACCTCGGTCGACAGTCGTCCATCAAAGTACTTCCTGTTCCACAACCCCGTCATTCCGTCGATCCGGGCCTTCTGGGCAAGCATGCGGATCAGGTGCTGGACCCTGAGTGCGGATCGAACCCTTGCCTTCAACTCCACCACCTCGAATGGCTTGCTTATGNAGTCGATGGCCCCGAGCTCGAGACCACGAACCCTGTCCATAGTCTCAGCACTGGCTGAAACGATGATGACCGCGATGTTCTGAGTCTCAGGATCATCCTTCAACTTCGTGAGAACCTCAAAACCATCCATGTCATTCAGGTTGATGTCCAGGAGGATCACGTCGGGTTGAATGCGGCGTGCCATCTCGATTCCATCATGGGCATTCGTAGCCGAGTGGATCTCGATCCGCTCATGCCTGAGGCGAACGTTCAACAACCGGTGGATCAGGTTTGATCCGTCAATTGCCAGCAGGCGTGGTTGATGATTGTCGTTCTGTTCCATCCCTGAATCCACCCTGGATCCCCCTCGGTCAATGTTTAAATTGTTCGCCCACCAGATCGCTTTCGAACCTGTCGAATCGTCTCCTCGATGCGTTCCTGGATCATTGACCTGTTGGATTCCTGTTCGACCAGGATCGATTCGAGTGTGTCTATTACTCCCTTGGCTCCCGGATCATCCAACTTGATCAATTCAGATCGAAGCAGCTCGATTTGGATATTGACCATGTTGGTGTTGCCATCCTGCCAAGCTGAGCTGAGTTTCTTCAGCCCTGAGTCGATCCTTGAAAGACAACCATCCACGATGTTCGTGAAGTTGGTGTTGGTGAATTCACCATCGAAGAACGAGTTGTTCCAGGATTGGCCCTGGTCGCCATCTCGACCGCTGATCATGGTTGATCTATCGACCTTGATCGGGGGTGACTTGCCTTGGATGCCCCAGGATGTGGGTTCCGGTATTTCCGTTTGATCCGGCATTCGGACCTGTGGGGTTGACGCGGGGGGTGGCCGACGTACCATTCGGGATTACAGATTCCCGACAGCGTGAAAACGTTGAATCAGGAGATTCCAGAATGGTTCCAAGAAGGCCGTCCCGGGAGGGACAGATCGGTTTCATCTACTCGCCCCCCTACAGGGTCCAGGGGATCAGTGTGGCGGGTGAACAGACCATTCTTCAGGTCCCCGAACTGGATCTGAATTTCGATATCGGAATGTGCCCCAGGGTGGCCCTCCCGGCGAGTTATGTCGCCTTGAGCCATGCTCACATGGATCACCTGGGAGGCCTCCCATACTACTTCAGCCAGAGGTTCTTCCAGAAGCTTGGAAAGGGTACCTGCATCTGTCATCCGGACCTGGTTGATCCGATCAGGAGGATGATGAAAAGCTGGGTCGACTTGGAGGCCCAGGAGACCCCTCATGAGATCATCGGGCTGGCTCCAGGAGACGAGTTCCAGCTCCGAAAAGACGTGTTCCTGCGTGGATTTGAGGTGAATCACACCCGAAGCTCGATGGGTTATCTGGTGGTGGAGAAACGGAGCAAGCTCAAGGAGGAGTTTCGTGACATGCCCCAGAATCGTCTGAGGGAGCTCAAGGCTTCTGGGACCGAGATCACCAGGATGATTGAAGTCCCCCTGGTGGCCTGTTCTGGAGATACCTCACCAGGTGATTTTCTTGTAAGTGATGAATTTGCAAATGCGAAGATCATCCTCTGTGAATGCACCTTTTTCGATTCAGACCACCGGGAAAGGGCGAAAACCGGGCATCATATCCATGTTGAAGACTTCAAAAAGATGTTGTTGGAATCCTGGAAGGCACAAGATGTCGTGATCACACATATCTCGAGGCGGAGTGATATGAACAGGGTGAGACAGATCGTGGCGGGGATGTCGGAGGAGTACTCCAATGGTTCGGTTCACATGCTCATGGATCACAGGACCAACCGAGAACGATATGAATCCCAGAAGGAAGAATTCCTGAAGGAACAGTCGTGATTCCGGGAATCAGCCAGATCCAGAATCGGTTGATTGGGGGGGTTGGTGGTTGACTGAAATCCTCGTAGGATTTACATTCTCTGGAGCCAATGGGGCAGGAGTTGGCTGATCGTCCGGTGGGACTTTGGATGATCAGGTGAGCCATCGGCAAACAAGGTGTAAAGATGTGAGACAAGTGGGTTGTGTTGTCTCGTGTTCCAACATTCATTATTCCTTTTGGGAAGGTTCTTCTGAACGCATGCCACGATCTGAGAACGAGCTGAAGAACAATCTGCTTGCCTACCTTCGCAAGCACAATCCTGATATTTGCCGTCATTGGTTCGATCACATCGATTACATGGAAATTGAATCAGGAGTCCTTGGACTTCTCGTGACTGAGCCTGTTCAGCTTCGATATCTCCAGAGAAAATGCACCGAAGTATTCACCGCAGCGGCTCAAGCTGTGACCGGAAGGCTTCTGGTCGTGAAGTTCGTGGGGAGCCGGGAGGAACTGGGTCTTGAATCGGGTTCATCCGTGATCGCCGGAAGAAACATCGTCGAGGATTCGAGATTCGACGAGGAGATGATCCTGAGTCCGGATTACACATTCGAGCAGTTCGTCGTCGGACCTGGAAACAGGCTTGCGCAGGCGGCTGCTGTTGCTGTGGCGAACATGCCGGCCAAGGCCTACAACCCGTTCTTCATCCACGGTGGAGTCGGTCTTGGGAAGACACACTTGTTGCAATCGATCAGTCACCAGATCCTGGCTGATGATCCAGAATCCAAGATCTGCTACATCTCATGCAGCACATTCATGGACGCGTATCATGAGTCGGTCAAGCTTGGAAATATGACGCAGTTCAGGCAGCGCTTCAGAAGTGTTGATGTACTTGTGATCGACGATATCCACTTCCTCGCCAAGAGGGATCAGTCCCAGGAAGAGTTCTTCCACACGTTCAATACCCTGTACCAGGCTGGGAAACAGATCGTCCTGAGCTCGGACGCCGCTCCATCGGATATTCCGGATGTCGAGGAACGTCTCACGAGCCGGTTCAATTGTGGTTTGGTCGCACGGATTGATCGACCTTGTTATGAGACACGTGTATCGATCATTCACAGGAAGGCTGAATTGTTGAATCTTGATCTGCCTGATGATGTTCCCGCGTACATCGCTGCGAAGATCGACAGCAACATCAGGGATCTCGAGGGTGCGCTCACCCGGATTCGAGGTCTCTCGATGGCCAACCAGGAACCGATCAGTCTTCCGTTGACCANGCAGGCCTTGAATGGTGAGGAGAGTGGTGAAGGTAAGACAACGGAACCAAGCATCCAGGACATCATCGAGGCTGTCACCGGTTACTACGATGTGAAACTCACCGACCTGCTTTCAAAGCGTCGTCACAAGTCCATCGCGCTTCCAAGGCAGATCTGCATGTGGTTGGCCAGGCGGCACACCAGGTACAGCCTTGAGGAGATTGGTGGCTACTTTGGAGGCCGGGATCACNCGACGGTCATGCACGCGATACGGTCCATCAACGGCAGGCGATCCGATGACCGGAAACTGAGTGATGATGTCGATCGAATTGAGAACCAGCTATCAGCAAGGGTGTGATAGTTATCCACATTTGTTGTGGATAGGGTGTCTCTTCATGATGCTTTCATCTTGATCAACAACCTGTAAATCATGAATAACTTGGTTGTTGTATCTGTTCCTGGTTGTTTTCATATCAAGGTAAACCCTGTTGAAAAACAGATGACAACTTCTCCTCATCATCTGTTTGGTGAAAGTTCTTTTTTAATAGGTGTTTATGTGAAATAAGACCTGATCATGAGCATTTTGACAGGCCTTATTACTAATAAGAATGATTTAATTACTGGGTTCCATACAAGAATCGGTTCAGGACAGTTTTCGTGGTTGGCATGTGCAACAGAACGTCGTCGTCCTTCCTGATACCTGGATTTCATCAAGTAGAGCCCCGCATTTCCTGCATGGGAGTCCTCCACGTGCATAAACATCGTGTTGATACTGGAATGAACCACTTCGACCTGCTGGATCCCTGTAGTCCCTCAAGGTCGAACCGCCGGCCTTGAGCGCCCTTTTCAACGTCGTGAGGATCGAATTCCTCAAGAGGATCGACTTGTCTTGGGAAAGCTGTTTGGAAGGTGTCAGTGGATGGATACCACTCTTGAACAAGGCCTCATCAACATAGATATTTCCGAGTCCAGCCACCTTGGTTTGATCAAGCAGCAGCGTCTTGACCGGCCTGGTTGATGAGGACATCCGGTCATGGAGGTCTGATTCCTCCAGATCCAAAGCATCGACACCAAGCCTGTTCCACCTGTGTTCGATGACCGAATCCATGGATGGAAACGTCCATATTCCCCCGAATCTTCTCGGATCCATATGGTCAAGCCTCATCCGGGTTCCATTCCTTCTCAGAAGCCAGCTGCAGTGGCAATGAAGCTCCTCGGGTGGAGACCAGGATTTACGGAGGAACAATCTTCCGGACATTCCCAGGTGGATGCAGACGCATCGCCCGTCATCACACTGGATGACCAGCTGCTTTCCATGTCTATACAGACCCGAGATCGTTCCACCATTCATCAGGGAACTTCGACGGCCTGCCCGGGGGCTGGAGGCGGTCGAATCTATAAAGTCGGCTCTTTGGATGTGGATTTGAGCCACTTTTGCGCCGAGAATTCCCCTGGCAAGTGATTTTCTCAGGTGCTCGACTTCTGGTAGCTCAGGCATCGCTCATCTTCGCCATCATATTGGTGCATCGATGGAGAAGTATAATCATGTACCACGATCAGGCGACACCAAGGAGGACACGAATCTTGACCGATCCACTCTCGACAGGCAGGAAGAACCAGGCATCCGATCAGGCCATGTCACCGATGGACATCAAGGACACCTTCGAGAACATCCGGTCGGAGGTTCACAAGGTGATCGTGGGACAGGACGAGGTGCTCGAGCAGATCATTCTCGCGATCTTCTGTGGAGGTCACACCGTCGTCGAAGGTGTCCCGGGATTGGCCAAGACCCTCATGATCTCGACACTCGCCAGGACCATGAGCCTTGGATTCAGTCGTATCCAATTCACACCTGATCTCATGCCATCGGACATGACCGGCACGGAGGTGATCGAGGAGGACAAGACGACCGGTCAAAGGGAACTTCGTTTCGTGAAGGGACCGATCTTCTCCAACGTCATCCTCGCCGACGAGATCAACAGGACGCCCCCCAAGACCCAGGCGGCACTCCTTGAATCGATGCAGGAACGACAGGTGACCGCCGGCGGTGTCCAACACCAGCTTCCAAATCCATTCTTCGTCCTGGCGACCCAGAACCCGATCGAGCAGGAGGGGACCTATCCACTCCCGGAAGCCCAGTTGGACAGGTTCATGTTCAACATCAGGGTGGGGTATCCGACCGAGCAGGAGGAGATGGATATCGTCAAGAAGACGACCACCAGAGAATCGATCGAACCTGAACGGATTCTCAACGGTGATGACTGCCTCCGGATACAAGAGATGGTCAGGGAGGTTCCGGTGGCGGATCACATCGTCAGGTATGCACTCAGGATCGTCAGGGCGACGCGGATCAGGTCGACCGATCAGGATGCGGTTCACCCGATCGTCCGTGACTACCTGAGCTGGGGTGCCGGTCCAAGGGCCAGCCAGTTTCTCATCCTCGCCGCCAAGGCGAAGGCCATTATGTCCGGATCAACTCACGTGATGCCCGAACACCTCAAGGAGATCGCCCTCCCGGTGATGAGGCACAGGATCATTCCGAACTTCAATGCGGAGGCGGATGGTGTGACCACCGATGATGTGATCCAGACCATCATCAACGAAACCCCGGTGGAAGACGTCGATCCGGATACGAAGAACCGGATGAGCTCGGTCATGAAGTGATTTCACGGTGCACGGATGTCGATCAACAAGGACAATTCAGGAATGAGGGCTGAGGAGTACCTTGCTCCCAGAACCCTTTCACAACTGGCACCGTTTGAACTTCGCGCGAAGATGATCGTCGAAGGAATCATGAGCGGCATGCACAGGTCTCCCTACCAGGGCCTGGCGGTCGAGTTCGCCCAACATCGACAGTATGTTCCAGGAGACAACATCAGGCACATCGACTGGAAGGTTTTTGGTCGATCGGACAAGTTGTACCTGAAGCAATACCAACAGGAGACGAACCTTGATGTCATGATCCTCGTCGATGCATCGAGCTCGATGAGATTCGGAACACTCTCCGTCAAGAGTGGTTGGGGTGGAACNGATCCCAGCAGGTCGAATCAAATNTGGACAAAGTTCGATCATGCGACCGCGACCACTGTTGCGATTGCGCACATGTGCCTGCAGCAACGTGACAGGGTTGGTGTCGCAACATTCTCCAGTGAACTGGTCAACGAGATCAAACAAAGCAGTTCACGTGACCAATGGCGCAAGATCGTTCAATGTCTGGCGACCGAGCCAGTCGATGGTTCGACCGACCTGGAGAAGATGTCGGATCAGGTACTCTCCAAGAACACAAAACGGACTCTGTTCATCGTGATATCGGATTTCCTGGTGGATCCATCAACAGTCAGAAATTCCCTCGCCAGGTTCAAGCACAGGAACAATGATGTCATCCTTCTCCATGTTCTTGATGATCTTGAGTTGACATTCGACATCAACGATCCGAGCCGGTTCACCGGACTCGAGGAGAACATCGACATCAACATCGATCCACGCGCGATCAGGTCCTCGTACATGGAAATCCTCGACGATCACATGAGAATCCTCGAGAAGACCGCGAGGAACCATGGATACGACTACCAGGTGATGAATTCACATGAATCGGTCGGTCCGGTCCTAGGGGCCGTGCTTGCCAAGAGAAACGCGCTGTCAGGAAAGAGCAGGGTGGGGTGAACACCGAGGACACCAATTGACCTTCATGTCGACAGGAATTCTGATTGCCGGGCTTTCAGGGATACTCATCCCGATCCTCATCCACTTCCTGTTTCGATCCAGAAGAAGACCAGTCCAATGGGCAGCGATGAGATTCATCATCGAGGCCATCAACAGGAGAAGGAACAGGATGCGGCTCGAGCAGGTGGTGCTCCTGGTCACCAGGTGCCTGCTCATCATCCTCGTCGCCCTGGCGCTGGGGCGTCCGATCATCGATTCGATCATCCTGACGGATGATTCAAGCAGGTCCATCACGTTCATCATCGATGATGGGATGACATCAGGTGTCCTCACCACCAATGAAGAGACGGAGCTTGATCAGAGTATCCGCAAGGCGGTCGACATCATCGATTCTCTCAGTGCTTCCGACTCCATATCCGTCATATCAGCCTCCATTCCTCCCAGATCGATCATCCACCCACCGACCAGGGATCACCAGTCGGTCATCCGGTTCCTGGAGTCGATGAAACCATCGGCGACACCGGCCGACATAGATTCGTCGCTCCGGCTGGCCGGGAGTGATGACGATCCCGACACCGAAAACGTCGTCATTCTCCTGAGTTCGTTCAGGAAGGGAACGACGACTCTTGAAACAACACTGGATTCATCCAATCTTTCATCATCAACCCTTCTCGCAACCACTCCAGCATCAGATCAAATCGAAAACGTCCGGATCACCGGTGTGGAACCGATCAGGAAGATCATCATTCCTGGTGTCCAGGATGGATCGGATCATGTTCGTGTATGGCTGACCAGGTCCGGATCAACATCTGGATCCGGATACACGAAGATCATCATGAACAGTCCGGACACGAGCTCGGTGACCAGGGTTCATCAATGGGAACAGGGACAGACCGAGGCGATGATCGACTTCAGGATCGATGTTCCAGAGAAGCAGGATCGATTGATCAATCTCGTGTTCACCATCGACGAGGANGCCCTGGAAGTCGATAACTCGAGATTCTCGATGATCGATTCAAGGGAGAACATCGAGATCGGCATCATCAACAGGAGGGATTTCTCAGACAACAGGCGAATCGAGGATACTCCGTCCAGTCATTGGATTTCAGCCGCATTGGGACCCGGAGACGACGATCCCATGGAGATCTCGTTCATTGATCCCGCCTCGATCAACAGGAACATGATCCGGGTAATGGATGCGTTGTTCCTGGTGGATCCCCACCTTGTGCAGCAGGATGGATGGTCACTCCTGGACGAGTTCATCAGGAACGGTGGACTGGTCGTGGTCACTCCACCGGACTTGATCGACTCACATGCATGGATCGATGATCTCCAGGAACACCTTGGAACCGGTTTTACGGCGACCAGGACCACGAATGTTCACGAGAACCCGGTGCGACTCGCTGCAGATCAACCAAGGTCCGACGTGTTCTCCGTCATCGGTTCGGAGATCGACCAGTTGATCAACCCGATCGAGATACACAGGAGCATCACCATCGAACCCAGTCTGGCCGACGAACCAATCCTCCTCATGGAGGATGGATCACCAATGGTGATCAGGGTCGCGACCTCGAATTCCGACATGATCCAGTCCGGATCACTGGTGATCCTCTCCACACCACCCACACTCGGCTGGACCAACCTCCCCGCCAAACCCCTCATGGTGCCGTTGTTCCAGGAGTTGCTTCGACAGGGGATCAGCTCATCCGGTCGAATGACGATGGCGTTGTCCGGGGAACCACCATTGCTTCCGGGCACAAGCACGATGATCAGGGATCCTGGAGGATCGATGTTCGAGATCGACCAGGATGGCCTTCTTGACGCCCCGATCCTCCAACCAGGGTTCCACGAGGTCCTGGATTCCGGAGGACAGGCTGGATCGATGCTTGTCGTGAACGTGCACGAACAGGCTGGTGACACCGGATTGAATGATCCTGACGAGGTGATCGGGTGGCTTGAATCAACAGGTCGATGGCAGTACATCCAGGATGAGGCCCGTGTCATGTCCAATCCTGGTACGGGTTCTTCCTGGTTCTCCAGCATCCTCTTCCTGTGTGCCCTTGGAGTCGCCATCGCCGAGTTGATCATGGCCCGGCTGTTCTCCCATGCAACGATCTCCAACCAGAATCCCGTCGATGGACATCCTGCCGGAGCACGCGCATGAACAACGGCTTCTACAGGTGGATGCTCAACATTGATCAACTCCCGGCCGACGCCGACGACATCCGTCTCGTCTGGGAGCATTCGATCCAGGGATGGATCATCATCCTCGTGATCCTCATGATCCTCCTCATAAGCGTGTGGAGCTACACGAGAATCGAAACATCCCGACCAACCAGGATCTTCCTCGCATCGACGAGGTTCCTTCTCCTGTTGCTGTTGTTCACGCTCGCCATCGGTCCGATGCTCATGGTTCCAAGGGAGCAGACCGAGGAGGACTGGGTGATCATGATGCTTGATCGAAGCATGAGCATGGAGATCGCCGACACGGGTGATGGAGACAGGATATCCCGTGACCAGCAGCTTCTGGACCTGGTTCGAGACAACTCGGAGACGTGGGATCTGATCGACGAGGATCGGAACTTGTTGTGGCTTGGTTTCCACTCCTCATCCTTCCAGGTGCACCGACAACCAGGGGAATTGCTTGAACCCGGCGATCCTTCAGGTTGGAGGACCGACCTATCCTCGAGCATCCGCAGTGCAACCCAGAAGGCGGCGGCCCGACCGGTCAGCGGGATCATCCTTCTGACTGACGGGCGAACAACCAATCCACCCGATCCGACCCTCATCAGGTCCTTGACCAACAGATCGATACCAATATTCCCGATCCCACTCGGATCAAGCGAACCGGTCGGAGACCTGGCGATCAGGAAGATCGATTCCCCGAGAAGGGCGTTCACCGGTGATCGTGTTCCGGTGATCGTGGATATCACCAGCAGTGGATCAAGTGATTCCTCGGGACCCATCACGATCGAACTGGTTGATTCCGATTCCGGGAACGTGATCGATACCGTGAACATCAACAGTCCGGGTGACCAGTCCGGCCCATCGACCACCACACTCCTTTCCAGGCCCGAGACACCAGGAAGAAAGAACTGGACCGTGAGGGCCGTATCCGGACAGGATGACATCAATCCCACCAACAACTCGATGGACATATCGATCGAGATGATCGACAGACCTCTCCGGGTTCTCTACATCGACGGTTACCCGAGGTGGGAATACAGGTACCTCAAGAACCTGCTGATCAGGGAGTCCACGATCGAAAGTTCGGTCATGCTTCTTTCAGCCGATCGTGACTTCGCCCAGGAAGGGAACATGCCGATCACGAGGATTCCGAGATCACCTGAGGAATTCTCACAATACGACCTGATCATCATCGGGGACGTTCCCTCGGGGACATTCAATGAATCACAACTCGAATCGATCGCCGAGATGGTCTCCAACCGAGGTGCCGGCCTCATGTGGATCGGGGGCCCAAGGTCCACACCATCCTCGTGGGAGGACACTCCATTGGAATCACTTCTCCCGATGACAGGAAACCTCGATGTCGCTGCGACGGGAACCATGGTCAACATGGATCCGACACCACTGGCACACAGACTCGGACTCCTGAACCTGTCCGATCAACCCGATCAACCATGGCCCGATGAACTCCTGGATCCGACAACGGGATGGTCCGGTCTCGGGTGGTCGCAATTCATCCACCCATCCGATCTCAAGCCCACCGTCGAGGTGATCGCGACGACACACGAACCCGTCGATGGTGTCCAGGTTCCGATCGTCACCAAGATGCGCTATGGATCAGGTGAGACGATCTACGTCGGGACGGATGAAACGTGGCGATGGAGGTATGGTCGTGGGGAACAGCTCCCTGAGAGGTTCTGGCTCCCGTTGATCAGGATGCTCGCACGCGAGTCCGGGATCATAGACGGTGAATCGGTTCGACTGCTGGTTTCACCGACCGATCCAGTGGTGGGGGATCCGGTTCGTTTCACGATCGAGGTTCTTGATTCGATGATGTTCATGGATTCCATGGACGACCTGCTCATCGAGATTTTGGATGAATCCGGTTCGGTCATCGACGAGGTCGAATTGAACCGCATGTCCGAGGACTCCTCCTCCGGAACCTGGTTCCCGTTCTCTCCGGGCACGTACACCGCGAGACTGGATGACTCCAACTCGATCCCCATGGACGAGCCCATGGAAGTGGAGGTCGTGGTCACCCGTTCAGATGACGAGAGACGGCACCCCGAGACGGATCATCGACTTCTCTCGGACATCGCCGATTCAACCGGGGGAAGAATCATTCCCGTCGACGAGGTCCCCTCGTTGGTCGAACTTCTCCCGAGAAGATCCATCACCACCGAAAACCCGATCAGGGAACGGATCTGGGATTCACCACTGGCCCTGGCGCTGGTCCTTCTTCTGCTCACCCTCGAGTGGGTGGGGCGCAAGCTGGTGCGGCTGGTCTGATCAGGGCATCCGGTTTCCTGTTCCAGGGGTGTATCCCGGTCCGTTTCCGGCGTAGGATCAGTTAGATTCCACCCATCGATCGAACGGGCTCAGGTCACCACCCGACCTCACCGATACAACCAGTGGAAGGACTGTTAGGGATCGTCATGACGGATATCCTCGATCAACTGGAATCGATTCAACGAAGGACCAGGATCAACCTCGTCCTCCAGTGGGTCTTCCTGTCTGGTACCGGGGTGATCTCGTGCTTCATCATCCTTGTTCTTCTTGACTACATCTTCAGGTTGCCATCGACCGTCAGGCTGTTCCTCCTGCTGGTGTCACTGGGGTTCCTGGCCTGGCATGTCACCATCAGGATCATCGGGATGCATCGATACCACCCGTCGCTGGTCGACGTGGCTCTTCGTGTGGAGGAATCGATCCCTTCACTCAGGGGTCGCCTTGCATCGGCTGCGGAGTTCACCATGTCCGGAATCGACAGGACGAACCCGCTCGCCGGAAGATCGATCAACGAGGCGAGCACCAGGTTGTCGTGCGAGGACATCTCGTCAGCACTCCGTCCAGGACCGACCAGGCGGAACGGATTCGTGTTCACCTCCCTTGCAGCGGTCATCCTCCTGTTCATCCTGCTTGTCCCGTCATTCATGCGGATCGGATCCGAGAGGATCCTGCTCCCGTTCTCCGACACGACATGGCCGGCGAGAACGGGGATCAGATCGCTGGTGAGCGAATCGAACGTCCACCCACGGGGGACACCACTGTCCCTGGCCGCCGAACTGACCAGGGGGGATCCCGAGGACACCCGTGTTCGTGCGACCTTTCGATATCACGACGAGGATGGAGCCGGGGACTGGAACCAGATCGTCCTGACGAGACAGACGGGATCGATGTTCGAGCGCCTGGTCGATACCGATGCCGAATCCATCGAGTTCTCCTTCTCGACGAACGATGCCACGACCGCGGCCAGGATGATCACATTGGTCACACCTCCCGCGATCGTGTCATCCACGCTGACCATCGATCCGCCACCCTACGCTTCCAACGACATCGACACCACCAGGGCGGGTCTCGGTGATGGAACCGACAGGAGATCGATGTTCGACGAAGGAAGTCTCGAGGGTTCGACGGCCGGACTCGAACTGACCATGAACAAGCCGATGCGTGTTCCATCCGACACATCGAGCCTTCGAACCACCCTTGGATTCGATTCGGAAATGCCCGAGGACATGACGATCATCCAACGTGATCCCAAGACATGGTCGATCCAGTGGACACTGCGGGAGGACACGGGTTTGAATCTCTCCCTCGTCGATGATTCCGGGATCACCAACCTCGATCAGATCGGATACACGATCAGGTCGGCACCGGACACGCCACCGACATCACTGGTCCTGGAACCACCCATGGACATCACCGCATTGCCCACGGCGACGGTCGAGATCATCGTGGAGGGTCGTGACGACGTCTCGATCAGGAGGATGGAGATCCTGATGGATCTGGAGTCCGCCAGTTCCGGTGAGCAGCCGTTCCACAGGGAGATTCCCGGTGACGGTGAGATCATGAACGAGCGCATCACCCTGTCACTCGAACCAATGGGTCTCGAGCCGGGTGATGTCCTGCTGCTCTCGGCGATCGTCGAGGATGGATACGACCTGGATGGCATGTTCCATGAACCGGTTCGCAGCCCCGTCAGGAGAATCCGGATCATCTCCGACGTCGAGTTCTCGGAGCAGGTGCGCCAGGAGCTCTCATCGATTCGACGCCAGGCGATCCGGGTCGAGTCCGACCAGGCACAGGCTGCCGACGAGTTGAGATCCACCCCTGATGAAACCGGATCATCATCCATCCGGTCCCAATCAAGGATCACACAGCGCATCACGACGATGTCCGAGGAGGCGTCTCGCCTGCAGAGGGCCACCGAGATCAACGGTCTTGATGATGAACTCCTGGACGAGGTGCTCTCACAGGTCGAGGATCTCCTGCAAGCAGCCGGGGAGGCGTCCACCAAAGCCACCAGTGCTCTTGAGAACCCCGAGGATGACACCGCAACGGCACTGGAGAACCAAGAGGAGGTCATCGCCGAGATCGAGGACCTGATCACGCTCCTTGATCGTGATGAGGATGCCTGGGTGGCCACCAGGAACATCGAGAACCTGCTCGACCAGGTTCGGAGCATCCGGTCCGAGACTGAACAAATCACCCCCGAGATGATCGGACGATCTATGGATGAACTGGACACCGAGCAGCAGGAACAGCTGGAGAGGCTCGCCCGGAGACAGTCAGAGCTCTCATCCGAGACCTCCTCGATCATGGACGACCTCCGCAACAGGTCGCGATCGATCGAGGAGATTGATCCGAGCAGGGCCCGATCGATGAGATCAGCGGCCACCCGGGCCGAGCAGGAGGACCTGTCCGGGACGATGGACCGCGCCTCCGAGCAGATCCAGAACAACCAGCTGCAGCGTGCTGGAGAGCAGCAACAGGCCGCCGAGGACGTCCTCCAGCAGATGATCCAGGACATCAATGACACGCGCCGTGCACGCTCCATGGAGCTACAGCGGAGCGTACAGAGCCTCATCCAGAGCATCCAGAGGCTGGTCGCCCTCCAGGAGCAGGAGATCATCAATCTCTCGACTGCCAAGGATCGTGATCCCACGACTCGACCAGTGTCTGATGGCATGATCACGCTCTACAGGAACACGGTCTCGGTGGTCCAGGAAGCTCGATCATCCGGGACCAGGACCCAGCGGGTCGCCAGGTTCCTGGACAGGTCATCCATGAGCCAGGATCTCTCGATCGTTGCCGTCAGGAAGCAACCAGTCGACTGGGAGATCGCCTCCACTCAGCAGGACAGGTCCCTCGCCCTGTTGAACGACGCGCTTGAAGCGGCAAACCAGCTGGAGAACCAGATCCAGGAGGAACAGGCCGACCAGGAGCGGCAGGAGATCATCAAGACGCTCGTGGATCTCTCCCAGAGGGAGACGACCCTCAGGGACGACACGACCACGCTTCTGGATTCACTGACCGACAGGAAGCCAGGACGACGTGAACTCGTCGAATCCAGGCGCCAGGCGGTGACCCAGGATGAGATCAGGATCGATATCAAGCAGCTCGTGACCGAGAATGCCGGGCTGATCGAATCACCGATCTTCAAAAGCTCGGTGGATTTGATCGACGAACGGACGATCCGAATATCCACGCGACTCCGGGAAGGTGGTGTTGATTCGCTGTTGATCGCCGACCAGGCGATGGTGGCGATCAGTCTTCTACAGATGGCCGAGGCGCTTCGATCCGAGCAACCGTCCGACAACCCGTTCGCACAGGATTCCCAGGGATCCTCCTCCAACGGTGGCGGTTCCGGGCAACAGGGCCAGCAGCAGCAGGATGCCCTGGTTCCACCGATCTCCGAACTGAAACTCCTCCGGTCAATGCAGGAACAGGTTCTTCAACAGACCCGGATGCTCGACGAGATCAAGGAATCGGTCGACGGTGAACTGGTCAACCAGGAGATCTCCCGGGTCGGTGATCTCCAGGAACAACTCCATGCACTCGGCGAGGAACTCCTCAAGAAGATCACCCAGCGTGTTCAACAGGAGGAGTCGCAATGATCAACCACCTGACACTGATCCCCATGTCTCTTGTGGTCTTCATCTCCGCTCACGCGCAGGATTCACCACCAGAGACTCCACCGGAGGATCCACCCCCGGTCACGGAGGAAACCACCGAGGATCCTCCATCCACCCTGGATGATCTTCTCGGGATTGATCCTGGAAACAACGACGGTGGTGATGGAGACACCGCCGACGAGCGGGACCAGCGACGATTGGACAGTGGACTTGAGGGTGCGAAGGCCGCGGATGCATTCGTCGAGGCGATCAATGACATGGACATCGTCGCCAGGCGCCTGCTTGAATCGTCGGACACCGGGATCGGCACCCAACGGATCCAACAGTCGGTGATCGATCGGCTCGACGTGCTCATCCAGAGCGCCCAGAGACAACAGAACCAGCAGTCCAGCCAGTCACAATCCCCACAAGATGACCAGCGCAGCCAATCACAACAATCTCCTCCAAACCAGGGTCAACAGGATTCTACCCAGCAGGGAAATGGCCAGCAGCCGGGCAACCCATCGGAACCTCCACCGGGCCAGGAGATGGATTCCATCCCGATGATCATCGATGAATCAAGGGTGGAGTGGGGGAACCTTCCCTCCCGCGTGAGATCGATCATCAACCAGGGACTCAAGGATCGTATTTCCAGCCTGTATCAGCAGATGACCGAGGAGTACTATCGTCGCCTGGCGGAAGATTCGTCCTCCTGACACGATCCGGATCCGAGATGAAGGGGTATTCATCGATGTTCAACAAGTCCGCGATCTTCCTCACGGCGACCTGGCTCCTGATCGGCGCTGCCGGACACGCATCGGGTCACCAGCAGGAGCAGTCCGGATCCGACGATGCCGGGGCGGTCCGGTCCGAACAGTCCGAACAGGGCGGCAGCGCCCAGAACAACCCCAGTGCCAGCGAGATGACACCCGGATCCATCGAGGCGACCAGGAAGGGCCTGGAGTTCCTCGCCTCGCTCCAGAACGTCGATGGATCCTTTGGTCGAGGCAAGTACGGCAAGCACGTCGGTATCACGTCCCTCTGCGCTCTCGCGTTCATGTCCGACGGACACAATCCGGGACGTGGCGTGTATGGAGACAACGTGCAGAAGGCCCTGGAGTTCGTGCTCACCCATGCCACCGAGACCGGGCTCCTGGCTGCTGAGACCTCGCACGGTCCGATGTACGGACATGGGTTCGCCACTCTGTTTCTCGGAGAGATCTACGGCATGAATCCCCAGGACGCCCGTGTCCGTGATGCCCTGGTTCGTGCCGTTCAACTGATCATCAACAGCCAGAACGACGAGGGAGGATGGCGGTACAACCCGGTCCCGTACGATGCGGACATCTCCGTGACCATCTGCCAGATCATGGGACTTCGATCAGCCAGGAACGCCGGGATCAAGGTTCCCAAGCAGACGATCGATCGAGCGGTCGAGTATGTCAAGGAGTGCCAGAACAGCGATGGTGGTTTCAAGTACATGAAGCAGGCCGGCGGATCCGCGTGGCCGAGGACCGCCGCCGGTGTAGCCAGTCTCTTCTATGCCGGTATCTACGAGGACGACTCCATCAAGCGTGGGCTTGAGTTTCTCAACAGGCACGCGATGCCCGGAAGCGGGAGGGCGGGAGAGGCCCACTACTACTATGGCCACTACTATGCGGTCCAGGCGATGTACCTGGCCGGGGGAACCCACTGGGCGACATGGTGGCCCGCCATCCGCGATGAACTCGTGCAGCGGCAGTCATCCAACGGTGGCTGGGTCAACCACCAGGCAGGGCACGCCTACTCGACCTCCATGGCGCTGATCATCCTCCAGATCCCGAAGAGGTATCTTCCGATCTTCCAGAAATGATCACGTCAGCATCCATCATCCCGTTCCTGTTCGGCCTGTCGCTTCATGTTTCGATCATGACCGTCGCACAGGAATCCACTCCCGGAATCATCCTGGTGACCCCATCGGGACACGAGCGCCATGAGCGGATCGACTCGATCACGACCGATGCGATCACGTTCGGATCGGGCGACCAGCTGATCCGCGTACCCATGGACCGATGCATCGCCATGTACACACCAGGCAGCATGGGCAGGTTCGATCACGACGGCATGCTGTTCCATGTCAATGGCCAGGAGATTCCAGGTCGACCCCAGGTCATCTCCGGTCGGTTCCACTGGAACCACGACTGGATCGGGATCATGACACCATCGATCGATCACATCAGCGCGATCAACCTGATCGACACGACCAGGCCGACCGAGCCTCCCGGTTCCAATGACGTGATGGAGTTGGCCAATGGCGACAGGATCGAGGGACTGGTGTCGGAACTGTCCGATCCGGTCATCATCACCACCGAGCAGGCCGACGAGGTGAAGGTTCCACTGGATCGGATCGGATCGGTCTCGTTGCTGTCGGTTCCGACCGATCCCGGTGGTGCCAGGGTCTTCGGGATCGACCAGAGCATCATCGACGGTTCTTCGGTCCGGACCGATGATGAAGGTCGGATCGTGTTGGTCGATTCCATGATCGACGAGGAACCACGCAACCTGGTGATCAACAAGGAGATGATCTCGGGGATCGTGTTGAATCCGAGTCGGCTTCGACCGTTGTGCGAGGCCTCCATGACGACGAAGGACCCCGGCGATCGTTCGACCCGGTACCAGGTCGTTGCGCCGGAGGTACTCCACCAGGCCGCGCCACTGGGCATGAAGACGATCCGGCTGCGCGGACCCGTCACGGTGACCTTCGACCCAGGCCCCGACGGGGGGCGGCTTCTTGGCCGGTTCACCATCCCCGTATCCATGCATCGCTGGGCGGACATGGACGTCTCGATCATGCAGGACGGGGGGTCGCTTGCCCGGTTTCACCTGGACGGATCGAACCCGGGATTCGAGGTGGACATCATGCTCGACCCCGGACCCTTCGACGTGATCATCGACGAGGGTCAAAGGGGTCCGGTGGGGGACACCATCCACATGGTCGACATGGTTCTTGTTTCACCGGGCGACTGATCAGGATCGGATTCAGGTGATCGAGGCGTCGAAGATCTTCTGGATCGACTCGTCGAGCATCGTGTTGAACTGATCATCATCCTGCTGTGCCGACAGTCCCTGGGTCAAGGCCCTGCTGAAGCTGGCGATCATGTCATGGTTCCTGGCCAGTCGCTCACAGGCCTCGTCCTGGCTGTACCCACCCGACAGCGCGACTACACGAACGACGTTGTCGTGGTTGATGCAGTCGGCGTACATGTTGTCCTTTTCGGGGAGGGTAAGCTTGAGCATGATGTTCTGACCATCCTGGAGTCGACCGATGTGCGACATGAGGTTGTCCAGGAGCATCTGCTCGGCCTCGGCCTTGGATTCACTGTGGATGTCCACTTCCGGTTCGATGATCGGAACGAGCCCGGCGGCGACGATCTGGTGGGCGACCTCGAACTGCTGATCGACGATCGCGGCCACGCCCTTCTCGTTGGCGTTCTTGATGACCGATCGCATCTTGGTGCCGAAGATGTTCTTTTGGTTGGCCCGTTCGAGCAGGTCGGCCAGGTTCGGGATCGGCT
This sequence comes from Phycisphaerae bacterium, assembly GCA_002711415.1. Classification (GTDB taxonomy): domain Bacteria; phylum Planctomycetota; class Phycisphaerae; order Phycisphaerales; family SM1A02. Next base: position 27,647 of record PARI01000017.1, on the reverse strand, counting down.
TCATGACCTGGACGTCGTCACTCTCGTCGGCGAGTCCCTTGTCCACCTTGAGGAAGGGGACGACGTTCTTGTTCTCCCAGAGGTAGCGGGCCGAGTCGATTCCCTCGATCTGTCGATCCATGGTCATCTCGAACAGGATCGCACCCATGATCCTGGTTCCATCGAAGCTCGGGCTCGTCACGATCCGGCTTCTCATCTGGTGCATCAGGTCGAACATCTGTTCATCGTTGGAATAGGCGGATTCATCGATTCCATAGAGCTTCAACGCCTTCGGCGTGCTGCCGCCACTCTGGTCGAGGGCCGCGATGAATCCCTGTGCCGATCGTGCCTTGTTGAACATGTCCTGGTTCGACATTGATTGCGTCTCCTGTCTTCGGGACCCCAATAAGAGCGTTCACTGTATGGCAATATTCATCAATCGTCACCCTTGTGCCCTGACGCAATCACCCAGTTGATCGAGGAGTCCAGGATCAAGCACACCACCCTTGCGACATGATGAATGCAGTTTCGGCGTCGCGGACAGGAAATCGCCCGCATTCGACGGTCGTACACCCCCTCCAGCCACGATGTCGACCGGTGGCCGACCATGTTCATGCCCGTCTCGCGTGGTTGCCTCGGTATCCCCCCGAAGCACTTCGACCCGTTCCTGGATGCTCGCCGATTCCAGTGACCACCCATGCCCTCCAGCCGTCAGCACCCGATCGAATCCCAGGGCGCCGAGCATCTCGATGCCCGTGGTCCGACAGGGAACCAGGTCGAACATTCGCAGGAACCCGCTGAAAAGACCCAGTCCCGATGCGTGTTCGACCAGCATGCCACACCCATCGCCATCGACCGTGCCATCCTCGTTCAACAGTCCGAATCCCACGCCATCGACACCGCACGCGGCCGCCATCTCGATGGCTTCCACGCAGCGATCGATCACCGAAGACGGACCCTGGAAGTGCCGTGCATCAAGACCATCGGTCACGCCCCGGATCAACGGTCGCACCATGCATACCAACTCGACCGGACGATCCCCCCTGGCCGACACGATCGACTCGACCAGTTCACGCCCGGGAGTCCACCCCTCGCCCGCGAGATCACTGCAGATCTCGACACCAGTCGCCACCTGCATCACCTCGTCGATCGAGTCGAGAGAGTCCACCGGGACTTCCAGGGAACAGGTTGTGTTCATGAACCGGACACCTCGATCAGCGCCTGGAGTGTCGACATCGCCCTGCCCGAATCGATCGAGTCGGCCGATGCGCTGATCCCGGACTCGAAATCGTCGGAGATGCCCGATACGACCAGTGCCGCTGCCGTCGAGAGCAGTGTCATGTCCCTGGCCGGTCCACGATCCGAACCATCCAGCACCGATCGGACGATCCTCGCCGCATCCTGGAGATCCGACGCGCAGAGATCAGCCGGATCAACCGGTTCGATCCCCAGTGAAGCCGGGTCGAGCGTGTACTCCTCGATCGACCCATTGCTGATCCTCGCGACATGCACCGGTGCGTTGATCGAGAACTCGTCGTACCCGTCCTCGCTGTGCATCACGATCGAGTCGATCGTACCCAGCTGGTTCAGCGCCTCGGCGACTGGGAGGACGAACCGGTCTGCGTAGACCCCCATGACCTGTCGACCCGCACCGGCGGGGTTGGTCAACGGACCGAGCAGGTTGAAGACGGTCGGCACGCCCAGCGCCTTGCGGACCGGCATCGCGTGCCGGGCCGCCGGATGGTGATGGATCGCGAAACAGAAACACACGCCCACCTGCTCGAGGCAGCGGGCCTGCACGTCACGTCCGGCATCCACGTTCACGCCGATTTCCTGGAGAACCTCGGCCGATCCACGACCGGTCCGGGACCTGTTCCCATGCTTGGCGACACGCGCTCCAGCTCCCGCGGCGACGATCGCCGATGCGGTGCTGACATTGAACGTCTTCGGGGCACCACCGGTTCCAGCCGTGTCAACGATCGTCGATGGATCCACCGAGCTCGAAAGACCATCCACGTGTTCCCGCATCACCGTGGCGGCGCCCGTGAGTTCGTCACCCGTTGGCACCCTCGTTGCAAGCAGCGCGAGGAAGGCGCCCATTTCAGCCTCCGTCGCATTGCCACTCATGATCGCCCTGAACGCGTCCCTGGACTGCCCGGTGTCCAGCGTACGACCGGCAAGCAGCGGCTCTATGAACGGCGTGAGATCACCACTGCTTTGTTCCCTCGCGAATTCTGAAGGTCCTTGGTTCATGGGGATCCTCGAACGTCCGTGATTCAACCGGCAGCATACCCCTTTCACGGCTTGGAGAACGCGCATCACCATGAAAAGGGAGCCGCGTCCGCTGGTTTCCCGTGGGAAACCCGGGTTCATCAACTACACTCTGGAGAACGAATTCGTGGGTGGAGAAAGACATGACTCGGTTGATTTTGGCGGTTGTTCTCGCGATGTTTCCGCTGTCGCTGCAGGCCATGGCAGGAGATGGTTGTGGTGATCCCTCGACCGGAAGCTGCCTGGAGCCCAACGGCACGCCGTACTGTGACGATGCCAAGTGCTGCGAGGCCATCTGCGCAGGCGATCCCTTCTGTTGTGACAACGAGTGGGACGAGATCTGCGCCCAGGACGCCCAGGGCAACCCGGTCTGCACCGGAATGTGCCAGCCGGCATGCGAAAAGGAGAACATCGCCTGTGTCGAGGGGACACCCCAGTTCGCCAACGGTCGGACCGTCGCGATGCTCCTGGAGAACGGGACCCCCAGCTGCACCGCGTGGATCGTGGCCGCTCCCGACATGGTCATGACCAATGCACACTGCATTCCCGGTGGCGGCAACATCAACAATCTCCAGGTCCGATTCGACTGGCAGTGCGATGCCTGCACCGACGGTGATCTCATCAAGAGCAGGACCTTCGATGTGACCGAGCTCATCGTCATCAACGGTGGTGAAGACGGTCCAATCGACTTCGCGGTCCTTCGTGTCGATGGCGATGTCGCCTCTCTCTACGGCCAGGCGATCATCGATCCGAGTCCCCAGGTCCAGGGCCAGGAGATCTACGAGATCCACCATGCCTACGGTGGCCCCAAGGGCTATGACCAAGGCACCGTCACCGAGGTGGGGGTTCTTGCATGCCAACCCCTGCAGAACGCGGTGAGCGTCATCTCCGCGGGTGGAGCATCCGGAAGCCCCGTGTTCAACATGGAGGATCACTGCGTCTCCGCCGTCTGCAGCTGTGGTCCCGAGTGCGCCCCGGGATTCGTGATCCCGATGGAACAGATCTGGCCCGCGGCCTACCCGTTCATCCAGGCAGCCGGTGGCACGGTCATCGTCTGCGGCAAGGGCTGTGGCGGACTCTGTGATGGCGATCTGAACTTCGATGGTCTCGTCAACGGGATCGATCTCGGCATTCTCCTGGCCAATTGGAACGGTGGTGATTGCGGTGACATCGACGGGAGTGGCCAGGTGGACGGCGGGGACATCGGTGTGCTCCTGGCCGCGTGGGGAGAATGTGATGACAATGGCGGCGGCGGTGGTGGTGGTGATGATGGCTGCGGCGAAGCCGGAGCCGGCGACTGCTGCCAAGCCAACGGAACCCCCTACTGCGATGACGCCACCTGCTGCGAACAGGTCTGTGCTGCGGATCCGTTCTGCTGCGACAACGAGTGGGACAACGTCTGTGCCGGTGATGCCGGCGCTCTCTGTGATCCATGCGGTGGGGGTGACGGGTTCTGCGGCGATCCGGAATCCGGAGCGTGCGGCAAGCCCAATGGCACCCCGTTCTGCAACGATGCCGATTGCTGCGAGCAGATCTGTGCGGTCGATGCGTTCTGCTGCGAGACCGAATGGGACAAGGTGTGTGCCAAGCAGGCCGCATCCACCTGCACACCCTGACCAGGCTCGACCAGGCAACCCAAGAACCGACCGGCGGCAGGATCCCTGATATCCTGCCGCTGTCTCAATGAATCTCATCGCCGAAAGCTATGTGCACACCATCGATCCGTTCGCCATCCAGCTGACGGACACCTTCGGCCTGCGCTGGTACGGGTTGGCCTACATGGCGGGGTTCGTGATCGCGTGGATCGTCATGAGGAAGATGGCGTCGACCGGGAGGTTTCTGCTCACCAGGTCCATGGTCGGTGACCTGATGACCTGGTCGATCGTCGGCGTGCTCGTGGGTGGCCGTCTCGGCCACGTGCTCTTCTACGAACCATCGCTCCTCTGGAAATTCACCTCGGAGATCCCGTTCTGGGGGGTCCTTGAAATCCACCGTGGCGGGATGGCCAGCCATGGAGGCATCCTCGGCGTGATCATCGCGTGTACGATCTTCGCGATCCGTCGCTCGATTCCCCCGATGCACGTCCTGGACATCGTCGCCTTCGTCGCACCGCCCGGTCTGGGCCTGGGACGAATGGCCAACCTGGTCAATGCCGAGCACCGGGGGGAACCACTTCCCGAATCGATGCAGGCGAATCCACCCTGGTGGAGCGTGAAGTATCCCGACGAGGTACTTGATCCGGCGTACGCCGATCCATCACGCCTGGAACCACTGCGAATGATGGTCGATCCGTCGATGGAGTTTCCACAGAGCCTCTATGTCGCCGCGTACTCCGGAAGGCAGGATGTCGTCGATGCCCTGTCACCCATGCTCACGGCGCACTACCCATCACAGGTCTTCCAGTTCATCAGCGACGGAATCATCCTGTGGGCGGTCCTGGCGATCGCATGGCTCAAGCCCAGGAGGGCCGGGGTGATCTCCGCATGGTTCCTCATGGCCTACGGAGTCCTGAGGATCCTGACCGAGCAGTACCGTGGCCGGATCGATGACGTGTTCATGATCGGACCCGTCGAGATGCCCGAACTCCTGAGCATCCTGATGATCCTCGTTGGGATGCTGCTGCTGCTGATCTTCACCCGCGCCAAGGGACCCCTGTACGGCGGCCTTCTTGAAGGGGGCCCGGTGAACCCACGCCCAGATGGGTCCACCGGGAGGTAAGGCCCCGCTTCAATCGGTGTTGGAGATCCTGGCTGGTTCGATTCGACGCACGCCCTCGACCAGGGACAGGTCGATCAGCTTCGTCGACTCGATCGTTCCCATTACCAGCCTTGAAACCTCGGACCGACCGGAGATCGACAGTCCGGCCTTGCCGAGCCTGTCGGCCACCGGTGAATCGACCTTCGAGACACGAACCGTCACACTGATCTTCTCCGGCGCATCGGCGTCGATCGATCCGACGCACAGGGCCAGCAGTTCAGGCGTGAGAGTTCTCGCGATCGTGGACAACTGCGTGTCCGAGTACTTCCCGTCGACCCTGACCGGATCGTGCTCGTGACCCAGGAGATCACCGACGGCCCGGTCGACCCGGGACTGGACGCCGGGGTCGTTGGTCGAGACGACCAGGATGCGGCCGAAGAAGCAGAACGAGATCTTCTCCCGGTCCACCTGGCCCGGCTGGTCGAAGACCGAATCGATGATCGTCTGTCGACAGTGTTCCTCGATGTCCTCGCGTTCGGCGACCGCGACGGATGGAAGCATCTCGCTGATGTCGTATCCACTGGTGTAGCGGATGTCGTCACCATCGATCCTGTACCGGAACCGGAACACGTTCTGAACCGGATCATCCGGATCGTGATGGATGGTGTATCCATCAAGGGTCTTGGCAAGACCGTCTGCAGCTTCGGCAAGACTTCTCGATCGATCGGTTCCAGCGAGGTCGACTACGACGATCCCACCATCTGGCGCGATTTGCATCCGGAGAAGGTTGCCACCACGGCTTTCCCAGGCGTCCGGCTCGATCGTGCACATGATCAGTCGGGCCGACAGCGGGTACTCGACCAGTGTCTCGGGCTTCTCCGTACCGGCGTCCTTGACGGTGTCCGCCGAATCCACCTGCATGTCTGCAACAGGAGCCGTGGGTGGGGGTGGAGGCGCGGCTGCGCTTGCCGGTGCAGACGGCATCCCCTTGCCCTTGAATCCCAGGCGCCCGCCGGCACCGCCACCAGCGATGGTGCGGCCACGAGTCCGGCTCCCCTGGCTCCTGGAGCTTCCGTAGGAACCTCCTTGTCCAGGCTGCATGAAGTAGCGCGTGTTGGTCGTCGCACTGGCATACGACTGGCTTGGTTGGACAGGGGTGCCAAGGGATTCCACAACGGCTGAACCAGTTCCACCGATACGGTGATCCAGCGTGGCTCCCTCCTGACGGTCGGCCTCGAGGAGCTTCTGGATCTCCTGTTCGCGGATCTTGATCGCGGCGTGGATCGGGGCGCTGGTCCCCTCGCCGAATTCGCGGTCGATGATCCGAATCAGGGAATCGACGTCACCATCTTCGTGCTGGCGGACCTTGTTCTCGGCGAGCTTGATCGCCCGCGTCTGACCCATCAACTGGACCTGTGCCTGCAGCACGTTCTCCGGTGTTCCATCCTTGCCGAAGAACCCTTCCCATGAGGTTCCCGCAGGCAACTCGATCGGAACGTGCACCAGCACGGGCTTGCCGTCGATGGTGATCCTGCTCTTCTCGACCGCTACGAAGCTCGTGTACGGAGTCATGAGCTGGAACCCGACCCCGAGATCCACGACTTCCTGTCGCACCTGGGCTCCAAGAACCCCACCTTGGACGGCTTCGAGGTGAGGAAGAAGGACCTGGTCCACACGACCCCTGGCCCACAGCGTCTCGATGACGTCGTTCTCCGGCTGGATCTCTGGCAGGATCAGGTCGATCGCTCGCTCGTAGGGACCGGTACCGGTACGACCTCGGATCACGAGCTGACCACTTCCAGGCGTGTCGTATCGAGCATGGATGATCAGAGGTTTCTCGTCATAGAGATCGGGGATCCTTCCGGAGCCGGGGACGATCTGATCCACCTTGAGTCCATCGGAGAACTCAAGGGTGATGTCGGTCAGCACGGGGGTGGCGATTCGCTTGACGAATCGATCAACGGCCTCGTCCCCGTTCTCGTTGAGCAGCACGTACTCGACCTCGCCGCGACCCTCGCGAGCCATGTTTTCAAGAAGGTACCGGTTCGTGCTTTCACCGATGCCGAAGCTGAACACGCGCGTCGAGTGGGCGTTGTCCCTGACCGCCTGGATGATGGCCTGGTCGTTGCCGACATACCCGTCCGTCAGGAACATCACGATCCGCATCGAATCGTTCTCGTCCCCATCAGCGAACCCGGCGGTGGTCACATCAAGGACTCGATTCCCATCAACGATCTTCCACGCACCCTTGAGCTCGAGGCTCACGCCCTCCGGCTGAAGAATCGTCGGAAGAACGACGCCGAGGGACATCGGGATGGATGATCCATTGTCCAGTTGCAGGTTGAACCCGTCGCCTGAGGCCAGGATGTTCGAGTACGGGGCGATGACCCGGACCTGGCGACCGTCGGCCGGAAGGTTGGCCAGGTCGTCGGGGCTGAGAAGACCGGCATCCTGTCCCTGGATCAGCGCCGTCCGGATCGCCTGCATCATCTCGGTTCCGCCGCCACCCTGGCGACTGCTGATGAACTGCTGAGCCTTCTGGCGGTTCTCGGCGGTGGCCGGTACGGGATCAGGCCAGAGCACGTGCGTGTTGCCCGCGAACGTGATGACGTTGAACGTGTCATCGGGGCGCATCCCGTCAATGGCCTTGCCGATCACCTCCTTGGCCTTCTGGATCGGGAATCCGCTCATCGATCCGGACGTGTCCAGCACGAACACGAGTTCCCTCGGCTGGATGACCATCGAGTCGGTCCGGGCCGGTGGCGAGAGGATCAGCGACACGTATCCACCGTTGGTGATGCCCTCGCGATGATCGACGTGGGTCAGGATCGATTCCTGGATCGTATCATCGGCGGTCGAGAACTCGAGGACGAAGTCTCGGTTGGGAATCGAGTTCATGTCCTTGAGCTGGATCGTTCTCCTGCCGGTGCCCTCGTCCTGGACCTCGATCGCATGCAGCTTGGAGCGGATGTCCTTGAATGCGGGCCCCCCGGTGTCGATGTTGACGGTCACGGAGATGTCGTGCCCGGCTCGCTGGGAGGGTCGGACCGGCATCGGCGTGATCTTCGCGGCATCGGGAACCTGGTCGGTTGCCTGTGCGAACGGCGCACCCGGGGCGACCGGTTCGAAGCAGAAGTACCTGTTGTTGATGAAACCGATTCCCGCCTGGTTGTCGATGCATCCCTTCTCGATGGATCCGTCGGCATACCGTGCCTGGAACCGGGTCGCATCGTCGCCCGGCTCGAATGGCATGTCCGCACCCAGTGAAACCGGCATGGCTGAACCGATGGCTTCACCGACGATGCCGGCTGTTCCCCGCTCGCCACCCTCGACGGTGAACTCAGCGGGTCCAAGGAGGATCACGCCATCACGAGGACGGCATCCCATGGGGGGCTCGACGTTGCTGCCTCCGGTCGGGTAACCGGGGATGTACCTGGGGCCCACGACCATCGGGAAGTCGAACGTGTAGACCCCGTCCCTGGAGGCCAGCGTCTCGATGTAGGAGATCTCGATGACCACCTTGTTTCCGGGTTCGATGTTGGCCACCGACTGGGTGAAGATGTTGGGTCGCTCCTGTTCGAGCAGGCTTGCGACGTACCCGGCCTCCCGGGCCTCCTCGTAGATGCGGCGCGCCTCGTTCCGCTCGAGCACCTCTCCGATCACCAGTCGTTCACCCTCCGGGGTGATGACCGTCATCGTCATCCGATCGACCGCGGATCGATGACTCATCGGGAACGTGTAGACGGCCTCGATCTTGTGCTTGTACGGGTTGTCGTATCGCTGCTTCAGGGTCACCCTCGTGAAGGGGCCCGAGATGTCCGCAACGACATTGGTGTGTTCCAGTGGGCACGGGCCCACGAGCGTTCCATCACCATCAAAGGCATCGAGCCTTCCACCGTCGGGAACCATGATGATGTCCGACTGGGCCACCGCCGGCATCGGATTGGGAACCAGGAGGAAGGTTCCGATCATCAGTGCGAGAAGCATGCTTGCTGCCGTGGAGAGGTAGGGGTTCATGATGTAGCTCCGTATCGTGGCGATGACGCCGGCACGCGGCGCCTCGGCGGGGGTGTGGGGGTGTGCTTGCCCGGATCGCTGCTGGATCCGGTTCATCAGTTCGTCCCGTCCACGAGTTGCGTCCGTCCTGTTGGTCTGGTGCCATTCCCGGAGCAGGGAGTCCAGCTTGTCACGGGGTGGCGTTCCGTCGTTTCGATCATGATCGTCGGGAGTCATCGGCCTGTTCCTTCATTCATGTATTCCTGCAGCGATTCCCGGGCCCGTGCGAGCAGCTTGTAGAAGTTGCTTCTGGAGACCCCGATCACCTGCCTGGCCACCTCGACATGGTTGTCCTCCATGTAGTAGAGGTGGATGGCGAGCCTCTGGTCCTCTGGGAGCTTCAGGAGCGCCTGGCTGAGCCGGTCGAGTTCCTCCTGCTGCTGGACCGCGTGGCCCGATCCGTGATGCTGGGGCTTCGTACTGATCATCGATTCGCCCTCGTGCATGGTCCGACGCCGTCGCGATCGAATCGCCTCCAGGCAGACGTTCTTCGCGATCCCGTAGAGCCACGGCCTGAACTTCCGGCAGGAATCGAGTTTTCCAAGAAGATCGAATGCACGGATGAAGGTCTCCTGGAGGGCGTCCTCGCCCTCGGCGAGTGATCCGATCCTTCCGCGACAGATCGCCAGCACGACGGGTGCGTGGCGGTCATAGAGCCTGCTGAACGCTTCCTGTTCACCACGCTCCACGGCAGCGATGTCGCTGCAGTCGTGATTGGAGGACTCTGTGTCTCTCACCAATTCACCCATGGCCTCCGGAGACGATTCGTCTCCGGAATTCTGGGGATTTTTCTTCTTGGTGTTCCTGTGCTCGACGGGAGGGTCTCCGGGGTCCGTCGGTGCGGGTTCAGGACCCCTCTGAGGATCCTGCCTGTTCAGGCTTCTTGACCATCTCGCCGCCCTTGTTCGGGCTGCTGGCTGGCTTGTTCACCTTGCCCCCCTGAGTCCACCCGGGCTTGTCCTGTCCCGGTGACTGGGGCTTGATCTGGATCTTCGAGACGATCTCCTCGGGCCCGGGTTCGCGAAGCAGTACCCGGTCACCCTCTTCCAGGCCGGAGGTGATCTCGATCTCGAACTCGCTGGATCGACCGACCTGCACCTCCTGCTGGGCGTACCCGGATCCATCCGGCACGTACACGAACGCGACGGGACCCTCCCTGAAGATCGCCTGGATCGGAACGTGCAGCGACTGCTCGACCTGACCGAGCAGGATCTCCGCTCGACATCGCATCGACGGCTTCAGGGGAAGACCTTCCTCAGGGAACATCTTGACTCGGACGGTGTAGTCCCGGCGGTACGGATCCCGCCATCCACCACTCTCGGCGAGGACGCTGACGCTCTGGACCTCGCCGGCGATCGGGACATCCGGCAGGGCCTCGGAGTAGACGGTCACCGGCTGACCCTTCTCGATCAGGCCACTGAGGGCCTCGGAGACCTTCAGGTTCGCGACCATGGTCGAGGTGTCCGGCAGGATGATCACCAGCTCGTTCTCGCGCAGCGTGGTGCCGATCTGTGGTGGAGGATCGTCATTGCGGCGGGACTCACTGAGGCTCGAGGCATACACGACGAGACCTTCGGTCGGTGCGATCGTCCTGCAGTAGGTCAGCTGCTCCTGGAGCTTCTGCAGTCTCTCCCGGGCCCGTTCCGTGTTCTTCCGTCGGCTTTCCAGATCGGCGTCAAGGCGATTGAGTTCACTCTCATGCCGCTCGGCGATCCGCTCACGTTCGGCCTTGGCCTGCTCGACGTCGGACACCTTCACCTGTCGATTCTGGACCCGATCGTACTTCTGATAGACCTCGATGGCCTTTTCAGCGAGCTTGACCCTGGTCTGGGCCTCGATCATGGCGATCTCGTCCCGTTCCAGCTCATCCCGACTGATGTAGTTCTTCTCCTCGAGCTTGACGGACTCCTCATACTTGCGAACAAGCCTGGCCTCGTTCTTCTGGGCCGTCTCGAGGTTGACCATCAGGGTGAGTTCCTGGGAGACATCCTCCCCCTCTTCCCACGCCTTCAAGGCCAGTTCCGCCAGGTGAATCGAGAGATCGGCCTTGTCCAGGTCGGTGTCCCTGGTGCTCTGCCGGATCTTGAGGTTCGACTCGGCGGCGACGACGTTGTTCTCGTTGTCGGTGACCTTGGTCTCGGCATCCTTGATGCGGTCCTTGAGGGCGTCGTCGGACAGGGTGAACAAGGTGTCTCCCTCGTTGACGTACGAACCCTCGTCGACGATCGAGGTGATGATCGCATTGGACTCGAGCTGGTTCCTGATCTCGGTCTTCTGGGCCGTGTCCAGCTCGCCGGACAGCGGGATGATCATGTTGAAGTCGCCGACCTCGGCATTATGGATGTCGCTGCCGTCATTGCCGATGGCTCCACCACCCCATGGTCTGACCACGAGGAGAACCAGCAGGATGACCACGCCGGCGATGATGCCGATCATGACGGTTGCGGACTTGCCTGCTCGATGACCTTGGTTTTCGTGGCGATTTTTCATTGAACTGCGTGATGAAATCGAGGGGTTCGGCGATTTTACCTTTTTCCGGGGATTCGTTCCGTAATCACTTAAAATAATACCCAATTCGTGCTTCCAAGCGCGCAGGAACAGCCCCATATGCCCGTAGTAGACCCATGGGGAGCGACTTTTTTCCCAACAGCAAGGCCCACGATCATGTCAACCTGGAACTACAGAAACAAGGGATTCACGCTCATCGAGTTGATCACGGTGCTGGCGTTGTCAGTCCTGGTGGTGGCGATCCTCCTGCCACTGCTCGGAGCTCAGCGAAACAGATCGATGTTCTCCATCAGCCAGCACAACCTGTCGGCTCTGGCCAGGGCACACTCCTGTTATGAGATCGACTGGCAAGGGAGACAGTACACCACGGTCGATGACGACCTGGACCTGACATCGGGAAACTACTGCACCGCCCTGGACCAGCTCGGATGTCATCCTCCCAGGATCCTCGGGTCCGATCCGAATGGAGCCGTCTGGGGCTTCTGGCTCGGCGAGTGGGACTGCATCGCGGAAACGTCTTTTTCACAGTGCAACAATCTGGCCTACATGTTCCCCAACCAGTTCTCCCAGAAGACCTACCACTACGGCACCACCAGATACATCCAGTTCAGGGCCTTCAACCAGTACCTGGACGGCCGGTACTACGATCGCGTCTTCTATGCCCCTGAGGACGATCTCGTCTATTCCACGATCGATGCTTCCGGAGCCTTTGATGATCCGAACCAGTTCGTGCCCAACGTGGGCGCCGAGTATCAGATCGCTCCATCCAGCTACATGCTGTCGGCTGCGGCGATGTATCACCCGGACGTGATGCGGGCACCGAGCCGTGGCGGATTCCAGGACCCGGCCACGCTTGTGAACGGGTTCCAGTCCCCGCCGACCTCCTGGTGCCGGTATCCCGAGCTCAAGAGCCGCATGATCGAGCATGGATGGCTCAGGAACAGCCCGAGTCCGACGCATCCGGTTCTCGTCGACGAGGCGATCCGGGACTTCGTCGGGGAACGGATGCCCGGTGACGTACAGACGGGCTGGTTCTTCAACCACGGGCTCACCAGTTCGCCCCTGGCCATGATGTATGACGGCAGCGTCAGGAGAATCTCCGTTGCCGATGCCTACGTCGATGATGCGCGGGTCCAGCTGCAGACCGATGGTGTCGACGGTCTCTGGAGTCGTGACACGCCGATGGGAGCCGACGGCTACTTCAACCAGTTTTCACACGATGCATCCCCCGCATCAGGCACATCCTTCCATGTGCTGACGACCGATGGCATCAGGGGAAGGGAGATCCTCTCCGATCACCGACCCGGGCGTCGACGAGCGGGGACAGGAGGTGGGCGATGACTCACAGGAACAGGAATGGATTCACGATCGTCGAGCTGCTTGTTGGCCTTCTCATCATCGCGCTGTTGATCACGATCGTCGTCCCGGTGGCCGCCACCAGCAGGTGCTCCGCCGACAGGCTCCAGTCCGCGGCGAACCTGAGGCGCCTGCACATCGCGCTGGTGTCCTATGCGACGGACTGGAACCGGTCCCAGTGGGATTCGATTCCCGGTGATTACAACGAGTACGCGTCCTGCCAGGACTACATCGACCAGGTTGGATGCATTTCACCGCTGAAGATCGGTGAGGACTGTGATGGAGGCATGTGGGCGTACTGGATACCTTGTCCTGATACGGGAGGATTCGGATCCTGCAGCAACGCCGAGGTCAGCCTTCCGATCTCCATCCAGCAGTCGCTGTTCGGCTCGTTTCGATTTCCCAACAACAAGGCCATCCACGACTACGTCGGCGGGCGTTTCTACGACCCGACCTTCTACGCACCGGGTGACCAGGCCTACGAGGAGGCCTCGGACAAGTTCGGAATCGATTGCGGATTCGTTCCCGAGGACAACTCGATCGCCTTCTCCAGCTACTGCCTCTCACCGGCAGCCATGCTGAATCCGAACGCGATGACACCCGGCGGGTTCGATCAGCCTGATGTCTACCAGTCCCCGTCGGTCGACCAGGCGAAGTACCCTTCGCAGAAGACGTGGTTGATGGAACACAACTGGATCGAATCACCTGAGCCGTGCAACCCCGCATTCTCAGGCTGTGTTCCCTTCTTCTACAACGCCTCGACCCAGTCGACACCGTACACGCTCTTCTTCGATGGCCATGTTCGTGTCCTGACTCCCATGGAATCGATGATCAGTGACAAGCGTGTCCGTGCTGGTGGTGGCGAAGGCCTGTGGTCACGGGACACGCCGTTCGGTGACTCGGGGTACTACGGGGATGTCACCTTCGAATTCTTCACTGAGACCAGCTATCACGTGTTCACGTTCGAGGGAATCCTGGGACGCGACACGTTGAAGTAGATCACCAATTGACCTCTCTCCTCCGGAAGGCCGGTTGTCGACGTGCAGGCGACAACCGGTTTCTTCTTGGTCAGGGCTTCTGGATCATCTGCTGATCGATGATGGCCTGATCCTCGGCGGCATCCTCGAACGTGTCACCTTCCTCGATGGCCTCTTCCATCCCCGGAAGCGACATCAGCGTGCCATCGGGGTTGATCCTGAGCTGGCCCGTGCTGAGGAGGTATCCGATGATCGCGACCTGGACATCGGCACGTGCCTGGTCGTGCTGGTCCTGTGCCGCCAGCCATGCGTCGATTGCATCGGCCTTGTCCCTGGTGGTGACTCGTCCCTGGGCGACCGATTCCATGACCTCGATCGATTCCTGTCGCTGGAACGCGATCTCCAGGTTCTGTTCCTGAAGCTCCAGAGAGAACAGTGATCGATCGATTCCTCGGACCGCACGTCGTGCTTCCAGCGCGATCTGGTCGCGCCCCTCCAGGTACTGCCGCCTGGTCGTCTCCAGCTGAATCTGGGACTGCCTCATCTGGATCTGCTCGACGGTCTTGTCCAATGGAACCTCGAACCTGAGCGCGGCGGTGAAGTCCGCCGAGTTCGGATCGAAGTCGACGCCGGCACGCGTCTTGTCCGGATCAGTGGGGATCACCGCATCCATGTCGAGATTCAGGCCCGGAAGGAGATTGTTCCTGGAGACGTCGACATCCCGTCGAGCATCCTGGACCTGGTCCCTTCGCGTCTGCAGGTCGAGCCTGTAATCCAGGGCGAGCAACACCGCATCATCGGGCGTGACATCAGGTATGGGCAGGCTCATCTGTTCGATCGGGATGATGACCGGGATCTGGACATCAATCCCGATGCGGAGCTTGAATCGATCGATCGAGAGCTTGAGCTGATCCTGCTTGTTGTTGAGGCTGTCGATGGCGAATAGCGTCTGCTGCTTGGCCAGGTCGGCCTGGTACTGGATCGCGCGCCCGGCATCGACCAGGGCCTGGGATCTCGAGTCGACCTCCTCCAACCGCTCGATCTGCCGCTTCGAGTTCTCGATGCCCTGGATCTGCACCACCAGCGACAGGTAGTCCTGGAGCAGCGAGAAGTAGAAGGTCCGCCTGAACCTCTCGAAGGTTCGTGCCGCGTAGATCAGGTTTCGTTCCGCCTGGATCAGGGATTCCCTCGCGACCATCCCGGCTCCCTGGAGAATCGGGATTCTCGCGCCAAGGAGGATGTCCGCGGACTGGACGTTCTGGGCCGACACCGCGTCATGCAGTTGTTCGGTGGCCTGCACGAGCATCCTTGCCGAGACCTCGCCGCCATACGGAAGCTTCTGTCTGACACCGAGCTCATTGACCAGGTTCAGCGCGGTCTGGAACCGCCCATCGATTCCATCGGCGGTGAACGATGGCGTGAGCCTGTCGAAGAACTGTGGACTCCAGATGTGTCGTTGGATCAGGAGCGTCATCGCCACGATGAAGTACTGCTCCTCGGCGAGCTCGTACTCGAGGCTCTGGTTGACGGCCAGTTCCATCGCCTTGTCCGGCGTCAGGATCATGGCATCATCGGGGACGAGGTTCTCCTGCTCGAGCCTGTTGATGACCGAGTTGATCTCGTCGTCCGATTCCGGTCGGGCGACGAAGACCAGGTCGCTCGCACCGGGATTGTTCGTATCGGGTCGCTCAAGGTCTCCCGAGTCGCGTGGGAAGGAGCGTCCCTCGTAGAAGCCCTCGGGGTCGTAGACCGGGACCACGGTGTCGGGACCGACGTCCTTGTTGGCTTCACGGAGCAGGGCATCGGTGTGGCGATCGACCCTCGACAGTCCGCTGTCACAGCCGGTCGAGACCAACAGCATCGCCATCGAGGCGCCGGCAAGCACGCACGAGAGTGCGATGGTGATCGCCAGGGATCGGTTCGGGATCGGATGTCGCTGACTTGCCATGAACTTCCAGGCCTCCGGCGGTCTCCTGCCTGCTGTTCGTCCAGCAGCGTTCGACGGCCACGGATTGACCGTTGTACCACGACATGGGCATGCGGATCCACCACTGGCAGGAACTCGGCTCCCAGCAGGCCGTGGTGGCCGGTGACGGGGTCGCTCCCGGTGCTCGGACCGATGTTCACGTCACGTGCTGCTGGGGTGCCAGATCGTCTTCATCTCGGTGAACTGCTCGATGTTCCATGGACATGTCCAGGCATCGGTGTCACTGAAATCAGGATTGGTCTCCTCGACCAGGTGCACCCGCTTGAGGTTCTCGGCCACGCCCTCCTGGAGGATCTTCCGCTGCCTGGAGTTGAGCCCGGCACCGCCGATGGCGTTGATCTCCCGGTGCTCGGCGATGTGCTCAAGCACCTCGGATCGCCTGCCCGTGAGGATGTTGATCGTGCCACCGGGGACGTCCGAGGTCGCGCAGGCCTCGGCCAGAAGCACGGCGGGCACCGGGTTGGTCTCGGAGGCGACCAGCACGATGGTGTTCCCGGCACACAGGGGCGCCGCAAGAAGGCTGATCATTCCCAGCAGAGCCGGTTCGTCTGGACAGATCACGGCGACCACTCCGGTCGGTTCCGCAACGGTGAAGTTGTAGTACGGACCAGCGACCGGGTTGTGGCTTCCCGTGACCTGGGCGAACTTGTCGGTCCATCCTGCAAAGCAGATGAGCCGGTCGATCGATTCCTCGACCTGCCGCCTGGCCTGGGCCGCTGTCAGACCCGAGATGACCTGCAGGGACTGCTGGAACTCGCCTGACTTGCCCTCGAGCATCTCAGCGAGCCTGTACATGACCTGGCCGCGGTTGTAGGCGGTCATCGAAGCCCACCCCGTCGAGGAACGAGCGGCCTCCACGGATTCCCGGAGGTCCTTGCGAGAGGCGTTGCACACGTGGGCGATCACCCGGTCCTTCGCGTCATGAAGGGGAATCGACCGGCCCGACTCGGTCCTCGGGAACTTCCCGCCGATGTAGAGCTTGTAGGTCTTGGTGATCTCGAGTCGCTGTGCCATGGCGGATCAATGCGACAGGTAGGCTCGAAGCCCCTGCCGACCTCCTTCCCGACCGAATCCGGATTCCTTGTATCCACCGAACGGGCTTGCCGCGTCGAACTTGTTGTACGTGTTGCACCAGACGACCCCTGCACGGAGTCGACTCGCGATCTCGAAGATCTTCGAGCCCTTGTCCGTCCACACGCCCGCGCTCAGTCCGTACGGCGTGTTGTTGGCACGCACCAGGGCCTCCTCCGGTGTCCGGAAGCTCATGATCGCCAGGACCGGTCCGAAGATCTCCTCCCTGGCGATCGTGTGGCTGGGGTGCACGTCGGTGAAGAAGCACGGCGAGCACCAGAATCCCCGGTCCGGAAGCGGCGATCCGTTGACCGAGTGCATCGTTGCGCCCTCGGTATGAGCGGCGTTGAGGTACCTGTTGATCGTCGCCAGTTGCATCTCGGAGTTGATCGCACCGACGTCCGTGTTCTTGTCCAGCGGATCACCGACGCGAAGCGACTGCATCCGATGCTCGAGTCGGTCAACGACCTCGTCCAGGATCGACTCCTCCACGAAGAGCCGGCTCCCGGCGCAGCAGACGTGTCCCTGGTTGAAGTAGATGCCGGCGATGATCCCCTCGACGGCCTGGTCGATCGAGGCGTCGGCGAAGATGATGTTCGGGCTCTTCCCGCCCAGTTCCAGCGTGAGCCTCTTCTTCGTTCCGGCACAGGCCGCGGCGATCCGCTTCCCGACCTCCGTGGATCCGGTGAAGGCGACCTTGTCGACGCCCCCGTGCTCGGCCAGCGCGGCGCCGGTGGTTCCATCACCGGTCACGATGTTGACCACGCCCGGTGGAAGCTCGACCTCCTGGAGGATCTCGGCGAGCCTCAGCGCAGTCAGCGAGGTCGTCTCGGCGGGCTTGAGCACGCACGTGTTGCCGCATGCCAGCGCGGGAGCGAGCTTCCAGGCCGCCATCAGCAGTGGGAAGTTCCAGGGGATGATCTGCCCGCATACCCCGATCGGATTCGGGTCCTCTCGGGTTCCCGAGACGTACCGGAGCTTGTCGCACCAGCCGGCGTGATAGAAGAAATGCTGCGCGACCAGTGGGATGTCGATGTCCCTGGACTCCTTGATCGGCTTGCCGCCGTCGATCGTCTCCAGGATCGCCAGTTCACGAGCCCGCTCCTGGATCCGCCGGGCGATCCTGTAGAGGTACTTGGCCCGCTCGCTCGGCCTGGTCTTCCGCCACTTCTTCAGCGCGGCCCTGGAGGAAGCGACGGCCCTGGAGACGTCGTCCTCGTCCGCCCGGGCGATCCGAGAGAGCTGCTGCTCGTCAGACGGATTGATCGTCCAGAACGAACCACCGCCTGAGGGAGCCTGGAACTCACCATCGATGAACAGCCCGTGCTCCTGGTCGATATCGACCGTGGTCGATTCGGGAGCCTCGCTGTACTCCCAGGATTGCAGTTGATTCTCGATGCCGGTTGAGTCCATCATCATCATCCAGTGCGGCGCTGACGTGGCGCCTCGACCCCAGTGTACATCCTCGACGGACGCCTGCATCATGGGGCCGGTACGGCTTCAAGAGCGACCATGCACCGCCTCCAGCATGTACCATGGGCCGTACCAGGAGACGAAGATGAACATACTCTCGATCGACATCGGCGGAACCCATGTGAAGGTCCTTCTCAGCGGCCTCGTCGAGAAGCGCAAGTTCGATTCAGGGCCCACCCTGACCGCCCAGCAGATGGTCGATGGGGTCATGAAGATCACCACGGACTGGGAGTACGACCACGTCTCCATGGGGCTTCCGACTCCGATCCAGAACAACAAGCTCGTGCATGATCCGGTGAACCTCGGAAGCGGCTGGGTCGACTTCGACTTTGACAAGGCGTTCGGAAAGCCGACCCGCATGCTCAACGATGCCGCGATGCAGGCCCTCGGCAGCTACGAGGGCGGGAAGATGCTGTTCCTCGGTCTTGGGACCGGCCTTGGAACGACCATCATCGATGGCGACACGATCATTCCGTTGGAACTGGCCCACCTGCCCTACAGGAAGAAGACCTTCGAGGACTACGTGGGCATCCATGGCCTTGAGAAGTACGGCAAGAAGAAGTGGCGGGAATACGTCTTCGACATCGTCGACATGCTCGATGCCGCCGTGATTCCAGACTACATCGTCCTTGGTGGCGGCAACGTGGAGCGCCTGAAGAAGCTCCCGGACAAGTGCCGTCTCGGTCACAACGCCAACGCCTTCATCGGCGGTTTCAGGATGTGGGACAGGAACTGGAAGGGGCCGACCCCGAAGTAGCGGTCCTAGGCCTCGGAGAAGTCGGACACCGACATGTAGTTGCCCGTGTCCTGCTTGATGAGCTGCCGGAGCAGGTCATTGAGCAGGCTGGACGCACCGAACCTGAACAGTTCCGGCCTCAACCACGCGTCGCCAAGGGTCTCCTTGACCATCACGAGGTAGTGCAGGGCCTGCTTGGCCGTTCTGATACCGCCAGCCGGCTTCATGCCGATACGGACACCGCTGCTGAGCCAGTGATCCCGGATCGCCTCGAGCATCACCAGGGTCACCGGCATCGTCGCGGCGGGTGAGACCTTCCCGGTTGATGTCTTGATGAATACGCTCCCGTCGACCAGCGGCGGGGCGCCCGGTGACGTGGCGGCCGCCTCGATCGCCAGGTCGCTGGCGCGCCTGACGTTGTCCAGGGTCTCCAACTCGCCGGTCTCCAGGATGATCTTCAGGTGGGCATGACCACAGGCTTGTCGAGTCAGCCGGATCTCCTCCATGACCGTGTCTTGGTCGCCCTGGAGGAACGCGCCCCTGTTGATGACCATGTCGATCTCGTCCGCCCCGTTGTCCACGGCGAACCGGACATCCTCCAACCTCGCCGAGATCGGGAACTGCCCGCTTGGGAACCCGGTCGCCACCGACGCGACCTTCACGCCGCTGCCGGCGAGTTCATCCCGGGCGATCGAGACCAGTGACGGGTAGACGCAGACAGCGGCGACCGGCGGGATCGGGGGATCGATCTGTCCTTCCCACGGGTGCATCGCCTTGCGGCAGAGTGATCGCACCTTCTCGGGTGAATCCTTTCCCTCCAGCGTGGTCAGGTCGACCATGCCGATGGCCATCCGGAGTCCCTGTCGCTTGGACTCCTTCTTGATCGAGCGCGTCGTGAACGATGCAGCGCGCTGCGCGACCATCACGCTGTTGATGCTGTGTGCATTCATGGGCGGTCCGTCCGTACCCCTCAGCCGCTCCTGGCGACCCTGAACAGGTTCGGCAGGCTGGTCGAGTACATGAAGTCGATCCGCTTCTTGCTGTAGTTCTCGATGTCGTAGATGTAGAGGACCTCGGTGTGGTTGTCGATCACGTACAGAAGCTCGTTGGGACGCTCCTTGGAACCGAATCCGCTCGGGGCGGTCATCAGCGTGAAGCCGAGCTCACCGGCGACGACGTTGTCGGCGGTCGCCATCGTGGGCTGCATGCGTCCTGCCTGGAGGACGATCAGGGCCAGGATGACGAAGGCCGAGGCCCACAGGGCCGACGGCGTGATGTTGACGCTGGTGGTTGTCCTGTTCATTGGTTCCTCCGTTCTCATCGTGCACCGGTCTGTGCATCGGTGTTCAGGCTTCTGTATCCGAGTCCGGTGAACTGCCGCTTCTGCTTGTCGTAGCTCATGGCGACCAGCTCCTGCGTCGACTGGTTGAGGATCCATGTCACGGGGATGTTCGACCCCTGGATGTTCCCCGAGACGCAGATGTACTCGCCCCTGGACGTCGACTGGGCGAACAGTCCCGGCGAGAACGTCATGGCGGCAAGCACGAGCAGCAGTGCCGCGTTGAGCACGATCAGCCCGGGCAGGGCCCTGGATTTGCGGACCTGGTCCTGGTTCATGGCATGTCCTTTCCTGGTTCAGCTCAGTCGGTGTGACTGCGCTTGGATGGATAGAGACTGATCGCGACGACCAGTATGGCCAGCACGAACATCAGGCCGTAGCCGGCCAGCGGCGACGGGACCGTGTTGAGCTGGGGCTGTGGCGGGGCTTCCTGTGCATGAAGCGTGACGGTCGGCAATGCGACCGCGACCATCCACGCCAACCCGATCAGTGTCTTCCTGTTGATCATCTCTGCGAGCTCCTTGGTCTCATCCTCGCACATTTCCGTGCGATCGTGAAGTGTATACGCGGTTTTCAGCCATCGCACGTCGCCGACCCGTCCCCGGCGGGCTGCCACGCGACGGGCAGGCACCTGCCCGGATGATCCGGATCGGCCTGGACGGTGACCACCGCCGGACCCATTTCATGGGCCAGGACCAGTCTCCAGTCACCATCCATCGCCTGCTTGAAGAGGGCCTTCTTGGTCACCATGTTGTCCCATGGAAGCATGTCGAAGCCCATGCTCGCCGAGGGGTGGAAGTGGTGGACGTCCGGGACCAGGTCGCCCGGGAAGCAGAGTGTTCCATCCGAGTCCTCGAAGAGGATCGCCTGCTGGCCCCACGTGTGTCCGGGGACCGGCATCACCCGGATGCCCTGGACTGGTTCGCATTCGCCGTCGGCCAGGACCAGCTGGTCACTGATCGGATCCATGTTCTCCGGTCGGAACGTGCCCGACATCGTCGTCCGGTTGTCACGGGCGTCCTGCCACTCGCGATCCTGGACGTGGATCCTCGCGTTGGGGAAGCTCGGGACGACATCACCACCATCTTCGGCATGGGTCGTTCCCCCGGCATGATCGAAGTGCATGTGAGAGAGGAAGACGTGGTCGATGGAAGCGGGATCGACGTCGATCTCGGCCAGGGCGTCCCTGACCGTCCGATCCTGGAAGCAGTAGATCTCCCGTTCGCGCGGCGTCCACTTGTCACCGAAACCCGACTCCACCAGCACGCGGGTGCCGTCCCGTTCGAGCAGGAGGCAGTTGGTCTGCATGCGGTATCGATTCATCTCGTCCGGCTCCACCATCCTGGACCACAGGGTCCTGGGGATCACGCCGAACATGCTTCCGCCATCGAGCATGAAGTGACCCGCTCGAAGCAGACGCCAGTTCCAGGGTCGGCCCACGGTCACTGCTCCTTCAGCTTCTTCGAGGCCTTCTCAAGCGCATCGGCGGTCGCGTCTCGCGCCTGGTCGGCGGACTCCCGCGCGGCGGCCTTGGTGTTCTCGGCAGCGGCGTCGAGGTGCTGTCCGGCCTCGTGCAGTTCCTGCCGGGATTGTTCATCGCATCCGATCATGGTCATGCAGCAGCATGTGATCACGAGCAGTCCGGGGACGAGCTTCATTCCGGTGTCTCCTGTCAGGCCTTGACGAGCGTACCCCTGATCGAGGCGGCCCGTGACATGGCGTTCCGCGTATCGACGATCAACGAGGCGTGCTCGCCGATCAGGTCGTAGTCCACGGCATCATGGTCGGTCACGATCAGCACGACATCGGTCGACTTGACCGTGTTCTCAT
Source organism: Phycisphaerae bacterium (assembly GCA_002711415.1). Classification (GTDB taxonomy): domain Bacteria; phylum Planctomycetota; class Phycisphaerae; order Phycisphaerales; family SM1A02. Next base: position 5,367 of record PARI01000017.1, on the reverse strand, counting down.
CCAGGCGGACCGACTTCATGTCGAGATCGTAGTTGCGCATCCTCGGGAAGGTCGGCAGGTGCGGATCGTGGTACTCGATGATCGCACCGCGCTCGGCGAGCAGGTCCATGATCTCGGCCGCGGGGCTCTCCCTGGCGTCATCGACGTTCGGCTTGTAGGCGATTCCCATGACGAGGACACGCGAACCCCTGATCGGCTTGGACTGGGTGTTCAGCGCCTCGGCGAGTCGATCGATCACGTACAGCGGCATGCTCGTGTTGATCTCGCCGGCCAGTTCGATGAAGTGGGTGTGTCGACCGATCTCCTTGGCCTTCCAGCTCAGGTAGAACGGATCGATCGGGATGCAGTGCCCGCCCAGGCCCGGGCCGGGGTAGAACGCCTGGAACCCGAAGGGCTTGGTCGCGGCCGCGTCGATGACCTCCCAGATGTCCACGTCCATGTCGGTCAGGACGGTCTTCATCTCGTTGACCAGGGCGATGTTCACCGCCCTGTAGATGTTCTCAAGCAGCTTGGCGCTCTCGGCGACCTCGGCCGTCGAGACCTTGTGCACGCTGGCCACGGCGTTGGAGTAGAACTGGAACGCCAGGTCACCGCTGGTCTCGTCGACGCCACCGACGAGCTTGGGGATGACGGCGGCGCTTCGGCCCGGTGAACCCGGATCCTCACGCTCGGGGCTGTAGGCCAGGAAGAAGTCCTTGCCGCATTCCAGCCCGCCTTCCAGGAGCAATGGCATCATCTCCTGCCTCGTCGTGCCGGGGTAGGTGGTGCTTTCCAGCACGACGAGCTGTCCGGGGCGAAGGATCTTCGAGACCATTCTCGTCGAGTCCAGCACGTATCCAAGATCCGGCTCGTTGTGCGAACCCAGCGGGGTCGGCACGCACAGCAGGACGAGGTCCGCCCCGGCGAGCGACTGTGGATCCGACGAGGCGCTGAACGCCTCGCTCGTCCTCAGCTCGTTGAAGAACTCGTCGCCGAGGTGCTCGATGTAGCATCGGCCCTGGTCCAGGGCATCGATCTTCTCGCCATCGGTGTCGTACCCGAGCACCGGGTAGCCCGCATCCATGACCGCGCGAGCCAGGGGAAGACCGACGTAACCGAGCCCGACGATGCCGACGACGGCGGTTCGTTGCTCGATCTTGCCCATCAATTCCTGCGCATGCTGGGATCGCGTTGCGGTGTCAGAACTCATCTGTGTCATATCCTTGTCTTCCCTGGCGGGCATGATCCATCGATCGGGCCGCCTGGCCTGTGCCCGGATTCAGTCATTCGAGCCTTGTAGTGTAGCCGCTTCCCCCGGAAAACCCCACGAACCGGCCACCCGAGCATCTGTGACGGGTTTTCCAGCAGCTGGACCACCGTGTTGAGGAACCTGGACCCCTCGGCGCCATCGACGACCCTGTGGTCGCACGAGAGGCTCAGGGGCATGATGCTCCCGGCATAGAACATCCCGTTTCGTGCCAGGACCCGTTCCTTGGTCCTGCCCGCGGCGAGGATGGCCACTTCCGGGTAGTTGATGATCGGCGTGGCGAACATGCCTCCGTAGGAACCGACGTTGCTGATCGTGAAGGTTCCACCGGACAGCTTCTCCCGGTCGATGGTTCGATCCTTGCAGCCGGCGGCGACCTCGGCGACCTGGGCGGCCAGATCGGTCAGGGTCAGCTGGTCCGCATTGGGGATGACCGGGACCATCAGGCCGTGGTCCGTGTCCACGGCGCAGCCCAGGTTGACCACCCCCTTGAGGAGGATCTCGCTGTTGGCGTCATCGACGTTGGCATTGAGCGTCGGGTGCTTCCTCAGCGCCCGGCAGACGGCGGTCATGACGAACGGCAGGATCGAGATCTTCCTTCCGAGGACCCCCGCGTACTCCGCTCGCTTCTTCTCCAGCTCGGTGACGTCGGCCTCCTCCACGACGGTGAAGTGCACGGCGGTCTTGACGGAGTGGTCCAGCGCCTGGGCGATCTTCCGCCTGACGCCGATGAAGGGGATCCGCTCGGACACGCCATCGGTATCGACCTGCGGCAGCTGCGCGGGGACCTGGACGATCTGTGGAGCGAACTCCATCATCGGGGATCCCGTCGAGGCCGCGTGCACGTCCGATGCGGTCACGCGTCCGCCACGACCGGTTCCACTGACCGTGTTGATGTCGACCTTCAGTTCACGGGCGATCCGGCGGACCGCGGGAGTCGCCAGGGATCGGCCGTTGCTGGTGCCGTTGTCGGTGTTCTCAGATTCCCGTCGCGTGAACCTCTCGGAGACCGAGAGTTCGCCACTGACGGTGCCGACGACCGTTCCGGCATCGCCATCATCGGCCCCGGATTCCGCCGCGGAAGCCTCGGCCTTGGCCGGCTGTGCCTCGGGGGTCTCGGCCGGGGGGGCCGCTCCATCCACGACGTAGGTCACGAGGATGTTCCCGACATTGATGATGTCGCCGGGGTTGCCTCGAAGTTCGCCGATCGTGCCCGTCCACGGGGAGGGGACCTCGACCAGCGCCTTGTCGGTCTCCATCTCCGCGATCGTCTGGTGTTCCTGGACCACTTCTCCGGGCTGGACCCGCCACTTGATCAGTTCGGCCTCGTGTACACCTTCTCCAAGGTCTGGAAGTATGAAGTGGCTCTTGTCATCGGGCTGCTTGGTGGCCATGGTGGGGACCTTCAGTAGACGGCGACTTCGTCGATCGCCTTGGAGATGCGTTCGGTATCGGGAAGATACTCCAGTTCCAGCTTGTAGTAGGGCATGATGGTGTCGAAGCCAGTGACCCTCTGGACCGGTGCCTCAAGGTAGAGGAAGCAGTGTTCCATGATCCGTGCGGAGAGCTCGGCGCCGACCCCGCAGGTCTTGGGCGCCTCGTGGACGATCACGACACGACCGGTCTTCTTGACGCTTGTCTCGATCGTCTCCATGTCGATGGGGGAGATCGTCCTCAGGTCGATCAGCTCGATCGATCGGTCGGACTTCTCGATCGCGCTCATGCACTGGACGACGCTGGCGCCCCAGCTGATGACGGTCATCTCCTCGCCCTCGGCGACGACTCGTGCCTTGCCGATCGGGATGGTGTACTCGTCCTCGGGGACCTCCTCGCGGAACGCGCGGTAGATCCGCTTCGGCTCGAAGTAGATCACCGGGTCCGGATCGCGGATCGCCGAGATCAGGAGACCCTTGGCGTCGTACGGCGATGCGGGCATCACGACCTTGAGTCCCGGCGTGTGCGTGTAGATCGACTCGGGTGAATCGCTGTGCAGTTCAGGTGCGTGGATCCCGCCTCCGACCGGAACGCGGATGGTCATCGGGACGGTCAGGGCGCCCCTGGTCCTGGTCCTCATGCGAGCCGCGTGGGTGCAGATCTGGTCGTAGGCCGGTCCGAGGAAGCCCTCGAACTGGATCTCCGGCACCGGGCGGAGTCCCGCCATCGCCAGGCCGACCGAGGTCCCGATGATCCCGCTTTCGGCGAGCGGGCTGTCGACGACCCTGTCGCCACCGAATCTCTTGTGCAGTCCCTCGGTGACCCTGAAGACGCCGCCATTGAGTCCGACGTCCTCGCCGAGGATGATCACGCGATCATCCTTCTCCATTTCCTGGACGAGTGCGAGGTTGATTGCCTGTACGAGCGTGAGGTTTGCCATGTCGTGTATTCCAGCTTGGGCCGATGATTCCTGGTCCGGTCTCAGTTGACCTGTTCGGTCGATTCCACCTGCGTCGGGTCCTGTCCGATCGAGCTTGTCCGCATCGTCTGTCTCTGCCGGATCATTTCCGGGTCATCGATCGTGTTGTACATGCTGTCGAAGATCTCGCTGACCGGCTGCTCGGCGATCTCCTCGGCCCGCTTGACCGCCTCGGCGACCAGCGTCTCGGCCTTCTCGGTCGCGGCGGCCTCCTTGCTGTCGTTCCACAGGTTCAGCGACTTCAGGTGATCGCGCATCCGGATCATCGGATCACGCGTCTTCCACATCTCGACCTCCTCCTCGTCGCGGTATCGACGGGCATCGTCGGCCGTGGTGTGGTCACCGAGTCGGTAGGTCACCGCCTCGATGAACGTCGGTCGGTTGTTGTCGCGAGCACGCTGGGCGGCGTCCTTGACGACCTTGGTCACCGCGAAGATGTCGTTGCCGTCGCACTGCACGCAGTCCATCCCGTAGGCGACGCCTCGCTGGGCGACGGTCGGGGCCGAGCACTGGATGTGGCCGGGGACCGAGATCGCCCAGTGGTTGTTCTGGCAGAAGAAGATCACGGGGATGTCCAGGTTGGCGGCGAAGTTCATCGCCTCGTGGAAATCACCCTCGCTGGTGGCTCCATCACCGAAGAAGGTGCACGCGATGTTGGATTCGCCGCGGTACTTGCTCGCCCAGGCCAGGCCGGTCGCGTGGAGCATCTGGGTCCCGATGGGGATCGCAAGCGGGGTCATGAAGAGCTCCCGCGGGATCTGGTTGCCCCGCTCGTCACCCATCCAGTGAAGAAGGATGTACTCCATCGGGAGTCCGCGGTGGAACAGCCCCGTGTTCTCCCGGTAGCAGGGGACCAGCCAGTCGTGGGGCTCCAGGGCGAAGGCCGCCCCCAGCGACGTGGCCTCCTGGCCCATGTTCTGTGGATAGGTGCCCATCCGGCCGGATCGCTGGAGCTTGAAGGCCACCTCGTCAAAGCGACGGCTGGTGAGCATCTGCTCGTACAGCTGGACCAGCTCGTCATTGCTGATCAGGTCGGACCCCAGCTGGGCATCGAAGTTGCCGTGTTCGTCGAGGATCGAGACGTAGTCGATCTCCGTCGTGAATGCTTTCGTGATCGGCATGGCTTGCTTCCGTGGGCTTCTGCCCGGGATGTCGGTTTCCCGACCGCTCGCCTCGTGCCCCCTGTGGGCCCAGGCGATTGTGTGTATTCCTCGAGGACGGGTACTTCCGGGCTCATCCGTGTCCCGGTACGCGCGGCCATTGTAGCACATGGGTTTACGATCGCGTTTTCACGCCTCCAGGCCCATGAAAAACCCCCGCACGGGTGGTGCGGGGGGGATTGCAGTTGCATCCGATCAACGGTCCGGCCGCGGCCGTCCACGTCTCACCACACGATGACGCCCCAGTTGGCCAGGAGGATCGCCAGGTCCACGCCGTTCACGGTTCCATCGCCGTTGAGGTCTCCAACCGGCGCATTGGGGTTGCCCCAGTAGGCAAGCAGCAGCGCAATGTCCGCCCCATCGATCATGCCACTAAGGTCCAGGTCTCCGATCTCTTGTTCACATGAGTCGAGGATGTTGTCACCATCGACATCAGCCAGTTCTCCACTGATGATCTGGCCGTAGTCGACGATGCCGTCACCATTGCAGTCGTTGGACCACTCGATGACCGCGTGCTCGATCTGGGGATCATTGACCTGGACATCGTG
>PARI01000016.1 GCA_002711415.1 Phycisphaerae bacterium | reverse complement strand
CACGGCCCGCCCCTCCACGGCCAAGCCCTCGACACCGTCAGCGACGAAGACCAGTCCGGCCGTCACGGACACCATCAACATGGTGGCCGAGATGATGGGGATCGAGATTCCAAAGGAACTGAAGGACGCCAGCACGTCGAAGACCAAGCCGACGCCGGCCACGCCCGCCCCGACCAATCCTGCCGCTCCCGGCCCGGTGGCGGTTCAGACACCCAAGGCGGCCGTGCGCTCCTCGCGGCGGAGCCGATCCAGGCGTTCCAGCCGACGGGATTCCAGCCGTCGTTCATCCAGGGATTCGGCTGCCAAGGTCTCCAAGGCCAAGGCCAAGGCCAAGGCGCGTGCGGCCAAGTCCATCGCCCCGGCCAAGGGTGGTGGCGTGAAGCTGGGCACCATCAGGAAGATCACCCGCCATAAGACGGCTCTCAGGGAGGTCTTCGTGATGGCCGAGTTGCTGGCCAAGCCGGTCAGTCTCCGGGAACAACAACGCATAATCTGACACGTTCGCTATCATTTTCGGCATGATGTCACCATGTTCGTGGTGATGACTGCATTGATTTGGCCAATTCGGCCACGCCCAGGAGCGAGTAGATGATTGACATCCGGAAACTCAAGGAACTGATCAGGCTCATGGTTGCAAACGAGCTGAGTGAAATCGATCTCCGTGATGAGACCGAGCAGGTCACCATCAAGCGGCCTGGTGATGGCGGTCAGCCGCAGGTGATCATGCCACAGGCACCCGTTCAGCAGGTGGCGGCCCCGGCGGTCGCACCAGCCGCGTCGCCTGCAGCATCAGCCGCAGTTGCCGAAGATCCTGCCGCAGAAGCGGCGCCTCCAGCCGGCCACCACATCGAGAGCCCGATGGTCGGCACCTTCTACTCGGCCAGCAGTCCGGACAAGCCTGCGTTCGTGAAGGCCGGTGACACGGTCACGCCGGACACCATCGTGTGCCTGATTGAAGCGATGAAGATCTTCAACGAGATCAAGGCAGAGTGTTCCGGCACGATCGAGAAGGTGATGGTGTCAAACGGAGAAGCGGTCGAGTTCGGCCAGCCGTTGTTCATTGTGAAGACCGACTGATTCCAAGGAAGTCCCGGACGAATGTTCAAGCGCATCCTGATTGCCAATCGTGGTGAAATCGCCCTGCGGATCATCCGTGCCGCTCGATCCATGGGGATCGAGACGGTCTGTGTCTACTCGACGGCTGATGCCGACGGTCCGTGGCTGGAACACGCCGACGAGTCCATCTGCATCGGGCAGGGTCCTTCGTCTGATTCCTACCTCAGGATCGACCGGATCATCTCCGCGGCCGAGATCACCAATGCCGAGGCCATTCATCCCGGGTACGGCTTCCTCGCAGAGAATGCACACTTCGCCGAGGTCTGCCGTGACTGCGAGATGACCTTCATCGGGCCAAGCCCCGAGGCCATGGGGCGACTTGGCGACAAGGTCTCGTGCAAGAAACTGGCCCGTGCCGCCGGTACGCCGGTGTTTCCAGGCTCCGATGGCGCCATCGAGGAGATCGACGAGGCCGTCGAGGTGGCTCAGGAGATCGGGTACCCGGTGATCGTGAAGGCCTCGGCTGGTGGTGGAGGCCGCGGCATGAGGATCGCCCGCGACGAGCAGCAGTTGATCGAGGGCATCGAATCGGCCCGCCAGGAAGCGGCCTCCGCTTTCGGGGACGGTACGGTCTATATCGAGAAGTTCCTCGAGGCGGCCCGTCACTTCGAGGTGCAGGTCATCGGGGATTCCCATGGAAACGCCGTTCACCTGTTCGAACGTGACTGCTCAAGCCAGAGAAGGCACCAGAAGCTGATCGAGGAGGCCCCGGCTCCCGGGGTCGATCCGGCCAGGCGTGACGCCGTCGCCGAGTCGGCCGCGGAACTGATCCGCCGGGCAGAGTACTGCGGCGCGGCGACGGTCGAGTTCCTGATGGATCGGAACCAGGACTTCTTCATGCTCGAGGTCAATACGCGAGTCCAGGTCGAGCACCCGGTCTCGGAGTTGATCACCGGCGTGGACATCGTTCGAGAACAGATCCGCGTGGCGGCGGGCCAGCCGTTGTCGATCACCCAGTCGGACCTGTCAGTCAACGGCCACGCGATCGAATGCCGGATCAACGCCGAGGATCCGGACAGGAACTTCATGCCGCAGGCCGGGCTCATCGAGACCTTCTCGGCCCCCGGCGGCCCGGGCGTGAGGCTCGACTCTCATGCACGTACCGGGTACAGGATTCCTCCCAACTACGACTCGATGATCGGGAAGCTCATCGTGCACGGTGAGACGCGGGACGATGCGATCGCCAGGATGAGGCAGGCGCTGGACGAGTTCCAGATCGGTCCCATCAGGACCACGATCCCGCTGCATCGGAGGTTGATGGATCAGCGAGAGTTCGTCGAGGCTGATTTCGACATCCATTACATCGAGCGGCTCCTCAAGAAGGAGGAGCAGGCCGCGACCACTGATGTGGCTGGTGTCTGAGCCCGGTTCTTCTACCGTTTTCCCTTGATGTTCAGGTTCAACCTGCCGACGACCTTGTCGCCGACCTTGAGCCCCACGATCTTGACCCCGTCGGTGACCCTGTAGATCAGCTCGAGCTTCTGCACGCCGCTGGACGGGAGGTTCGGGATCAGGTCCATGGTCCGGAGGCCGTTGATCGGATCGAACTTCATCTCGATGTCATCGGAACGGGTCCAGAAGTAGCCGATCGGGGAATAGGTGTATCCCTTGTTGTCGACCAGCTCGATCGGGGTGTCCCGCGGCACGATGGACCGGATCTCGTGGATGTCCGCATCGGAGGTCTTGCGGCTGATGTCCAGCTTGACGATCACGGTGCCGGCCGGCTCCTCGAAGCCGCGGATCATCAGGTCGCGGCTGACATTGAAGTTGCCGCCACGAGGGAAGCTCTTGTGGCCGCTGGTGATGTAGCGATCGACCTGTTTCATCGGCGACAGCATGTTGGAGCTGATTCGCAGTGGCTGGATGTTGTTGTTGATCCGGAGTGTGTCGGCTCCCAGCAGTGGCGCGCTGCTGAAGTCGGTCGAGTCACCGGAGCCCTGCTGGTTGGCGCTGGCAAGCTGGCTTCCCCAGTCGGCCAGAGTCAGTTGCTGGGTGCTGATCGCCGGCAGCTTGAAGCGGACGCCCTTGATCTGGATGAATCGCGGTGGGTAGTCCTGCCGGAACTCGGTTCCGGGGAAGATGAAGTCGACGGTGGCCTGCTGCCTGCCCGGAACGCTCGTGGCGTAGTGGGAGACATCGTCGAAGACGTACAGGTTGCTGGGTGACTTGGCGCTGGCCTGAACCCATGCGATCGGGTGCACGGCGATCGAGTCGCCACGGTTGCTGGCGCCGTTGCTGCCGAGCAGGCGGACCTGGGATGCCGACACGGTCAACTGGCCGCCGTTGTCATAGGCGGTCTGGTCGAACTCGACCTGGACGATGTAGCAGCCTTGGCCCGGCATGTCGCCCATGGACATGTCGCCGACGTAGTCCAGTGACTTGATGATCACTGCGTCGGGAACGATCGAGGTCTTTCCATATCCCCAGTCGAAGCTGTCGCGATGCAGGGACGTGGCCACCTGGTCCAGATCGGGGTAGTAGTAGGCCATCGGCGTGTTCCGGACGTTGGGGGCCAGTGAGCCGAGGCTCAGCATGGAGTAGAAGTCCGCCGTCCACTCGACGATGGGGGGGAAGATCGTTGAATCCTTCATGGGCTGCCCACCGTTCTGGCTGGACCGAATGGTGCCGGTGAAGCCCATGATGTCGGTGGTCGACTGGAGGAATCCGCAGCCGATCATCAGGATTCCGATGCTGATGATGCCGCTGCCGAGCCCGAAGACACCGCCGAAGATCATGTTCAGCACGTGGGGAAGATTGGCGTTGTCCGGCACGAGCTTGTCACAGAGCAGTCTGAAGAAGGTCAGCAGCAGGACGAACATCATCACCAGGCTGACGCCCCAAGCGTAGTTGTCGAACCCGCCGCCCGAGAGCAGCAGTCCGACGGTCACGGGTTCCCACAGTGCAAATGCAAGGGCGCCGGCGACCAGCACGCACATGAAGTGAAGCACTGAGCTGAGCAGGCCCTGGTTGGCCCACCAGTAGGTGATCAGTGCGATCAGCGCCACGATGATGATGTTCAGGACGACCGTCATTGGGCGATTGCTCCTGTGCTTGGGATCGGGGAACCGGAACTCGAAGAGGACTCATGCATCGGCGGTCGCCTTCTTCTGGTCCTTCTTGCCGGAGCCGGACTTGCTCTGCTTGGTGGCGAAGACCCTGGCGACCTCCTCGAGGCTCGTCACACCCTCGGTCACCTTGGCCAGAGCGGCCTCCTGGAGGTAGATCATCTTGTTGCTGCGGGCCTCGGTGTAGGCGCCCTTGAGATCACCTGTGGAGAGCATCCGCCTGATCGGGCTGGTGATCTCCATCAGTTCATAGGCGCTGGTCAGGCCGAGGCAGCCGGTGCCCTGGCAGGCCGGGCACTCCTCGAGCTTGTTTCTGTTCTCCACCTTGCCGCTGGGTCGGTACAGGTTGACCTCGCTCGTGTTGATCCCGAGCTTGCGGGCCTGCTCCTTGCTGGGCTTGAAGGCCTGTTTGCAGTTGGGGCAGAGCTTGCGAAGGAGCCTGCCGACAAGGACGTACCGGAGTGGCTTGGCGGCATCCTTGAGGTCGCCGACCGCCCGGAACCACTCGGTGATGACCTCGGGAACCGAGCCATGTGGGACCGAGACGTAGATCAGCGGTCCCTGTCGTCCGCTGGCGGCGATCATGGTGCCGGTCTTGGGCTCGTTGATCGAGTCGATCATGAGGATGTCCGGATCTCTCCGAAGCATCGACTGGACCTGGGTCGCGAAATCGATCGACTTGTTGGTCTGGTCGAACTGGACATGATCGACACCGATGACCTCGTCTTCGACATGCATCTCCAGGGTCTTGATGTTCGTCGTAAAGGCATCGTGCTGTCGCAGCAGCGCATAGCCCAGCGTGGTCATGCCCTGGCCGCTGGCCGTGCCCAGGAGCACGACCCCGTGCCTGTCGTGGGGCTCGTCAAGTGCCTCGATGATCTTCCGCTGTTCCGGAAGCAGGCCGCTGTCCTTGAGCTGGAGGTTCAGCCCGGCCTTGCGGTTGAAGTCCAGTCGCATGCTGATGCCGTTGCTGGATCCGGAGGTCGTGATGTTGACGACGGCATCGCCACTGGGAGAGGACAGGTTGAAGGCGCCTTCCTGGCGTCGCCTGCGATCCTCCAGGTCCAGTCCGGCGATCGACTTGAGGTAGTCGATGGCGTTGCTTGCCTGTTCCATCGTCATGCCACCGAGCTTGTAGCGGACCGAGTCGACCAGCTGGCTGACGGCGACGCCCTTCTGCGAGGCGATGACGTCCAGGCGTGTGGCGCGAGAGTTCAGTGCCGGCTCGATCAGGGCTTCCGAGTCAAGGTGGATGGCCGCGACCGGGTCGTCGGCCGGGGGCATCGCCTTGTGCGAGCCGTCGTGACAGACGTAGGTGATCACCGACTTGCGCGCGGCCTTGCTGGTCTTGCGGCTCTCCATCCGCTGGCTGATGCTGTCACTGGTGAGCTTGACCCGCTCCTCCTCGGGGACGATGGAGTTCCTGCGACTCATGTAGAACATCAGGGGCAGGTACATCACGAGGATGCAGACGAACCAGCCGATCCAGAACAGCGGGATTGCGAGCATGGCGATGATGCCGAGGATCCCAAGACCCAGCAGCAGGCCGTTCCAGCCGTGGTAGTTCAGGTTCAGTCGCCTGGTGTCCGGCTCGATCCGGCTGCCGATCACCCAGGCCCATGGAATGATGACCACCAGCATGAGAATCGGCTTGTAGATGCTCAGGAGGAAAGCGGTGGAGGTTGCTGCAATCATCTGTGGGTAATCCGGGGTCATGTCTTGTTGAATGGTGCCGTGGGTTCCTGCTTCAGGATATGCCCTTGAGCCTCATCTTCAATTCCTCGGGCTTTGGCGTTGCTTCCATGGCGACCCTGTGATGAATGTACTCGTCCTCGACGAGGTTCACGAGGGAACTGGTGAAGTCGATCATGCCCTCTTCGTGACTGTTCTTGATGACCTCGAGAAGTTCGCCCTCGCGTCCCTCGAGGATGTACTTCTGGGCGCCAGGCGTGTTCAGGAGGATCTCCAGCGCCGGAATCCTGACGATGTTCTCATGGAGTGTCGGCAGGAGCTTCTGGTATACGATCGCCCTGAGGTTGTAGGCCAGAAGCTTGCGGATCTGGTCGCGTTCGGCCTCCGGGAAGAGGTCGTAGATACGTCCGAAGGTCTGCCAGGCGCTGGAGGCGTGGATGGTTCCGAAGACCAGGTGGCCGGTCTCGGCGGCCCGGATGGCCGCTTCAAAGGTCTCGTAGTCTCTCATCTCGCCGACGAGGACGACATCGGGATTCTCTCGAACCAGCGCCCTGAGCGCCTCGTTGAAGTTGACGCAGTCGATGCCCACCTCTCGCTGGTTGATGGTGGCCTTGTCGTCCCTGAAGATGTACTCGATCGGGTCCTCGATCGTCACGATGTGGACCCGCTTTCGCTCGTTGATGTACTGCAGCATCGATGCGATCGAGGTCGACTTGCCGCTGCCGGTGACGCCCGAGAAGAGGATCAGGCCCTGGGCGCTCATCGCGACGTCGCCGAGGATCTGCGGCAGGTAGAGGTCCTCGAACCGCTTGATGTCACTGGTGATCAGCCTGGCCGCCAGGGACGGCTTCCCGCGTGCCATGAACATGTTGACCCTGAATCGATGGTCATCGTCGAAGTCGTAGGCGAAGTCGATCGAGCCGCGTTGCTTGAAATGGTCGTACTGGCCCTCGTCCAGGACATCCCGGGCGATCTGGAACATCAGTGAGGGAGAGCAGTTATCCGTCTGGAGGCTCTTGAGCGAGCCTCGGACCCTGATCCGTGGAGGCAGGTCGACCTTGATGATCAGGTCGCTCGCCTCGAACCGGATCGTGGCATCCAGGTACGTGCGGAACGCCTTGAGGCCTTCTCCATCGGCCGTCCCCATGTCATGGTGGACTGGATTGGACATGAGTTGATCTGTAGCCACTTTGTCTGGTCCTCTGCTTGGTCCTGGTTCTGCCGGGAAAACCAGGATAATGAATCTTCTAGACTATCAGAACCCCAGTCCGAGGAGGGTGGGCCTACTGGGGATTCTGGAACATTGACAAAAGCCGCCAACCCGGCACAATGGGCAGATGGCACAGAAGATCATTCAGGACGGTTTCACCTTTGATGACGTACTCCTGATACCGGACGCTAGTTCCGTCTCTCCGGACCAGGTCGATACGTCCACCGTGCTCACTCCGAATATCCGGCTGAACGTCCCCCTCCTGTCGGCACCGATGGATACGGTCACCGAGTCCCGGCTGGCCATCAGCCTGGCCCAGGAAGGCGGCATCGGGATCATCCACAAGAACATGGATCCATCGGTCCAAGCCAGGGAGGTCGCCCAGGTCAAGAGGACGGAGAACGGCGTGATCTCCGATCCGGTGGCCCTCAGGCCTGATGACCCCGTCAGCAAGGCCTGGCAGTTGATGGACGAGCAGCGGGTCTCGGGCTTCCCCGTGACCGAGGATGGGACCGGGCGAGGCCGACTCGTCGGGATCCTCACCAGGCGTGACATGAAGTTCCTCGAGCGCACCAGCGAGGGTGGATCCGGCTCGACCATGGTCAACGAGGTCATGACCTCGCGGAACCTGGTGACCGCACCCGCGAGCACGACGCCCAAGGAGGCCGAGAAGATCCTCAACAACTCGAAGGTCGAGAAGCTCCTGCTGGTCGATGACGCGGGCATGCTCTCCGGCCTGATCACGATGCGTGACATCGAGAACATCCGGACCCACCCCAATGCCTGTCGGGATACGAGGGGGCGGCTGAGGGTGGGGGCCGCCGTCGGCGTCCACCAGTACGAGCGGGTCGCCGAGCTTGTCGGGGCCGAGGTCGACGTCATCGTCGTCGACACCGCCCACGGCCACTCCGAGAACGTGATTCAGACCGTCGAGCAGATCCGTCGCCAGTTCGACATCGACATCATCGCCGGGAACATCGCCACCTCCGAGGGCGCCCGTGCCCTGATCGATGCCGGCGCCGACGCGATCAAGGTCGGCATCGGGCCTGGTTCGATCTGCACGACTCGGATCGTCACCGGCGTCGGGGTGCCGCAGGTCTCCGCGATCATGTCCGCCTGTGCCGAGGCCAACTCCGCTGGGATCCCCGTCATCGCCGATGGGGGCATTCGCCAGTCCGGTGACATCGCCAAGGCGGTCGCAGCTGGTGCCAGCAGCGTGATGCTGGGCAGCCTCCTGGCCGGGTTGGATGAGAGCCCGGGTGAACTCGTCCTTCACCGGGGGCGTCGATTCAAGACCTATCGCGGCATGGGATCCGAGGGCGCGATGATGTCCGGATCGGCCGATCGCTACGGGCAGGCGTCCGTCGAGGATCACAAGAAACTCGTGCCCGAGGGTGTCGAGGGACGGGTTCCCTACAGGGGCACCCTCTCGGAGTTCGTCTACCAGATGGTCGGCGGCCTCAGGAGCGCGATGGGGTACTGTGGATGCGAGACCGTCGCCGATCTTCGCGAGCGGGGGCGGTTCACCAGGGTTACCGCCGCGAGCATGATCGAGAGCCATCCGCACGATATTCAGATCGTCAAGGAATCCAGTAACTACCTTGTTTCCAGCTCTGGAGAGGCCTGACTCGTCTAAAACAGGCAGCTGGAACAGAATATTCTTCAATCTGGAATGCGCCGCTGATAGATTCGACCTACTGCCCGGGTATAGCAGTGGTGGAGATGTTTCGTCTGCACCTCGGCAGGCGCGACCATGGTCGTGGCCAGTCGGTTCCACACCAGTGAATTGCCCCGGCAGTTCCCAATATTTCTGGAGAGTAGAACAATGTTGAAGCGAACCCTCCGCGCACTCTGTGCATCCTGGTTCATGTCCTGTCCCGTCGTGCTGGTGGCCGCCCCCCCGAACGATCTCTGCATCAATCCCGAGCCGATCGTGGGCGAAGGCGTCTTCTCGTTCGACCTCACCGATGCCACGGCCTCCACGGCCGGTGGTGGTGGGGAATGCAAGTTCGGGCCGACCGTCGAGAATGACGTGTGGTTCTGCTGGACGTCCGAATGTTCAGGCACCGTGCGGATCGAGACCTGCGGTGGCACCAGCCTGGACACCGTGCTCGAGATCTATGACAAGTGCGAATGTCCCGGGGATGGTGGAGTACCCATCTGCTGCAACGACAATTTCTGCGGCAAGCAGAGTCGCATTGACTGTCTCGTCGAGTGCGACCGCATCTACCTGATCCGTCTGGGCACCCTGCCAGCACAGCCCGAGGGCAACGGTACCTTCACGATCACCTGCATCGACGGCCCCTGCGGTGATCCGCCACCGGTCGCCGATGATTGCGATACCTGTTGCGGCTCCATGGGACAGCTTCTGTCTGACCAGGGGTTCGTCGGCCCGGTCGGACTGGGAACCCTGCAACCCAGTGGTTCGGCCGGCTACTGCGTGGTCGCCTTTGATGCCAACAATGCGGCCGCTTCGGCAAACAACAGCTACTGGGCGCCGCCGATGTACTCGCATCCAGACTGGAACCTGTCCAAGCTCGGACAGGTCTTCGGTACGGCCATCGATGAGCTGGGCAACGGCTACGTCGCTCACACCAGCTGCTACGCATGGGGCGGTCTCTATCCGGACACTCTCGGCATGGGTGGGGCCGGTGCGATCTACAGGCTCGATGCGGCTACCGGAGCTCCTTCCGTCCTGGCAACCCTGCCACAGACGCTGGATCCGACGATTGTCCCTGCCAACGAGGGATGGCCCGGCATCGGGAATATTCACTATGACTGCCAGTACCAGCGACTGTACGCCTCGAACATGGACGACGGCAGAATCTACGTGATCGATACGGCCAATGGCACGATCGAGATGACCTACGACCATGCCAGTGGAACCGTCACGGACATCGAGCCGATCGATCCGCTGGATGCCGATGGTTTCGCCCCGCTGGGTGAACGTGTCTGGGGCCTGACGACGCTGGAGGATCGCCTGTACTACGCGATCTGGGGAGTCGATGGCGGCAAGAGCAGCAACAGTGGCCTCCAGAACCAGATCTGGTCGATCGCACTGGACGTCGATGGCAATCCGATCGCCGGTACACAGGTGATGGAGTTCGTCATGCCCGACTACGGCAGCGGCTGGTCCAACCCGGTCGCCGACCTGGTCTTCCGTGGAGACTGCTGTCTGGTCACGGTAGAGCGATCCATGTCGGGTCCCTCCGCCAGTGGTGCCCACCAGTCACGCGCCCTGGTTCATTGTGTCGGTGCCGATGGCGAATGGATCAACACTTCCGACTACACCGTCGGCAACTTCAGTTCGGGCGACAACACCAGTGGTGGCGTCGCCATCGATCCGAACAATGGCATGATCTGGTTCAGTGGTGATGCCCTGAAGTTCGGCGAGGGGACCGGGGAGTTCGTCTACGGCTACCAGGGCACGCTCGTCGGCGGGGACCTCCCGAACTCGGTCCAGGTCGATGCCGACCAGGACACCAACGAGGTCGACAAGTTCCAGGTCGGTTCGATCGAGGTCAGCTGCTCCCTGGCACCCGACGGTCCATGCATGGAGATCATCGAATCAACGATCGAGTGCATCGTCGATGAAAACGGTCATACCGGCGAGTTCCTCTGGAGCTTCACCATCCAGTACAACGGCACGGTGCCGGCACAGTACGTGTTGATTCCCGATCCCCTGGCGAGCCCCTCGGTGATCCCGCTTCCGACGGCCCTGGGAACGGGGGATACGGCGGAGATCGAGCTGCTGATCACCGGCCTTGCGCCGCTGGACAACCACTGTTTCGACCTGCTTCTGGCCGATGAGAACATCGAGGAGTGTTGCCACCTGGAGCACTGCGTCGAGATGCCCGAGTGCGACTGCACCGTGCCCGTGGAGATCTCGGTCGAATGCGTCGATGGCGGCAATGGCGAATTCTGGCTCACCATGGACCTGATGAACCTCTCGGGTGACGTGGTCGAGCACGTCTTCGTGGTTCCCCCGATGGGCAGCGGCATCACGATGTCGCCGGACTACTGGGACGTGCCTTCGACGCCCGACCTGGCCATGATGTCGATCGGTCCGATCCTCGTCAGCGGAGCTCCGCCAGCAGGAAGCCAGATGCAGTTCCTGGTCGCCCTGCACAACCAGAAGCTGCTTGAGTGCTGCTCGAGAGAGGTCACCATCACCGTGCCCGACTGTGAAAGTGGTTCCGGCTGCCCGGTTGACCTCAATGGCGACGGTGTTGTTGATGGGGTGGACCTGGCCATACTCCTGGGCAACTGGGGAGGCACCGGGCTCGGCGACATCAACTGTGATGGGGTGATCGACGGGGCAGACCTTGCACTGCTGCTGGGTGCCTGGGGTACCAGTGGCTGAACGGGTGGGCCCATTCCCAGAATCAATGCAAACGGGGCCTTCGGGCCCCGTTTTTTCATCGAGATCTCCAGTGATCGTTGAAGGTGTTTGTGACCCCTGTCATTGACTCGGGAGGGCTTCCGATGGAGGATATGGACGCACCTGCCGGTGTGGCGGAATTGGCAGACGCGGTGGATTCAAAATCCACTTCCTGGCAACAGGAGTGCAGGTTCGATTCCTGTCACCGGCATTCTTCGGGTTCTTTCCACCCCGTGTCGCCCCCTGTACACTTCGCAGCAGAGCGCACTGGTCCACGTCCTCGGCAAGTATAAATAAGGTGGTGGGGTTTCCAGATGTATCCAAACCATAGGGCATGCAGCATGCGAGGAGTGGGTGTCATCGCCTTGATCATGGCGATCACCGGCCTGGCTTGGCTACCGCAGCCTGTGGCCCATGGATCCATCCAGGAGGCTGTCCAGTCGGATGCTGCAGGGGAATCCGAGACCATCTACCCCGTCTGCAGGCCGGACACGCCGTGGAACACGAGCATCTTCGAGCCCCAGTCTCCGCCGGCACACACCATCCAGGGGCTTGCGTGGCTGGTCCTGGGCATCACGGCCGGCATCTTCGTCATCGTCGAGGGCCTCCTGGTCTACAGCATCATCCGATACCGAAGGTCCAAGACCGATGACGGTTCGGATGCGGTGCAGGTCTATGGCAGCAACCCGGTCGAACTGGCCTGGACGATCGTGCCGGTGATCATCGTCTTCACGCTGGCCCTGGTGACCATCAGGATCATCCGTGAGGTGGAACTTGAGGAGCCGCCGGAGGGGGCGATGGAGGTCGTCGTCGTGGGGCACCAGTGGTGGTGGGAGTTCCGCTACCCTGAACTGGACATCATCACGGCCAACGAGATGCATGTTCCCGTGGACAGGCCGATCTGGCTCAAGCTGGAGTCGGCCGACGTGATCCACAGCTTCTGGATGCCCCGGCTCGCCGGCAAGACCGATGTGATCCCCAACCACGTGAACCACACGTGGTTCCAGGCCGAGGCACCGGGACTCTACACCGGCCAATGCGCCGAGTACTGTGGCAACCAGCATGCAAACATGCTGCTGCGGGTGTATGCCCATCCTCAGGAGGATTTTGAGGCCTGGGTCGTCCAGCAGCAGGAGCCGCCCCCGGCCGAGGACTCGGTCGCGGCAGGTCGACGGGTGTTCCAGCAGTACGCCTGCATGAACTGCCATGCCATCGAGGGAACCAGTGTCGGGACGTTCGGGCCGGACCTGACGCACCTGATGAGCCGGGATACGATTGGTGCCGGCGTGGCTGAAAACGGGCGGGAAAGCCTTCTGGCCTGGGTCAACGATCCCCAGCAGGTGAAGCCCGGGTGCAACATGCCGAGCCTGAAGTTGACCAGGCAGGAACTCCATGATGTGGTGGATTATCTTCTCACTCTGAAGTAGCAAGGTGGATACAGGATCATGACCGTACTGGATCAATCACGAGCCGAACCGGCACTCTCGGGAAGCAGTTCTCTGCTCCTGCGGCTGCACTCGTGGATCGTGACGGGCGACCACAAGAAGCTCGGCATCATGTACATCACCACCGGCCTGATCTTCTTCCTCGTCGGGGGGATCGAGGCCTCGGCGATGCGTGCTCAGCTGGCGGTTCCGGAGAATGACTTCGTCGGTCCGGAGGTCTTCAACAGGCTCTTCACCATGCACGGCACCACGATGGTCTTCCTTGTCGGCATGCCGGTGCTGCTTGGGTTCGGCAACTATCTGGTGCCGCTGATGATCGGGGCCCGGGACATGGCCTTCCCCAGGCTCAACGCGTTCGGGTACTGGCTGTTCCTCTTCGGTGGACTGCTCCTCTACTACAGCTACCTGGGATCCACGGGCCTGTACGGCATGGGCTCGGCTCCTGATGTCGGCTGGTTCGCCTATGCGCCGCTGACGGCGAAGACGTTCTCCAAGGGCAACTCGACCGACTACTGGATCCTGGGCATCATGGTCAGCGGATTCGGTTCGATCACCACGGGCCTGAACCTCGTGGTCACGATCTGCTGCCTCAGATGCAAGGGCATGACCATGATGCGCATGCCGTTGATGGTCTGGATGATGCTGGTCGACGGAGTCCTCGTGATCATCGCGATCCCCGTCCTGACCGGTGCTCAGGTCATGCTCCTGTTCGACCGGTACATGGGATCGCACTTCTTCGACACCGAGGGCGGGGGCTCGGCGCTGCTGTGGCAGCACCTGTTCTGGTTCTTCGGCCATCCGGAGGTGTACATCCTGGTACTTCCGGCATTCGGATTCGTCTCCGAGATCATCCCGGTATTCAGTCGGAAGGTCATCTTCGGGTACCCGTTGATGGTCGCGGCGACCGTCGGCATCGGGTTCATCAGCCTTGGCGTATGGGCCCACCACATGTTCGTGGTCGGCCTGCCTCCATGGCTCAACGCTTTCTTCGCCGCAAGCACTTTCCTGATCGCCGTTCCGACCGGGATCAAGATCTTCAACTGGATCGGCACGATGATGGGCGGAAAGCTCATCTTCAAGACACCAATGCTGTTCGCGACCGCCTTCGTCGGCCTGTTCGTCTTCGGCGGCCTGACCGGGATCATGCTCGCATGCGTTCCATTCGACTGGCAGCTCAGCGACTCCTACTTCGTCGTGGCCCACTTCCACTACGTTCTGTTCGGCGGAACGATCTTCGCGATCTTCGCCGCGGTCTACTACTGGTATCCCAAGGCGATCGGCCGGATGCTCTCGGAGAAGCTGGGCAAGTGGCACTTCTGGCTGATGATGATCGGGTTCAACATGACCTTCCTCCCGATGCACTTCTCCGGGATCCTCGGCATGCCCAGGAGGATCTACATGTACGACGCGGATCGCGGCCTGGATCTCTGGAACATGCTCTCATCGATCGGCGTGATCTTCCAGGGTCTGGCGGTACTCTTCTTCGTCTGGAACCTCGTGAGGAGCTACAGCAAGGGCGAGCCCGCGGGCAATGATCCATGGGATGCGTGGACGCTTGAATGGTCCACCAGTTCGCCGCCACCAGATTACAACTACAACCCGCTTCCGCAGATCAGGAGCAGGCGCCCGCTCTGGGACCAGAAGCACCCGGACGATCCGGATTCAAACTACGAGTGATCATGCAAGGACAGAGGACGACCGTTCAATGACGACCATCCAGGCCAACCCAGCAGACGCTTCCGATCGCCAGTGGCGACCGGACAAGGGGCGGTTCGGCATCCTCTGCTTCATTCTGTCGGAGTGCGCGTTCTTCCTGACCCTGATCATCGCCTTCATCTTCTACATCGGGAAGAGTCAGCACGGTCCAATGAACTTCCAGGTACTGGATCACGGGCTGGTCTGGATCAACACCATCGCGCTGCTCTCATCCAGCGCGACCGTGGTGATCGCAGTGAAGCAGCTGGAGAAGGGGCGACTGGGCCTGTTCAAGCTGTGGCTATTCCTGACGATCTGCCTGGGTGTCTGGTTCATCATAGGCACCGGCATCGAGTGGTACGGGCTGATCTACGGTGACGGGCTCACCATCAGGACGAACCTGTTCGGGACCACCTTCTACACGCTGGTCGGTTTCCACGCGTTCCATGTCTGCCTGGGGCTGACCTGCCTGAGCACGGTCCTGGTCCTATCGCTGGCGGACAAGGTGAACAGCAACCTCGCTCAGAACGTGGACATCCTCAGTTGGTACTGGCATTTCGTCGACACGGTCTGGATCGTGGTGCTCGTGGTCGTCTACTACGTCGGGTTCTACGGCTCGATGCAGATCGCCGAGGAGACGGGGCGGATCCAGCAGGAGCAGAAGACCGCGATGGTCCAGGAGCAGAACTGAAGTGGCACGCAAGCCTCGAATCATGAACATCAGCAGTGACGGACCCGAGGATCCGGGTGCGATCCCCGTCTCAACCGGCGGCCCATTCCTGATGGCCTTCGGCGTGACACTACTGTTCGCCGGCATGGTCACGAACCCGATCGTCTATCTGGTCGGTGCGGTCTGCTCGCTGGTCGGAGGGGTGATCTGGTGGTTCGGTGTCCTGCCCGGTGAGCAACTGGAGCGGATCGACCAGGTCGACGAGAG
This sequence comes from Phycisphaerae bacterium, assembly GCA_002711415.1. Lineage (GTDB taxonomy): Bacteria > Planctomycetota > Phycisphaerae > Phycisphaerales > SM1A02. Next base: position 89,684 of record PARI01000016.1, on the reverse strand, counting down.
CCCGGTGGTTCCCGTCGCCTCCCAGTCATCAACTCCCCCGAAGCGACGAATGGTGCCCGAGGAGATCCACCCGTATCGCAGCGGCATCGGTGGCGGACTTGCTGGTGGCGTGGCAATGGCCCTGGTCGCCCTTGGCTGGGGGCTGATCGCCAAGGGCAGTCTCTGGATGCCGGTGAACCTGCTCGCTGGCGCACTGCTTCCACAACTGGCAGGGGAGACCCCTGAGCAGTTGGCGACGTTCCAGGTCGATGCATTCATCGCGGCGATCTGCATCCACATCGCGATGAGCATCATGATCGGACTGCTGTACGCGGCGTGCTTGCCGATGATGCCGAGGCACCCGGTGATATTCGGTGGCCTGCTGGCCCCCGTGCTCTGGAGCGGTCTGTTGTACGCGGCCATGAGCGTGATCAACCCGGCGCTGGAGCAGATGATCAACTGGTGGTGGTTCCTGGGAAGCCAGTTCGCCTTCGGTATCGTCGCGGGCTGGGTCATCTCCCGATCCGAGATGGTTCCGACGATGCAGTTCATGGATCTGAAGGCCCGCATGGAACTGGAGCGTGGAAAGGATCCGTCTTCATGAGCCCGCGACGGACCATGAAAGCGTCGATCGCCTGCGGCAGCATCCTTGCCGGCATGGTCCTGATGCCCGGGTGTGATCCGCCGGGCCGCCCGACGCATGCGGTGGCGGAGGAACTTGATTCACAGGCCTCGTTCGAGACCATCTATCAGGCCAACTGTGCCGGCTGCCACGGGAACAACGGAACCCATGGCGCGGCCCGGCCGATGAACGATCCACTCTACCTGCATGTTGCTCCGCCCGAGACCCTGCTCGATGTGATCACGCACGGGACGGGTCCTGGAACGCTGATGCCGGCGTTCCACCAGGCCGATGGATCAGGGCTTCCGCCGGAGAAGCTTGCAGCACTTGTCAGTGACATGCGCCAGTACTGGGGGACGCCGTCTCAGTTCCAAGGGCAGTCATTCCCGTCATATGCCTCGACGTCCAAGGGCGATGCCGCCAGAGGCGCGACCGTCTACCAGCAGTCATGCGCCCAGTGCCACGGTCCCAATGGTGACGGAGGGGCCAACGGTGGATCGATCGTCGACGAGGTCTACCTTCAGTTGGTCAGTGACCAGGCCCTCAGGAGCGCGGTGATCTTCGGCAGGATCGACCTGGGCATGCCCGACTACAGAACGCAGCGTGCAGGCAGTCCGCTGAGCGACAGGGAGATCGACGACGTGGTCGCCTGGATGATCTCGCATCGTGCGGACTTCAAGAACCCGACAGACTACGTGCCAGAGGAATAGAAGTGGCGGCCCGAGGGCCTCCCGGAGCAGCGACATGTGTGATTGCAACGGACCAGTACAGGACTGTGGAAAGACGACCAGGCGTGGGTGGATGTTCCGGATCGGCACCGGGCTTCTTTCGATCGGCGCCATGCTGGCGGCGACCCCGATCGTCGGGTACGTGTTCAGTCCCGCCGCTCGCAAGTTCGCCGAGTCATGGATCGACCTGGGGTCCGTCGAGAAGTTCCCGGTCGGAGAGACCACGCTGGCGAGTTTCCGGAATCCCGGGGCGGTCCCCTGGGACGGTTATACCGCAGACATTCCATGCTGGGTCAGGCACATCGAGAAGGGGGACTTCCAGGTCTTCTCGATCCACTGCGCCCACCTGGGCTGCCCGGTGAAATGGTTCGCGCAATCACGGCTGTTCATGTGCCCGTGCCATGGTGGCGTCTACTACGAGGATGGTTCACGCGCCTCCGGGCCGCCGCCCAGGGGTCTCTACGAGTTCAAGTACAAGGTCATTGACGGAAGGCTCAGGATCGATGGAGGAAGACTGCCGACGTTGCAGCAGTCGCCCTGATCAAATCCGCTCCATGCAAGGCAGAACATGCGCATTCCCACGTGGATGATGGACAGCTGGAACTGGATCGACCAACGCACTGGTGCGTCAGCCACCATTGCGCCGATCATGGACCACCACGTCCCGAGGAACGCCAAGTGGTGGTACGTCTTCGGCAGTGCAACGCTGATGTTCTTCATCCTCCAGATCACGACTGGCATCTGCCTGGCGCTGCTGTACGTCCCATCCGCTGGCGAGGCATACCAGAGCCTCATTCACATTGATACCGAGGTCCCGCTCGGATGGATGATCCGTGGGATCCATGGCTGGAGTTCCAATGCCATGGTGCTCATGATGCTCATACACATGTGCCAGGTCTTCCTGCACGGAACGTACAAGTTCCCGCGCGAGCTGACCTGGATCGTGGGCGTCTTCCTCCTGTTCGGAACGCTGGCCCTGGCATTCACCGGGCAGGTCCTCCGCTGGGACCAGGACTCCTACTGGGGCCTTGGCATCGGCGCCGCGATGATGGGCCGCATCCCGTGGATCGGTCCCGAGGTGGTGAACCTGGTGATCGGTGGGCCGATCATCGCAGGCGAAACACTCTCCAGGTGGTTCAGCCTGCATGTGTTCGTCCTGCCGGGTTTCGTGATCCTGATGGTCGGGCTTCACATCGTGTTGATCCTGAAGAACGGCATCTCGGAGATGCCGGAACCGGGAGCCGTGGTCGACAAGGCCACGTATCGCGAGGGCTTCGAACAGCGGATGAAGACCAGTGGCGTGCCGTTCTTCCCCGAGGCGGCCAAGAGGGACATGATCTTCTGCGGCTTGATGCTGCTGATCGTCATCGGATTGGCCTTCTTCGTCGGACCGTTCGGGCCGCTTGGTGAACCCGATCCGACGATGATCAACACCAACCCGAAGCCGGACTTCTTCTTCCTGTGGATCTTCGCGATCCTGGCCCTGCTGCCTCCATCGATCGAGACCTATCTCATCCTGGCAAGCCCGGTCGTGATCGTCGCGGTGCTGATCCTGCTCCCGTTCATCTCCAACGAGGGTGAGCGGGCCCCGTCACGTCGTCCGGTTGCCGTGATCACGCTGGTCCTCCTGGTGACGATCCTTGCCGCCCTGAGCCAGTTGGGCGTCACGACGCCGTGGTCCCCCAAGATGGACGCATGGACCAGCGACACGACCCCGCGGCAGTTCGTCGTCGGCCGCTCACCAACCGAACTGCAGGGCGCGATCCTGTTCCAGTACATGCAGTGTCGGAACTGCCACGAACTGGCAGGGATCGGTGGCCAGCGAGGTCCTGAGCTCGATGACATCGCCACCAGGATGACCCGCGACCAGTTGATCCGGCAGGTTCAGCAGGGCGGCGGGAACATGCCTGCATTCGGCAAGAACCTGGATTCGGCACAGACGGCGGCACTGGCGGCGTTCCTCCAGACACTGACGCCAGACGGCGAGCACAAGGCCGTGATTCCAGCCGTCAAGGGTGACTACCCGGATTGGAACTAGCCGCCTGCTGACACCAGTCGGTCGCCGGTTACCATGGATCTCCAACGATGGATTCGCTCGCACGCGCCGTCCTTGAATCGTGGACGATAGACCCCTGGATCATCCTTCTGCTGCTCCTGTCAGCGTGGATCTACCTGCGCGGGTGGCTTGGTCTTCGGCGGCTCCAGCCACATCGATTCACGGCCTGGAGGCTGGCGAGCTTCCTGGCCGGGCTACTGGTGCTGTGGCTGGCGATCGCGAGCCCGCTTGATGCCCTCGGGAGCCTGATGCTGTCGGTCCACATGACCCAGCACCTGTTGCTGATGCTCGTGGCACCGCCGCTGATACTCATGGGCTACCCGGCGATCCCGATGTTGCGTGGACTGCCAAACGGTATCAGGAAGAACTGGCTGGGGCCGTTCATCGCCTCCAGGGGCGTGCACTCGTTCTTCCGGTTCCTGGTGCATCCGGTCACGGCCTGGATCGGCTTTGTCGTGATGACCTGGGCCTGGCACGTTCCGGCCTTCTATGAGTTGGGGATTCGATCCGACCAGTGGCATGCCGTCGAGCACGCATGCTTCGTGGTCACCGGGCTGCTGTTCTGGTTCCCCGTGATCCAGCCCTGGCCGAGCACGCCGATCTGGCCGCGCGGGGCCATGATCGTCTACCTACTGCTGGCCGACATACAGAACACGATCTTCAGCGCAATCTTCAGCTTCAGTGATCGGATCATCTATCCGTCCTACCGTGCGACCGATGGACTCATGGGCATCGACATGCTCGACGACCAGGCGCTGGCAGGGGCGATCATGTGGGTGCCCGGGTCGCTGCTGATGTTCATCCCGGTCGGGTTCATCGCGGCCGAGCTGATGCGGAATCGATCACTGGCCCGGCCGGCGAGGCCCACGAGGGAGATCTCGCTCCCGGTGTTCAAATCGACCATCGGTGGGGCGGTTGACCTGGCCGCAGCGCCGGTCGCCGGCCACGTGATCCGTTCACGGAAGGCCAGGTATCTGCTTCGACTGCTGATGCTCGTCCTGGCGGCGGCGCTGGTGGTCGACGGCCTGGCAGGCCCGTCGGTCCCGGGCCAGAACATCGCGGGCGTATTGCCATGGACGTACTGGCGTGGGTTCAGCATCATCGCGCTGTTGATGGTGGGCAACCTCTTCTGCATGACGTGCCCGTTCATCGTTCCACGCAGCATCCTTCGCCGCTGGCTTCCGGCGAACGCCCCGTGGCCCCGGTGGCTTCGGACCAAGTGGATTGCGGCGATCCTGGTCCTGGCATGGCTGATCAGCTACGAGGTGCTTGGCCTCTGGTCCAGCCCGTGGGTGACCGCGTGGATCGTGATCGGGTACTTCCTGGCCGCCACCATCATCGACTGCATCTTCAGGGGCGCCAGCTTCTGCAAGTACGTCTGTCCGATCGGGCAGTTCCATTTCCTCCAGTCGATGCTCTCTCCCTTCGTCGTCACGGTCCGCAGGCCCTCCGTGTGCGCCACGTGCACGACCCAGGAATGCATCAAGGGATCGGCCTCGGTGCCAGGGTGCCAGCTTGAGCTGTTCCAGCCCAGGAAGATCGGCAACCTGGACTGCACCTTCTGCATGGACTGCATGGATGCGTGCCCGCACGGAAACATCGGTCTGATCGGGCGCCCGGTAGGCACCGATCCGATCGACGACCAGCATCGCTCCTCGGTGGGCCGGCTGGGGCACCGGATCGACCTGTCGTTCCTCGCGATGGTGCTGTGCTTCGGTGCGTTCGCCAATGCCGCCGGCATGACCCAGCCGATGATGTCGTTCCAACTGCACCTGGCCGAGCGATTCGGCCTCGCTGCGGACTGGCCGGTCATCCTCGTTCTTCTGCTGGTGCAGATCGTCCTCCTGCCGATACTGATCCTCATGGCTGCTGCCGGCATGACCAGTCTGGTGATGGGGCCAGGATCAACGCGGATGCGCCTCGCGGCTCGCATGATCTTCGCGTTGCTACCGATGGGCATCTCGATGTGGATCGTTCACTTCGGCTTCCACCTTTTGACCGGTGCCTGGACCGCAGTGCCGGTGATCCACAGGGCACTGCTGGACGTGGGGGTCCCGATCGGCGGTGCGCCGGCCTGGGGGATGTCGATGATGCCGTCACTGGTCCCGGGCTGGATCGCCTCGATCGAGCTCCTGCTGCTCAATGGGGGCCTGGTCTGCTCCCTGGTCGTCGCGTGGCGCATCCTCGGTCGACAACTGGATGGTGGGGCCAGGACGCTGGTTGCATGGATGCCATGGGCCGTGCTGGCTGGCGTGATGTTCGCATGGGGCGCGTGGATCATCTTCCAGCCGATGGAGATGAGGGGGATGCTGATTCCATGAGACTTCCTCTGCACCTGCTGATCCTCGCGTGTACCCTGGCCCTGTGCTCGACGGCGCAACCGGATGGTGGCCTGGTCAGGCTCGACGCAACCGAGGGTAACATTCGTGTCGTCGTTCTGAGTTCACCCACGCCGTTGCGGGAGGGCCTGATGGATCTGAGTGTCCTGGTCCTGGATGCCGGGACCGGCGATCCGATCAGGCAGGCGGCGGTCTCGATCGCATCGGTGCCCGATGACTCCGAACTGCTTTCTATGACGTTCGAGGCGAGCCGGCTTCACTCGGACAACAAGCTGCTCCACTCGGCGCTGGTCGATCTGCCCGGGCCATCGACGTACCGGTTCGATATCGCCGTGGATGCGCCGGGACACGGACGAGCAACCTTCCAGTTCAGGGCTGACGTGCAGCCGAAACTGCCGGCCGCGCTGGCGTACTGGCCATGGATGTTCATCTTCATCCCGGCGTTGGGCGTCTTCTTCATCAGGGAGAGGCTTGTTTCTCGAAGAAGAGCATGTGCTGCCAGGGCAGGACGTCCCGGTTCTCGATGAACGTCAGGCCGACCGCCTCCATCTCGAGCTTCACCTGGGCCTCCGTCATCTTGTGCAGTCGCTTGATCGGCACGTCGGGGTCCTCGGCACGATACTCCAGCAGCACGACGCGGCCGCCAGGGCGAAGAGCCCTGTGGATGGCCAGCATCATCTCCCTGGGATGACTGAACTCGTGGTAGGCATCCACCATGAACGCCAGGTCAACGCTGTCCGGAGACAGGTTCGGATCATCGATCTTGCCGAGAACGCCCGTGACATTGTCGACCTTGTCCTGCCTCTTCCGGGCCTCGATGAACTCCAGCATCTCCGGCTGGATGTCCACGGCGAGCACGCGCCCGTCCTTGACGGTTTCCGCGATGGGAAAACTGAAGTACCCGGTGCCCGCGCCGATGTCGGCGACGACGTCATCCGGTTCCAGTTCCAGGTTCCGGACCACCAGGTCGGTTCGCTCCTCCCTGACCCTGCTGGGTCGTTCCAGCCAGCCGGCGCCCAGGTGTCCCATCACCTGGGAGATCTCGCGTCCCATGTAGAACCGGCCGATGCCATCGGGGCTGGGATCTCCGATCACGTAGATCGGATCAGGCTCCACCTGGATCAGATCCTCCAGCGGGATCTCGATTGAATCGAGGGTGAGCAGTCGAATGGGCGTGCCCTGGTCGCTCACGAGTTCGCCCCAGCCCGGAGACAGCACGAGCATTGCACCGATCAGGTCGTCCTGACGATCCACGTCCTCCTCGATGCTGAAATTGATGATCTGCTGGGCGTGGTCGTACAGCGAGGGCATGGTGATGAGCTCGGGATCACCGGGCATGCGAAGCTTCAATCGTCCCTGGAGGCCCAGTGCATCGATCGCCGTGGGCGAGCCCTTGATGGACAGCCTCTTGGAGTCGCCATTGTCGATGAGTGAAAATTCGAGGTTGTCGAGGATTCGCAGGGACTCCTGTCGGATCCACTCGGTCGAGTAGGCCTCCAGTTGAGAACTACGGGGCAGTTCGAGTTGCAGTTGGAACGGAAACGTCTGGACGTTGCCCAGCCCCACCTGGAACTCCATCAAGACCGTTTCGAGCTCATGTGGCACCAACGCAAGGACCTCGCGGTCGACTTGCAGGCCGTTGATGCGTTTGGTCGACTCGACCGTCGAGGTCTGCTTGTCGCCGTTGAGCTGGTTGCCATGATCCAGGAGCCGGACCGGTCCGAGCGTCAGGCTCGGCTCGATTCCCGGTACTGCCAGGCCAAGCTCGGGGGTCCCGACCCGCTCAAGGCGAACCCGGACGTCCCAGCCAGCATGGAACTGGTCAGTCTCCTTGAGTTGTGAAGAGATGCCGATGGGCAATGGGGTCACCAGCACCGACAGTGCATTCTCCAGGAAGTTCGTGCGCTGCTGGAGATCCAGGAGGCCACGGTCCAGAGCGAGGATCACGATGTCACCGTATCGAGGATCCCAGGTGTCCGCTTCAGCCTGCTGCTGCAGGCCGATCTGCGCCAGCTCGAACAGCGCCTTGTCCGACAGCGTTCCATCGACGGTGCGCTGGTGAAGCTGCCCCAGGACCTCGTCCCGTGACCCTGGATACCCCAGGTCCAGTCCTGGCGAGACAAGCCAGTGTCCGGGCGTGATTCGAAGCATGACCGATGATGGCAGCAGTCCCATGGTGATGATCACGCCGCCGACGAGCAGGGCGACGATCGCCCAGGCCATCGCCGCCTTGTTCACTGGCAGTGCTCCCCGAGTGGTCACGGTGATCCCATCCTGATCAAGGCCGCATTCCGGGCACGGGCCATCGGTCTCACCTGTTCGCTGGTATCCACAACGGCTGCAACGGATAATGCCCCGGCCGGCACGACATCGCATCGCCTCGATGACGAAGATGGAGGCCGAGAGCAGCAGGCAGAAGATTCCGAGCAGGATGAGAAGGTTCATGGGATCATTGGGCGGTGCGTTGGAGCATGGATCTGAACACCATACCCCAAGTCGTTCCAGCCTGATTGGAGCTATTCATGTGCGGACGATTCTGCCTTGATTCAACCGGCCAGACGCTCCAGAGGATCTTCAAGGCCGAGGGCGGTGATGGGATCGTTCCGAGGTACAACATCGCTCCGGGGCAGCAGTCACCCGTAGTCCTGCAGGGTCGGAAGGGCCCTCGGTCGATCCGGATGCACAAGTGGGGACTCGTGCCACACTGGGCCAAGGACGCCAAGATCGGCCACAGGATGATCAACGCGAGAGCGGAGACTGTGGCCGAGAAGCCGTCCTTCAGGCAGCCGTTGAAGTCGGGTCGGTGCCTCGTGCCCGCGACCGGGTTCTACGAGTGGCAGGCGATCGATGGAGCGAAGCAGCCCTGGCTGTTCCACCTGGATCGGAGAGAGACCGTCTTCGCGTTCGCCGGGTTGCACGAGCGATGGGCATCACCCGAGGGGGAGGTGCTGAACACCTTCACGATCATCACGACCGAGGCCAACGAGCAGGTCAGGCCATTTCATCACCGGATGCCCGTGATCCTCCCTGAAATGACCTGGCATGCCTGGCTGTCACCGGCCGCGGTGACCCAGGTCGAGCCATTGATCCAGTTGCTCCAGCCTTGGTCCGGGCGAACCCCGATCACTGGGAACAGGGTGAGTGCCAGGGTCAATGACCCTCGTTTGGACCAGCCCGAGTGCATGGTGCCACTTCAAGAGGAGTCATGATCCCGGGCCGCGGCCACGGTTGATCATCTGCAGGGCGACCGTGGAATAGAAGGCGGCATTCTGCACGTTGTTGGCTGTCCAACTCCAGACCATCGGGTAGTTCGGACCGCCGTTGCCCACCTCTGGAATGTATCGGTAGCACAGCGGGACCCGGTGATTGAGTGAATCGATGGTTCCCAGGCCATTCCATGCCTGCTCGACCGGACGGTTCCTCGGCACCTTGTTCCTGACGGCCACCGGATCGAACGGAATCCAACCGGCGCCGTGAATGTAGAACTCGCCCCAACTGACCAGGTTGGTCTTCCGCCTCTGTTGGTCGTCCTTGCGAATCCCGATCACGGGCCGGGCGGGAATGCCAGCCGCTCTCAGGACGGCGACACTCAGGCAGACCAGGTCGTGAGGGCTCCCTCGTCGCGACCTGGCTGTGGCAAGGGCGCCCTGGAGGTCCATGCCCTGGATCGCTCCCTCTTCTCCACCGAAGTTGCCGGTTCCATTGACCGAGTCGATCTCCTTCAGTGCGGCACGGATCAGGTCCTTGGCGGCGTAGTACGGCGGGACTCGCCGAAGCTGGTCGCCGGCGGTCCTGGTCACGAACTCCTTGAAGATCGGGTCATCCGATTCGATCAGGGTCTCCTTCTGCAGTCCTTTCCTGACCTGCTCGGGCCATTGCTGCGGCCAGGGCAGCCGGCCGGCCTCCCGGTCATCGATCCGGCTTGACCAGCACATCTGCTTCATGTTCATGGACCACTTCATCGAGTTGCCCTTGAAGGGTTCGATCCAGATGGTGCCCCTGGACGTGTTCCAGGCATGTCCGTGGCTCAGTTCCGTGGCTGGGGAGTCGATCTTCCGTCCTGCAAGTGTCATGGATGCCGACAGGCTTCCAGGATCAATCCTGTTGTAGGTGCCCTGGAAGATCATCGGAAAGTAAATCGGGGTTTTCTGGATCCAGAAGACGACCCCGTCGGCTCGATCCTCGACTGGAAGCAGCATGCTGCATGTGAACTGGAGATCCCAGATCCTCGGATCGACACGCTCGAGGGGTCCGATCGGCGGACGACCGGAAACGTCCTGGGCGACCGCGGTCTGTGTCATCGTCATCGTGGTCATGGACATGACCAGCAGGGCGAATCGAATGCATGTGGACAATCGCATCATGTGGGCCTCCGGGGCCGTGTTGCTCAGCCGAGCATGGATTGGATGCCATCCGGGTTGAGCATCATCCACAGTGAACGGAGGAACTTCGCAAGCACCAGGTTCAGCATGATGATTGCGAGAAAGCTGGCGACGAAGGCGTTGGTCGCGCTGCGGCCGACACCGGCGGCTCCAGGAGCACAATAGAACCCCTTGTAGCACGAGATCAAGCCGATGCTGGCCCCGAAGCACAGGCTTTTGAAGAGGCCCGCGATCGGATCCCAGGTACCCATGAACATGGCCGTGAAGTGCCAGTAGTCGTAGCTGGAGACCCCGTAGCCCTTGGTGATCACCAGCCAGGCACCCCATGAGCCGAGGATGTCCGAGTAGATCGTCAGGATGGGCGTCATGATCATGCAGGCCATGACCCTGGGCACCACCAGGTGCCGGATCGGATCGACGCCCATCACGCGCATTGCATCGAGTTGCTCGGTCACCCGCATGGTGCCTGTTTCAGCGGCCAGTGCCCCCCCGACCCTGCCGGCGACCATGACCGCTGCCAGGACGGGGCCGATCTGGCTCGTGACCGAGACATTGATGATCCCGCCCATCCGGGCCTCCTGGCCGATCGCCTTGAACTGGGCGAATCCCTCGATCGCCAGGATCATCCCGATGAAGGCGCCGGTGATCGCGACCACTGGGATCGATGCCACGCCGACCGAGTAGAGTTGGGGTCCGATCTGCCTCCAGCGAAGCCAGCTCATGGGATGGCAGACGATGTACATCGCCGTCCGGGCGGCGAAGTCGGTGAATCGGCCGAAGCTGCTGACCGTGGTGAACACGATCCATCCGAACCGCGAGATGCTTCCTGTGAGTACTGTCACAAAGCTCAGCATAACGGATCCGATGGAGTGAAGAAAAAGGCCCCCGGTTTCCCGGGGGCCTTGAGAGTCGATCCAACGGAGGGGTCACTCCTTGCAGTCACCCCAGTTGCCAAGCAGGGCACCGAGATCCTCGCCATCGATCAGGCAGGACTTGTCGCCAGCGATGTCGATGTCACAGTTGAAGGTGCCCCAGGCACCAAGCAGGGCGCCCAGATCCTCACCATCGACCTTGCCATCATTGTTGAAGTCGCCGTTGCAGGGCGTGGGCTTCGGATCATCGTCGCAAGCCAGGTTCTCGGCACCTGGTGTGTCCGAGATTCCAAGCGACGTGTCATAGGTGCCATGGACCCATCTCTTGCATGAGCCGCCAAAGCTTGCGCACTGGTTGGCCAGGTCGACACAGCCTTGATCCCACTCGTTCGTGCAGCAGTCTGGGTATGCAAAGCAAACCGCGTTGCAGCAATCCTTCTGATTGCAGAATGGGGTGCTGTGTACTTCAAAGCACGATCCGGCCGTGGACGACCCGCAGGTACCCGAGGGGGTCTCGCAGCCGATAAGGCCCGAGCCCAGGTCGACCGGGCACCGGTAGATGACGGTGGCGGGGAAGAACGTGCCATCGCCGTCCTCGTCAACCGGTCCGACATAGACATCGCCATAGAAGCATTCCGTGTTCACGGGTGGCTCCTCATTGCTCTCGACGAGTGCGACCATGTCGATCATGGCACCCCACGGTTCGGAATCGAGCACGCAGTCGTCATTGGCATCCAGGTCATCACCGGTGTTGCCGTTGAAGTTGAAGACCAGTGCGTGGGTGACGTTGTCCGAATTCTCGAATGCCAGTCCACCGGGAACGATCAGGTCGGCGGTGGCTCCGAAGGTGTCCTCGTCCTCGGCGATCAGGAAGATGCCGTCGTCGGGGATCACGTTTCCACTCAGGTCGAGTGCCATCTCGACGACACCGCTGCCCTGGGTGGAGCTGCCGTCACCGATGACGACGTAGTAGACGCCGCTGAGCGAGGGGCCTGGAGCACCCAGGATCTCGGCATACTCGTCCGTGTCGCTTGAGGGCTGGTCGACGCGGATCTCGTAGAGCAGGACCGTCGGAACATCCGTCGGCGGGGAGCAGGGATCCGTTCCGTTGTAGCAGACCTCGATGGCCCTATCGACACAGTCCTGATCCCATGCGATTTCACAGCAATCGGCGTAGTTTGGATCCTTGCAGACCAAGTTGCAGCAGATGGGATCAACACATCCCGGAGTTTCCTGCACTTCGCAGCATGGGCCGCCCTGGCCACAATTGTCGCCACTGCCGCCGTCGCATGGATCCGTTCCGTTGTAGCAGACCTCGATGGCCCGATCGACACAGTTCTGGTCCCATGCGATTTCACAGCAATCGGCATAGTTTGGATCCTGACAGACCGTGTTGCAGCAGATGGGATCCACGCATCCCGGAGTGCCTTGCACTTCGCAGCAGGGGCCGCCCTGGCCGCAATTGTCGCCACCGCCATTGTCGTCACAGGCCAGGTTTTCCTGTCCCGGGGTGTCGGTCCCATCGGCGGTGTCATATGCACCGATGGTCCAGGTGCCGTCCGTCGTGCATCGATAGGCATGACCTGGCCGCGGGTCGTCCGGATTCGGCCCAAGAGTGGTCGACGAGTAGTAGCATTCCCCGCTGTCGGGGGTCTCGACCAGGGAGATCGAATCCATCTCGACGTCCCACGGAGTCGAATCGAGCACGCAGTCATCCTCGACGTCAAGGTCGCCGCCATTGGCGCCCGTGAAGTTGAAGAGCAGCATGTGGGTGACGTTGTCCGAGTTCTCAAAGCCCAGGGACGTCGTCAGGTCGGGTGAGCCGAAGGTGAAGGTGCTTTCTGCGGCCACGAACAGGCCGTCGGGACCGATCACCTGTCCGGACAGGTCCAGTATGAACTCGATGGCTCCACTTCCGACGGAGCTGTCGCCGATGACGACGTAGCTGACCCCATCAAGAAGCGTGCCGGGAGCACCCTTGAGCTCGAAGTACTCGTCGGTATCCGTCGAGGGCTGGTCGACCCTGATCTCGTTGATGATCACGTCAGGAGCGGTTCCGCCCGTGAGACAGTTCACCAAGGCGATGTCGACGCAGGGTTGGTCCCAGCCGACGGTACAGCATGCGGGGTCGACGCTGCAGACGTTCTCGCAGCAGTCGAAATCTTCACAGCCGATGTTGTTGGTGACGTCAAAGCAGTTGCCCGAGCCCTGGTTGCCGCACACCTGGCAGTCGGGATTGTCCGTGCCCGGGGTGTCGGTCTGGTTGTCTGCAGGGAAGAAGGAGCCGACGGTCCACTCGCCTTCAGGCTCGCATCGATATACGTGGCCGGGCATGTAGATTCCATCGGGACCGACCGATGCTTCGGCATAGGCCCACTCGGTGTTTGTCGGGGGAATCGTGCTGGATTCAAGCACGCTGACGGCGTCGACCACCTCGGTCCAAGCCAGCGTGTCCAGAACGCCGTCATCATCGGTGTCCAGGTCCTGGTTGAGAACGCCCGAGTATCCAGCGACAAGCATGTGGGTGACGTTGTCTGAGCCCTCGAATTGAAGATCTGCAAGCTGGTTGGGGACCGTGCCGAACAGGTCAAGGTCCTCGGCCACGGTGAAGTAGCCATTGGCATCGATCTGGCCGCTCAGGGGAACAGCCGCCTCGATGACGCCACTGCCCAGGAGTTCCTCCTCGTCATCGCCGATGACGATGTAGGTCAGGCCGTCCAGGATGGTGCCCGGATCGCCGCGGAATTCGATGTGCTCATCGATCTCGTCACCAGCCTGTTCCAGGCGGATCTCGTTGATGCTGAGTTCGGGTACGACGATCTCGCAGGTCGGGTTGGGGCCGCCGGCGCTCTCATCGGGGCCACCGATCTCGAAGGTGCCGATGTTCCATGAACCGTCGTCGCACTTCCACACGTGGCTGGGGGCGAAACCGCTGGCATCGGGGCCGACCGTGGTGTCACCGTAGTACTGCTCGTCGTTGAAGCCGTCGGGATCCACATTCCTGAGGATCGACAGGCTGGCCATCGTCGATGCCCAGGGAGTCGAGTCGAGAATCCCGTCATCGTTGGTGTCCAGGTCGTCGCCGTCATTGCCACGGAAGCTGCTGACCAGCATGAAGGTGATGTTGTCGCTGCCCTCGTGGTTCAGGTCGACGACCAGGTCGGGCACGCCGAGCGAGTTGGTCTTCTCCGAGATCAGGAAGAGTCCATCGGCCCGCATGCCGAGGCCTTGAAGGCTGATGACCTCCTCGATGCAACCACTCTGTGTGGGAGGGAAGCTGTCGCAGTCGCCGATGATCAGGATCGACATCCCATTGAGGGATGCACCGGGCGTTCCGATCAGCTCGATGTATTCATTCAGTTCGGCGCCGGGCTCCTCGGTCCTGATCTCGTTGAATGTGACCTGAGCGTTGACGGCCGTGGTCAGGATCGTCGTGAAGGCGGCGGCTGTGAGCGTGCAGCGATGCATCAGGCTGGCTCCTTGTCTGGGGTGTGTGATGTGTCCGAGGGACCCACGAAAAAGACATGTACTGATGCCTTTAACACCATCATTATTCGATCGTGCCAAAGGCGGTTTCCTGCTGACAAGGGCACATCAATTGTGCCCCTCCGCAATCCAGTGTAGCCAAGCTCGGTCGACGATCCAAAGGTCAAGATGCGGATTTCATGAATGAAAAGCCGGATCTTCCCAGTTTCACAACAAGCGGACCGGGGACTGGTCCAGTCCAGTCAAGCCTGGCCCGTGAATGAAAAAGCCCCCCATGGTGGACAGGGGGGCTTGATCTTGTTCGGGCAGTTCGTTGCCTACTTCATAGGCTCGTCGTCATAGGCCCCGTCATCCTCGGAGGGTGTGACAACGGCCTCTTCCGGGGCCTCGTTCATCGCCCAGCGGGACGGTTGCAGGTAGATCTCGACTCGCCGGTTCTCCGCGGCACCCTTCTTGTCGTTGGGAACCAATGGCCTGAACTGGCCAAATCCAGCCACCATGATCCGAGGTGCGGTCACACCGGAATCGACCAGGGCTTCCTGGACCGAGATGGCTCGATGGGCTGAGAGGTGCATGTTGGTCGGGTGGTTCCGTCTCGTCTCGGGTCGGCCGATTGGGACGTTGTCGGTGTGCCCGACGATGCAGATCTCGAAGGCTTCACCCTCGGATGACTCGAGGATCGTTGCGAGCGTATCGATCGTGGTGTCCGCCTCGGTCGACAGGGCCGCAGAGCCAAGGTCGAAGGTGACATCGCTGGAGGATCTCAGCATGCCCTGCTGCTGGTCGAAGCTGACGACGCCAGGATTCGCAGCAGCCAGTTCGGCGAGCATCCTGTTCAGGTCCGACGGCAGGGGGCCTGTCGCGAGCGTTCCGACCTCGACCTGGAGCTGCTGGAAGTCGCCGGCCAGCCGGTCGAGTTCACCGGACAGCTGCTCGTTCCTGTTCCGTGCCGAATCGAAGTTCTGGTGAGCATCGGCCAGTTGAGTTCTCAACGCCTTGTTGTCGTTGGAGAGGTTGTCAACTTCCTGCTGGGATTGGAGCAGCTGGTGCTCCTGGGCCCGGAAGGCCGTGTTCAGTTGGTCGTACTTGTCCTGGGAGACGCAACCGCTCGCTGCGATCAGTCCGACAGGGGCCAGTACCAGTGTTGTGATGGTTCTCTTTCTCATGCGTGTTCCTCCTTGGCCGACTGCATGAAGTCGTCGAATGGACATCCTGTTGGGTAAAGTGTACCGGCAACCGTCCATCATGGTGGCCCGCTTGGGGCATGTGGACTACTTGTGAATCGAGGAATCTTCCGGGACCCGACATGAACAGCCCGCAGCACCTTATTCATTGTGACCTCCTGGTCGACGGTCTCGGTCGCTGGTCGGCCCCGGGGGCGGTCCTGTTTCAGGGCGATGCCGTGATCGCGACGGGGACCCCGACCGAGTTGGGCACGCCCTTGGAGGCACATTTTGACCGCCTTGACGGCGCCGCGATCATGCCGGGGCTGGTCAATGCCCATGCCCATCTGGACCTGAGCCTGATCGGTCCTCTGGACGGGGTCGAGGATTTCACCGAGTTCGCTGGTGTCGTCATGGCCCACAGGCCGCTGGAGGACCGGGTGATCGCCGAGGCGATGAATCGTGGGATCAGTCAGTCCAGGGCCGGTGGCACGCTGGCGATCGGCGACATTGCCGGGGGTTGGAGCCTGCAGCAGTTTGCGTCGCTGCAGGGTTCGCCACTGATCGGGGTGAGCTTCCTGGAACTGCTGGCGATCGGCAGTGGGCAGGACGAGGGTCTGCGGCGAGTTGCCGAGTTGCTTGAGGGCGTCCAGGTGGATGCGCATGGAGTGCGTCTCGGCCTGCAGCCACATGCGCCCTACAGCTGTTCGAGGCAGGCGTATCAGTGGTGCGCGTCGCAGGGGCTGCCCTTGAGCACCCACCTGGCCGAGATGCCCGAGGAGGAGCAGTTCATCCGCCACGGTTCAGGCATGTTTGCCAGCTACCTCCAGAAGATCGGCCGTCTGGACGCACCGCCGACAGGCCTGGGAATCAGCCCGATCGAGTTCGTTCTTGACGCGGTGCCATCGGTCCCTTTGATTGCCGCACACGTCAACCACCCCTCCGAGGAGGACCTGGGCCTGCTGGCCGATTCCTCGATCACGGTCGCCTATTGTCCGCGTGCCAGCAGTTTTCTCGGCCATGACCAGCACCAGTGGTCGACCATGGCCGGGCTGGGGATCAGCGTGGCCCTTGGGACCGACAGCGTGCTCTGCACCGGGCGAGATGACCGATTGAGCATCCTGGACGAGATGCAGTTGCTGCACCAGCGACATGGAACATCGATGGAGGAACTGATGCCGATGGCGACGATCAACGGGGCCCGGGCTCTCGGTCTGCCCATCGCTCGATGGACGCTCGAGGATGCGACCATCAATGACCTGCTGGTACTCGGTTCACCACGCGGCTTTGCCAGGCCGGTCGATTGCCTGGAACGGTCCGTGTCGATCCAGTGGCTTGCAGAGGATCGATCTTTGAAGCGGGAGACCACCTGATGGCTGGGACCGTCAGCAATCTCCCGAGGCTCGGGCCAGCCACATTCCATCGGGATGCGATCACCCTGGCATCGGACCTGCTTGGCTGCCTGCTCGTGCGGCGGTACCGGGGGCGTACGACCTCGGGCATCATCACCGAGACGGAGGCGTATCCCGGTGGTGATGATTCGGCCAGCCACAGTCACGCCGGGCATCGAAGCCGACGAAACGAGTCGATGTACCTGCCTGGCGGGCACTGCTACGTCTACCTGATCTATGGCATGCATCACTGCGTCAACATCGTCAGTGGTCCCGGTGACAGTGGCGAGGCCGTGCTGATCCGATCGCTCTGGCCGGTGGACGGGATCGATCTGATGCGCCGCCGGCGAGAACGAAGGCGGCCCCTGTGCGCCGGCCCCGCACGACTGTGCCAGGCCATGAAGATTGATCGAGCCCAGGACGGACTCGACCTGATCGAGTCGGCCTGCCTTTACGTTCTGGGGCGGCCGGAGGGTTTCAGTGATTCGGTTCTCAGGGGCCCTCGTATCGGGATCGATCCGGCTGGTTCGCATGCGATGAGGCCATGGAGGATGGTCCTCGGGGGATACAGGACACGGGTGAGTGTCGCCATCCCCGGGGCCCCGTTGCCACGCCCGCTGGCCCCTTGAAGCGTTGAAAATCAATGTTTGGTGGCCTGCGAGCCACTCTGCCGATAGTATGTTGCGAGTACGTGGTAGGAGATTTTCGTCGTGTCAATGCCACTGACAGTCATCGAGTTGTCGCAGGTCGCCCAGTCCACGGGTGGATACCCGCTTGCCGCCTTCGAGTTCGTTCGTGAAGGCCTGGGCCATACCGTCGAGACGATCCATGGTGAAACCGATGACTACGCCAGCAGTCACCACGTCTCCGGTCAGCAGCTCTGCCTCGGGCTGCGGGATCATGCCATCAACAAGTTCGGGATGCTGGCGCCAGCTGTTCTGGACAGCTGGAACATTCATCGTACGGACGATTTCGGCCGCATCGTGTTCGCGATGATCGATCACGGCCTCATGAGCAAGGCGTCCCAGGACACGGTCGACGACTTCTGCGGGGTCTACGACTTCGCGGAGGCGTTCAATCCGTGCCAACTGGCGATGCACATCGGCAACTGATTCGAGATCAGGTTCAAGGGCTTCGCTGGCACTCGCTTCGACGTGTGTTGTTGCAGCGAGTAAGCTGATCCCATGGACGACAATGGTCCCAGAGACGAGCCCCGGCATCCGGCCCAGACCATCCACATCTGGCAGGTCCAGGCGGTCAGGGATGTGCTTCTGGTCGTCGTCCTGCTGGGCATCCTGTGGCTGGGCTACCTCATGCGGGATGTCACCGTGCCCCTGCTGGTCGCCTTGGCGCTGGCCTCCCTCTTCGAGCCGCTGGTCTCCAGGCTCACGCGATCGGGCGCGGTGGGCAGGCCGCTGGTCGTCAGTGGGATCATCGCCTGCGTCAGCATCGTCTTCCTGGTCATCGCGGCCTTCACGGTCCCGCTGGTCGTCGGCCAGTCGATCGGACTGGTCAAGAGCATCGAGCAGGGGGCGTACCTCAAGTACGCCGACAACATCGCCGAGAGGCTGCCACCGGAGTACCGCTCCGACTACGACGAGGCGATCACGTGGCTCCGCGGAACACTGGAAGGTGAAGCCTCCGAACAGGCGATTCCGGGGCAGTCCCTGTCGCCCGATACAGAGGACACCTCGACTCAACGGACCGAGGCGCCTCCGGCGCATGCGACTCCCCTTGATGCCGAGGACATCCGCGCGATCGTCAATGAGGAGATGGCCCGACATCCGATGGATGTCTCCGGAAGCGACAGCAGCCTCATCTCGTTCGTGGGCAGCGGCGTGGAGAAGGTGCTCGGGTTCCTGCTTGGATTGGTCGAGCTGGGATTCCTGGCCTTCCTGATCCCGTTCTACTTCTTCTTCTTCAGTGTGTCGTTCCCGAAGGTCGTCCAGTTCATCGACGAACTGATCCCGGACAATCACCGGGATCGAATCGGTCACCTCGTCGGGGAGATGGACAAGGCCGTGGCCGGTTTCGTCCGTGGTCGGATCGTCATCAGCGCGATCATGGGTGTGCTCCTTGCGATCGGGTGGATGATCTGCGGCGTCCCCTACGCGATCGCGTTGGGCCTGCTGATCGGTGTCTTCTGCGCGATCCCGTACCTGGGCATCATCGGCGTGCCGATCGCGGTCGGCCTGCTCGGCCTGGAGCAGCTTGGAATCGCACAGGACTCCAGGATGGCCTGGTGGGCGATCATCCTCTGGCCGACGCTGGTCTTCTGCATCGTGCAGGCGATCGAGGGCTACATCCTGACCCCGTTGATCGCGGGCAAGGTGACCAACCTGTCACCGGTGACCATCTTCGTCGCCGTGCTGGCCGGTGGATCACTCGCCGGGATCTACGGAATGCTCCTTGCGATCCCAGTCGCCGCATGCATCAAGATCGTCCTGAAGGAGGTCGTCGCGCCGCGGATCGACATGTGGCGACGTGGCGAGGTGTCGGACCCGCTTCCGCTGGAAGGCTGATCAACCGGTTCGGGAGGGTTGTCTCTGGAGATGGCCGTTGGTTCACCGTCGCTTGCGACGCTTGAACTGCTTCTTCACGCTGGTCGTCTTGGTCGAGCCGCGGCCACCCATGCCGGCCATTCCACGGGCCATCGATTCCGGATCCATGGAACCCATCTGCATGGCGGCGTCCTTGGACCCCATGCCGGCCATCTGCTTGCTCATCTTCTGCATCATCTCGAACTGCTTCTTCAGGCGACTCACGTCGGCGGAACTGGTTCCGCTTCCCTCTGCGATCCGACGGGTGCGAGAGCGGTCCACCAGCTTCATGTCCTGGCGTTCCTTCGCCGTCATCGAGCTGGCCATCGCCTCGATCTGGTCGAACTGCTTGTCATTGACATCGAGCTTCCCGAGGCTGCCCATGCCCGGCAGCATGCCGAGCAGCGACTTGATCGACCCCATGCGTCTGAGCGAGCGCAGCTGCTTGACGAAGTCGTCCATCGTGAGTTTGCCCTTGGCCATCTTCTGGGCCATCTTCTCGGCATCCTCCTCGGAGACCTGCTCCTTGGCCTTCTCGACGAGGCTGATGACATCGCCCATGCCGAGGATCCGGCTGGCCATCCGTTCCGGGTGGAATGATTCCAGCTGGTCGATCTTCTCGCCGACACCGATGAACTTGATCGGAGCGCCCGTGACCTGCTTGACCGTCAGGGCGGCGCCGCCACGCGTGTCTGAGTCGAATTTCGTGAGGATGACGCCATCGATCGCCAGTCGCTGGTTGAATGCCTTGGCCGAGTTGACCGCGTCCTGTCCCGTCATCGCATCGACGACCAGCAGGATCTGGTGCGGCATGACCGTGTTGCGGATTCCGTCCAGTTCGGTCATCAGGGAGTCGTCGATGTGGAGTCGGCCGGCGGTATCGATGATGAGGACGTCGTAGTTCTCCTTCTTCGCACGCTTGAGCGCTCGCTGGGCGACGCCGACGGCGACCCCGACCGCCTTGCCGTACTCGGCACATCTCTCCGGCTCGGCCTGCACGTCCAGCGCCGGGCCGCCGGTCTGGTCCTTGACGGTCTGCACGACCTGTTGAAGCTGCTCGACGGCGGCCGGTCGTTGAAGGTCGCACGCGGTGACCAGCACCGATCGCCCCTGCTTGCGCAACAGGGCGGCGAGTTTGCCGCAGGTCGTGGTCTTGCCTGAGCCCTGGAGCCCGCACATCATGATGACGGTGGGGCGGTGTTCGGAGAACTCCAGTGGACTGTCGGCGGGCCCCATCAGGTCGATCAGTCTCTGGTTGATGATCGAGAGCATCTCCTGCGACGGCTTGAGGCTGCGGGTGACCTCGTGGCCGATCGCATCGTTCATGACCTGGTCGCAGAACTCGCGGGCGACATCGACCTGGACATCCGCCTCCAGCAGGGCGCGACGGACCTGGTCAAGAGCGTCCTTGACGTTGTCCTCGGTGATGCGGCCCCTTCCGGAGAGGTTCCTGAAGGCTCCGCCGATCTTGTCTGAGAGCTGCTCGAACACGCCGTTCTCCAATCAGGTGCAGGAGTGTACCACCGCAGGACGGGAGCGTTGGCTCAACGCTTGGACGCGAGCCACTTGAGCAGCCTGGCCGGTGTCCATGTGTTGATGCACTTGGAACGTTCGAGCCAGCCTCTCTAGGAGGTCATCACGCCGTACTCCAGGTAGTCAAGATGCGACGCGTCATGTGCGTCGGTGTTGATCGCCACGAGGCAGCCGGCATCAGAGGCGACCCGTACATGGATGTCGCGCAGGTCCAGTCGATGAGGGTTCGCGTTGATCTCCAACGCCGTATCGTGTTCGATCGCGGCCTCGACCAGCGCGGGCATGTCCGGTGACAGCCCCTCGCGGCTGTTGATCAGGCGTCCCGTCGGGTGCCCGATGATGTGAACCAGCGGATGTTCGATGGCCCTGAGAAGCCGACGCGTCGCGACCTTCGGCTCCTGTCGAAGGGCCACGTGCGGCGAGGCGACGACCACGTCCAACTGCTCCAGGAGTTCGTCCTCGTAGTCCAGTCTCCCGTCGGAGAGGATGTCCACCTCGCTGCCGACGAGGATCCTGATCCCGTCGACCTCCTGGTCGACATGGCGGATCTCCTCGATGTGCTTGAGCAGCCTCTCCGGTGAGAGTCCGTTGCCGGGGACGCTGGAGACCGAGTGATCCGTGACCGCGATCACCTTGTAGCCCCTGGACTTGGCTTCAAGGGCGAGTTCCTTGATCGAGAGCCGCCCGTCACTGGCGGTGGTGTGGGCGTGCAACTCGCTCTTGATGTCGCTGGTTCTGACCAGTTCGGGGATCTTCTGCAGTGATGTCTCACCTCGGGCCAGTCGCATCGTTGGTGGGATCAGTGGCAGCTCCAATGCCTCGTAGATCGCCTCCTCGCTGCCGGAAGCAACGGGTTCGATGCCCAGTTCCTGTGGAGGTGCGTCCTCCTCGGTTGCGGGAAAGAGCCCGTACTCGTTCAGTCGCAACCCGGAGGAGATCGCCAGTTCCCTCAGGAGCACGTTGTGCTCCTTGCTTCCCGTGAAGTACATCAGGCCCGCGCCGAACGACTCGGTCGGGATGATCCTGAGGTCGACCTGGATGCCCTCCTCCAGCCTGATGGAGCACTTGGTGCTTCCGGCAGCGAGAATCTTCTGTATGCCGTCCAGGCTCGTGAATCGATCGGAGACGATCGCCGGTTCATCCGTATCCACGAGAATGTCGATATCGCCGATGGTCTCCTGGCCCCGCCGCAGGCTGCCGGCGATCTCGATCGTCCTGCAGGCGCCCGTGGATGCGAGTTCATCGACGATCCACTCGGCCACGGGCATCGCGTCACCGAGACGGATTCGGCCGGCGCTGGAGGCGGCGAACTCGATCGAATCCCTGATGTTGTCGATGGTCTTCTGTCCCATCCTCGGCAGGGAAAGCAGCGAGCCGTCGTCGATCGCCTTCTTCAGGTCGTCGATCGATTCAATCGAGGCCTGCTCCCAGAGAACCTGGACCGTCTTCGGTCCCAGTCCTGGAAGCTCAAGCACCTGGAGCAGCCCCGGGGGGACCCGGGACTCCAGGTCCTTGAGTTCCTGGATCGATCCTGTCTGAACGTACTCGACGATCTTGCGGGCGCTGCTCGCCCCGATCCCATCCAGTTCCGTCAG
This sequence comes from Phycisphaerae bacterium, assembly GCA_002711415.1. Taxonomy (GTDB): domain Bacteria; phylum Planctomycetota; class Phycisphaerae; order Phycisphaerales; family SM1A02. The sequence continues at coordinate 66,998 of PARI01000016.1, read as the reverse complement.
GGCGGAGGTGTCCGCGGCCAGGTCGGCCACCTGGATCGCCTGGTCCCGGATGGTCCTGGCCACCTTCGCATTGGCATTGACCTTGAAGGCGTTGGCCCCGGTGATCTGCAGCATGGCCGCCATCCGCTCGAACTGGTCGGCGATCTCGCGATTGCTGGCGCTCATCAGCCGACGTCTCCCAGTTCGAGGACGTCCCCATAGAGCGACAGCACCTTCCTGCGGAGCAGGTCGTCCTCGGGTTCCATCAACTGCGGATTCCTGTCCAGCCACTCGGAGGCGTCCTGCCTGGCCAGCCTCAGCAGGAGACCGTCCCTGTTCAGGTCCGCGATCGACAGCGGGGGCAGGCCGGACTGCTTGTGTCCGAAGAGTTCTCCCGGTCCACGGATCGCCAGGTCCATCTCGGCGACCTCGAAGCCGTCGGTCGTCGATCGGATCGCCTCAAGGCGCTGGGTGGCCTCGTCGGTGGTCGTGTCGGCGACGAGGGTGCAGAGCCCGCCCTTGGTCCCGCGACCGACGCGGCCTCGAAGCTGGTGAAGCTGCGCCAGCCCGAATCGATCGGCCTGCTCGATGACCATGATCGTCGCGTTGGGGACGTCGACGCCGACCTCGATCACGACCGTCGCGACCAGTGCATCGATCCGGCCTTCGCGGAACTCGGCCATGATGCGGTCACGTTCCTGTCTGGCGATCCGACCATGCAGCGCTTCCAGGCGTCGTCCGCGAAGTGGTCCGTCGGCCAGTCGATCAAGGTGTCCCTGGACGTCGATCAGCCCGGTCTCGGTCTGCTCGATCGCCGGAACGACGATGTAGGCCTGCTCGCCCTTCTGAAGTTGCTGGTCGACGTATCCGTAGACGTCCATCCTGCGAGAAGGGCCGACCACCCGCGTGCTGACCGGCTTTCGGCCTGGTGGCAGCCCCTTGATCACGGAGAGGTCCAGGTCCCCGAAGATCGTCAGGGACATCGATCTGGGGATCGGCGTCGCGGTCATCACCAGGAGGTGGGGGACGGTGTCGACCTCGGTCGAACGACCACGCATGACGGCTCGCTGCTGAACGCCGAAGCGGTGCTGTTCGTCGACGATCGCCACGGCAAGGTTCCTGAACATGATGTCCTGGTTCAGCAGGGCATGCGTGCCGATGATGATGTCGATTCGCCCCTGGGCAAGGTCCCGGGTGATCTCGGCCCGTTGCTGGGCGGCGAGACTTCCCGTGACCAGGCGCACGTTGACCTTGGAGCCCGAGAGCATCGACCGGATCGATCGTTCATGCTGCTCCGCCAGCAGTTCCGTCGGCGCCAGCAATGCCGCCTGGTGTCCGCTGGCGACGGCCATCAGCATCGCGTAGAGCGCGACCACCGTCTTGCCGCTGCCGACATCTCCCTGGAGCAGGCGGTTCATCGGGATCTCGCCCGAGAGGTCGTGGACGATCTCGTTGATCGCCTGGTCCTGGTGATCCGTCAGCGGGAACGGGAAGCGATCCCTGATCCGGCCGTCGATCTTGTCGTCGAAGTCCAGGGCCGTCGCCTTCAACGATCCGCGAAGCTGCTGTCGTCTCATCATCACGCCCAGTTGGAGCAGGAGGAGTTCGTCGTATGCGAGCCTTCTTCGGGCCTGTGTCGCGGCCTCGTCATCGTCGGGACGATGGATCCACTGGTAGGCATCATGCAGGTTCGGGAATTCCCGTTCAGCCCTGAAGGATTGGTCGAGGGGATCGACCAGCTGCCGGGTCGCCTCGTCGAGGATCTGGTCGATCATCGACTCGATCCTGCTGCTGTTGAGTCGTTCGCTGCCCGGATAGATCGGCCGGATCCTGCTGCGACGGGGGGGAGGTTCCTGCTCCTCGTCGATCATGGTCCACTGCGGGTTCGCCATCTGGAGGACGCCGTTGGCTCGTCGGATTCGCCCGGCTGCGATTCCGCGGATGCCCGGTTCGAGCTTGCGTTGCATCCAGGGCGCGTTGAACCATGACAGGTTGATCGTGCCGGTCTCATCCGAGAACTCCACATCGATCCTTGGTCGGCGTCCCCGTCGATATCCGATCGAGAGCACGGTGCCGCGAATCGCCACGTTGGAGGCGTCGCCGTCATCGGGCCCGATCAGTTGATCCACCTGCGAGATCGTCTGCTCGGAGTGCTCCATTTCGTAGCGCATGGGCAGGTGCTTGATCAGGTCGATCACGCGCGTGATGTTCAGGCGTTCAAGTTCCGCGGCCTCCATCGGATCGATCCAGCCGAGGGTTCTCAGCGGTGTCGAGAGTGAAAGCTGGGTGGTGCTGCTCATGGCCCGTTCCTGATCCGGCGGTGATCGATACACGCAAGTATGATACCGCTACGATGAGCGTTCCCCCCTTCGATCCGGATCAGGCCGCTGGAAGCCTCTTCGCCGGCGCCCAGGCACGCGCCTCGCAGGACCAGCCCCTGTCGGTGTCGGCCATCAATCGGCTGATCGAACAGGTCCTCGATGACGGGATGCCCTCGACGGTGACCGTGGTGGGACAGCTGGTCAACTTCACTCCCAGGGGTCACTGGTACTTCACGCTGCGAGATGAACATGCCTCGCTCGGATGCGTGATGTGGAGTTCCGCGGTGAAGAAGCTCCAGTTCGAGCCCAGCGAGGGACAGGAACTGGTGGCCACTGGCTCGATCGGCCACTACGCGCCCCAGGGCAGGACCCAGCTGCTGGTCCGCCGGCTTGAACCAGTCGGGGCCGGGTCGATCCAGCAGGCTTTCAAGGAGCTCTGCGCCAGGCTCAGGGGACTCGGCTGGTTCGACGAGGAGACCAAGAAGGACCTCCCGATGCTTCCGTCACGGGTCGCCATCGTCACGAGCAGGACTTCCGCAGCACTGGCCGACTGCATCGAGACGGCCTCGGTCCGATGCCCGGCCGTGGACCTGCTGGTGGTCGATGTCAGGGTCCAGGGCGAGCAGGCCGCCGGATCGATCGCCGCCACCATCAGGATGCTTGGGGCGCGATCCCGGGAGCTTGGAATCGACGTGATCGTCGTGACCCGAGGTGGCGGTAGTCGAGAGGAACTGGCGACGTTCGATGACGAGAGGATCGCCGCAGCGGTTCATGATTCACCGATTCCGATCGTCGCCGCGATCGGCCATGAATCCGATACGACCATCATCGAGCTGGTCGCCGACAGCCGGGCGTCGACCCCGACCCAGGCGATCATGCAGGTGGTCCCCGACCGCTCGGAGTTGCAGCAACACCTGGATCACCTCGGCGCACGCCTGAATTCCATGGTCCGCCGTGAACTGGCCCAGAAGCGGGCGGTGCTCCAGGGGATTTCCAGGGCCGAGGTCCTGTCCCGTCCCCAGGTCACGCTCGACCGCGCCGGCCGATGGGTGGATCAGCTCAGGCATCGATTCATCGATTCGATCGCACATCGCCTCGCCGGTCAGCGGCATCGGTGCCAGCAATCGGCGACCCGGTTCCAGCACGTGCATCCCAGGATGCAGTTGCGGTCGTTTCGTGAACGACTGGATCAAGACGGGAGGCTCTTTCATGCCCAACTGCGATCCGGATTGTCCGCCAGGCGCCGTCACCTGGACTCGATGCGCAAGAGACTCCAGTCGGTCGGACCGATGGAGGTTCTCGGCAGGGGATACTCGATCTCGCTTGACTCAAGCGGCAGGCCGCTGGGCCGCGCAGAGCAGGTCACGCCGGGGGCCGGGATCAGGACGATCCTTGCCGATGGTTCGATCGATTCGACCGTGGACCAGGTGCATCCCGGATCCGTTCTCGACGAAGACACCGCATCAAAGTAAGGTGAGTTCATGGCCGCCACGCGAAAGAAGACCGCCGGGACCGACTGCTCAAAGCTCAGCTACGAGGATGCCCTGGATGAGCTGGAATCGATCATCGATTCGATCGAGAAGGGTGACCTCGGCTTGGAGAAGGGCCTCGAGCTGTACAGGCGGGGCGATGCCCTCCTGAAGCATTGTCGAGGCAAGCTTGATGCCGCCGAACAGGAACTGGAGCAGATCAGCGGGGCCGAGTCGGAATCTTCGGCAACAGGATCGGCTCCGGATGCCGATAAGAAGCAGTGACCGGACGCCAGTCCGGGGTCATTGCGGGTGTCCATGGAGCCATGAATGCTTGAGCACGCAGGCATCGACCTGATCGCCATGCAGCAGTTGACGGACTCCGTGAAGCTGTGGCTTCCTCAGGCGATCGCCTGCGCGTTCCTCTTCTGCTTCGGCGCCTGCGCCGGCAGCTTCATGAACGTGGTCATGTACCGACTGCCGCAGGATCTCAGCGTGATCAGTCCGCCGAGCCGGTGTCCTCGCTGTGGCTATCGCCTGAAGTGGTACCAGAACATACCGATACTTGGATGGTTGCTGTTGCGGGGTCGATGCGGAGCATGCAGGGGATCGGTCAGCGTCCAGTATCCACTGGTTGAACTGCTGGTGGCGATGATGTTCGTCTGCATCTACCTGGTGCTCTACGTGTCCGATGGCTCCGCGTGGCCCGGATCACTGTCCAGCGTCTTCTGGAGATCCGGTGGATTCGATACGACATGGCCCGGCTACATCGTGATCGCAGTGCTGTTCTGCGGCTTGCTCACGATGACCGTCATCGATGCCAGGACGTTCCTGATCCCCATTCAGATCCCTGTCGTGATGACGGTGACCGCTCTATGTGGATGGTTGCTGCTGGGCGTGCTCGAGGGCGACTCCCTTGATCGCTGGCCGATCCCCGTTCCCGGGAGGATCGCCGCCACCGCAACCGTGGGAGGATGGCTCGGTCTGGCGATCGGGTACGTGCTGCTCCGCGCCGGGCACATCCGCTACAGCTTCAGCGATTACGAGGACTACGTCGTCGAGGGGGAGACGATCGCCGACTATCCGCATGCGAGGCGGGAGATGGGACCGGAACTGCTGTACCTGCTCTTTCCGGCGGTCGGTCTCGTCGCCGGGGCAGGCATCGCGATGCTTCTGCCCCAGCTTGATCCGCCATCCTGGATCCGCGTCCTCTCGGCATCCGGACTCGGGTACCTGGTCGGTGGCGGCCTGGTCTGGCTCGTGAGGATTCTCGGCACACTCGCATTCGGCAAGGAGGCGATGGGGCTGGGCGACGTCCACCTGCTCGCGGCGGTCGGCGCGATCCTCGGCTGGATCGATCCCATCGCGATCTTCTTCATCGCCCCGTTCTTCGGTCTGGCATGGGTCCTGGTCGCCGGTGGTCTCGGACGGTTCGTCCATGGCCTCAGACGGGAACTTCCCTACGGGCCTCATCTTGCGATGGCCACCGTGATCCTCGTCCTCTTCAGGCCGTGGCTGATCGAGCTGGGCTCGATCATCGCCCCCGGAGTGATCCAGGGTGGGGTTCCTTGAGCGGTTCCATCGCCGGTCCGAATCTGCCAATGGATTGATTCCCGGCTTTACAGCCGGCCTGTTCCGTTGTTCAATGGGCACAGAAACAGGGATGAACTGGTCGCCAAAGGCGTGGCGGCCTGCCTGAACAAGAACAAGTCTTTGAGGAAAGGATGCCCGCCCGATGACGAGTCCACGGATCATGATCCTGGCACTGGTTGGTGGTTCATTGCTGCTGACCGGCTGCAACAACGACAAGAAAGATCAACAGGCATTGCTGCTGGAAGAGAACAAGGCCCTTCGGCAGCAGCTTGCCGAGGTGCAGGAGTCTGCCGACCAGGAGCGTCGCTCTTCTGCAATGCGTGAAGCCGAGCTCGAAAAGCAGCTGATGAACCGTGACGAGGAGCTGGCCAGGCCCTTCGAAGGGATTCCCGGTGTCACCGGCAGTGTCTCCGGTGGAGCCGTGGTGGCCACGGTCAGCGGCGACGTGCTCTTTGACTCTGGCCGTGACACCCTCAAGAACTCGGCCAAGAGTTCTCTTTCCAAGATCGCCAAGGTCATCAAGAACGACTACCCGGGCATGCAGATCCGGGTGGCCGGTCACACCGACTCCGATCCGATCAAGAAGAGCAACTACCAGAGCAACTACCACCTCGGGTTCGCCAGGGCGTGGGCCGTTCGTGAATACCTGATCAAGCAGGGGCTTCCTGCCAAGAACGTCTCGCTGGCCTCCTACGGCCCGGACAAGCCCGGTTCGAGCAAGTCCAAGAGCCGCCGCGTTGATGTCGCGGTCATGCTCGATGGATGAAACGGGCACGCTGTGAATGACATGGGCACGGCCTTCATGGCCGTGCCCTTTTTCTTGATGGCTTGAAGCAATGCAGTTGTTTCTCAGAAGTCGACGCTCAATCCCTCGTCCCTGATCTTCTGCACCATCAGCTCGATCTGCTTCAGCGTCTTGTCCAGTCGCGTCGCCGCATCGGCGAGGCTCTGGTAGAGATTGGGATCGTTCAGCAGAAGACCGATCGTGCCTTCCCCGTTACCGGCCTTGGCGGCCAGCTGGTTGACCTGGTCCAGGGCGGAGCTGATCCGGTCCGAGACCTGGCGAAGCATCACCACGACCTCCTCGGAGTTGCCCTCGAGACTGGAGGCCAGCTGGCCGATCCGGTCAACGGCGATCGTGGCGCTTTGGAAGAGCATCGCGGCGTTGGCCACGGCATCCCTGGCGTCCTGCCTGAGCAGGTCGTCATCAAGCCATGATTGGGCGAGCATGACAGCATCGTTGACCGAGACGAGGATCTGGTTGGCCCTCCTGACGGTCGTCCTGAGGCTGTCGGGCTGATCGATCGGCGCCCCGTTCTCATCAAGCTGAAGTGGCTGGAGCATCTGGTTGATGTTCTGGCCGAGCACTGTGTAGGTGCGGGCCAGTTCCTGGATCGAGGAGAAGGTGTCCTCGTAGGTTCCCCGGAGCAACGGTGATTCGTCGATCGTCTCGGACACCACGTAGTAGCGACCCTGCAGTCTCGCCTCGGCCGTTGGATTCAGTTCGAGCTTCGAGCTGCCGCTGATCAGCGCGGTGGAGATGACGGGTTCTGATGGATCGGGCACGCGGATCGAATCGTTGACCAGGATCACCAGCATGACTGGCGCATCAGGCTGACCGGTCAAGGAGACGCTCTGGACGATCCCGACAGGAACACCGTCCATCGTCACGGGTGAACCCTGGCGAAGGCCTCCGGCCGAGTTCAGCGAGACGCGCATCGGGTAGCGGGCGTTGATGTACGTGTCGAACTCGCCGAAGAACATCAGCAGCAGCGCAAGGCCCGCCAGCGCCACCATGGTGGACAGGCCGACGAGGAAGTTGCGTTGGTTCTCGGTCACGATCGGATGGTACCCGTTAATGAATCCCCGGGTGGGGTGGTCAGTTGCTGATTTCCGCGAGTTCCTCGGGCGAGGCTTCGCCCCGGAGGAATCGCATCACGATCGGGTTGGTGCTCTGCTTGAAAGCCCGTTCGTCGCCTTCCAGGATCACCTGGCCCTCGTGCAGCATGATCAGTCGATCGGCGACCTTGAATGCACTGGCCAGGTCGTGTGTCACAACGATGCTTGTGACCGAGAGTGTCTGTTGGAGCTTCAGGATCAGTTCGTTGATCACGTCGGCCCTGATCGGATCCAGGCCGGTGGTCGGTTCGTCGTAGAGGATGAGCCTGGGGGAGAGCACGATCGCCCTGGCCAGGGCGATCCGCTTCCGCTGCCCGCCCGAGAGCGATGCCGGCATGGAATCAACCTGATCGATCAAGCCGACCTTGGCCAGGACGTCCCGGATCAGGATCTCTCGCTTGTCCTGGGCGATTCCATGTTCGCGAAGGGGAAAGGCGATGTTCTGTCGCACGTTCATCGAGTCGAACAGGGCGCTCTGCTGGAAGAGGAATCCCATCTGGCTCCTGGCCTGGACCAGTTCCCGTTCGCTCATGGTGTCGATTCGACGATCATCGAAGTACACCTCCCCGAAGTCAGGTCTGAGCAGCCCGACGATGTGCTTGAGCATCACCGACTTGCCGCAGCCGGAGGGGCCGAGGACGACGGTGGTTCGGCCCTCTGCAAAATCGACATCCAGGCCCCGAAGAACCTCCTTGGTGCCGAAGGACCTGTGCAGGTTCACGAGCCGGACGATTGGATCCGGTCCGGGCTCCTGACCGGTGCGAGTTGTCGTACCATCCAGAGTCATCAACTCGTATCATGCCCGCAGGGATGTCCTCGATGCAAGTGACAAGAATTCATGAAGGCGACGTATTCTCCGTCGAGAGGCTTCAATTCGCCGATCCGCAGGGCCGGAACATCGTCAAGGACGTGGTCCGGCATCCAGGGGCGGTGACGGTGATCCCCATCGATTCGGACGGCCGTCTCGTGATGATCCGCAACTACAGGGTCACGGTCCAGGAATGGCTCCTCGAGTTCTGTGCCGGCAAGATCGACGCCGGCGAGGCGCCACTGGAGTCGGCCACGCGAGAGCTGCAGGAGGAGACCGGGTTCAAGGCCGGTCGGATCAGGCCGATCGGAAGCTTCTACACCAGCCCCGGCTTCGCCGACGAGCGGATGCATGTGTTCCTGGCCACGGAGCTCCAGGCGGTGCCACGATCACTGCAGCCTGGAGAGCGGATCGAGGTCGTCCATGTCAGCCCGGAACAGGTCGATCGCGACATCGCCGACGGGACCCTGGTCGATGGCAAGTCCATCGCGTCCTGGATGATCTGCAGGCAGTGTATGGAACAGGCATGAGATCGGCTTCCGGACAGGACCCGGGGCAGCAGGTACAGTAGGCTCGGGAGGCCTCAAGATGGGAATCTACGACCGCGAGTACTACAAGCAGCAGCCCGGGCGCCCGACCATGATGCCACGCCGGTCGGGTGTCGGCTGGTCGGTCAACACGTGGTTGATCGTGCTCTGCTGTGCCGTATTCGTGATCAACGGGTTCCTGCCGAAGTCCTACATCCACGTGGAGACCGACTACCAGGGGGAGTGGAAGCAGAAGGAGTTCCAGCTGGATTCCGACCGGTTGACGAAGCTGCCGGTTCAGGCTGAGGGAAACATGCTGGTGCAGCCGGTCATCCTCGACAAAGACCCCACCCAGGTCGTGGCGGTCAACTACTACTCCCGCGTCCCCATCCTCTTCAAGTGGATGTACTTCTCCACGTCCAGGGCGCTGTTCTACTATTCCCCGTCATACGGCGCCGTCGGGTTCGAGTTCTGGCGGTTCATCGGGTTCCAGTTCCTGCATGCGAACCTGATGCACCTGCTGTTCAACATGATCGGGCTCTACTTCTTCGGATCAATGATCGAGCAGTATCTCGGTTCGAAGCGCTATCTGGCCTTCTACCTGCTCTGCGGAATCTGCGGAGCCCTGATGTACCTGCTGCTGAATGCGGCCGGGTACGCCTCGACGATCGTCCTCGGCGGAGTCGACATCCCGGGGCTGCTCTTCAACAATCCGAACGTCCCGCTGATCGGCGCCTCGGCCGGCGTCTTCGGGGTCCTGATGGCTGGTGCGTTCATCGCGCCGCGAACCAAGGTGCTGCTGTTCTTCATCATCCCGATGCCGTTGTCATGGCTGGCCTACGGACTCGTCGGGGTTGCGCTGCTGACCGTTCTGGTCGGGGGGGAGGGGTCCAATGCAGGTGGCGAGGCGGCGCACCTCGGTGGTGCGATCGCGGGCTTCTACTTCATCAGGCGGCCGCATCATCTTCACGGGTTCTTCGATCTGATGGGTCGCGTCGATCCGACCAGTCGCTCCAACAAGGCTCGCAAGGCCAGGCGGAATTCCGATCCGGGCACGCAAGCCAAGGTTGACCGGATCCTCGACAAGATCTCCCGCCAGGGGCTCCAGAGCCTGAGTGAGAAGGAGAAAAGGATCCTCAAGGAGGCCTCCCGCACCTAGCAGTGGGGCGAGGATTCCACGCGATGGCGATCAGCTTCACAATCAATCACCAGAGTCGACAGACCGCCGCGCGGACCGGCCGGATCAAGACGCACCATGGCTGTTTCGACACGCCTGCATTCATGCCGGTGGCGACCGCCGCGGCCATGAAACTGCTCACCCCCGAGCAGGTCCGATCAACCGGGTCGCAGATCATCCTCAACAACGCCTATCACCTGATGCTCAGGCCGGGCGTGGACGTGCTCCAGCAGATGGGAGGAACGCACGAGTTCATGCGATGGGACGGACCCGTGCTCACCGACTCCGGCGGTTTCCAGGCATTCTCGATGTCCGACATTAATTCAGTCGACGACGATGGTGTCCGGTTCAAGAGCTTCGTCGACGGATCGATGGTCAGCATGACGCCCGAGCGATCGATGGAGGTCCAGCATGCCATCGGCGCCGACATCATCATGGCTTTTGATGATTGTCCGCCTTCCCGCCAGGACCACCCGGAGGGATATCTCGACCGAGTCCGACTGGCCAACGACCGAACCGCTCGATGGCTCCAGAGATGCATCGACGCCCATGTCCATTCGGATCACCAGGCCCTCTTCGGGATCGTCCAAGGTGGTACCGAACCCGATGAGCGGGCTCGCAGTGCGGAGCAGGTCACCCAGATGGATCTTCCCGGCTATGCCATCGGAGGCGTGGCCGTGGGCGAGTCCAACGAGTTGATGCATGAGATCATCAGGCTGACCGCCCCGATGCTGCCGGAGCAGAAGCCCCGGTACCTCATGGGGGTCGGCTACGAGCGGGACCTTCTGCAGGCCGTCCAGGCCGGCGTGGACATGTTCGACTGCGTGCTTCCGACACGGAACGGCCGGAAGGCCTACGCCTTCACGTCCAGAGGTCCCCTGAGACTGCGAAATGCCTCATTCAAGCTGGATCCAGGTCCGATAGAGGCTGAATGTGACTGCCAGGTCTGTGCCGGGGGGTTCAGTCGAAGTTACCTCCGGCACCTCTTCATGGCCGATGAACTGCTGGGATCCGCTCTCGTAAGCCTCCACAACATCAGGCACTTCCAGCGCCTCATGCTGGACATCAGGGGGGCGATCATGGATGATTCGTGGTCTTTGCTCGGCCAACGATGGCCGGTCCTTGGTCTCGAACCGGCCGTATCGGGCCCGGGCGAAGGCCTCGATGACGATTCGGCCTGATGTGCACACTTCCTGGAGGAGTAATGCAAGACATGGTTCCCAGTCCACAGTACCAGCACATGCTCGTGATCGGATTTCAGGATGCGCCGCCATCGGCCAGCACGACCGAGATCATCGTCGAGGAGTCCGACGCTGATGGGGGGGGTGCCCCGGGTGGCGCCAGCCCCATGCTCGACATCATCTGGCTGATCATTCCGATCTTCGGCGTCATGATCCTCTTCTCGATCTTCAGCCAGCGAAAGGACCGAAAGAGAAAGCAGGAGATGCTCAACAGCATCCAGAAGCATGACCAGGTCCAGACCATCGGCGGGATCATCGGCTCCGTCGTGGAGCTGAAGCCCGACACCGTCGTCATCAAGGTGGACGAGGCGTCCAACACCCGGATGACCTTCGCCCGAACAGCCGTCCAACAGGTCATTCCTGACACCAAGGACTGATTCCACAGGACATGTGAACACCGAACCACAGGAAGCATCGCCCAGGCAGTCAAATGATGAGAAACATCGCCTTCAAGATCATCCTTATCCTCATCGTCGTGGCCCTCTGTCTCTGGGCGCTCTATCCGCCCAGTGAGAAGATTCGACTCGGCAAGGACCTTCGTGGTGGTGTCAGCCTCGTCTACTCGGTGAAGATGCCCGAGGATGCCCAGCGGGAAGATGTGCTGGCACAGGTCATCGACGTGCTGCAGCTTCGTGTGAACCCACAAGGCGTGCTGGACATCTCGATGCAGCCGCAGGGGCTTGACCGGATCGAGGTCGTCATGCCGCTGCCCTCGCCCGAGGTTCGGGAACTCCAGAAGGCCTACAAGGGACAGCTCCAGGAGCTGCTTGATCTGTCCAGACTCAACCCCGGGCAGCTTGAACAGGCGCTGGATGCCGGCAACGCTCTGGAGCAATTCGGGGGCGATCCTGACCAGGCCGACGTGATCGGCAGCCGCTACTCGAGGATCAGGGAACTTCAGCGTGTCCATGACATGGCCAGGGATTCCAGGCAGCAGCTCCAGGAGGCGCTTGCGGCCGGGAAGGATGTCCAGGAGATCGAGCGATACGAACGGAGCATCGCCACCGCCGAGGTCATGCAGGAGAGGATCCAGCAGCAGTTGCTCCTGGAGACACTCGATGATGCACGCCTGATGCGGGCACTCGGGCTGGACCGTGGTCAAGCCAAGCAGTCGACCTCGGCCGATGGGACGCCCTTGGTGGACGAGCAGGGCAACCCGGTCATGGAATTGTCGGCCCGCATGGTCGAGATCGATTCGATCAAGTCGGAGTTCCCGCACCTTGCCGGACGGGTTGACGAACTGATCATCGCCCATGACGCCTACATCGAGCGACGGACGGGCCTGGATGATCCCGAGGATCTGAAGCGACTCCTCCAGGGTGCGGGCGTCCTCGAGTTCCGCATCGCCGTGGCCAATGCCAAGCCCGAGGGGGTCAACCCGGCGATCATGCGAGAGCAACTCGTCGAACGCGGCCCGCTCAACACGGATTCCAACGTCGCGGCATGGTTCAAGGTCAATGATCTGAAGCAGTGGTACGACGGCGAGGAGCAGCTTGCGATCCTCCAGGCCAATCCGGAGTCCTATTTCGCCTCCCAGCGCGGCCTGATCGCCGCCGAGTACGAGGACGAGATCTACCTGCTGCTCTACACGACGCCCACCAAGAGCATGACCCATGAGGACGGGTCACGGTGGAGTCTCCAGAGTGCCAACCGGATCGTCGACGAGATGGGCCGCCCGGCGGTCAGCTTCTCCCTGGATCCGGCCGGCGGCCTCCTGATGAGCAAGCTCACCGGTCCGCACCAGCAGGCACAGATGGCGATCGTCCTTGATGGTCAGGTCTACAGTGCTCCGACGCTGCAGTCCCGGATCGCAAGCAGGGGACAGATCACCGGCAACTTCTCCGATGACGAGATCAGTTACCTCATCAGGGTGCTGGCTGCAGGCAGCCTCGAGGCGAGGCTGAGTGCCGAGCCGATCTCCACGAGCATTCTCGGGCCCTCCATCGGTGCGGACAACCTCAAGCGAGGCCTCGAGGCGGTGCTTCTCTCGGTGATCGTCACCGCGATCATCATGATCATCTACTACTTCTTCGCGGGCGTCGTCGCCGACATCGCCCTGTGCATCAATGCGCTGTTCGTCTTCGGCGTGATGGCGATGATCGATGGCACGTTCACACTCCCGGGCCTGGCGGGCATTGCCCTGACCATCGGCATGGCGGTCGATGCGAACGTGCTGATCTACGAACGAATACGCGAGGAGATGGTCAACTACAAGGAGAATCTGCGCAACGCGATCCGACTTGGGTACCAGAAGGCGACCAGCGCCATCATCGATGGCAACATCACGAACCTCATTGTCTGTTTCGTGCTCTACAAGGTCGCGGCGACGGAGGTCAAGGGATTCGCTCTGACATTGTCACTGGGTGTCCTGGGCACCCTCTTCACGACGCTCTTCGTGACCAGGGTCGTCTTCGCCCTCTACACCGAAGGCTTCAAGGCCAGATCCCTGCCGATGCTTCCAACGGTCATTCCGGCGATCCACCGGCTGCTGGAACCTCGAATCAACTGGATCTCCCTGCGGCCGTTCTTCCTCGGATTCAGCCTCATCCTGGCGGTGGCCAGCCTGGTCCTGTTCTTCAGCAGGGGCCGTGACATCCTGGAGACCGAGTTCAGGGGTGGTGTCAGCCTCACCATGATGACCCGCGACGCCGAGCCGGGGGAGGTCGCGGGCCCGGATGGTCACCTGATGATCTCCAGGGGACTCGTCGAGGAACGGATCCGACAGATCGGCCGGGACAATCCGGATGACCCGATCCTGAGCGAACTCGCCAACGCGATCGTGCTGACGGTGGGCACGACCAACCAGGACATGGAAGCCTCGGGCTTCCAGGTCAAGGTCGCCAATCCCCCCCAGGCCACGGATGACCAGAACATCAGCGGGCCGATCGAGGAAGCGATCGTCAACCAGTTCGAATCCGAACTGGACGTGATCCAGCCCGTCGAGTTCGCTGGGATCGACGACAGTGATCACACGCGGTTCACGTACTCCCTGGATGGTGATCGACTTGGTGATGCCCTGTCGCTTGAGCAGATCAACACGCCGATCGGTGACTTCAGGGGCGGAGTCGGGATCCTTGTCGAGGACATCGCTCCATCGGTTGCCCTGGATGAGGTCGTTCAGCGTATCGATCGGATGAGAAACCAGCCGGACTACTCCAGCACCCTCGGGCGTGACATCGAGGTCGTTGGTGTCGAGCCTGGCCCGACTCAGGGCACCTGGAGCTCCGTTGCCGTGATGGTCTACGACCCGGACGTCAACGCCTTCGATGTCGAGCTTGATACCTGGGATCGCGAGCTTGCCAGCAAGGAATGGGACTTGGTTTCCAAGGCATTCAAGCAGAAGGCGAGCCTCGAGCAGGTGTCCAGCTTTTCGCCGAGGGTCGCCGAGAACCTGGCGGCCAGCGCGATCGTCGCCATCATCCTCAGCCTCCTGGGCATGCTGGCCTACATCTGGATCCGGTTCGGAAGCCTCCGGTACTCGGTCTGCACCATCATGGCCCTGTTGTTCAACGTCTCGGTCTGCCTGGGGGCCCTGGCCCTCTCGACGATGGTGGCCAACCACGCCTTCGGGCGGACGTTGTTGATCGAGGAGTTCAGGATCGACCTGAACGTGGTTGCAGGTCTTCTGACGATCATCGGGTACAGCCTCAACGACACGATCGTCATCCTCGACCGTGTCAGGGAGAACCGCGGCAAGCTCAACTATGCCGGGGCCCAGACGGTCAACAGCGCCATCAACCAGACCTTCAGCCGAACCGTCCTGACCAGCGGTACGACCATCGTCACGGCGTTGATCCTGTTCGTCCTTGGAGGGACCGGGATCCGGCCATTCGCATTCACCTTCCTCGTCGGCCTCATCGCGGCGACCTACAGCTCCGTGGCGATCGCGGCACCTCTGGTGTACAGTCGTTTTCATGACAGGCAGGCCCCTCGAGCCGATGAAGATGAAGACACCGTCGATGTCGTTGCCGTCGGTAGTTGAGGGTGGGTATTGACACGCTCGCCATGAGGCGGGCTGGGACACAAGCTGGCTTACGGACCCGTGATGCAAGGAGGCAACACACATGTCAACAGGGGCAAAATTCTTCTCCGTTCTGATCGTCGGCCTGATCGGCTTCTGCGGTATCTACTATGGCTGGGTCGTTCCCTCGCCGGAACCTGAGCCACAGGGTGTCCAGCCGCTGGAAATCGTCGATCCAGTGACTCAACCAATCCAGCCGACCCGTGAGCCAATGGCGAGCCTGCCCCTGCCAAGCCAGCCCGAACCATCCCCCAGCATCGAACAGCCCGAGGCACGTGAAGTCGTCATGGAACGGTCTCCAGCCGAGCCATCACGACCTGACCGGACCTTCCTGGCGCCACTGGAGGTCGTTGCAGTCGAGCCCGATCCCGGCAAGGGCGCCATGCCCGTCGAATCGGCTGATCGATCCGAGATCAAGCCGTTGGCCCCGTTGAGCTTCCTGCGTCCGGTGCCACCAGCCAGCTCGGAAGCGACCGTCGAGCCGACACCAGCTCCACAGCAGCAGCAGGTCGAGCAGGCCGCCGCACCGATCAAGCCGACGATCACGCTTCCAAAGCCTCGACGGGTCACCCGAGAGGTTCCAGTCCGGGAGCACGTCGTCCAGGAGAACCAGACACTCAGCTCCATCGCCCAGGAGTACTACGGCGATCCGCTGCTCTGGTCCGTCATTGCCAGGGCCAACCCGGGCATCAATCCGAACAGGCTCGGCATCGGCCAGAAGCTGAGGATTCCACCCAGGGACAAGGCCGTCAACGACAGTCCGGCTCCGGTCGGTCGACGTCTGCCCGGTGGTTCGAGGGAGTACACGGTTGCCTCCGGTGACAACCTGTCCAGGATCGCCCAGCGGTTCTATGGCGACGCCACGCTCTGGTCGAGGATCTGGGATGCCAACAGGAAGGTCCTTGGTGACGACCCTGGCAACCTGAAGGTCGGTCAGTCACTGGTGATTCCTCAGCTGAAGTAGCTGTTCAGACCTGGGTGGCCAGTCGTACGTCGTCCAGGAGGTGGTCCAGGTCAAGTCCCCCGACAACAATCGACGTGATCGGCTCCTTGGCGAGGAATGGGATGGCCTCGTGGGGGTCGAGCGTCCCCGAGCCGAGCCCCTTCTTGATCACGACTCCTACGCCACGGGCCTGTGCCTTGGCCAGGATCGGCTCCTGTTCCCGGTTCCCGAGGTTGTACTCGACCATCAGGGCGCCGAAGACATCCAGCGAGAGGGCGTGCTCGTGGCCCTGAAGCGTCTTGCCTGAAAAACCCATCACGCCGATGTCACCGGCCTCCTGTCGCCTTCTCAGCGCGGGGATTGCATCTGAAGACTCCAGGATCGACAGGTCATTGCCGTCGGAGTGGATGAAGACGATGTCGAGCCTGGGCCTTCGAAGCAGCCGGAGGCTCCGATCGATGCTCTGGTCGATCCCCCCGGCGGAGAAGTCATGGGTTGAGCGGCCGTCCTGGAAGGTTTCACCGACCTTCGTCGAGACGATGATCTGGTCGGAAGCAGGGAGGTGCTCCCCGAGTCGCTTTTCGCTGAGACCATAGGCTGGGGCGGTGTCGAAGTAGTTGACCCCGGCCTGGAGCAGCCCATGGATGAGCGAGGCGACCTGCTCGTCGGTCGGAAGATCATACGAGTGCTCGTACTTGATCCCCTCGTTGCGGCCGATCTTGAACGCGCCGAAGCCGATCGTACTGATCAGCGGGCCGTTGCTGCCGAGTTGTCGTCTGTCCAGCACGACTGGAGCTCCCATGGTGGCTGTGCCACGTTCGGTCGTGGCCACTTGTTGAATGTATCACCGCGTGCCCCGGCAGGTGCGCCTGGCTCGAGTCGTTGCATGATCAGCTCGACGACATCGTCGGCAAGCAGGGGGGCCATCACGAGCTTGGTGGGCCAGCAGGTGAGCATGTTCCCGGATTGGTGGTTGATGGTGTACTGGTGCGGTCGCTTCGAGCCGGATGTGGATTCCTCGGCTCGATCAACCATGTAGGAGGCCCACTGGATGCCGCTGGTGTCCAAGCCCGGGATCGTCGCTCGGATCTCCGACTGAAGATGTTCCAGGAATCGATCATGGTCCATTGTGGCGCCATCCTCGGAAACCTGGCCGCCAACCTGCCAGACGACCCGGCCGTTCTCGTCCGTGGCGGAGCTCACCGTGATCCGGGTCCTGGCGCCATCGACGCAATGGCCCCAGAGCATCGGGAGATCGCCCCTGAGCATGCCCATCCTGAGAGGACGTCTCTGCATTGCGGGCTGACTGCAGCCAGCATCCTGCAGCAGCTTCTGGTTGCCCGAGCCAGCGGCCAGGACGACCAGTGTCGGCCTGATCACGAGGACCCGCTGGTCGTCGTGCAGTTGCAACGACTCGACCTGTCCGGGCTGGTCGACCTGAATCGTCATGCGATCAGGACCATCGATCGCCAGCAGCCTTGACTGGTGCCGGTCGGCCAATGACCGGAGCAGGCTGATCGGATCGATGACGGTTTCATCAACGACGGCCACCGAGCCCGGACAGGCGGCCAGGACCTCGGGGCGTTCCTGTGGATCGACCTGCCTCGGCTTGGCCTTCAGGGCGCTCCTGGCAGCGATCATCCCGAGTCGAGAGCCCAGTGTCGTGGTTCTCCAGAGATAGCAGTGCTCCGAATGCACACCCACGTCGGACAGGTCAGGCGCTGCGGTCCCCTGCAGCATCGACGCCCAGCGGACCGGCATCGTCGCGATCGAGGTGGAACTGCGGCCGACGATCCCGTCCAGCGCGTACTTGAGCCCGCCGTGAAGGATCCCCTGGCTCGAGGATGTCTGACCTGTCCCGAGACGTCCGGCCTCGATCAGCAGTGGATCAAACCCCGCCCGGGCCAGTGCGTCCAGGATGAAGAGTCCGGCGACGCCTCCGCCGAGCACCAGGACGTCGCATGTTGTCTCTTCCCGTGTCATGAGGGCTGGAGGTCTCTTGGCTGATCAGTTTCCCCGCTCATGGTATCTTCAGCCGCACAGAAAGGAGCGGTTCACCCTTGAGCACACAGGTAGTCCTGATTCCCGGAGACGGCATCGGTCCGGAAGTGACCTCCTCCGCTGTCGCGCTGGCCGAGGCTGCCGGTGCGAACATCGAGTGGATTCGATGCCATGCCGGTGAGTCGGCCCTTGAGTCCCACGATGACGTCCTGCCCGAGGAGACGATCGATCAGATCCGTTCGACCCGCATCGCCCTGAAGGGCCCCTGCACCACGCCCCTGGGTGGAGGATACGCCTCGGTCAACGTCCAGTTGAGAAAGAGCCTGAACCTCTACGCGGCCGTCAGGCCCGTCAGAAGCCTTCCTGGGATCCACACCCGGTACCAGGATGTGGACATGGTGGTGATCAGGGAGAACACCGAGGGGCTCTATTCGGGAATCGAGAACGTGATCACCGATGGCGTGATCACCTCGCTGAAGGTCGCCACCGAGACGGCCTGCACGCGGATCGCCGAATTCGCATTCGAGTACGCCCGGGCACGTGGCCGACGGAAGATCACGTCCCTGCACAAGGCGAACATCATGAAACTCAGTGACGGCCTCTTCATCCGATGCGCCAAGGAGGTTGCCGCCGGTTACACGGACATCGAGTACGAGGAGCTGATCATCGATGCAGCATGCATGAAGCTGGTCCAGGATCCATCGAAGTTCGACATGGTCCTCTGCGAAAATCTCTATGGTGACGTCGTCAGCGACCTGTGTGCCGGTTTCGTCGGCGGTTTGGGTGTCGTGCCCGGAGCCAACATCGGACGTGATCAGGCCGTCTTCGAGGCCGTGCACGGCTCGGCCCCGGACATCGCCGGAAGCAACAAGGCCAACCCGCTGGCGGTGATCATGAGCCTCGTGATGCTCCTGAACCACCTGGCATCGACCAGGTCGGACCAGGCCGCTGCCGCTGCGGCGGACCGGATCAAGGCGGCATATAACAAGACGCTGGAATCCGGAAGCCTGACCATGGATCTCGGGGGGCGACTGGATACGACCGAGTTCACCGACGTGCTCATCGGGAACCTCTGATGGCCCCGGAGACATCCGTCCTGGCGGTGGAGATACCGGGGTCCCACGAGCAGCCGATCAGGGCCAAGCTGCACATGCCTGCAATCTCGCCACGTGGCATCGTGCTCCTGGCCCACGGGTACATGGGGTACATGGAATACGGCATGTTCCCGTTCCTCGCCGATGCACTGGCCCAGGCGGGCCTGGCGACCTGCCGGTTCAACTTCAGCCACTCTGGAGTCGACCATGACCATTCGTCCTTTGCCAGGGCCGACCTGTTCTCGATCAACACCTGGAACAAGCAGGTCGAGGACCTGGAACTTTTGTCAGGGGCGATTCCACGACTGATCATCGAAGATGGCGGTCCGGATGAGCTGCCGTTGTACCTGGTCGGGCACAGTCGAGGTGGGGTCACCAGTCTCCTGGCGGCGGCCCGGGGGCAGTTGTCCGGGGCAGGGGCTTCAGGCGTGGTCACGCTGAACTCTCCGGATGCCTGCAATCCCTGGAAGGACCATCAGGATCGGATTCTCCAGGAAGGGGGGCTCGACCAGGTCTCCAACAGGACCGGGCAGCGGCTTCGGGTCGATGCCGTCTTCCTCCAGGAACAACTGGACCAGCCCGAGGCACATGATCTGCTCGAACTGGTCGGTTCAATCGATGTCCCGATGCTCCTGGTCCATGGAACCGCCGACATGACGATCCCGGTTCAGGCGATGGATCGGATCGCGGCGGCGGCGGCGGGCTGCCCGGACCTGGAACGTGTCCAGATCGAGGGTGCCGATCACGTGTTCAACACGCCGAACCCGTTCAACCCGGCGGACGAGCCCAGCAGGCAGCTGGACGAGATGATTCACATTGTCACGGGCTGGCTTGAACGAAAGGTGTCCTGATCAGCTGGATTCAGCCTGGATCTTCCTGGTGGCCTGGAGCCCTCCACCCGGTTCGACCTCGACCAGCGGGGGATCGGCCTGGTCCCGATCAACCTTGCGGATCGAACCATCCCCACGGACATCCTCGAGCTTGACGGCGACGCGCTTGGAGACGCCACGCTCGGGCATCGTAACGCCGTACAGCAGGTCGCAGGATTGCATCGTGAGCTTGTGATGGGTGATGATGATGAAGTGCGAGTGATCCAGGAACGGAAGAAGCACGTTGCAGAAGCGATCGACATTGGCTTCATCCAGTGCCGCATCGACCTCGTCGAGGATGCAGAAGGGCGATGGCTTGCTCTGGAAGATCGCCAGCAGCAGCGCGACGGCGGTCATGGTCTTCTCGCCGCCGGACAGCTGGTTGATCACTCGTGGCTCCTTGCCCGGGGGCTTGGCGCGGATCTCGACACCCGATTCGAGCCAGTCGACGTTCCCATCCTCGTCAGGCAGGAGGAAGAGGTCGGCGTTGCCGCCGCCGAAGAGCCGCCTGAACATGCCGCCGGTCCCGGCGAAGTGCTCGCGGACCCGGTTGAAGGTCTCCTCGAATCGCTTTCTGCTGTACCGGTCGAGGTTCTCAATGAGATCGGTCAGCTGCTTGCGTGCCGAGTCGATGTCCTCCAGTTGGGTGACCAGTTCCTCGTTCCTGGTGGAGAGCAGCCCCTCCTCGTCCAACGCATCGAGATTGACGTTACCGAGAGCCTTGATCTGCTCGCGAAGTTCATTGATCTCGGTCTCGGCCGACACGCGGTCGACGGCCTCGAAGTCCTCCGCTGATCGCTTCGGCAGGTACTGGGCATACTCCTGGTCCAGGTCCAACTGCATCTCCTCAAGGGCCTGTTCCTGGAGTGTCTCCCGCTTGATCTCCAGTTCACGCCGGCTCATCTCGATGGCGTGATGATCCCGGTCGACCCGGACGGCCTGCTGTCGGCCGCTCTCCAGCGTCTCGGCCGAACGCTCCACGGCCTCCATTGCCGCGGTGATATCACCGCCGATGTCGTTGATGGAGTTCTCGATGCTTTCGAGTCTCTGTCGAGCGGCTTCCTGACCCCGGCGGGCTTCCGCGATGGTGGCCTCGTGCTTCTGGATCTCCTGGCGGTAATGGCTGTCCTGTTCGGCGGCGATCTCCTCCTGGCGGGTGAGATCCTCGACCTGCCTGAGGTTGGAGGCCTGTTCACGCCTGGTCGCATCGAGCTTCTCGTTGGCCTGGCCCAGGTCGACCCTGGACTGTGAAAGCGCCTCGTTCTGCTGGTCCAGGTGCTGTTCAAGTTCCTGGAGCCTCTGCCGCGACGAATCCGACTTGGCGGATTCATCCTGCTTGAGTCCCGTCAGCTGCTGGATCTTCTGCGTGATCGACTCCTGGTCCTTGGAGATGTCATCAAGACGATCCTGCATCGCGACGGCCTCCTGGCCGATGACTTCGATCTCGTGCTCGAGTCTCTGGACGAGGTGGTCCAGCTGGTTGACCCTGTGGCGGGATTCCAACTCGCGCGTTCTGGCTGCCTGGAGCTGGTCGGCCAACTGTCGTTCCTGTTCCTGCTGGTTGCTGGATTGCTCGTTCAACTCCTGCTGGCTGGCCTCCAGGGCGGTGATCTGCTCGGTCAAATGCTGGACCTCGATTGAGAGCTCCTTCATCTCGGCCCTTCGGGTCATCCAGCCATCGCCCGAATCGATGCCGCCGAGCTGGACCCGTCCATCGGGCTCGACCAGGTCGCCCTTTGTGGTCACGATGCGATGGCCGACGAGGGTCGTGGTGGACAACTCGATCGCCATGGCAAGGTCATTGACCAACCATGTCGTCGCGAGCAGTCGCTTCAGGAGCGGGGCGACCTCCGGGCTGGACTGGATGCAGTCAAGCAGTCGCAGGGCATTGGTGGGTCGCTCCGAGAGCATCCTTGCGTCAAAGTTCTCCGGTGTGTCAAGCGCGGCGAAGGCGAGCTTGCCTTCGATCGATTCGAGCGTCTCCATGTAGGGCATGAGCGACTCGATGCGATCGACCAGGACCAGCTGAAGGTTCTGCCCGAGGGCCGTCTCGACGGCTCGGGCATGGCTTCGATCGGTCTCGATCGACTCGCCAAGCAGTCCCTTGACGAACGGATACCGGTGCCGGTTCTCGATCAGGGTCTGCACGCCGGTGGAGAATCCCTCGTGCGACTGGATCAGCTCCTCCAGGAGGTGTCGGCGCGCCTCGATCTTGGTCCGATCGTCCCGGGAGCCTGCCAGTCGGGAGGCCAGGTCGCTGTGGCTCTGGTCCAGACGGGCCAGTTCACGGGAGTGATCCTCGAGCTGTTCATGGATCCGCGATGATTCCTCGCCGGCATCCTTGAGGGAGGCGCTGAATCCTTCACGCTGCTGGCGGTGGGACTCCAGCTCGGCCTGGTGTTCCTGTTCCCGCTGGTGCAGGCGGGTCTTCTGTTCACGGATGCTGCTGGCCCGCTCGGCGAATGAACTGCGGCGACTCTCCAGTCCGAGGATGTCCCGTTCGATCCGTGCGACGGTTTCCTGCTGCTGCTCGGCCTCATCCTGGGCCTTCACGAGGGCCTCGTCGGCCTGGGCCTGCTCGCCGACGATCGAGTCGGCCAGGCGTTCCAGGTCCGCAACCTTCTCTGCGCACGCGGCAATCTCGTTGGTGATGTCATCCTGTCGCGTCTGGAGTTCAGCAAGCTGCCTGGAGCATTCCTGGTGTCGCTGGCTGGCAAGCGTCCGCTGCTGGATGACCTGCTCGAGGTTCCTGCGAGTCAGATCCTCTCTCTGGCCGGCATGCTGGACCTGGGCCTCCTGGGTGATCCGTTCCTGTTCCAGTTCGTTCTGCTTCCTGGCCACGTCATGTCGGGCGATCTCGGCATCCTGCTTGTCCTGTTCGAAGCGGGCGACTTCGTCCTGGAGGCGGTTGCGGTCGGAGACGATCCTCTGCAGCTGGCTGGTCAGTCCGTGCAGCCGTGTTTCCATGTCGTGGTACTGCTCCAGGATCACCGATCGTCGCAGCATGACCCTCCGGTCATTGAGCGTGGTGAACTTCCGGGCCTTCTCGGCCTGGCCTCGAACGATCCTCAGTCGTCGCTCGGTGGAGGCGAGTTGTTCCCTCAGTGAGATGAGGTGTCGTTCGGCGTGATCGAGTTTCCGTGCCGCCTCGACCTTGCGCGTGCGGAACTTGGCCACCCCGGCCGCTTCCTCGAGGATGGAGCGGCGCTCAGTCGGATTGGCCAGAAGCATCGCGTCGACCTTGCCCTGCTCGATGATCGAGTAGGCGTCGTTGCCGATGCCGGTGTCCAGGAAGAGCTCCTTGATGTCACGGAGCCTGCATTTGCTGCCATTGATCAGGTACTCGCTCTTGCCATCGGAGTAGAGTCGCCGGGTGACGTCGACCTCGTCCGTGTCGATCGGCAGCATTCGGCCACGCGATGTAGCGTGGTCGATCATGCTTGGGAGGTTGGCATCCTCGTCGAGGTCCAGCTCGACGTCGTCCTCGAGCGGCGAGGCGAGGGAATCGTCCTGGTTGCGCGCCCCGTCGTCCTGGCCTGTTCTCGGGTTGTCGAAGGTCAGTGTGACCATCGCACAGCCCATGGGCTTGCGGGCGGCACTGCCGGCAAAGATGACATCGAGCATCGCCGAGCCCCTGAGGCTCTTGGCGGACCGTTCGCCGAGGACCCACTTGATCGCATCGACGACGTTACTCTTGCCACACCCGTTGGGTCCGACCACGCCGGTGATCGGCGCGTCAAAATGAAACTCCGTCTGGTCGGCGAAGCTCTTGAATCCGGAGAGTGTCAGCTTGGATAATCGCATCTGGGTGGTGACCTCCTGTCAGTCCCGGGAACCCTCCATGGTTCCCCGTGCCTGCCACGATACACAAGGCGGCTCAAACATGGTCGCCACCTAACGTGGGACCACTGTACCACTATTTCGACCGTTCTCCTGCCCGGACTTGGGCTTTCGCGACCCCGGCACCGAATCATCTCCGGGCTCCAGACCCGGCAAGGCGTCATCCAGGCTCGGGGCCAAAGGCTGGCCGTCGAACTCCGGTCTCAGTTCCAGTTCCTCCGATTCGGTGGACCTGAGGATCGCGGCGAGGATCCGGTCCTGCTCGGCCTTGAAGTCGGCCTGGATGTAGCCGGCTTTCCAGAGTTCGTGCAGCGTGCCTATGGTCTCGGAGTAGCTCAGGTCAATACCGGTGGCGGGACTCTCGACGGAGGTCCTGTGGCCGAGGAAGAAGACCAGCGGGGCCAGGTAGGGATCTACCTCCTCGATGCTGGCCGATTCGCTGCTGCGTTGGCGATAGAAGATCTCGATGTGCTCATCACCCTCGTCGGCCTTGAGAATGAGGTTGTTCTCCTGGGTCATCAGGGTCATCGGCTGCTTGACCGGGATCTGCGTTCCGAACATGACGATCTGGGGCTTGCCCGACTGGCTGATGTAGATCAGGGGCTTCTCGCTCCTGACCAGGTGTAGCGTGAACTTCTCGTCGATCATGACCGATTTGATGTACGGATCCTGGCGTTCGAGCAGGGACTCGAACGCCCCCAGTCGGATGTCGACATTCTCATCATCCAGCATCGGCCGGATCTCCATGTCGATCCGTGGATTTGGGACGGTCTGGCCGAGCAGGGCAAGGCACGCCAGGCGGGTGTCGAGGTCCTTGGAGTTGTTGGCCATGTCGACGAGGGGGTCGACGACCATCGGATCACCGAGCCTGCATCCGGCTTCAAGGGCGGCCAGGCGGGGCTGTTCCTCGGGGTAGTCGTACAGATCCTGAAACATCGGGATGGCTCTGCGTCCGAGCGCCTGCCATCGCCAACTGGCCGATTCGGATGCGCCGGGCGTGGAAAGAAGGCTCCGCCTGACATTCATGGCCATCTGCTCCGGAGCCGCGACGTTCAATGTCGTGTGTCTCAGGAGCTCGATGAACTCACCGGAATCATCATGATGGGATGGTGGGATCGTGATCTCGATGGATTCTCCGGACTCGCCACGGGCAGTCTCATCTCGCTGGCCGGGTTCCCGGGGAAAGTTCGTATTGATCGCGGTGATCAGTGTGGCCGTACGGGTGTGACTGGGAGTCGCCAGTCGAAGCTTGACTGGCATGGACTTGCTCACCACGCCGCCATCAAGAATGCGGCCTGTAGTCATGTCAACGGTGGTGGGGGCGGTCTCGTCCTGGTCGGTCGTCATGAACGGGTTGATGAAGATCATGCCCTTGGCCTTGGCCAGACTGAAGGCCTGGCGACCGCCGACGGCCAGCGGGCCTGGACGCAACTCGGTCGTCCAGAGTGAGCCGCCCTCGAGGCTGGTCGTGCCGGAGCCGGGCACGGCATAGACGCGGACATCGAACCTGGTGCCGGCCGGGGCGGCCGGAGGAATGATGCCTTCGACGATGACCACGGCGGTTTCCTCGGAGTCCAGCATCGCTCGAGGACTGAGATTGCCGGCATCGCGTGCATGACTGCCAACGCCCATCTTGGTCATCATCTGCAGCATGTAGGCCCGCACCGTCGCTGGGAGAACCCGCGATCCGGTGTTGTCGAGTCCGACGACCAGTCCGTACCCTCGCACGACGGTCTCGGCCGTTCCGACGACGATGGACTCGCTTGCAACGGTGTTGCGCATCATCGGTTCCACCTCGAGGGTGAAGACCGGTTCGCTGAGACGACGGGTTTGCGACTTGGGCTTGGCTCGTTCGACGCCTGAACAGGAAGCCGCGCCCAGGACGGCGATCGCCAGTGCAAGTAACAGGGTGATTCTGCGAGTCATCTCGTCTTGTGTCCCGTGAATCCAGGATCCTACACGATACCCCAAAGACGCCATGTTCTCATGAATCCGCGAGTTCTTGCTCCTGCCTGGCCCAGCCAAGGGCGGTCCAGACGCAGCACATCAGCATGGCAAGCAGCAGCCATACTGGCCCGCCATGAAGTCTCCAGGTCGCCTTGGGGACACGGTCCATCCAGCTTTCAGGCGGCAGGATCCAGCCGAGAAACATGAGAATTGTCAGCAGCAGCAACGGCCATCGCGGGACCGATCTTCTCGCGATGACGAGCAGTTGGGCCACGATCAGGGAGAGTGGAAGCAGGAGTACGAAGTGCCGGATCTTGGCCTGTGGGCTGAAGACGATCGCCGCCACCATCAGAGAAGCCCATTCCATCGCCACCACCGAGGCCTGCCAACTGCCGGTCTGGACGTCTCCGGCCCTGTGCAGGAACAGCGGAACACCTCGCTGGCGGTAGATGAGCCACCCGATCAGCAGGAGCAGCCCTGCCGTGAGTCCAACCAGTGACACCGTCATCACCATCGATCCATCCAGTGACTCGACCCAACGGCCGATCACGCTGGGGAT
Source organism: Phycisphaerae bacterium (assembly GCA_002711415.1). Classification (GTDB taxonomy): domain Bacteria; phylum Planctomycetota; class Phycisphaerae; order Phycisphaerales; family SM1A02. The sequence goes on along the minus strand of PARI01000016.1, from coordinate 40,710 downwards.
CGCCAGTGAGCCGTGCCAGGTCATCGGGTAGATCTCGGCGACATGGACCTCGGCCGGGGGAGCCAGGCCCGTCATGCGAGCAAGTCCGCCGAAGGCACGGCCGAGATACTCCATGTTCCGCTGGGCGCCGAAGATCAGGATCCCGCTGAACGCGCCGAGGAGGAAGCCGCTTGCCAGGCCTGCGGCCGTCGTCCACTGCCTCCTGAACAGCAGGTACGGCATGAAGATCAGCGTCTGGTACTTGACATTGGCGGCCAGGCCAAGAAGCAGCCCGGATACGAATCGGCATCCGGCGCATCGCTTGCCGACCAGAATCAGGGCGCCGATGACCGCCAGCAGTACGAGCAGGTCCGTCTGGCCCTGGTCGATCTCCGCCTTGAAACGGGGCAGCAGTATGAGGAATCCCAGTGCTGCCACGACCCAAGTGGTCGAGGCGTCTTGGCGACCCTTGAAGCGACGGGTGATCTCACGGGCACCCAGGCCGATGCATGCGAAGCTGAGAATTCCATTGATGATGGTCCAGGTCGCCCCCGCCTGCTCCAGGCTCAGCATCGTCAGGGGCGTGAACAGGATCGCCACCAGGGGCGGGTAGATGTACGCCTCGGGTTCATCGGGGTTGCTCGAGGTGTAGATATCCCGGCCTTCCATGACGGCCTCGGCCGCCCAGTAGAAGATCCGGAAATCCATCCCGCCCAGCTGGAGAAACTCCATCGCCGTGTGGATGCAGAAGATCACGATGGGGATCGTGATCAGCAGGAAGCTGCCTGTGACCAGGAATCCTTGCTTCAGAGCGTGTTGGTGGGTGGCTTGCTGTTGCATCAGCTTGTACCGTGTTGATTCTACTTCAGGCAGGAAGCCCACGTGTGATTTCCATGGATGAGTCGCCTGGGTCCGGAGACACACCGTATGCACAAGATCGACGTGATCCTGCCGATCTACAACGAGTCCGCGATGATCGGCTCGGTGTTCAGCCGGGTCTCGGTGTTCAGCCAGAAGCATCCGGAGTTCCACTTCATCTTCGTCGACGACGGTTCCGATGACGATACGGCCGACCAGGTCGAGTCACGCCTGGCCGCCCAGGATTCCCCGGCCATTGAACTGGTCAGATCGCCGATGAACCTCGGCAAGGGCAACGCGATCCGTCGTGGCATCGCCACATCCACGGCGCCGTTGATCGGGTTCACCGACGGGGACCTGGCCTACCCGCTCGAGGATCACATGACACCTTTGCTGGAGGGGCTTTCAACCTCGGACGTGGTGATCGGTTCCAGGAGCCTCGACCCGCGGCAGCAGGAGAACATCCAGTTCAAGCGTCGCCTGATGGGACGATTGTTCAACATGATCGTCCGTCTGTTCCTCGGTCTTCCATACCGCGATACGCAGGCCGGTCTCAAGGGCTTCCGGAGACCCGTCGCCCAACGGATCGTTGACCTTGGCAGGATCGAGAACTTCGCCTTCGACGCCGAGGCGCTCTACATTGCGACCAGGAGCGGTTGCACCATCAGCGAGATCCCGGCTCGGGTCTCCTCTCGCCACTCCTACATCGGCTCAACGATGAACCTCATCCTTGATCCGATCAAGATGTTCGCATCCATCATCTGGATCAGGGTGGTGCACATGGGCCGTCGTTTTTCCTCGGTTCCGCACGTCGACAACGACCCGCCACACGAGCAGGCGGAGCTCGAGAAACCCGCTGGAGAACTGCATGGATCCCGTGATCATGCTCACGCTGGACGTTGAGGAGTTCGACGCTCCCCTGGACAAGGGGCACGACCTGTCCTTCCAGGAACAGATCGATATCTCTCGTCGTGGGATGGAGGCCGTCATGGAGCGGATCGACTCGATCGGGGTCCGCACCACACTCTTCACGACGGCGCGGTTCGCCGAGTCCGAGCCCGAGTTGATCCAGCAGGCATCTCAGAAGCACGAGATCGCCAGCCACGGACTGAATCACGGCAGCTTCGAGCGATCGGACCTGCTTGAAAGCAAGAAACGGCTCGAGGCTATCTCCCGCCAGGCCATCATCGGCTTCAGGCGTCCGCGCCTGCAATGGACCGACCCGCAGGACATCCTCGATGCCGGGTATGTCTACAACTCCAGCATGAGTCCCACCTGGATCCCGGGCCGCTACAACAACCTCGACTTGCCGAGGACGATCTACCGGGAAAACGGCCTCGTGCAGATGCCGGTCTCGGTGACCCCGGGACTTCGGATCCCCTTGTTCTGGCTGCTGATGAAGAACATCCCGCTCGGACTGTATCGGAAGTTCCTTCGCAGGACGCTTCAGAAGGACGGGTACCTGAATCTCTACTTCCACCCGTGGGAGTTCGTGGATACCGGAAAGCTGCTTCCGCGGTATACCTCGAGATACTCCGGGCCTCGAATGATCGAACGGCTGGCCACCTGTCTCTGGGAACTGGCAGAGCATGGTCGTTTTCAGGCGATCGGCGACTTCGTTGATCAGAAGCTGCGCGGCCGGGAGGCCTACGTCTCCCAGGGGACCAGCGCCAGGTAGACCTTCAGGTCGATCCCGGCAACCTCGTCTCGCTGGCGATCGACCCAGGACTGGAAGCCCTGGATCGGGGCCAACACCGTCTCGATGTTCTCTCCATCGACACCGCCGCCCTCGGTGACCTTGTGCAGATCCCGTGCACCGAAAAGGGTGATTCGTTCATCGGTGAGCCCGGCCGATGTAAAGCCGCAGGCATGTTCGAACCAGGTCTCCGCCTGGTAGCCGGTTTCCTCCAGAAGCTCGCGCCGAGCGGCCTCCAGCGGCGCTTCCCCGGCCAACTGCTCGGAGTCGCCGACCAGGCCGGCCGGAAGTTCCAGGCACGGTCCTCCGATGGCGGGTCGATGCTGCCGGACCAGGACCAGGTGGTCATCATCGGTCCGGGCGCTGATGGCGACGACGGATGTGCACCCGACCCTGCTGGCGAACTCCCAGCCGGCCAGGTCCAGCAGTGACAGGTGTTTTCCGCGGGCGAGTTCTCGGGGTCGCTCACTCGGCATGATGAACTGACTCTAGCACAGCACGGCGCGTCCGCACCAGGGGCGATCGGTTGGTACGCTCTGGACATGGAACACGATCCAGCCCAGGTCCGCCACGTCGCCAGCAGGCTCCGGCCCTTCGGTTCATCCATCTTCGCGACGATGAGCCGGCTCGCCCTGGAGCACGATGCGATCAACCTCGGACAGGGCTTTCCCGACTTCCACGGACCATCGTTCATCAAGGCCGCCGCGATCGAGGCGATCGAGTCAGGGCATGACCAGTACGCGCCCAGCAACGGGGTCCCGGTCCTTGCCGAGTCGATCGCCCGGCACGCCCAGGAGCGTCTTGGTCGCAGCATCGATCCCGGAAGACACGTGACCGTTACCAGCGGATGCACCGAGGCGATCGCTGCCTCCCTGCTGGGACTGCTGGATCCGGGTGATGAGGTCATCGTCATCGAGCCGTACTACGATTCCTACGTGGCCGTCGCAGCGATGGCCCACGCGACGTGTCGATACGTCACGCTGGAATCCCCTGGGTTCGAGCTGCCCGCGACGCAGCTGGCCGAGGCCTTCAACGACCGGACACGCGTGATCATCGTCAACACCCCACACAACCCGACCGGCCGGGTGTTCAGTCCCGAGGAACTCCAGGTGATCGCCGACCTCTGCATCAAGTGGGACGTGATCGCCCTGTGCGACGAGGTCTATGAGCATCTGGTCTACGACCGCGAGCATGTCAGCCTCGGTTCCCTGCCTGGCATGGAGGACCGCGCGATCGTCATGTCCAGCCTGGGCAAGAGTTTCTCGCTGACCGGCTGGAAGATCGGTTGGGCCATCGCATCGGAAGGACTGACCGGGGCCGTACGGTCAGGTCACCAGTACCTCACGTTCGCCACGGCCACGCCACTGCAGCATGCGGCCGCGGTCGCCCTGGATGCACCTGAAGCATATTTCACCGAGTTCATCTCCGAGTACAGGCAGCGCCGGGACCTGCTCCTCGACGGCCTGCGTTCGGTCGGCCTGGTCGCCGAGCCCCCGGAAGGTTCGTACTTCATCCTGGCCGACCATCGACCTCTTGGAATGCCTGACGACGTGGCCTTCTGCACCCACCTGATCACGCAGTGCGGAATCGTCGCGATACCGCCGAGCGTCTTCTACTCGGATCCTTCCCGCGGAAGTCACCTTGTTCGTTTCAGTTTCTGCAAGAAGATCCAGACCCTCCAGGCCGCCATCGAGAGACTTCATCGGCTTCAAGCGGTTTGATCACCGCGGCGACATCCGTGGTACCCTTGGTTCATGCAGAAGGAAAACGTCGTCCTCATCGACTTCGGTGACCTGCCAAGCCTCGCCTGCCTGAGCATGTACTCGCGGCGGGCCGAGGTCAGGCTCTGGCACCCGCTCGTTGACACGCCGGCTTCCCGCATGCGAACCAGGCAGGTCCGTGCTCACAAGGAGATGTTCGGGTGTGCCAACCTGGTCGAGGTTCCCTTTACGCCATCACCGGGACAGGACCAGCCCTGCATCCAGCACCTGGACCAGACCCGCCTGATCCAGATGGCCCTGTCCGAAGTGGTGCACCAATCGGCCGGCACGCTGGTCTGGCCATGTCATGTCGGCCCCGTGGTCGACCAGGTCGAACGAGTCGTCGAGAAGGCATTCCTGCTCCAGCAGGTCGCCGTCCTGGATGCCGGGTTCGACCCGATGGACGATGCCCTGGGCATTCATATCAGGACCCCGGTCATGGATCTGGATGACGTGGCCCTGCTGGACCTGGGCATGGTCAATGGTATGCCCCTGGACGCCTTCTGGCCCTGTCAGCATGGGCAGGAGACGCCGTGCAACCTCTGCAGCGGCTGCCAGCAGTGGCAGCAGGCGTTCCAAGCCAGGCGGCTGGACTGGCCCTGGATGCTGGCACCTGCTGATGACCAGGTTGGCAATCCCGCCTGAAGCTGTACAATGGTTCGTCTTGCCCCAATGGCACCCTACGACAAGGAGTCGGACCCGTGTACGCGATCATTGAAGACAGTGGAACCCAGATCAAGGTTGCTGAAGGTGACGTGATCGAGGTCGATCCTCGTGACGGCCTGGACAGTGGCGACCTCGTCTTCGAGAAGGTGCTGGTCCTGTCCAATCCAGAGAAGTCCGACACCACCATCGGCAGTCCCTACGTCTCGGGAGCCTCTGTCAAGGCCACGATTCTCGAGCCGACCAAGGGCCCGAAGCTCCACGTCGTCAAGTACAAGAGGCGCAAGGGATACCGCAGGAAGACCGGTCATCGCCAGTCCTACCTGAGGATCAAGATCGACAGCATCAAGTCCAAGTGATGCCCGGCCGCTCCGATCGGATGCGGCTCAGACCCGATCCAGCAACTCGAACATCCTGGATGGTTCCTCGGCGGTCCCGGTGCGGCAGCTGAGGCGAACTGATTCGCACAAGGCGAGGACCTGCCTGTGCCTGTCCGGGCTCTTGGCCTGGGCTTTGCCATCCAGGTTCCTGACCAGGCCATCGATGATGAACTCGGTGCCATCGATCTCATCATCGTTCTCGATCGATTCAATGATGCCGCCATCCGAGGCGTACCAGCTGAGCGAGGTGTCGGACACACGCAGGCACCCTGAATCTCCAAGGAGGGTGATCCCCCTGAGCCATTGGCCGGCGTCATTGCTGACCATGATGCTGGCGCACCGGTCCGGCCCGAGCCGAAGGTTCATCGAGAGATGGCCGTGCAGGTCACGAAGCGATTCAAGCTGCTCGGGGCCGGGGCAGCCAGTCGTCGGCACGTAGGTGGCGTCGATCCGTTGCGGAGCGTCACACAGGTCCAGGACCAGGTCCATCGCATCAAAGAGCCGGCCGCCGAGATGGCCATGTTCCGGCCGACACCTGATGCAGATGTTGATGGCCCGGGGACGACCGAACGAATCCATCACGTCCATGAGTCGGCCATGGGTGGGGGAGTTGCGAAACAGGGGGATCAGTGTGCAGCTGAGCCCGGAGTCGTGGTTGATCTCCTCGATGGTTCCAGGGCGTGGGACCAGGCTGAACTTCCTGCTGCCTGAAGCCAGGACTCGGTGAAGCTCCTCAGTGTCGAGCCGCTTGTTCGACCCGATCAGCAGCGGGCATCCAGCCTCTTCCGACCAGCACAATGAGGGTCGTTCCAGGTACTGGAGTCCAAGCCGGTCCGCTGTCAGCCTGCTCCAGCTCGTATCCGGAGAGCCCAGCATGATCGGGTGCAGGCGATGGTGTGCCAGCAGTCGATCCAGCAGCGGCTCCTGTGTCTGGTCAAGCCACAGGGCGATCGGTACCGTCGCTGGAGTGGTCCTGGATTCCTGTTGCATCGCCATCATTCGAGTCTATCGGCTCTTTCCTGTCTTCATGAACATCCGGGCGTATACTGGAATCGTGGACAGACGATCGCGCCCGAACGGGTGAGGAAAGTCCGAGCACGACAGGACACGATGGTGGGTAACGCCCACCGGCCCGGGGTGCGGGTCAGGGACAGTGCCACAGAAAAGATACCGCCGTTGCCGGTTCGCCGGTGCGGTAAGGGTGAAAAGGTGCGGTAAGAGCGCACCGCCGGATCGGTGACGATCCGGGCATGGCAAACCCCATCGCGTGCAAGCGCAAGCAGTCCAGCTCTTCATGGGCATCCGCTGTCCGCGGGGCAAGGACGGGTCGCGTGCGAGGAAATCGTCGGCAACGGCGATTCAAGAGAAATGGTCGTCACATCCGGGGCTGGCCTCCGGATGCACAGAACTCGGCTTACGTCCACGGCAACCAGCCAACGGGATCCTCGAGGTCCCGTTGGTTTTTTCATTGTTCGACGGGGGGGTACAGGTCATGTCCGAGTTGTTCCAGGATCTGACAATGGCCATGACGCCGTTCCCAGAGTTCCCGCCCATGCTGGTAGCAGCCACGAGCCAGCAGGAGGCTTGCTGGATTGGTCAGGCCGGCATTGCGGGCGACCCTGTAGAGCAGAAGCCGCCGCGACCAGCCGAGCCCCATCGAGCTGCACAGAGCCCTGAACAGCAGCAGTCGTGCGAGTCGTCCATCACGGCAGTGCGTGTTGATCGAACTGACCAAGGCAAGCAGCGAGAACCCCACGAGCATCAGCAGCAGGAGCAGACGTTCCCATCCGATCGATTCAAGTGCGAGCAGCGTGTCGGTCATGGTCGTGCTCCTTCCAGTTGTACCTGGGGCACCCCCGGCCTTCTCAGCAGGGCCAGGGCGTCTCGAGCATCATGTCGAATCGAATCAACGGGATCATTGGTTGCCAGGTCCAGCAGGCGGTCCTCCTGCTGGTCCAGTCGCAGGGAGCGGGTGACCCAGACGGCGCTGGACCTGTGCTCGGGCCTGTCATCAGCAAGCATCATCCGCAGCTTTCGGTAGCCGACGGAGGGGGCCAGGTTCACAAGGGCCTTGATCGCATTGGCCCTTGGCCGTGCTGAATCCTCGTTGGCATGCGATTCCAGCAGTTCCTGGAATCGTCCTGTCCCCATGGGCATGGCGGTACGGCGTGGTGAAGCTGCAATCGCCTCGATCGCGTTGGCTCGCATTCGCGGGCTGGCGTGGTTGACGGCATCGACCACGACGGATTCGGCCTGGGGGTCACGGACCTGTCCCAGTGCCGCAATCGCGGCCGGTGCCACGTGGTGGGCGGAGCCATTGGCACAGTGGATCAGGCGATCAAGGTGATCCCGGGCGATTCCGAGTCGGCAGATCAGCCTGATCGCCACGAGTGATGCCTGGTGATCGGATCCATCGAGCACGGTATCCAGTCGCCGTCGAAAACCGGCAGGGTCATGCTTGCAGTGGGCGGCGCCGATCGCGTGAACATCCTGTTCCTGGAGTGTTCCGATCTTCTGGATGAAGACGCCAAGATCACGCCTGGCCTGGTGGCGGATGATCGCCATGGTCGAGACCGGGTTGAGACGCCCCGCGTTTTCACGGAACCAGGCCCTGGAGACCTTGTCACGCTCTCCACACACGAGGAGGTTCGTCAGGCGTCGGATCGAGCCGATGTCGTCATCGAGAAACGCCTGGAGTGCCTGGAGCCTCTGGGTTCCGGGTGCGGGTCGAGCACGCGAGATGGTGCTCACCGCACGGATGCGTGCGAGTGGTTCGGGGAGCGAACAACAGGCTTCCAGGCGTGTGCACCGGGTGGCCGGGCTTGATTCAGTTGCCTCGATCCAGTCGACCAGTCCCGGTTGTGCCGACCGGCACATCACCTCGGTGTCGCCCTTGAATGCAGGCCCCAGGCCTGTGGCCTTGACGCTCAGTGCCAGAAGCGGGCTTCGGAGCAGTGATGCCTGTTGCAGAATCGCATCAACCTGCGGTCCATGGTACTGATCGAGGTGGCGCAAGACCGTTCTTCTCAACATCGGAACCTTCAGCCATCCAAGAAGAGGGGTTCTGCAATGCTCTGGAGAGAGCCTGCTTCGCAGTGGCATCGAGAGTTGCATGGGCAGCGTGCTGAGCCATCGCCTGAATCGACGCGTGCACGCGGCCGCGGTCCAGAGGAGGGCATCCAGTTTCAGAGGCGATGACTTGTGCTGATCGCGATTGAACAGGTCCATCACGTGATCCTCGATGGCGACTCGTTGCTGGGTCGAGGCAGGTCCGAGTCCGAGTGGTCCGCACGCATGCTTGATGATCTGCAGTCGGACCTGGTCGACCAGGTCGTCCAACTCGGGTTCACGACCCTGGTCGTCTGTGCCGCAGTGATCACCGAGACGAAACAGCAGTTGTGGGTCTGCCGGAAGCGAGCCGTCAAGAATCGCGTTGCAAATCACCCTCGCTCCATCATCTGAACCCGGCACGAGGATCAAATCGACGGCTTGAAGGGTCTTTGGATCCAGGGTCGTTGTCCGTGATGGAAGCAGCCGGCAGAGACGGATCAGTGCGGCCTCGGATTCAGGGGTGTCCAAGGCCTCCAGCCAGGAGCCAAGCACGATCCGCTCTGGCATCGCGGCATACCCAGCGGCCTCTTCAAGGGCCTCAGAGGCGACTTTGGAGGAGGCGTCCAGGAGGGGGCCTGGAGGAGTCTGGGTGACTATTTCTGGGGTTTGAGTGTCCCTGGTCATGAACACGCGAAATGGGGCTTTCATCACAGCGCCTTGCCGCACAATAGCTTGTGGATTATTGGCAGCATATACACAAGGGGTGGATCCGAGCAAATATGAACTTTTCGCTTGTCTTTCTGCTCAGGATGGGGAGAATACCGTGCAATCTGCCTCCAACGCCGCTTTTTGGGCTGGCAGGGAAACTCGTGGAGTGGATTGACTTTCAAGCGCCCCGGTTCCACCAGCAGGGATTTCGCCCGTGGACCCAAGTACGCCCAAGCCCGCATGACGGGCGATTTCACTCTTTCACCTCGATCACCCTGGTGATCATTTCGTGGCTGGCTCACATCGAAGGAATCGAACATGACCTTTGCCAAATCTTCAACTTCCACACTTCAAACCTACAACATGCTCCTTTTCAGGAAGGCGCTGCATCCCGAATTCTTCGGAATCGAGGGACGCACGCGTCTTCATCTGGACGACTATGAATTCGAAGGCTGGATCTTCAAGGGTGGGCACGTGGCTCGCTTTCAGCACAACGGTGTCTGCATCAGCGAGGTCGTCCACGAGCAGCCCGAGATCCTCCCAGAACGCGGGCTGGTCATCACCATGCCATGTGCGGGCGAAAAGGATCATGAGGAACGCATCTCCGAGCAGATGTTCTACATGACCACCATGCAGACCGAGACCCTCTCGGACCACCTGTACATGAGCACCTACAACGAGATGCTCGAACATGCCCAGGACACCAGCGCGATCTCGGTTCAGTGGAATGACGACGTGGAACGACCGAACCTGTCGATCCTTGATCTCCAGAGGTACCGCGAGGAGGTTCACATCCAGGGATACCATCTCAGGAGCGACTGCAACCTCATCCTGAGAACCCAGTCGTTGTTCAAGATCGCCGAACAGGATGAAGGACAGGACGCCGACTGATCCGGTTCGCAAACCAGCATGATCACTCGCCCCCTGCCATTCGTGGTGGGGGGCGTTTGTGTCCAGGCCTCACGCGGCCTTTGGACGGCCTTGTTACAGTGCTGCAATGAACAGGAAGTCCAGGCAGAACAGGCAGACGGACCAGTTGCTGGGTGTTGATTTCTCCCTGAAGGCGGTGGCCTCCGTGTCCACGGACGCAGGGGAGGTCTCCCGATCCGGAGATCCCCGCGAACTCCTGGACCGGTTGCGTGCCAGGCATGATGCCGAGTGCCCGCACTGCACGCAGGCGACCGCCCACACGCAGACTGTCTTCGGTGAGGGCTCACCGGAAGCCGACCTCGTCTTCATCGGCGAGGCTCCCGGGGCCACCGAGGACGAACTGGGCCGGCCATTCGTCGGCAGGGCTGGCAAGAAGCTGGACGAGATGATCCAGGCGATGGGCCTGAGTCGCGAAGACGTCTACATCGCCAATGTCCTCAAGGCCAGGCCACCCGACAACCGGACCCCTCAGCCCGACGAAATCGCTCGATGCAGTCCATACCTGCAGGAGCAATTGAGGATCATTCGGCCACGGGTCATCGTGACGCTCGGGGGGCCGGCTACGAAGCTGATCCTTGAAACCACCACCGGGATCACGAGACTTCGTGGAACCTGGGGAAGCTATCGCATCGAGAACGGGGATGGGGCCGATCTGGAGATTCCGGTGATGCCCACGTACCACCCTGCATACCTGCTTCGGAACTACACCAAGCAGACCAGGTCAGAGGTCTGGAGTGATCTCCAGGCTGTGAAAGACAGGATCCTGGCCTAGGCAACCCATTTCTTTAGCCCAGAAACGCCATTTTGCCTATTTTCATGTAAAAACAGAGAAGAGGGGTGGACTGGTAAAAATAATTACTTATAGTACAACCATGCACGAACCTGACTGTAGGGTTCGGCGAATAAGTCAGTGCACCACGACGTGCTGCAAATCAAATTGCCCCCCACGAGGAGCCTGTCACGATTAATTTCGTCGACGGGCTCTTTTTTACTCTCAGTCATGTTGTTCAAGAATGACCGTCACGGGTCCGTCATTGACCAGGTTGACCTGCATCATGGCTCCGAAGCGGCCGGTCTGGACGGGAATTCCATGGTCCTCTTGGAGGTGCCGTGCCACTGATTCGTAGAGTGTGCGTGCTTGATCCGTCTTGGCTGCCCTGGTGAAACTGGGCCTGTTGCCTGAACTGGTGTCTGCAAGCAGCGTGAACTGGCTGACCAGCAGAATACTGCCGTCGACCTGGCAGACATCAAGATTCATCAGGTCATCTGAATCCCTGAAGATTCGCAAGCGGGCCAGCTTGGCAGCCATCCTGGTGGCGTGTTCAGCCTGGTCATCGACATGGATGCCCAGAAGGACGCAGAGCCCATGGGCAACTTGTCCGACCAGTTCGTCACCGACCGTCACTGATGCTGAATCGACTCTCTGGACGACGGCGATCACGGGTTCACTCTTGGGAGTCGACCAGGGCCATCGACGCCGAGGTCACCATCCAGTGACCCTTGTCCTGGTCCCAGCTCTGGCGGTAGTCAAGAAGTTCGACTTCTGAAGGTGCACAGAAGGCAAGCGTCGCCATCATGCTTCCAATCGAGCACCAGCGGGTCGAATTGCCACACCAGCTCATGGCCGATACGAACTCCACCGGATCGGCCTCGATGAACTTGGCCATCATCTCGCGATCATGTTGCTCGACCTCGACACGACGTTCATCATCGACGGGAGTCGGCTCTCCGAACTGTGGCCCGACGTGACTCAGGTCGCTGCTGCAGATCACGAGTGTTCGGCCTCCGGCTGACTGGAGCACCTCGGAAAAGCCCTCAACGAATTCCTCGGTTCCGACCCTGGAGCCGTCGTCCTCGATCAGGCCGACCAGCGGATCCGCGACCAGGAACGCGACGACGGGGACGCCTGGGAACAGATGCTGGATCCAGGGAAGCTGGAGTTGTATCGAGTGCTCAGGCAGATGGTCCAGTTGGTCCTTGGACAGTCCGGGCACCAGACGGTCGATCGTCGCCGTCATGATCTGACGATCAAGGTGAACCGTACCCATCGGAGTCTGGAACTCCAGGTCGGCCATGATCACGCCATCACCGAGGCCCATGTGGTTGGTTCCAAGAATCACCACGCGATCGGGCGGCTCGACTCCCTGGAGGCACTTGTATCCCGTGGCATAGTTGGGCCAGCCTCGCTCGTAGTCCAGGTGCGGCACGAGCACGCCGTTGATGCGGCCTTCGATCTCCGCGTCCTCGACCTGCTCGAGCCAGTGGTCCATCCTCTGGGCACATTCCTCCGGGGTATTGCCCATGCTTGCCGAGGCGCCGACCGGGAAGAAGCCGGAATCCTTGAGCTGCTGAAGCTTCTCCTGCTCCAGTTGCTCTGCAGTGGGGCCCCAGAGCAGCCCGAGAGAATCCATCTGTTCAAGCAACGGCACCAGTTCCATCGGATCGGCCTTGAACTGCTCGCCAAGTTGTTCCAGGGTCACCTGTCCCTGGAAGTGCTGCAGGAGGCCCAGGGCGTTCGGATGAACCGCCATCGTGTCGCTACTCAACTGGAACGGGTCCCTCAGGGCGATGGCCTGGGTGTCCTCTCGTTGGATGGGCATCGGCTCGATCCGCCTCAGGTGGGGCTTCAGGAGGTGTTCAGGCAGGTCATTCAGTGATTTGCTCATGATTGAGAGTGTACTCACGAGAGGGAGGCTGCGTTGTTTTCATGGAACCGTTGAATCGGAGGCTTGTCAGACGAAATAACCCACATGATTGAACCATGGGCCGCTTTTTGGATCGATCATCAGGGTGATTGGCTTGTCCTTCGACTGAGAGGGGCATACTGAAACTGCTGCCACTGGGACGTGCTGTATTGTCCTGCCCCGGGCAGCCGATACAATGTCCTGCTCGCCCCGTGGCGGGCGGAAGGCCCCGGATGCCCTGCATGCCGGGACCGAAAGCACCTGTGAGGATGCATCGGGCCGATCCTCAGCAGATCTCCACCATACGAGCCCGATATGACGAACCCGGGTTCACCACCCGAGGTATTGCTGAGAGGAACCAGGGAGGCACCACTCGTGCAGATGAACACCACCCACAGTCGATTCGCCGTGTTGATGATCACCGCGCTGATGATTGCAGGCTGCAAGCAGCAGCCAGGCCAGTCTTCGAGCTCCACGGAGGATCAAGCCGCGACAGCCAAGGATGCTGATGCGGGCATCAAGCCAACTACGGATTCCGGGCTGTCGCCCACTCGCTCGACTCGAGCCACTTCAGATCGTCCATCAGCTCGCCAGACGCCAGAGTCCACCGACCGGGCTACGCGAAATGTCGAGATCGGTCGTGCCAAGCCGGCCGCATCCCCTCTGAAGACCGGAACGGCCATCAAGTTCGAACCGGAGATACTCAGCCTCGGGGAGATGCTCGCTGGTGTCCCCAAGACCGGCACCGTCACCCTGGTCAACATCACCGATGAGCCGGTGCTGATCACCCAGGCAAAGCCCGGGTGCGGCTGCACGACGCTCGGCTGGCCCAAGGATCCGATTCCTCCGGGCGAATCCGCTGACATCGACATCACGCTCAAGCCTGGTGTGAAGCTTGGAGTCTCTCTCAACAAGAAGGTCACGTTCATGATCGATGGGTACGCTCCGCAGGTGCTCAGCGTGACCGGGGATGTCGCCCAGTACGTGATGATCGAACCCGACGTGCTCAATGCACCGGACATGACCCCAACGGTCTCCGATGTCGGCGGGACCAGCCAGGTCGCGGACGGCGCTGATGAGACCACGGAGATCAGGCTCACGGCCACCGATGACATGCCGTTCAAGATTCTCAGTGCAACGCCCCCGATCATCCTGGACATGCCAGGGGAGGCCTCGACCGAGCACGTTCTCGAGATCGATTGGCCGACCTGGAATGAAACCGGCAAGAGCGTCAAGGTCGCCATTGCGACCGACCACCCGAAGGCCCCGACCCTGTCGACCCTGATCAAGCGAAGTGCCCGGGATCGTCGCAGGCCGATTCCTCCGACACCGAAGTTGGACAATCGTGCCAACCGGATGCCGAACCTGCTCATGGCCGCTCGTACCGGGAACATCGATCAGCTCAGGCTGGAGATCGCCAATGGCGCCGACCTGAACGTCCTCGACCCGGAAAGTGGCCGAACGGCCCTTCACCATGCGGCGAGAAAGGGTGACTACGAGATGGCGCAGCTTCTTGTCGAGAAGGACATCCGACTCGATGCCGGTGATCGCTCGGGCAAGACGGCCCTGACACTCGCTGCTGAAAACGGCCACAAGCAACTCGTGGCGATGCTGATCGAATCCGGTGCCGACGTGAATACCCGCGACATGATTGGTGGAAGCCCTGTTCTTTGGGCGGCTGGTCTTGGCAGCTTCGACACCGTCAGCCAGCTCCTTGAAGCCGGTGCTGATGTCAACATCGTCGATGTCAACGGCATGACGCCCCTGCATTGGGCAGCCAGTGTGGGTGGCCCTGACTCGGTCAACGCGATCATCAAGGCTGGTGCCAAGATCGACAACACCGACAACATCTCCGGCGACACCCCGCTGATGAGGGCGGCTCGAAGCGGCAAGCTCGCGAGCATGGTCCTTCTGGTCGATGCCGGAGCCGATCTGTCCAAGACCGATGTCAACGGCCAGAATGCATTCCTGGTCGCTGCCGCCTCCGGTGATGTCGACAAGATCAAGGTGCTGGTTGATGCCGGCTCGGACATCCAATCCAAGGATACGAGGGGTTGGAACGCGATGGATCATGCATCCAACAGGACCGATGCCAATCGCCAAGCCGTCATGGACTACCTGAATACGCTCGCCATCTCCAGCGAGAACGGGGACGACACTCCTGATCGCCCGGCCCCGTGAGGCCAGTGAACGCTCATTCAACCCGCCCCCGATAGGGGCGGGTTTTTTCATGCACATGCAGGGGTGCCAGCCGGTGGGGGGGGTGGGTATGATGCCTTCAAAGGAGCCAGAAATGACCACCCAGGACACCATCCCCACCTGCTACCAGTCGATGATCGAACATGTCCGCCAGACAAGCCTTCTCGGTGGAACCCTTGGAGTGCTCGGGTGGGACCAGGAGACCATGATGCCACCAGGTGGACTGGAGTACCGCAGTCGCCAGATGTCGCAGTTGGCTGGCATGAAGCACACGATGGCGACCGATCCAAGGCTCGGTGAATTTCTCCAGGCGTGTGAAGAGGACGCCTCGCTCACATCCGATCCGACCTCGGTCGAGGCCGTGAACATCAGGCAGGCTCGCCGCGCGTATGACAAGGCCACGCGACTTCCGGATTCACTCGTGACCGAGATGGCACGTGTCGAGAGCATTGCCCAGCATGAATGGGCGGCAGCTCGCACGGACGACGACTACGACCGGTTCAAGCCATACCTGCAGCAGTTGCTGGACCTCTCACGCGAGAAGGCCTCCTGCTACGGATGGCCTGATGACGGTGAACCATGGGATGCGCTGGCCGACAACTACGAGCCTGGATGCTCCGCTGCAGAAATCGAACGGGTCTTCACCCCGCTGCGTGACAGTCTCCAGTCGCTGGTCGCGGACCTGGTCGCCAGCCCGACACCGCCCTCCAACGCCTTCAACGAGCGGGCGCTGGCGATCGAGGCGCAGGAGCGGTTCGTCAGGGATGTCTCGGAGAGGATCGGCTTCGATTTCAACAGGGGCAGGCTTGATCGTTCGACCCACCCGTTCTGTGGAGGTTCAAACTGCAACGACGTGAGGATGACCACTCGCTTCAGTGAATCCAACGTCAACGATGCGCTTGGCAGCACCCTCCATGAATCAGGGCACGGTATCTACGAGCAGGGTCTCCTGTCCGAGCATGTCGACACGCCTATGGGATCATCAGTGTCCCTGGCGATCCACGAAAGCCAGAGTCGCATGTGGGAGAACCAGGTCGGTCGGAGTCGGGAGTACTGGAAGTGGTGCCAGGGTGAGCTTTCAAAGTACTTTGGCAGTTCCCTGGACGATCTCTCGATCGACGATCTCTATGGTGGGGCCAACATCGTCCGGCCCGATTTCATCAGGGTCGAGGCCGACGAGGCTACCTACAACCTGCACATCATGGTCCGCTTCCAGATCGAGCGTCCGCTCATCTCCGGCGATCTCGGGGTTGACGACATTCCCGAGACCTGGAACAGGCTCTACAAGGAGTACCTGGGCATCGAGGTTCCAAATGATCGACTTGGGTGCCTCCAGGACGTGCACTGGTCATTTGCCAGCTTCGGGTACTTCCCGACGTACACGCTGGGGAACCTCTACTGCGCTCAGTTCTTCGAGGCGGCCCTGCAGGAAATGCCAGACCTGATGGATGACTTCACCCGTGGCGAGTTCACTCGCCTGAAGGACTGGCTCAACAGGAACATCCATGCTCATGGGCAGAGGTGGCTCGCGGCCGACCTGTGTGAACAGGTCACGGGCAAGCCGCTGTCGGCCGAACCGTTGATGAGGCACCTGAACAACAAGCTTCGGCCAATCTATGGCATCTGAGTCCTGTTCACCCACGAGTCGTCGAAGGAATCTCCTGGCGTTGTGCCTGTCCGTCCCGGCCCCGAGCATCGGGGCCCTGATGTCCTTCTGGTTCTTTCCAGGTCCGATCGGCGGGGTGGGATACTTCATCTGCAAGGCCTGGCTCTACCTGATGCCTGTTCCCTGGACACTGCGAGTGGACCGCCAACGCCTGTCCTGGTCGCCGCCCAGGAAGGGGGGGCTGTTCCAGGGGTTTCTTCTGGGCGTGGTGATCTCACTGGCCATCTGGTTGGCCTGGTGGTTGCTCCGTGACCGGATTGATCCATCGAGGATCAGCCAGGCGATGCGTGAAGCGGGCCTGGATCAGCCCCTGCGGTACATCCTCATGGCAACCTGGCTGACCGTCTCCAACTCGATTCTGGAGGAATACGTCTTCAGGTGGTTCTACATCTCTCGCCTGATCGTCCTTGTCGGTCCGGGCAGCGCCGTGATCCTGGCCTCGATCTTCTTCACGATCCACCACGTCATCGTCCTCTCGGCCTTCTTCGCTCCGCCGGTGGTCATCCTGTGCAGCATCGGAGTCTTCATCGGAGGCGTGGCATGGGGGATCTGCTACCTGAAATACCGTTCGATCTGGCCGGGCGCGGTCTCCCATGCCGTGGTCGATGCGGCCGTCATGCTGATCGGATGGCAACTCCTGTTCGGTTGAACAGCGTATGATGAGGTGGAACACGCCATCGGCCTGACTCAACGGATCAAGCATGCCACTGATCGTCCAGAAGTTCGGGGGAAGCAGCCTGGCGGATCCAGATCGGATCCTCTCATGCGCCGTGCGCGTGGCGGAAGCCCGCCAGGCGGGTCATGACGTGCTGGTCGTGGTATCTGCGATGGGGGATACCACGGATGAACTGATCTCGATGGCCGATGCAGTCAACCCGGCTCCGTCACGCAGGGAGCTGGATGCGCTGCTTGCTTCAGGTGAACAGATCTCGACGGCCCTTATGACGATGGCACTTCACAGGTCGGGTGTCGATGCGGTCAGCCTGACGGGGGGGCAACTTGGAATCTCAACAGACAGTTCGCACTCCAAGGCAAGGATCCGGCGGATCGATGCCAGGAGAATCCGCAGGGAACTGCGTGCTGGGCGTGTGGTCGTCGGAGCGGGATTCCAGGGTGTCAGCGAGGACGGTGACATCACGACACTGGGCAGGGGAGGATCCGACACGACGGCGGTCGCCCTGGCAGCGGCGCTGAAGGTCGGACAGAAAGGTGGTGCCTGCGAGATATACACGGATGTCGATGGTGTCTACACGGCCGACCCGAGGGTTGTCTCCAATGCCCGGTTGCTCAAGGAGATCAGCTCAGAAGAAATGCTCGAGCTGGCAGCCCTGGGCGCCAGTGTCATCCATGCAAGAGCCGTGCTGTTCGGTGAACGTTTCAACGTGCCGATTCATGTCAGGCACAGTGCCAAGCCAGAATCAGGAACAATGATCATGAAGGATTCCTCCAACATAGAGCTCAATTCAGTCGTCGGATGCGCGATTAAGCATGACCTCGGACGAGTGACCCTGCGACGGATACCCAACATCGTGGGTGTACAGTCGACGATCTTCGGCCTCATCGCCAAGCGAGGCATCCTGGTGGACGACATCGTCCAGACCGAGTTCTCCGAGATGGCCAACATCTCATTCACGGTCGACCACTCCGAGCTTCAGGAAGCCAAGATCGTCGCCTCGGAGGTCCTGGAGGAACTCGGCAGTGGTGAGATATCGATCGAGGTCGGCTTGGCGAAGGTCTCCGTGATCGGAGCCGGGATGAGAAGCCACAGTGGTGTCGCCAGCACGATGTTCCAGGCTCTGGCTGCAGCAAACATCCCGATCCACAACATCACCACGAGCGAGATACGGATCTCCTGCATCGTGCCCAAGGAATCGGGCAAACTCGCCCTTGGATGCCTGCATGACGCATTCAAGCTCTCCGATGGCGGCTCCTCGATGCATGTGCCATCGCCAGCATCCGAGGACAGCATCGCCTGAACAGGCGGGGAGGGGCCGGGATGCACGAATCAGCACTGGTGGCCCCACAAGCCGGATATTGAGTTTGACATAACATGCATTATCGGATTCGGGGCTGGTTTTCGTCTCAGGCATGGCTCCGGGTTGTCTGCCACGCCTCCGAGTGCATTTCGATGGCTTCTGAGACGAGCGACTCGATTCGATTCACGGCATTCATGCTGAGGGCCGGTTTCAGGTGTTCTGCCTGGAGGCGCACGATCTCCGACGGATCAGATGGTGGATTCAATGGACTGAGTTTCCTGGCCTTCTCCGTCAGAAGCTCCGTGTAGCTGAGTCTCTCAGGAAGCCACGGCAGGCACCCTGCCAGCATGGCCTCGCAGACGGCGATCCCGAAGAATTCCTGCCGGGCGGTTGAAATCACCCAGTGGCAACTGGCCAATTCGTCAAGATACGCGAGACGGTCACTGATGAACCCCGAATGATCGATCCGATGACCGAATCGTTCATGGGCCTCGATGAAGGATTCTGGCTGTCTTGAGAACTGGGGTCCAGGGATCGACCACGTGCATCCCGGCCTTTCTTCAAGCTGCTCCATGGCTTCCAGGAGACCTGGCGGGTTCTTGTCATGCTCCCACCGATGAGGCCAGGCGATCCTGCAATGGTCACTGATAATCAGGTTATGTAAAACACTCTTTTCGGGATCCATGAACTCCCGGCGGTTCCTGAATGACCGTGCCTGTGCCTCGTCAAGGTCGACAGGCGGCCAGGCGACATGACTCTTGTTCTCGATCGACTCCCTCCAGTGTCCAAGCTTGGACTGTCGTGCATGGGCCATCCACTGCTCCAGGCCGTCAAGACATGATCGCCTATTCCAGTCGCTATTGAAGATGACCATGTCTGCGGCCAACAGCGAGGAGAGATTCACCAGTGGCATGTGCGCATCGAACTTCTCCTGCAACTCCCCCACCATCTCCCTGTCCGGATAGGCGCACTGGTTTTCATGCATGTAGAGGATCACGGGTACGGTACGCAGGTGCGGAGGCAGACAGCCTCGCAATTCAGCCGTGTTGCATAGGCTTGTCACAACGATCGCATCTGGCACCTTGTTGAGCATGTCCATGTGGTCGGCCATCTGGATCATCTCGTGGGCACCGAGTCTCATCCGCCACTTGTAACCATGCCCGGGCAGATGGACCCAGTTCCACTGAAAGCTGCCATCGCGGCATACGCATCGCCTGAAGGTCTCGTGAGAGAGAGAGTCGTAGGGTTCGAAAGCGAGTATCGACTTCATTCTCACAGGGTATACCAATTCAAACGAATCATCGTGTAGAATGAGTTCATGGATCTATCTCCAGTCAACCAGTCTCCCGATCCGAACGCCCTTGGACCTATGGCGCCACTATGCGCCGTATTCCGCAAGTACCTCAAGTCGATGAATCAGAAGTACACGACCGAGCGTGCTGACATCCTCGAGGCGATCATCGAGTATGACGACGTTTTCGAGGCCGAGGAACTCCTCCTGCGATTGAAGGAGTCAGGTCATGCGACTTCAAAGGCGACGGTCTACAGGACACTGAAACTGCTCCAGGATGCCGGGATCATCACGCAGGCCCTCTTCGATTCAAAGCAGTCCCACTATCAGCTGATCTATGGCCATGAGCCGAGGGACTTCATGGTCTGCATGAAGACGGGTCGCCGGATCCAGTTCTCGAGCAACGAACTGAAGCAACTCCGTGACCGCATCTGTACGGATCTTGGCTGGAAGCCCGTGGGTCATCGTTTCCAGATCTACGCGTTCTCTCCGGAATCCGTGGATGACCAGACGCTCAGGATCTCGGAAGACTGACCCGGATCAACCTGCCCTGCTCCCCGATGTGCTCCAGGTCCACCTGCATCCGTGGTGAATCCGATGGCAGATTCAACCTCTTGGCCCATTCGACCACAACGATCGTATTCTTCGATCCGGCAAACTCGTCCCAGCCGATTGAGTCGAGATCCTCTGATGATTCGATTCTCCAGGCATCCACGTGGATCATCGAGCAACCGTCTTCCAGTTCGTGTTCCCTGCAGATCGTGTAGGTCGGACTGCTGACCTGGTCCGGATCGATCCCCAGGCCATCGGCGATCCCCCTGGTCAGGGTCGTCTTGCCTGCTCCAAGGTCTCCATCGATCAAGACCAGATCGCCCATCGTGATCTCCCGGGCGATCGTCCGGCCGACATGGAGCGTCTGCTCGACCGATTCGCTCCTGTGCTCTCTGATCCGTGCCTCGTTCATTGTCCGCCCGTCCGATGCTGCCAGC
This sequence comes from Phycisphaerae bacterium, assembly GCA_002711415.1. Lineage (GTDB taxonomy): Bacteria > Planctomycetota > Phycisphaerae > Phycisphaerales > SM1A02. The sequence goes on along the minus strand of PARI01000016.1, from coordinate 19,880 downwards.
CCAGATTCGAGATGTCCCGTACCGGTCCATCGTTCTCGAGCATGATGCTGCCGATGGCATGATCGGTGATGAAGGTGCCGATCCTGGTGATCGGGAGGTCCAGCACGTGGTCGGGGACATCTCCTGTAGCCGAGAAGAGGAGTTCATACTCCTCCCCCGACTGGATCGCCTGTTCGATCGTGACATCGTCCCTGATCGGAAGCGAGTTTGCATCGATGACGGCCGACAGTTCGCTCAATTGTGCGATCGATTTCAGGTCGACACCAAGGCCGTCAGAGAGGTCGATCATCGAGTGGAGGCGTTCCTCCAGGATCGAGGAGAGTTCCAGGGCCTGTTTGATCCGTGGCGTGAATTCAAGATGATCCCCCCCGCCATCATCATCGATCGTGCCTCCGAGCATCCCGGTCATGTAGATCCCATCGCCTTCAACTGCGCCGCGTCGGGTGGTCACCAGGCGTCCGCTGGAAGGGGGTTCGGCCAGGACGGTCACGGTCACCACCAGGTGTTCCTGGTCGGCGGCGAGTACGGCGATGTCGCCCCCGAACAGCGGCGCCTCGAAACGATACGCAGTCTCTCGTAGAGCGTCGCAGAGGCGGATCGTTTTATCCTGGTCCCAGGATCCGGGTATCGCTGCCGTGGCCAGTGAGCCCAGTGGACGAGCGGCCATGGCGGCGACATCCGACAGGGAACGGGCCATTGCCTTGTACCCGATCTTCTCCGGTTCCTCTCCGATCTTCACGTGCCTTCCCTCGATGACCTGGTCGACACCGGCAAGCAGCTTCATGCCGTTGGACACGATCATTCCGAGGTCATCTCCAGGGCCGATGATGATCGGCTTGGGCAGGATGTCCGTGGACTTGATGATGTGCGAGATGATCGCGCTTTCATCCATTGGAACATTCTCCGTCGGTGGCAATGGGCATTTTCGCCTTGTGGACGCGGTCGAGTTCATCGATGACCAGCCTGGTGTTCCGATCCGTCGCCCCCTGCATGGTCTTGATGACTTCGTGGCCTGATTCGACCATGAGTCGGCAACGATCCGGCTGGTCCAACAACATCTTGATTGCATCAGGGAGTTGTTCCCCGGCGACCTGGAGCAGCGAACCCGCCTCGAGCAGTCGACCTGCGATGGACTCGAAGTTGTCGACATGAGGGCCGATGATGACCGGCTTGCCGATGGCCAATGGTTCAATCATGTCAGAGCCACCCAGCGGGGTGAACGTGCGCCCGACGACAACCACATCGGCCATCGCATAGGCCTTCGGGAGTTCCCCGATCGTGTCCAGGAGAAATCGTCTTGTGGGCGATCCGGTCGAACCGCTGCTCCTGCGTGTGCAGCCAGGCAGAGCTGCGGCCGCCTCGTCGAATCGTTCCGGTTTTCGTGGAGCGCAGAGAAGCTGGACGTCATCAGGCACGGCCTTGTCAAGGAGCGTCTCTTCCCCCGGTCCCGTCGAGCCCGCGACCACGAGGGGGCGTTCGAGGTCGATGCCGAGGCTGGCGACCAGTTCCGGATCGATCGTCGGGCGGTGGTCGAGCTGGATGGTGTCCCACTTCATTGAACCGGTGATCTCGATTCGATCGGGCAGTACTCCAAGGTCGATGAACCTCTGGGCGTAGGTGGAATCCTGCACGGCGACACGCTGCAGTTTCCTGAACATCGCCCTGACCATCGAACGGATCCTGGAATACCTCTTGTGACTCCTGTGACTGAGTCGGCCGTTGATGACGATCGTCGGCACACCTCGTCTCCGGCAGGACTCAATCATGTTCGGCCACGCTTCGAGTTCGACAAGGACCATGATGTTGGGCTTCACCTGATCGAGGAAGCGGTTCACCGCCCAGCTGAAGTCGTACGGGTAGCGAACGACGGTGACCTGGTCCGCGAAGAGTTCGCATGCCCTTCGATACCCTGTATCCGTGGTCACCGAGATCACGATGTCGACGGATTCTTCCTGGTTCTGGAAGCGGGATACGAGCGTCCTGAGCGAGTTGACCTCTCCTACGCTGACGGCATGGAGGAGTATTCTGCGATCCGAAGCGGGCAGATCGGCCGCATGCCCGAAACGTCCATTCCAGTCGGTTCTCAGCTTGCCTTGGCGAAGCATGCGAGTGAACCAGAGTGGCATGGTGGTCGTGGCCACCGTGAGGTATGCAGCGTCAAGTGGGCGCATCCTCCTAGGATACACGCACGGCGCTCGGGGAGTCGCGTCAGGGCAGGTTCTTGGCCATCGCGAGAAGGAAACTGGGGTTCGGAACCCCGGTGGCGACCTCGATGATGTCCCCGTTTGAATTGACGTAGACGATCTTCGGGATGGTATTCCTGCTGTTAAAGGGCTTGATGATGTCCCTGAACTGCTGGGTGACCATCAGTTCGATCATGTCGTCCGAACCGGGTGAGCGAGCCAGGTACTGCTTGACGACCGAGGGCCCCTTCTGGTCGACCGACACGGCCACGAGGACCACTTCCTTCTTCAGTCCATCGATGTTGTCCTTGATGATCTTACGGAGCTTCCTGCACGGGCCGCACCAGGTGGCCCAAACCTCGATGATCATCGGCCGGCCGGCGAATTCCCCGAGGGAGACCTGGCGTCCGTCCAGATCAGGCAGCGAGATGTCGTGCATCACGCCTGTGGTCTCGATGGAGGCAGGCGTCACATCGGACGAATCCTCGAATGATGCCGGGGTCGACCCGAAGACCGAGCTGACAATCGAGTTGCAGGTCGGACAGAATCCGGTGAAGCCGGCAACCAGGACGTAGCAGACCAGCAGCGTCGGCAGGATCGAGATCTTCAGGAACATGGAGCGACTCATGTATGTCTCCTGTGAAAGCCAGGCCGCGCATCAGCCCATGAAAGGATAGCTCCATGATCGGCCAGGTACCCCCCCTACCGGTGAAGTTCATGTAAATCAGCTCCTGCAGGTCCCGCCCCGCTCCCCTCTGGCAGGCCGGGGCACGGTTACCCGGACTTCAAATCGCGTATGATGTTGATCGAGGAGAGTGGCATGGCCATATGGAAACGACTCTGTGACTACCAGATCGACCTGGAGGATCGCCCGGGAGAACTCGCCCGATTGACCTCGATGATGCGAGCGGCCGACATCGGCATCATCGGGATCGTCACGCATGGGCAGCGAGGTGGCGACACCACGATCACGTGTGTCCCTGAAAGTGCCGAGCAGTTCCAGGATTTCCTGAACTCTTCGGAACAGAAGGCGACCAGGGGCGAGGTCTTCCTCGTGATGGCTCCGGACTCGGGCGGAACGCTCATACAGGTCATGGAGCATGTCGCACGCGAGGGGATCAACATCAAGAACTTCCATGCCGTTGTGATCCAGGGCCAGTTCGGATGTCTGGTCTGGCCAGAGGAGGGATCCAACGACACCCTCGAGCAGGCGTTGGCTTCACTCTAGATCCCGGGCGGGCAGGCCATGCCAGATCAAGAGCGGGAACAACACTACTGGCGACTGTTCATAGATGCCGGTGGAACCTTCACCGACGCGATCGGCATCTCGCCTGGCGGAGAGACCGTCCGGGCAAAGGTGCTCTCAAGCAGTTCGATCAGGGCTGGATGCGTTCGCTGGCCCGATGATTGCTCGGTCATGATCTCGCTGGAGGGTGAACTTCCGGATGGCTTTCTCGTCGGGTTCGACGTTCTGGATGATCATGGTGGCCGGATCGCCGTCGTCGGAAACCACGCTGGTGACAGGATCGACCTTGACCGTCCCGTGCCCCTGATGCCTGGACGTATCGAGTTGAGCACGGGCCTGGAATCACCCGTCCTGGCAGCACACGTGATCACGTCGACGTGTCCTGGGACACCACTTCCATCGATGAAGCTGCGGATCGCCACGACCCATGGGACCAATGCCCTGCTCCAGAGGTCGGGCAGCCCGATGGTTCACATGGTCACGGGCGGCTTCGGGGATCTGCTCGTGATCGGTGACCAGCAGAGGCCGGATCTCTTCTCGCTCAGGATCGACAGGCCACCTCTGCTGGCAGAGAGGACCTTCGAGATCGACGAACGTGTCGGCGCCGATGGGTCCGTGCTGACTCCTCTGGACGGCGCGTCTCTTGCAGCTCTGGCAGCGGAACTCGTCGCCGATGGGACCACCACTGCGGCGGTCAGCTTCATGCATGCATGGGCACACCCGGAACATGAACGAGCCGCCAGGAAGGTGCTGCTTGAAGCAGGGTTTGAACATGTCACCTGTTCAAGTGACATCTCCGGTGTGGCCAGGATCGTGCCGCGAGCAAGGACAACCGTGATCAATGCATACCTCGCAGGTCCCGTCGGTCGATTCCTTGATGGAATCAGGACCCATGTGCCGGCTGGTTCGATACACGTCATGAGTTCGGCTGGTGGACTTCAGCCGGAGGATTCCTTTGAGCCCAAGGACAGCCTCTTGAGTGGTCCGGCCGGAGGGGTCCATGGCGCGGTGGCGATCGGAAGTCAACGTGGTGAGACATCGATCATCACCTTTGACATGGGTGGCACCAGCACGGACGTCGCCAGGTGCCAGGGGGAGATCGAGTACCGGGATCGATGGCGGATCAATGAGCACGAGATCGACTCGACCGCTGTACACATCGAGACTGTTGCAGCCGGGGGTGGTTCGATCGTCGACTTCGATGGTGAAGAGATCATCGTTGGGCCTGCCAGCGCGGGGGCTCGCCCCGGACCGGCCTGCTACGGGATGGGTGGTCCGTTGACAATCACGGATGTCAACCTGCTTGCCGGAAGACTTGATCCGACAAGCATGCCGCTTCCGATCGACATGGATGCGGCGGAGAGGGCCCTGTCTCGAATTCTTCGACTGGTGAACCGGTCCGGTGACAGGAAGATCGCCAGGGACGATCTGCTGCTTGGCGCCCTAGAGATCGCCAACGAGACGATGGCTGGTGCGATCAGGGTCGTGTCCGCCTCAAGGGGATTTGATCCCGCAGACTCCTCGTTGGTGGCGTTCGGTGGAGCTGGTGGCCAGCACGCCATCGCCCTGGCCGGGTCGCTCTCGATCAATCGGGTCATCATTCCATCTGAAGCGGGCCTGCTCAGTGCTCGCGGACTGGCCACGACGGCGATCCAGCAGGTCGTCAACAAATCGGTTCTCCAGGTAATGGATGGTTCGATTGTTCGATCCGATGTGCTTGAACCAATAGAGGAGGATTGCCTTCGCAGACTTGTCGAGGCTGCAGGGCGATCCGACCATGTCCGTGTCGCACGGCGGATCGGATCATTCAGGATTCTCGGCCAGGATGGCGTCGTCCAGATCGAGATCGACAAGACGGGATCGCTCAGGGAACCATTCCAACTGGTCTATGCGCGAATTCATGGTCACGAGCCACCGGAAGGCTCAGTCGAGATCGAATCGATCCGAGTCATCGGTGAAGTCTATGAAGATCACGCTGATACGATGGAGCAGCCTTGTGAGCAGGCCAGGACTTCCTGCGAACGATCCATGAGTATGCTCACCGCCGACGGGCCGGTGGATGCCAGGGTTCTCGATCGAGATGTGATCGCTGGCGAGGCCGTATCGGGTCCCATGATCATCATCGATACCCATGCAACGACGGTCATCGAGCCTGGATGGGAAGCATTCATGGATGAGCATGGATCGATCATCGCCGAGAAGGTCAAGGTGCCATGCCCGGAGTCGCGCCCTCTTTCCCCGGTCGCCGTCGAACTCCAGACGGCCGCTCTGACGGACCTGGCCACCACGATGGGCAGGCAGCTTGAACGGACCTCTCTGTCCACGAACATCAAGGAACGACTCGATTTCTCATGCGCAATACTCGATCCTGCCGGAGGACTGGTGGTCAACGCCCCGCACATGCCAGTCCATCTCGGTGCGCTGGGAGTCTGCGTACGGCGCCTTGCCGAGGTGATCCGCATGGAACCGGCAGACACCGTGATCTGCAATCATCCGGCCTTCGGCGGGTCCCACCTGCCGGACATCACGCTGGTCACCCCCGCCCACGATGCGAACGGACGTCTCCTGGGATACGTCGCGTCAAGAGCCCACCATGCTGAGATCGGTGGCTCAAGGCCCGGCTCGATGCCTCCAGATGCGATCTCCCTCGAAGAGGAAGGCGTCGTGATCGAACCGATGCACCTGGTCGAGCGAGGACGGGATCGATTCGACCGACTCCTGCAGTTGCTGAAAAACGGGCCATGGCCGTCGCGGCAGCCTGCCAGCAACATCGCTGATGTCCGTGCCCAGCTCGCTGCTAACGCACTCGGTGTCCAGGGGCTTGTTCGCATGGCTGGCCGATCAGGCACCGATGTCCTGTTGAGTCGGATGGCACTGCTGCAGGAACGTGCGGCGAGAAAGACGAGACAGCGACTCGCCATGATGCCTGATGGAGTGAACTCGGCGTCGGAGCAGCTGGATGACGGCTCGTTGCTGGTCGCCTCCATTGCAATCGATGGAGAACGGATGGAGATCGACTTTACGGGCACCAGCGATGTCCATCCACGCAACTTCAACGCCACGGAGGGGATCGTCAACAGTGTCGTCCTGTACGTTCTCAGGCTCATGATCGATGAGCCGATGCCCCTGAACGAAGGCATGCTGGAGCCGGTGAGGATCAACCTGCCTCATTGCATGTTGAATCCGGGCCATGGATCTGATCCGGGAACAAGTCCGGCCGTCGCGGCGGGGAACACGGAGACCAGCCAGCGACTGGTCGATCTGCTGCTGAAGGCCCTGGGAATCGTCGCGTGCAGCCAGGGGACCATGAACAACCTACTCCTGGGGAACAAGGCGTTCTCCTACTACGAGACGATCTGCGGTGGCACCGGGGCCGGGGATGGATTCGATGGAGTCGATGCGGTCCACTCGCACATGACCAACACCAGAATCACCGATCCGGAGATCCTCGAGCACCGGTATCCGCTCCGACTTGAGCAGTTCCGAATTCGCAGGGATTCCGGTGGCGCCGGTTTGCACAATGGTGGTGATGGTGTGATCAGGGGGATCCGCTTTCTGCAGGACATGGATGTCTCGGTGATCAGTCAGCATCGCAACGAGGGGCCGTACGGTCTTCATGGAGGGAGACCGGGCATGCCTGGTTTCCAGGAACTGATCTGTCCTGCCGGTGACCGGTTGGAGTATCCCGGTGGCGTGTGTGCATTTCACGGCCCCAAGGGTGCGGTTCTGACCATCCATACGCCCGGTGGCGGCGGCTGGAAGGCCCCGCCGCCCTGCTCGGACACCATCCGCACGAACAAATGACAGAAGATATGCAATTCTCTTTTGAATTCACCTCGTGCTGGTGTCATGATTGAAACGGGCAGCGTCAGCGTTACTCTCTGGGGAGAGAGGTGACTGACCGGGGGCGACACCTGGTCGCCCGACCATGACCGATACCACTCCGGCCATGGTCTTCCGACTCGTGGGGCAGGGATCAAGGAGGAACGCGTCCGAGGACGTGCTGCTTTACCCGTGCCTCGCATGCGGGCCATGTGGTCTGCATGAAAACCACTGGTGCCTTCACCTTGCCGGAGATGAACGATGGATCGCCATCAGCCGGACAACCAGCCTCGATCACATGACGGGATGTCATCGATTCTCGTGACGATGCCGGGTGATGCAACCAGCACGACGGAACTCTCGCGGATGGTCGAACAGTGCCTGGGGATCTTCCATGGAGGGAGACACAAGGAGCTGCACCTCGACCTCTCGGGTGTTAGAAACATGAACAGCGTGCTCCTGGCCGTGATCATCCTGCTGGCCAGAGAGGCGTCCGATCACGAGGTCATACTGAGGCTCATCGGTGCTGGTGACCAGTTCAGGCACTGGGCGACGACCTACGGCCTGTGGTCACATCTGGAGGCGATGATCATGCCGAGCCCTGACGCATCGATCCAGTCCAGGGATGCGATCTAGCCGGTCCGACGGGAATCAATCCGGATCCATGGAATACTCGATCCGGGTGATCGAGGTGGAAAGCAGGGTCGAATCATCGACATCGATCACGGCTCCGCAGAGTCTCACATCACCCTCGGCCATGTCGTACGGCACGTGGAGCGAGGTGGTCATGTGTTTCAGAACGGCTTCCTTGTTCCGGCCGATCACGGAATCGTACGGTCCGCACATGCCGACATCGGTGATGAACGCGGTGCCACTTGGGAGGATCCGGGCATCGGCCGTGGGAACATGTGTGTGGGTTCCGACGACTGCGGCCACCCTGCCGTCGAGATGATGGGCCAGCGCGATCTTCTCACTGGTGGCCTCCATGTGGGCTTCGATCAAGATGATGCCACCGAGGGAGCCGACCTGCTCGAGGTAGCGATCCACGCATTCAAACGGGTCGTTGGCGGGAAACGGCAGGTAGACCCTTCCAAGTACGGTCATCACATGGAGCTCGGGATGATTCTGTTCCGTCGAGCGGAGCCTGAGGCAGGACTTGCCGATGGCGTTTGAGGAGAGATTCGCAGGACGTGCAACCGGCTGATCGGCCTGCTCAAGGTGCGTGAGGATCCGCTGATCCCGGTAGGCATGGTCCCCCAGCGTGACCCCATCGACACCAGCTTCTAGGAATTCCTTCATGATGGCCGGTGTCAGGCCTGAACCGTTCCTGGCGTTTTCGCCGTTGATGACGACGTAGTCCGGTGAGTACTCGGCCTTGAGCCTCGGGAGCATCTGCTTGAGGGCCCTCCTGCCCGGCCCCCCGTTGATGTCGCCTAGAAATGCTATTCGTGTCACTGGAACGATCCCGTGGCCCTGAGGTCTGTCATGTCCGCATCGACTTGTTATGATGATACAGGCCTCGATGATACGTGTGACCGAGGACACGAGGAAACCAATCACTGGTCCCTGATGCTCGAATCGACATCCGTCATGTCGTGATCCGGGCGTCCTGGACATGCCGGATTCGCCGGCATGATGGAAGGGTGTGATGCTCAAGCAGGCAGACAAGGTCCAGCATGCGGAACGACCTGAATGGGGTGTCGGCACCATTCAGAAGTGCGAGACGATCACTCGGGAAGGCCAGCGCGACCAGAGGATCTGGATCAAGTTCCCTTCCGTCGGCATCAAGACGGTCCTGGCCTCAGCGGCAAAGCTGCAGTGCGTCGAGCAGTCCTGCCCCGAGGATGCCGATGACGAGAGTTTCGCCACCCTCGAGGTGTCCCATGACACGGGCTGGCTCGGCGAGATCTCCAAGAAGAAGCCAGAGGATGCGATCACCAGCCTGCCTGAGCAGGCAACCGACCCATTCACCCCGATCAAGCAGCGTCTGGAGTTCTCGATCAAGCTCTACCGGTTCGATTCCAGCGGCGGCAGTCTCATTGACTGGGCGGTCGCCCAGACCGGTCTGGAAGATCCCCTCTCCCGATTCAACAGGCATCAACTGGAGGAATACTTCTCCAGATGGTCCTTTGAACTGGACAAGCATCTCCAGAAGCTCATGCAGGAGTCCAGGATGTCAGCCGCTGACATCACGAAGCTGGTCTCCAGGACACCCCCTAGGGCGGTCCAGGCGATGAGAAAAATCAACGGTCAGCGTTGATTCTGGTCAACATTCCGCATTTTCGGCGACCGGCTCGCTTCATGGGTCCGGGAATATCCATTGCGCCGTGGTCATGAAAACAATTTGCCCAAGTAGGCGAAGTCATGTGCGCACGGGCACGGGTCTTGATTCATGTTTGGAGAGGAACAACAGGACATCCCGTCCGTTTGGAGGGAACAAGAGATGGATGACACAGGATTTCACAAGAAGCTTGCCGAGTTGCTGGAGAAGCTCCAGTCGCTGCCGGAAGGTGCCAGCCAGGACCTGACAGAGGTCGCCCAGAAGACGAAGGATCGAAGGGAGCAGATCAGGACATCAGTTGCTGAACTGCAGGAATCCCTTGATTACCTGAGGCTCTCTGTGAAGTACCTGGTGTTCGATCTGGAGGCGACCAGGCGGGAGAATTCCTACCTGCGAAAGATGATCGAGCAGAGCAATCGCGAGCAGCAGCGTCGCGATCAACAGGATGACGAGGATATGTGATTCGATGGCCGGGCAGGTGATGCCTGCCTGGCCGGGCCGATCCGGGTATCCCCATCATGAGGTGGGGTGAATCCACCGCTCCGAGCGGTGGATTGTCTCATGGTGCGCTCGGCATGAAGATGGCGTACCATGCGTCCTGGAGCACAGCATGATCATCAGACATCCAATCAGGAACGCACGCCGGTATCGTCAGATCCTCAGCGTGCTCGTGAAGTACGGATTCAGCAGTTTCCTGCACGAGACGGGCCTGGCCTCGCTGAGACACCATGACCACCGCCCGCCTGATGGACCCATGCCCAAGCAGGACGACGTCGCCAATACGAGGGCCCAGCGGCTCCGCGAGGCGATGGAGGAGCTTGGACCGACATTCATCAAGCTGGGTCAGGTGCTGAGTACGAGACCCGACCTGGTCCCCCCCCAGTGGACCGAGGAATTCAAGAACCTCCAGTCGGACTGCCCGAAGGTCCCGTTCGAGGAAATCCGCAAGAGGCTCGAGCAGGAGTTTCCGGGTCGCGTCGACGAGATCTACGCTTCGATCGATCCTGAGCCACTGGCCGCGGCCTCGATGGCCCAGGCCCATGCCGCGACACTCGCCGATGGATCCGATGTCGTGATCAAGGTGCTCAGGCCCGGTGTTCACGACATGATCGAAAGCGACATGAAGACGCTCCATTTCATCGCATCGATCGTCGAGGAGCACTTCACCAACCTGGGTTTCAGCCCACTGGCGGTTGTCAAGGAGTTCGCAGAGGACCTTGCCTTGGAAACCGACCTGATGCACGAAGCCAGGTCGACCCAGCACCTGTCCAGGATCTTCGCCGACAACGAGCATGTTGGATTTCCCGCCGTCTACATGCAGGCCACGACCAAGAACGTCCTCACCCTGGAGAGGATTCACGGGATCCTGCTCTCGAACCTCAAGCCGGGTGATGCCAGCCAGGAGGCAAGGCGGAAGGCCGTGGAGAACGGCACCGATGCCGTTCTGAAGATGTGCCTCCAGGTCGGATTCTTCCATGCGGATCCCCACCCGGGCAACATCTTCATGCTCGAGAACGGTGACATCAGATTCATCGACTGCGGGATGACCGGCCAGGTCGATGACGACACGAGATANCACATCGCCGAACTTGTCTACGGCGTCTCCAAGAGTGACTCGGAAGAGGTCCTCAATGCCGCCATGGCCATCGGAGACATCGACACCACCAAGATCGACATGCGAGCGGTCAAGCGAGACATCAAGGTCATGGTCGACCAGTTCGTCGACAATTCGCTCGAGGAGATCGACCTGACCGAGGTGCTGAACAAGTTCTTCGACACCCTTCGCAAGTACCACGTTCAGGTGCCGGCGGACCTGGTGCTCATGATCAAGGCGGTCTCGACCATCGAGGGCGTCGCTCTGATGGTCGATCCGAACTTCCAGATGGTCGACTATGCCAAGCCGTACGTCGCGATGCTGATCAAGGAACGATACAGCGCCAAGGCGATCGCCAAGCGATTCAAGTGGAGCGCCCAGAGCTACATCCGGATGCTTGAGAAGCTCCCCGAGCACGTCAATGACATCTCGCAGAGGCTGCGTCGAGGCGATTTCAGGATGAACATGGAACTGGGTGGCATCGATCGACTGATCTCCACCGTCCATGATGCCACGCGAGGTATCTCGTTCGCGCTGTTGATCGCCTCTCTGGTCATGGCCTCGGCGATCCTCGTGCTGGCGGCTCGCGGACAGGACTCTCGACTGCTTCATTACCTGGGCACGTTCGGGTTCATCTTCTCGGCGGGCTGCGCCCTGCTGCTGCTGTACTCGGGTTGGCGGACATCCCGGGCATTGAGGAAGAAGCGCAGGTCGGTCAACTGAGCAGGCGGGAGATCGCCTCAGCCGCCCGAAGCGGCCCTGGTCGATTCAGGTGTCCTGATCCTGATGTTCCTGAACCAGACCTCGTTTCCGTGATCCTGGAGACAGATGTGTCCCGAGTCCCGCTTGCCGAAGGCAGGCATCGTGCGGAACTTGCTCGCGGCGACATCCTTGTTCCATTGTTCGGAACCCAGCTCGAACGCGCAGATGAGCCTTCCATTGAGCCAGTACTCGACGTGATCGCCGTCAACGACGAGGCGGACCTGGTTCCACTGGCCTGCAGGCCGGGTGATGCCTTCTGGTGCCGCATGAAGATCGTAGTTGGCACCGGCGGCATGCTTCCTGTTCATACCGGGGGCATCATCGAGAATCTGCATCTCCGGTCCGGTCTCCCATGGATTCGGCTTGTCCTCGGTGACGTTGAACATGATCCCACTGTTGCCACCCTTTGAGATCTTCCAATCCAGCATCAACTCGAAGTCATCGAACTGGTCGCGGGTGATGATGTCCCCACCGCCGGCATGGCGAGTGATCGTTCCGTTGCTGACCTTCCATCCGGATGGCATACCATCCTTGCGGTAGCCTCGGAAGTTCTCGGCACNGGTGCCATCGAACAGGAGGACCCATCCGGCGCTGTGCTCGGCAGGCGTGAGCGTGTTCTGTGCCTGGGTGCGTGCTGGATTGGCGAGCATGTGGGAAGCGATGATCACGATGACAAGAGCATGCATGGAGGTTCTCCTTTGAACGCAGGCTACGGGGGGCATGCGGTGTTGGCAAGTGATCTTCCTTGATCATTGAAAACAGCCGCCAGTGAACAGTATCACCGGCGACTGATGTCCCTTTCCCGTAGCGCTCCGCCCCGGGCGTCCCCCTGCTAGTTCAACTCCTCGCGGCCGATCGAGACAATCTGGCCATTCTTCATCGAGTACGGCCTGAATCCGTCATCCCAGAGCTCGTCGCGAACGGCCTGTGCATCATCGTTCTCGACGGCCCATGTCTCGTAGAGGCTTCCATCGGCGAAGAAGCTAAGCACCTGTGTCTGCCGGTCCTCGAGCCTTTCAAAAAGGATATTGGCCGGCATTTCGTGGGAGGACCACATCTCGGTCCTGATCGACCGCTTCTCGCGATCCTTGAGAATGTCGAAGATGTTCGAGCTGGATGTGCTGACTATCGGGCTGTTCGACTTCATGATGGCACTCCTTGCCGTGCGGTGCTTCCTTCATAAACGACAACTCGTCAACCTCGCTTTCCTTTGGGCCCATGGGTCGATCGAGGCAAAATAAACACGAGGTAGTCTGGTCCATCGATACGCCTGTTGAATGACAGGGTTCGAAAGACGTGTAGAATCTGGCCTGGCGGGATGAAAATTGGCCCTCTTGGGCGGTGTCACGGAGAGTTCTGATGGAGTGTGGAATCGTAGGTTTCCAGGCGGTGGGCAAGACCACCCTGTTCAAGGCCCTGACCGCTCATGCGATCGAGGTCCAGGCAGGATCCATGGCCCCCAATGTCGGCCAGGCCGAGATCCCGGATCCGAGGCTCGACCAGATCGCCGGCGTGATCACGACAAGGAAGATCATCCCGGCCAAGGTCCAGCTCGTGGACATCCCCGGGGTTCCCAGCGGAGGTGGTGCCAGTCATGGCAGTATTCTCGCAAACATCAGGAATGTCGATGCTCTCTGCCACGTGGTCAACTGCTTCGACGGCGTGACGGATGCCCGCTCTGCATGCCAGGATCTACTGACAGAGCTGGCCCTGTCCGACCTTGTTCTTGTCGAGAGTTCGCTGGACAAGGCGACTCGTGCTGCCCGGGGCGGCGACAAGGAGGCCGCGGCACGTCGAGATGTTCTGGAGCGATGCAAGGGCGTCCTCGAGGATGAGAAGCCCCTCCGTTCAGCTACGTGGAACGAACAGGAGCAGGCCATACTTCGCAGCTATGGAATGCTCTCGTCCAAGCCGCAGTTGGTGGTTGCCAACATCTCGGAGACCGACATCGAACGGACCGACCAGGTCGCGACCGAACTCAGCGAGTTCATCGCTGACCAGGATGAGCTGATCGTGCTCTGTGCCGAACTTGAAAGCCAGATCGCAGAGCTGCCGCCCGACGACCGCGACGAGATGCTGAGTTCGATGGGGCTCCAGGAGCCTGCGATCGGGCCACTGGCCAGAGCGATCAACACCCTACTCGGCCTGGGTGCGTTCTATACCGCCGGCGAGAAGGAGGTGCGTTCATGGATCATCCGACAAGGTTCATCGGCCCCCGAGGCCGCCGGTTCGGTTCACTCGGACATCGAACGAGGGTTCATCAGGGCCGAATGCTACCACGTCGACGAACTGCTCGAGCTCGGTTCCGAAAAGGCGATCAAGAGTGCCGGCAAGCTGCGGTCCGAGGGGAAGCAGTACATCATGCAGGATGGTGATGTCGTCCACTTCCTATTCAACGTATAGCTGGATGGCGATGGGCGACAGAATCTGATGCATGGAGATGATCAATGAAGCAGATACTCCAGGTCAGGGATCAGCAGGCCCGGGACATACTCGGACTCCTGAAACAGGTCGCTACTGCATCCGGATCGCTGCCACTTGACGAGGTGCACAAGGCGACGCTCCAGGCCATTGCGAAACACCTTTTTCATGTCGAGGCGGACATCGACTCGCTCGATGTGGCTCTTGATGACGCTCCGAAGATCATCTCCGATCCGGACCTCAAGACGGATGTCATGAACATGGCCGGGATCCTGCCATTCCTTGAACACGACGGCATGACGCAGCGGGTCGATGCCTTCGAAAGGCTCGGACAGTCTCTCGGGTATGACAAGAAGTATGCCAAGGAGCTTCACGCCTTGTGCAGAGGATCAGTAACCGAGATTGCGTTGTGCCAGTTGCGAGCGCTCAGTCTCGAGAGCGGAATGCCTATATGGAAGGCCCCGATCATCATGGCCGAGAGCATGTTCCACATGGATGGCGATCGGAAGATGCTCGATCGGTACGAGGGATACAGTGGCCTGGATCCCGGAGTGATGGGACGGGTGATGATCGACTACTATCGGGACAACCAGTTCCCGCTTCCGGGGACGCCCCACGCGGTCTTTTCGAACATGCTGCTGATCCATGACATGCACCACGTGATCGCGGGTTACCCGACGACTCCGCTTGGCGAGATATGCGTGATCGCCTTCGGCGACGGAATGGCCGGGGCGGATCTGGGCAAGGCTCTGATCGGGTATGTGGGGCAGTTCCAGGTGGGGATCCAGTTCGACAAGGGGCTCGAGATCTGGAAGAACCAGTTCGATCCAGAATTCGCCATCAGGGCCTTCGAGCGAGGCGGTGATGCGACGGTCGATTTCGATACGTTCGATTTTGATTTCACCGATCTGCTCATGCAGCCGCTCGACGAGGTGCGTCACAAGTTCAACATCTCTCCGGATGGGGCCATCATCAACGCCCCCGGCGACCTGTGGTGCGGCGACATGGGCATCGTAGGGCAGAGGTACAGCAAGGACCACATCCAGAGAAAGTCCTCCTGGTTCCAGAAGATCCTTGCCGCATCAGGCAAGAACGTCCAGGCGGAGTCGTAGCCGCTGCAGACACATGGAGACACCTGAACCAATCATCTTCTTCGACGACCAATGCCCGGCTTGCAGCAGGCTCGCAAGATTCGTGCTCGCCAGGGATATCCGTCGAACGTTCTGGTTGGCACCGATCGGCGGATCGACCTGGAGCGATCTCATGCCGGCCGACACCATGCAGCCGGATCGACTCCACTTGGTCGACGCAGATGGCGTCCATACGGGCGTTCATGCGATCATTCGAGTCCTGCGTGGAATGAGTCGCCCATGGCCACTCCTCGGTCGGGTGCTCGGAATTGTTCCGGGTTGTATTTCTGAACGGGCATATGATGCGATCGCTGCGAATCGACCGAGAGCTGCCCGCCGGGCCGTGCAGTGCCAATTACCGTCTCATGAAGCCGAGAAGAGAATCCTGCCTTGAATATCGAACCGAAGGAACAGATCCGCAAGCTTGAAAACCAGACGAACAAGTGGCTTCTCTGGTCATTGCTGGTTCCCGCCGCACTGATCATCATTCTGGTCATGTACGGCGATGTACTGAGAGCCCCCACGTCCTGGGCTGCCATCCAGCAACTGTTTGTCGCCTTTGTCGCAGCGCCCCTGGTCTTCTACGGACTCACCCTCGGCATGACGTACAGGGTGTTTCACAGGGGTCGGACACGCAGGCTCGATCACGCGCTGAGAGTTGAGTCCGACCTGGACATCAGGTCAACGACGACCTTGATGCGGCTTGCCCAACTGGAACACGAGCATGGTCAGGATGAGAAGGAGAAGGCCGAGGTTGAGATGGCGCAACTCCGTGTCGAGGTGCTCAAGGCTCGCAATGCAGGTGCCAGCGATGAAATCATCGCGGCCTATCTGCAAGGGGAGATTGATGACCATCTCGAGGGGGCTCCAGATTCAGGGGAGTCCTTCGAACCCTATAGGCAGTTGATCCGCGAACTTCGGGACAGCCGTTGATGCGCCTGATAATGCAGGGATCGATCGGGAAACACGCTGATTTGCACATGTGCTGTCGTTGATCATTGTGATCGGGTCAGGGCATGCGTATCTTGGAGTGAAGCCACGACTTCCGGACACTGCTGATGCACCCGATTCGCCATTGGACACGCCTGAGAGACGCCGCCCTGGCCATGGGGCTGCTGTCGTGTCTGATTGCTGCTGGAAACGGAAGTTCCGATGAACTTCCCGCATCAGCCCGGCGGGTGATCGCCCCGGGACACATCGCAAGGCCGCCTTACCAGTTCACACCTCCGGATACGAGGATCCTCCAGGTGGTTCAGCAGGCATCCTTCGATTACTTCTGGAACGAATCCTCCCCGCACACGGGGATGACCAGGGATCGCGTCGGGACGACAGTGTGCAGCGTAGCGGGTGTAGGTTTCCAACTGGCATCTCTACCGATCGGGATCGAACGGGGATGGATCACCTATGCGCAAGGGCGAGCTCGGGCGATCAAGGTTCTGACCAGCCTGGTCGGCAATCCCGGGAACCGCAAGCATGGGATCTACTACCACTATCTCGACGAAGTGTCCGGAACGCCACGGTCCATCAGCTCCGGTCCACCCGTCGTCAGCACCGTCGACACGGCGCTGCTCTTCTCCGGCGCGATCGTCGCTGCAAGCTATTTCGGAAACGAGGTGGACCTGCTTGTCGACATCATGCTCGGACGCGCCGATTGGAAGAAGTTCGTCGACAAGAAACCCGTACTGGAGTACGCCCAGGGAATGATCTCGCTCGGATGGGTGCCGAATGATCCGGATGATCCGACAGGAACTGGCGAGCTCCTCCCCTACTACTGGATAGACGCGGCCGATGAGCAGAGGCTGGTGACTTTCATGGCGATGGCAACGGGACGCCAGAACACGAGGATCCCGCCGTCGACCTGGTACAGGCTGCGCAGGCAGATCGGTAGCCATGACGACGGCAATACGGTGACATACTTCCCCTACGGTGGAGGCCTGTTCACGAACCTGATCGAGCATGTCTGGTTTGACCATTCCCGGATCGACCTGGACGATCCGATGGCGTTCGGAATCCCGCACAGGGCCAGGGTCGACTGGTGGGCCAACGCGCTCTGGCATGCTCGCATGCACCAGGATGAATCCGCGTCCAATGCCGACTCGTACGCAAGCTTCGAAGTCGGGTGGGGACTCAGCGCGTGTGACGGGCCTGATGGGTACGTGGTCCCAGGCCTCTTTCCGGATCCCCTGCCGATGCCCGGAGCACAGCCTGGGATCGACGTGCCCCTTGAGACACCCTCCGACGATTTCGGCAATGGCACCATCGCCAGCTATGCGGCCGTTTCATCGATCATGTTCGAGCCTGTGGCCGCGATGGATGCATTGAAGCGATACATCGCCCTGCTGGATCAACGGGGCGACCGGCTGGTCTGGAAGAGCCCCTCAGGTGGCGGATATGGTCTGGTCGATTCGTTCAACCTGGACCCGGGTACGGGTCAGCCATGGTCCTCTGGCAGCCACGTGGCCATCGACCAGGGGATGATCCTGCTCTCGATCGAGAATGCGAGGAGCGGCCTCGTATGGAATCTCTTCCATGAGCACGAGTCGATCCGTGGAGGGATGAAGGACCTGAGGCTGCAACTGCTCCCCTGCCCCTCGCTTCCCGAAGACGTCAACGATGACTGCGCCGTTGATGGGCTGGACATCCTGGAGGTGGTCGCGGCATTCGGCGCCTGTCCAGGTTGTGACGAGGATGTCAACGGCGATGGCCAGGTTGACCTGCTTGATCTGGAGGCAGTCCGGCTTCTCGCCCCGGCACTTGGCGGCCCTGATTTACGCTAACATGGAACCAGATGGAGTTCACGGGTCGGGCAATACACAGGAGCAATTGATGCATTGGTATTTTGACGTTTTGAAGAAGTATGCCACCTTCAGCGGTCGTGCGCGAAGGATGGAGTTCTGGATGTTCGGCCTGATCAACTTCATCGTCAGCTTGATTCTCGCAATCATCAGCCATGTAGCAGGGATCACGATCCAATTGAATGACGCGGATCCTCCAGCCCAGTTGGCGACCCTCCAGTTGATCTACGCGATCATCATGTTCCTGCCCGCCCTGGCAGTGGGCATTCGGCGCCTTCACGACATCGACAGGAGTGGCTGGGGGACCCTGCTCATCCTGGTTCCATGTATTGGTTGGATCATCCTGATCTGGTTCCACTGCATACCGGGAACGCGTGGAGAGAATCGATTCGGCCCTGATCCCATCCCCGCCCAGTGATCAATCGACCTGGTTGCACATGAACTGCTGCATCCTGCCGAAGGCTTCGCTCATGTTGCTGCCGTGGCCGCCGCCGGGGTATTCCCAGTAAACGAATCCAAGGTCGCCGTTGCCCAGTTCCTGCATCAGATCGTCAAAGTTCCTGCTGTGAATCACGGGGACGACGAAGTCCCTTGTTCCGTGATGGACCTCCATCGGCATGGGGGATGTATCGGCGAAATGGATGGCTGATCGGCGGATCAGTTCCAGTCGAGCCTGGCCGAAGCTGATCTGGCCGTTCAGCCATGGATCGACTGCATAGTTCAGGACCGTGTTGATCACGGGATTTCCAGCCGGAGCCCCGTTGTCGATGATCTCGATCACCTGGTCCCTGATGCTGTCAAGCATGTGGTCAGTGGCGCCGAAGAAGACCACCGCCCCCTTGATCCGCGTGTCACGTATCGAGAGCAGATGAGTCACGCAGCCGCCTCGACTGCCTCCATGGGCCAGGATCATGTTCTCGTCGGCTCCGGGAACATGTGCGAGGGTTCCGTTCAGAAGTGAGATCGTGTCATCGATGTCCCCGTCGAATTCGCTGTTGGGTCCCTCTGACAGGAAATCCCCGAGCCCGAGGGACTCGGTTCTCAGAAGCTCCCCCCTGAATGAAGGGACGATGACGACGAACTCGCGAAGGCAGCTCTGGCTGGCCTGACCGAGGATTCCGAGGCCCACGCCGTTCTGTCCACCATGGTTGAGGATCAGGACCGGATACGAGCCTGAATCAGAGTAGCCTTCCGGGTAGCGGATGAATCCGTAATGTCGATTGCCATCCAGGACGTGCGAGACGACCTCGACGGTCAGGCCGGAGAAGGTGCCGGAGCCATGGACCGTCCAGCCCTGGGGGGACAGGTCCCTTGAATCCCAGTCGTTCCTGACGGCCATCAGTTCCTGCCGGGTCGGCTCATCGAAGAGCGTTTGGAGCGTCTGCTCCGGACACTCCCCCCAGTTGCCCAGGAGCAGTGCCAGATCGGATCCGTCGATGACACCATTGCCATCAAGGTCTCCTTGTCCCGACTGTTTCCAGGCGGCTAGGAGCAGGGCGAGGTCCTCTCCGTCGACGACCCCGGAACCGTTGATGTCACCCGTGCAGGCGATGGCTGGAGACGTGACCAAGGCGATGCCTGCTGCCAGGCGGTGGCAAAGGTACTTCCTGCCACGCGCTCAGCATCATCCACGTGTTCCACCAGAA
>PARI01000015.1 GCA_002711415.1 Phycisphaerae bacterium | reverse complement strand
TACCCTGCCCTGACGGAGCAGCAGCGAGAGTATGTCGCCAGGACTCTCATCGACATCGTCAAGTCACTCTGATCCGGATCATGGTTGGGACAGGATCCCATCCAGCCCCGACAGGCCGATCGGCTCGCGGCTGTAGAAGGGTTCCCCCGACTCGGTCCGGATCTTCCCGCCGAAGTAGGTGCCCGAGGCATCGATCAACTCGATGATTCGACGATTGGGTTCGTGTTCCACGAACTGGCTCCGGTACGCCAGAATCGATTCCCGCTTGGTCGTTGCATGTCCGGTGGTATCGATGATGAACGACGGGTTCGGCACCTGTCTCAGGTGCTGGCAGTAGTAGTAGAAGAGCCACCGGGGGTAGATTGGCTCGCCGGGCAGATCGATCTTCGTGAGCTTTGAATCAAACCGTGCATCCTCGACGATCCTCGTCGTTGCGACGTGGTCGGGATGTGCATCCTCGTAGTAGGGGGTGAACACGACCTGGGCCTGGAATGACCGGATCACGCCCGCCACAGCATGGCGCGACTCGAGCGAGTGTGTCACGCTCCTGTTCGGCAGTTGCAGGCATTCCCTCGTAACCCCGAGTATCTTGGCGGCCCTTTCAGCTTCCAGAGCCCTCGTCTGCGGATCTCCCTTCGGTGTCGGTTCGCCATCGGTCATGTCCAGAAGATGGACATCATGGCCATCCGCGACGAGCCGCGCAATGGAGCCGCCCATGCCGATTTCCTGGTCATCAGGATGTGGTCCAACTACGAGGATCTTCATGAACGGGGTCTTTCCTTCATCCGGAGCAGGAGAATACTAGCCGTCCATGGACATTCCGTCATCAGCATCGCCCGATACCGGCATCCTGACCGCGGGGACGAGCTTACTGCGATCATCCAGCGATTCCAGGATCCTGCGTGCCTGCCAGGCGATGAACTCCTCAAGGCGATCGGCTCGCTCGACCTGCCGGGTCCTCCTGGCGTGGGCCAGTTCGACCGAGTACCTGCAGATGCTCGCGAGTGCGCTCCTGTGAGCGGCCAGCCAGTCCTGCTCCTGCGGGGTCGTGACCAGGCATGCGATGATGGCCCTGGTGTCATCAGGGATCCCATCCAGCGACGAGTTCAGGGACAGCGAGATGCGACCTGCCAGCAGCACGATGGGGGCTTCTCGATCAAGGCTCTCCAGTTCCTCCGCCAGTTGCCCCTGTTGCCCGTCAAGAGCTGCTTGCGTCGCCAGCCTGATCCTGGCCGTCATGGCCTTCTGGGCCGGTGCGAGTGCCTCCCGACTGGCATGCCAGCCGCCCCACTTGTTCATCCGTTCGCCGGGCTTGATCAACTGGTCGGTCCAAGGCGCGATGTCATTCATGTTCCGCAACAGCCTGTACAGCGAATGCATCCTCTGCACGCCCTCGCCACTGCCGTTACCGTTGGCCCAGTCGACGGCCCAGGAGGTCCGGGCAGACTCGACGAGCCTTGCCAGTGGTCGCGACTGCCCACCGGTGAGTTCAACCGACTCCGGGCTCCGCTGGTTGAGGGCCTCCTCGAATGGGAGTGATCGGTAACGCTCGACCTGTCGAGCCAATGCATCCAGCGCCCGCGAGGCGTCAGGCCTCTGGTTGGGTTCCAGCAGCAGTCGGCACAACTGGAAGATCCTTCTCTTGGCGGGCCTCTCCAGTTCCTGGCGTCCATCAGTCAGACTGGACACCAGATCATCGGCCATGCTGATCCGTTCCATGTCCCGCAGTATCCCCTGGTGTCGCTGGACGAGGCTTGCGGCGGCCGGATCGGAGATGCTCGATGGGTCGATCGCGACCAGGTCGAGGTTGTCCCAGAGCTGGTCCTCGGCCTTTCGGTACGTGATGCCCGCCTTCCTCAGGGTCGGGACCAGTTCTCGCGGCCCCTCGATCTGGTTCATCTCTCGATGCCTGGTGATCCGGTTGATCGCTGAAGCCAGGCCATCAAGCCTTCCCGAGATCTCGGCCGTTCTGACAGGATCGTCGGTGGGTTGGTCGATGCGGATCACCAGGTCCCGGACCGCCCTGATCCTTGCAGCGCTGAGGCCCGCGTCGGCCTTCAAAAGCCTCGTCACTGCTTCGAACACCCTTGCGGCTGCGTTCAACTGCAACAGCTCGTTGACACTGGCGCTGCGAGAACCGGGTTCGGCAAGTCCAATCGCCGACTCCCTGAGCCGATTGGAATAGGAATCCTCGATTTCCTCCCGCAGCCAGTCCGCGGATGTGAGGGTCTGATCGATCGTGCAGACGATCCGGATCTGCCCGAGGAGATCCCCGGCTCGTGTTCTGAACTCAGGGAACTCCCATGCCTGCTTGATTCCATCCAGCGTGGTCAAGAGCGATCCTGTGGCGGCTTCATCCAGCCCCGTCTGATCGATGGCCGCTCGGATCTGGTCCAGTTCGATCGTGTTCGCGTCCTTGCGGATCGCATGGTTGTCGCCGATCCGGAACCAGGCCTGCCCCATCGGTCCGTGCTCGATCAGTTCGATCGATTCCTGAAGTGGTATGAATATCTCCTTGATCGTCGAGATCGTGCGCCGATCATCCTCGAGCCGACAGCTCCTGACCAGGCTCAGCGCATTGGTGTTGAAGCGATCCAGATTGGCGATGGCTCTCGCCCTGTCACTCCGGTTCATCGGTTGGTTCCTGGAACCGGTTCTCGGCTCATACTCCATCAGCGGCGAGATCGCATCGTCAAAGATCTCGCGTGCATCGTCGATGCGGATGCCCATCATCACCGCCATGCTTGAATCATGGGGAAGACTGCGACCTTGCAGCAGCAGTTCGAGTGCGACTTGGCGCCATCTTGAACGGGCGTCGAGGATGGTTGCGGTGTCCGCATTCGGCCTCGGAAGGCCCTCGATGCTCGAGATCTCGGCACGCAACCGGGCCGTTGCCTCATCGATGTACGAATTGAGTTCCAGTTCCGGCGGTTCCGGATTCCGATCAAACTGCAGCAACTGTGCAGCGGACGGGTTGAATGCCATGAGTGTCAGCAGTGTCGCCGGCAGCAGGGCGGCGATCCTGGTGCCCGTTGACCGGATCACGGGAATTCTCCTGCCAGGACCTCCCCGTAGAGCGTCTCCAACTGCCGGACCATGACCGCGGCATCGAACCTGGTCATGCAATGTTCCCTCGCCATCCGAGCCATCCGATCCGATGCCTCCCTGTTGTCGATCACCTGCTCGACCGCCGAGGACAGGCCGTTCAGGTCGCCTGGGGAGACCAGGCGCCCCGTCGATCCATCGATGCAGGCTTCCGGCGTGCCATCGACATCGTAGGCAACGACCGGCCGACCGCACAGCATCGCCTGAACGACTGCTCGAGGCAGTCCTTCCCTGTAGCTGGGGTGAACCAGCATGTCCATCGCCGAGATCATCGCCGGTATCCGACCAGGATCGACAAGCCCCGTGATCATGACCCGATCCTCAAGGCCGGCTGATCGGATCTCCTGTTCCAGGTTCTTCCTGAGCCACCCGTCACCCACCCAGAGCAGCCTGATCCGTGGCCGTTGCTTCATCAGCGGCGACAACCCCCTGACCAGGTCCTCGTGACCCTTCAGGTCGGACAGTCTCGAGACCGTCCCGATGACCAGGTCGTCCGGCGCAAATCCGAGTTGCTCCCGAGTCTCGACTCTCAATGTGCCGGATTCAAGCAAGGGGGCCGTTTCCATTCCCGAGTAGATCGTCCTGTACTGTGTCTTCCTTCCGATGCCGCGAGCAATCGCCTGGTCCGCCATGGCATCGGCGACGGTCACGATGGCGTGGCATCGTGCTGCGGCATGTCGCTCGCAGGCGATGTACAGCTTCCGAGCGACGAAGTTCTGGTACGGGTGAAACGGAAGGCCGTGAATCGTGTGAACGACCGCGGGCACCTTGCGGGACCATGCCGCCTGTCGGCCGAGAATGCCCGCCTTTGAGGAGTGAGTGTGCACCACGTCTGGCTTCCACGAATCGATCACCCGGCCGAGATGCTTCAGGCACCTGGCATCCGAGATCGGGTTGACTTGACGGACCATGCCGGGGGACTCGACTCGCACAAGACCCTCGATGGCTTCGGCATCGACCTGCATCGATCCTTCCGGTCCGTAGATCGGACCATGCACGAGCATGACCTCGTGGCCGGACGCGACTTGTCCACGGCACGAGATCAGCGTGTTCTCCTGGCTGCCACCGAGAATCAGGCGCGTCGAGATGTGCATGATCTTCATCGAGTCATGTCTCCTCGAAAGCAAATGGAATCCCGCAGCAGGCGTCGGGATACTCGATCCATCGAAGGCACAGTCCCTCGGGAGGCAGGGTCTGGCCTGCGAGCGATCGGTCCGGAGTGGCCAGCAGTTGATCGATCAGTGCCGGTTGCCTGTGTCCGCGTCCGATTTCCAGCAACGTGCCGGCGATGATCCTGACCATGTGGTAGAGAAAGCCGTCGCCGGCGACATCGATCCGCATCCGGTGGGCCCCCGCCTGATGGACCCGGCAGTCAACGATTGTCCGGATGGTCGATTCACGCCCATGGTTGGTGTTGGCGAACCCGGCGAAGTCGTTTCTGCCCACGAGCCTGGATGCGGCCTCCTGCATCGGTTCAAGTTCCAGGCGGTGCGGGGTGTGATACACGGTTCGCCTGTCGAACAGCGGTGGCCAGCAGTCCGGCGGCATTCCATGATTGATCGTGTATGAGTATCCCTTCTTCACGCAGTCGCTGATCGGATCAAAGGACTCTTGGACAGCCCAGGCTCGTGCGACCTGGATGTCGTCCGGAAGTCTCGAGGTCAGGGCCATGGGCAACCTGTCCACTGGAATCTCGTTCATGCTCGTGAACGCCGCCACCTGCCCGACTGCATGCACGCCACTGTCGGTCCGTGAAGCACCGTTGACCAGCACCGGCTCGCCAACCGTTCGCTGGACCGCCTTTTCAAGGACACCCTGCGCCGTTCGCAGGGATCCCTTCTCCGGGGATTCCTGCTTCTGCCAACCATGGAAGTCCGTGCCCTCGTAGGCGACCTGGATCCTGTATCTCGGCATTCGGTTGGGATTCCCTGGCCGGAGAGGTTCAGTGTCCGAAGAGATCGCGCTGGGGGAACATGCCCTGTTCCTCAAAGAACGCCAGTGCTTCCTCGACGCTGGAGAAGATGCGTGTCGCCGTCTCGGTGATGAACGGGCTGGGTGCCTTCTTCGGCTTCCAGACCACGTAGACCTCCTTGGTGTGCTCGAACGCATGCTGGAGTTCCCGCTCGACGCCACTGGAGAGGCCTGGGATGCCGCCCTCGAGCTCCGGCACGAGCGACACGATCATGTCGGCCTGGTCGATGAGCTTGAAGTCCCTCATGTAGATCTGGCCGTCGATGTCACCGGCAATGTCCAGTACCTCGCGGACCGAAACCCTGATCGGGTCGGCATCCTCGCGTCCACCGAAGGTGTGAGGCTCGACCTCGATGAAGTCCTTGCCTTCCTTCGCCGCGAGGATCGAGCGGTCGAGCAGCAGTTTCTCGTCGACATCGCCCGGGTCGAACGTGATGAAGTGCTCCGCCAGTTCCGCCCTGAACTGGTCGATCTCAGCGAGGACATCGGGCATGTCGACGACGTGGCTCATCGGGAAGCTGGGGTAGACCTTCTTCATGTCCGGCCTGGTGACGAGTCTCACGCACGTCTCGATGTTGTCATTGAGTCTGCCCCTGCTCAGGATGTAGAAGTTCTTGTGACAACCCATTGCCTGGGCAAGCAGTTCAGTGGCCAGGATCTCCTCCTCTCGCCAGACCATGCAGTCCTTGAGGGTCGCATCGATCACGTGTTCCTGATGCAGCCGCTGGTGGACCACCTCGACATTGTCAACCAGGCAGATGAACATGTTGGCCTGGAGCTTCTGCATCAGGTCGAAGTCGTAGGCACTGAACAGGCCGTGTCGCCATCTGAACGTGGCATGCGTGTTCACGATGATGTTCTCGTGTTCACTCTCGGGCGTGGTCGCGTTGATCACGTCCCTGAAGGCGGCTCGTCGGAGGGTGGTCAGCCTGCTGAGCGGAAGGTCGAGGATCCTCCCCGGGCTCACGTCCGTCGCCTCCTCATACATCATGTTGCCCAGGTGGAACAGGTCCATAGTCTGGCCTCGCTGTCCCGCGAGTTCCGCGACATCGTCAAGGAAGGGCTTCTTGTCGACCCCGATCTGTCCCGTAACCACTGCACGCATGTGAATCTCCTTCTGAACATGCCGTTGGGGTATGTTCGGTCCACCTGAGCATCGCCAGTATACGCCCTTGGCAGGGTCTTCCGTTCAATTGCTCGGTTTGGAGGTGCCCCCAGGGGGGCTGGTGCCCCGTTTTTTCCTGAATCGACGGAGCCAGGCGGCCTCCGCCCTCGGGGGAACCTGCTTCTTCCTCCTGGACTGGAGCCACCAGCTCAGGCCGAGGCTCAGGGCGAAGATGACGAAGATCAGGCCGACGATCGAGAGGACCATCTCGGCCGTGTTGCTGTCACTGAGTCCCCGCCCGATCAGGTACCCCAGCCCGACTTGCAGTGGTGCCGTGATCGCCACGGATGGTGCCTCTGCCAGGAGAAAGTCCCGCCATCGCATGTGCATCAGGCCGGCCATGGTGATCACGGGTGTCCGGCCGCCCGGTATGAACCTCGCGATCACCAGCACCCACAGACCCTTGTGCTCGAACTGGTGCTTGACCTCCAGGAGCCTGCGTGGATGGGCGATCCGCTTGAACCAGTTCTTGTGAAGCAGGGGGGTTCCGAATCTCCGGCACACGAAGAACCACATGCAGTCGCCGAACAGCACGCCGAAGTAGGCTGCCAGGAACGTGGGCAGTCCTGGAAACGTCCCGTTGCCGACGAGAAATCCAGCTGGAATGTTGACGATGTCCTCGCCGACGGGGATCCCGATCCCTGAGAGCAACAGGAGAACGAAGACCAGCATCGGTCCATAATCGGCCAGGTGGGTTATGAGCGAGGTGTCCATGTTCTGCCGTGTATCCTGTAACAGTGTACCCTCGATGCGACTGGTGGTTGCCCTGTCCGGGGCGACATGATCCATCCATGTGAAGCAGAGATGAATACCCGATTCGCCGAAGCCGATTTCATCCCACGCGTCCTTGTCGCACCGGACAGTTTCAAGGGAAGCCTGGATTCCGGATCCGTCGCACTGGCGATGGAGAATGCCGCCAGACAGGCTGGATGCGATGTTGATCGCTGTCCACTCGGTGATGGGGGCGACGGGACGCTGGCAGTCATCGCCGAGGCGCTTCAGTTGGAGATCATCCACGAGCGTGTTCCACATCCACTGCTGAACCTCGCTGAGTCCGGGGAATCGATCGATGCCCGGTGGGGCCTTGCGAAGGACGGTACCGGGTACATCGAAATGGCCCAGGCGAGTGGGCTCCATCTGGTTCCCGCCCCCCTCCGGGATCCGATGCATGCGACGAGCTGGGGGACCGGCCTTCTCATATCCAGGGCCATCGAGCATGGATGCAGGAGGATCGTCATCATGATGGGAGGGACGGCGACATGCGACATGGGCCTCGGGATGCTTCAGGCCATCGGCATGGGACTGTTCGGTGCCGATGGCAGACCGATCAGCAGTATGTTCTCGCCATCAGCCCTGGGCCAAATCACCCGGGTGGAAGCTCCTGATCTTGGAGACACAAGGTTCGAGGTGTGGGCGGATGTGCGCAGCTGTCTTCTCGGCACCGACTCCTCGATGCTCTATGCCCGCCAGAAGGGAGCCACCGAGGCTCAGGTCGACGAGTTGGAATCCGGATACCGCAGGATTCTCCGTGTTGCGGGTCCAGGCAATCTCCGGGTCGACGACCTCATGACTGGCGCAGCCGGAGGCGCATCATTCGGAATGGGTTTCTTCCTCGGCGCATCCCTGCATCATGGGGCTCGCAAGGTCATGCAACTGCTCAACGTGGAGGATCGTTGCAAGCAGGCTGATCTGGTAATCACCGGGGAAGGCGCCCTGGACGAACAGACTCGGCAGGGCAAGTGCTGCCACGAGATCCTGTCGATCGCCTTGGGATTGGAGATCGATGCGATCATGGTCGTCGGCACCTGTTCGCTCGATGATCCGGGTGTCCCCGTGATCGATCTCTCCCGGGAACACGGAGTCATCGAGTCCATGGAACGGCCCATGGATTGCATCAGGCAATCGCTGCTGGACATGCTCCTCAGGATGAGAGGGCGGGCCTAGTCCGTCGCATGCAGCAGGACGACAGCATGGACCTCGATGGCATGACCCTGGCCGACGGCATCGACCTTCTCATGGGTCTTGCCCTTGATATTGATCAGTCCCGGATCGACACCGAGGATCCCGGCCATGTTCCTGATCATCGTCTCCTTGTAAGGGCTGATCTTCGGGCGTTCACAGATCACGGTGACATCAAGGTTGCCCAGTCGCATGCCAGCCCCTTGCATCATGTCGACGGCATGCTCGAGGAACTGTCTCGAGTCGGCATCGCGCCATTCCGGATCCGTGTCGGGGAACTGCTGGCCGATGTCCTCTGCTCCAAGTGCTCCAAGGAGGGCGTCCGTGACCGCATGCAGGACGGCATCACCGTCTGAATGGCCGACCGGCCCCTTCTCATGCTCGATCGGGAGGCCTGCCAGTATGAAAGGACGACCTTCTCCATCGGGAGGGGTGGCCTCGAGCCGATGAAGGTCGTACCCATGGCCAATTCTCATGCTCTGGCTTGGCGTGCCCATGCCGCCACTGTACAGCAGCATGCGGCTGGATGTCACGATCGTACCCCCCTTGGCTACCCGGGCTCCAGCGTGTATCGTGAGACAGGTGTATTGGATCCGATGATGCCCCGGGACAGTGACCTCCTAGAGGCAGGAGCAGCAACTCGATGAGCCACTTGTACCAACGACTCGTTCATGGATCCTCCCGGATGCTCGCTTCCTGTTGCATCCTGACGGTCCTGCTGGTCGCCGGGTGCTACTCCCCGAGCGGTGGATTCATGCCACATACCGGCCGTGGATTCGTCTACATCTCGACCCCGATGCAGCCGCTGACGGTCACGATCGTCGACACCAGGACCCAGGAGCCGTTCTTTCTCATGGAGATCCCTCCCGGGAAGCAGTTGACGTTCGATTTCATCGAGGACAAGGGGGATGATCCGGTCTACCGTCCTGCTCGCATGAGATACGAGGTCTTCGATGCAGGAACCCAGACCGGCCGGCTTCGCAACCAGATGACGGTTCCAGGTGCCGACAGTCGTCGAATCGACGTCACGGTCAGGAAGGACGTCGAGTATGCGGATCTGCCTCCGGGGCACAGGATGCGCACCGATCAGATGATCGATCGTCCCGAGTACTGGACCCCTGAGGGTGGCCCGCTTCCCGGTTCAAGCAAGGCGCCCCTGTACGACAACTGATTCCAGGGTCAAGGCCCGGCCGTCGACACCGCTTCATGATGTCCGAGTTCGCTGAGAACCAGTCGGGTGAACGCATCACCTCGTTCCTGGTAGTTGGCGAACTGATCCCAGCTGGCGCATCCGGGACTCAGGAGGATGCTGTCCCCGGACTTCATCCTCGCGATGGCCTGTCCAACGGCGACCTCGAGCGTTCCGCAGTCATGGGCTCGCTCATCCGTCGCCAGGGTCTTCCCGGTCTGCCCGATCGTGTAGAGTCCTCCGAGTTCTCCGGCCATNGAGGCAATCTGTCCGAGGTCGGATCCCTTGTCGTATCCGCCGGCGATCAGGTGGACCCTGGACCGGTCCGTGAACGAAGCGACCGCGAGTGCTGTTGCCGTGGGTGTCGTGGATTTCGAATCATCGAAGGCCTTGATCCCGCCGGCCTCCACCACGAGGCGAAGCCTGTGGGGGAGGCCCTTGAAGTCGGGGAGCAGACTGGCGAGTGATTCCTCCCCCGGATCCTGGATTCCTGCCTCGACCAGACCCAGCCTGACCGCCTCGATCGCAAGCATCGCGTTCTCCATGTTGTGCGATCCCGGAATCGAGAGGACTCCATGGTTCCACTGATCGATGTGCTTCAGGTCGGTCTCCCACCATGCAGCTGAACCAGAGGTCGATTGGATCGATTCGGCATCGGTCGACAATTCGAAACGGCTGCAGAAGCGGGTGTCCTTGTGATCGCAGCAACTCCGTATCCACGACTTGCACCGGATGTAGTGCTCGAGGTTCCCGTGCCAGTCCAGGTGGTTCGGCGAGATATTGGTAAGGCAGCCGATCGTGGGGGCCCAGTCCAGCAGGCCATTCTCGTGATGGTCCCTCAACCAGTGGAGTTGGGCGCTGGAGAGCTCCAGGGCGATCCAGGAATCGGCATCCAGAACGTGGACATGCTCCAGGAGGCTGCCTCCGATGTTGCCGCCGAGCAGGCACTGCTGGCCCAGTGATCCGAGCAGGTGGTGGATCATGGCGGTCGTCGTTGACTTGCCGGCACTGCCCGTGACCGCGATCGTCCGAGGTGGTCCATGGCCGGCACCGCCCAGGTTCGCCAGTGCAAGGCAGATCTCGCTCGTCACCGGTACTCCTGCATCCCTTGCCGCCGCAAGGAACCTGTTCGACCAGGGCGTCGGTACGGCGGGATTGGCCACGACCAGGTCGGCTTGCGTGAAATCGATCTCCTCGTGTCCTCCGAGTCTCAGCTCGATATCGGCCCCGCCCCGGCTGATCGCCTTCATCGCCGCGAGGGGCTCCTGCAGCTGATCCGGAGGAGCCAGGTCCGTGACCGTCAGCATCGCTCCAGCTTCGTGGAGCCACGAGATCGCGCCAAGACCGCCCCCGAACCGACCAAGCCCCATCACGGTCACCTTCCTGCCCTTGATGGATCCTCGGTCTATCGCCATGTGCCAGAGTGTACGACCTATGCCGAGCCGTCCCAAGCGAGCTTCAGGGAAAACCGCGTACACTGCCTAGATCATGAGACCCGGAACCATCGCGATGGTGAAGCAGGATGGATGAATCCCCCGGAACCCAGGGACAGGTCACACGACTTCAGACCAGCAAGCTGGCCAACTGGTCGCTCGGGCTGTCCCTGATTCTCTGCTGTCCCCTCACCAGCCTCGTCTCGGTGGTGCTGGGATTCATGGCGTTGCACCGGATTCACTCCAGTGGCGGGGCCCTGGCCGGGCGTGGTCGAGCCCTGGCCGCAGTGCTGATCGGTTCGGCCATGCTCATCGTCCAGTCAGGCATGCTCGACTGGTTCAGCGGCTACTACGAGAGGCGGCTTGGTGGGCAGTTCATCAACCAGATCACGATCATCATCGATGCCGCGGAGCAGGCCGACATCGAGAAGGCGAGCGGACACTGGTCGCTGACCGACACCGATGGCCTTGATGAAGAGGCTTTCCTTGACTTCGGCAGGGCGGTGGCTGATCGCTACGGCACCCTCGATCACATCAAGTTGCAGAACATCCAGCCGACCGGGAGTTCACTCGCCCCGACGAGCACCGTGGCGATGATCCTCGACTTCAGCAAGACCAGTACCACCGACGATGGGGAAGCTGTCGACGATTCCGGCGCCACTGGAACAAAGCGCCAGGTCCTCGGGCACGCCGTCTTCCGGCTGGTCCCGTCGATGGCCGACTTCTTGCCCTCAGTCCGACTCATCGAACTCCAGCTCACTGACAAGGAGCTGGGCGATCTCCAGCTGCCCTGAGTGAGCATGCTGGCGATGTGGCCGCAGGAGTCGTACCATGGGCCCAGCCCCAAGGAGATTTTTCATGACTGATCAAGCCCCTGATGTCGGTTACGCACCCGGCCTCCAGGATTTCGATGGAGCCGAGCACCCGACGACCAGCAAGCTCGCCATCACCTCGCTCGTGTGCAGCCTGTTTCTCTGCTGCCCGATCACGACGATTCTCGGGCCGATCTTCGGGATCATCTCCATCTTCCTGATCGGCTCCAACGCTGCCCGCAAGGGCAAGGGGCTTGCGATCGCAGCGATCATCATCGGCGTCCTGGCCACGGCTGGCTGGATCTTCGCAGGTCGCTGGGGCTGGAGCAATGTCTACAGGATCATCATGACGGGGCCGAATGCAGCTCTAGAAGCCGGTTACGCAGGCGACTACGACACGTTCAGGAGTGATTTCAGGGGGCAGGGGGCCGATGCCAGTGACGCCGAGATCAAGGCCTTCATCGAGCAGTTGAGTGCCCGGTACGGCGCCTTCGACACGGCGATCATCGACGAATCAGCTCAGCAGACTCCGACACAACAGAACCAGGAGTTCGTGGACCTGCCCTACCTCGTGAAGTTCAAGGATGGCTCCAACGTGATCGCCGAGTGTCGGATATTCATGGTCGATGACAACAAGCAGTTGAACGTGAAGCTCGATTTCATCCACTTCGATCTTGGTGACGGCCAGTCCATCGTGTTCCCGCCGGGGGCCAAGGTCGACGACCCTCCCGGCCAGGAGGAGTCGGCCTCGGATGGCGAGGACAGTGCCTAGCTCATGGGTCCGGTGACCAGCGACAGTACGACCGCACCACTGATCAGCGTCCGCGGACTGATGAAGCAATTCGGCCGCCAAGTGGTGCTCGATGGAGTCAATCTCGACATCCATCCCGGCGAGACGATGGTGATCATGGGGGGGTCTGGCTGCGGCAAGTCCACGCTTCTGCGACTGTTGATCGGTGCGATCAGGCCGACCATGGGTGTCGTGGAGATGTTCGGACAGGAACTCCAAGGCCTCGATGAGGCGGAACTGGACGAGATTCGACGCCGGTTCGGGATCCTCTTCCAGTCCGGGGCCCTGTTCAACTCGATGACGATCTCGGAGAACGTTGCGCTTCCACTCCAGGAGCATACGTCATTGACCCAGAACATCATCGACATCCAGGTAAAGATGAAACTCGAGCAGGTGGGGCTCCGCGAACATGCGGACAAGTTCCCCTCGCAGATCTCCGGCGGCATGAAGAAGCGGGCTGGCCTGGCCAGGGCCCTGGCACTTGATCCGAAGATCCTCTTCTACGACGAACCGTCGGCCGGCCTGGACCCGGTCACCTCGGCGGAGATCGACCAGTTGATCCTGGACCTGACCAAGAAGCTCGGGGTGACCAGCGTCGTCGTGACTCACGAGATGGACTCGGCCTTCACCATCGCCGATCGCATGGCCATGCTCGACAAGGGGCGTGTCCTGAAGATCGGCACCAGGGAGGAGTTCGACGAGATCCGCCTCATGGATCAGCAGCAGAGTGACCTGCTCGATGAGAAGGATCGTCTGATCAGGCAGTTTCTCAGGGGCGATGCCCATGGGCCGATCACAAGTCGTCGTGAGGCCACCAACTATGCCGACGATCTCCTTGGCGAACTCCCCACCCCATCGATGACCAAGGGGCCCGCCATCGAGGCCACCCGTCGAACCCGCTGAACATGCCCTTCATAAAAAAGCACCCGGCGGATTCGCCCGCCGGGTGCCGTCATGCAGTCTCGTGTGAGCCGTCCGGAACTACTCGCAGAGCCCCCAGTTGCCCAGGAGGGCGGCCAGGTCAGTGCCGTCCGTGGTTCCATCCCCGTCGAGGTCGCCCCCGACAAGTCCCCAGTTGCCCAGGAGCCAGGCGAGGTCGCCACCATCGACGATCGCGTTGTTGTCGAAGTCGCCGAGGCAGTCGGGTTCCGACTGTTCGCAGGTGATGCTGAGGATGCCGGCACCCGTGACATCGGATGACTCGCTGCCGACTCGAACATAGAAGTTCTCGCCCGAGGTCACCTCGAATTGGAGGCTGTTGGTTCCGTTGACGCACTCGTTATTGACATCGTCACAAGCGACCAGGGTCGAATTGGAAGTCGGGCAGTTCTCCGAGTAGGAGTAGACCGAGATCCTGGTGTCGAAGTTCGCTGCGTTGCAGGTCGAGATCGTCACGGTTCCAGTGCACAGTGCAGGGTAGCCGAACCAGATGTCGTTGTTGAAGGACGCGGATCCGCCGCAGGAGACCGGCAGGAACGGGCTGCTGGTCGTGGCTCCCGTGGTGTCGAACTCCGTGTCGCCATCAAAGACGATGATTGCTCCGTCGCATTCGTCGTTGGCTGGAGGGGGGACCTGCTCTTCCTGGTCGACCTTGACATTGTCGATGTACCAGTCGTCGGAGGAGTCGCTCACGTCGGTCCTGAACCTGAGCCGGAATTCATCATGGTACGCATCCACGCCCAGGAGGAAGCTGTGGTACTGGAACTCGTTCTGATCGTCACCGTCGGATTCGATCACGGTGAGTGTCTCCCAGTCGTCCGTCCAGTCGAAGTACTCGACGTACAGCTTCTCGCCGGACTCCACACCTCGGTGCTGCGTGTAGAAGGACACGTAGACATCGGACAGGTCGTCCAGGAGGATGAAGTTGCTCCGGACCTCGTCATCGGCATACGCATTGGAGCTGGTCGCGTCCAGGTTCAGCGAGTACGAGGCTGACGGCTCGCCGACACCGGAGGTGGAGCCGATGGCGCCGTTGCGGTAGATCCAGCGAGTCGAACTGATCGACGACGTCGTGAAGTTGTCCTCGAACGGGATCGTGAGCGGGTCCGCCAGAAGCGGCTCGCAGCTCACGGCGTTCTTGAAGCTGTTGATCTGGCTCTGGGCCGAGCTGCCAAATTCATCCGGGTAGCCACAGCCGCCGTTGGAGGCGCACATGATGAAGCAGGAGCTGCTTCCTGAGCAGTGTCCCGACCCCCAGTTGTGCCCGAGTTCATGTGCCGTCAAGGAGCACCTGTAGGGCAGGGATGAGGTGTAGTGTGTTTCCACGACGCCATACCCGGTGTTAGAACTGCAGACACCGTTGAGGTAGGCCAGGCCGATTGCGCCGCCGCTGAATGTCTTGCCGGACATGAGTTGGGCGACGTCTCGCTGGATCGAGCTTTCGGGGGAACTCGTCCAGGTCGAGCCGAGCTGGTTCAGGTGCGTGTCGATGCTGTTGGATGAATACGGATCACTGCTGCTCGTCCTGATGATGAAGACGGTGATTTCATACGTGATGTTGACATCCCGTTCGTAGATGAGCTCGTTGCAGTTCATCACGACCTCCATGTCGAACGTGGAGGCATTGATGCTCGAATTGTTGTCCGTGAAGAATTCGTAGTCACTGTCGATTCCGAGTTCACACAGGTTCAGGCCCGTTCCGGCCACGGCTCCGGCTGCGCCGCCACCACCCGGCTCGCCTCGGCCATCACGAAAGCCGCCCATCGGCACACCGTCACCGGCGTGTGCCGGAAGGGTCCTTGATCCGCCTCTTCGCTTGCGTTCGGTCAGGTTGTTCCGTCCACCGGGAGGCTCGGGAAGCGGGATGATGTCGTTGCCGCAAACCCCTTCTCGCGGGGTGAAGTCGCTCGCCCGGTAGGACACGTGTGCGGGGCCCTCGGGTTGCTGCTCGTCCATGCTGTGAAGCGGCTGAACGGCCCACAGGGTTCCGTTGGCGGCGAAGATCATTGCCCAGAGTCGACCGTTTTCATCGATTGATGCCGCCACGCTGGTGTGATCTTCCGATCCAACGATCGCACCACGATAGGTTCGATGGGGTGGAGCCTCGATCTCATGGAGTTGGCCGTCTCCTCGGTCCTCAAGAAGCTTGAAGTCAGGGGATCTGAGCGACTTTCGATGGAGCGTGAGCACGGTCTCCTGGCCGTCCAGGTCGACGCTGACCACGACATGTTCCTGGACTTGGGCAGGCAGCACGATGTCCTGCAGCACGTATTCGCCGAGACCCTCTATGGCCACTTCCTGATTGCCTGGAGCCTGCGCCATCGTGCTCGAGGTGAAGCCTGCATGGCTGATGCAACAGGTGAGTGCAAGTGCGCCGACAAGGCCGTGTCCGTTTCTCTTAGTGCTCATCTTGTGAATCCTGGTTCTTGTAGGGTTCATTTCTGCTGGGCCGACCTATTGTTGGCCGGCCTCCGATGGAATCCCCACGATCATGTCTGTTCATTCAGTAAAAAGGCCCATGCTCGAAGCATGCTTCGAGCATGGGCGTGAAGTCTCAATTTCAGCGGCAGAAGCCCCAGTTGCCCAGGAGAACGCCGAGATCAACGCCATCGACGATGTTGTTGCCGTCGAAGTCTCCCCATGGCGGCGGGGTGACGCCCCAGGCCCCAAGGAGGAATCCAAGGTCCGTACCATCGACGATCTGGTCGCCATTGATGTCACCGATGCATGGCTCGGACAGGTCAGAGGGGATGTATCCCTTGAAGGTGATGGCATCGATCCCATCAGGATGATCCCTGTGGAGGTCGAGGATGACATCGCCAGTCGCAGGAGGACTGTCCGCGGTGAACCAGAACGTGTGCATGCTGTGCCAGCGGATGGCGTTGGCGTTCGGGTTCTCCGACTCCTTCGGGCTGCTCCAGAAGACGCTGTTTGACAGGACGTTCATGTCCCAGTCCTCATTGTCATATGGTTCTCCGGAGTGGTAGTCCGCGTCGGAGAAGTTCATGTCCGTTGCCGTTACGCCGGAACCCAGTGGGATCTCCAGGCCGCTGCAGGACAGGTGCGAGTTGACATTGAAAATCATGTAGTTGTAGGTCCATGTGCCGTCGCCGTTGTCACAGCAGGTCATGCCGACCGTGAATCGGCCCTCATCAGGAATGTCGACATCCCTGACGAGTGCACTGTCGACATCCTCGTAGATCAGGATCTCCGGAGGCGTCTGGCCGATGCGGGTGCTGCCGGTCAGGCTGATGTTGTATCCACCACTGGAGAAGTTGCCGACATCCACCTTGCGGATCGAGTGGTTGTTCCAGTGGTTGTTGTCCTCGGCATCCTCGGGGTGCACGTAGCAGGCGGCTGCGTAGTACACGGCTCCGGGGTAACTGCTGCTGGCCAGGTCGTCGTTGTCAACCACGAGTCGTCGTGCCAGTCCGCCGCTGTAGGAGGGGTTGTCGAACGGGTATTCGAAGAAGCCGGTCCACGCATTGGTTTCCCAGCGTGGTCCGAGGCCACCCTGGTCGCCGTTGAGAGAGGCGCTGTAGGGATCACTGCATCCGACAC
>PARI01000014.1 GCA_002711415.1 Phycisphaerae bacterium | reverse complement strand
TGACGTCCTGGATGACCGGGTTGGCCACGGTCACCTCCGGTGGTGGAGGGGGAACGAACTCGTTGGCGGGGCCACACCCCTGGATGACCAGGAGCGTCGCCATCACGGGGATCGGGCATGTCTTGATGTCTGTTCTCATGGGAGGGGCATCATAGCTTCTGGCAGCGACGGACTCATGGAGCCGGGGCCGATCCCGTCAGGAGCCTTCCCGAATGGCTGTCAGTGGTTCTTGCCCAGTTCATGAATCGTCATGTGCACGAATGACTCCCTGTTCCCGATCTTCTCGAAATCGAGATTCCAGTCGACGTGCACCTGCATCGCCGGCTGCATGTCACGGATGTGCAGCAGCACGGACCTGTTTCCAGGAAGCACGTGCACATCATGGATCTCCAGTTCCGTGATCCCCGGTTCA
Source organism: Phycisphaerae bacterium (assembly GCA_002711415.1). GTDB lineage: Bacteria > Planctomycetota > Phycisphaerae > Phycisphaerales > SM1A02. The sequence goes on along the minus strand of PARI01000014.1, from coordinate 51,432 downwards.
CCAGTCCGGATGTCATATCGATCCGATCCATACCTGCTGGCCCACCGGTAGTTCCAGGCGTTCGCCTTGAAGGCATCCTGGAGTTGTTCCCGGCTGGAGGTGATCGGGTCACTGAACTCCAGCACGATCCCGTCCGTGGTCGCCCGCGCCTGCAGTGGCACGCCCAGTGGCTGGTTGACCTTCCTCACCCGGTAGAAGCCGCCGGGTTGTGTCTTGTCACTGGACCACCCGAAGAGCCCGGCCACGTACAGGTGACCGTCCGCGGAGTTGAACCTGCCACGCATGATCCCGGTCGGCATTTCGATCGGAAGCGGAACCATCGCGCCCTGATGGACACCTTCGACCTCGTCCTCGGTCACAAGGTAGACCTCGCCCGTGCCGTAGGAGATTCCAAGGAGCTTCCCTGACAGCGGTCCCCATGTTCCTTCGGGAACACGGACCTGCGCCGAGGGTGAACGATCGACCGTCGGGTGCAGCCACAGGAGTGGTCGGTCGTACGCGGTTCGTTCAGGCTCATCAAGCTGGCTGCCACTCCAGTTGTTGCCGTGGAACGATCCGGACGTGATCCGGTTGATCCGGTTGGCGGGCATCCAGTGGCCCTCCTGGTCCGACCCCCAGGCCGTGCCGTCCTGGTCGACGGCGACCCCGTTGGGTGCCCTGAAGCCGCTGGCGATGATCTCGGATCCGGCACCATCGGGCGAGACCCGGATCAGCGTTCCATGCTGGGGATGGGACGCCTTCTTCGCATGACGCGCCGCCTTGATGTAGTAGAGGTACCCGCCCGGTCCGACCTGCAGGCCGGAGGCTGGTTCATGGAAGTGCGGGCTGTTCATCGTGTCGACGTTGAACGCCTCGTACCGGTCCGTCTCGTCGTCCCCGTCGACGTCGACCAGCCGCGTGATCTGGTCACGACCGACGACCAGGATCTCGTCCCCCCTCGTCGCAAGTCCGAGTGGCTGACTCAGGCCGCTGGCGATTCTTCGCCACCGGAGCTGGTCGAGGTTCCTGTCCAGTCCCTTGACCATCCACACGTCACCGCTCCACGTGGAGATCGCCGCGGCATCGCCATCATCGAGGAAGTCGAAGTCGCCGAATCGCATCCACGAGTTCCATGGATTCTCCTCGGGCCAGCTGATCCGATCGATCTGGAAGGGACGCGTGAGCAGCTCGGACGTGTCGGACCGCCCACCGATCCGATTGATCCTCGAGAGCGGCCCGCTCCACTGGAGAAGTTCGCCGATGGCCTCCTGTTCCGTCGGCGGCATCACGAGCATCGCATCATCCGTGTCGGCATCGAGTTCCCATCGGGCATCGATCGAACCTCCAAGCGCGTATGCTCTGGCGATCGGTTCGCCGCTTTCGGCTGCGACGGCACGGACATCCTCGACATCCAGCGCCTGGTCATGGATCCTGATCCCGTCCATGAAACCGCTGAACCAGGTCTCGGATGGAAAGTTCTCCGCCGTGAAGCCGAATCGGATCACCTGGTCCTGGACCGGTTCACCCGGTCCCAGTTCCGTCCTCGCCTGCTCGGTGCCGTCGACGTAGAGCACGACTTCCTGCTCATCGGGTTCCCACGACATCGCCACGTGGTGCCAGCTGCCGTCGGCCACCTCGATGTCGGTGCACGCGACCCCGACCCATCCGACGTCGTAGCAGAGCCGACCACCCCTGATGAAGAGCGTCTTGCCGTCGGGCACCCATGGCCCATCAGGCATCGCCTGGCTGAAGATCGTTCCATCCTTGGTCGTGTGGATCCAGGCCGAGATCGTCAGCGGGGTGTCCATGAACTCGATGTCGTTGCCCCGGGTCCAGGTCGCCCTGGCGGTCCCGTCGAAGTCGAGTGATCGTCCGCGGATGCCTCGTCTCCAGGTCACGCCATCGAGGTGGAGGTCCGCCTGGGAATCGACGACGCTCTTCATGTGCGTGCCGCTGCCTTCGTCGCAGTTCCATCCCGCGATGGGAGCAGGCGCCGTGGATCGGTCCGCGATCATCAGGAGCATCGAGTCGTTCGCATCGGTGCGAGAGAGATCCATGGGGGTTCCGGACCGATCGACGAGCATGGGTGATTCATCGGGTTCGGCATCGAACCGCATCTCCATCCGCGGGTCGCCCGGGTTCCTGTGGATCGCCTGGATGTCCCGGCTCTGGTCGAAGAAGACGTTTCGTGCTCCTGCAAGCGTGATCGGCCGTGACCACAGGGCGTGGTCGGGTCGCCTCCATCGTGCCTCCAGGTCGTCCGGGGCCTGCAGTTGATCAATCGCCGCCTTCGCATCAGCGACTTCCGATTCATCATCAAGCTCGCAGAGCACGATGCAGCCATCGAATCGATGGTCACTTCCCGGATTGATCGTCACGCCGAGGCGACCATCCCGTATCCATGTCGAGGCTCCGGCGCCGTCGATCGAGTCCGCCTGACGGCATATCGACACGAGGCCCAGGAGCCGGTCGTCCATGTACAGCCGGTCGCAGTCCTCGCCACGCACCAGTCGTGTGCCCGCCTCGACCGCGGCGATCGACAGGTGCACCGGTTGATCCATTCGGGGCATGCTGATCCATCGAAGCCAGCATGCCAGTTCATCCGTGACCATGCAGCCGGGTGCTTCAAGCACCATCATGTCACCGATCGTGTATCCCAGGATCACGCCATCGCCGGTCCGGGCGATTCCCCGGAATCGCCCCAGCGATTCCGGCAGTGGTCCGTAGGGGATGGCGCGTGGATCCTCGAACGACACCGATTCACCCGTGGCGATTCCCGGTCCGGGAGGGTTGAACCAGGCCGCTTCACCATCGATTTCCGGCCACGTTCCGTGAGGGCCGTCGTAGACGATCCCCTTCAGCTTCACGAAGTCGCCTTTCCACCCGGCGGCCCACCGAAGTTCCGCCGAGTCGAACAGCATCGCGTGATGTCCGTCCCGGTCCAGGGGAATCGCGATGCCCTTGCATGCGATGTTGTCGGGACTCACCTCGATCGCCGCGGACAGGAACGGACCGTAGTCCATGCGTTCCCATGGGGCGTCATCCTGCGCATGGGAATTCTTCGCCGCGTGCACGCAGGAGGCCATGATGACCATGCACATCCAGTGGTTCATCTTCATGCTCCCCATGTCACGTGATGGACTTGACCGCATCGCGTATCACGCATCCTTCGGATTGATGATCTCGACAGATTCCTCGTCCGTATCGAGCATCGATCTGACCAGTCGTTCCAGTGAAGCAGCTGGCGGATCCACCTGCACGATGGTCCCATCCCCGTCGACCAGCAGCACCATCGGTATCCTGCTCACTTCAAAGAGCTTCGCGAGCGTGTTGTCCCATTTCCTGCCATCGTAGAACTGCGGCCATTTCGCTCCGACCTTCTCCAGGGCGGCTTCCATGCGCGTGGCGTCGGAGTCCAGGCTGATCCCGAGGATCTCCAGCCCGTGCTCGTGGTACTTCTCATGCAGCTGGACCAGTTCCGGCATCTGGGCCATGCACGGCTTGCACCAGGAGGCCCAGAAGTCGACCAGCAGGACCTTTCCCTTGAACCGTTCCGGTTCCAGGATGCGGTCGCTGCCATGCTCCGGCTTCTTGAACTGTTTCAACGGCTCCCCGATCAGGTTGATGCGATCCAGTTGCTGCTGCGCCGCTCGTAGAACCTGTCGACCTCGTGGAGACTGGTCGGCCAGGTCGATCCACGTCTGGACGATCGCCCTGGCCTTGTCCACGTTTCCAAGCAGCAGGTGCGCATCGGCCAGGTGCAGTTCCCGCTGCTTGGCTGCAGGTGCATCCTCGTAGCGCTCGATCGTCACCACGGCCTCCATCGGCTGATCGGATCGCAGGTACGACTGGGCCAGTCGCGTCATCGCCAGGCTCGAGAGCCGCTGGTCCGGGCATGCTTCAAGGTACGCCTCGTATGCCGGCGCGGCCTCCGCATATCGATACATGTTCCACAGGCCGATCGCCCTGAGGTACAGGGCCTCGCCCTGGTGCTCGGACTCGGGATATCGATCGATGAAGGCATCGATCGCCTCGATTCCATCCTCGGTGCCTGTCCACATCAGCAGGTGCTGTCGCTGTCGCACATCGAGTCGGCTCTTCAACTGCTCCCAGGCCGTCTGGTCACTGGGCGTGTTCGCGGGATCCTGGGCCAGGGCCATGGGCATCAGCATGTTCAGGAGCAGCAGCAGGGCGATCGGTCTCATCAGTGCATTCCTTTGGTCTTCTCGTGACCACCTCATCCTAGCACCGTCAGCATCGACCATCGGGTTTCCCACGCGTCGCCGCTGACCTGTTCAGCCAGGCATACGCGGGAATCGAGACCAGCACGACCGAGATCACCCACGTGCAGAGTGAGCCCGTGAACCCTCCGAGCCCCGGAATCAGCACCATTCCGATGAGCCCGTACACGCTGATCGACAGCGAGCCGAGTATCATCGGACCGGTCGCTCCCATCGGAACATCCTTCCCTTGTGAGACCCACAGTCCGACCATCGTCGTGATGAAGATCGCCGGGAAGATGCTCGCCACGCCCGCGATCCCCGGCGCGCCGAGATCGGCGACGAGGACCGCGACTGCAATCGCCGTCGCGGCACCGAGACCCCTCAGCAGCAGGATCAGTGCCGGGACCGGCCTGGTTCCGCGCGGTGCAACTGGAAGTCTCCAGCACATGGTGATGCCGAGGATCATCATGATGATCGCCGCTGCGATGCCGATCGTGACGGCCATCGAGGCGTCGGCATCGGCCATCCGCCACGCGCCCACGATCACGATGGCCGCGATGAACCAACCACCGATCGTGAGCAGTGCGGTGAGCGAGAACACCATCGATCGTGTCGCATGATGTCGTTGCAGCAGTGGGGGGACCACCCGCCATCCCGCAAGCAGCCCGGCATTCAGCAGCATGCCGACGGGAACGAATCCCATCATGATCCTGAACTCCTCGGTGCTGGCGGCAGCCGCATGCATGCCGATCGCCGCTGGAATGATCGTCGTCGGAAGCGTGCCCAGGATCCCCCCGATGATGCCACCCATGCGCTCGATCACGAGAGTGACGACAATGGCGATGATTCCCGCCGACACCCCGGCCCCGACTACCGCGATCCAGTCCAGTCCCGCCTGCACGTCATGCTCCCTGTGGTTCGGGCTGAGGATAGCGTCGATCGGCATCGAGGACCCGGGCGGCTTGACATGATGTACGGTTTCTGTTAGGGTCCACTGAATGCAACCCGGCACCCGATTCTTTCCGACGATGGAGCCTCGGCGGGCGTGTTCACGACCGCTGCTGGCTTCGCGCGTGCAGGCGGGCTTTCCATCGCCGGCCGACGACTACATCGACCGGGCGCTGGACCTGAACGAGGAACTGATCAAGCACCCGGCCGCCACCTTCTTCGTCCGTGCCACCGGTGATTCCATGGTGCCGGGCGGGATCCATGACGGGGACCTGCTGGTGGTCGACCGATCCCGGGCGGCCGAGGACGGTTCCGTCGTGATCGCCGTTGTCGACGGTGAGTTGACGCTCAAGCGATTGAAGCTGAACGGTGATCATCCCGTGCTTGCGCCGGACAACCGCGGGCATGCGCCGATCCGGATCACCCAGGAAATCGAGGCGACCATCTGGGGCGTGGTCACGTGGGTGATCCACCAGGTGTGACATGTACGCCCTGGCCGACTGCAACAACTTCTATGTCTCATGCGAGCGTGTATTCGATCCGGCGATCCGTGATCGCCCCGTCGTCGTGCTGTCCAACAACGATGGATGCGTGGTTGCGCGGTCACAGGAGGCCAAGGACCTGGGCATCGGCATGGGGCAGCCGGCCTTCGAGTGTCGAAACGTGTTCAGGCGTCATCGGTTCGCGGTCCTGTCCTCCAACTACACCCTCTACGAGGACATGTCCAACCGTGTCTTCCAGGTGCTCCAGCAGTTGTCACCGGCCGTCGAGGCGTACTCCATCGACGAGGCCTTCGTCGATCTTCACGGTTTCGATGGCCGTGACATCATCGAGCATGCCCGGCGGATCCGACGCCTGGTACTGCAGTGGACCGGCATTCCGATCTCGATCGGGATCGGGGCGACCAGGACGCTGGCCAAGATCGGCAACCGCCTGGCCAAGCAGGATCGCACCGGCCCGGGGGTAGCCCGTGTCCCGCAGCATGACGACGGTCGCAGGGCGGCGCTGGCGACCGTGGATGTCGGGGACGTATGGGGGATCGGCCGGCGGTGGGGCCGGCGACTTCGAAGCGAGGGCGTCTCGACCGCGCTGCACCTGGCCGAGGCCGATACGACCTGGATTCGGGACGCCTTCAGCATCGTCGCACTTCGGACCGTGCTGGAACTTCAGGGGAAGGTCTGCATCGAGATGGATGACATGCCGTCGACCCGGAGATCGATCATCCGTTCCAGGTCCTTCGGTCGCCCGGTCCGGAACTGGATCGACATGAGCGAGGCCATCGCCATGCACACGACCCGGGCGGGTGAGAAGCTTCGCGCAGAGGGGCTGGTCGCCGCGATGATCAGCGTCTTCATGCACACCAACCTCTACAACGAGCATGAGCCTCGCTACGCAAACTCGGCATCGACGGAACTGGTTCCATGGACCAGCGACACACCTTCGCTGATCCGGTCGGCCCTGCGACTCGGTCGCTCGATCTGGAGGGACGGCTACCGGTACAAGAAGGCCGGCATCCGGCTCACCGAGCTGACGACCGGTCCCATCCAGCAGTACCTCTTCGACGAATTCGACCATGCGCGGTCGGCCAGGACGATGGATGTTCTCGACCGGATCAACACGCGGATGGGAGCCGACACCATCCATTACGCAGCATCCGGCATTCGCCGAGGATGGCAGATGCGACAGAACAGGCGGTCGCCCCGGTACACGACCCGGTGGGATGAGCTGATGCGTGCCCGGGCCTGAAAGCGATCAAAGGTCTGCAGGGACTGGCATGGAAGAAAGATCCTGAGATGGGCAGGGGGCAGCCCGATTCTTGGGGTTCGTGGACTGGATGAAGTTGAAGATGAACAAGCGATCGAATCGATGTCTTGCAGGAGTAAGTGATGGTCATGGCGGCCACACTGACCCTGCTGCTCACGGTCTGGGGCACCTGCCCCTGATCGGTTCGATTCAATCCTTGTCGAGCTTCTTCTCGATTCGAAGCAGGCTGTCCCGGATGTCCGAGAGGATGTCCGACTGATCCGCCTGTGCCCCATCCTGTTTCTGCGCCGATGCCGTGCCCGACTTGCCGCCGGACTGCATCTGGTCCCGCACATCCAGGATCCTGTCCCGGAACTTCTCCGCATCCTCCAGTCCGATCAGCGAGATCAGCGCACCAGGACCGGACTGTCCGGCGGTCTCGAAGGTCAGCTTGTGGATGCCGAACTTCCGCATGATCGGTCCCTGGACCGAGCCCACGTCCGTGATCTTCTCCAGCGGCACCGTCTTCTTCACCTTGACCAGCAGTCCCTTCTGGACGTGGACGGCTCGGTTGGTCAGCGTGCATCGCCATGTCGCGATGACCTTCGGCCCGATGAGCAGTGCGAACACCGCGTAGATCGGGACCAGTGCGATGCCGACACACGTGAACAGCATGGCGAAGCTGAAACCGGCGATCATGTATCGAAGGATCTGATCCTTCATGAAGGTGCCTTCTGCGAGCACCGTCTCGTTCCGGATGTCCATGTCGTGGCTGTCCTGGCTCATGCCAGCATCATAGGGCATTCATGGAGGTGGGGAGCCGGCTTCACTCGGCAACGCGCCTGTATAGTGGATTCATGTTGAAGATCATTCTGCCACTGCTTCTTTCATGGGTCGCCCTGGCCATGGGATGTGCTCCAGGCGGATCCGGTACGGTGCCTGCCTGGCCATCGTCACATGACATCCCTGAGGACGAGGCTTCGGACTCGATGGCCCGAATGGGATCGACTTGGACGAATCGGCATGAATGGGTGGATCGCCGTGCTCGGATCGTCGATCACGTGCTGGAGCAGTTCATGCTCGATCCGTTTCCACGGCGTGAGCCGATCGAGGCCGTGATTCACTCCCGGATCGATCTGGATGGATACTCGGTGAGCAACGTCCTCTTCGAGAGCTTCCCCGGTTTCTTCGTCAGCGGCAATCTCTACGAGCCATTGGATTGGGTGGATCCTCGCCCGATCGTTCTCTGCCCGCATGGTCATCGTCGTCGTTCAGGTGACAACCCCGAAGGTCGCATGCAGCATGACTACCAGTATCTTTGCGCGACGTTGGCTCGCATGGGGGCGATCGTGTTCACCTGGGACATGGTCGGATGGGGTGAGAACGGCCAGATGGATCATCGCGACGTCCACGCGGGTCCGATCCAGCTGTGGAACACGATCCGTGCCATCGACTTCGTGACCGGTCTGCCGGATTCGGATCCGGGTCGGATCGGGTGCACCGGTTCATCCGGCGGTGGAACGCAGACGTTTCTTGCCACGATGATCGATCAACGCATCACGTGCTCGGCTCCGGTGGTGATGGTCTCTGCCAACTGGTTCGGAGGCTGTCCCTGTGAATCAGGTCTGCCGATCCACCAGGGTGATGGATTCATCACCAACAACGTCGAGTTCGCCGCGTGTGCCGCCCCCCGACCACAACTGCTGGTCTCGGTCGGCGGTGACTGGACATCGGACACCCCGGACGTGGAGTTTCCCTACCTTTGTCGCGTATACGGGGTCATGGGGCAGGGCGATGCCGTGGAGAACGTCCATCTTGCCGACCAGGGGCATGACTTCGGTCCGAACAAGCGGGCGGCGGTCTACTCCTTCCTTGCACGGAGACTGGGCCTGGATCGTTCAAGGGCCATGATCACGCACATGGACTTCGATGAATCCCCGGTCCGGATCCTTCATCGCGACCAGCTCTTGGCGATCACGCCTGGACATCCGCTGCCGGAGGACGCATTGGAAGGCACCGAGGAAGTCGTTGCTCGATGGAAGTCGCTTCCCAGGCCGATTCCACCTAGGCCGACTTCCCCGCCAGGCACCTGATCCAGTTGCCGTGGGCGAACCCGGCCAGTTCCTCCTCGCTGAAGCCCGACTCGGCAAGCCCGTGCAGCAGTTGACCAAACCTGGATGGATGTTCCAGGCCGATCGGCAGCAGTTCCGGCGTGAAGCCGCCATCGGCGTCGCTGCCGAGAGCCACCTGTGTACGATTCCCGGCGAGTTCGCAGAAGTGCAGCACGTGCTCGATGCAGTCCTGCATGGTCGCGCGGCCTTCGGCACGAACCTGTCGCGTGAAGAGGTTCAGCCCGATGACGCCTCCTCGATCCAGGATCGCCCGGGCATGGTCATCGCTGAGAAATCGCTGGTTGTCCCGGCCGATGAGTGTACGACTGTTGGAATGGGTCGCCACGATCGTGCCCGTGGCCGAATCCAGGAGATCCTCCAGGGACCTGTCCGAGCAGTGGGACGCGTCATGGACGATGCCGGCCTCGTCCAGCGCCGCGACCAGTTCCCGTCCCTCGGTGGTCAGCCCGTGCTCGCAGTCGTTGCCTCCTGCATAGCGGGTCCCGCGTGACCAGGTCAGTCCGACCATCCTGAGTCCCCTCGATCGCCACCAGGCGACATCCTCCGGTCCATCGATCGGGTCGGCGCCTTCCATGAGCAGGTGGATCACCAGTGGTTCGCCCGGCTCCGGCAGTTCCAGGACTCCATGATTCAACCGTGCCAGACCATCACGCTGGAGTGCCTCGTAGACCTCGAGCTGCCGCAGGCCGGTCTGCCTTGCCTGGGTGATGTCCGCATAGAGACATGGATCGGGTTCGGAATCATTCGCGGCCGGTGCGGTGAAGATCGTGCCGAAGATCACCCTCACCGGGCTGGCCTGCAGGTCGGGAACGGAGATGCAGCCCTTGTCGGGGTCCTCGCACCTGGAGCGGATGTCCCTTCCCTCCACGGCCAGGGAGGCCATGTCGACGTGTCCATCGATCCAGGGAACATCATGCATGGGCTGAGTCTATCAGAAGGATTTCGTGTTCACGTGCTCTTCGCTGCATCCATGTCCATCGTTGTACCGTTTCACAGGGCTCACCTCTCACGATCCGGGAGATCCGATCATGTCCCAGCACGAGTCGAAGACCAGCACGTTCACCACGACCGATGGTGTCCGGTTGCACTGCGTCGACCAGGGCGAAGCCCCTGTCTTCCTGATGCGTGACCGTCTCAGCTACTCCAGGAGTCCGGCCGGGATCCTGATCGATACGACGTGCTCTCGTGAACGGTCTCCCGTACCGGTCTCGTAGACGCACAGGAGCGTTCCGTCCGGAAGCAGCCCGAGCGAGGAGTACGCTGACGTCGTCGGTTCCAGCTCAAGTACCGGTTCCCAGGTCGCCCCCTGGTCCCGTGAACGGCTGAGGGCGAGGCCTGTCCTGTCAGGTCCGGGGACGTTGCTCAGGTAGATCATGCCGTCAGCACCTCGGGTGATCCCGGCATGGCAGAGCTGATCAGGCAGGTCATCATGTTCCATGTGCTCGGTGAAACTGACGCCACCATCGCGACTGATCGAGCCGGACCTGAGCCTGCCGGTTCCTTCTGAACGTCGTTCGTTGCTGTAGATGGCACCACCGGGAAGCTCGACGATGACCGATTCGCCGTGGTGGGGACGGCCGCGACCACCGGGAATCCAGGTCTCGCCTCCGTCATCGGAGTAGATGACCGCGTTGTACTGGTTTGCCAGTGACAGCTCGCTTGGATCCGAGTCCGGGCAGTAGCACCGGACAGGCACGACCAGCCTTCCAGCGTTCGGACCCTCCTGCAGCTGGATCCCCACATCAACCGGCGACCATTCCTGCCAGTGGGGTTCGACGACGAGTTGATCGTTGATCCAGGTCGGTTCGCTCCATGTTCGTCCGTCATCGGTGCTTCGAATGATCGACCATCCGCGACCGAGTCTCCTCGTGTCCTGGATGTTCCTGTAGAAATCCCATTCGCTGAGTACCCGTCCCTCGTCGTTCCGCAGTGGTGACTGGGCGATGAAGGCGAACAACGTCGAAGTCTCCCGGTCCTCCACGATCGCCGTCGACTTGACGTGATGGCGACGAGGCGACTCCTCGTCGGTCGGCAGCATGACGGGTCGGCTCCAGGTCTTTCCTCCATCCTCGGAACGGTAGAGCACCGGATCGATCGGTGAACCCCAGTCTCCACCTCGTCGATCCTGAACCAGGACCAGGGCGGTGCCCTTGCTGGTCACCAGGAGCTTGGGGATCGCGTAGGCTCCCCCGCGAACCTGGTTGGCGACGATGGCTCGTTCAAGTCCCTTGGTCGTCTTGTCTTTGCCAGCCAGGTGCAGGTACCACCGCATTCCGGCCGTCCCCGCCCGGCCACCGGGGTCGAGTCCCCAGGCCGTCTTGAACGCGTCGATGCACTCGTCATGGTGACCGTCCCAACGCCTGTAGACGCTTCCGAGCGCGACGTTGATCCACGCCCGGGATTGATCATCGAAGGCGTCATTCCGGAGCAGTTCGAGCAGTCGATCCCTCGCCTGCTCGGGCCTGCCGTCGATCGCCTCCTTCGTGGCCTCCTCGATGAGCTCGTGAAACCCGGGCAGGGACATTCGCGTGCGAACACCAGAGGCATCCTCTGGATCGATCTGTTCCAGCCGTTCCAGTGCGCCTTCCGGTCGATCGATCGGCAACGTGAGCAGTTCATGCCACGCGGACACCTCGACCCCGGTCTCTCCAGTCCGGGCGGCCTCGGCGATGATCTGCTCCAGTTCCTGCTTCCGGTCGATCGATTCGATCAGCTCGAGGAGGGCGGCACTGGCCATCGCCGGGTCCCTTGGAAGGGAGAATCCCTGTCGGGTACCCAGCACCGTCCCATCGGGCGACAGCGCGATGATCGCCGGGTATGTCCTGAGTCCCTGCTTCTTCCACCCCTTGTTCCGCTGCTGGTTGGCGCGGGCCTGTTCCTCGGTCGGTTCCTGGAGCACGTCGACATCGACGAGTATGCAGTGGTGGTCCTCGAGCATCCGATCGGTCGAGCTGGCCAGCCACATCTTTTCAAGAAGCTCCTGGCCGAGCATGTTCCAGTCGCTGCCGTGCACGTACACGAGCAGGGGGACATCCTGTGCACGTGCCTGTTCCATGCCGATCCTGAAACCATCGGCACGCTGTGCCGAGCTGGTGAACAGTGCGGAGAGCATCATCAGGGTCGTCAGCATCAACTTTCACGCTCCCCGTAGATGAGCACCCTTGGAAAGTGCAGGCACTTGTCATCCCGCTCCACCCGTATGAACCGGGCGCGAGGTCGCTCCTGCTGAAGGTCGATCCTGTACCACTTCCTCGATCCCTCGATCGTGTCGATCGTGGTCCACGTGGTTCCATCCTCGCTTGCGAGGATCCGTGCCCCATTGGCCCGGTGGAGCTGCCCGTTCCTGTTCTCGAGGATGATGCCGTTGATCCGTGAGAAGTGGGGGAGCTCCACCTGGAACCAGGGTGTGCCCCCGACCCTTGTGTGGAAGTTTCCACCGGTCTCCTGCAGGACGCCCCAGTGGTGTTGCGGTGAATCCCAGCGATTGCCGGGACCATCGATGCTCAGGGCGCCGAGGCTCCCGATCAGTTCGCCGGGGAATGGCTTGATTCCCGATTCGGCCAGTGACGGTCTCGGCTCGGACAGTCGGGATGCGAGCGTGCCGATGCGCTGGAAGGTCTCAAGGTCATGTTCGGCGGCGGCGGCCGGGAGCAGTCGACCGGCCAGTTCCACCAGGACAGCGTCCCTGCCCTCTCCCGAGCCTTTCAGTGATCCGAGCAGTTGCTTCTCGAACTCGTCTCGAAGTTGATCATCATCCTCGAGGACGCCCTGGCTCCACGCGATGAAGGTCGGACCGATGCTCGGTGAGTCGACCGTCTCCTTCAGGGATGTCAGCATGAACACCTTCCGGTCACGTTCCTTGCCGACCCTGTCGTTCATCCAGTTCCATGCGGACTCGATGTTCCAGCGACCGCTGCCCCAGCCGGATCCGCTCCGGATGAACTTCCTGAACGCCGCGACGCGATCGCCCGTGTCCGCCTTCCGAAGAAGCCCCGGGTAGACATGATTCTTCAGCAGGCTCCAGGCAGGATCAGGGTGATCGGGCATCAGCTGTTCCAGGATCGCCGTTTGTTGCTTGGACCACCATGCCCTGGGCTTGTTCATCTTCCGTCCGAGTTCCAGATACTCGATCCAGAGTGATTCATCCAGAGGGTTCTTCCGGCACGCCCTGCGAAGTTCCTGTTCGGCGCGGGCATCATCGCCCTGGTCGATGTACCAGTGTGCCAGCCGCCTCGACTCGTTGGCCGTCCGCACCCGTTCGGGATCACCCATGCATTCCTGGAACATCTGGAGGTGGCCCCAGGTTCTCCTGCCCATGTGCGTGTGCAGGCTTCTCTTCCAGTGCAGCGAGTATGCCGGTGTCCATGTGTCGGGACCGGTCATCACGGCATAGGCGCAATGGCCCGGCTCACCCATGGTCAGTGCCGGGATGCCGTTTGCGATCGCGGCCGATGCGCCGAGGTTCGACAGTGCGCCGCAGACCCCGCCGACCTGGATCGTCATGTCGATGTCGCTGTTGAACGAGCCGCGGAATGGCCAGTAGTAGAGCCAGCCCTGGACCGTGTCCCCGAAGCAGTTGAAGCTGCGGTAGGGGGCCTGCCAGCACGCCTTGACGTAGTCGGCTCGTGGCCAGCAGATCCGTGTCCTGAGAAACCGAAGCGATTCATCGGAGTTCATTCCCTCCCACTGTGCGCCTCGGGCGAGGAACCGGCGTTCCCATGTCCGGAGGTCCTCGTAGCACGTGTTCAGGAGCTGCTTGTCCCAGCTGTCCCTGAAGTACTCGTATCGCTGCTCCATCAGCTCATCGGTACGGTCCCGCATCCCCTGGCTCAAGGCGCACGCGGTCGCCATCGAGCGATCGATCGGTCGCGTGGCCAGGTCCGGATCCTTGCTCCAGAGCGCGTAGAGAAGCATCGTGACACGGTCGCCATTGTCGATCGGTCCGCTGTCAAGAAGTTCCAGCATCCAGTCGGTGTTGGAGCAGATCGCCTCGATGAACTCGGGCCCGTCCGGCTTCTGCATGATCTCCCGAAGCGCCTGTTCTCCCGTAATACGCTTGAACTCGTGAACCAGGAGTTCATCGACACCGGGTCCTCGAACCGATCCCATCGCCTGGTCGGCTGGAACTCCTGGCGCACTCGACGCCAGGAGCAGCAGTGATCCGATCAGCAGGAATCTCACGAGGTTATCCCCCTGTCAATGTTCCTTGACGGTCGTGAACTTGCCCTTGGCCAACTGGTCCCGGTACCAGATTGTAAGAGCCCGCACGGCCTCCTGGCATGCCTGGGATGCCTTGGCCTCGCCTTCGCCAGTACCGTTACCGATGTTGGTGGCCACCATGACACCGTATCCGCCCTCGAGGTCGACCATGACCATGCTGTACCACTGTGTGTTGCTGCCATTGTGTCGAAGTGACGTGCCTCCGCTGGGACTCGTCGACACGCCCCATCCCAGGGAATAGACGTCACCGGGACCGGGCAGGGGCTCATGCAGTTGGTCGAACTGTGCCTTCGAGATCAGCCTCGACTGGCCACGTGAGCCCTTGATGTGTTCTGCGATGAAGAGGCCCCAGTCCTGCAGCGTGCAGTGGACGGTGCCCGCGGGTCCGATGAATGCAGGGTTGTCGAATCCCGGATTGGCTGTGCCTCCTGGAGCATGGCCGACTGGATCGGTGAACGTGTTCACGCCCTTGCGGGTGAACTTGCCCGGTGCGCCAAATCCCGTCTCCCTCATGCGCAGTGGCCTGAACAGTGCATCCTTGATCACCGTTTCCCACGGCTTGTTCATCACCTTCTCGGTGATGTGTCCGGCGATGATGTAGCCCACGTTGGAGTAATGGTAATCCCTGCCTGGCTGGAAATTCGGCTTGAGCTTGAGGACCTTCTCCACGAGTTGGGCGCGCTGGACACGTGGGCTTTCTCCGGGATCCGGTGACAGTGCATTGTTCCAGCCCCTGTCGAACCCCCCGCGATGCCCGAGCAACTGCCGGACCGTGACCTGCTGGAGTTCCGGGTGCACGTTCTCCGGTTCGTAGATCTCTCCGAGCGTCGTTTCCCAGGAAAGCTTGCCTCGATCGACCAGGCGGGCAATCACCGTTGCCGTCATGGCCTTGGTACAGGAGCCGATGTGCCATTGATCATCCTTTTCGGCGGCATCGCCCGTGCCGGTCGCCCTTTCCCCGGCAACCCCGATCGCCGCGATGCCGTCAGGGGTGACGATCGCTCCGGCCAGTGCAGGGAGCGAGTACTTGTACTGGATCAATCGCATGAGCGTGTCGATCGATTCGGATGTGATCGTCTGGGCCTGCACGGTCGGGGCAAGGGTCATCACGATGATGAGCGCCGTGATCTTCAGTCGCATGTCTTGTTCCTCCAGTCATCGGTGTCTGTCAAGGGGTCCTGCGGACGACGCTCTCGAGTTCCGGGCGTGACACGTTCGGAAGCCCACTCGCGATCCCGACCAGTACGAATCCTATGACCTGCTCGATGTTCTTGTCTATGCCTGCGATCCCGTGGATCTCAGGTCGCTTCGAGAGGCCCCCCGTTGACCACTTCGAATGGACCCCGACGCTGGCGAGATAGACCATCATGTTCTGGATGGCGCATGCACACGCGGCGTAGTCCTCCCGGTTCCGATCCGGATCATCGCACCTGACCTGCGTGATCACGATCATGTGCGAGGGAGACAGCCATCGATTCCGTGTGCGTTCCTGCTGCTGTTCAGTGAGCTCGTTGCCGGCCGCCTTGGTCGTCACGCCGAGTTCCGCGACCTCCTGTCTTGCTGCAGGGCCGAGGATCGTGAACCGCCATGGAAAGGTGTGCTTGTGATTCGGCGCATGGTTTGCAGCGAGCAATGCGTTCTCGACGAGTTCGTCATCGACACGTTCTCCCGTGTAGTCATGGGCCGTCCGTCGTCCGATGATCGATTCAAGTGTTGCCTGGTTCGTTGGTGTCATGATCGCCCTGCCTTCAGCTGGATGATCCATGATCATATCGGATGAAAGGCCAAATGAAACGACATGTCCCTGCCAGGGACGGTCCGGCCGATCAGTTTCCGACCGTTGCGGCCTGGTTCTTCTTCTGGACCTTCCTGAGGACACCCGCATGATCGGTGTCGTTGTGATAGAAGAAGAAGGCCGAGATCTCACGGACATCGGTGAACGCCACCGGGCCGACATCCTCGGCCAGGAACATGTACTTGCGAGCCTGCACCGATGCAGGTCCGACGTTTCCCTTGTAGCTGACTCTGATGAGCTTGGCCTCGAAGGTGCCGGCAGGGACCGTGACCTTGTGGGTTCCCATGTCGGTCCATGTGCAACTGACCTTGCCCGAGTGCGTCACGTCCTCGGGCTTCGTGACGTCGTAGATGTCGACGTCGATCTCCCGTGTCAGCGATCCGTCGCCCTTCATCCTCAGGAGGGGCTCGGGTGGATCCAGCTTGATCAGCAGGCCGTACTCGCCTGCGATGTCGGCTGGTATCTGCAGCGTCTCCTTGTCGTTGGAGAGGTAGCGGGTCGTCTTGTTCGGCAGCTTCATCGCCCAGCCCTGTGAACGACTGCCAACCGGTGTGCCCGGTGCCCGACCGATCTGTTCAAGCACGAGCGTGGATGTCTTGCCCTTGCTTCCGGGGATGTCATAGTGATACGTGGTCTCTTCGAGGGGGAACCATTCCCTGATCTGGACGATCGAGCCGTCGTCCGCGACGGGGCCGATCAGCACGCCCGGAAGATGCTTGTTGATGTAGTCGATCTCCTCGCTGGTGAGGGTCTCGGCAAGGCCCGCAGATGGAGACAGGCCGATGCCGGCCAGCAGGATCGTGGCTGATGCGATGGTGTAAGTGTTCATGGAACGCATGCTATCGAGTGTGGATACGCTTGACAACGCTGGATTGCATCATGAAATACGGGCATTGGTACAGTACCGGCATGCGATATGGAACACTGCTGATCGGCATCTTATTCGCGCTCACTCTGGTTCAGGCCAATGTTTCAACGGCCCAGGAATCCGTGATATACGAGGACGACTGGGAGTCGCTGTCCGAGCATACGACGCCCCAGTGGTTTCGTGACGCGAAGTTCGGGATCTTCATCCACTGGGGGGTCTACTCGGTCCCGGCCTTCTGCGACACGAGTACGTACTCCGAGTGGTACCAGTACTGGTGCGACACCAATGCGCATGGTGGGCTGGAACGAAGGTTCCACGAGGAGAACTACGGTGTCGACTTCGAGTACCACCAGTTCGCTCCCATGTTCAAGGCCGAGATGTGGAATCCCGCGAAGTGGGCGGAACTGTTCCGGCGGTCCGGTGCCCGCTACATGGTGATCACGTCCAAGCACCATGACGGGTTCTGTCTCTGGCCCAGCAAGGTGGCCAGTGAAGTCCGTGGCTATCCTTGGAACAGCGTGGAGACGGGCCCCGGCCGGGACCTGATCGCCGAGCTGTTCGAGGCGTGCCGGGCCGAAGGTGTCAGGCCCGGCCTCTACTACTCCTTCATGGAGTGGCACAACCCGCTCTACGAGGCCGACAAGCCGCGATACGTCGAGGAGGTCATGTTTCCCCAGGTCAAGGAACTCATCCAGCGATACGAGCCCGAGGTCTTCTGGCCCGATGGAGAATGGGATCATCCCGACACGCTGTGGCGAAGTCCTGAACTGCTTGCATGGATCTACAACAACGCATCCAACTCCGAGGAACTCGCCGTCAACGATCGTTGGGGCAGGGGACTTCGTGGACAGGTGGGCGACTACTCGACCACCGAGTACGGCAGCCTCGGCAACTCCTCCGGCGAGGGCATGCGACCCGATCGACCCTTCGAGGAATGTCGCGGGATCGGACACTCCTTCGCGTTCAACAGGGCCGAGGACTACGACATCTACTCCACACGGACTGAATGCATCAGGGAGTTGATCGACCTGGTGAGCAAGGGGGGGTGCCTGCTTCTGGACATCGGTCCGACCGCTGATGGTCGCATCCCGGTGATCATGCAGGATCGACTCCTTGCGATCGGCCGATGGCTGGAGGTCAACGGCGAGGCGATCTACGGGACGGATGCATCTCCCTTCGCGGCGACACCCTGGGGCCGTGCCACGTGCAGGGATGACGCCATCTACCTGCATGTCTACGAATGGCCGGCCGACGACATGCTGCACGTCCCGGGATTGCTCAGCCCCATCAGGTCGGCCCGGGTGCTTGGTGGCAGCGGTTCCGACCTGGAGGTCTCCGGCGCCCCGGGCTCATGGACGATCGATCTTGATCCTGAGCATCCCGCCGCGCACGCGACCGTCATCCGACTGGATATCGAAGGCGCGCCTCGAATCGATCGTTCGATCCGGCCTGATCGAGATGGTCTCATCATGCTCACGCCGGATTCAGCCCGGATCAAGGGCGTCGACATGCGAGTCGAGACTCGTGACGGTCATCGGAATCTCGGCTGGTGGTCGAACGTCGACGATCTCGCGTCATGGACGGTCACGATTCCAGCTGGTCGTTACAACATCATGATCGAGGAGGCGATTGCTCCCGGATCCGAGGGCTCCAAGATCGATGTGAAGATTCCGGGTGGCGGTTCGCTCCGCCATGCGATCACGGAGTCGACCGGATCATGGGACCAGTACCGCCTGGTGACGCTCGGGGAGTTCGAATTGGATTCCGAGACCACCGGAGATCTGGTCATCACCTGCTCGTACAAGCATGGCGACGCGGTCATGAACATCCGATCGATCCGGATTGAACCGATCAACGGGTGATTGTTCTTCGCCGGATCACTCGATTTCAACCGGTCGGCCATCCTCGGCACCCGAGATCATCAATGCATCCATGATCCTCTGTGTCTTCAGAGCGATGTCGGTCCAGTACGGGTCGATTGGATCGCGACCAAGTGCGATCGAGCACATCTGCTGGACCATCAAGGCCTCCTGGACACAGCCGTCGACTGAATGCTCGGTCTTCACCTCCCTCGGGCTGCCTTGGGCATCTCGTTCCTGGATCTTGGTGTAGTAGCGGGTCTCTTCCGGTGGTCCAAGGACGAAGTCCTCCAGGAAGAGCGTGCCATCACTGCCGCAGATCTCGCACCAGTTTCTGAGGGTGTGAAGGAACGAGCACTGGAAGGTTGAGGGGGCATTGCCGTCGAACTCCAGCTCGCACGTCGCATGCGTCGGTACACCATTGCACGTCGCATGCCAGTTGGATCGGACCCTTCGTGGCATCTCGTGTCCGAACGCCAGCAGGGACATCCTCGTGTTGTACCAGCCGAGATCCCCGATGCACCCGAGCGGTTCAGCATCGGGATTGATCCTGATGTTGGATTCGAAGAAGTCGCTTGAACCCGGGAACGTGAAGACGGAGACCATGTACGTCGGTCTGCCGCCGATGGAGGGAAGGTGGTTCGTGATCTCGCCGGTTCTCGGGTGATGCATGAACATCACGCCGTCCATCAACTGGACGTTGGCATCATCGCATGCCGCGATCATCCGCTCCAGATCCGCTGCACACGGTGTCATCGGCTTCTCGCACAGGACATGCTTTCCTGCCTCCGCCGCCTTGATCGTCCATTCCATGTGCATGGTCGTGGGCAGCGGGATGTAGACGACATCGATGTCAGGATCCTGGAGCACTTCATCGTACGAGCCGTAGGCCCTCTCCAGCCCGTGTTCGGAGGCGAATGATTCTGCAGTCCCGATCGATCGACTCCCGATGGCCATCGGGTGTGCGTCGGGAGCCAGTTTCATCGCCTCGACCACTTTCGTGGCGATCCTGGCTGTTCCGAGTATCCCCCAGTTGCATGTTGTTCCGGGCATCGTGATGCACCTCCTGTTCAGCGGGACATGCTACACCAGCCCGGTCGGGAAAGAGATCCTGCACACGCTAGAATGCCGTGAACCTCGAACCACCGAAAGGTTGCTTCCATGCTCAAAGGCATATCACCCCTGGTCAGTCCGGAACTGCTCGCCACACTCGCATCCATGGGACATGGCGATGAGATCGTTCTTGCCGATGCCCACTTCCCCGGGCACAGTTGCAACGAGAATGTCATACGGGCGGACGGCCTGATGATCGATGACCTCCTCGAGGCGATCCTGCCCCTCTACGAACTCGATCACGCGATTGATGATCCTGTCCGCATGATGCAGCCTTCCGACGAGGAGCTTGCCGACGGCTCGATCGCCTCGGCGTATGAAACGGTCGTCTCCGGGTACCAGGCGACCCTTGACAAGGCCGCTCCCGGCAAGCCGTCGATCAGCAGGATCAGTCGTTTCGAGTTCTATGACCACGCCAGCACCTCCTTTGCCGTGGTCATGACGGGCGATACACGCATCTATGCGAACCTGCTGCTGGCCAAGGGCGTCACCCCGACAGAATAGGACGAACGATCCCATTTTTTGTCGCGTTCAGATGTGCCTGCGATTATCGTGGGTGATCCTGGCATTCGTGGGAGTTGTTCAATGTCCAAGTTCACCGGTTTCGTCGGCATGTCACCCCTGAAGGCATGTGTCCTTCTTCTCACCACCTGTTCGATCGTCGGTCTGTCCATCGGATCCACGGCGACGGGATCCGGCGATGGACCACCTCTGGACCCGTGCGATCCTTCTGGAACACCCTGGATCTACCCGGTCGATGCGGCAGGAATCGATCAGCCCGACCGCTGGGAGCGGTTCGCCTGGGATGGATTCATCGCGATGAACTGGCCCCACCTCGTCGGGGGAAGCCCCGGCCAGCCTGATCCGGACAAGTCGCTGTGCGAACCTGGTGACAGTCTGCCGACATGGGCGACCTGGATGCTCAAGGCGCAGCTGCTTCTGCCGGACGGCGCTTCGCCCGGTACCTGGGAAAAACCCACGTACTCCAAGCCGATGTACACGCCACCATCCGGTGGGCCGACCCTGCCGCTGCTCGGGACGTTGTCCATGAACTCCGATCCGGACCTGCTCGGCGAGTTCGACGAGGCATTCTCCGATCGACCGCTCATCGATCAGAACGGTAACTTCGTCATCTACCAGATCTATCTGAACCAGTCCGAGTTCGAGTACTTCCGGCAGACCGGTTACTACGACGCGAGAAATCAGCACAAGGCCTTCATGCAGGATCCACCGGCCTTCGTCGGCTTTCCCGAATCGGGTTCGCCTGACGAGTTCTCTCCCCCGATCAAGCTGCCGGACTATGCGCGGCAGGGGGCCATCGAGATCAAGGTGTCCTACAAGCAGCTCACGGATTCCGAGGTCGACAGTGGCCGATTCTTCATGCGCGAGGTCTACTACGCCAGCAACGATCCGGACGCCACGGCCCCATGCGGACCGGTGACGCTCGGCCTGGTCGGCATGCACGTGCTGCAGCTGACGCCCACGACAGGGAAGACCTGGTTCTGGGCGACCTTCGAGCACGTCGACAATGTCAAGGTGCATCCGACCAATCCCACCGGCGTACCATCGTTCAATCCTGGTCCGGATTCCGCCGACTGTCCGCCTCCCTACCTGACCGGTTACTCCTGCAATGGCGACAAGTGCACACCGTTCGACAGCCCGGCATGCCCTCCGGCCGAGATCTCGGCAGAGAACCCGCTGAACGTCTGCAACGCTTACCTGGACCAGGTGGTGAACGTCTCCCGGGTCGAGGAGATGGACATACCGGCCTCCATCGAGGCGGTCAATATCGAGTACCAGGCGGCCCTGCCTGCACCATGGCGTTACTACGAGCTCATCAGGACGGTGCAGCCGGATCCCGACGGGACCTGCTGCATCCTTCCGGATCCCGAGAACACCGTGAACACCTGCTTCATGTCCAACACGACGATGGAGACCTACACTCAGTACTACAACGAGTTCGATTTTCTCCCCCGGTGCAATGACGACACGATCCCCACGCTCGGCATCAACTGTACGGACTGCCATGCCATCGGTGTTCCACAGGGCGCCCCCGTGGATTCTGACGGTATCCCGACATCGACCTCGTACCAGGTGTTCACCTTCATGCTCCTGTCGGCAGATGACTCCTGTGACGCCGACATCAACATCGACAACTTCATCGACGAGAAGGATGTCGCGGAAATCATCCTTGCGTGGGGTCTCGTTCCCGATGGCTCGAGGCCTCGGGCTGACCTGGACATCGATGGAGATGTCGATGGAGAGGATCTTGCCCTGCTGCTGGCTCGATGGGGTGAATGCGAGACGACTCTGCCGCTGCAGCCAGCTCATCGAGAACCAGGTCTGGACAAGCTCATCAACGAGTTGAAGCCCAGGCGTTGATCAACCCTGCCTGAAAAATTGACGAGGACCTGCCGGACGACAGGCCCTCGTTGTCGTACGTGTCCGGGATCAGATGTTCAACATCGGAGTATCAGCCCGTTGATGCGATGGCGGCCTGGGTCAGGCTCTCGATGACCTTGTTGAAGGTCGGGCTTGGTCGCATGGCGGTGGATGCGATGTCCGGTTCGGGCATGTAGTACCCCCCGACATCGATCGCCCCGCCCTGGACCTGGTCGAGTTCCTCCAGGATCAGGTTCTCGTTCTCGCGAAGTGATTCAGCCACGGGCCTGAAGTGCTCGGCCAGGGAGGCATCCGCATCCTGTCCGGCAAGAGCATCCGCCCAGTACATTGCCACGTAGAAGTGGCTTCCGCGGTTGTCCAGTTCGTGGACCTTCCTGGAAGGTGCCTTGTTATTCAGGAGGTACAACGAGGTCGCCTCGTCAAGCGCCTCGGACATGATTCTCGCCTGCTCGTTTCCGTACCGGTCCGACAGCATCTCAAGTGATGCAGCCAGGGCAAGGAATTCGCCGAGCGAATCCCATCGAAGGTGGTTCTCCCGCTCGAACTGCTGAACATGCTTTGGAGCGGATCCTCCGGCACCGGTCTCGAACAGTCCACCGCCCTGCATGAGGGGGACGATCGAAAGCATCTTCGCGCTGGTGCCGACCTCGAGGATGGGGAAGAGATCCGTGAGGTAATCACGCAGCACGTTCCCGGTCACCGAGATCGTGTCTTCTCCGCGGCTCATTCGCTCGAGTGAGAATCTCGTTGCGTCGATCGGGCTCATGACGTGGAACTCGAGTCCGTTGGTGTCATGATCCTCTAGGTATGTCTCCACCTTCTTCATCAGCTGGGTGTCGTGTGCCCTCTCCGGATTCAGCCAGAAGACCGCCGGCGCACCGGTTGCCCGGGCCCGTGACACGGCCAGCTTGACCCAGTCCCTGATCGGACCGTCCTTGACCTGGCACATTCTCCAGAGGTCCCCCGCACGAACCTGATGCTGGAAGACGATGTCGCCATCCTCACGGACGACCTGCATCGTTCCATCGGAAACGACCTCGAAGGTCTTGTCGTGTGAACCATACTCCTGTGCCTTCTGCGCCATCAGACCGACGTTGGGGATGCTGCCCATCGTGGCCGGGTCGAATGCGCCGTTCTCCCGGCAGTAGTCGATCACCGCCTGGTAGACGCCGGCGTAGCATCGGTCGGGGATCACCGCCTTGGTCTCCTGCAGCTTGCCTTCGGAGTTCCACATGCATCCGGAGTCCCGGATCACGACCGGCATCGATGCATCGATGATGATGTCGCTTGGAACATGGAGGTTCGTGATGCCTCGGTCCGAATCCACCATCGCCAGGCCAGGCCCGGCCGCAAGCGCCGACTCGATGTCCGATTCGATCGCGGACCGCTGGTCCTGGGGCAGCGTGGAGATCCGAGCGAGGACGTCGCCGAATCCGTTGTTCGGATCGACTCCGAGTGAATCGAACAGTTCCCCATGCTCTTGGAACAGCGATTTGAAGTAGACCTTCACGGCATGGCCGAAGATGATCGGGTCCGAGACCTTCATCATGGTCGCCTTGAGATGCAACGAGAACAGGAGGTCGTTCTTCCTGGCATCATCGACCTGCCGGGAGAGGAATTCGACCAGCGAGTCGGCGCTCATGAACGTGGCGTCGACCACTTCTCCGTCCTGAAGTTGTATGCCATCCTTGAGGACCGTGATCGTTCCATCCATTCCCACATGCTCGATGCGGACCGTGGTGCTTCCATCCATCGTCGTCGACTGCTCGTTGCCGAAGAAGTCGCCCTCGTCCATGTGCGCCACATGGGTTCTGCAATCGGCCTTCCAGGCGCCCATGCGATGTGGATTCTTTCTGGCGAACTCCTTGACCGCTCTGGGGGCGCGGCGATCGGAGTTGCCCTCGCGAAGCACCGGGTTGACGGCGCTTCCCTTGACCGCGTCGTACCTCGCCTTGATCGACTTCTCCTCATCGTTGGCCGGTTCCTCCGGGTAGTCCGGAAGACCGTATCCCCTGGTCTGGAGCTCCGCGATCGCCGCCTTCAACTGGGGGATCGAGGCACTGATGTTCGGAAGCTTGATGATGTTGGCCTCGGGTGTCTTGGCCAGCTCACCCAGCTCGGCCAGCGCATCACCGATCTGCTGGTCGGGTTCGAGACAGTCTGGAAAGTTGGCGATGATCCTGCCTGACAGGGAGATGTCCCTGGTCTGGACATCGATGCCAGCGGTGCCTGCGAACGACTTGATCACGGGCAGGAAGGAATACGTGGCCAGGGCGGGGGCCTCATCGGTGTGGGTGTAGATGATCGTCGGGGTCTGGTCCAATTCAGGGTCCTCGTGAAGCGGTTGGTGTGAATCCTGGACTACGCAGTGTAGTCGATCCACCGGAGGACGAGTTGGATTTCCAGTCTGCGTGGTGCCGGATTCAGCGAGACCAGCCAGCCAGGAGCTTGGCCAGGTCCAGTCCGTCGATGATGCCGTCACTGTTGAGGTCGGCGATCAACTGGTCGAAGCTCGTGACCTCGCCCCACATCGCCAGCAGGACGGCCAGATCGGCGCCGTCGATCCTTCCATCGGCATCGATGTCACCGGGAACGGGTGCCTGGACATCCAGGACCTGGTCGACTGGTACGTCGACCAGCACCGTCTCGATCCCACGTGGCCACAGGATCCTGATCTCGTCGATGATCCTGGCCGAGCCGAGACCGAAGTGGAGTGGGACCTGCATCGTGCAGAGGTAGCTTGGCTGGCCGTTGTTGATCCTCTTCTGGGTCTTGCCGGCAGCCGTCACGCTGACGATCGCATCAAGCCCGCCCGGTGCGATCATCGGGTTGGTCGAGCTGTCCAGTCGGACCTGGAGCCAGTGGCCACCCTCGTCTTGCGCGTTGTTCCGGAAGAACTCGGACTGATCATTGAAGTTGTTGATCAGCAGATCCATGTCGCCATCACCCTCGGCATCGAATGCGATCAGTCCTCGACCGTACCTGGTCGAGTCGATCCCGCAGCTGACGCCGACATCGACGAATCCCTTCGAGCCCATGTTCTGGTAGACCTTCGCAGGCTCATCCTGCCAGAAGCTCACTGCCGGCCATCCGTTGACCTCCACCAGATCGATGCGGCCGTCCTGGTCCAGGTCGACACCGATGGCGCCCCAGCCCCAACCGCCGTCGTTGACTCCCGTGGGCACCGACACCTCCTCGTACATGTGGTTGCCGAGGTTCCTGTAGAGCATGTTCCCTGTTCCGGGCACGGTCGGGATGTACGGGAACTCCAGGTGGATCGAGGAGACGTACCAGTCGAACAGGCCATCGCCATCGAAATCGAGGATTGCCTGGCCCATGCCGTTGTCATCGATCCCGGTCCCGTTGAACGGAGTCGCATTGAAGAACGTGCCGTCACCGTTGTTCGCGAGGTACCTGCTGGTTTGGATGTCGCCGGCCACAAGCAGGTCGGGCCAGCCGTCACCGTCCATGTCCGCGAACGCCGGCTGGAATCCGTACATCTCCATGAGGCCGGATCCGGTCGCCTCGATGGTGACATCGGCGAATGTGCCATCACCTTCGTTACTGAAAAGCCGGTTGCACATGTCGGCCGGATCCCATCCAGCGACACAGAGGTCCAGGTCGCCGTCGAGATCGTAATCACCCCAGCACGATCCATATCCGTTCGGCTGGAAGAAAGACGTCACGTCCAGCCCGGCCTCCCCGGCGACATCGGTGAATGTTCCATCACCGTTGTTGCGATAGAGCATGTGCTCTCCGAACTGTGGTCCTTTTCCAGGGTTCCCGAAACTCGTGACGAACATGTCGATGTCACCATCACCGTCATAGTCGGCCGTGGAACAGCCGGCGCCGCCATGGACACGATCGACACCTGCCGAGGTGGCGATGTCAGTGAACCCACCGGCCCCGTCGTTCTGGTAGAGCTGGTCCGGGTACTTGCCGCCACCGAGGATGAACACGTCCGGATCACCGTCACCATCGAAGTCTGCGACGCATGAACCGCCCATGTGGAATTCGTCCAGGTTCGGGTAGACGGGAAAGTCGACCAGAAACGTCCCCTGAAGCCCCGAGGACTTGGTCGCCTCGTCGAATGAGATCTCGTATGAAGCCTGGCCCAGGCTCGTAGCAGGATGAAGCAGGGGTGCGAAACCACATGCTGCTGCAACCAGCATCATGGGCAGTCGCGTGGCTCCGGGAATGTCGGTGTACCGATCGGTCATCTTTCTCGATGTGCCTTCAGAAGACCTGTGGGGGTGGTGATCATGGACCAACAATGGCCCACGATGTGGGCTGAACATCCAATTTTCGCACACGAAACGGGGGTGGGCAAGGACAGAATCCGGGATTCAGGGCCCTGGTGAGTGATATAGCCCCAGCGAAGGCCCTCCGCGACGCGTTTTTCTGGTCGGCCCCCAACCACTCTTGCTAGAGTCCCTCAATGGTTTCATCTGCGATCGGCCGTCTCAGGATCATCAGCATCACGGAGGGGATCTCCTTCGTGCTCCTGCTTGGAATCGCGATGCCCCTGAAGTACATGGCGGGAATCCCGGAGGCCGTCTTCATCGTCGGCCTGGTCCATGGGCTCCTGTTCATCCTCTTCTTCATGGCGTTGTTGAATGCGTGGTTAGCCTGCCGCTGGGGCATGGGGCCTCCGGTCTGGATCTTTCTCGCATCGCTGATCCCGTTCGCCCCGTTGCTGGTCGAACGGTGGCTCCGCAGGCAGCACCACCTGGAGGCCGGCAGGTCATCCGATCCGGATCGTACCGCGACTGCGGCCGTTCAGGAATCTCCATGATGTGAGCCGAACCAGGTCGGGTATCGCCTGCCATTGAGGACGACCCCGATGACCGATCCCCTGACGAACAGGTGATAGGTCACGATCAACGGTACCGTCACCAGGACCATCATGATCAGCATCTTGAGCGTTCCATCGATGTCCCAGTACCGGAATAGGGCCGGGATGAACAGGGTGAGTGGAAGGTGCATCAGGTAGATCCAGTACGACGCATCGACCATGTACCTGATGAGCGGATTCTCGCGACTGAGAAGCCGCTCGGTGACTCCGGTCAATCCAAGCACCAGCAGCCAGACACAGGTCACGTTGAACAGCTGTGCGACGGCAAGTATCCAGTCGCGGGTCTCCTGGCTGACGCCAGCCTCCTCAAGCAGCATGTACCAGGTGATGCTCATGATCAGGCACAGGCCGAGCATCAGCAGTCCGCCCAGCAATCTGAGCCATGACCAGTTCTTGAGCTGCTCGATGACTTCCCTGTGCCTGTATGTGATCCATCCGATCCAGAAGTAGAACGCATACACCAGCAGTATCCTCGGCACGGGGATCCAGCTCTCGGGCGTATCGACTCCCGGGTCCTTCATCGGGATCATCAGGAGGAAGCTGGCGATCACCAGCAGTGGCAGCCGCAACAGCCGAAGCCTGCCGATGATGAAATGCTTCAGACACTTGTTGAACAGGTCGACCACCGGGCGTGCGAACCGTCCAAGCAGCCAGCTCAGGAACGAGCAGGCGATGTAGTAGTACAGGAGGTAGTAGAGGAACCACAGGTGCATCGGGCCAGCTTCCTTGAAGTCGACCCCGACCCCCATCTTCTGGAATGCCAGCATGATCGACCGCTCGCCTTCGGGCAGCATGGCGTATGTCCATCCGAAGCTGATCGACCAGGACAGCATCGGGAACAGGACGAACCACCCGACCACGAGAGGGACCACGATCCTGTTGAATCGGTTCCCCCCAAGAACCATGGCTCCCTTCCTCGCCTGAAGCATCGCCCCGAAGAAGCCGGCCATGACGAAGAAGATCGGCATCCTGAAGACATGGATCAGCAGCACCATCAACCCCGCCAGGTCACTTCGCTGGGGGTCCTGGTATATCCATGGCGCATCGGGCATGAATACGAGTGCCGTATGTATCACCACGCCGAGCATCATCATCGAAGCCCTCACCAGGTCGAGCCCGTGATATCGTCGATGTTCAAGTGGAGATGCGTCGCTCATGTCGAACTCGATTGTAGTCGGCACATGGGTTTATTGAAAAACCCCCTCGCCGGGGGCGAGGGGGGTCGAGATCTCAAGTCACGGATGCTCAGCCTCCGCACTTCTCGGCATAGGCTGCCCTTGCTTCATCAGCGGTCATTGTGCCTTCCCTGACAGCCTTGCGAAGTTCCAGGCCGAGTGCGCGACATTCATCCGACACTTCCTGGTCGTTGGAACGTGAACGAGCACCACCGTCCCTTGCAGCCATCCGCTGCCTGAACTCGGCTTGTGCTTCGCGGGCCTCCTCCGGGGTCATGTCCCCGTTGGCCACGGCGGATTCGATCCTGCGATTGAACGCCTCCCAGGCATCCTTCATCTTATTCTTGTTGGTCATCTGGAGTCGCATTCTGCCCAGTCGCTGATCCATCTGCTCCTGGGTGATCTCGCCATCAGCGACCATCTGCTTCATCTTCTTCTCGGCCTGTGCGTAGTCCCTCTTGTCCAAGGACTGCTGCGGCTTGTCCGAGTCCCGGCTCATGGCCTTGCGCATCGCGGCGATCCGGGCGTCGGCATCCTTCTGGCTGATCTTGCCGGTCTCTACGGCCTTGCGGATTTCTGCGATCGCCTTGGCCATCTGTTCCCTTGATGCGGATTGCTTCGTGGCCGACATTCGCTTCTTCATCTCGGCGAGACGTTGATCCATCTGCTCCTTGGTGATCTCACCATCGGCGACCATCTGCTTCATCTTCTCGGCAGCGGCCTCGTACCGGCGCAATCGCCGATCCATGTCATCACCTGCAGACTCGGCCATCCTCTGCCTGCGGACCTCCTCGAACTTCACGCGGGCCTCTTCACGGGTGATCTCGCCATTCTTGACCGATTCCTCGATCTCGATGTTGATCGATTCCCAGTCGATCTTCTCGGTCTTGTTCTGTCCGACCATCATCTGCTTCATGCGGGAGAGCCTTCGCTCTGCCTGCTCGCGTGTCACCTTTCCTTCGGAGACCAGCTTCTTCAACTCGGCCTCGGCATCAGCGTACTGCTGCTTCGTGATCTTCGGACTGGCGTCATTCTGCTGTCCGTAGGCAACGGGGGCGCCAAGAAGGATGACGCTTCCGGCGATGGCCGCCATGAAGGCGACGGTCTTTCGTGCAGGGCTCTTCTGTCTCATGTTCATTTCTCCAGAATGTGTACGTGTTGAAGCTCGTGGCGGCATCCGGGTGATGAGGTGATGCCTTTTAGGATGAACGAGCCAGGGGTGGTCTTGAATGCTGGCATTCTATTGAATTTCAGGCCTCAGGAACACTCCCCCCAGCCTCCGAGCAGCATCGCCAGGTCCTCGCCGTCAACGATGAAGTCCAGGTTCAGGTCGGCCTTGTTGAATCCCAGTTGGTTGAACGCCCCGAGCAGGATCGCCAGGTCGGCGCCATCGACGAACCCGTTGAGGTCCAGGTCGCCGATGCAGAACTCGGGGTTCATTGGATCGGTGCCGACCCACATGGATCCCGAGGCATCGTAGTCGTATTGATATTCGTAGTACCAGTTTCCTCTCTTGTCCTCCCATTCCTTCTTGAAGGTGCTGGATTCTCCATAGCCGCCATCATTGAACGTGATGGTCCACGTGCCTGCGGGAACGAAGAAGTCCCTGAGGAACTCGGTCTGTCCCGAGTAGGTATTGATTCCGTTTGAAATGCTGAATCCCATGTCGCCGAGACCATTGAAGTAGAGCCCGTTGGTCGAGGAGATCTGCATCCAGAACTCGCCTCTTTCATAGGACATGTCCGATTTGTCCATGTCCGGTCCCGAATAGCTGTACTCGTACTCGGTGACCCATGCATTCATCAACATGCCATCGAAGTTCCCGTTCCAGCTTGAAAATGCGGCGTCCACTCCATTCGGGTGATCGGTCATGTAGTAGGCCTCGCTCCATTCGTCAAAGAGCGTCGTGAGCCAGTTGTCGTTCCATCCTTCGATGAAGACGAAGTTGCCGCAGGATTCACAGAGATCGTTGGCCGTGTCCGCGCAGGTCTGGTCCCACTCCGTGTCGCAACAGAATGGATCCGTGTCACAGACGTCTGCGCAGCAGTCCAGGTCGTTGCAGCCCGGGGTCCCATTGGCCTCGCAGCAATCACCGGCTCCTCCGCAGGCACCACCACCGCCGCCACCCTGTGCGATGGAATCCGAGGTCGCCAGGGAAAGCAGTGCCAGGACGCAGGGAATACAGAGGACTCGTATGTTCAGGAATCTCATGTGTGACATCCTTCCGGTGCTTGGTCGATCATGATTCCGGGTCCCCCCCCCGGAAAGCATCCAATCTAGCATGGCCATGGGCCGGGAAGAAGCCTCAATTCCCTGGACCGGGGCTCCAGGCGCAGGAACCGCTTCCGGCCGGCATGGCACGGTGATGGCCAAGGCATTCGGTCACTGTTTTCCATGCATGACAGTTAGTTGATGGTGTCTGGCGAGCTTCGGTCAGGCAGAGGCATGGCCACGATTTCATCCCCCTGACTTGGTTCGTACCCCGAGGCTGTATAGACTGCTCAGTCTCCGGGGATCAATCTGGCTACATCGTTCCACCCGAATCCCAACGAGCACCGAATACAACATGAACATCTTCAGCAGTATCGTTCTCGCCCTTGCGTTCACGACATCACCCATGGACTCGATCGTCCAGATCGCCTCCAGTTCCGATGACCTCGAGACGCTGGTCGCCGCGGTCTCCGCAGCGGATCTCGTCGAGTTGCTCGATGGTGACCAGGAACTGACCGTGCTGGCCCCGACCGACTCGGCCTTCGCCGAGATTGACAAGGAGGTGCTTGCAGGACTTCTCCAGGAACCCGGCACACCGACCCTTCGCAGGATCCTCGCCCACCACGTGATCGAGGGCTCGCTCGATTCGAGTGACATCGCCGATCGGGATTCAATCACGACTCTGGCCGGCACGGTTCTGCCGGTGACAGCGACGAATGACCGGATCATCATTGGTGATGCCGTGGTCTCCACGGCCGACATCAAGGCGGATAATGGCATGATCCACCTGATCGACCGCGTGTTGATTCCCCCGGCGGAGGAATCGCCACTGAGAAGGCTCCTGGCCGGGGCTGTGCAGAAGGGGGTCCTCTTTTTCAACGATGGAAATCCCGGGGCATGTGCCGCGATCTACGCGACGGCCGTCGAAGCGGTCATCCTCGGAAGTGGCTGGGGACTCACCACGGAGCAGTCCTCGGCGCTGGCCCGTGCCCGTGCCGAGGCGGCCGCGATCAGCGATCCCACCGACCGTGCCTGGGCGTATCGTCGGATCATCGATGTCCTCCTGTCCATGCAATCCGATGGTGCGAGCCCCGTGCCGAGCGATGAGAGAATGATCATCGACTTCAGTGACTCGGATGAACGCAGGCGCTGGCAGATCGTTCTCGATGGAGTCATGGGTGGTCTGTCCACCGGCAACGTCGTCGTTCAGGACGGGATCATGAGGTTCACCGGCGAGACGTCGCTGGACAACAACGGCGGATTCTCCTCGATTCGTCGCGCCCTTCCTCGCGGGGCCTTCAGTGGAACCGATGCGATCCGGATGCGGGTTCGTGGTGATGGACGGACATGGATCGTCGGTACGCGCAAGGCGAGGAACATGGGTGGAGACAGCTACTGGACGCGATTCGACACGATCGATGGTGAGTGGATCACCGTCGAGGTTCCGATCCGAGGCATGGAGCGACACTACTTCGGAAACCGAAGGCCCGGATCCATCGATCCCGACGAGGTCATGGCCTTCGAGTTCTACATCTACGACAAGAAGGCCGGCCCCTTCAGCCTCGAGGTCGATTCGATCGGAGGAATCGTCGTGAACGAGGAGTTCGAGCTGTAGACATCCTCGAAAGGGATGTTGTCGCTTGACTTGGTCGAATGATCGACGTCCTTGTCGTCGCTGGGATTGTCGGTGTCTGAACCATGATGGTTGAAATGGAAGTGCTCATCCATCTGGAAGACCTTCGGATACCGTTGGTCCAGCCCATACACGACCACGGCCAATGTCACGAATGACAGGATCGTCGTGCTGGCCACGATCGCTGCGGTCTGTTCGACATAGATGTTCTTCTGCTTTGCAACACCGTATTCGCACTTGGCTGCGGCGACGGAGCTGCACAGGACCACGGCAACCGTTGCGGAAGGTCCGAGTCCGAGCCAGTGGCACATGAACCATGCCAGGATCGGCATCAGGATCAGCTTGAAGACGGTTGCGCCCAGGATTGCGACGATGTTCTTCTTGAACACGCCGAAATCCAGATCGATTCCGACGGCGAACAATGCGACGGGGGCCGTCGTGGCTCCGAGCAGGGACAGCGTCGTGTCCAGTGTGTCCGGGAGTTTCCAGTTGAATGCCGAGAGGATGACGCCGATGACCAGTGCTATGAAGTAGGGCTGGTGAAACTCCTTGGCCAGGGACTTGAAGAAGCCGACGATTCGGGATTCACCCGGGGCGCCATGGTAGAGGTCGTAGATCAGCGACATGACCTGGAGTCCTATGATCAGGTTGAATACTCCGAGGATGCCGTAGATCGTTCCGGTTCGACCCATCAGCAGCGTCAGGATCGGCAGCGCGATCATGCACGTGTTGGACAGGGAGCATGTCGCTGCGAAGAAGGAGCCTTCGAGGAATCGCATTCGACACAATTTCGCCACGCCGACGGCGACCAGGAAGACGATCGTCGTGATCAGCAGGAAGGTTCCGAAGAAGGTGGCGTAGGGCAGGTATCCCTCGACTGGCTCGTTGGCCAGGGCGACGATGATCATGCTTGGAATCGCCACCAGCATGGCATAGTTGATCAGCGTGTTGCTCTGTGTCGAGTCGAACTTGCCCAATCTTCGGAAGAGGTATCCGCCGACAACGAACAGCATGATCGGCAGAACGACATTCATGATGACTTCGGATGACATGTGAGAATCCCCCGTGTGCTGTTCTGGTTGATGATTGAGTGTACTCGCTCTCAGGATAGTTTGGAGAATCAGGAACCGAATCGGCATCCAGCTTGTTGCTGCTCATCATTCGTGCCATCATGGATCCCAATCCGGCATGAACTCATGATCACCATCGAAGATCCGACAACCGACTGTAGCAAGGTATGTGAGCCGATCCTTCGCTCACTGCCCAAGTGGTTCGGCATCGAGGAATCACTCCTGATGTACGTCAGGGATGCCGACACGATGCCGACCATGCTGGTCAAGGACGGCGATGATGTCATCGGATTCCTCACGATCAAGATGCACTTCCCCGTGTCGGCCGACATTCATTGCATGGCGATCCGCCCCGAGTACCACCGGACCGGTACAGGGACCAGGTTGATCCAGGCCTTGGAACGCTACCTCACGGGGCAGGGGGTCAAGCTCCTGCAGGTGAAGACGATCTCGGAGGACCGCGAGTGCGAGGCGTACGCCAAGACCCGCCAGTTCTACCAGGCGATGGGGTTCATTCCGCTCGAGGTCTTTCCTACTCTGTGGGACACTGATAATCCATGCCTGCAACTGGTCAAGCCGCTGGCTTGAAGGATCCGCATCGCTTCTTCATTTTCACTGATTGCAGTCTTGGCTTGGGACTGTACAATTGAGAATCGATCTCAATTTAATGTCAGCAACTGCTGCATTCCAGGAGCACGTTTCAATGGCAGAACATGGACACCATCATGGCGCATCCAAGGCGACCGGCTTTCACCTCAAGCTGAGGGAGGGGACCCAGTCCCTTCATGATCAGGCTGAATCCGGAAATTTCCAGGTGCGAATGGTCAGTGGAGAACTTGCTCGCATTGAATTCAGCGCGTTTCTCGGGCAGATGCACAGCCTTCACACTGTTCTTGATCCAGCGCTCCAGGATGCGGCCTCTCGCGATCCAAGGGTGGCCCAGATCTTTGACGAATCTCATCTGCGTCTTGGACGTATCAATCAGGACCTGGCGGATCTTCAGTGTGATGGTCCTGGTGAGCCACTCCCCTCGATTGCCGAGTTCAACCAGTACGTCAACCGGAAGCTCAAGGAATCCCCGAGCTCGTTGATCGGTGTCCTGTACGTCAAGGAGGGGGCGACCAATGGCAACAAGTTCATCGCCAAGAAGCTCAGGGAGACGCTCGGCCTGGGCGAGGACAAGGCCATGGGCTACCTCGATCCGCATGGCAAGGACCAGCGGCGATGCTGGAACGCATTCAAGGAGCAGTTGAACGAGCTCGAACTGGACCAGGCGGAGCAGGAGGAATGCCTCGATGCCGCCAAGGAGACGTTCAAACTGATGATGACCGTCTCCCAGGAGATCGATGCGACCAAACAGTCTGTCACTGCTGGTTGAACCCTCCTGGATGAGCTGGTTCGTCCAAAGGTCCGGGTATTGGTCCAAGCGGCGTGTTTTTGACCAAGGTGGCCGAATTCCTCGGGATACCGTCCCCACGTATATATAGTGGTTGTTCGTGGCTTACTCACCATGGTGATGTTGACTATGAACACCGGTCTGCATGCATCCATCCTGTTGCTGGGTTGCTTCGGGCAGTCCGCCGTAGTCATGGCCGAGAGTAACCGGCCCTGCATCGAGTCGATCGATGAGACTTTCGGTCGTGGTGCAGTCGGTGAACTGTACTCTGCAGCCACCTACGTCAATGTCGCCGGCAACCCGAGATTGAAGCTCGTCGCGGACTCGTTCAATGGGACGTGGGGGACCTGGGTCGCCCCGGCGATCGACCAGTCCGTGATCGAGTTCCACGCGTCCTTTCGTTTCAGTTTCAAGAATGCAAATGGCGGCCCGGGTGACGGGTTCTCCTTTCTCTGGGGAGACCTGTCCGATGCATCCGGCACCCGGATGTCCGGTGGTGAATGGGGGGTCGAGGCGTTTGTCACTGATGGTGCGGGACTGAGCATCGGTTTTGACAGCTATCCCGCTCTGGGTGACAACGGGGTCGATGGTCGTTGGGGTGGCGTCGAGTTCGCCTTTGAGCCGTTCGACTTCGAGCTGGCCCGATACAACGACTACGAGGAGGCGGCCGATCCACTGAACATGGCGACCGCGACTGTTTCATGGACGCGGGATACCGGGGTCATCGTCACCATCGCGTTGCCGACCTTCCCGCCCCAGGTGATCTTCGTCGACCAGGGACAGGACCAGACCGAGTCGATCGACCCCAGCGGCTGGTCCTATGGCTTCGCTGCTCGAAACGGATCGATCGATCAGGATGTACTCATTGGCGACCTGGTGATCACGACCATCGTCGAGTGCCCTGACGAGTCCCTTCCCGCGGATCTCGACGGTGACTGCAGGGTCGATGGCGCCGACCTGGCACTCCTGCTGGCCCAGTGGGGCGCCTGCAAGTCCGGAGCATGTATCGGGGACCTGGACCAGGACGGCCAGGTCGACGGCAACGATCTGGCTCAACTGCTTGGAGCATGGGGACAGGAAATCACGTGCAGGAAATCCAGTCCTGGGGATCGGTTTTCGATGAGACCGCTCGGTACGACTCCGGCCGGACAGGGATACCTCGAGTACCTCCCCGAAGGATATGCCTCGAAGGAAGATGACTGGCCCCTGATGATCGTTCTCCATGGCATCGGCAGCAACGGCACCTCTCTGGACTCAGCTGCGGTGGAATCGGTACCTGGAACCAGCGTGGATGCGATCTCGGCTCGTTGCCGATCTGGTCATTCCATGGCGACCAGGATCTGACGATTTCGGTCGATGGGACACTGGTCCCGATGAACAACCTCGAGCAGTGCTCGGATTCGGCCGCGGTCCAGCTGCAGACGACGATCTACCCGGGCGTGGGCCATGATTCCTGGACCGCGACCTACGATCTGTCCGCGGGCCACGACATCTACGCCTGGATGCTCGGGCATCGCAACAAGTGATCGCCAGGCCTGGTTGGCTTTGATTTACAACTCCAGTGGAGCTGAATCCGGCAGGAAACGGACTACTGGCGATGCGTAGTGGGTCCATCGAAGTTTCCCGTCATCGCATCGCTGGATGAACCAGTGTTCCGTGACCTCCGCCTTGATCCGGCCATCGCGTCCATCTGCGAAGGAAGCCTCCCATTGGACGACGCCATCCACGCGCACTCGTTCCGGTTCATCGCAGACGGGCGTCACCTCCAGGTCGATCCACTTGTGTAATTCGTCGCACAGTTTTCGATGGATCTCCTGGTGACTCTCCAGATCGATCAATTCCCCGCTCGGGACAAGTACGCCGGGATTGATGAACAGGTGGCCGATGCCATCGCCATGGCCGCCACCCTTGACATAGTCCCAGAATTCGATCGCCAGTCGCTCGACATCCGCCTGGCTGATCATGGTTGATTCTCTCCTGCCATGTCTGGATTCTCACACCAGATGGAATACAGGTCGGCATCCTTGAGCCACGCCTTCAATCGTACCACCCGACCCCGGATTCCCGAGATGTCGGATCCCCCTTTCCAGGTGACGCGACGATCGATCTCGTTGCCGATCTGCTCGAGGCAGTCATCGGCACCGTACCCTGGCAGCGGATCGCCGTTCTCGTCCGTGATCTCGAACCGGATCCCGCCCGCGGCGGATGTCGCGAAGTTGATGTGGAGATGGTCGCCGTCCAGGACCAGGGGTCTGCTGGTCCAGTGCCCACCGTCGGCACCGGCGGAGATCGAACCAAGGCCGTCCAGTCGCAACGAGTAGCGTCTCAGGTGCGCCGTGGGCTGGGCATAATCCTGGTTCACGTAGAGGGACATCTCCTGCGGGCCGGTCTGCACGATGTTCAGGGCCGGATAGTTCGAACGGGACACCCAGTTTTCAAGGCCGATCCCCGGCCTGATCAACGACTCCATGAACGTCCGGTCGTACCTGTTGCCACCTCTGGAGGTCATCAGGACCGCATCCGAGCAGTCCCTGAAATAGGAGGGATCGACACCGAGCTCAGCCGCCTGCTCATCGGTGAGCACCTGCCGGCCGGGCATGAAACGGGCCGCGATCGAGATGTACAGTTCCGGGTTCCTGAAGTACGGATGGGTCTGGTTCGTGTACAGGTGTTCCATCGGCGTGTCGCCGAAGTCCATCCGGATCGGCTCTGACCATTCAAGGAAGTCCTTGGAGGTCGAGCGACTGATCGTCCGCATGCCACTGTAGCCTTCACCGGTCCATGTCCTCATGTAGCAGCAGTAGCACCCCTCGAGTTCGGACCAGAAGCAGACGTTCTGGGAGTCGAACATCCCCCCGGTGACGACGGGCTCCTCCCGAAGACGGTTCCAGTGGATTCCATCAGGTGACGTGTAGGCGATGAGCCCTGAATGTTCGTTGCCTCCGAGTCCCTTGAAACGATGGGCCGGATCGACTCCCGGCCTTGTGTCCAAGAATGGGCTGAAGTTATGCGTGATCGGCGCAGCATCGGCAAGGATGATGTTGTTGGATCCATGTTCTCCGGCATCATGGAGAACCAGCTCCGGTCGCGTCCACGTGATCCCGTCACCCGATGTCGCGATGCACGTGACCTCCTGCTCGGTGCCATCACCACCGGCCATGGGCAGGCCCCTGTAGCAGGCGAGGTACCGATCGCCATCATGGATCACGGTCACGTAGCCGCTGAACGGACCTTCCCATGGCTGGTCGAACACCAGCACGGATCCTTCGTCCCGTGGTGTGGCCAGTTCCAGTCTCGTTCCATCCATGGTGTGGATCAGGTGATCATCGATGAACATCTGGGGTCGATCCCCGATTCGTATCGGGGCATCGCTGTCCGGACCCGGGGCTCCCGAGATGATCGACACGGCGATGATTGGGCAGGCAAGAAGCGACATCGATTACAAGGATCCCCGATGTGGGCGTGTTCTTGCAAGTCGGACCCCCGATCGTCCTTGTTCCTGCTGTGGACATGTCCGGATCATGCTGTCAAGATCACGGCATGACCCGGCAAGGAAACGGACGACTCGTGCTCCTGCTGCTCGTCGCCTGCCAGGCGGGGTGCCAGCGTGCACACACCGTCGATGACACCGACTGCAAGCCCGTGTTCTACAGGAGCAACTACATCACCATGTGGGATGTTCCATACGGCGATCACCAGCGACAGGTGATGGACATCCACCTTCGCGGATCATGGGCTACGTCCGATGGCGGATTCAACGTCCGACTTGAAGGCCCGCAGCCTCCGACGATCGTCTTCGCTCATGGCAGTGCGTGGTATCTCAGTGACAAGCGGGAATGGGAGCACGTGATCACCCCCTTTCTCCAGCGGGGATACAACGTGGTCAATCTCAACTATCGCCTTCGAGAGGGAATCGAGCCGGCCGTGATGGATGTCCGTGACGCACTGGAGTACCTGGCCATCAACAACAACCGGTTCGGACTCGATCTTGACAATGTCGTCCTCAGCGGAGTCTCGGCGGGCGGCCATATGACGATGTTCATCGCCTGTGCGCAGAACTCCGGCGAACCGTCGATCAGCATTCCTCCAGGCATGGGCATCTCTGGAGTCGTCAGCATCGTTGGTGGTGGAGCTGGCTGCTACGAGCTGTACGAGATGCTTCGAGACCATGAAGAAAGCTTCTGGCGTGACGTCGCCGACACCCTTGTCGATGATCATGAACGCGCCGAGGAACTGATGGAGCGATACTGCCCGATCCACCAGTTTGATGATGGTGATCCCCCGATGTTCATCGCCTATGGCAGGCGCGATCCCTTCGGGTCGGATTCCAAGTACGCCGAGGTGGTCCGGGGGCTTGAAGATGCCGGTATCAGCTACCAGTTGATTGGCTATGAGAATTCGGGCCACAACCTCGTGCAGGAGGACTGGGAGGATGCATTCATGCGGATCTTCCGGTTCGTCGATCTGCATGCAGGGCGACAATCGATCATCGTCGATTGATCGCCCTGCCGGTTGACGGTCTCAATCGTCGGCTTCGCAGTCTCCCCATGCGGCAAGCAGCAGGCTGAGATCCACACCGTCGACCTTTCCGTCGGCATCAAGGTCATGCACCTGGGAATCCTGTCCCCATGCACTGATCAACCCGCCAAGATCCTCACCATCGGTCACACCGTCTTCATTGAAGTCGCTGGCGCACGTGAACTCCGGTGAGCGTCGATGTTCCAGCAGCCAGTCGACCAAGACCGGGGCGAAGTTCCCGTTGAACGACGGGCCATGGCTTCCGTTCTGGATGGTCCAGAGTTCGCTTGAGCCTCCTTCATTGCACTCCTGGTCCAGGATCGTGACCATGGTCTCAGCTCCGGAAATGCTTCCGTCCAGGTCGAGGTTCTCGCCGGATGTCTCCTGGGTGGTGCACTGGTTGTAGCCTGACCAGATGTCGATGCACTCCCTGGCCCCGGGATAGCAGACGAACAGGAAGCATCCGCCGTTGTAGTCGATCGCGGTATCGTTGGTCCCGTGGATCTGCAGCACGTGAACCGCCTGGGAGGGATCACAGTCCGAGAGGTCGTTGTACGTCGATCCCGCCAGACTGGCCACCGATGAGATGATGTCCGCGTGATCACAGGCCATGCGGTATGACATGAAACCGCCGTTGGAGTGTCCCGTGACATGGATGCTGTCCATGTCCACCGGGTACTCCGAGATCACCTGGTCGATCAGTCCCCTGAGGTAACCCGAGTCATCCGGCTGCTGGAAGAACCAGTCGCAGCAGGCATCCGTCGCGTTCCAGAAGCGGTTGCCCTGGGGATCCTGGAGTCCGTTCGGAACGCACAGCAGGAACTGCTTCGAATCCACCTGGTTCCTCAGCTTGAAGTAGTTCTCGTGCTCGTTCCCGTTCCCGGTGAACCCATGCAACGAGAGGATCAGGGGCAGGGGGGAATCTGGATCGATCTCCGCAGGTCGATACAGCTGCACATTGCCACGTGAGGTCTGAAGCTGGTCGGTTTCATATGCCAGCGCGATCGAGGGGGTCGAAACCATTGAGAGTGCAAACGCAACAATACCGATGGATGTGTAGTGTGTCAT
The DNA here is from genome assembly GCA_002711415.1 of Phycisphaerae bacterium. Taxonomy (GTDB): domain Bacteria; phylum Planctomycetota; class Phycisphaerae; order Phycisphaerales; family SM1A02. The sequence continues at coordinate 11,223 of PARI01000014.1, read as the reverse complement.
GGTCCACATGGATACTGTGGTCGACAACACTTGGTTCCTGAAGTTTCACGACATCATGAAAATCACGTGCGCGCATTCAGTCAGGAATGATGGTCATGCTTGTAGCAGTGCTATCACCCGTTTAAACGCGATTCGGATCTTCCGCGCAAAGCGAGCAGGCCGAACTCGATCAGCTTGAGCAGAGCCCACCAGGTGATCGTGATCATGCCGCCGGGCAGCCAGCCCGCCAGCAGCATGCCCAAGGGGGCGGTGTCTGCAAACGCTTCATCCGGGGGATCCGGCATTCGCTGCCATTCCCGGTACCCGATGTCCAGCCCGAGAAAGAGGCCGGCCCAGACGATGATGATTCCCACGAGGACGATCCCGACCTGGACCAGGACGTTGAAACGCCACGTGGCCACCAGCACCAGGACGGCCATGATGAAGATCGCCGATCCGGCCCATAGGAGAAACGACTCTTGTAGTGGGCTCATGAAACGGCCGCCTCGGGCATCAGTGGATCAGTGCAGACATGCGATGTTCACTCTACTCGATATTCGGTAAATCACGGACATCCACATCGACTGGCACCGTGGTCATATACTTCAGGTGGATACGAATCATGCAGCTATTCAAGCCGACACTCGTGGAGAGAGCCGCAGGCTTTCAGGCACTGGACACTGCGATCGCAGTGGCGAGATGCTGGTCGGTGACAAGCCATTCTGACATGGAGCCAGCCGTCCAATGAATGATGCCACTTCACGATCGGTCGAGAGCCTGGACAGGCGTGCCTTTCTTGGTGCGGCAGCCGTATCGTCCCTGGCCCTGGCTCTCCCTCGGATCTCCGCTGCATCCACGCAGGCGTTGGCCAAGCCCGTGCGACTGGGGGTCATCTCGGACCTGCACCATGACGTGATGCATGATGGGATCGAGCGCATGAAGGTGTTCATCGAGAGGATGTCGGTGGACAGGCCGGATGCCATCATACAGCTGGGGGACTTCGCCTACCCGAAGGATGACAACGCGGACATCATCAGGATGTTCAACCAGGCTCACGAGCAGTCGCTGCACGTCATCGGCAACCACGACATGGATACCGGCCTGACCAGAAAGGACTGCATCGAGCGATGGGGCATGCCCGCCCGCCACTACGTCCGGAACATCGGAGGGCTCTGGATCATCGTCCTGGATGGAAATGATTCCGGTTCACCGATGTACAAGGGTGGCTACCCGTCCCATGTCGGCAAGGAACAGGTGAAGTGGTTGAAGGAGCAGCTCGGGACTCTTGATGGACCGATCATGGTCGCATGTCACCAGCCGCTTGCAGGTCCGTTCGCCGTCGACAACGCGACAGAGATCCAGGCCATCCTCGGCGAAGTGGCGGAGAAGGTGATCCTGGTGATCAACGGGCACTCCCACATCGACAAGGTCATGCGGGTCGACAACGTCGTGCACATGCACGTCAACTCCGCGTCATACCAGTGGGTGGGACGCACCCACCAGCATGAAAGCTATCCCGCCGCGATCCACGAAGCGCATCCATGGATCTCGTGTACGTGTCCATACCGTGACTGCGTCTTCGCCACTTTGACGATCGATCCGGGTTCGCACTCGATCACCGTCGAGGGGACACGGAGCAACTGGGTCGGAAAGTCGCCTGCACAGCTTGGAGCGGACCTGGAGCCGAGCCTGACCGATGGCGAGGAGATCGCCCCGCGGATCCGTGACAGGAAGATCACGAGATCGACTGGCCGGGCTTCCATGGGTTCCTGATCCACCAGGTCGATCACCCCTCGATACCCGTCGATCGATTCCATGCCTCCCGCGCAGATCGAAAGGTCTCGATCGCGGTTGTTCGACTGCTCTTCAGATCATGCTGTGGTGGGGGTGGGATCCGTTCACCGAGCCATCGGGACCGGAAGGAGCCGTCCGGATCAATCCGTTCCGCCTGGGTATCGGGGTTGAAGACTCGGAAGTACGGTGCCGCATCGGTGCCCGTCGATGCTGACCACTGCCAACCACCGTTGTTGCTCGCGAAATCGTAGTCGATCAGCTGATCCCCGAAGAACGACTCGCCCAGGCGCCAGTCGACCAGGAGGTTCTTGGTCAGGAACATCGCGACGATCATGCGAAGGCGATTGTGCATCCACCCGGTGGCGACCAGTTGATTCATGGCGGCATCCACTATGTCTATTCCCGTTCGACCGTTCTTCCAGGATTCCAGTTCATCGCCACGGCCACGCCATGGAACCTGTTCGGTCCATGCCTGCAGCGGCCGCCCCATGGACACGCCATCGTTGTAGAGCATGACATGCCGATAGAACTCTCTCCAGACGAGTTCGTCGCGCCACGTTCGTGGCCCATCCGGCCATTGATCTGGTTCCAGTCCATGCCGCTGGATCAGCGGGGCCAGGCAGGTTGTCGGTGAGATCGCCCCGACGGCCAGCCATGGAGAGAGTGCGCTGGTTCCGTCCAGGTCGGGACGGTCGCGTCTCTTGTGATAGGACTCGACGCCATCGTCGAGGAACTGCCCAAGCCGGGTCAATGCGGCCGCTTGCCCGGGACTCCATCCATCGACGGGCTCGCCCATGTCCAACTCGAGGCGTGTTGTCTGCGTTCCTGGTGCGGGATCTACGCTCTTCACAGTCCTCTTGAGCAGGACGTCCCACGCCTTTCGAAACGGCGTGAAGACGCGGAAGGGCTGGCCCGTCTTGGTCGCGATCTGGTCGACTGGAAGTACCGTCTCGGTCGTCACCGGGTGGATTTCGATACCTCGTGCATCCAGCAGTGAATGAAGCCTCGAGTCCAGGGATCGTTCATCAAGCCCGGCCTCCAGGCCGTGATGGATCGCTGTCGCACCGCAAGCTTCGGCCTCCTCGGCAAGCCTTCTGGCCGGGTCCTCGTCCTGCTCGACCTGGATGTACTCCAATGGAATGCCGAGCGCGTCCAGGTCTGATGACAACTGCCGGACGTTGGCGTCATACCATTGGATTCGACGAGGTCCCCATCCATGTCGTTTCCAGGTCGAGGGTGTTCGCAGGCAGATGGCCACGACCTCGTCACCATGCCCGGTTGCGGATTCAAGGGCTGGGTGATCGATCGTCCTGAGGTCGTGCCTGAACCAGGCAATGCGCGTCATGTCTTCGCACTCCCGGTAGCCAGAAGAGGTGGTACAAGCCTGCCACCGACATACCCTGTGGCACCGATGACAGTGACCGTATGGGGCGTGTCGTCAACGTGACTGTCTGCGTGATTCATGGATTCTCAGGCGGCAAGAATTGTCTGAGCGTGGGGTGGGGCCATCGCCGGACGGCTCAGTATTGTATTGGAACGTCGCGTGGTCATGGTACGAAGTCGAATTCAAACATGTCTGTCTTCGACCACGTGCTACAGCACGGAGCGTCGCCATGGCTGCACTGCAAGCCAGGTTCTTCCTGGGAGAAATTGAAACGTTCAAGCCCGCGAATCGGTTGAATATCGGCCTGGTTGAAATGAAAATACCCTTGAATCTCCGTGCCCCGCTTGGATATCATGGGTCGATCGTAGATCACCGTACTTGTGGGCCTCGTGGAGAAAGTCATGCATTTTCGTTTCGTGCTTGGTGCTGTAGTTGCCTCGTCCAGTCTTGTTCAGACCAGCCATGGGCAGGTTGGTATCGGCGAATTCTTTCCCGAAATAGCGAGGTTCACGTCACCGGATCCCGCCGCAAACGATAACTTCGGCCTGAATCTCTCCATCTCAGGCGACACGGCCATCATTGGTAACTGGCTTGATGATGATAATGGCATGAGTTCCGGTAGTGCTCATGTATATGTACGTCAGGGCAACGGTGCCTGGTCCCAAGCACAGAAGCTTATTGGCTCCGATACAACTGGAAATGACAACTTTGGTATCAGCGTTGCCATCTCGGGCGACGTCCTGGTCATAGGCGCGCGCAACACCGAAAACGAGGGCGGCGCCTATATCTATGAGCGCCAGCCCGATGGAAGCTGGATGGAGGCCTCGAAGGTCTACGCATCAGATGCCCAGATCAACTATGACTTTGGCGATAAAGTGGCAGTGTCTGGTGATACTGTTCTTGTTGCCGTGAGGAAAGGCAATCAGGCGCTCGGCAGCTTTGTCGGCAGCGTTTATGTCTATGAGCGTGACGCCAGTGGAGAATGGGTCGAGACCGACATCGTCACGGCCTCTGACGCAGCGGAGGGTGACAGCTTTGGCATAAACGTCGCCATATCCGGCGACATCATGGTGGTCGGTGCGTATGGAGATGATGACAACGGAATTGCATCTGGAAGCGCATACATATACGAGCGTGATGCTGGAGGGTGTTGGTGCACTGAAACAAAGCTCATGGCTCCTGATGGCGCATCGGGGGATGAGTTTGGATTCTCCGTGGATGTCGACGGTGACCGTGTCATCATAGGTGCACGACAAGACAACATCGTCAACAAGCCTGATGTCGGCAGTGCACACATATATGAACGTAATGATGAAGGTACTTGGAGCCATATCCATAAGATGACTCCCGCTGACGGCGAGGTGGGCGACCTTTTTGGACATAGGGTCCGCATCTCAGGCGATACGGCTGTGATCACTTCAATACTTGACGGTGATGGTTCGGCCAGCGTCTATATCGGTGAACAGCAGGCCGATGGAGGGTGGAGTCTGGTCAGGAAGCTGACTGCATCAGAATCACTTGATGACGGATTTGGCTATGGTCTCGATATCTCTGGGAACGCGATTCTCTGTGGCGTGCCATATGATGACAACGACGATAACTCTGGAAGCGTGTACTCGTTCGAGGTCAACACGGTCATCAACATGGACTTCGGCAACACTGCCTACGATAGCATCGAGTCGGCGATCGGGCAGGCCATCCAGGGCGAGCGACTGGCTGTGCGTTCAAATGCATTCAATGTTGATGGGATAATCAATACGTCCAACAAGCCCATGCAATTCATCGCCGTCGAGCCAATCGTCATGGGAATGGGCTCGATGTTCCTTCCTGCTGATGGAACCATTTTTATTGATGACGATGATAGTGACTCAATTGGCTACTCGACCCATGGCCGTCTCATCGCGCCGGAGAATGGCCAGCTGATCTTCAACAGCTTGGAGATGCTCGAAAGCTCGCAGTTCCAGCAGAACGGGTGCACCCTGTTGATGAACGGTCCGATGGCCACAACCGCCGGTGTGAGCTATCTCTCGGGTGAGGTCCTGGCAGTCTCTGTATCTACTGGAGCGGAAGGAGTGAATCGCGTATCTGGCGACACACGAATCTATTCGGATTACGAGAACACTGGTGCGACGATCATCCAGGAAGGCATCCTCTACATCTACGGTGATCTGGTCAACAACGGGACGCTGACGGGCGAGTACAACAACGGCTTCGCCGGTGGTGATGCTCCGGAGTCCGGTGATGGATTCAACATCGGTGGCAACTACACAGTGGGTGCCGGGGCTTCGCTCTCGATGCCCGATCCCGTCTGGTGGCTTCGTGTCGGTGGCAACCTCGACATCGCCATCGATGACCCGGCCAAGTTCACGATGGCAGATGCCACGATCCAGCTTCACGGGCTGGCTCCGGGTCGGTTCCAGGAGATGGAGACGCTCGGCGCCGATCTTGGCGCGACCGAAGACGGATTCGACGCCTCGAACTTCCCGATCGGCAGGCTCCTGGTGACCAGTGACTCCAAGACGCGACTGGTCAACAACCATGTCAATGCGACCGATGATCCCTGCGAGGCGCTCTACGTGAACGAGCTGGTCGTCTCGGCCGGTGGATACCTCCAGACCAACGGGTGCCGCATCTATGCACGCGAGGCTGTGATCAACGGTCGCGTTGATGATCCGGACAACGTGATCATCATCGGTGCGACATGCGTCGGCGACTATGACGGCAACGGCCTGGTTGATGGCGTGGACCTTGCGTTCCTTCTCGGGGCGTGGAACACGATCAATGAGGACGTGGATCTGAGCGGCGACGGTCTTGTCGACGGAGTCGACCTGGCGATCCTGCTCGGTGGCTGGGGTTTCTGTCGTTGAGGTGAAGCGGCCGTTGCGGGGCTCTCAGGCGCAGCGATCGCACAATCCTGAGAGCGTGAGTTCATGAGCCTCGAGCTTGAATCCCTTCGGGACCATGCCCTTGAGTTCGCCGGGACATCCCTCGATGTCGAATATCCGATCGCAGGACGTGCAATGGAAGTGGTGGTGGTGCTCTAACGCCACGCATGTGAGCTCATACCGGTCTGCACCGCCTGAGACCGGGACGCTGGTGAGTTCGCCTTCTTCCTGGAGTTGACGAACCACCCGGTACACCGTCCTCTGGCCCAGCGAAGGAACATCTTTCGAGGCGAGCTCATGGATCTCGTCGATCGAGAGGGGGCGCCCTGCGGTGTCAATGGCATCCTTGATGGCCTTGAACTGTCTGGTTGTTCTCTGCTGGGCCATGGAATGAACCCCTGTGAATTCCTTGCTCGACTGCATTCTACCATTGAGTTCGGGTCAACTTGGGCAGTGTGATCCTGATCCATCCCGAAGTGTCACCCGAAATCATGCTTTACTATGAGATTATATTCGCCCTGCTTGTGTCAACAATACGTCGATATTGCATATATGCAAGGAATGCCCGAACTCCGTGCCCGGGACGCCATGGCTGGCGGTCACATCGCGTCATCATTGCCGGTTGTACGCTGTGCCTCTTCCGTTCTGGAGCAGGACGAGGGTCCTGGATCGTCCTTGCGGATCTCGAACGAAGCGAAGCTTCGCATCGACCGTGCGACATGCGAACAGGTCCTTGTCAATCGGCCTGAATGCAAAGAACTGCTGATCATCAAGTTTGGCGAACAACACCCCGTCCCTGTTCTCGACCACGAATCTCGGACCGGAGCTGTTGACGTAGGTACCGGCGTACTCGTCGATGTTGACTGGGACTCGAGGCGTGTAGTCGGCCGCCATGCTTGCAGGAAGATTGTCAGGACCAACAAGGTCAGGTGCCAGGATGTGCTTGCTGAGCACATCCATTCCCGGGCCTGGTGATGAATTCAGGAGGATCACGACGGCTCGCTCTCGCTCTGGCATGAGGATCAGATTGCTCTTGAAGCCGCCGGTCTGGCCTCCATGGAAAATTGTCTGGCCGGAATTGCTGACCATCCAGCCAAGGCCGAGTGGATGGTACTTGCCCTTCACTCGTGGAACCTGGCATGCTCGAATGGAGTGTTGCAGTGGGGTGTTTGATCTGGCCATGGCCGCTCGTGCGAACCTCATCATGTCCTTCAAGCTCGAATTCAGATCCCCGGCTGCGGCCATCGGGCCGTTGATGTCCCATTGGCTGGTCGGGTTCAGTCCCTTGTGCCCGGTCGCGACGCGCCCGGCATCCTTGTCTCGTGGCATGCAACTGGTGCTCGACATCTTCAAGGGTTTCAGGATGTGTTTCTGTACCAGTTCCTCGTAGTCGGCATCCTGATTCAGCTCCAGGGCATGCCCGAGAATGGCGATGCCCAGATTTGAATATCTCCACTCCGAGCCAGGGGCACGATCAGGTCCGGTGTCCGCAAGGTATTCGTACAGCGTCTCGTCGGTATAGCACTCGTATGGATTCCTTGGATCAGCCGACTGGAAGTTGTTCGGCATCTTGGGGAATCCGGACGTATGAGTCGCCAGATGCCAGAGCATGATCCTGTTGCCATCGAACATCTTCATGTCGACATGGTCCGGCAGATGCATGCTCACCGGATCAGACAGCGAGAGTTCTCCCTGTTGTTCCAGGCGATGGGCAATGACCGTGGTGAAGACCTTGGTGATCGAACCGATCTCGAAGATCGTGTTCTCGGTGACCGGAGTGCTGCTGCCTGCCTCGAGTGTTCCGGCGCAGTAGGTTCGCACCCGGCCCGAATCCAGGACACCGATGGCGATGCCGGGAGACAGCCCGGCTTCGACGTACTGTTCTGCCAGGTTCTGGACCGAAACCGCTTGATCCTGTGTCACTGCCGTGCATGGCGAGGCCGTTGCCAGGAGCATCGATGTAAGGAGTATGACTGTTTTCATGGCGGCACCTTTCTCGGCAGAGATGTTGTCAAATCCAGTTCACGGGGTGGATGACGCCACAGGGTTTCCGCAGTAGCACGATGCTGGTGGCATGACATCGGCGCTTCGCCATGCCTGTCGGAAGGCCTGGTCGGCTTGAGCTGCTTCTTCGAATCGCTCCTGTCCACGAAGGGCGTCCCGCAATCCCAGAAGGGCCCATCCATTGGCGGGAAACACCTCCAGGTCGCGGACGTAGACCTGCTCGGCGGCACCGTACTGTTCATCCACGATCAGCAGTGCTCCGTAAGCGTGTCGAGCCGGCATCATCCAGGGAGCCGGTTCGGCGTAGACAAGTGTCTCCTCCATCTCCATGGCCTGCTTGAGCAGTTGGAGTCCCTTCTTCCGGTTGCCGGCCTTGAACTCGATCTCTCCCTCGAGCACGAGTCGAGCCAGGGGCATGATCTCCACGGCGGGCTGGTTGCCCATCAGCCATTCGCCCTCGGGAATCCTCTTGACGGCCTCATCGAATGCCTGGAGCTCGGTGCGCGCTTCGGAGATGCGCCCCGTGTTGGCACAGGCGACACCACGGGCGTAATGCATGAGGCAATGTCCAACCGCGGCCCAGTGTGGAGGTGCCGGTTCCTGGAGAATCTCGTCCCACATCCCGAAGCGGGTCAGGACATGCCACTTGCTGGCGGCGACACCATCACTGACGAAACCCATCTGCTCCATGAGTTCCGGTGGAACCTCATCGGTGATGGAGCGAATCGAGGTGACGGCTTCCCGCTTTCGCCCCTGCATCGTCGCGGCGAATGCCAGGAAGTGGCGGTTGTGAGCCATGTAGAATCGGTATTCCCCGGCATCCGTGTCCGATTCGAACCAGGCGTCATCCAGGGCGGCTGCCCGTCGATTGCACTCTGCGGAGTCGTCATAGCGGCCGGTCTGCATCCAAATGTGTGACGGCATGTGCACCAGGTGGCCCGAAGCCGGGATGAGGTTGGCCAGTCGGTCCGCGGCCGGTTCGGCGATCTCCGGCCAGGGCGATGATTCCATCGCGTGGATGTAGAGGTGGTTGGCTGCAGGATGATTCCGGTCGACGCGCATCGCATCTTCCAGGAGCGCTCTGAACCGGGGCGTGCGATTGAGGGGTTCGCCTTCGAGCGTCCAGTACTCCCAGGGCTGAGCGGCCATCATCGCTTCGGCGGTCCAGACCTTGATGTCGTTGTCCCTGGGGAACTTCTCCTGGAGTTGAACCATCGCCTCGATGTAGGCTTCGTTCTGTTCGGCCAGGTCTTCTGGCATCGGGTAGTTGTATCGATGCTGAATCGCGTCGATGAGGCCCTGGTTGGCCGGCGTCTCGCGATCCTTCAACTGCATCGCCTTCTGGGCGGCTGCGTAGGACCATTGGTCCTTCGGTGGAACGATTGCAGGGTTGTTCTGGTTGGGACCGCAGGCATAGGCGATGCCCCACCAGGCCATCGCGCACTCCGGGTCATGCTCGGTCGCCTGCAGGAAGGAATCGATGGCGCCATCGAAGTTGTATCCATACATCAGGGCGAGTCCCTGGTTGAACCACTGCCTGGCCTCCTCCGAATCCGTGACGATGGCTCGTCGGTGTGATCCGAGTCGTTCAATGATCATCGCGGGGGGATCGCCCGCGGTTGGAAGCTCCGGTTCGACGGCAGATTGCATTGCCGGAAGCACGGACACGGTGAAGGCGCACAGCATCAACATCATCGGCTTATCTCCATTGGTACGGTTCCAGGGGTAATCGACACACGTCGTCGATGCTTGGCGGCTCCGTCGTTCAATCAGGACTTGGCCGTCCGCCTGAGCAGCTGCACGCGGCGATCCATCTGCTTGCGGGCCTTCTCGATCATGTCACGCACCTCGGTTGGATCATCATGAGCCCACTTGCCGCGGCCCCTGGTGCTCTTGTAGTACCACACGTGGGTCAGTTCATCACGTCGACCGAGCCGGCCGACGAACTTGTCGTTCTTGCCGACCACTTCATGCGGCTCGTTGCCGATGTCGTCTGCTTCGCTGGGAATCCGGCCCTTGCACGCCATGTCGAACCGGTCAACGGTGGGGGTGAGCGATTCGGACACGGTTCGTGATGTGGCCTTCGACCCGTTTGCGGTCTGCTCCCATTCCCAAATCCGAACTGACCGGGTCGTGCCGCGGTCGATATCCATCGGATTGCTTGCAATGAGCGTGCCCTTGTAGAGGTTCTTGCTTCCACCGATGGCGATCGCGGCATCCTCGGCATAGACCATTTCCACGGTGATCTCTCGCGTCTCAAGCACCTTGGACATCTCGTGGGCCACTTCCCATGCGTTTGAACCCGTCCCCCTCGCCGCGACGAGAAGCTTCTCCGGATAATCATCTGCCGAGACGATTTCCACGAGCGTGTTGATGTCATTCTGGCTGATCGATCCGGTCAGCAGCATCCTCTTGTCATCAAGTACTTCCAGCTTGGCATGGGCGACTTGCGGTCCAGCAAGGCAGGTCATGCATGCCAGGATGGCCATGCAGAGAGTGAGTTGGCCTGTGCTCAGTGTCATGTTGGCTCCCCGTTGGATTCACGCCATGGCGGGTCGCATGATCCACTCATGGCAGATGGTCGCTCCGAGTATAGATGGAGCGTCAATGGCTCGTCCAGAGTCACTGGAATCAACCGGTCCCGGACCCGCTATGATCATCATGGATCAAGTCCCAGGGGGCATCGAATGAACTACGACCTCGTTTTTCCAGAAGGCTGGGAGCCGGTGACGTCCGTTCGCGAGGCGGTCGACTCCGGGGGCGTGACCTGGCAGGTGAAGTACGAGCTGCCCGGGCATGTCCTGATCCGTTCTCGTGCGCACGAGGATGATGACTGGACCCGGCATGGCTCGGGTGTCATCACGAGTGTCGTGCCCGATCTGGCCCGTCGACTTCGAGAGGACGGGGAGCTCACGCTCCTGAAGCGACTCGGTCTCAGGGTTCGCAACAGCTTCTCGCACCTGATGGCGGGCGTCCGACCCGAGGCCCATTGCATTGGCTGGTCGGAATGGGAGGAGGATTCCTTCGGTCAGCGGCGGTACGAGTGCTACATCGAACCGGATGGACGGGGGAACGCTGTTTCATGGACACGGATGGAAGTGGAGTATGAAGCGGACAAGTACGGGGACTACATGCCGCAGTATGTCGTCGATGCCGGGTTCAACGCGCCCGAGGGCG
>PARI01000013.1 GCA_002711415.1 Phycisphaerae bacterium | reverse complement strand
TAAGCGTACAGTAAAGCTTCACGGGGTCTTTCCGTCTTGCTGCGGGTAGGCGGCATCTTCACCGCCACTACTATTTCACCGAGTTGGTCGTGGAGACAGTGCTCCAGTGATTACGCCATTCATGCGCGTCGGAACTTACCCGACAAGGAATTTCGCTACCTTAGGACCGTCAGAGTTACGGCCGCCGTTTACCGGCGCTTCGGTCGCAAGCTTCGCCCGAGGGCTAACCTGCTTCCTTGACGTTCCGGCACCGGGCAGGCGTCACACTGTATACGTGCTCTTGCGAGTTAGCACAGTGCTGTGTTTTTGATAAACAGTTCCCAGAGCCTATTCTCTGCGCCCTCTGTTTCCAGGAGGGCCCCCTTATTGCGAACGTACGGGGTCAATTTGCCTAATTCCTTCACAACCATTCTCTCGAGCGCCTGAGGCTTTTCGCCACACCTACCTGTGTCAGTTTTAGTACGGATCCCGTGATTGTCACCAGACGGTTTTTCTTGGAACCAATCCACCCGACATCGGCCTCAAGGGCCTGGACACTTCACTGTCCCGCCGAACTTCACGATCCGTCACGCTGGTTCAACCGCACACGGGAGGGCCGGAATATTAACCGGCTGTCCATCGACTACGCCTTTCGGCCTCGCCTTAGGAACCGCCTAACCCTGGGCGGATTTACCTTCCCCAGGAAACCTTAGGTTTTCGGCGACGGAGATTCTCACTCCGTTTATCGTTACTTAAGCCAACATATTCACTTCCTGCCGCTCCACCCACCCTTTCGGGAAAGCTTCGACGCTGACAGGAACGCTCCTCTACCCCCGCATAAGCGGGCCGCAGCTTCGGTACAACTCTTATTCCCGATCATTATCGGCGCTGGATTCCTCGACCAGTAAGCTGTTACGCACTTTTTAAATGGTGGCTGCTTCTAAGCCAACATCCTGGCTGTCACTGCAATCCAACTACCTTAGTAACTTAGAGTTGTTTAGGGACCTTAGCTGGCGGTCTGGGCTGTTTCCCTTTTGTCCACGGAGATTATCCCCCGTAGACTGACTCCCACGGCTGCTCACACGGTATTCGGAGTTTGATTGGAGTGGGTAGGCGGGTAGCCCCCCAGCCCCATTCAGTCGCTCTACCCCCGTGTGATGAAACGTGGGGCTAGTCCTAAAACTATTTCGAGGAGAACGAGATATCTCCAGCAATGATTAGACTTTAACTCCTCCCCACAGGTCATGCCAAAACTTTTCAACGTTTACGGCTTCGGTCCTCCAGAGGGTTTTACCCCTCCTTCAACCTGCCCATGGGTAGATCTGCTGGTTTCGCGTCTACTCCCTACAACTCGACGCCCATTTAAGACTCGGTTTCCCTTCGGCTGCGCTGGGATTCAGCTTAGCCTTGCTGTAGAGAGTAACTCGCTGGCTCATTATGCAAAAGGCACGCCGTCACCCGCCAAAGACGGGCTCCGACCGCTTGTAAGCACACGGTTTCAGGTACTTTTCACTCCCCTTATCGGGGTGCTTTTCATCGTTCAGTCGCCTTACTGATTCACTATCGGTCGTCGAGGAGTACTTAGGCTTGGAGGGTGGACCCCCCATGTTCAATCCGGGTTTCACGAGCCCGAACCTACTCTAGGCCTCACCAGCAACAACGCTACAGGACCATCACCTTCTTTGGTTCGACTTTCCAGTCGATTCACGTTGCATTCTGGCTTATCCGCTTTCGCTCGGCGCTACTTACGGAGTCGCGGTTGCTTTCCTTTCCTCTGGTTACTGAGATGTTTCAGTTCGCCAGGTTCGCTTCCATACCCTATGCATTCAGGTATAGATGATCCGCAGAACGGATCGGGTTTCCCCATTCGGAAATCCCAGGATCAAAGCTCGGTTACCAGCTCCCCTAGGCTTATCGCAGGTTCCCACGTCCTTCATCGCCTCTCGACGCCAAGACATTCACCGTGTGCCCTTATGGACTTGATCACGTCAACCCGATCCCGATCCCACGCCGGCAAAGCCGTCGCGAAACAGGAAACCATGCTGTCGTACCATGCCGGGATTGCATCTCCCGGCAACCTCGCATGTTCAATCAAGGCAATTGATTGAACACGACAAGGCAGCCACTACAGGCCGCTCTCTTCTGTTCGAGAAACTACACACTCTCGAACATTCTCTCGGTGCTGCAGATGATGCCACCAGAAGGTGATCCGGAAAGACAAGTCGATCACCAGGACATCATCATGCGACAAACAGATCATGCACTTGTCAAAGAGCTTTCGGAACCTCCCGGCCATCGTTCGATGACTCGACAGACCCCGCCACCATCACATATCGGGATGGTGGTGCAGATCGGAAATGGTATCCAAACAGGCCCGCGTGTCAAGCCAGGCGGGGGCTGGACCCCTGAAAGGCCAAAATGTTCTATCGCCCCACGGTCCGGATTCACGGGCCGAGGGGGGGGGCTGCCCCACCCGACACCACTCGATCAGGAGGTATCGCTTCGGGGTTATCCAGACGATACGCCGGATTTAGCTGCCTTGTTCGTCCATGTCCTCGATCAGATCCTGTCGGGCCTGGCTGGCCTTGTCACGTGCCGGGTATCGGATCTGCCTCTGTCCGGGGTCGTTGACATTGCCCAGAACGACGATTCCGACCGGGTTGTTCGAGCTGGTGTCCGCCGGGTCCCTGATGATGTCGACCACATACCAATCGGTCAGGAAGTCCCCTGCCCCGCCACCATTGCCTTGACCGGCCCCAATCCGATCACCGGGCTGGACCGAGAACGACTCGCGAATCCGTTCCCCCTCCTTGAGGCGGAAGATCTCGATGGTGGCTCGCCCCATACCGAGCTTGCCACCTTCGGGGCTGGCCGAACCGACGAACAGGCTCATGTCAGGGGTGATGCTGATTGGAACAGACCACTCGCTGGCCACCGACTCGAGCACGAACTGGTCGGAGAGGTCCGCCTGTTCCGCTGACAACTGGGTCTCGCGGGCGAAGAACGGGTTGTAGATCCGGACTCTTGAGCGATATCTGTATGACTTGTCGGGCTCGATCGTGACGTCATGGCACCATGCTTCGATCTGGTCGACCGTTGCAAGATCGACGATCTGCACCTCTTCGACGGATTCCTCAAGCAGCATCGGGCAGTTCTGGGCGATCGAATCCAGGGTCTCCTGGAGCTTTTCGTTCTCGTTCTGCAGTCTCTTCGTGAGATTCTTCCTGGCGTTGAAGTTCTTGCCGTCGGTCGACTTCCCACCAGTGCTCTTCTTGCCGCTGAAACCACCGCCACCAAGCCCACCACCGCCAAGGCCGCCTCCGCTGCTGCCACCTCGGCCGTCATCGGGATCGGATTCGTCATCCCGGACCGGCCCACCAAGTTCCTCGAGCCGCTCGGCAAGATCGTCGATCTTCGCCTGTCGGGCCTTCTGCTCCTCGAGCAGTTCCTGGCATTCCTGCGGAATGCGAGAGGCCTCGTCGCTGGCAGAAACCGCGAACCCCGCCCTGCTGCCCTTGAAGTTGTCATTATGGCTCTGGTAGAACGGTGGCTGCAGCAGTTCCCGCTGCTGGCTCGGCTTGGCCAGGGTGAAGAAGATCTCATCACGCAAGGCCGAGTCGATCGAATCAGCGGACAACTGGTCACGGTAGTTCAGGCCTGGGCCGACCGGCTGGATCACGACCGGGGCGCTCCAGCGACCAGTGTCATCCCGGGACTGCCGCTCGAAGACGACATCAACGATGTGGACACCGTTGTTGTACCAGTTGGCGGGTACGGCTCGATATTCGAGATCGCCATCAGTCCTGCTGTCGGCGAGGCTGTCCCGGAGCCCATCCACATCGATCACCGTGACCGGCGTGGCCCAGGTAATGTCGACAAGGCTCGAGGTACTTTCCGGGGTGTGGCTGCTGAGCATCGGGTCGTCGTCCACGATGCTTGAATCGATCGCATCGGCGGTCTGGACGACTGCATGCATGCGTGGAACAGGAATGGTCGGCACATTGAACAAGGCCTCGCCGCCGACTCCGCTGGGCATCAGTGCACCGGCGACGATCGGCATGGTCCGAGTGAGAGAGCCCGAGGGTGAAACACCTTGTCCGAGCCCCTGCTGGAAAGTAGCCTTCCACCCGGGCAGTTGCTCCATGACGCTGGCACGAAGCTCCGGGTTGGTCGTCTTCAGACCGCTGTTGATCCGATTGGCCTTCTCGACCAGCTTGTCATCCACATCTCCAAGCCCGACCTCCTCGGATCCAAGCTTGACCATGTTGGGGGACATGAACTGCATGACGACCACGGCGAGCAGAACCAAGACCACTGCACCGAAGACGAACTTCTCTATGTGCTGCTCCCAGAATGGAATGCCCTTGACCTTCATGTTCCTGCGTACTCCTGTGTGATCATCGAGTGACGGACCATGCCCTTCCGGATACGGTCCGCAAGTTTCAGCTGCTGCCCTGGCCTCCCTGTGCCAGTTGGATTCCGAGAATTGACCGAAGATCCTCGGGCATGTCCTCGGCCATCCATTCCCTGAGCCAGACCGTCTCGATCTTCATCGCAACCTGCGAGACCGGGTGTATGCCGTACATGAACCCGCTCTGGGCGGCCCTGAATGAACTGGATGGACGGACGTTGACATCAATCACCGTCATGAAGTTCTCCGCAGCGATGGCGTCGAGCAACTTCGGCAGTTCACGGGTATCGACGATGAGGACTATGTCGATGCTCCTGACGTCATAGAGCGAGTTGGTGACCCGGCCGGTGAACGAGGTGCCGTAATCAAGTTTGACCTCCTGCGAGGGGTTCGGCACGGTAGCCTTGGTCGCAGCATTACCACCAGATCGACCGGACTGGGGACTGGATGATCCGGCTCCGAACCCGGCGAAGTTGCCCCCTCCTGATGGTTGGCGACCCGAGCCGGCGCTACCGGCCTGCTCCCACGCACTGCCATCGGGAATGATGGCTCCCGGGAACTTCAGTGAGACCACCCGCTTGACCGGTGCCTCCATGACACTCTTGGCATCCGAGTTGGCCGATGCGATCGCGTTGAGGATGTCCTGGGTCATCCAGTACTGCCACTGCCAGTCGTACATCGTGGCCAGGGTCGGCAACTGCGACTCCAGCGCATCGGGGACATTGAGGCTGCGGAGGTCGGCGTAGAGCATGAGCTGGCTTGCTCGGTCCTGGTACTGGTTCAATCGCTGGTTGACCAGGGTCTTGGTCAGGCTGTCCAGCTCGTCCTGATCAAGCGATGAGCGGTCCTGGGTGTTGTGGAGCACCTGTTCCTCGCGCCTGGACAGGTTCGTTTGGACATCGGCCATGCTGGGCGGCATTCCGGCATCCACGCTGGCCAGGAGCTGCTTGTAGGCCTCTACGATGGCATCGTGCATCCGATGGGGAATGACCTCTCGCTGCGACGGAGGTGGTGCCGGGAACAAACCCTGGATGATGTGCGGCCGGTTCTTGCTGTTGTGATCCAGGGCGGCCTTGTGGATGTGCGAAGACTGCTCTTGGAGGTGGCTGTAGGCATCCTTGACGATCTGAACGGTGCTCTCGTCAAGCGGGTTGCCATTGCTGACGGGAATTGGCGTGCCACCGGGGACGTTCACCGACTCGTTGGAACGGGCGATCTGGTTGAGCTTGGAGAAGTCTCCAGCACGTGAACGGGCATCTTCCAGGACGATCTCGTTGAAACTCGAGCTGTAGATCCAGCCAAGCGAGAGCGAGAGGATGATGATCACCGAGAACACGACGATGAGCACGTTTTCCTTGATCCAGTTGATGGCTTCCTTCATCAGCCTTCCTTCAACAATTGTTCGAGTTCATCATCTTCACTAGAGCCACCGCCGGTCGGAGGCGCCGGCCTTGATTGACCACTGGTACCGGTCGATGCCGGAGCGGACTCGGTGGCATTCCCGCTGCTGGTCTGGTCTCCGGGCTCCTTCAACATCACGGTGAAGGTAATGATGGTCCTGAAGAACTTCTGCCCTTCACTGAAGAGACCAGGCTCACCGGGAATGGGAGCCAAGACGTCTACGGGGGTCTTCTGCCGCTCGTTGGCGCCACCCCGGGTGGGAGGCGGCGTGTCATCGGGGATCTCCAACTCCTGGCTGTTTCCGAATGAGTTGCCGGAACCGCCTTGGTTCCCGGAGGCTCCTGAATTACCTATCCCAAGCCCAGCCGACCCGGATTCCTTGATTCGAGGTGCCCCCTGTCGCTTGCCCTGGAATCCGCCGCCGAGGCCACTGCCTTGGTTGGCATTGCCACCGGTGAAATCCCGATTGGGACGTCGCTGCTGGTCATTGCGACCACCACCGTCACGGCTGTTTCCAGCCACGAGACTGGTCGAATCCTCGGTCAGCAGGCCGCCGGGACCAACAGCGAGTTCCCTGAACTGGTCCTGGTTCAAGGAGACCGAGTCCTTGATGATGGTATAGGGAACCCCCTCGCGTTCCTCGTTGTCTCGCAGCCACTTCAGGATGGTCTTGTTGAGAAAGTCCTGCTTACCGTCGGTGCTGAAGGCGATGGCCATCCCGACATCGATGTACCGCTTCTTGTTCTTCTCGTCGTATCGATACGTACCGTTCAGGTCCTCCAGCAGAACGATCTGCCGCCGCCCTGGATCCATCTGCCTGATCCGCTCGAGATCATCACTGAGTTCGACACTGCCCGGGCTGGCCGAGGCCACTGCCTCGGTGGCATCGGTGACCAGGTGCGGCCAGACCTCACGATCACCGAGCAGCCCCAGCAGATTGGGCGCGGCGTGGCCGGATACCAGGATCGAACTGGCCGACTTCATGGCGTTCTTGTGACGACCGGAGGTGGAGATCGCGTTCCGGATCTGAACTGGTTGCTCCGAAGAGATGAGACCGTTTCCAAGCAGCGGCTTGGTGAACATCACGCCGGTGGCGATGACCGCCACCGCCGCGGCGGCGGCGAACCACTTGATCTTGGAGTGCCAGACCTGCTCCCGAAGCGCGGTCACGGGGGCCAGGTTGATGTCGATCGGCGCCAGCCCGACGCCCTGCAGGGCCAGGCCGTAGGCCGTGGCCATGCTGAGAGATGCCGATGCGAAATCGGCCGCCTCGCGACCCTGGACCGAGATGCGCTTGAATTCGTCGAGCCGCTCGAACTTGACGTTCAGCGTATCGCCGAGGAAGCGGCGGAGTCCTGGGATCTTGAACGTGCTCCCGACACCGATGACGGTCTTGGGCTCGCTGTCCGGGTGCAGGGAGTGGTAGTACCCGATGGAGCGGGTGATGTCCTGGAGCAGGTCGTCGAACTGATCCTTCATCGCGGACATGATCTGCTTGGCGTACTTGTGGGTCGCGGCCTCGTGCTTGAGCTTCTGGGCCTTGCCGTAGCTGAGCTTGAACTTCTCCTCGACGGCCTTGGTGAAGTGGGTTCCACCAATGGGGAACGTGCGGACCCAGCACCGGTTGTCCTCGGCGATGATCAGGTCGGTGGACATGGTGCCGATGTCCAGGAAGACGATCGGCTCATGCTTGTCGCCAAGCTCCAGGTCGTAATGCAGCGCGTTGTACACGGCGACGGGGCTGAGGTTGATGTTCTCGGGGGTCAGGCCGACATCCGCGTAGATCGGCAGCCTCTGCTCGAGCCTGTCGTTGGTGATGGCGAAGATGCCGACCTCGATCTCGGGGGACTCGTCGGAGGCGAACGCCTGGTAGTCCCACTCGACCTGGTCGATGGGGAACGGGATCTGCTGAACGGCCTCGAACTTGACGATGTCGGGAACCTTCTTGGGCTCGACCGGGGGCAGCTTGGCGAATCGAGCGAACGCGGAGTGCCCGGGGACGGAGATCACGATCCGCTCGTTCTCCAGGGACTTCTGGCTGATCAACTGCCCGAGGCTCACGCGAATCATCTCGTCGACATCGAGATCCGGTGTCGTAAGGACTTTCTTGTGAGGAATGATGGCGAAATCGGAGACGACGACGTTGGATCCTTCACGCTCAAGGCGAATGGCCTTGATGGCGTAGGATCCAACCTCGATTCCCCATGCGACCTTGCTCGATGCCATGTGGACGACTCTCCTGGTTGAGGGGCTTCCGGCATGCATCCCGTCTCCGGGGCGAACCGTCAGCTTGGCTTTGCAGAATGATACATGACATCAGCGTGGCGAGGGACCGCCTGGATGGCATGGATGAGACAGGCGTTCCGGAGGGAGGGCGTTCTCATGCCTGTCGGCCACCATATTATGGCCTTCATAGGAAACCTACGCAGAACACTCGATTCCTGTTGCTCTTACTTGTGGTTGACGCGAGGTTCCTGCGATACTCTTATGAAGACGTTCATGACGGATTGCCGGCTGCATGTGACGGGTCGCCTGCATCATTCCACTGACGAGGCCATCGAATCTTGACAGATCACCAGGATCAACCCGAGACCGGGGAGTCACCTTCCCCCCAGGACCCTCACCCACCCGCCGGGGAACCAGAGGCTCTGGACGCCTCGTCCACGGATGCGGAAACGGCTCAACCGGAACGATCGTCCGGTGGTGATGCTTCGTCCATGGACCGGAAGCTGGAGTCGGAGATCAACGAGGCACTGGGTGAGCTGAGCATGGAGGAGATCCTCAGCCTCGAGGACAGGCCCAGCCCCACGCCAAGCGGCCGGGTGCCGGTGGACCGCTCGGTCCGCACCGGCCGGGTGATGAAGATTCACGAATCCGACGTCTTCGTGGAACTGGCGGCCAATTCAGAAGGCGTATGCCCGCTCGCCCAGTTCGATGAACCTCCCCAGATCGGAGACGAACTGGACTTCGTCGTCGAGCGATTCGATGCGTTCGATGGCCTGATGATCCTCTCCAGAAAGGGGGCCGTGCAGAAGGCCGTCTGGGAGAACATCGAGGTCGGGCAGGTGATCGAGGCTCGATGCGTCGGGATGAACCGCGGCGGCCTTGAGATGGAGGTTGATCACCACAAGGCCTTCATGCCCTCCGGGCAGGTTGATCTTCAGCATGTGCCGGACATCTCGGTCTTCATCGGGGAGAAGTTCCCGTGCAAGGTCATCGAGCTGCGAAAGGACAAGAAGAGGCTGGTTCTCAGCCGCAAATCCGTCCTCATGAAGGAGCAGCGGCAGCGACGCAAGGAACTGCTCGAGAGCATCGAGGTCGGAAAGACACTGGAGGCGAAGATCAGCTCGATCCAGCCCTATGGCGCGTTCGCCGACCTGGGTGGAATCGATGGCCTGATCCACGTCTCCGACCTCTGCTACGAACACATCAACAACCCGGAAGAGGTCGTCTCCGTCGGCGACACGGTGCAGGTCAAGGTCCTCAAGGTCGACAAGAGCAAGAAGCCGGTTCGGATCAGCCTTGGCCGGAGACAGACCATGCCGAACCCGGCCAAGGAGTCCATGGCCAGCCTCGAGGAGGGCCAGGAGATCACGGGCAAGGTGACCAAGGTGATGGAGTTCGGTGCTTTCGTCGAGGTCGGCCCCGGACTCGAGGGACTTGTGCACATCTCCGAGTTGAGCTACTCGAGGGTGCCCTCGGTGGAATCGGTCGTGAAGCCGGGCGATGAGGTGACCGCCAAGATCAAGTCGATCGACTCCAAGAAGAACCGGATCTCGCTCTCGATCAAGGCCCTGCAGGACCCACCGAAGCGATCCGGCAACAAGCGGGACGACGCCCATGCCCACGAGCTTCGCGAGGAGGATCCCGAGATGCGGAAGCTCAAGGCCCGGTTCAGTGGAGAGCTCAAGGGCGGACTGGGCACGATTCCCGGCGAATCCTGAAGCGGGACACCAGCACTGTTCAAGATCGATCCAGCAGTTGGCGAAGCTGCTCGATGTCCAGTGACTTGATGGGCATGTTCCTGACCAGGTCGACCTGGAGGCTGTCGATCGACTCGGGCGGGCAGATCGTGATGACTACGGGCAGCCCCTCATCGATGAACCGGAGCCGCTCCAGCCGACCGATTGTGGTGTCGACCGTGTCGAACACCGGCTCCTCCATTCCAGCAGAGACAAGGGTCTCAGCGACCGTTCCGGGAGCCAGGCGGCCAAGCAGGCGGATTCGCAGGCTCGGATCCGCATCCAGCATTCCAGAAGCCGCCCTGCCCACGAGGAACACCGAGCATTCGATGAAGGACGCCAGGATCAGTTCCATGATCTCAAGGGCCGACTCCAGGATCTCAAGCCGGTCCTGCTGGTAGACATCCAGCCCGAGTGCCTGCTGGCTCATGGCAAGGGCATGGCTCCGGACTGCTCGGTGCCCTGGAGCCGAGGCACCGTGGAGGTGCGGCTTCTGCATCGCCATGGCGATGGCCGCCGGGATCGATTTGGCCGTTCCCTGCAAGAGAAGGATCGCTGCTTCCTGGGCGACCCGGTCAGCGTGTTCGGAACGACTCAATGGGCCTGGTCGCCCTTTTCTGATGGTGGATCCTGGGCTGGAGCATCCTGGTGCTGCGGAGATGCGCTCTGCGGATCAACTGGAATGACCTGGCTGAACCCGGCCCTCACCAGCAGTTCCGAGGTCGACGAGCCGGATGGTGGCGGCGCCTCTGTCCAGTGAGGGTGCCCCGTCCGCATCGGTGTTCCGGGGACCGCGTCATCGGACATGATCTCGGAGGTGTCCTGGCCGTCGGCCGCCCGCCGCATCAGGAGGTAGGTGCGGGTCGAGGCGGTGAAGAAGAAGCTGAAGAGGTACGCCAAGAAGAGCCCGAAGGCGAGGAAGTACCAGAGACCGATCAACCCAGCAGCGACCTGTGTGGTCCCGGTGAACTCGGCGGTCAGTTCCGCCGGTGTCTTCATGGCCATGAACTCGGGCTGCAGCAGGCTTGCCGGCGAATCCACCAACGCCGAAAACGCCCCACCACTGATGTGAAGCGTCACGACCAGCAACGCGTCGATCACCAGCGTGCCAAAGGCCAGGGCGACCAGTGACACCAGTGCATAGCCGATGTAGTGAGCCGGCTTCCTGAGCATGTAGGCCCAGGACCGCTGCAGCGCATCAGCGGCATCGCAATCCTCCACGGCGATCGCCGGGACGATCATCAGGGCACCGACCAGGAATCCAAGCAGGCTGAACGCGGCCAGGAAGCCCACGAGCATCGCCAGGCCGAAGAGGATCGAGGCGATGATGTCCAGGACCGGGACGGCCATCAAGAGGCCGAAAATCGAGAGCAGGACTGCCAGGACCAACGGGATCAGCAGGGGAAGCACCAGCGACATCGTCAGTCGTTCACGGCGGCTCCAGGCGAAAGCAAACCCCTCCCCGGTCGTGAGCTTCCTCGCTCCAGCCGAATCGCATGCGGACATCCTGGAGATCGCTCCCCCGGCGATACCGGCGGTCGCGAGGAAGAAGAACCCGAAGATGATCGTGAAGCTGGGATCAAGTCTCCACAAGGAAACCGGGATGCGCATCGAGAGCGTGGCGAGGTTGTCCACCACCAGCGGTGGATCCAGTGTCAGCACGCCGATCACCATGGACCTGAATGCGGTTCGGGATGCTGTGGCCGTGGCCTCGAACGTACCCATTGGAGTCAACTGGCCGACGCGATGGATCATGGCGTCCAGTTCGACCAGTTCCTGGGTCGGGACCGAGCCGATCTCGATGCCCTGGTCCTGGAGAAGCCGCTGACGCTTCTGGTTCAAGGCCGCCATCAAGCCACTGGAATCAAGCTGGAAATCAAGGGGGACCGAATCCCCACCGAACTGCGTGATGTACTGGGTCTGAATCTGGGCGAGTTCCTGGGTCGCGCTCTGGGACCTGGCCACCGACCAATCGGGTCCCATCAACCCACCAGGGGCGATTCCTGCAGGCGTGAACTGGTCCCAGAGCCAGCCACCCGAGAGCAGCACGAGGATGGCCATGAGACCGATCAGCAGTCTAGGGGGCTGAGCGGCCGCGGTCGCCGAGCCCAGCAACCGGGGAAACCGGACAATCTCGGGAAGGTTGATTCCCTCGACGACGACGCGTTGCCTTGGACTTTCCACGAACTGGACACTCCTGTCTCTGATCCGGGGCTCGATATTGATCCTACCAGAGTTGATCGGACCAATGACCGTGGTCTCATCAAGTCCGAGTTGGACGTACCATCTGGACCACGATCACGGCCCGGAGAGCCCACCATGAGCAGCGACAGCGTAACCCCATCAATGAGCGACGAAGTCCTGGCACCAGTTCTGGAGCGAATCGATGTCCAACTGGACGCCTCGATACAGAGGCTCTGTGACCTGCTGAGGATCCCGAGCATCTCCACCGATCCGGAGTACGCCCCTCAGACCAGACAGGCCGCCGAGTTCATGAGCAAGCAACTCTCGGAGATGGGCTTTGACAGCCAGGTCTGCACGACGGAAGGGCACCCGATGGTCATGGCCACGGCTGATGGGCCCGAAGGCACTCCCACCATCCTCTACTACGGGCACTATGACGTGCAACCGCCGGATCCGGTCGACCTGTGGGACTCGCCACCGTTTGAACCGGCGATCATCGAAGGCGAGAACGGCCCACGAGTCGTCGCTCGCGGGGCCGTCGATGACAAGGGGCAGTTGATGACGTTCGTCGAGGCCTTCCGTGCCTGGTACGAGGTGCATGGTTCCTATCCGTGCNCCGTCAAGATCATGCTCGAGGGCGAGGAGGAGTCCGGCAGCCCGAGCCTGGACGGGTTCATCGAGCAGTCCAAGGATGCACTCGCCGCCGACGTCTGCATCGTGTCTGACACGGGCATGTGGGACATCCGGACTCCGGCGATCACGACGATGTTGCGAGGGATGATCTACCTGGACATCGTGCTTGAAGGACCTGACAAGGACCTGCACTCTGGCATGTATGGCGGCACACTGGTCAACCCGCTCAATGCGCTGACCTCGATGCTGGGAACACTCTGGGACCAGGAGGGTCGCGTGCAGATCCCCGGCTTCTACGATGACGTGGAGCAACTCCCGGAGGAAGTCGCCAGCCAATGGAGCCAGCTCGACTTCGACGAGACGGCCTTTCTCCAGGGTGCCGGCATGAAGACGCCGTACGGAGAGCATGGCTACTCGACGATGGAGCGGATGTGGTGCCGCCCCACCTGTGACCTCAATGGCATCCTCGGAGGCTATACGGGCCATGGGGCCAAGACCGTGATCGGGACCACCGCCATGGCCAAGGTCAGTTGCNGGCTCGTCGCCCGGCAGGATCCAGCGAAGATCCAGGCCTCGCTCGAACGGATGCTGCACGACATGTGCCCCCCGGACTGCAGGCTCACGATCACCTCCCACGGCTCAAACCCGGCCATCTCGGTCCCGATCGACTCGCCGTGGCTGTCGATCGCATCCGGGGCGCTTGAATCGGTCTATGGCAGGCCGGCACTGCTGATTGGAACCGGTGGGAGCATTCCGGCCGTGGGCTCGATCAAGGACATCCTCGGCATCGACTCGCTGCTGGTGGGCTTCGGCCTCGACGATGACTGCGTGCACAGCCCCAACGAGAAGTTCGAGGTCCGCTGCCTGCATATGGGAATCCGGTCGCATGCCGCGATCCTCGCTTCCATCGCCGCCGGAGGCACCTGCTAGAAGTCATCCGGCCGGGATCCTCACGTCACTTGTTGTGAGTGTTGCAGTGACAGGAGTCGTTGAGGCTACACTGTGAATCCATGAGCAGGTACTGCGTCCAGCTTGTCGCACTCACCCTGACCCTGTCGGTCACGGCGATCGCACACGGCCAGCAGGTCGATATCCAGCCGATCCAGTTCGGCATGGGAAACGCCTTCAGGCCCGGCGACCTGACCGGGCTCGAGCTGAAGCTGACCAGCGGTCTTGAGGAACCATCAACGATCGAGGTCGTCTGGGAACTGCCCAATGCCGATGGAGACATCGCGGAGATCTCCCGCGAACTGGTGCTCCAGCCGGGCGCGGCAAGCTCGGTCTGGCTCTATGGCCGGATTCTTCCCGATCGGACGGCCGACAACTTCGCCATAACGACGTTCATCACGCGGGCCTACCTCCTGGATGACGGCCAACGCCAGCAGGAGATCGGCCAGACCCGCTTCAGCCCGGCCAACTTGAACCCCAAGCCGATGGGCGTGGACCTGAACCAGGATCTCATCGGCATCTTCGGCACCAACGAGATGGGGCTGGCCCGCCTGAGGATCATCCCGAACAAGTCGGTCTTCATCCCATCGATGAACAGCGTCACCTTCTCCGCGATGAACCTCCAGCCGAGACAGATGCCCGATCGCTGGGAAGGCCTGGATTCATACAACTGCATCATCTGGACCGGCAGCACACACACACCGGCGGATCTCGGCCGTGCCCGTTCAAGGGCATTGATCGAGTGGGTCAGGCGTGGCGGGAATCTCGTGATCTGCCTGCCGGTCGCCGCGGATCCCTGGCAGTTCGGTACCACCGGGATCCACGACCTGGAGGCATTCCTCCCGGCCACAAGCCCGACGCGACATGACGGCGTCTACTTCCATGAGATCATGCCGATCATCTCGACATCCAACGTCGTGATGAACCCTGAGGCAACGACCTCGATCCACACCTTCGCTACCGAGCAGGAGCAGGACTACGAGCCCTTCATGTGCCTGACGAGTCCGCGCAGCCAACGGACCGGTGTCATCGAGCCGAGGACCGGGACGCTGGACGGCCAGGTCATCGCGATCCGCCGAAGGCTCGGCTACGGTCACATCACGATCTGCGGCCTGGACCTTCCTGCGATCAACGCTCGCCGCCAGCAGGGCCTGACCCAGTTGCCGATCGTGGACGTCTTCTGGAACCGACTGCTCGGCCGACGGGCCGACAGCCCCAGTGCCGAGACCTACAAGGTCCTTTCAGAGCAGGTGCCCCCGGCACAGCGACTGATCGCCAACAGCGGGATCATGATCGACCTGGCCGGCGGACGGTTGATCAGTGAACAGATCGGCATGGGTGGGCAGGCGGCCATCGGCATCCTCGGCGCGTTCATCATCTTCATCGTCTACTGGCTGATCGCCGGCCCGGGAGGCTATGCGATTCTGAAGAAGCTCGGCCTGGTTCGGCATGCGTGGCTGGCCTTCGTGGTCGCGGCCATCAGCTTCACGATCATCGCGTGGGCCGCGGGCATGCTCATCAACAAGGGCAAGACACGCATCCAGCACATCAGCTTCGTGGATCACATGGTCCAGGGTNCCNGCACGACCCCGGACCAGTTGGGCTCTCGACAGCGAGTGAAATCCTGGTTCACCACCTTCCTGCCGGGCTATGGTCGCTCCATGCTGGCCCTTGGTGGCGAAGGCGCCGGCGAGAACGTCCTGAGCAGCTTCAGCAGCCCACCCGGGTTCGGAGCCAACAGGTTCCCCAACACAGACCGGTACATCGTCGATGTCGACGAGCCATCGAGATACGAGATCCCGACCCGATCGACCGCAAGCGAATTCACCGCAGACTGGCTGGGTGGAGTCCCGACGGCATGGGGCTCGATCTCCCTCGAGGGAGCCCTGGAGATCAGCCAGCATGTCAGGACCGGAGGCGAGCCCGAACTCGGGCTGCATGGACGTCTCAAGCACTCGCTGCCTGGCAGCCTGCAGGGCGTCCTGGTGATCCACATCTCACCGTTCCGATCACCGTTGATGACATTGACCGGTGAATCGATCCCCCTGCCGCTTTCCGACGAAATGGGACAGATGCCCAACATCGGTCGCTTCGCGAGACTGGCCACCTGGGAACCNGGCCAGCCGCTTGATCTCTCGACGGTGCTGTACCCGGATGGCCGGGTCGATCCCCGGGACCTCACGTCCAACACGCTGGCTCGATCGATCAGGGATCTCTACTCCCAGAGCTTCAACACGAACAGGGACTCACAGTTCGACCCGACCGAGCAGATGCTCGATTCATCGCAGAGCCGAACGTTCATGGACATGCTCTCGATGTACATGCAACTGCAACCACCGGCCTACACGGAGGACAAGAACCAGAACATCGAACCCGTGCGGGTCTCGCGGATCATCGGGCGGCAACTGGACCTGTCGAACCAGTTCACGAGCCCGTGCCTGCTGATCATCGGATACCTGCAGGATTCGGAGTGCCCGATCCCGATCGAGGTCAACGATTCGAAGCCCGAGAGCACCGGCCTCACGGTGGTCCGGTGGATCTGCCCCCTCCCAGAAGTCCCGTCACTGGTCGTTCCGGAGCCACGAGCCGCATCGACCGCCACTGCGAGTGCACTGCCTTGAACACGATCGCCTCAACGAGGAAGATACCCGGTGATCGGAGCCAACCATGTCGATGATCGAGACAATCAACCTGACCAAGAAATACGGCGAACTGGTTGCATTGAACAACCTGAACCTCCAGATCGAGGAAGGCGCCTGCTTCGGGTTCATCGGTCCCAACGGTGCGGGCAAGACGACCACCATCAAGATCCTCGCGACCCTGCTGAAACCGACCTGGGGCGAGGCCCGGATCAACGGTCGCGTCGTCGGCTACCAGAACCACCTGATCCGTCCGATCATCGGCTACGTCCCGGACTTCATGGGTGCCTACGAGGACATGGTCGTCAGCGAGTATCTGCAGTTCTTCGCCGCCTGCTACGGGATCCATGGCAAGCAGCGGGACCAGGTCGTTCGCGACGTGCTCGACCTGACCGACCTGAGCTACAAGGCCGACGCCGAGGTCAACGGACTCAGCAGGGGCATGCAGCAACGACTCTCGGTGGCACGCGTCCTCCTGCACGATCCGAAGGTTCTCCTGATGGATGAACCGGCATCGGGACTGGATCCCCGTGCACGGATCGAGATCCGGGAACTGCTGAAGGAACTGCGACGGATGGGCAAGACGATCATCATCTCCAGCCACATCCTTCACGAGCTGGCTGAACTGTGCAACGTCGTCGGCATCATCGAGCAGGGCAACCTCATCTTCAACGGGCCGGTCACCGAGATCATGGCCAGGGCCCATACGGGCAACGTCGTTCAGATCCGTGTCTCCGATCGCGTCGAGGAGGCGATGTCGCTGCTGGAACAGGTCAAGGGCGTGACCTTCGTGGAGGTCCACGAGTTCGACGGCCAGACCAGGATCGATGTCACGATCGACCCGCAGAGCGGCCTGCCCACCTCGGAACTGGCCAGCCGCCTGATCACCCAGGGATTCCGGCTCGAATCGATCCAGATGGAGCAGGTCAACCTCGAGACGGCATTCATGCGGCTGACCAAGGGCCTCGTGTCATAGGATCCACATGATGAAGGACACGAAGGTACTCCTGATCGCCGACCCCGAACGAGAGGGCGTGCAGCAGAGACTGCAGCAGGTCCAGGCGATGGTCCAGGACCATGCGACCCTCGTTGGCGTCATCGAAGCGACCGACGATCCACTGCCTGAACACTACCTCGGTGACGATGGCGTCGACCTTGCGATTGCGATGGGGGGCGACGGGACGATCATCTCCCAGGCCAGACGACTGCTCGGAACGGGGATCGCCCTGGCCGGGATCAACTCCGGCCGACTGGGGTTTCTGGCCGAGTTCGATGTCGATTCACTCGGCGAGCATGCCGAGCTGGTCTTCTCGGGACGGCCGACGACACGAGAACCGATGGTCCTGGCCGTACGTGTCAGGCGGGCCGATGGAGCCTTCTCACTCGAGGGTGCTGCGATCAATGATGCCGTCGTGACGGCAGGAACCCCGTACAGGATGATCGAGCTGGCGTTGAGCATCGACGGTCACGTCGGACCGGAACTCTCCGGAGACGGGCTGATCATCGCCACGCCGATCGGGTCCACCGCCTACAACGTGTCCGCGGGCGGGCCGATCGTCCACCCGGATGTGCATGCGATGATCCTGACCCCCCACTCGGCTCACGGGCTCGCCTGTCGACCGATCGTCACGGAGAGTTCGGCCGTGATCACCGTCGAGATGATCCGGGCCAACCCGGGCTCGAGCCTTGTCCTGGACGGACGGGTCGCGACCCAGTTGGCCGAGGGCGACGTGGTCGAGGTGCGGGCGCATACAAAGCGCGCCCTCCTGGTGAGCAATCCAAGCAGCGACTACTGGCAGACGCTGATCTCGAAGTTGCGATGGGCCCTTCCACCCAACTACCAGCAGCCCGGCGATTGATCCGGCGGCGAGCCGGCTCTTGTCGTACCATTGCGGCGACATGATCGACCTGAAGCAACTTCGAGAAGACCCCCAGAGGTTCAAGCAGGCCGCCCTGGACAAGAACATCCAGGTGGATGTCGATCGCATTCTGGAACTGGATTCCGCTCGTCGTGAGGCGATGTCCAGCCAGGAGGCCGCCAGGAGCGAGCAGAAGTCGATCGGCAAGAAGACCGGTCCCCAGATCGGCGCCCTCAAGGGCCGGCTCAAGTCGGCCTCCGATGACGAGAAGGCGGTCATCGAGCAGGAGATCGCCCAACTGGAGCAGAGGCCGCAGGAACTGAAGGAGCAGATCCAGCAGTTGGACAGGCGGATCGAACAGCTCAAGCCGGAACTGGACGAGCTCCTGCTGAAGGTTCCCCAGCCAGCGGCCGAGGATGTCCCCAGGGGTCGCACGGAAGCAGACAACATCGAGATCCTGGCATGGAACCCCGAGCAATTCGACCCGGGCATCAGCTTCAGGGACAACCGCGGGTTCGATCCAAGGACGCACATCCAGCTTCTCGAAGCGATGGGACTCGTGGATTTCGAGCGGGCGGTCAAGGTCGCCGGCTCACGTCACTACGTGCTCCGAGGTGATGGCATGCGACTGTCCCAGGCGATCCTTCGATACGCCTTCGAGATGATGGTCGACGAGTTCGGATTCACGCCGATGAGCGTTCCCGTGATCGTCCGTGAGAACGCGATGATCGGCACGGGCTTCTTTCCCTCCGGTCGGGACCAGGCCTACCACGTCGAGGAGACGAGACGTGGGTCGGGCGAAGACCTCTACCTGACCGGGACCGGCGAAGTCGGCCTGATGAGCCTGCACGCCGACGAGATCCTCGACATCGACCAGCTTCCCCTGAAGTACACGACGGTTTCTACCTGCTTCCGCAGGGAGGCCGGGGCTGCGGGCAAGGACACGGCCGGCCTCTACAGGATCCACCAGTTCGACAAGGTCGAGCAGGTCGTCATCTGTGAGGCGGATCCCCAGCAGCAGAAGCAATGGCACCAGGAGATGATCGGGTACGTCCAGACGCTGCTGCAACGGCTCGAACTGCCCTATCGCCTGCTGCAGTGCTGTACGGGTGACCTCGGCCCCAAGAACGAGGACATGATCGACATCGAGTGCTGGATGCCAGGTCGTGGAGAGCCGGACTCCCAGGGGCACCCGACCGGACAATACGGCGAGACCCATTCGGCGAGCAGGCTCGGTGACTTCCAGTGCCGACGATTGAACCTCCGGTACCGGGAGAACGGCCGCAACGTGTTCTGCTACAGCCTCAACAACACCGTGGCGGCGACACCGAGGCTGATGATCCCGATCATCGAGATGAACCAGCAGGAGGACGGCTCCATCCGGATTCCCCAGGTACTCAGGCCATACATGGGCGACCGCGAGTTCATGCAGCCATCCTGAGGTTGAACAAAATCGACGCACCCTGCCATGTTCCAATCGGACACGGCAGGGTGCGTCGCTTGCTCCAAGGCGAGGCAGCTGGCTCTTCAGGCACGAAAGAGCCATCCAGGAATGCCTTGCCTTCGAGGCAGCCGGTTGTTGCGGCCGGCTGAAGGCGGGGTGCTGCCAGGAAACCCGAGCTGCAGCGTGTGGGCAGGCACGAGCCCACCAGCTGCTTCAGAAGGGATCGCGAGGCCTGCGGCCGAACCCCTTGGACAATTGGTCGAGTTTGAAGAAAAAATGCGTGGAATCGGCGTTCCCGAGCCTTGCAGCCACTACTGGGTGGTCTGGGTCATGCTGCCAGCCGAGCAGAGGTTGGCGGCATTGAACAGTTCAAGGGTCTGTGCATTGGTCCCGGCAGCACCCACCCGAGCACAGAAGCTGCCGTTGGTCCGGTTGTACCAGCAGTTGGCCGCCATCGAATCGGATGCATCGAAGATCTTCTGGGCCGGGTAGATCTCGGTGCTGGCTCCATCAACGATCTCGATGACCACGGCATCACCGGTCCATGGATGCAGAGGCAGTGAATCCCCACGGAACCACTGCTGGCTGATCTGCGCCGGCCAGCCGCTGGTTGATACCTGGTATTCGCCGCTGTTGCGATGGAACTGGAGCATCTGGCGGACATAGCGGACCGTGGACCCCATGGTGCTGGCCTGGCTGGTCGTCGAACTGTCGACGAACTGCGGCACGAGCAACGCGGCAAGGATCCCGAGAATGACGACAACCATCATCAGTTCCATCAGCGTGAAACCACGCCGTGAACGACGAGTGGTGCCGCCGATCGACCTGGGCATTCGTTCGACGGATTCCATGTTTCCAAGCTCCAATTCAAGCAGGTCCCTGTAAAGGGCCGACACGGGAAACGGGACGCATCAACATCCCGTCATGTGNGTTGGGAAAGCTGTACCGGTTTTTCCGGCCCGGCCAACCTGAAGGAGCACCGGATGAATCACGAGCACGCGGCCTCGACGAGCATCGAACAGGTCATTGGCGAGCCCGTAGGGCATCAGTGGAAGCTCGAACAGGCCCTGGCGATCGTGGTGGGCTCACGCCCATCGGCCGAACTGGATGATCGACCAGTGGCCCGGTTCCTCGCGGATCGGATCTGCAGGATCCAGGACAACGACCATGACGTGGACATGCCGCTGAAGCCGATCACCGTGTCCGACCTCTGGTATCTCAACGACGACCGGCTCCGCCTCAGGCCAACGATCACCATCGGGAGCCCAGAGGAGAATGCGGCAACGGCGTGGCTGGCCAGCCGCCTTGAGCAGGTCTACGTGATCGAGAACTGCTTCTCCATNCAGATGGATCCTGAACTGCTGGAGCTGCAGGTGTGCCTCTGGGGCAAGGATGCCTCGGGGACCCGCAAGGCCTGCTCGATGTTCCTGGACCGGTACCTCGAGGAATACCTCCNCAAGGCCCGGCTGACGGCCGTGTGAGCCATGAGGCGTCAGGCTGCGACCTGTACACTCATGCACAACTCATCAACATCCGCGTGCTTGGCTCGGCCTGATTCCGGACCACAAATCAATGCAGGATCAGGGGTTGAATCTCACCAGAGCACCATTCCATGCCAGGGATGGCATTGGATCCCAAGCGTTCTTGCAGTGCGATTCCCGTTGCCAATATGGGTTCAAGTACAGGAGTCTCACCCTCATGGATACTTGCCAGATATAGGTCCTTGCTGTACTTTCATGCCGGCTCGTACCACGCGTGCCGTTAGTCAAGTCGTGGAGCGGAGTTCCACCAAACCCAGTTGTATCCGGGATGGGCACCACTCGGCGGCATTTGAAACACATTCAACACAACCACACATTGACAAAAGTGGAGCACAGCCAGACATGACCAGATACACCCTGATCGGGATCCTCGTGTTCACCCTCGGAAGCCTGACCCTCACCACGGGTTGCGGATCACAGTGGCGAACGCATGAATCGAACATTGAGACCACAGGCAACTCGCTGGCAGACGCTCCGGACTGGGTCAGGGGCAAGATTCCAATGGATGACGATCGAATCTACTTCATCGGCCGCTCTGCTGCTCCTGATTGCAGGCTTGACTCCTGCCAGGATGGATACAGGAATCGTCCGGATGACAGGGTTGGCTACACGATCCTTGATGAACGCGCGGCCGTGGACAGTGCCCGGTGTGACCTCCAGGCCCAGTTCTGCAACAAGATGGCGACGCGCAACTGTGGCGAATTCTCCAACCACGTCGTGGTCAACATTGATTCTGGCAACTGCGAGAACTGCACCCAGCCCTGCACTCAGAAGAGCAAGGGTTCCTGTAGCAAGGGATCTGGAAGCTCCTCGTGCAAGTGCTTCAAGTCAGGTGCAGCTGATCGCTTCGCCAACACCCAGGTCAGCCAGGTTGCCGCGAAGCACAGAGGCAGCAACACCTCCTACAACAGCACGACCTTGCGCGAGCCTGACATGGACATCAATGTCGCCAACTTCAGCATGGACAACCTCATCCCCGCATTCATGAGCCACCTCCGAGAGGAAGAAATCTACTTCGAGAAGTGGCACGTCGAGGATGGTCGCAATGGCGGCCACGAATGGCAGTCCTACAAGGTCTGGATCCTGGNCTCGGTCAGCGTTGACGAATACAACGCAATGGTCGANTCGATGCGAGCCACCTACGCCGGACTCATGGAGAGCGCTGCAATGTGGGCCACGGAAGATCGTGCCCGACGAATGGCGTGGGAAGACGAATCACGCAAGATCATGATCGCACGTGCGGAAGAGGATCGTGAGGATGATCGTGAGGACGAGATCTACGTGCTTGAGCATGCTGGAACGATCGACAAGGATCGGGAAACCATGCCAGGCAGGCGATTCAGGACCGTTGGCAATTCACGCTGATCAGGGCAACTCCAAGGAGACCAAGAACATGAACAAGTTGAACCTGATCTGCATCTCAGCACTGGCACTCATGGTGTCCGGTTGCTGCAGTTCGCCGAATCGGAACATCACGGTCGTCGATTGCAGGGCCACGCATGCTCCCTCACGGGATGCCGACTACATCAGTTCGGCCCACAATGCGATCTGCACGCTGCTGAAGACGGCCAGGAAGCCCGCTGGATGCGAAGATGCCTATGATCCCTGCAGGCCCGTGATCTACTCCACGACCGTCGACCTGAACGACTACACGTCGACGACCAACTTCGGAAGGATCACTGCAGAAGCACTGGCAACTGCACTCACGCAGAAATCCAAGAGCCCGGTCATCAAGATGACCGCCAGGCAGGGCACCGTCCCGATCATTCCTCGCCAGGGCGAGTTCCTGCTCTCCAGGGATATCGGAGAACTGGCCATGGACTTCAATGCTGGAGCGATCCTTGCAAGCACCTATTCAGTCGGGCTTGACAAGGTCTATATCAGCGTCGAACTGATCAACGTCGACCACCAGGTCGTCGTCGGCGCCGTCCAGTACGACATCCCACTGGGACCGCGGACCATCGCGATGCTTGAAGGGATCGAGATTCCGAACCCGAATACGACGTTCGTCAACTACGGTGGAGCAAGGAGTTCCCGATGAGATACCGATCGCTGATGCTGCTTTTGTTCGTGGCCTCGGCCAGCGGCTGTGCTACTGAAGCCAGGACCACGCTTCCGACGAAACCCGGCATGCCCACTTCCTGGGTGAACGAACCCTCTTCCAGCAGCCAGTTCTCCAGGCTTCCATCCTGGACAAAGGAAGAGATCATTCAACTCAGGGCCGAGATGGCCTTGGCCAGGCAGAACCATTACTACAGGTACTGGGGCAAGTATCCCCCGGACTTGGAAGCTCGTATCCAGAGGATGGATGCTCTTGCCCAAGATGCGTACCTCACCAGCAACAGGACGGTGTTCAACGATCTCACTCCTGAACTGTTGACGCTGACAGAACGTCCAGTCGATGTGACAAGCGACATCTCCGTAAACACCAACAGCGACATGCGAAGCTTCTGGACTGATCTCGGACGCGTCTTCATGCTTGATACGCCATCGAGGCTGAGCCCCTACCCGATCGTCAACACCACGGGCAATCCGTGAGCCTGACCTGAACGATCAACATGGAATCGATCGAACCGGGCGATCCGATGGATCACCCGGTTTTTTCATGCCTCTGCGGAATGCCTCTTCAGAGGGCGGCCAGTCGACGTGCGGTATCCATCTCGATCAGTGCGTTGATCAACGAGGTCATGTTCCCGGCCATGAGTTCCTGGAGGTTGAAGCTTTCGCCCAGTCGATGGTCCACGGCGATGTTCTCCTTCCAGCGGTAGGTGCGGATCTTCTCCGCCCGTGAACCCGAGCCGATCATCGCCGCACGCTCCGCAGCACGCTCGGCATGGGCTTCGGCCTGCTGCTTCTCATAGAGCCTGGCACGCAGGAGCTTCCAGGCCTTCTCCCGGTTCTGTGCCTGGCTCTTGGTTTCCTGCATCCTCACCTCGATGCCCGTGGGTTCATGAATCAGGTGAACCGCCGTGGCGACCTTGTTGACGTTCTGTCCGCCAGGTCCCTGGGCCGTGGTGATCGATTCCTTGACTTCATCGGTGTTCAGTTCGACCTGGACCTCCTCGGGCTCGGGCAGGACCGCCACGGTCGCCGTAGAGGTGTGAACTCGCCCCTGGGCCTCGGTCGCCGGAACCCGCTTGACCTGGTGGGTCCCCCCCTCGTACCCCANCTGGGACCAGACACCATCGCCTTCGATGGAGCAGACAACCTGCTTGAACCCCCCCATGTCCCCACCGGAAAGGGACATGACGTCGAACTGCCAGCCGCAGACGGTGCTGTACCGCTCGTACATCTGAAGCAGATCCCCTGCCCAGATGGCCGCCTCGTCGCCGCCGACTCCAGCACGAATCTCGATGATGACGCTTCCGACCGATCGGTCATCCGCAGTCACAAGACGCTGCTGGATTGACTCCATCAATGCCGTCGCGGCCTTGGTCAGCTCAGGCAGTTCCTCTCTCGCCATCTCGGCCAGCTCGGGGTCCTCCCCGGAAGCGATCACCTCCTCGAGCTGGTTCGCCTGCTCGGTGGTCCTGATCCAGTTGGAATAATCACCGACGATCGGCTCGATGGCCGCTCGCTTGATCGAAAGCTTGCGGATCGCATGATGGTTCTGGAGCACATCGGGATCGACCAGCTGCGCCTCGATATCCTTGAACTGCTCAAGGAGCTGGTCCAGTCGATCCAGGAGATTGCGTGGAACGTTGCTGCTCATGGCGCCCTCGTGCCATGCTGATCGGATTCAATGGAACAACCCGGGGATCAAACATCCTCGGGACACGGCCTGCTGCAGGAGGGTTGCTACTTCTTCTTGCCCTTGAAGTAGTTGCCAGAGAACTTCTTCTGGAACTTCTCGACGCGACCGGCGGAATCAACGAACGAGCTCTTGCCCGTGTAGAACGGGTGGGAGCCGGACCAGATCTCNACGTGCAGTTCCGGCACGGTCGCACCAACCGTCATGACCTCCTCGCCTCGGAAGAAGACCTTCGCCTGGGGGTAGTACTCGGGGTGGATCTTGTCCTTCATGGTCCTGGTTCCTTGAAAAAACCTGCCGTGGAAGCCTTCCTTGGAATCGGGGCTCCGGAGCGGATTCGAGCCGAGAATTGTACTCCGGAAGGTTTTTTTTGGCAAGGCTCAAGGAGGTACCGGCCCTTGACCGAAATCAGCCACGGGCTATGCTTGCCCAACTGATCCTCCGTAGCTCAATTGGTAGAGCGAGCGGCTGTTAACCGCTAGGTTACTGGTTCAAGTCCAGTCGGGGGAGCTTTCCAGGCCCGTGTCCCACCGACACGGGCCTGTCTGCTGAACGTGGTCCGGGTCAGCGGCAATCCCCCCATCCTGCAAGCAGGATGGCCAGGTCGGCGCCATCGACAAGCCCGGATTCATCCAGATCCGCGATGCAGGATCGGGGGCCGCAGGCACCCCATGCTGCCAGGAGCACCGCGATGTCCTGCCCGTCCACGCCCAGG
Organism: Phycisphaerae bacterium; assembly: GCA_002711415.1. GTDB lineage: Bacteria > Planctomycetota > Phycisphaerae > Phycisphaerales > SM1A02. Next base: position 5,830 of record PARI01000013.1, on the reverse strand, counting down.
TCACCCGTGAGATCGCCATGACACGGAGCGGGCTTCGGATGTGCGAAGAGGTACTCGAACACGAGCGGAGCGAACTGATCGTTCAGCAGCGGATAATGGCTGGACAAGGACATCGTCCAGAGTTCGCAGGAACCCCCGGGATTGCACCCATTCACGTACCGTGTGACCGAGGTCTCGGAACCGAAGACACCTGAACTCAGGTTGAGGTTCTCATCCAGNTNTTCACCCTGGACAAGGCAGCCGTTTCGCTGGGCCCACTGCTCGACGGTCTCGACAGCACCGGGATACTCGTTGCCGAACCAACTCCCGCCGCCATAGAGAATCGACAGGTCAAGCGTTCCATGGATGCCGAGGACATGGACCGGGTTGGATGCATTGGTGCATTGGTCCGGATCCTTCCACGCGGCGCCTGCGAAGCTCACGATCGCAGCGATCTTGTCAGGGTACTCACACGCCATCCGGTGAGCCATGAATCCGCCGTTGGAATGGCCGATGATCCAGATCCTGCGCTGGTCGACGTTCCACTTCGTCGAGATCGCATCGATCAACTGGGCCAGGTAGCCGGCATCGTCGATTTCGGTGTCATTGAAATCACAACACGCATCGGTCGCGTTCCAGAAATTGATCCCATCGGGTCCCACCGATCCGTCCGGGTAGGCGTAGATGCACCCATAGGCCTCGGCCTGGGGAAGAAAGTCGAAGTAGTCCTCCTGGAGCTGACCATTCCAGAGCCAGCCATGAAGCAGGAGAACCAGTGGTGCGGGATTCGATTCGTCGTAGCTGGAAGGAACGAACACAGGTACTGGCCCGCGTCCAAGGTCGACCTGGTCCTCATCAGCACGTGCATGGCCAGGCAGCAGCATCGCCAGGGCCAGCATCAGGCATGTCACACGAATGTTCACTGCAGACCCCCGTGGAATCAATGACCGTTCATGTTCCATGGTAGGAACTTCTCAACACGAAACCAGNTCCTGGTCGCGACTTGCGTCCGGATGCCCCTCAGGCATCAAAGGGAGCCATGAACATCTTCATGGAAGCGACCACCAGAACGATGGCGAGCAGGTATCTGATCCCGTTGCCCGGCAGCCGCCGGGATCCAAGATGTGATCCGACAAGGCCGCCGAGACAGGCCGCGATGATGAAGATGTAGAGTTGCCCCGGCAGGCCCGGGGACTCGACGATGACTCCACCGAGACCGGCCAGTGAATTCAGGAGAACGAACACGATGGACACAGCCGCGGTCGTCCGCGGCTCGGCCCAACCGGCGAGGATCAGCAGCGGCGAGAGAAAGATCCCCCCACCGGTCCCGGTCAATCCCGCAAGCAGTCCGAGCAGGCCACCGCACACCATCGACACCGGCAGTGCGGGCATGCGAGGATCGCTCTTCTGGCGGAACAAGCCACGAGCCTTCAACACGAGCATGACGGCGGCGAACAGGAGCACCAGGCCGATCAGTGGCCTGAAGATGATCTCTGGCAGTTGCCACAGGCCACCGACAAACGCCATTGGGATTGCGCAGAGGGCGAAAGGCCAGAAGCAGTCCCACTTGAAATGCCCCGCCCGGAGGAACTTCCACGTCCCGATGCCGCCGACGAAGATGTTCAGGGTCAACGCGATGGCCTTGAACTGTTCCTGCGGGTAGTCCGAGAGGATCGCCAAGGCCGCCAGGTATCCCGAGGCCCCCGCATGGCCCACGGCACTGTAGAGCACGGCCAAGGCCAGGAACGTGAGTGCAAGCACCAGCGTCATCATCGGCCGGAGTCTATCACCTGTCCCACGCTGCGGCTTCGACTAGGATGCATCCATGTTCAACCAACGCATGAAAATCGGACTGGTCGCGGCCTCCATGCTCACATGCATCCTGGCCCCGGCTTCGCAGGGCCAGCAGACGCAATCGGACGAGGTGCTTCGAGTCATGGCCTGGAACGTGCTCCATGGAGCCAACGATGTCCAGCAGGGTGCCGAGAAGACGCTCGCGATCATCCAGGAACATCAACCTGACATCATCATGATGCAGGAGAGCTATGACATCGATGGTCCACGCCCGGAACTTGGCAAGTGGCTCTCACAGCAGCTTGGGTGGAGCTACTGGCAATCCGAGAGTCCGCACCTGTGCATCCTGAGCCCGATGAAGATCGATCAGGAGTTCTTTCATCACAAGTGGCACGGACTCGGGGCGAAGCTGACCGATGCGAAGGGGCGTTCCTGTCTCGCCTGGAGCATCTGGCTGGACTACCGGTCATACATCACGGGCAACCTCAGGGACACACCAGGAATCAGCGACGAGGAACTGCTGGCAGCCGAGGACGTGCGATCGAATCGACTCCAACAGGTCAAGGCGCTGCTGCAGGCGATCAAGGACCAGGGACAGCTCGAGGCGGACATCCCCCTGCTGGTCGGCGGGGACTTCAACACGCCATCACACCTTGACTGGACGATCGACACGTCACGGGTCTACAAGAACCGGAGAGCCCTCCCGTTGCCGGTGAGCATCCAGATGCACGAGGCGGGATTCTCGGATGCCTACAGGACGGTTCATCCGAACCCGGTCCAGCGTCCCGGCATCACGTGGTCGCCGATGTACAGGACCAGCGGCGGCAAGGACCAGGGATTCGAGCGGATCGACCGGGTCTACCTGAAGAATCCCGGAGGCGACGCCAATCGCTGGCGACTGGATCCGATCCGGGCGTTCGTCCTGCCCCAAGAGTGGGAGGATGAAACGATCCCCATCCTCAAGCGGGACTTCCCGTCAGATCACGGTGCGGTCGTGGTCGACTTCAGATGGACTCGATCCGACCAGGATCAATGATCCCTTGATTGTCCGCTGGCCCGCCTGCAGGCAGTCACTGGAACTACTCGTCGATCAGCTGCTCCAGCTGGATGGCGACTTCATTCCCACCCTCGTCCTGTGCTGATCGGATCGGGGCCAGGAGCGCATCGATGCGCATGACGACCTGTGACGCCTTGAACCTGACCTGTGCCGAGTCGAGGTAACGCTCCATGTCGGCCGTCGTCAGGCATGTCTTGACGAGCTCCTCCAGGAGCGAGTCCAGCCGCTGCCGGAGTGGTTCCCGCTGCGGACCTCGTACCGCCTCGACGCGTTCGTTGGCGATTTTCGCCACGCTGGAGAACTGCGGAAGTGCTTCCTGCATCCATGCATAGACTGCCGTATCCCGGGGTTGGAGATCCATGCCCTCCTCACAGGCCAGGATCAACCTGGCCCCCAGGTCGATCAATGCTCGCTCGGTACGATCGATCGATGCTTGAACCTGCTTGAATTTCGGATCCTGCTGATCCGGCATCCTGCCGAACTTGAACAGGCTCCACAGGAGCTCGGCCCTGTTCGTCATGAGTGCGTGCCGATCTCGCCTGTACTGATCCAGGAGAACCAGGCGGTCTGGTTCGAGGCGATCTCCATGTGCTTGCCCCAGGACTTCGGCCACGTCGATCAANGAGAGCCTCGTGCNGCTGCGGGGGAATCGGTTCGAGATGATGCTCGAGTAGACCCGGCTCTCGGCCTCGGCCCTGTCAACCCCTGACTCCACGAGAGACTCCACCATGTCCATGCATGACTGGCGGTCCTGGTGAGCGTCGGCGAACCCCTCGCTCATGAAGAGATTGTCGTGCCAGACGGTGATGACCGAGTCTTCCGGTTGCCTTGATCGCATTCTTGACGGGATGCGNCCTGCCAACCCGGCCAGGACCGTGGAGTCCTCGCGGACCTGGTCGGACAGTTGATCCCACTGCGCCTGTTGAATCACCTCGTCCTGATTTCGGATCATCTCCAGGAGCGTTCCGACACGCCGCGTGCTTTGCAGCTCCAGGTCGGACAGTGCCTGGTCGAGCTCGGGTTGCCCAGATCGATCCATGTGCGCCAGGAGCCAGAGAAGGTCCGATTGGCGTTGGAGCATCTTCGCTCCAGGCTCATCGGAAGCGGCCAATTCCGACGCGAGGGTTCGCAAGATGACCCATGACCCGACGACCGGATCATGGCCACGCAGCCGACTTCCCAATCCATGCAGGATGGACAGGCACTCCTGGTCAGCCTCAATGAGAGATATGGGTTGCCACTGTTCGTGCGGATGGCCNTGGGCCCTCCACTGCACCATGTCGGCCGGTATCGACATGGCNGCCTTNAGTCGGGACNCGAGCGCCTTCTCGAACCGGTCCGAATGGATGTCCAGGATCGGGATGGCATCAAACCCATCCAATCGCTCGATGACCACTGGATCCAGTTGGATCATGGCGATCGGGTCGATCGGGTTCCAGGTCATGTGATGTTTCACCAGGAGTCCACGTCGCATGATCGCCTGGGCAGCCTGCCTGGAAACTGGCGACTCAGCTGGCAGCAGCATGATGATGTCGTCCAGCATGCCACGATCGACCTGCCGAGATACGGCCCGTTCCTTCACCAGCGCATCGGCCGCACGCCGGTAGTGTTCCCTGGATCCCGATTCATCAAGTGGACGAGATGCAAAGGTATCCAGGAAATGGCGTTCGGCCATTGAAAAACCGTCTGGCCGCAATTGGAACCAGGATTGAAGGTAATCCGAATGCACCATCAGGATGATGGCCATGTCTTCACTTGAGGCACCAGCTGCTTCAACCAGGAACAGTACCTGATCCGCCCTCACAGGCTGCGGCTGTTCTCCAAGCGGCCCCTGTCCGCCTGCCTGGCTGGCCAACGGAAGCAGCAGCATGATGGTCACCAGTGTGCCAAGGCAGGCATGTCTCATTGAGTTACTCGCTTGAAACTGATTCAGGTGAAGCCAATGCTACGTCATCATGCGCCGTAAAACGGTCGTGGAAATCAGAAACATGCTTGTATGAATCCCCTGACTTCTCGTTCTCACTCCGGAAGACCAGTTCCAGGGGCTCCTGGTCGAGGCCGTCGATGGTCTTGATCTCGAATTCGATACAGTGGCTGATGACCTCGTAGACAAGCCTTGGCTTATCCATGGGGGTCTTCCCGGCACCCATGCGGGACCGATGCTGCTGAACCGTGACCGTGGTCGGGTACTGAAGGCCGAAGCGGGACTGCTTGAAATCAGTGAACTCGTGGACGAGTTCGTCCGTGACCTCACCATCATCACTGGACTTGGTGCTCCTGAGAACAGACAGGCCTCGTGCAGGATCAAGAAGGACCGTCCATGGATAAGGGCCAAACCCCAATTGCAGGCGAACCAAGAGCTTCGCATCTTCGCCAGACCGAACCAGGTCGATCCAGGTCATGCCGATCCCCATTCTCCGAAGCGTCGCGGCCAGGTCATGTTCATCATGCCGAGCGGTGCCCCTGGCCCTGGAGCCCAGCATGCAGCCGATCGACTCCCATGCAAGGGGCTCGCGGTGCTGGGCATAATCCATCGCCTGGGACCGGACAGGTTCGCCACCCATGTTGGATACGAGACTCTCGTTCCCATTGGAGGCTACGGACACGGTTGGTTCGACCTGGCCAGAAGGCAGCAACCATGCATTGGAGGTGAATCGATTGGGTCCCGAGTGCATCCGCCGGCGTACGGAGGTTAGAGAGATGTCGACGGATTCCTCGCCAGGAATCGAGGATCTGACGATCTCGCTGTCAGCGAATTCTCGCCTGAAGATCGTGGTGCTTGAAGACATGATCGAGTCCCGCTTGAATTCAAGCACATCCAAAATCTCAGAAAAAGAAGGCGTCACGCGATGCTGTTTCTGCTGGCGTACTGCTGCGAGCCAGTCGAGGATCGATCGCTGCTCATCCTTGGAGTGGGCCGCGAGGTCGCTCCTGATTCCTGCAAGGATCTCGATGTACTCATGACGAGCCATCGGGCGGCCGTACTCCCGTGCATGGGCC
>PARI01000012.1 GCA_002711415.1 Phycisphaerae bacterium | reverse complement strand
GTCGAGCCAGTGGCACGCCGAAGCTGCTCGGCGGCCTTTTGAGCATTTTCAAGGGCGGAGTCGGCCATCTTCTCGACATCGACCTGGTCCGAAGTGGGCTGCACGTCCGGTGTTGACGGGGGCTGTGCCCCGAGGTCGGCGGAAGTCGAATCCATCTGTTCAGGATCGTGGCTCAAGTGTCACTCCAGGCCTTCAAGAGCACCAGGAACACCGGTCCCGGCACCGGGAACGGACGCATACGCTTCGATCCAGATCGACAGAAGCAGCTCCACACCTCCAGAAACAGGTCGATGAACCCCCTCCAGGGAGGGTCGCGTCACGCCTTTCCGCGGATCCCGGTTCCAGAAAGCAGGATGCACTTCCTGATGACCGATTCGGATCCGGCTGTGGAGCCACCATCGAAATGCTCTCTCAGGAGGCTCTCAATCCTCCTGGTCAATGTCTCCATGCGAGGCTCCTGGAGCCAGGCCGGATCGGCCGCACGCCATGCGGCATTGATGTCGGCGCGGATCTGGTTCCTGTTCCGATCCAGCAGGTCCGCGACGGCGACCTGGTCGGCCTCGAGGACCTGCACATGGATCTCGGTCCGGTAGAAGAACGCCGTCCCGAGCCGATCGTTTGACAGCACACCATCAAAGACAGGCACTTCAACACTGCGATCCAAGGCGATCTCCTCGGTGGCGACCTGGTCGATTGCCAGGACCTCCTGCGGCCCCCAGATGGTCGAACCGATCCAGAACAGGCCGACGGCCTCGGCCACGACCAGGGCGGTCGTGATGAGTGCAGCACGGAACACACGTGGTTTTGATTCAGACATGGCTCACCTCCGTGAGCTCCCTATCGGCGGTTCCTGAAGGTGACTGAAGCCACACAACCCTGATTGGCGGGCAGGAAACAGCCTGTGGCAGGTTCCCGGTCCTTCTCAGGAGGGTGCCAGAACGTCCAGAATCCCGGGCTCGATCGAGATCTGGAGGCTCGAGACAGGCTCTGGCTGCATGGGTGGATCACCATCGACCTGGTACATCGAGGCCGGTTCCATCCGGACCCTGATCGACGTCCCCCTGAAGTACTGCATGTGCCGATTGAGCCGCTCCCCCATCATCTTGAGCCTGGCCGCCCACTGGAGAACCCCCAGTGCCGTCTTGGCCGGCATGAACGCGATATCGAGCAGCCCGTCATTCATGACGGCCTGCCTGGCTGGATCCAGGTGTCGGGCATATGCCGGCGAGTTGGCGACCACGAGCAGTCCTCGCCCACCGGCCAAGACCTGATCCCCATCCACGAAGACATCCAACCGCGGGGCCCTCCAGTGGATGGCCTGCCGCAGGATCGGGGCCAGGTAGCTCAGGTGAGAGATCGAACTGGACCTGTTGCTGGCAAGGTCGTTGACCACGTCGGCATCGAATCCCACTGAAGCCATCAGCAGGAACCGTTGCTGGTTCACCGTGGCCATGTCACACGAGATGACGTTCCAGTGGTCGATCGCCTTCCTGATCGAGTCGATCGACGCCTTCATCCCGAAGTGCTTGGCAAAGAGGTTCTCGGTTCCAGCCGGGTACTGGATCATCGGCACGCCGCAGCGACTGGCCGATCCGGTCACCATTCGCACGGCTCCATCCCCACCGATGACCACGAGCAATGCAGCGTCAGACAGTTCGGGGTCCAGCCACTCGGTCGCTGGCTCAAGCTGGCTCTGGATGGTGTGCACCTCGTGACCACAGCCCTGGAGTCCCTCTTGGAGCATCTCGGCATCGGCTCGTCCCTTGCCACTTCCGGAAATGGGGTTGTACACCAGGCAGATCTTCATGGAACCGGGCTCCCATGCCAGCGGTCGGTGGCTGCGTGGAATTGTCGGAGAGGGCACAAGCCCGTACCATCGCCCACATGATCGGCTCAATCGGAACCTCGGGCGTGAAGTTTGCGATGCAATTCCTGCTCATCGCCCTGCTGATGGTGACCAGCAGCCATGCCCAGGAAAGCTTCATCCTGGATGAAAGCGATGATGCCTGGAAGCAGACCGATGATTTCGACCCCTCCTCGGAACGAGGCCAGTTGCTCGTGGCCGAGCGGGCACTCGCTCTGGGAGAACCGGCCCGGGCTCGAAGGCTCGCCGTCGCCTGGCTGGAGAAGTATCCGCTCAGCCTTTACCGGGCACGCGGACTCCTGGTCAAGGGCGATGCGCTTCTGGCACTGGGAGATGAATACAAGGCACTGTTCGCCTACGAGGAGATCGCGAGACGGTATCCAGGAAGTGATTCATTCGTACCCGCGCTCCAGAGGGAACTCCAGATCGCGACCGAGTATGCCAACGGTCTCCGCAAGAAATTCCTGGGCACATTCAGACTCCTCGATGCCAGCGATGATGCCCAGGAACTGCTGATCAGGATCCAGCAGAGGCTTCCGGGAAGTGAGCTGGCCGAGCAGGCTGCGATGACGCTGGCGGACTTCTACTTCAAACGCGGCGAAATGGAGATGGCCGCGGAGATGTACGACATCTTCCTGAAGAACTTCCCGAGGTCCAGGTACGCCACCCGCGCCAGGCTCAGGCTGATCTACTCGTTCCTCGCCAGCTTCAAGGGGCCGCAGTTCGATGGCAAGGGATTGTCCGAGGCGAGGCTCCGGCTCGAGGACCTGCAGGTGCTGCAGCCCTCGCTTGCACAGAAGGTCGGTTCCGAGGCGATGCTTGTCGGCATCTATGAATCGGAAGCGGAAAAGCTTCTGTCGACATCGCTCTGGTACAAGTCCACCGACAATCCGATCTCGGCTGAGCGGGTGATCAGGCGGTTGATCATGGAATATCCCGATTCGATCGCCGCGATGCGGGCCCTGGAGATCATCCCCGGGATCCTTGCCAGGATGCCCCAGTCCGTGGTCATGCAGGCACCCGACTACGCGGCCCTCCGGGTCGCCCTCCTGGGAATCGATCCGGAACAGCAGGAACCGCTCCGTGGGATCTCCCCGGCGTGGGAAGAGCCATTGCCGATGCTGATCGAACCCGAGCCCGAGGAGATGCTCGAGCCTGTACAGGACACTCCAGGAGAGTCCCCGTGAGTCGATTGACCTGCCTGCGTTCGATGCCACTGCTCTGCCTGGCGGTCTTCCTGGCCAGCGGATGCGCTTCGGACCCGTCCAGGGGATACTCCATGGACCGCCCGTTCGACTCGGAATACCGGTCGATCGCGGTGCCGATCATCGAGAACGACACCTACTTCAGGGAGGTCGGATTCAACCTGACGGACGCCCTGGTCAAGGAAATCCAGTCCAGGACCCCGTACAAGGTGACTGGGGAGGGTGGCGCGGATACTGTTCTCAAGGGCAGGATTACCGATGTGAATCTGCGGCAACTGTCCAAGAGCAGGAACTCCGGCCTGGCCGAGGAAATGATGTATACCGTGACGATCAACTGGGAATGGACCGATCTGGCGACCGGGAAGCCGATTGCAGCCCGGCAGAACTTCTCTGCCAGTGCCGTTTTCATGCCCAGCAGGCCCTCTTCCGAACCGATAGAACTAGGACGATTTGAAGTCGTACAGCAGTTGGCGTCGGATATGGTCGATGCCATGAGGTCGGATTGGTGAACAAGGGCAATCGGGAACAGCAGATGAGCATCGACCAACCACTCAGAATGCAACAGGATGATGGCAAGGAGGACCCGGGGTCCCCGCCACAGCAGCCACAGCAGTCCAGACAGGATGATCCACAGGGAACACCCCAGCAGCCGCCCAAGCCGCGGAAGGCGATGACATGGCTGACTCTGGTCTTCCTGCTGGCGCTGGTCTGGGCGGTCCTGGCGACCTCCAACAACCAGGGCAAGGAGATCCAGTCATGGAGCCAGTTCATGGTCTATGCACGGGAAGCCCAGGTCGAGCCGGGCAGCATCTGGATCCATGACGATCGGGTCAACGCCGTCATGAAGCCCGGAACCAAGGGCTTTGAGAAGTCCGGTGAGAAGGGATCCCCCGTCTGGGTGAAGATCATTCCACAGGACACCGCCTACGCACGGATCGAGTCTGATCTCAAGGAAAGTGGCTACGACTACCGGGTCGGCAACTTCGGGCAGAGCATCTGGATGTCCCTGGCCATCACGATGCTACCGGTCCTGGTGATCATCCTGGTGATCTGGTTCTTCATCGCTCGGTCTGTCCGATCTGCTGGAGGTGGTCCCGGTGGAATGCTCGGCAGCTTCGGCAAGAGCAAGCACAGGATCAGCTCGAAGGATTCGGTCAACGTCACGTTCAATGACGTCGCAGGTGTCGACGAGGCCAAGCACGAGGTCACGGAGCTGGTCGAGTTCCTCAGGGACCCTCGCAAATTCCAGCGCCTCGGTGGCAGGACTCCTCGAGGCGTGCTGCTCGTAGGGCCTCCCGGATGCGGCAAGACCCTGCTGGCCAAGGCGATTGCCGGCGAGGCGGATGCTCCATTCTTCTCGATCTCCGGTTCGGACTTCGTCGAGATGTTCGTCGGCGTCGGTGCCAGCCGTGTTCGCGACCTGTTCAAGCAGGCGAAGGAGAATTCGCCATGCATCATCTTCCTTGATGAGATCGACGCCGTCGGCCGCCGTCGTGGTGGCGGGTTCACCACCGGTGGACACGACGAGCGAGAACAGACGCTCAACGCGATCCTGGTCGAGATGGACGGGTTCGAAATCAGTGACCAGATCATCGTCATCGCGGCGACCAACCGTGCCGACGTCCTGGACCCGGCGTTGACCAGACCCGGTCGATTCGATCGACAGGTGCAGGTCTCACTGCCTGACCTGGCCGGACGCAAGCAGATCCTCCAGGTGCATGCCAAGAAGGTGAAGATGGGCCCGGACGTCGACCTGGAGAGGCTGGCCCGAGGGACACCGATGTTCTCCGGCGCCGACCTGGCGGCCGTCATCAACGAGGCCGCGATCATCGCCACGATGGAGGACAAGGAACACGTCGAGATGATCGACCTGGAAGAGGCCCGCGACAAGATCCGCTTCGGCCGTGCCCAGAAGAGCCGCCGCATCGAGGAGCAGGAACGCGTGGCCACGGCCTATCACGAGGCAGGGCACACCGTCATCCAGGCGCTGCTTGATGATGCCGATCCCCTGCACAAGGTCACGATCATCCCCAGAGGCCAGGCGATGGGTGCGACCTTCAGCCTGCCTGAGAAGGATCGATACGGATACGCCAAGAAGTACCTGCTGGCGACGATGCGGGTCCTCTGCGGCGGGCGGATCGCCGAGTACAGGAAGACCGGAGACATCTCCTCGGGTGCGGGCATGGACATCAAGATGGCCACGACCTACGCGCGGCACATGATCCTCGAGTGGGGCATGTCCGATCGACTCGGCTTCGTCAACTACGCCGGAGACGACACCAAGGAGATCCACATCCCCGAGAAGGATTACTCGCCCGAGACGGCGAGGATCATCGACGAGGAGGTCCGCAGGATCATCGACGAGGCATACGCCGATGCCGAGCGGATCATCAACGAGAACTGGGAAGCCGTCGTAGCCATTTCCGAGGCGCTGTTGAAGTACGAAACCCTCCAGAAGGATGAGGTCGACAAGCTTCTTCGCGGCGAGTCCCTGGACAAGCCAACGGTCGCGGACCTGATCTCCAGGGAAGCCGACAAGTCACCGCCCAGGACCGAGTCCTCCACCAGCACCGACGAGGACGAGGGTCTCGGGGACGTGGTCCCCTCCCCGGCCTGATTCAATCACCTGTCAGCTTCCTGCTCCTGAGCATGTGATGGTAGTGCTGCGCGAACCGGTGCGCCTCGTCGCGAATCGCCTGGCACAGTCGAAGGCCCGGGTTCTGGCGTCCCAGACGGATCGGCTCCTCGACACCCTGGACATGCAGCAGTTCCTCCTTCTTGGCGAGCCCGATGACCATTCCAGGTCGCACGTCGGAACCGGCGAACACCTCCAGGGCCGCGTTGAGCTGCCCGAGCCCCCCATCGATCAGTATCACGTCCGGGAAGAGCTCGTTGCCATCGGCGGCGTCACGGTAGCGACGACTCACGACCTCGCGGATCGATGCGTAGTCATCATTGCCGACTGACTTGATCCTGTACCGACGGTACCCCTCCTTGAACGGCCGACCATCGATGAAGCAGACCTTGGAGCCAACCGTCTGGGCACCGCTGAGGTGTGCGATATCGATGGCCTCCATGCATCGGATCGGCTCATCCAGATCGAGGGTTCGCTGCAGCGAGCGAAGTCCCTCCGCAGGATCACCTGCGAACACGGTGACTTCGGGCTGCCAGTCATACTGTTCGCCGCCCCGCCTCTTCTCCCGGTCATCAAGCGATTCGATCGCGGTCACCTGGTCTCTCAGGAAAGCCGCCTTCTCGTAGTCGCGGGCATCGCTGGCCTGCTCCATCTGCTGCCGCAGTTCCCTCAGCATCTCCGATCGACGGGAACCGAGGAACCGTGTGAAGCGATCGATGTCATCCCGGTACCGCTGCCTGCTGATCCGATCGGCACAGGGGGCCGTGCATTGATCGATCGCGTGGAGCAGGCATGGTCGAAAATGACGGTTTCGAGGATCCCCCTCCTCGATCTCGAGATGACAGGTCCTGTACTTGAAGACCCTCTGAAGCAGTTGGACGGCATCCCGGAGTTCACCGACCGAGGTGAAAGGGCCCAGGATTCGGGCCCGTTTGAATGACGGATCCTGGGGATTCCGGGTGATGTAGACCCCTGGAAAGTCATCCCGCATGGTGATGGCCAGGTATGGGAATGTCTTGTCATCGGTCAGTCGCTCATTGAATCGAGGACGAATATCCTTGATCAAGCGACTCTCCATCAGCAAGGCCTCCCACTCGCCCTCGGCCTCGATGACATCGAACGACGTGATCAACTCGAGCATGGCCTCCTTACGGGGCCCCTCGTCGGCTGACGGCACGAAGTACGAGCTGACCCGATCACGCAGCGAGGATGCCTTTCCGATGTAGATCACCTGGTCGGAAGCATCCTTCATCAGGTAGACCCCCGGAGCCTGCGGGAGCTTCCGGGCGGTTTCGAGCAGTCCTGGGACTGGTGTCTCCTCAGGGCCTGTCATTGGATTTCGTCCGGTAAACTCTCACTGGCATCCTCGAATTTCCATGGCCAAGGCGAAATTTTCAGCCTTGCCCATCGTTGGACCAATACTGTACTATTGTTGACTTGAAGCCCGCCCAAGACCAGACGGGCCACGAACAACCGCACTGATTGATCCCAACACATCATATTTACAAGAAGGTAGACCTTTGATGAAGAATCTCGTTTCCATGCTCGCTCTCACCGCAGCAATCGCACTCGTCGGCTGCAACCAGAACAACAAGACCAGTGCTGGCGCCGTCAGCGGTGGCAGCAAGTCCGCCTGCTGTGGTGGAGCTGATGGCTGCTCCTCCGCCAAGTCTGCCTGTTGTGGTGGAGCTGATGGCTGCTCCTCCAAGTCCAGCTGCAATGGTGACGCCGCTGTTTCCCCGGGTGCTGTCGACAACGCCCCCGCATGCTCCTCGGCCAAGTCCAGCTGTGCATCCAAGTCAAGCTGCAGTGGTGACGCTGCCGTGTCTCCAGGTGCCGTTGAAGCCGCCGAGCCCGCATGCTCCGGCAAGAAGAGCAGTGGCTGCCCCTTCTCCAGCTCAGGCTGCGACAAGTAAGCCGACCACTGGTCAGATCAACTGATCGAATCCAACCCCCGGCCATTCAGGCCGGGGGTTTCTCATTGGTCGGGATTCCCGTTGCCCGATATCATCGTGCCTGGAATGAATGCGACCGATCGGACCAGTACGTTGATCAGGGGTGGACGGATCATCGATCCTGCCAGCGGTCTTGATGCAACCGGTGACGTGCTGATCAGCGACGGTCGAATCAAGGCGATCGAGGTCGGCCAGCCATTGTCCGTCGAGCCGGACACCCGGGTCCACGATGCATCGGGGTGTCTGGTCGTCCCTGGCCTTATTGACATCCACGTGCATCTGCGGGACCCCGGTCAGCAGCACAAGGAGACCATCAGGACCGGATCGATGGCGGCCGTGGCCGGGGGATTCACGACCATCTGCTGCATGCCGAACACCGCCCCGGCACTGGACGCACCTGAACACGTTGAATACGTCCATGCCAGGGCCCGAGAGGCCGGACTCGCCCGCGTTCACTGCATCGGTGCGGCAACGCTGGGGAGAAAGGGACTGACGCTCAGCCCGATCGAATCACTGGCCCGAAACGGATGCGTGGGTTTCAGTGATGACGGAGACTGCATCGAGAACCCCGACATGATGAAGTCCGTGCTCCAGGCCTGTGCCGCGACCAACAGCGTCTTCATGCAGCACTGCCAGGAGAAGAGCCTCACGATCGGATCGGTCATGCACGAGGGGGCCGTCTCCCTGAAGCTCGGACTGCGCGGATGGCCAAGGCAGGCCGAGGAGATGATCATCGACCGGGATGTCAGGATCAACCGGGACATTGGCTGCTCCTACCACGCCCAACACCTCTCCAGTGCCGGCTCAATCAAGATCATCAGGGATGCTCGATCCAGGGGCGAACCGGTCACTGGCGAAGTCACACCCCATCATCTGCTCCTGACCGATGAGGCATGTCTGGACTACGACACCGATGCGAAGATGAACCCCCCGCTGCGGACCGAGGCCGATCGTCTGAAGCTGATCGAGTCCGTTGCCGATGGCACGATCACTATTCTCGCGACGGATCACGCGCCGCACACCATGGCGGAGAAACAGCAGCCGTTCGACGACGCCCCGTTCGGCATCATCGGTGTCGAGACGGCACTGCCGCTGTACGCACGCGCCCTGGTCGAATCCTCGGCAATCGACTGGCCACGGTTGATCGCCTGCATGACGATCAACCCGGCACGACTGCTCCGGCTGGATGAAAATGGGCTCGGACGTCTTGAGCCTGGCGGTCCAGCTGATGTCACGATCATCGATCCGGACCACCAGTGGATCATCGCCCCTGAGATGTTCCACTGTCGAAGTCGGAACTGTCCCTTCAACGGTTGGACCGTCAATGCCCGTGCAATAGCGACCTTTGTCGGCGGTCGCCCTTGCCACGTCCTTGAGGACTCCCGCTTCCAGTCCCCGGCATGATCGTGACAGAAGAACCGGATGGCCGCCTCACAGGAGACCACTCGGGCTCATTCTCTATTCTGTCGATCAACGCCTCAGCAGCTTCCCCAGTTGGAAAGCATGAACGCGAGGTCGACTCCATCGACCAGGCCATCGAAGTTGAAGTCGGCGATGCAGTCGACACCGCATTCACCCCAGTTGCCGAAGACGATGCCCAGGTCGACACCATCGACGATTCCATCCTGGTTCAGGTCTGCCGGGCATGGTGGTTCCTCGCCGTAGAGTTCGACGGCCAGAGCCCATGAGCTCGCCGCGGTCTGCTCACCCATGTAGCGACCGGGAAGGTCATCGATCGGGGCGTGGATTCCACCCCAGATCCGGCTGAGCGAGCACTGGTCGGATGCATCGAAGTACGTGGCCCACTGGAGGGTCACATCGATGCTGGGCCCATCCTCGAAGACCAGGAACTCGTTCTGCTGGCACTCGAACTCGCCCATACCGCCGGGGAAGAACTCGGTTCCGGTGAGGTTGGTCATCAACCGTGCCGCTGACCTGCTGTAGGTCGAGTGGCCGGAGACGTATCCTGCGAATGGTGGGGTCACGAAGCTCGGCCGCTGATACGGCCACCAGTTCTCGGCGAGGATCCAGCCGACACCGGCAGTGGTCGTGGCCTCATCGGGGATGTAGTCGGGTCCACGCCATGTGTAGAAGGCGATCTTGCCCTCGCTGCCCACCAGGTGCTCGTGCCTCTGGCCCGGCGCCGTCGTCTCCGGAGTGACCAGTTCGATCAGTCCGTCACGAAGGTTGATGCCATCGGGATCGTACGAGTCGAGTCCGGGATCGGTGCACTGACCGAGGTCACACAGGTGCCTCAGGACCGAGACGGGTCGGATGTAGTCATACCAGCCCTTGCAACCCCAGGCGACGATCGCCGTGTCATGCTGACAACCACCCATGGCGAGGTAGGCCTTGACGTCCCATTCCAGGTCGTTGACGACGTTGCCTTCGCCGGCGATCCGCTTCTCGAAATCCGGATGATCACTGACGTAGTTGAGGATGGTGAACCAGTGTCCCGGCGGGGTTTCCGAATCCGGACCATCGGCCCAGAATTCAGCGAGGATTCTTGCGTAGTCACCACGAGGAACGATCTGAGGCTCGTATGGAAGTCCGGTCACCGGGTTCAGTGCCCGACCGGTTCCGATGTCCCCACCTTCCAGCAGGTCGCAGTAGGCCGAGACCGTTCCAACAGGATCGTTGAAGTAGTCGATCGGATCCGGGATCTGGGCGTTCCCCATCGCGCCTGGTGAGATGTCCCAGAGGACGCCATCGGCTGGATCGAGGTGGCTTGACCAGATGGTCACCATCTCGTTACCCCACTTGTAGTACTCCTCACCGAACTGGGCCGGCGGTCCGGGATCGAAGTACACCCAGTAGTCGAACCCGTCACGGTTGTAGACGGTGACGTCATCGGTGTTCAGCGAGAACGACTCGACCTGCCCCCATTCGTGACCGATCGCATCGGGATAACCACCGATGATGACGTTGCCGGACTGGTCCACGAAGAAATCAAGGGCCAGCGGCTGCCATCGATTCGGGTCGATCAGGTCCGGGTTGCCGGGCAGGGGGACCACGAGCGGATCGTTCAGCGGCTCGTAGTACTGGTTCTCGTATCCACCGGCCTCGTTCGAGTTGTCATTGAGACCCTTGAAGAGGATGGTGATCGCGACCCGGTTGCCACGTGCTGCGGGCGAGGAACCGACCGTTGACGTGAAGTCCTTGTCGTAACCCAGTTCATCCATGAGGCAGTCGTATCGGGTCAGCATCTCCCCGGCTCCGGGGCTCTTGGCGAAACGGGCCTGTAGGATCCTGTAGGAGGCGAACGAGATGGTCTCGTTGCGAGCGGCCTCGACATCGAGGACACCGATGGCCTTCTCGGTCACCAGATACCCGTTGGCATACTGGTCATACATAGCCCAAGAATCCCACATGCCGATTGAGACGTGGAACAGGTTTCGAGCATGGATCGGTGGTCTCGCAAAGTCATTTCGAATGCTCTCCAGGAGCAGTTCATTCCACATCCGGGCCACGGAATGGTCGGGGTTGTAGACACCGGATTCGGAGAACGCCGATGATGTCGGAACCAGCATGGCCCCGAGGGCCAAGATTCGAACAATGCTTGCGTGAGCGAAGGTACCGATCTTGAGCTTCATCTCTACATATCCCCTTCCTGAACCTCGTGTCACTCATCTAGGGTGAGCGACCAAGCGGGCGACTGGAACCGTTTGGTTCGCAGATCACACAGTCCGGCTCTCCATGCCGGTTCGATGGGCGTACACTGCCCGGCCCTTGTTGAAGGCCATTCATGTGAATATAGCCCACCCCAAGATGTGAGCCAAAGGATTCCTAGTTCATAGGGCTAAAATGGGGGATTTGCTCTGAAAATACCATCATTGAGGCCTGTTAGGGCGAGCCCGAGTTCAGTCCCACAGGAGCGACTGCTCCTCCCCCTGCCCGTTCCTTAGAACGATTTCAACGCCATCGGGAAGGGCTGACTGGAAGACGCGGCCGTATGGCTTTGAGACGATCCTGTGGTCAAGCAGGACGATCCGCCCCCGATCCTCGTGCGATCGGATCAGTCGACCGATGCCCTGCTTGAAGCGAATGACCGCACGGGGTACCTGGTCCTGCATGAACGGATTGCCGCCGGACTCCCTGATCCGTTCATGTCGCGCCTGGATGATGGGCCTGTCCGGAACATCAAAGGGCAACCGCGTGATGATGACGTTCCGCAGAGCGTCACCGCGGACATCGACCCCCTGCCAGAACGAACTGGTACCCAGCAGCACGGATCGAGGCTGCTCGCGAAAGCGGTTCAACAGCAGTGACCGGGGACCACTGCGACCATGAAGGTGCACGGGATGATCCCGTTCCAGCAGCAGTGGTGTCAGGCGTTCACCCATCTCGTCGAGCATGCCGAAGCTCGTGAACAGGATGAACGCCCCACCATCGGTCTGGTCGACATGGTGCAGGATCCGCTGGATCGCCGAGTCGGAGAAACCGGGCTCGCCAGGAAGGGGCAGTCCCGTCTCGACATAAACGGTCATCTGCCTCGCATGGTCGAAGGGGCTTCCCAACTGCAGGGTCCGGGCATCAGGACACCCGAGTCGACCGGCGAGATGGGAGAAGTCCTCGATCCCGGTCGCCAGGGTTGCACTGGTGAGCACGACCGACCGATCCGACTGGAAGAGGTGCTCCTGGAGCAGCGGCCCGACATCGATCGCAGCACAGTTGAGTGAGACGAGCCCTCGCTTGCGTCGCCCCACGGCCCTGCCCAGTTCGATCCAGTAGACGCACCCGGGCAGGTCCTGCTGCAGCAGCGTCGTGGTCCGCTCGGCCAGGTCGATCGCCCGAGCGGAATAGCTGGACAGTTCGAACTGGTCGGACTCCGAGTCCAGTCGATCTCGCAGGAGTTTCAGCATGTTCCCGAGCTCTCGGAGGCAGTCGCTCAGCGGATCATCCACGGCATCGGGTGTCGTGACTCGGCCGTGACCACCGCCATGCTCCAGGTGCCACGATGCCAGATCGTGAAAGAGCGCGTCGGCGGCATCGGAGGCCGCCATGACCTGGTCGATCACCTGGTCGACCAGGTGCGTGATGTCCTGGTCGGAGTTCAGCGATACAAGGAATCCCCTGCCGGTCGGCGCGTGGTACAGGAGCTTCAGCAGGTGGCGGACGGTTCCCTCACCTGATCGCAGACCGAAGTGCTCGCTCGCGATGTCCTCGATGTTGTGCGCCTCGTCGAAGATCACATGGTCGTACCGTGGCAGGATCCCCCCACCGGACCGCCGCAGCGCCATGTCGGCGAAGAAGAGGGCATGGTTGCACACCAGCAGGTCCGCGTTCTCCATCCGCCGCCGGGCCTGCTGGAAGAAGCACTTCTGGTAGGTCGTGCATCGCCTGCCCATGCAGTTGTTCGCATCGGACTGGGCCAGATCCCAGACACCGGGCCTGGAAAGCTGAGGCAGCGTCGAGAGCGTGCCATCACGGGTCGTGTACGCCCAGGCCTCCACCTGCTGAAGGCTGAATCGATCCTGGTCGTTGCCGAGCAGGCGTTCCTGTCGTTCGCTGGCCAGCTGAAGTCTGCGAAGTGAGAGGTAGTTGCCACGGCCCTTGACCAGGACGGACGTGAACTCGTCCGGTACCAGCGAGGCCAGCAACGGGATGTCCTTCTCCAGCAACTGCTCCTGCAGGCTGATCGTGTTCGTGCTGATCACGACACGCTCCCGGTGATTGATGATCCTGCCGATCGCCGGGATCAGGTACGCAAAGCTCTTGCCGACACCGGTGCCCGCCTCGACGATCAATTGCTCCCTTGCAGACAACGCGTCATCGACGGCCCCGACCATCCGAAGCTGTTCCTCCCTCGGCTCGTAGTTGCCAAGGCGACGGGCGATCGCTCCTTCGGGGCACAGCAGGTTCGAGAGGTCGACGGTCATGCGGTTCCTGGACGCTCCGCTAGAGGGGTCTTCGAGTCGGCTCACCACTTTGACGGGGGTAGGTTTCGGGCGTGGCCCTGAGCTTGTGGAACAGTGCAAGCCGTCCCGTTGGCGTCCGGGTCAGCTCGACGTGCTCGGTCGCCAGTGTCCGCAGCGCGTTGCCGGCCTCGCGGATCTCCTGTTCGACCTGTTCGCCCTTGACGGCGATGAAGTAGCCCTCGACACGGACCAGCGGCATCGCGAGCTCCAGCAGCATCGGGAGACGCCCAACCGCCCGGGCCGTCACGACATCGAAGTGCTCCCGCAGTTCCTTGCCGGGTGCTCCGACGTGCTCGGCCCGTGCATGAACAACCCGGACGTTCTCACATCCGAGCTCGGCGGCACAACGTTCGAGGAACGCCGCCTTCTTTCCTGTCGCCTCCAGGAGCACCACCTCTACCCGTGGCATCGAGATCGCCAGGATCAGTCCCGGGACTCCCCCGCCTGAGCCGATATCACAGAGTGTCCCAGCCTCGGCCGCCTGGACCAGCGGGACGAGGGTCAATCCGTCAAGGACATGTCGCATCCATGCCTGGTCGGGCTGAACGATCCGCGTGAGGTTCATCGTCTGGTTGGCCTCTGCGAGGATCCGCAGGTACGTCGCGTGCTGCTCGAGTTCACCGGGCTCCAGCTCGATGTGCATCTGCTCGAGGGCCTGGTGGAACTCGGCAGGTGGCGGTGATTCGATCGAGTGGTCCGGGCTCATGATCGTTCCTCGTCGAACTCGAAGCTCGGAGGGGTCAGCGGTCTCGGCCGACGCAGGGCGATGCCCAGAAGCAGCCCGATCATGATCCAGGTGGTCACCAGGCTCGAGCCACCGTAGCTGACCAGCGGCAGGGTCATCCCGGTGATGGGGAACAGCCCGATGGTCATTCCCGTGTTGATCAGCATCTGGAGGAAGATCATCGTGGATATTCCCACCGCGACGATTCTCGCAAAGGGATCACGGCTCATCGAGGCGATCAGCAGCCCCCCGAGCGAAAGCGCCATGAACAACATCCAGATCATCGCCCCACCAAGCAGTCCCCAGCGGCAGCAGATGACGGCGAAGATCATGTCGTTGTGATCCTCCGGCAGTGCATTGAACTGCACCAGGGCCTCGGCATGCTCGACACCGACGCCCTCGACTCCACCGGATCCGACGACGGTCATCGCCCTCAACCCCTGGAACCCGATGTCGTCGGCATAGCGATCATCGCCCATGACCTGGGCGACCATCGCGTCGATGCGCGCCTTCTGGTGCGGTCGAAGGACCGGATAGGCCAATGGTGCGACGACGAGGCCGAGCAGGACGATCGCCATCATGTGCTTGAGGCGTGCACCGGCGACGACCAGCATCGCCAGCAGCGTCGGAATGAAGAGCATCGCCATGCCCAGGTCGGGCTCCAGGAGGATCAGACCGATCGGAAGCAGGGTCAAGAGAAACGGCACCAGCAGTCCTCGCAGGTGACGATGGTTCCTTCGGAATCGCAACCATGATGCGATCGCGAGCACCCAGGCGATCTTGGCCAGCTCGGACGGCTGCACGTCGATGAGCCCGAGCGAGATCCATCGTCGGGCGCCGTTGCGCGGCGTGACCAGCCACTGAGGCACGCCCTTGATCAGGACGAAGACCAACAGGGCGATCACCAGCCAGTAGCAGATCCATGACACCTGCCGGGCCGAGCGGTGGTGAAGGCATGCGACCCCCGCCGCCACCAGCAAAGCAACTGGAAGGAAGACCATCTGTCTCGTGGCGAAACCCTGCTCGGTCGTCCCGATTGCAATGATGCCCACGATCGAGAGGACCATGGCCGCGACCACGACGACCCAGCCGAAGTTCAACCAGGCGATGCGAGGTCGCTCGATCGACCTGGGGGCCGAGGTGATCGCCACGCGTGCATGATCGTCGGTTCCTGCGTGGGTGGTGGGCATGGTGACCTGGCTCATCGCGAAACTCCGGTCTCAAGGTAGCCCTCGGCCTGCAGTGCCCGAATGACCTGGTTGGCCAGCGGTCCGGCCGCCCGCCCACCTGAACCGGCATGTTCCAGCAGCACGGCGATGGCGTACCTGGGTGTCCGATCGGATTCGTTGCCCACCAGGCCGACGAACCACGCGTGGTCGGCATCGGGAATCACGGTCTCCCGGGTACCATCCCCGTCCGAATCCAGACGCAAGGGCGTGGTCTGTGCCGTCCCGGTCTTGCCCCAGGTGATGATGCCCTCGGCATTGATGATCTTCTCACGCGATCCGTCGGCCATCCGGATGCTCGAGCCACTGCCATGTCGTTCGGAAAGGACCTGCCTCATGCCTTCCAGCACCACCGCCACGTGCGCCGGTTCAAGCATGAGGTCGCCGGTGCGCAGCGGCGATACGTCCCGGACCAGCCGGGCGTCCTTGATCCGTCCATGTCGTGCAAGGGTCGCATAGGCGTTGGCGGCCTGCAGCGGCGACCAGGCCATCGGCCCCTGACCGATCCCCAGGAGGATCTGGGAGAACCGGTCACCTCGTTGCAGCAGGCGACTGATCTGCTCCTGGTCCGGAAGAATGCCGCGTGTCTCGTTGGCCGCACCCGAACCGAGCGGAACCCCAAGACCGAAGGAGTGATACCAGTCGACCATCCGCTGGATGCCCAGTCGGTCGGCCAGGGTGTAGAAGTAGATGTTGCAGCTTCGGGCGATCGCCTCGGATCCACCGAGCCCTTTGCCGGTACCACCCGAATGCGTTGCGAATACGGGTGGCCTGTAGATCCAGCAGCGAGCGCTGTCGGGCGTGTTGGGGAAGTAGTGGCCATTGCACTGGATCGTTGCTCCGGGCGCGATGACGTCCTCCTCCAACGCGGCAGCCAGGACCAGCGGCTTGACGATCGATCCGGGCTGGTAGACGCCCTCGATCGCCCGGTTCAACTGCGGCTGGTCATCGGCACGCCTGGCCTTGCTCATCGACCGACCGTGTGCGAGGGTCGGACTGCTGACGGCTGCAAGCACATCGGCCGATTCGACGTCCATGACAACGACCGCCCCGTTGAGCTCCCAGCCCAGTGGCAGCGGACCGGCCTTTGGTGAACCATCGGAGTTCCATCCCCTGTGGTACTGCTGGACCACGGCAAGCCCGACCTCGGGCTCCAGCAATGCCTGGATCCTGGCCTGGAGGGAGACATCGATCGTCAGGTCCAGGTCGTCACCCGGTACCGGCTCCAGCCGGGTGGTCTCCAGGGTGTCCAACCGCGTATGAACCGACCCTCGCGACCCCCTGAGATGATCTTCGAACGTGTCCTCGATCCCACTCGAGCCAACGGTATCGTTCCCGACGCGGTATCCACCGAGATCGATCCGGCCTGTATCCGGATCTCGGAATGGTCGCCGCTGGATGTCCTCCGGCCAGACCTGGCCACGGACCGAGCCGACCAGGTGATCCCCGACCCCGTGGACGGTTACCGGCAGTGGTTGATCACTGCGAATCGGTGATGGAAAGCTGTCTCGTTCAAGAAGTACATCCACCTGGTCCCATGGATTGACCCGGGCGGTCGAGTCCTGGACCTCGATCATCTCCGGATGCTCGCTGGCCGCCTTGCGAAAGAGGAAGGCGGTCTCCTCCTCGACCTGTCGCAGGACGACATGCGCCTGTCGTTGTTCCCGGATCGGTCGTCCCTTCCATGTTCGATCGGCATCATCATCGAACTGCTCGGCCTCCATGCGCCGCTGGCGATCCCAGACCGAGGTCCTCAGGGTGTGCACGCGTTGCTTGATCTGGTCCAGTCGCTGCTGCAACTGCTGATGCCCCAGTTCCCCCTGCTCCGAGACCAGAGACAGGATGTGACGGGCCCGTCCCTCGTACTCCGGCAGTTCCTGCTCGATGGATGCCTGTCGCTGCTCGGGATCCAGCATGGCCCACGTAGCCGAACCCGACTTGCGCCTGGCCGCCCTGGCCGCCTGGCTGACCGACCACTCTCCACTGATCAGCTCGTACGGTATCGCAACATCATCGCTGGGCATGTCGATGGCCAGAGGCCGTCCATGGCGATCACGGATGGTCCCTCTCCAGGTGGGCAGCCAGCGGGTTCGATCAAGTCGCTGCTCGGCGATCGCCCTGTACTCATCGGCCTCGACCACGGTCAGGCGGATCAACTGCGCCCCGAGCAGCGCGATCGGCAGGAACATCAGCAGCGCCAGCAGGAGCAGACGCCTGTGAAACATCGAGTCGAGGATGTGGCGGGGTCGAGCCAATTGAATCATCCATGAACGCCACTGCGGGACCTACCTGTCCCTGCTTCACAGAGTGTATCCCGATGGAAGCGTTCTTGGCAGCCTTTACATCGACCCTGCGATCGTTTGTGCCGGCTCGACGAAGCGGCACTCGGTCCGAAGGGCCTCCTCGAGGGCCTGGTCGTACTCGTGGACCGGGATCTCGACGACCCCGAACTGCCTGAGGTGGTCGTTGACGAACTGGACGTCAAGCAGCCGGTATCCCCGGTCACGGAGCCTTCGGACCAGGTGGACCAGGCAGACCTTGGACGCATCCCGCCCACCGTCACCAGGACGACAGAACATGCTCTCGCCGAAGAAGGCCCCCCCAAGACTGATGCCGTAGAGGCCGCCGACGAGCCGGCCGTCGCTCCAGGCCTCAACGCTGTGAGCCATCCCCATTCGGTGCAGTTGCATGACCGCCTCCATGATCCGAGGGTCGAGCCAGTTCTGCTCCGGTGCCTGGCCAAGCCGCGAGCACTGGGTCAGCACCTCGTGGAACGACCTGTCGACATGGATCTCGAATCGTTCCTGCCGTACCACGCGAGCCAGCGACCTTGGCACGTGGAAGCGATCAAGCGGCAGCACGCCGCGGGGATCGGGCGAGTACCAGTCGATCAGTCCGGTCGTCGGATCAGCCATGGGAAAGCAGCCGCAGCTGTATGCCGCGATGAGCACCTGTGCATCAGGCTGCTGAAGCTTGATTGTCTCGTCGAACGTCGTCAATGAACCGCGGGCTCCGCCGGACACGTTTTCGATGCATTCATGATAGGGGCATCGACGTCCATCTCATCGACAAATGCACGATTCAGGTGACATCTATTCAGGAGACAGGAACGCTGATGGTCCGCAGTTGCGCAAACTGCCGGTGACCCTCCGGGCCCGAGTGGAACCCGTAGCCCGACTGCTGGGCGCCGACCCATGGCGATCCCTTGGCACCACCGCATCCTTTGTTGATGCCGACCATGCCCGCGGTCATTCCGGAAGCGAGCCTGGACGCACGCTGGACATCCTTGGAGAAGATCGCGGCCCCGAGACCGAACGGCGTGTCGTTGGCCAGGTCGACGGCGTTGTCCTCGTCTTCGAAGCTCATGACGCACGCGATGGGACCGAACGTCTCCTCCCGCATGATCTCCATGTCATGGTTCAGGTCGGAGAGGATCGTCAACGGGACGAAGTTGCCTTCACCGGCTCCACCACCCATGACGACCCGGGCACCCTCCTGGCCGGCCTTCTCCAGCTGGGCGAGCACCTTCTGCTTCTGGTTCGAGTTGATCATCGGCCCGATCCGGGTGTCCGGGTCCAGCCCGTTGCCCTGGATCAACTTGTTGGTCCGCTCGATCATCGCGGCCTCGAACTCCGACTCGATTCGCTTGTCCACGTAGATCCGCTCGGTGCTGACGCAGACCTGGCCCGCGTTCCTGAAGCTGTTGTTGACCGCGAAGTCGGCCGCGGCATCGATGTCGGCATCATGAAGGACGATCATCGGATCCTTGCCCCCCAGCTCGAGGATCACCCGCTTCAGGTCGGCACCCGCGGTCGCGAGGATGTGCTGTCCGGCTTCACGGCTTCCGGTGAAGGCGATCAGGTTGACATCGCCCTTGACCAGGGCCTTGCCGTGACGCTCGTCACCGACGACGACCTGCAGGACATTCTCCGGCAGGAACTCGTTGAGGATCGAGACGTACTCGATCGCGACGGCGGTGGTCTCTTCCGACGGCTTCAGGATCACGGTGTTGCCCGCGACCAGGGCCGGGATCACGGTGGAGTGCGGCATCAGGATCGGGAAGTTCCATGGCGTGATCGACACGCAGACTCCGTACGGATCCATCTGCATCGTCGTGATGGTGTTCTCATCCCTGAGTTCCCGTGGCTTGAGGGCCTCGACGATCTCCTCGAGCTGCGCATCGAGCGACTCGCCGGAGTGCTTCACTTCACCGATGGCCTCGTTCAGCGGCTTGCCCATCTCCTCGGTGAGCATGCGACCGATCCGCTCGGACTCCTCGACGAGCCTCGGACCTGCCTTGGCGATGATCGCGGCACGCTCGGTCGCGTCCATCGCGGCCCAGCCGGGCTGGGCCTGCCTTGCGCGGGAGATGATCCGTGGGACGTCCTCCAGCGGGGACATCTCCAGCGAGGCGAAGATCTCGCCTGTGGCGGGATTGATCGACTGGATCACCTGATCGCTTGTCGTGGTCGTCATCGTTCTCTTCTCCGTGGAATTGGGGACTCATCATAGCAGGAACGGCCGTGTTCCCGGACATGAAGCCATCCATCAAGGAATTGAACTTGGCGCCGGTCTGTTTGGTGGGACAATTCACTTCGTGAAGACACGGTCGCACATGCTCATCATGACACTGCTCGGGCTCGGTCTCACCACGGGACTGCATGGTTCCGGATGCGTACCGGCCGACCTGAACGGTGATGAAGTCGTCGATGGTGAGGATCTGGGGCTGCTGCTGGCCAACTGGGCGGGCACGAACCCACAGTTCGACATCAACGAGGACGGTGTGATCGACGGCGAGGACCTCGGAATCCTCCTCGCCTCCTGGGGCCCCAGCCGTATCCAGTCGGGCGTCTTCCCGGGTTCATGGATCAACGGAGCCTCCTGCAGCAGCGAGCCTGACATCCAGGTGCATCGATACAACGACGACTTCTGGATCCTGAGACAGTCCCTGTGCACGAACTTCGAGGCACCGTTCATCTACCTGCTGTTCGGCCAGGACAAGGTCCTGATGCAGGACACGGGGGCCGGCGGCATCGACATCAGCGGTGCGGTGTATGACGTCATCGACTCCTGGCTGCAGGCCAATGGCAAGGAGTCGATCGAGCTGATCGTCAGCCACTCGCACGGACACGGGGACCACGTGGCGGGTGACGGCCAGTTCCAGGGGCAGCCGGACACCACGGTCGTCGGGTTGAACTCGTCCAGCGTGGCCAGCTTCTTCGGGGTCCGCGACTGGCCAGAGCAGATCGTCGAGTATGACCTGGGTGACCGGATCATCGACGTGATCCCGATCCCGGGACACCAGTCGGCCCACGTTGCGCTGTACGACCGACGGACGGGCATCCTCTTCACGGGCGACACCCTCTATCCAGGCAGGCTCTACATCTCCAACTTCAGCCAGTACACGACGTCGATCCAGAGGCTGGTCGAATTCACCACCGACAAGCCGACCTGCCATGTGCTTGGCACACATATCGAGATGAGCAACACGCCGGGTGACGACTACCCGTTCGGCGCGACGCATCACCCGGATGAACACCCGATCCAGCTGGGCCGCGAGCACCTGGTCGAGCTGTACGAGGCCCTCCTCGCAATGGGGTCCAACCCCGTGTACGAGGTGCATGATGACTTCATCATCTATCCGCTCGGAGCGATGGCCTCGACCGATGGCTGCTGTGATCGACCCACCACCGTCTTCGAGTTCAAGAGGCTCCACCGCCGGAGGATGGAACTGGAGCGGCAGGCCCGCTCCCGGCAGCGTTGAACCGCCTTTGGGCCCCCGCCATCCACGCAGGCTGTGGCGTGCTTGAATTCGAGTGAAGTCCCTGTATCATGCCCTGTTCGTTGATTCGGGCCGTCGGTGACAGGACTTCCTGGCGCCGCATGGGGCACGCCTTCGCGGCTTCAGTGTGCTCCCGCCCGCACAAGCCGCGGCTTGGGTCACCCCCCACGGATGCGAATCCTGAAGGGATCAGCTCACCGCGCAGAACGCCCTCCGGGCGTTCCTGAACACGGTCGGGATGGTCCCTTCCGAGGCAATTGGTGGGTTCAGAGTGGAAACCAGGCAACTGCACACATTCAATGTCCAAGATGGCCCGTGGTGTAATGGTAGCACTCTTGTTTTTGGTACAAGCAGTCCTAGTTCGAGTCTAGGCGGGCCAGTTGACCATGTGTCCGGGGGACGACGCCGATGACAACGGATCAGACCGGCAACCGGTACAGCGCCGCGATCATTCTCGCCGCCGGAAAGGGCACGAGGATGAAGAGCGATCTGCCGAAGGTGATGCATGAGGCGGCCGGACGTCCGATCGTCGACTGGGTCGTCGCTGCAGCCCGTGCAAGCGGTATCGAGAAGATCGTCCTGGTCATCGGCCACGGGGCCGAGCTGGTCCGCGAGTTCTACAAGGATGATGACGACATCCACTGGGCGGTCCAGGAGGAGCAGCTGGGCACCGGCCATGCCGTCATGTCGGCGGCCGGGGTCTTTGATGCCGATCGCGAAGGGGACATCCTCATCCTTTGTGGAGATGCGCCCCTGATCCGCTCCTCGACCCTGCAGACACTGCTCTTGAAGCACCATCAGGACAAGGCAGCGCTGACCATGGCGACGTCGATCCTCGACGATCCTTCCGGCTACGGCAGGATCATCCGTGATGCCAACGGACGACTCGACTCGATCGTGGAGGACCGTGACGCCGACCCTCAGCAGAAGGCCATCCGCGAGATCAATCCCGGGTACTACTGCTT
The DNA here is from genome assembly GCA_002711415.1 of Phycisphaerae bacterium. Classification (GTDB taxonomy): domain Bacteria; phylum Planctomycetota; class Phycisphaerae; order Phycisphaerales; family SM1A02. The sequence goes on along the minus strand of PARI01000012.1, from coordinate 79,792 downwards.
CGACGGGAGGACGCTCTTTAAGAGCCTGCCCCTGATCGAGAATGACAACGCCAAGGGCGAGTACTACCTCACCGACCTGGTCGGCATCTACCGGGAACAGGGTCGCATCATCGATGCGGTCGACGCCCTGGAGCCGGAGGATGTGCTCGCGGTCAACGACCGGGAGCAGCTCCAACAGGTCGACTCGATCCTCAGGGCCAGGAACGGCGAGCAACTTCACGCGGAGAAGACGGCATGACCGCAATCGACAGAGACAACCTGAAGATCTTCGCCGGCACCTCCGGCAGCGAGCTTGCCTTGGACATGTGCGATCACCTGGAGCTTCCGCTCGGACAGGGTGACGTCTCGCACTTCCCCGATGGGGAGGTCTTCGTGAAGCTGAACGAGGACGTCAGGGGCAGGGACTGCTTCGTCGTCCAGTCGACGTGCATGCCGGTCAACGACAACCTGGCCGAGCTGCTGATCTACATCGACTGTCTCAGGCGTGCCTCGGCCAAGAGGATCACCGCCGTCATCCCCTACTTCGGCTATGCACGGCAGGATCGCAAGGACGAGGGACGTGTCCCGATCACCGCAAAGCTGGTGGCGAACCTGATCGCCTCCGCGGGCGCCGACCGGGTCATCTGCATGGATCTTCACGCAGCCCAGATCCAGGGATTCTTCGACATCCCCGTCGACCACCTCACGGCGGCACCGGTCCTGCTGGACTACTTCAAGGGGATCCGGAAAGAACTGGGCGACTGCACCGTGGTCAGTCCCGACGTGGGCAATGTCAAGGTCGCCAACATGTACGCCGACCTGCTGGACTGCGAACTGGCGATCATCGACAAGCGGCGACGCTCGGGCGACGACATCGTGATGAACAACCTCATCGGCGAGGTCGATGGCCGGACCGTGCTGATGTTCGACGACATGATCTCGACCGCTGGCACGATCTGCTCGGCGGCGAACCTGGTCATCGAGCATGGCGCGACCGATGTCATGGCCGCCTGCACCCATCCGGTCATGGTTGGCCTGGCGATGCAGAGGCTCGCCGACAGCCCGATCAGCAAGATCATCGTCACCAACAGCATCCCGGACGGCAACCGGTTCGACCCGCTCAAGAAGCGGATCATCTCACTGCCGATCTCACAGCTGCTTGCAGAAGCAGTGCATCGAATTCACCACGACATGTCCATATCCGCACTGTTCCGCAGGGCTGGCGGAACCAAGCGATGACGGTACTTGACAGCAACAGCCACGAACGGCATTCAGCCACGAGACTAGGAGAAGTAATCAATGTCACATGAAACCCCGACAATCGCGGCCAACCAGCGACAGCAGGTCGGCACCCGGTATGCGCGTCGACTCCGCCAGGCCGGACGCATCCCTGCAGTGATCTACGGTCACGGCAAGGACCCCATGGCGATCGAGATGGATGAGAAGGAGACGCTCACCCAGTTGCACATGGGATCACACGTGATCAACATCGATGTCGATGGCGGCTCGGTCGAGACCTGCCTGGTCAAGGACCTGCAGTTCGGCTATCTCGGAGACAACGTGATCCATCTGGACCTGACCAGGGTCAACCTGGACGAGGAAGTCACGGTCAACGTGCAGTTGAACTTCAGCGGCTCCCCCGAGGCGTCCAAGAAACCGGGCAACATCCTTGTCTTCGACATGAACGAGCTCGAGGTCCGCTGCAAGGTCCGTGATATCCCCGAGGAGATCAAGGTCGACCTGGGCAACATGCTCGAGTCCTACAACGTGGGCGAACTGACCCTGCCCGACGGAGTCGAGGCACTGACCGAGCCCGAGACCTCCGTCGCCAGGATCCAGTTCGTCCAGGAAGAGGATCTCGACCAGGAGGCCGCGGAGATCGAAGGCGACTCGTCACCGGAGGTCATCGGCGAATCGGATGCCAAGGCCGACGGCGATGGTGGCGGCGAGGAGTCCTCATCGGATTGAACTGACATGAAGCTGATCGCAGGACTCGGAAATCCAGGGCAGGAATACCAGCGGACACGCCACAACGTCGGCTTCGATGTCATTGACAGGATCGCCAGGCGTTGGGCGGATCCGCCCGGATGCCCGTCCCGGGCGCGTTTCGGCGGACTGACGGTTGATGCGATGATCGATGACCAGCGCACCCTGCTGCTGAAACCGACCACGTTCATGAACAGGTCGGGCGCATCGATCGCGGAGGCGGTGAGATTCTTCAAGCTCGATCCAGCCAGGGATCTCCTGGTGATCGTTGATGACATCGCGCTGTCGTGCGGGATGATCAGGATCAGGACCGAGGGCTCCGCCGGAGGCCACAACGGGCTTTCGGACATCGAGCAGGCCCTTGGAGATGATGGATACACTCGGTGCAGGATCGGGGTGGACGCTCCGGGACGCATCCCCCAGGCCGACTACGTGCTTGGGAGATTCACCGAACAGCAACAGGAACAGATCGAACCCGCACTCGAGGACGCAGTCAAGGCAGCCGCCTGCTGGGTCAGGGAGGGATCGATCGAGACCATGAACAAGTTCAACAGGAAGAACAGTGCCTGAACACGGGCGAATCACAGAAACGAGAGACACGATGACAGAAGTTAGAACCAATACGTACGAAGGACTTTTCCTCTTTCCACAATCAGCCAACTCGGACCTCCAGGCCGCCGTTGATCATGTCAAGGACATCATCAACCGTGCCGAGGGCGAACTGCTGAGCCTCAAGAAGTGGGACGAACGCAGGCTTGCCTACGAGATCAAGGGCAACAAGCGCGGCATCTACTTCCTGACGTACTTCAAGGCCCGCGCCACGCAGATGCCCAACATCGAGCGTGACTGCAACCTCTCGGAGCAACTGCTTCGGGCGATGGTCACAAGGGCCGATCACGTCAAGCCCGAGGAGATCGAGGCTGCGGACGCCCAGGCGGAGCTCTCGGACGAGATCAAGCTCCGGACCGAACAGCTCGAGAGCGGCGTCGAGGGCAGCTCCAGCAGCATCAGTCGCAGCGAGGCGGAAACCAAGACGCCAGCGGCGGTTACCGAAGAGGCTCCGGTCGAGGTCGCCACGGAGACCAAGGCCGAGGGTGCAGACGAATCCACCTCGACCGACCAGTGAAGCCAGCACTTGGGCAGCATGATTGCCGGTGGTGCATGTTGGATCTAGAATCAGGCAACGAACAGCCAAGCGCAACCGAAGGAGCGAAGCATGGCCAATTACAACAAGGTTCAGTTGATGGGCAACCTCACACGTGATGTCGAGTTGCGTCAAACCCCGGGCAACCAGGTCGTTGCCAACATGGGCTTGGCGGTGAACCGGCGATTCAAGAGCCGGGATGGCGAGAACCGCGAGGAGACCACCTTCGTGGACTGCGAGGCCTGGGGACGGACGGCCGAGATTCTCAACCAGTACCTCTCCAAGGGACGACCGGTGTTCGTCGAAGGTCGACTCAAGCTCGACTCATGGAAGGACAATGACGGCAACAACAGGTCGAAGCTGAAGGTGGTCGTCGAGGGCTTCCAGTTCATCGACTCCAAGGGCAACAACCACTCGACGTCCTCGGCCTCCTATTCCGGGGCCGCCACAGGTGGAGCCCAGACCGCGGATCACCAGCCACAGGGCGACGACGACATCCCGTTCTGACCCCCTCCTGACCACAGCGCCACGAGGGTTCGCCGGGGTCCTGCTTGACTGAAGCGGGACTTCTGGGAGAATGCCTCGTTCACAATCTTTCCCATTCGCTGGGGCCATGACCGACCGGTCCAGGCTCCTAACCCGCCACGCGGAGGACAACGACCATGCGTAACACCAAGAACATCGAACTGCTTCTCCTGGAGACCATCGAGTCCCTGGGCATTGTCGGCGACATCGTCAAGGTGAAGCCGGGGTACGCCCGGAACTACCTGCTGCCCCATGGGTACGCGGAGTTTCCCACCCAGGAGAAGATCGACTCCCTGAAGGAAGCCAGGCAGGCCGCGGAACTGCAGCTTCAGGAACTGCATTCCCAGCGAAACGACCTGATCGATCGCATGCAGGACGTGACCTTGTCACTCCAGCGAGCATGCAACGACCAGGGTGCGCTGTACGGATCGATCACCCAGCGGGACATCTCCGACGCGTTGATCGAGAACGGTTTCGGAGTCGACGCTCGAGCGGTCAGGCTCCACCAGCCCTTCCGAAGGGTCGGCGAGTACACGGTCCCGATCCAGTTCAGCAAGGAACAGCGGGTCGAGATCAACGTCAGCGTCATCCCGGACCGCTCTCTCGAAGACGAGCGCGAGGAGATGGAATTCGACAACGAGGGCGAACTGATCATCAAGCAGCCCAAGGCGGAGAAGTCCGAGCAGGCCGACTCCGCGGACGACGCCGACCAGGCCGAGTCCACCGAGGACCCCTCCGAGACCGCTGCAAGCGAAGCCTGAATCCGGTTTTCCACTGGTTCTCGTATTTTCAACTCAAGACACTCGGCCTGACCGATACAGAACAGGCACGGGACGTCCGCTTGTTGTTCAGATCAGATGAGGGAGCCGCTCAATGACCCCAGATCAGCGCCTGGTGATGCCGGAGACCCGCGAATCCGTCACCCACAAGTTTTCAATCGGGTCGTACGAGGGCTATCTCACCGTCGGGTTGTTCCACACGGGCCAGCCTGGTGAGATCTTCATCAAGATGAGCAAGGAGGGCTCCACGCTGTCCGGGCTGATCCAGGGATTCTGCCGGGCCTTCAGCCTCTGCCTGCAGCACGGACTCTCGCTCGAGGATGCCGTCGCCCGATTCCGCGGAATGACGTTCGAGCCGATGGGCCCGACCAGCAATCCAAGCATCCCCGAGGCCTCGAGCATCCTCGACTACGTCGCGAAGTATCTCGAGTTGAACTTCTCCGAAGATGCACGGGTTCCAGCCGAGAAGACCACCGCCTCGGCCTGACTCACTGATCGCCAGTATCGCTGCAGCAGCCCTCGATGACCGAGAAGACCAGGAAGGCCGCGATCGCTCCGGCAAACTGCATCACCAGCCAGAGCCAGAGCCCACCCCAGCCGAATGCGCCCAGTGCCGACATGCCCAGCACGACCGCAGGGTTGAACGCAGCCCCTGACAGCGGACCGACGGCCCACGCACCGGCTGCGACCGTGAGGCCGATGGCGATCCCGAAGTAGCTGTTGCCCTGGGCCGCCTTGCTCGTGGCGACCTGCAGGATCACCAGCACCAGTGCGAAGGTGAAGCAGAACTCGCCGATCACGATCCACGCGGTCGAGGTCTCAAGGGCCTTGATCGACTCGGTGTCGATGGTCATGCCGGCGACGAAAACCGCCGCGAAGGCACCGATCAACTGGAAGATGATGTAGGGAAGGACATCGGCAGCCGGCATCGCCTTCCTCAGCACCATCGCGAGCGTGACGGCGGGATTGAAGTGCGCCCCGGAGACGGGCCCGAGGGCGTAGATCATCGCTGCGAGTACGCCACCGATGGCCAATGGTGCGATCATCGCCAGGTCCGCCGACGTACTGACGCGGGCGATCGTGAAAACGAGGAAGAAGGTACCGATCAATTCGACGATGTAGCGTTTCAAGTGCGAATCCTCCGTGATGTGCGCCCAGATCATACATCAAACGGTCCGGGATCCCCCACCGTTCACTCGAGCTGTCCACGGAGCAGCCCGGGCAGGGATGTCCCCTCCAGCCATGCACCCGGCGGACGGAAGAAGATCTCCTGCAGCCCGTCGGCCTCGGGCTGACCGACCTGCCGGACGCTGCCACCAACACCCTCGAGGCGCCGCTTCAACTGCTCCGGCTGCAATGTCCTGAAGACCACGTCCTGATCATGCAGCACGATGGAGCGGACATCGATCGCCGCTGCGGCCAGACGAAGTCGCCCCAGTTGAACCAGGCGCTTCGTACTCTCCGGAATGGGTCCCCAGGCGCTGGACATATCGGTCTCGAGGTGATCCAGGTCGGATTCGGAGGTCGCTTCGGCGATGCGCTTGTAGGCCTCCATCCTGCGCAGGTCCGATCGAATGTAGCCGCGGGGAATTGCCCCTCCGACCCCGAGGTCGACCGAGACCGCCGATGGTGAGGTCCTGCGATCGTGGCTCAGATCGGCGACGGCCTCCTCCAGCAGCCTGCAGTACATCTCGTATCCGACGGCGGTGATGTGCCCGGACTGCTCCGAGCCGAGCAGATTGCCCGCACCACGGATCTCCAGGTCCGCCAGGGCGATCTTGAACCCGGCCCCCAGCATCGAGAAACCCTCCACCGCCTGGAGTCGTTTCATCGCGTCCTGGCTGACCTGCCGCTGCTCGGGCATCACAAGGTAGCAGTAGGCCCGGTTCCTGTGCCGACCGACCCGTCCCCTCAGCTGGTGCAGGTCGGCCAAGCCGAACAGGTCGGCCTGATCGATGATGATCGTGTTGGCGGTCGGGATGTCGATCCCCGACTCGATGATGCTCGTGCACAGCAGGACATCCGCCTGCCTTCGAGAGAACGAGAGCATGACGCTCTCGAGTTCCTGGGCCGGCATCTGGCCATGCCCGATGAGGATACGTGCATCAGGAACCAGTGACTTCAACCGGTCCGCGATCCGCTGGATGTCATGGACGCGGTTGTGCACGAAGAAGACCTGTCCCTCACGAGCCAGTTCCCTCTGGATCGCCCGCCTGATTCGGATGTCGTTCCACTGGATGATCTCGGTGACGATCGAACGCCTGTCCGGAGGCGGTGTCGCCAGGGCGCTGATGTCCCTCAGTCCCAGCATCGCCATGTGCAGGGTCCGGGGAATCGGCGTGGCACTGAGCGTCAGGACGTCGGCGGTCGCCCGGAACTGGAGGAGGCGGTGCTTGTGCTCGACACCGAATCGTTGTTCCTCGTCGATGATGACCAGTCCGAGGTCGGCGAACCTGACGTCCTTGGACAGCAGTCGATGCGTCCCGATGAGGATGTCGACCTTGCCCTCGGAGAGTTCGCCGATCACCTCGCGCTGATGCTGCTGATCCTTGAACCTGCTCAGGCACTCGATCCGGAACGGGTACTGGCCGAACCGCTGTCCGAACGATCGTTCATGCTGGTCCGCAAGGACCGTGGTCGGCACGAGCAGGGCGACCTGGTGACCGGCCTCGACGGCCTTGAAGGCCGCACGCATGGCGACCTCAGTCTTGCCGAATCCGACGTCACCGCAGATCAGGCGGTCCATCGGCTGCCGTCGCTGCATGTCCTCCTTGACCGCATCGATCGCGAGCAGCTGGTCCTCGGTCTCCTGGAACGGAAAATCAGCCTCGAACTCGCGCTGCCAGGTCGTGTCGACGGGAAATCGAATCCCGGGGGACGCTTCGCGCGCCGCCTGGATCCGGAGCATCTGTGAAGCCAGGTCCCTGACCGCTTCCTCGACCTCCTCCTTCTGCTTCTTCCACCTGCGACCACCGAGCGTTGCAAGCTTTGGCCTGGTGTTGCCGGCACCGACGTACTTCTGGATCAACTCGATCCTCGATGCCGGCACGTGGAGCCGGGCCTTGCCGGCATACTCGAGCGTGAGAAACTCCTGCGTGCCGTCACCGGGCTCACCCGGGATCGGGCCGAGGCTCACGAAGCGACCGATGCCGTGATCACGGTGAACGACGTAGTCCCCTGGAACGAACTGGAGGAACGCGTCACGGGCTCGTCGAGTGGATGCGAGGCCCTTGCGTCGTCTTGAAGCGTACCGGTGGAGCAGCTCATGCTGGGGAACCAGGACCAGCGGATGCCCCTCCTGTTCCAGGAAGATGAACCCGGAGGCCAGGTCGCTCCGGATGATCTCGATGTTGGATTCAGGCACATGCTCGGCGACCAGTTGGGCCATGCGATCGAACTCCGCCTCGTCGCGGCAGGCGAGAATGATCGATGCGCCGTCCGTGGACATGGTCCGCAACAACTCGAAGGCCTCCTGGGCCTTCTCGGGGATCTCCGGCAACGGGGCGAACGGCAACCGAAATTCCTGGTCGTCCGGATCCGACGTGCACTGGATGATCGCGTGACTCCTGATCGCCAGCGATTCGAGCACCGCCGGTGGCCCCAGGACCCCACCGGCATCCTCGACCCGGTCGAAGTATCCCCTGGCCTGCTCGATGATCTCGACGATGTCATCAAGGATGGTCACGCTGGAGGACGAGATGAAGTCCATCATCGGCTTCATGTCCTGGTCGGAACTGAGCATCTCGATGCTGGCACCCATCAGCTCGGCGTGTTCAAGGCGGCGATCGGATGCCTGGGTGGCCAGGTCGATCTCGTGAATGCTCTCGACCACCTCGGCGAACAGGTCGATCCTCGTCGGCAACTGGCTTCCGGGCGTGAATACGTCGATGAGCCCACCGCGAATGGCGAACTCACCCGGAGACTCCACGGAGTCGACTCGTTCGAAACCCGCCTCGAAGAACCAGTGTGACAACTCATCCAGCGCGAGCGTGTGCCCGACCTGGATCTGACGGGTCATCGAGTCCAGCTTCGCCGCGATCGGAATGCCCTGCATCAGGGCAGCGACTGGTGCGACGATGATCCCCGGTTGATGCCGGCCGTGCAGCATGCGGGCCAGCCGGAGTCGATCAGAGACCAGGTCCAGGTTCAGCGAGCTCTCACCCGGCAGCACCTGCAGCGCCGGGAAGAGCATGGCATCGAAGCCCGATGATCGGAGTTGATCGACGGCGTCATCGGCCTGGTCCAGGTGTGCCACGACCAGGATGGCCGGCCGGTGTTCACTGGCGGCATGAATGCAGCCGGCCAGGACGGTCGCACTGCTGCCACAACTGGGGCCCGAGAGGATCGTCCCGGAAGATTCGATACGAGCCAGCAGGTCCTTGATGACACGGTTGTCCAGGATCCGGCCATGCCAACCCGGCATCGATTGATCGGTCGTTGGAGCATTCATGGGTTCGGGGAATCCACAACTGGCATGCCGGACTGCTCGACCACATCGAGCCAGTTCGCCAGTTTCGCGACGGTCGCGGGCCCGATGCCGACCACCTGTTGAAGATCTCCAACCGATTCGAACCGACCGTGAGTGGACCGGTGAGCGACGATGCGTGTCGCCATGACCGGACCGATGCCGGGACAGATCTCCAACTGCTGGCGGTCGGCGATGTTCAGGTCCAATCGGTGCCAGGGTGGCACGAACCTGGCTCGGGCCAGGCGGGTCGGCCCGGACACGGCGACCAGCAGAATCACTGGAACCACGATCAACAGGATCATGGAACCTGGCTGTATCGCTCGAGTCACTTGGCGAGGTCTCCCAGGGGCTTCCGCATGCGCCGGCGAAGTCCACACAGCCTGGCCAGTGCCGGCTTGGCCCTGCCCTCCCCGTCGACCAATCCGATCGAAGGCATGATCCCCTCAGGAGAGTCCAGCAACTCGGCCCAGCAGAAGACCTGCACCGAGGGGCGGCTGAGACAGATCGTCATCATGCGACCCGCCCAGGCTTCCTGCAACTTGTCCGAGTACGGCTCCCGCCACCAACCTCCATCCGGATCCACCTGCTCGGAGGGGACGCCGGTCGACGTGATCATGATCGGAAAATCACGAACGTGAAGGCGGTCAAGCAAGCCGCTGATCTGCATGGTGTCGCGCATCGTTCGCCCCTGGGTTGACTCGCCGAACAGCAACTTCAGCCCGATACAGTCGAAGTGGATGCCTTCCTGAATGAGCAGGTCGATGAACTGGAACCCGGAGAGCGCATCCGGACGGTTGCCTATGGCTTCGCAATAGGGATCGGTCAGCTCGACCAGTGTCTTGGCCTTCCTCTTGAACTGGCGGACCAGGAGGCTCGCCATCCGCGTCAGATCGACCATCTGCTCATCGAGCAGCACGATGTTGGCGTTGTCATGGATCCCGGAACAGAGGTTCCAGATACCGACGACGGACTGGTACCGGTAGACGACCTGCTCTAGATGCTCGTAGAGCAGGTCACGGAATCTCGCGTGATCGGCCTGCTCGTGCTTGATGTATCCGGGCAGGGCCCGTTCATGCAGGTCGATCAAGGGGCCCGCGATCACCTGCTTGCCGGTGCGTTGGGCCAATTCGATCCAGGCATCGACCTGGGACCAGTCGTAGACCCCGGGCCTGCTGGCAAGCTGCCTCCAGTTCATCGGTACCACCAGGATGTCCAGATCCGGATGTGCCGACTCCCGGACGGATGATGGCTTCTTCGTCGCTGGGACCTTCGTCCCCAGAACGATGCTCGAGGCCGCCTTCTGCGAGTACCGTCTGAGAAAGAGGATCTCGGCGTGGGCCCTGGCCAGCCGCTCCGAGCATCGGAGGGACAGTTCCAGTGCCTGCAGGCTGCAGGCGTTGGCATGGAGGGGATCGCTCGAGATGATCGCCGCCGTGAAGGCTTCTCGAGATCGTTCCCAAGTGTCCATGGCCCCCTGCCCCAACGCGGGATCGGTCATCTGCCAGTCCTCGCTCTTGGCCAGGACGTACTGGATACGGTGCCGGGCCAGTTCAAGGGCGAGGTTGTAGGGCTCCTGGCGATGTGGAAGCAAGGTGGTCTGGAGCATGAACTTGCCGATCGGGGAGACATCGAACTGCAGGCACAGGGCCACGGCCTGGTTGCCACCACCTTCACATTCGATCCGGCCGTTGTTGAACCTGATCTTGCACGGAACAGGCACGTTGTCCCGCCCCAGCAGGTGGGCGTTTACCAGGGGCCATTCGCTGGCAAGTCCGCTCTCGTTGAATACCTCGAATTTCAACATTTGACAGGCATCATCCGTCCAGTTTGGAACCCGTGGGGTTCATCAGAGGGAGCGTGCAGAGGACAAGTGTACCCGGTTATCAACAATGCTGACACGAGCCGGCTGGAAGCCGCGAGGAGCAACCGGGTCGTGTACACTGAGGCGATGAGCACTACAAACACCCCAGCGGATGCCGGCATGACCAGCCAGGCTGTCTCGACCACCGAACTTCCACTGCCCAACAAGAGGCAGGGCAAGGTCAGGGACATCTACGATGTTCCGACCGACGAGGGCACGAAGCTGTTGATCGTCGCCACGGATCGGATCAGCGCGTTCGACGTGATCCTGCCCAACCCGATCCCCGGCAAGGGGGTCCTGCTGACCACGTTGAGCGCCCGGTGGTTCGACTACCTCAGAAACACCGACACGATCGGGGACCACGTGCTCTCGCTGGACCCCGAGGATGTCCCGGGGCTCGACGCGCAACAGCGTGAACAGCTCCGCGGCCGGATGATGCTGTGTCGACCCGCCAGGGTCGTCCCGATCGAGTGCGTCGCTCGCGGTTACCTCGCCGGCAGCGGCTGGGCCGAGTACCAGAAGTCCGGAACCGTCTGCGGCATCGAGCTTCCCAGCGGACTCCAACTGAGCGACAAGCTCCCGGAAGTGATCTTCACCCCAGCGACCAAGGCGACCGAGGGACACGACGAGAACATCAGCTTCGAGGTCGCATGCGATCTCGTCGGAACCGAGTTGATGCAACGGCTGCGTGACCTGACGATCTCGATCTACTCCGATGCCTCGGACTACGCCCGCGAACGCGGCCTGATCCTGGCCGACACCAAGTTCGAGTTCGGCATGGCGCTGGACAAGGATGGCAACCCGACCGACGAGCTGATGATCATCGACGAGGTCCTCACGCCAGATTCCAGCCGGTACTGGCCCGCCGACGACTACGAACCAGGCCGGGAACAGGCCAGCTTCGACAAGCAGTACGTCCGGAACTACCTGCAGGAACTCGTGGACAAGGGCGAGTGGGACAAGACCCCTCCGGGCCCGTCGCTTCCGGAACACATCATCACGAACACCCTCGCCAGGTACAGCGAGGCGATCGATCGGCTGAGCTGAGTCGTTTCAGATTCCCGCAGCGTCGACGGTGTTCTTCAGGAGCATCGCCACGGTCATCGGTCCGACCCCACCCGGGACGGGCGAGATGTGGCCTGCGATCTGGCTGACCGAGTCGAAGTCGACGTCTCCGACCGTGCGAGCGGTCCCGTCGTCATCCATGACACGATTGATCCCCACATCGATCACGATGGTTCCCGGCTTGACCATCTCGGCGGTCACGAGACCGGTGACCCCTGCGGCTGCGACCAGGACATCGGCCGTCTTGGTGATGGCCCCGAGTTGATCGGTGTACTTGTTGGTCGAGATGACCGTCGCCTCGGCCTGCATCAGGAGGACGGCAACCGGCTTCCCGACGATGTTGCTGGCCCCGACGATCACGCACCGGGCTCCCGGCAGCGAGATCCCGGTCGACTCGATCAGTTCCATGCAGGCCAGCGCCGTGCAGGGAACCAGGCTCCGCCTCCCGTAGACGATGTTGCCGATGTTGGCGGGATTGACGCCCTCGACATCCTTGGCCGGATCGATCAGGGCCTGCATCCGCTCGGAATCGAATCCGTCGGGCAGAGGCATGTGCATCATGATCGCATCGACCTGGTCATCCGCGTTGAGCAACTGGATCAACTCGACGAGACCGGCCTGCCCCCTGGAGACATCAACCGAATGCAGGCGGTACTCAATCCCCACCTGGCTGCACATCCTCTCCTGGTTCTGTGCGTACAGGGCGGCCGAACCATCGTCACCCACGAGGATCGCGTGAAGGTTGATCGTCCTCCCGGATGCCTTGATCCGCTCGGCGAGCGAGTCGCGGACCTGCCTGGCCAGGTGGCGACCGTCCAGGATGTTGGCGCTTGATTTCGCTGCCTTGATGTCCATTTTCAAAGCATATATCAGTCACGCAAGGACTGCTTGGATGGTGATCAACCCGGTGGTGATATAGTGGAATCGGACACGGCGACCTCACTTCACTTCAGGACAGCAACCCAGGACTCGAACAATGAACCAACGAATGACCATCCTCGCATCCGGCCTCCTGACCCTCCTTGCATGCACGCTTCCGACCCATGCCATGGAACTGGAGATTGGAAAACCGGCACCGGGCATCAAGGTCGAGCAGTGGGCCCGAGGAGACCAGGTCGATTCATTCAAGAAGGACCATGTCTACGTGGTCGAGTTCTGGGCGACCTGGTGCGGCCCCTGCCTCAGGGGAATGCCCCACCTGAGCGAGCTTCAGGAGAAGTATGCCGACGATGTCACGATCATCGGGATCAGCAACGAGGAGCCACAGAAGGTCACCTCTTTCCTTGAGAAGCCCGAATGGCAGGAGAAGGTCCGCTACACGATCGCGATCGATCCGGGCCGGAACATGTGGAACAACTACATGAAGCCGATCGGCCGAAGCAGCATTCCAACCGCCTTCATCGTCGGGGCCGGAGGCGACGTGGAATGGATCGGCCACCCCGCCTCGATGGACCAGGCGCTGGACTCGGTCGTCAAGGGCACGTGGGATGCCGGGAAGTTCAAGGAGGAGTTCGCAGCCGAGCAGAAGACCCGTGCATTGATGAACAAGCTCCGCAAGCCGATGGCCGAGGCGCGCAACAAGAAGGATTACGAGGCGTTGCTGGGCTACTACGAGGAGATCGCCTCGGCAGATCCCTCCAACCCGACCTGGCAGGTCAACTCCTTCAAGCTGCTGATCGGACCGATGAACCAGTCGGAGAAGGGCTACGACCTCGGTCGGAAGATCGTCGCGGCCGACGGCAAGGACTCCAGGACGCTCAACTCCATCGCCTGGTACGTCGTCGACTCGAACGAGGTCCGCAAGAGGGACCTCCAGTTCGCGCTTTCCACGGCGATGAAGGCCGACAAGATCACCGGTCACAAGGATGCCAACATCGTCGACACGCTGGCCAGGTGCTACTGGGAGATGGGTGACCGGTCACAGGCGATTGCCCTCCAGGAGAAGGCGGTCGAGCTCGCCGGCGATGACGAACGATCCAGGGAGGGGATGACCAAGACGCTCCAGGAGTACCAGCGGAAGATCAAGGAAGCCAAGACCGGCACCGAGTGATTCAAACGGACCGAGATGAACCTTTCCCGGCAGTCTTGCATTGAACAGTACAGGCACTGATGACCCCGTCATCATCGTGGGTTCAGGCATCATCGGCCTGGCGACCGCGTGGCACCTGTCCATGCGGGGGCGATCGGTGCTTGTCATCGACCAGGAGACGCCGACTGGATCCGCCTCGAGGGGAAACGCTGGCATCCTGTCACTTGGACATCCGCCACTGACCCAGCCGGGCGCATCGATCAAGGGACTCCGGTGGATGTTCAACAGGAACAGCCCGTTCTGGATCAGGCCCCGGTTGGACCCGAAGCTTCTGCAGTGGCTCTTGAACTTCCACAGGCATTGCCGGAGGGATCACCTTGAGGCGTGCATGCCGGCCCTGTCAGAACTGGGTGCACAAAGCATCGGTTGGTACGAGCAGATGGTCCGCGACCACTCCATCGACTGCCACTGGGATCGACGGGGATGGCTGGATGTCTGCCGCAGCGAGCCCGCACTGGAACAGGCCAGGCGAACCGCGGAGATGCTCAAGGGCCACGGCTTCGATTCCACCGTCCTGGAGAACGGGCGACTGCAGGAACTGGACCCGGCCTATCGTGATGACCTCGCAGGCGCCGTGCGATACGAGGACAGCGCGACGATGGATCCGTCAGCATTCCTTCATGGCCTGGAGCAGGCCTGCCGTGACCGGGGAGTCCGCTTCGACCACCAGGCGAGACTGGAACGCGTCCAGCTTGGCGATCATGCGATCAGTGGAATCCACCTGGAGGATGGACGGAACATCGCATGCTCGAGTCTCCTGGTCGCCGCGGGCATCTGGAGCAGCCAGGTCGCCTCGAGCATCGGGATCAAAATCCCGATGCAGGCCGCCCGTGGTTATCACCTTCAACTTCGATTGGATTCGAGCATGCCCTGCATCGGGTCTGTTCTCAACGAGAGCTGCGTGGCCGTGACTCCGATGGGTGACCAGCTTCGTCTGGCGGGAACGCTCGAGATCACCTCGATCAACGCGCCAATCAGCAGGCGGCGCCTCGATCAGCTGGTTCGAGCAGCGAGTCTCTACATCAGGGACATCGACGGAGCGACACGAGAGGGCGAGTGGGCCGGATTGAGACCGTGCACCTGGGACGGGATCCCGGTCATCGGTGGTGTCCCGTGGATCGACGGTCTGTTCATCGCGACCGGCCACGCGATGATGGGCATGACGCTGGGGCCTGCGACCGGCCGGGTGATGGCTGACCTGATCACTGGCACCGATCCGGACCTGGACCTGTCGATGTTCACAGCCGATCGATTCGGACGAGCCTAGCGAGCTGATCCGGACGGTCGGCCAGGGCTTGATGGATCGGCGGCCTCCTGGAGCGTCCAGAGCCAGGCCGCTCCTCGCACACCACTTGAATCCCCGTGCGTTGCAGGCACGACCGGGGTGGCGATCGAGTCGGCGAAGCTGAAAGAGGCCAGCCGACCCGGCACGTTCTCGAAGAGCTCGGGGATGTTGCTGAGCCCCCCACCGATCACGAAGATGTCCGGATCGAGGATGTTGATGACGGTCGCGAGGGCTCGTGCCGTGTCCTCGTACAACTGCTCGAGCACGGCCAACGCCATCGGCTCCCCGTTGCGTGCGGCCTCGACGATCGCCGGAGCCTCCAGCGATGTTCCGGACTTCTGCCTGTAGTGCTCCTGGACGGCCGGACCGCTCATGAACTGCTCGAGACAGCCATGCAGCCCGCAGTAGCAGGGATGGGCGCATCGTCGGCGCTCATCGATCTCCCGCAGTTCGATGTGACCCCATTCCCCGGCGATCCCGTTGCAACCACCGACGACCTCCCGGTTGATCACGACTCCTCCCCCGACACCGGTTCCCATGATCACTCCGAACACGATCGAGTGACCGCTGGCGGCTCCATCGATCGCCTCGGACAATGCAAGACAGTTGGCATCGTTGGTCGTCCTGACGGTTCGATCCAGTGCCGCGGAGAGATCCGATTCAAACGGCCTTCCATTGAGGACGGTCGTGTTGGAGTTCCTGTGAAGACCGCTCTGCGGGGAGACCGAGCCGGGTGTACCGATGCCGACGACCCCTCGGGTCCCCAGCTGGTCCTCGAGCTGACCGACGAGACCAGCGATCGCCTTGACGATGCCCTCGTAGTCGTCGTGTGGCGTGGGCACTCGCTTGGACCAGCACTCGGCGCCGGTCTCATCCAGCGCTGCGGCCTCGATCTTGGTGCCTCCCAGGTCGACCCCGATCCGGATGTTCATGATGCGGGCTCCCGTCCTACACCAGGTCGATCGTGAACGACCCGGCCGCCGATGATCGTGGAGACGATCCGTTCCGGGCCGCACCCGGTGACGATCGAGTCCTCAAGCAGCTGGCCGGGACCGGGGCCGTACCCGTCGATGTCCAGGATCAGCATGTCCGCCCACGAACCCGGGTTGAAGTCCCCTGCTTCGACCGCGAGGCTTGCGGCGCCGTTGCAGGTGCCGACCTGAAGCAGGCANGCACCGTGCGAACGATCGCTCTGCGTGAAGACCCCGCGTCCGAGGCTTGCCAGCCTCTGGACATACTCGATCCATCGGACCTCCTCGAACGGATCCTGCCTGAGGTTCATGTCGCTTCCTGCACAGACGGGGATGCCGTGTTCGACGATGGTCTTCATGTCCACGATCCCATCGGCCAGGTTGCCCTCGGTCATGGGGCAGAGACAGATCCGCCCACCGGCCGCAGCGAAATCAGCGAGATCCACGGGGTGCGAATGGGTGCAGTGCACGGCGGTCATGCGCGGTGTCACCAGCTCGTTGTCGATGAGCAGGCGCATGGGTGTCTTTCCATGAACGCGGAGGCATGACTCGATCTCAGCGAGGTTCTCCTCCAGGTGAATGTGCAGGGGACGATCGAAGTACTCGCTTGCGCGGGCCAGTTCGAGCAGGTCATCCAGGCCCACCGCCCTGACGCTGTGTGCCGCAAGGGCGAACTCGACCAGGTCGGAGTCGTATCGCTGGGCCAGCGACTCGTGCTGCTCGAGATGCCGGTCGACCGATCCGGAGTCGAATCTCGACTGCTCCGGTGCCAGCGGCTGATCGACATCACCGGCGAGGTAGCAGGCCTGGAGCAGCACGATCCGGATCCCCGACTGCATCGCCGCCTGGATCACGGCATCATCAAGGGCCCAGAGATCCGAATCACCGGCATGCCTGACGTAGTGAAACTCCCCCACGGTGGTCCACCCTCCGCGGACCATCTCGGTGAAACACTGCAGGCTCGCATCGAACACCGAATCCGGTTCGAGCCGGCCGACCGTCTCATACATCCTGTCTCGCCAGCTCCAGAAGTTGCTTCGTGAATCGGGGCCATACTGCTCGACGGCGCCGCGCAGGAGCACCTGGAACGCATGTGAATGTGCATTGACGAAGCCGGGCACGAGGGCGCATCGATCATGGTGCCGGTCCACGGGGCCGTCGGCCGGACCCGCACGGCCGATTCGACCGTCCGAGGTGACATCGATGCTCCAGCCCTCGCGGAAGGCGCTTCCATCCCAGACGTGGTCGGCGCTGATGGAGAAGGGTTTCATTCACGGGGATGGTAGCATCTGGCGACCAGGATCTGTCCAACAGGAGTGTGCGACCATGACGACCACGACCAGGAGAAAAGTAGTCCCCGAGGATCTTCGACGCTTCAAGATCTGCTCGGATCCGGTGATCAGCCCAGATGGCTCGACGATCGTCTTCGTGCTCAGCACGCTCGGCAATCGGAACAAGGCATCCAGGTCGCTGTGGCTCATGCCCGCCGATCGGGGTTCGGCCAGGAAGTTCACCAGTGGACATGCCGATGGACAGCCACGGTTCAGTCCGGATGGTCGTTCGATCGGGTTCATCCGCACTGATGACGACGGATCCCAGCAGGTCTGCCTCATTCCAGTCGATGGCGGAGAAGCCCGTGTCCTGACGTCCTTTGCACATGGATCGATCAGCACGTTCAGGTTCAGCCCAGACGGACGATCCATGGCGGTCAAGTACCGACAGGCCGATCCGGATCGGACACCCGAGGCGGCGAAGGAGCGTACGAGGAAGAAGCTCAGCACCCCACCGCTGGTGATCGACGACCACTGGTACCGGCTCGATGGTGACGGCTACTTCGGGGCGGACAGGCACAAGCTCTACATGGTNAGTCTCGCAAGCGGCAAGCATCGGCTCCTCTTCGACAAGGATCGGGCGGGACACTTCGAGTTCGAGTTCCTCCCGGGTTCCAGGCAACTGGTCGTCTCGGCCAACCTCCACGAGCGGAGCACCCTGGCCAGTTGGGAGACGTCGTTGTACCGGCTGGACACCGGGACCGGAAGGCTGACCGAATACAAGGGGCTGCCCAAGGGACCGAAGCTCCAGATCGCACCGAGCCCGGATGGGTCGATGATCGCGTTCGCAGGCAGACCCGGACGCTCGACGGCCTACAGCGTCGAGAACCTGGAACTGCTGATCCATGACATCAAGTCGGGCAGGACCAGGAGCCTCACGAACAAGACCGATTACTGCCTCATGAGCATCACGCTCTCGGACACGGCCGAGGCGAGCTTCGAACCCCAGATCCAGTGGGACCCCGAAGGCAGGCACCTGCTTGCCCGCATCGGGTGGCAGGGAAGCGGCCGAGTGGCGAGGATCCCCGTCTCTGGTGGGCCGGTGCGGCTGCTCACGGACGATTCGGGTGAATGCTGCCTCGGCGGAGTCGACCAGTCAGGGAAGAAGGTGGCGCTGGTCATGTCCACCCCCGTGTCACCTCCGGAGATCTGGCTTGGCCGTCTGGACGACGAGGAGATGACGCTGTCTCGCAGGACACGATTCAACGACTCGTTTCTCAAGCAGCTTGACCTGGTCGAGCCATCAGAACACTGGATCAAGTCGGCCGATGGCAACAAGGTGCACGTGTGGATCATGAGGCCGCCGGGCGTCCGTCCCTCCAAGAGGACCCCCGCCGTGCTTGAAATCCATGGCGGTCCTCATGGTCAATNCGGCCGCAGCTTCTTCCNCGAGTTCCAGGTACTCGCCTCGGCCGGGTACACGGTCTTCTACTCCAATCCAAGGGGATCCAAGGGATACGGGCGTGATTTCTGCGCCGCGATCAAGGGGTCGTGGGGTGGAGCCGACTGGCGGGACATTCAGGCCGTGACACGTTTCATCGGTCGACATCCGGGGGTCCGCAAGGACCTGGTCGGGATCATGGGAGGCAGTTACGGCGGATACATGACCAACTGGGCCATCGCTCATTCCAACAAGTACAAGGCCGCGATCACGGATCGCTGCGTCAGCAACCTGGTGAGCATGGGCGGATCAAGCGACTGGCTGGACAATCCAGGCGACTACTGGGAGGGCGCCGGCTGGGACAAGCCGGAAGACCGCTGGTCTCAGAGCCCGATCGCGTTCTTCAAGGGTGTGAAGACCCCGACCCTGATCATCCACTCCGAGGGAGACCTTCGCTGCAACATCGAGCAGGCCGAACAGGTCCATGCAGCGCTGGTCGTCCAGGATGTGCCGACAAGATTCGTCCGGTACCCGAGGGAGTCCTCTCACGGAATGAGCCGCAGTGGTCCGGCGGACCTCCGGATACACCGACTGGACCAGATCCTTCAGTGGTGGAGACGCTGGCTTCGCTGATCCGGGTCAGCTTCTTCCGTAGACGGGAACCAGCGCTCCGCTGGTCAGCATGTTGGGACCGGCCAGGAAGCAGATCGTGGTCGCGACATCATCGAGCTTGGGCCAGGCGTCGAAATCAGCATCGGGCATGGCCTTCCGGTTCGAAGGCGTGTCCATGATCGAGGGCAGTACGGCGTTGACCAGGATGTCCTCCCCATGCAGTTCGGCAGCCAGGCATTGCGTGATGNTGGCGACGGCGGCCTTGGAGGTCGTGTAGGAGATCATGCCTCCCGCCGGCTGGAGCACGGGCCGCGCCCCGACGTTGACGATCCTGCCCACGCCCCCCGCCGCTCTCATGGCGATGACCGCCTCGCGACAGCACAGGAAGCAGGTCCGAGCATTCATGGTCATCATGTGGTCGAACTGATCCAGGCTCGTATCCTGGATGTCCCCCATGGCGAAGCCGCCTGCAACGTGGATCGATCCGAACAGTCGGTCCAGGTGTCCGTAGATGCCCCGGACCGTCTCCTCGTCGCCGAGGTCACCGACGTGAACCGTGACCTGGTCGGCCCATGACAGCCCGTCGAGTTCCTGGCGGGATTGACATGTCACGTGGCAATCGGCACCCTCCTCCAGCAACCGCCGGACGACGGCCGCTCCGAGTGCGCCTGTTCCACCGGTGACGATGACCTGCTTGTCCTGGAAGATGCTCAACTCGGTTCTCCATCGTGTCCGTACGAGTTGGCAACAGTGTACCCTCGCTTCGAGGTTGAGTCGGCACCCTCGAGGGCGTAGGATCTCGCCTTGAATCAACACCGGGAGCACCCATGAGCAGCGAATCCAAGTCAATGGACCAGATCACGGCCCTCTGCAAGCGAAGGGGATTCGTCTTCCAGAGTTCGCAGATCTACGGGGGGATCAATGGTTTCTGGGACTACGGGCCGCTGGGCACCGAGTTGAAGAGGAACCTCAAGGAACTCTGGTGGAACGACATGGTCCACCGATCCCTGGCGGGCCCGGCTGACCGGGACGTCGAGATGGTCGGCCTGGACTCGACGATCATCATGAACCCGAGCGTCTGGGTCGCCAGCGGCCATGTCGGCGGGTTCAACGATCCGATGATCGACTGTCGCGAAAGCAAGAACAGGTACCGGGCGGACCACCTGGGATTTCTCGGGCTCAAGGGTGACACGACCGGACAGATCTTCGCCTACATCGACGGGGACGACGACTCCCTGGCCCAGGCGAGGAAGAAGCTGTCCAAGTACGTCAAGCGGGAACTGGATGACGACGAGATCGACACCGCCACCATCGCCGACATCTCCACCGAGGAACTCGGCATCACCGTCGGACCTCATGCCAAGCAGGCCGGGTCGCTGACGGAGCCGAGGCAGTTCAACCTGATGTTCGAGACGTTCGTCGGCGCGGTACGTGACGAGGACGCGCGGGCGTACCTTCGCCCCGAGACCGCCCAGGGGATCTTCGCCAACTTCCACAACGTGCTCGATTCGAGCAGGGTGCGTGTTCCATTCGGAATCGCCCAGATCGGAAAGGCGTTCAGGAACGAGGTCACCCCTCGGAACTTCACCTTCCGGAGTAGGGAGTTCGAGCAGATGGAGATCGAATTCTTCATCCATCCGGATGAGGCCGAGCAGTGGTACGCCTACTGGCGGGACACGCGGTTCGAGTGGTGGAAGTCGATCGGCCTGGAGGGTGACAACCTGCAACTCCGTGAACACGACACCTCCGAACTGGCCCACTACGCCAAGGAAGGAGCCGGGGTCTGTGACATCGAGTATCGGTTCCCCTTCACCGATCCAGGCTTCGGCGAGCTCGAAGGCGTGGCCCACAGGTCGAACTACGACCTGAAGGCCCATGCGGATCACTGCGGCAAGGGCGAGAAGATGCGGTATTTCGACCAGGAACGGAACGAGCACTACTTCCCCCATGTCATCGAACCCTCCGCTGGGGCTGATCGGGGGACCCTGGCCGTCCTCTGCGAGGCCTACACGCCGGATGACTCGCGAGCGAGCAAGGTCTACATGAAGTTCGATCCGCGGCTGGCGCCGATCAAGGCCGCCGTGTTCCCACTGGTGGCCAAGGATGGAATGCCCGAGGTCGCGGAGAAGCTCTACAGGCAACTGAGAAGACACCATGTATGCCAGTTCGATCACAAGCAGTCGATCGGGAAGCGGTATGCCAGGATGGACGAGGCCGGCACCCCCTACTGCTTCACGGTCGACGGCGAGTCGCTGTCGGATCACTGCGTCACCGTTCGTGAACGGGACACGCAGGCTCAGCAGCGTATGGCGATCGACCAGGTCCCATCGTTCCTCGCAGAGAAGATGGGATCCGAGCCCTAACCCCGCACGTCTGACCAGGCATGCTCCGGATCGAATCGCCCGCGAAAGACCTCGTGGGCCGGCCCGGTCATGTGGACGGGGCCGTCCATGTCCGACCACTGGATCAGGAGCGTGCCACCGGGCAGCTCCGTTGTCAGCCGCGGACCGGTCCGACCGGTGAGCACGCCGGCGACGCAGACCGCACTGGCACCCGTGCCGCAGGCCAGCGTGATTCCGGAGCCTCGCTCCCATGTCCGCATGATGACGTGATCCTCCCGGACGACCTGGACGAAATGCACGTTGATCCTCTCCGGAAACCAGCCATGGCATTCCAGGAATGGACCGATCCGCTCAAGGGGCACCTTCTCCACGTCACTGCAGTAGATCACGGCATGAGGGTTGCCCATGGAGACCGCCGTCAGTGATGCCTGCAGTCCCGCAGGACCGATCCATTCAATGGAACCGGGCCATGTCTCCGTCGGCAACTGCTGGTCGAGCACGCGTTGAGCCGGATCATGACCCGGGATGATGACCGGGATCGAAGCGGCGTCGAGCACGGGACGGCCCATGTCGATGGTGGCCGAGCGGACTCGCCCGTGCTGATCGGTCTCGTACTGCACGGACAGGACCCCGGCATCGGTCTGGAGTTTCAACGGGTGACTCGTGGACATCCCGGAGTCGACGGCATACTTGGCGACGCACCTCGCCCCGTTGCCGCACATCTGCGACTCGGTGCCATCGGCATTGAACATCCTCATCCTGACGTCGGCATCCACGCCTTCGGACGGTGGACAGATCAGGATCAGCCCGTCCCCCCCGATGCCGAAGTTCCTGTCGGACACCAGCCTTGCCAGTTCCACGGGATCACCCGGATCCTCACGGGTCGCATCGATGTAGACATAGTCGTTGCCGATGCCATGCATCTTCACGAACTGGATGTGCCTGTCGTCACTCATGATTGGCGGCGTGCGCTCCGGTTCGGTGCGAGTGGTCACTCGTCCCTGCTGATGGTACCCAGATCAACGACCAACCTGCCATGGCGATAGTAGTCCACGTTGATCGTGTTCCTGTTGATGAAGGTGAAGACCAGGCAGTTTGCGCGGGTGTTGTTGGCGTAGTTGAAGTCGCCCATGTGCGGACCCGCATAGTCGGCGTTCCGGAAGTCCTGTGCATGGTTGTGAAAATGAAACAGGCCGGTGTAGGCATCATCGAGCATCTCCTGGGTGGAGTCGTACCTCAGGTCGCCCATCTTCACAGCAGTCTCGTATTCGACCAGTTCGAATCGCCCCTTGTCATCGAGCCTGATGATGCCCCCGTACTCGCAGGTCCTGTCAAGCTTGTCACGATCGGCGTAATCAAACACGTGTGCCCGGACTTCCGGCACGTCCACGGCATCCATCGCCATCTCCATGGCGACCAGGTCGCCCCAGTCCAGCTCCCGTCGTGCCCCCTGGAGCGTCTCGGTGAACGAGCCGGAGTACCCCTGGAAGTCTGGCATGTGGAGCTTGCCACGCCCCTTGCGTCGATTCAGCAGCTGCCGGTAGAGGGTCTCGCGATCAGCAGTGAGCCTTTCGGGCTGGAACCGGTACGCGGCGACCGTGATCGGAAGGTCCCGGAGTTCGAGTTGCTCCCTGCGATCGGCGGACATCGTCGCAGTCGCGATGCTGAGCTCCTCGAAGAACTCGCTGTTCTCCGGAGCACACAACGCTCGCAACCAGAGAACCTCCTCCCTGTTGATCGGGATGATGCCGAGCCGGTCAAGGCCCTTGCGCATGTCGATGAGCATCGGGTCGTCAGGACCAATGCTCTGGTCCTGGAGCAGGGCCACGAGGATGTCACGACGCCCCAATGAATGCAACAACTCCCAACACCTGGCCCGAAGGTTGCTCATCGTGACCGGGTTGGCCTGGACCATCTGCTCCAGCAGCACCCTGCTGAGGTCGGCGGTTCCATGGAGCTTCTCGAGGGCGATTCGCTCTGGACGCTCGGTATCATCATCAACCCAGCCCGGCATCGGGTAGGCCCATGCACGGATCAGTGTCGGCGTCATCTGCTTCCATTCCGCCTCGGCGATCAACTCGCAAGCCATGCGACGCCACTGGAGCATCTGGCATCGTGGCAGGTTCAGCTCCAGCACGAGCTGCAAACGCTCCGGATCATGCTCAAGAAGGCGGTTGAAGGCTGCCTGTCTCGCCTTGGGAACATAGCCGGGACTGAAGATCATCTTCTTCAGCAGGTCCAGATAGGCTGGATCCTCGGGGTCGGCATCCAGCATGAGCATTGCCGAGTAGTATTCACGGGCAGGCCGTTGGGGCGTCTTGAGAACTCGATGGGGATCCTCTGGTGCGGCGGTGCTCCGGCAGCCTTCAAGCAGGAGAACCGAAGCCATGCAAATGAGACAGAGTATCAATTGGTTCGAGGTGCGAATCATGTTCATTTGATGGAGACCTTCATGCAGATATATAAAGATCGACTCGGAGCCTCTGTGGCTAGACCTACCAACTCGCAATATGATATCGCCGCTGGAACCACTGTTGAGCCTGCCCAGGAGATTGTCCATGAATGACACAAACATCGATGACCGGATGTTTGAACGTGTCAGGGAGATCATTGAGCAGATCCGACCCGCGGTGCAGCAGGATGGCGGTGACATCGAACTTATCGAGGTCACCAGTGATCGGATCGTGAGGGTGCGCCTGCATGGTGCCTGTGTAGGCTGCCCATCCAGTTCCATGACGCTCAAGGGGGGCATCCAGAAGATGCTCCAGGAGCATCTGAAGGAACCGTTCCAGGTTGAATCCACGGACTGAAGTGCTGTTTTTGGGCTGTAATCGGGGTCGGTGTGGATAAATCGCACCGGACCTGAACATGCCTCTGGCAAGGGGTTGGATTCGCAACAGAATATCAGTAGCATGATGAGTTGCGTTGACCGCCGAGTAGTCGCGGCCCACAGATGGGTCTCGTTACAAGGGCAGGAGGTCCATGACCATGTTGGTGATCACGCGCCGTGAAGGTGAAGAAGTCGTCATAGGCAATCCGTCATCCCCGCTTGGTGTCGTGCGCATCGCCACGATCAAGGGAGATCGAGTCAGGCTCGCCTTCGAATTCCCCAGGGAAGTCGATGTCCACAGGCGCGAAGTCGCTGACCAGATCCTTGCAGGTGGCACCGACGAGGTCTCGGTCGTCGGCAAGATCCGACCGGCCGGTGGCGAAGCCAACTGATCCAACCACCGATCAACACTCCAGTAATGACAACGATGCCGAGTTGAACCAACTCGGCATCGTGTGTTCCGGTTCACCCCACCGCGAGGAACCGGATATAGGGAGCCCATCCACGAGCCGATCCGTGGCTCGACGGGCATGGAGCCATCCATGGCTCCAGATGAATCTCAGGGGAAGTCGTCCCCTTGAAAGAGCGGTCCGCAGCCATCCTTGGCTGAATAGGCATCCGTGCCCGAACCTGGACCGCAAACGACCACTGTCAATCCTGTCCCTGCGAGTTGTCCGTTCGCTGGGCCAGGGCCTTCCGAGCCATGCTCCAGATCTGACCATGGCTCTGTTCCAACTGCTTCTGCTGCTGCCTCCAGTCGCCTGGAACACAGAGTTCCAGGTGATCCCGGACTCCGAGGATCATCACGCTGCCCGAGAGGGCGTACTGGCTGATCAATCGCTCCGGCAGCCGAATCCGTCCGGCTGAATCCAGGCTCATCCGTGCCGCCTGGCTGAAGAAGAGACGTTCGAAGTCGAGCATGTTCTCGTCCCCCACCAGTGACCCGCCAAGAGCCGAGGCCAGGTCCTGGAAGGTCGACTCCGGCCAGAGCCAGAGCAACTCGTTGGCCCCTGGGGCTACGACCAGATCGTGACCACCGTGAGCCTGGTCCAGCTGATCCCTGATCTCGGCTGGTATCGCCAGACGATGCTTGTCGTCGATCGAGTGCTCGTATTCGCCTAGAAACACGCATTCTTGCCTCGTGGAGTAACGTTATTGGGATACTACCCCACTTTCCCCCACAATGCAACACTACGCCACATTTCATGGGAAAAAAAGTCACCTCGAACCGGGAAGCGGCTTTGGCCGTAATCCGTAAGCCCCGTGTTTATCGGGACTTCCCCACCCAAGGAACAGGAAAACCAAATTGCCATGAATCCAGGCTTCAATCGTGCCGAAACTCGAATCATCAGGTCCCGCAGCCATCCCAAGCGGTTGCGGAATACATCCAGCATCGCACGCTTTCTAGGCAGGCTACGAATGGAAGAGGGCTTCTCGATAGACCCAGGCATCATCAGCAGCATGAACTGCATCCCATCGGGGAGGTTCGTCATGACTGCCGCCCATGGCGGAAACCGGGCGGGCGTCCTGGTCGACTGGGTCCAGCAGTGCGCGAAGGAACCACCCATGGTGATCGTCGCGATCGAGAAGGGCCAGAAGCTGATCCCGATGATCAGGGACTCCAAGGGCTTCGCACTCTGCCAGATTCCCGAGAACGACTGCTTTCTCGAGAAGATGTTCAAGGACAGTGCTGACGGATCGGAGGACGATCCGTTCATCTCGATCCAGGTCAGGCAGGGGCGATCCGGATCCCCCATCGTCGAGCGTGCACTGTGCTACCTTGACTGCGAAGTGGTTCGTCACCTGGACATCGAGTCCAACTACGAGCTGTACGTCGGGCTGATTCATGAAGGCAACCTGCTCGGTGGCGATTCCGCCCAGTCGAGCAATGGCCGTTCGAAGAAGAATCGATCTGACCGGTCCGGTGGCTCCAAGGGCACGGCCGCCTGAACACGAATCGATCG
Source organism: Phycisphaerae bacterium (assembly GCA_002711415.1). Lineage (GTDB taxonomy): Bacteria > Planctomycetota > Phycisphaerae > Phycisphaerales > SM1A02. Next base: position 53,180 of record PARI01000012.1, on the reverse strand, counting down.
ATGGGTATACCATCTCCGCCATGACAGGATCCACCGATGACATCGGACGGGGCATCGCCGTAGGCTCGACCAGGGGCTCCAACCCCGAGAATCCCCAGAACCTCGATGGATTCGACTATGGCCGCGAATCCATCCTGCTGGGCAGCCCCCCCACACCGATCATCGACGTCCATTCACACCTGCGAGGACGCGAGGCGACCGACATCCAGCGTGACGTCATGGACCTGATGGGCATCGACTCGATCTGGACGATGACCCAGCTGGACCAACTGGATCCCGTCGAGGAGGTACTCGGGGATCGGGTCAGGTTCATCGCGACGGCCAACTTCAGGGACCCGGACCGGCACCATGCCTTCGGCGAAGGCTACATCAACGACCTGGAGCAATTCCGTGCCCGTGGTGCGAGACTGGCCAAGTTCTGGGCCGCACCTGGTGGCATCGACTATGGGGACGAGGTCGGATCACCGGGCCTCTTGAAACTGGATTCACCAGAGCGGATCGCCGGCATGGAGGCCGCGGTCGACCTGGGCATGGGAATCATGGTCCATGTCGCTGATCCGGACACCTGGTTCAGGCACCGCTACCGGGATCATCAACGGTACGGAACCAAGCTTCAGCAGTATGAGCCGATGCGGAGACTCATGGAGCGGTTCACGGTCCCATGGCTGGCCGCGCACATGGGTGGCTGGCCGGAGAACCTCGAGTTCCTGGACCAGCTGCTCCAGTCGCACTCGAACCTGCACCTGGACACCAGCGCCACCAAGTGGATGGTGAGGGAACTGTCCCGGCAACCGCGTGCGGAACTCGTCGACTTCCTGGACAGGTGGCAGGGCCGGATTCTCTTTGGATCGGACAACGTCGTATCAAACGACCATCTCGGCACATCAGGCGAGGGCACGATCGCGGAGAAAGCGACCGATCCGACGACGGCGTTCGACCTCTACGCCAGTCGCTACTGGGCTCTCCGGAGCATGTTCGAGACAGAACTGGACATCGAGAGCCCGATCCAGGACCCGGATCGAAGGATCGAGATGCTTCTCGACTCCGGAATCCCGGACATCCAGGCGCACATTGCTGACAGCGAGATTCCACGAGCTCGACTTCGCGGACTCGGGCTGGACAGTCGACAACTGTGCTGGCTGTACAGCAGGGCGGCATCGGAATTCCACGAGAAACTCGAGGCGCTGCACTAGGGGTGGTGCCCGGCCATGCTCCCCTTGAGGTGATGCTTCCAGTCGCTCCGGGCCCGCTGGAGTCCGTAGAGCTGTCGAGCTCGCGCCGCAGCGCGGGCACCCATGGCATGGCTTTCCGGGCGATCATTGGCCAGCTTGATCAACGCGGCCGAACCACTCGTCCGATCTCCGGGCTCGATCATGAAGCCCACCGAGTCATCTACGACACCCGAAGTCCCTGGTCGATCCTCCGCGATCACGGGCAGCCCGGCCATCTGGGCCCACATCAACGGCATGAGATTGGCCGGCGGATGCAGCATGCGACTTCCGCCGAAAAGAACGCCGAGTGGATTGCCCGCGTACTCAAGGTGCTCACTGCTGTTGATGTGACTCATCTGAAGCGCCGCGTCGATCCCGTTGACGATCTCCCAGGGAAACCGGAGTCGCTCCTCGGTGCGAACGCAGTGCTGAAGGCCCATGCGACCGGCCCACGACTCCATGCGGGTCCCACCACTTGACTCCGGTGGTAGAAGCACCAGTACGTCATGGCCGGCGAGAACACTCAATGCACTGATTGAGAAGGCATCCTCCGCATCCAGGAGCGTGATCGGCTCACCCATCAACGCGACAATGAAGGTCTCCTCTGGAATGTCCCACTGCCGCCTGAGTTCGGCGCGGCTGTTGTGCTGGCCGCGGAGCCGGACGGGATCCAGTCCAGGAAGGATGTGGGTGATTCCCCGCTGATCCAGGCCCTGCCGAACGAGCGTGTCGCGTATCCAGGACTCGAACGTGACCACACGGGCACCTCGTCGTTGCATCGCGACATCGAGTCCGATCACGAGCCCGGGATCGGCCGGGGGGATCGGGATGACGATGTTGACCGGAGCCTCGGCGCGAACGGATGAGATTGCAACGCCGGCGTGCGAGCCCCATCCCCACAGGTAGAGATCGGTCGCGGAATCGATGGCCGGCTGGAGCATCCGCTGGATCGACCGCTTCACCAGCAAAGGGCGACCAAGCGGTGGACTGATGTTGCCCTGGACCGGGATTCCCATCCGGGAGATCGAACGTGCGTCCCGCTCCGTACCGAGAACGTAGAAATGGTGCTCGGCATGATCGTCACACCCGAGAAAGACATCCATGCACGTGGCCAGTCCGCAGGGACTGCACCCGGCTGGTCCGGGATCGATCAGGTGGACCATGGTGACGTTCGTGCTCATGTGGACTGGATCCTGTCGACCACCTGCTCAAGGTGCCCTGAGATTGTCTCCGAGGTCGACCCGTTCATGCTTCCGAAAGACATCGACGATCTCTGAACTCAGAAGCAGCGAGAGGGCCTCCTCGATCTGTCGCCTGTTGGCCAGGCTGTTGTAGAGATCTGGGCTGACCGATGGCGACTGGCCCATGACGGGGTATCCCGTCGGAGGCGAGGTCGGACTCGGAAAGAGCCGGGTGTCGTTCTTCACATCGATGACCTTGACCCGGCACGTGGCCGTGGGCTTGGGCATCCCCTCGTAGGTCAGCTCGAAACCGGTCATCTGGATGTAGAGCACGACGTCGGCGGAAACGCCCTCGCCGATGGCATCGATCGAGAGAACCTTGTTGCTGGTCTCCTTGCTCCGTGCAAAGGCGAGCGTGTCCCGGGGATTCACCGCCGAGGGGACCAGTTTGTCTGCGAGCAGGATCTCGGTCACCTCGTCGGCGATACGAAGACGCAGATTGGTCCTTGGGAGGATGTTGCTCCTGTCATCGACGAAGACGACGATCTCCTCGTACGGCAGATCGTAGACGGCATCGACGGTGCCAGGCCCCTGCACGATGTATGAAACAGGTACGAGGATGTTGCAACCAGCCAGCAGCATGGCCACGATCGCCTGGACGCCGAGAAGTGACCAGCAGGTGCGGCCGGTCATGAACCGGCTGCGGGTCCGGGTCGGCCGACTCCGCCCATCGCTGTCTCGCATCGTTGAGTGTCGTGGCATGTTCATTGGTACTCGGGGTACTTGTCCTCGATGTGGGTGTAGAACAACCACGCCGATTCCTCGACGAACCTCGCCTGGAGACCCGTCTGGATCTGTGCCTGCGTGGCGCTCTCGCGGCCAAGGCCTCGCAGATCGGGGAACCTGCAGATGACGTTGTAGGTCTCTACGAACTGGTCCGGATCGAACCCACCTCGCTCGACCACGCCGACATTGGCGGCACAAACACCCTCCCACAACCATCTGTTGCCAGGTGGGTTGAGACGGTACTCGTAGATGTCGATGTAGACGACCCGATCGACACCGAGATCCTCGGCGATCTGGCCGTAGGGCATCATCGACCATGACGGAGTGTGATACTGCCAGTCAAGGACCTCGCGGGGGCTCAGCACGCTCACACCGTTGACGTTGGACTGGATTCTCCTGGAGACGTTGGCGGCGATGTTCGGCACCGCGGTTGGATGCTCGTACAGCACCGAGAGGTCCGCATGGACCACCACGGCACAGGACTTGTCGACGAGACCGTCATACTCGGCAAGCACCTCGATCTTCTTCGTCCGCTCGTAGTTGGAGGAGATGCCACCGACCAGCCCGAAGATGTCACAGCCGGCCACGAGCAGCAGCGCCGGAAGCAGCAGCATCAGGACCGGTCGATGGATGGCGGATCGCTTGATCACTCTCGAATCCTCGGACAGGCATGGAACGAGTCCCACCCTGGAGCGGGACAGTCAGGACAGGATACCCTCGAACGTCATGATCTTGTAGACCCATGCCAGCAGCAGCAACCCCCCCATGATCACCCAGAACCTCCCTGAGAGCCTCTGGAGCACGATTCCGCCGATCGTGGAGCCTGTCATGACGATGTAGATCGAGACCAGGAACGCCATCGCGGTAATGATTGCCAGCAATGCCCCGAACGGCTGGGTGATGACTGCATCGAGCAGGTTCCCGTTGGCCGCATGCGCGAAGGAAGTCGTCATTCCGCAGGTCGGACAGGGAATCCCCAGCAGGGTGATCCAACTGCACCCTGGAAGCCCCAGTTGCTCATGGGTCCCGACTCCATCACCGGAAGGGCTGAGCACCGTGGCGATGACCAGGACCGCACCCGTACCCAGGGCGATGATGCCGGCGATCAGCCGCCTCGTCCTCACCTGGCGCATGATCTGCTCGGGCATCGGAAGCCTTGGTGTCGTCGAGGGAGTGTCCATGGCCTGAAGGTACACCCGTGGTGCATCCGGGACAACCGGGATCACGCGTCGGTCGAGCCAGCGGTTTCGAGGCTGTTCAACGGCGTGCAGAACTCGTGGGTGCCGCCCGGGGTCTTCACCGCCCCCTTCAGGTGCAGGAGGAACCCGGTGCCGTGGAACTGGATGATCCGGTCGGGATCGCTCGTGATGACGTCACGCATGATCTTGAAGGATCCGGAAGCACCGAGCCTTCCACAGGCACTGGAAAGAAGCCTCGCATTGTCGCGGGCCCACTTGGCTGCGGCATGAAGCCGATCAACGTGATCCACGTGCGCGACCAGGTGCAGTTGCCCCATCGAGTCGACGGCGAGTTCGACCTCGCTGCAACCAGGGCAGGAGAACTCCAGTGGTTGCAGCCCGTGGATCAACCCGAGCAGTCCATCGGCCTGCGTGCTCGAAGCCTTGCCCTGTTCACTTTTCCTGGCCGCCTCGGCTGTTTCGGCGATCAGATCCGTGATGTGCCCGAGCTTGCTGCTACGGACGGGATCCATCTCGACGGGTTCGGCGACCTGGGTGACCTCGAGTTGCTCCTCATCAGGACCGGGATGCTCGGCCTGCTCGACCAGCGGGGTCACGGCACTGGCGATATGACGGTACTGGTCGTCCTGCTCCTCCTGAAGGAGTTGCCCGTGGCTGATCGAGGCGATCACGTGCTCGGCCCGATCTGAATGCGGTTCCGGTTCGATGGCAAGCTGGCCCGGTGGAGGCTTGACCGCCGTTGCTGCAGGTTCATCGAATCGATCGGACCGGTGCTCCTCGAGTTGATGCATCAGGTGGATCAGTTCCTCGACGGAGATCGACTTCTCCAGCGGGATGCTGATCCGCACGGTGGAATCGATCGGACCGGCCTTCTGGAGTGCCCCAAGCAATGGAAGCTCCAGTTCCATGTGCTCGGCCGACATCCGGTTGAGGTGTTCACAAACCTGGATCGCCCGGTTCTGCTCGGCACCAACGACCACGAGCTCGATCGGCCGGTGCTCCAGGTCCGATTCGCTCCAGGTGGCGGCCAGGTCCTTGACCAGACCGTAACATCCGACGATCGCGGCCTTGTCCGCACCGGTGAGAATGCAGATCCGATCGGCATCCAGCGAAGCCATCTCCTGGACGGGCATCTGGGAAGGCACCACCACCAACCAGTTCCGGATGAATGCCGAGGCCTGCTTCAACACGTGCTGGATGTCCTGGCCGGGTGACATGACCAGCCTGCGGCCATCGCCCCGCAGAATCTCGAGGGTGAGCGCATCATGCTCGTACCGAACAAGGCAGGCCGGTCCTGAACGCTGCCCGATCCAGTCCCCGAACTGGCTCAGCCAAAGCCCCCCGTAGACGGGCAGGTGCCCCTGGAGAACCAGGCCGATCGAGGGACGCGATGCCGCGATCCTCGCCCCGGCACCATCACCGGAATCACCCGCGTGTTCCGTCGAACCGAGGAACAATGACGACACGTCGTGAATCGAGTCTCCCTGCCGGGTCATGGCGCATTCCCGCCGGTGGTGATCCGCCTGGCCAGTTCGGCCGCGCGGGAATTCTCATCGACTTCGACCAGTGGCTCCAACGCGACCTCCGAGACAACGCGGACATGTTCATCGGCACCATCCAGCTCGTCGGGCTCGATCCGCCTTGCAACCGGCTCGTTGCTGAGCAGCCAGTCGGCCAGACCATTGAAGTCCGACATCGCCCCGGACTCCGGTGCGTACTCCAGGACCGGCTGGCCGTAGCTGGTCGCCTCCCGAATGACCTCGTGCTCCCTGATGGCGACTGGAAGCAGCGAGTCGGGGAACCGCTTCCCAAGCGCTTCATGGATGTCCGAAGCCAACTGGGACTTCGTGTCCATCAGCGTCGGCAGCACGTGGATCGGCAGGTCATGCCCGAACCGGCGAATGATTCCCTGGATGGTGGTGTACTGCTTCTGCGCGCCCTTGAGCGCGAAGTACCCGGTCTCGACCGGCACGAGCGCCTCGTTGGATGCTCGCAGCGCGTTGAACGTGAGCAGCCCGATGGTCGGGGGGCAGTCCACGAGACAGAACTCGAAGGACCCTGAGAACCAGTCCAGCACCCGCTTCAATCTCAGGTCACGGTCACTGCGAGTGGCGATACCCCCTGCCGCGGCCTCGATACCGGCGAGGCTTACCGTGCTCGGAACCAGTCGGAGGTTCCGCCCGACTTCCCAGGCGAAGTCGTCCATGGAGGGAGGGACGTCACGATCCCATCGAAGCAGGTCGACGATCGATCGTTCGATCCGGTCCTCGGGCACGCCCAGGCCGGCGGCGCAGTGGGACTGCGGATCCATGTCGACCAGGAGTGTCGAGTGTCCTCGAGACGCCAGGATGGCCCCAAGGTTGATGGCACACGTGGTCTTGCCGCAACCGCCCTTCTGGTTCACGATGGCAATGGTGCGCATTGGACTTCCTTGTCGCGCCGGATGAGGGGCATCCAAACCCGCTCGTACAGGTTGATATCGGTGGTGCGTGGGACTTGTCCTGAATAATCAGGCCCTGGCCCCGACACTGGCCAAGGCCTCGATGACCCGCTGCTCCGGAATGTCATCGAAGATGTCGACCTGTCCCAGCCTGGTGGGCAGAACGAACCTCGGGGTCCCCTGGCGGACCTTCTTGTCCATCTTCATCAGTTCGAGCAGTTCCGTGGCCCCAGGCTCACCTTCAAGCGCCACCGGGAGTCCGACACCGGCGATCGCGTCCCTGACACGAGCCAGCAGCCCCTGCTCGATCGTGCCCATGGACTGGCCCAGGTGCCAGGCGGCCACCATCCCGATCGCAACGGCCTCGCCGTGGGCCAGTTCCAACTGCGGGCAGGACTCGAATGCATGGGCGAAGGTGTGGCCGAAGTTGAGCGTTGCACGGTTTCCCTCCTCCCGCTCGTCGGATTCCACGACGTCAAGCTTGACCTGGATGCAACGGAGGATCAGTGAATCCATGAAACCGGGATCACGTTCGGTGATCGCCCCGGGGTTGGCCTCGATGTCCTCGAGGATCGACACATCGCTGATGAGTCCATGCTTGATGCACTCGGCGAGTCCGCACCTGAGTTCCCGATCAGGCAGGGTCTCCAGGAGGTCCGCATCGATGATGATCAACTCTGGCTGCCAGATCGTCCCGACGAGGTTCTTCCCGATTCTGTCGTCCGAGATCGAGAGGTTCACGGCTGTCTTGCCACCGATCGCAGCATCGACCATGCCCAGCAGCGACGTTGGGACCAGCACCAGATCCAGCCCTCTGAGGAACGTGGCTGCGGCGTAGCCGACCAGATCCGTGGTGATTCCACCTCCGGCAGCGATGCAGATCCCCCTGCGATCGAGCATGCCCGACTCCATGGCTTCAAGCATCGAGTCGTACATGGCGATGGCCATGCCTGGAACCTTGTTGGCTTCGCTGGCATCGAATGCGGCAACGGTGGTCCGGTCCTGCTGGTCGGTGAGCCCCTCCTCGAACCGGTCACCAAGGGCTCCGGCGACCTGGCGATCGATGCCGAGGAACAACCCACGCTCGCCCTCGGGATCCATCCCCTGGTCAAGGATCTCTCCGAGCATGCTGCAGGTTCCTCGTCCAATCAGGATGCTGGTGATGCCACGCTGGTGCTTCAACTCGAGTCGCTTCATGTCCATGTGTTCATCCACTGTGGCGGGGTGTCTCATGACCCGGAGCACCGGGCTCGTGCCTGTGATCGAGTCGTTCCAGCGCCTCGGCCGGATCTCCGGGCAGTGAATCATCATCTGATGCGATCCCATGGGCAAGTTGAGGTCGCCTCGATCCGTGATCATCGGTGATCCTGGAGACCCGGGCCCGGATCAACCAGAACATGATCAGGGCGAGGAGGGTCGCCAGTGCGACGACGAGCCCGAACAGGTTCGAAGAGGTTGCAACCGGGGTGGCCAGCACGCGCCCGACCACGGTCGGGTAGGTCCGGACCAGGCCATCATTGGAGAGGGCCTCGACCGGTCCGAAGGTCCGGCCGACGATCGTGACCGATCGACCTTCAGGAGGGAGCATCCCTGGATCGGTATAGACCAGGACGGGCAGGCCATCGGGATCGCGGACGGCCAGTTCGATCACCTCGCGTCCATCGACCAGGATCGTTGATCGCTGTTCCAGTCGTCCCTTGAACATGATCGCCCGACCGATGGAACTGGGGGCATCCTGCTGATCGCTGCCAGGCAGTGGCGACAGTTCGGGATCCCCAGGAGACAACTCTGCAGGCCAACTCCGGATGTGATCCAGGAGCATGATCAGAACCGGGTCGGTTTCACCATCGCGGACCGAGTCAACAAGCGACTGCTGTCCTTCGGACAGTGGAGGAACCATCAAGAGCAGGACGGCCAGGAGCATCATGCCTTGCCGGCGTCGTGACCGTGGTATCGACGAAGGATCTCGGCCCCGTCACGTCCCACGTACCGCTCGAGGATGCGCGGGTCCAGTTCAAGGAGGTCGACGATCAACAGGCCATCGATCACGTTGCCGAACTTCGGATCGAGGTTCACTCCAAGCAGCTTCGCGTTGAGCTTGAGATATTGACGAAGCAGGACAGGAACGCTTCGACGGTTCTGTTCGATCTCGCGGATCAGTGCATCGACATCACGTATGTCCTCGACCATGAGGCTCGTCGTCTCGTCGTCCCAGTCCTCCATCGGCCGGATGCTGACCGGGTTGCGTGGCCGGATCAGGGTGGACAGGTCGGAGAGAAAATGGTGGCTCCTGAGGAACCAGATCAACAGGCTCCGGCTCATGGAGTGGTACTCACTGCTGATGGAGACCGGACCGAACAACCGGCGGTACCTGGGGGTCCGGGCAGCGAAGACCCCGATCGCCTTCCACAGCAGCATGAGGCTGGTCGGATGTCGCTGGTAATCCTTCCTGACGAAGGAGCGGCCCAGTTCGATCGCCGGATCAAGCTGCTTCACGAGCGTCAATCCATAGTCGAAGAGCGTGTGCGTGTAGAGACCACCGACGCCCCGGGCCGGCAGGATCTCGTCGGTGAGGCCCATCCGGTACCCACCTGCGATCCGCCCGTTGGCATGGTCGTAAAGGACCAGGTGCCTGTAGTAGCGGTCGTAGGAATCCAGGTCGATCGCCTTGCCGGTCCCCTCCCCGACCATGCGGAAGCTCTCCTCGCGAAGCCTCCCAAGTTCCTTCATCGAGTTGGGGATCTCGTCGTACCTGGCGCAGTAGACGGTGAAGTCCGAATGCTTGACGATGCAGTGCTCCTCGGTCAGTCGATCGAACTCGTCGCAGATGAGGTCCTGATCGATCACCTGTCGACGAGGGACGGACTCCTGCGCACGATCCCGGTCGTGATCCCGCTTGTGCCGCACGCGGCGAAGCTTCTGGGTTGACTGCTCCTGCTCCCATGACCTCAGGACATAGGTTCGGACTCGAAGGAGCCTGATCAGATCCCTTGGATCGGAGTGTCGCTGGAGCACCGACCGATCGATCTCGTGACCGATACGCATGCGGATGCTTCGCCCCTTCTTCTTGAACATCTCCCGCGGAAGCAGTGCCGTCCGCAACCGGGGATGGATCAGTCCGGCGGCCTGGAAGACCCTGCTGTTGGCACCATCGAAGTAGATCGGAACCACGGGTGCTCTGGTGAGCTGAATAAGTCTGGCCGCGTTGACGTTCCAGGGCGGGTCGGAGACCTTCCGCGTCTTCAGGCTCAGGTGACTGACCTCTCCTGCCGGAAACAGCAGGAGCACGCCCCCGTCCCGCACCCAGCGGATCGCATCCCTGATCGCCCCTGCATTCTCCCAGCCGTCCTGCTGGCTGGAGAAGATATCCACGTTGAACAGGTAGTCCTCGATCAGCTCGATCTGTCCGAGCATTCGATTGACGATGATCTTCACATCCGTGCGCCGCCGCGCCAGGACCGTCATCAGGCTGATGGCATCGACGGCTCCGAACGGATGGTTCGCCACGATCACCAGCGGCCCCTGCTCCGGGATCCGCAGGAGATCCTCCTCGGGCATGTCCACCCGGAGATCGAGGGTGTCGTGCATGCGCTGGAACGGTGACAGTTCGGGGTCTCCCACCGCCACACGGTCGTAGTACATGTTCAGGCGCTGCATCTGGAGGAGCCAGTTCAGCGACGGCTTGGAGATTGTGTAGAGCGCCTGCTTGAAGGGACCGCCATCCGAGTGCTCGGGCAGGTGCAGTGGACGAGGTTGGTTCACCTTTCTCATGGCTGCCTCTCCCGGCCCACCGTGAATGCAGGCGCAGACATCAGCAGGTCCGGAGCACGGCGGGTTGATCAATGACCCCAAGGGGATTCGAACCCCTGTTTCCAGGATGAAAACCTGGCGTCCTGGGCCGGGCTAGACGATGGGGCCGCCTAAAGCTGGCGCGGTCATGGTACACGCTCGTGCGAATCGGACAACCTTGGAAGGACCCGAACGCGTTGAATCCCGTAGTCTGTAGCCATGAAGTCGACGGGCCAAGAACCTCCCCTGATCCTGTGCCCACTCGCCCATGAGTACGGCGTGATCAGGCGTCACCTCGGCAGGGACTGCCCCATGAAGCTGTCATGCACGGGGCCGGGAACCAGGGGAATCCTGCGCTGGTTCGAGTCGACTGGGGCCCTTCAGGAGGGTTCGACCGTGATCCTGGCCGGTCTCGGAGGAGGTCTGACCGCCACGCTGGATCATGGCGACGTCGTCTGTGCCAGCGAGGTGATTCAAGAGGACGGAACCAGGCTGAAGTCACCGGTCTCGGCACGGAACATCCCGTCAGCAAGCATATTCTCGAGCGAGAAGCTTGTTCATTCGAGCTTGGACAAGAACGAGTTGAACACACGAAGCGGTGCGGAGGTCGTCGATATGGAGTCCTCCGCGTTCGCGAGGGCATGCAACGCCCGAGGACTCAACTGGATCGTGCTTCGAGCGGTCTCGGACGTCCACGACGAGGATCTGCCGCACCAGGTCGCTCACTGGATTGATCACACGGGACGGACGCGCCCCTGGACGATCACGTGGGACCTGCTTCGAAATCCGACTCTGGTCGGTGACTGCATGAGGATGAGATCCTCCTCCAAGCTGGCGCTGGACCGGCTGGCTGGTCAACTGCAGGTTCTCGAACTCCGGGAGGTCGCTTCGTGATGCCGAGCAATGATCAAGCGAACCTGCGACTCCTGTTCGGCGGCACCTTCGACCCGCCACACCTGGCGCATGTCGAGCTTCCGCTGGCTGCAGTGGACGCGATGAACGCACGCGAAGTCATCTTCATGCCCGCGCACGTCAATCCACTCAAGCAGGCGTGTCCACCCAGTTCCAACGAGCATCGCTTGGAGATGCTCGAACTGGCGATCGCCGGTCGGGGACTCGCGACGATCCGGACGGATGAACTGGAACGGGAAGGTCCCAGCTACACCGTCGACACCATCCGCCTGCTGAAACAGGAGTACGGTGATGATCCACTCCGACTGCTGATCGGTTCGGACAACGCGATCCATCTCGATCAGTGGAAGGATGTCGCCCAGGTACTGGAACTGGCTGAACCGGTGGTCATGCTGCGACACCCCCACAACCGTGAAGGCTTCGCCACCGCCGTCGACGGTGTGGCCGGGCATGATCGTGACTGGTGGTCACGCCGGGTCCTCCAACTCCCGATGATGGACATCGCCGGCACCTGGATCAGGGGATTGGTCGGCCAGGGCAAGCAACCGGCCTCCCTGGTGCATCCAGCGGTCGCCGAGTACATCCAGAAGCATCATCTCTATCGCTGAAGCCTGCCCGTGAACGATATGATGGACTGGATGCAGCAGTCGAAGGATACGATCAACAAGGTGGCGTTCGTGAGTCTCGGATGCCCGAAGAACCTCGTCGACAGCGAGCGGATGCTCGGCGCGCTGTCCGCCGATGGGCTTGAACTCGTATCGGATCATGATTCCGCTGATGCGGTCGTGATCAACACCTGCGGCTTCCTTGACGCGGCCAGAGAGGAATCCCTCGAGGTCATTCACGAGGCGATCGACAGGAAGAACAGCGGCCGGATCGACCGAGTCGTGGTCACGGGATGCCTCGTCCAGAGACACAGGGCAAAGCTCCTGGACTGGGCACCCGGCATTGATGCGATGATCGGCGTCTTCGATCGGGACCGTATCAGCCAGGCCGTCCGAGGCGACCGACCGGGCAGGCGCTCGCTTGAGGATGATGATCAGCCGCCCTATTGGATCGCGGGCAACGCCCTGCAGGCCGCGCGTGAACGCGGCATGCAGACGATCGGTCTCACGGTCAACGGCGCCGATGGAAACGGGATCGGGTACTTCGAGGATGACGGGGACCGGTTCAGGCTGACGCCGAGGCACTGGGCCTACCTGCGGATGAGCGAGGGATGCAACCAGAAGTGCGCTTTCTGCACGATCCCCTCGATCAGAGGCAAGATGCGGTCCAAGCCGATGGAACAACTGCTCGCCGAGGCACGGGCGCTCTGTGATGACGGCGTGTTCGAGATCAACCTGATCGGACAGGACACGACCTCGTATGGAATGGACATCGGCGAGGACGGACCCGGCATGGGACTCTCCGGCCTGCTCGATTCACTGGACCGATTGATGGGCGAACATGGTGGAGGCTGGATCAGGCTGATGTACGCCTATCCGACACGGTTCACCGATGAGATGATCCAGTCCATCGCGGACCTGACCAACGTGGTGCCATACATCGACATCCCGCTGCAGCACTGTGCCGATGGCGTGCTCAACCGGATGAGACGGAACATCAACGGCGCCAGTCAAATGCAACTGCTCGAGAAGCTGAGGGACCGGGTCCCGGGCATGGCGATCAGGACGACCATGATCACGGGTTTCCCGGGTGAGACCGACCAGGAGCACCGCCAACTGGTCCAGTTCATCCGGGACTTCCAGTTTGATGCACTCGGTGTCTTCAGGTATTCGCATGAACCGGGCACGCCAGCGGCGACGATGGAACAGGACCCGGACCTGGCGGTCCCCGAGGACGTCAAGCGACAGCGCGAGGAGGAACTCATGCTGGCCCAGCAGGAGATCGCCTTCGAGAACGCCGAGTACGTCGCCAGCGAGGGATCGATCTTCGACGTGCTCATCGATGAGCCGGCCGATCCGGCGACCATCCAGCGGCTTGGTACCGATCAGCCCCACGTGTACATCGGTCGCTGCTATCACCAGGCACCTCGCGTGGATTCGATCACCATGGTCACCAGCAGGGACCCCCTCAGCCCGGGAGAACTCATCCGGTGCAGGATTCACGACAGTTGCGAATACGACCTGGTCGGTTCACCCTTGGATCAGGTCGACTCACCGACCTCCCTGAAGGTCCTGGGAAACACGGGCCCGGGCAATTGCTCGTAAACCTGCTCACAAGCCGCTCTCGGGTCGACTGGCTGGCGCTATACTGGTGCAAGGAGATCAAGTGATGAAACGATTCCTCCTGAGACTGCTGCTGATCGGATCCTGCCCATTGATCCTGGGGCTGGGCCAGGACGTCCAACCCAGGCAGTCCGACCCCGTGGCGGAGGAGTCACCCAAGCCTGAGGCCAGGCAGATACTCGAACTTGATCCGACCAAGCCGCTGCCCATCACGGGCTGGTGGACCAACGGGAAGCAGACGCTTCATGTCGATCTCAGTGGTGCCTACATCATCTATGATGGACCCAATCCGTACGTGTCGAAGCAGCTTGAACGCGGCCGATGGCATCGCCAGAACTACGCGACCTTCTGGCTGGAACCCTACGTCTCACCACGCGAACCCCGAAGGCGTGTTCCCCTGAGCATCTGGGAGAACACCCTCCAGATCCGGATCGGTCCCCTCGAGCCCATGCGAATGCTCGGCTCCGAACCGGACTCGATCGAGGGCAGGTTGGCCGGTCTCTGGACCGGGACGCCCGGAACACTCGAGCTCTATCAGAACATGCACTACGTCTTCACGGCTGCAAACGTGACGGCGAGCCCGAGGCAACCCGTCGTGATCGTGGGCCATTCCGGCTCCTGGCGGGTCCACGATGACAGACTGGTACTCATCCCCGATTCAAGTGCGATCGACAACATCACGATGAAGGTGGAATCGAGCCAGGTCCAGCAGGCCCAGGAGATCGAGGACGTCATCAGGCTCAGGTCGATCCAGGGAACGCTCGAACAGGTCCGACTGCCAGGAAGGCCCGCACGCCTGGCTCGGCCGACCCCGATGCCGGAGAACGCTCGGACACCACCACGCCAACGGGGCTCGGGTCCGGGCCGGCATGAATGATCACGACCCGGCAGACGGACCGGCTTCCGAATAGAATCCGGGTTCACGGAGTCGGCCCTTGGAAATTCGCAACTTCTCGATCATCGCGCATATAGACCACGGCAAGAGCACCCTTGCGGACAGGCTGCTCCAGGCCACGCGTGCGGTGTCGGATCGGCAGCAGAAGGAGCAGTTGCTGGACTCGATGGACCTGGAGCGTGAGCGAGGCATCACGATCAAGGCCTCGGCCGTCACGGTCCATCATCAGTTCGAGGGAACAGAGTACGAATTGAACTTCATCGATACGCCGGGGCATGTCGACTTCGCGTACGAGGTCTCCAGGGCCCTGACCGCTTGCGAAGGCGCCCTGTTGATCGTCGATGCGACACAGGGGGTCGAGGCACAGACCGTCGCCAACGCCTACCTGGCCGTGGAGAACAATCTTGAACTGATCCCGGTCATCAACAAGATCGATCTTCCGACGGCTGATCCCGACGGCGTGTCCATGGAGGTCGAGCAGGTCCTCGGCCTGCCGGCGGAGGACTGCCTCAAGTGCTCGGCCAAGACCGGCGAGGGCATCCAGGAACTGCTCGACGCCATCTGCACACGGCTGCCCTCCCCACGCAAGACCGAGTCGGAGAACCCACGCGCACTGATCTTCGACAGTCACTACGACGACTACCGGGGTGTCATCGTCTACTTCCGCGTCTTCGACGGCACGATCCGCAAGGGAGACAAGATCAGGATGATGGGAACCGGCCGCACGTTCCACGTGACCGAGTTGGGCCGGTACACGCCATTCCCGGTCAAGGTCGATTCGCTCGGCACGGCCGAGGGCGGGTACATGGTCGCGGCGATCAAGACCCTCGATGATGTCCGGGTCGGCGACACCATCACGCTGGATTCCAATCCCGCCGAGGAGCCGCTGCCCGGATACAAGGAACCGACGCAGATGGTCTTCTGCGACTTCTACCCGGCGACGGCAGGGGATGGAACCAAGCGAGGCGACTTCGAGACGCTCCGGGACGCGATCGATCGCATCCACCTGAACGATGCCAGCTTCACGTTCGAGACGGAACACTCCGAGGCGCTGGGCTTCGGATTCCGTTGCGGGTTCCTCGGCCTGCTGCACATGGACATCATCCAGGAGCGGCTTGAACGGGAAGGCGGCGTGGATGTCGTCCAGACGGCCCCCACCGTCTCGTACATGGTCGACCTGACCGACGGGGCCACGGTCGAGATCCACAACCCCTCCGACCTGCCCGATCCATCGACGGTCAAGGCGATCCGCGAGCCGATCGTGAAGCTTGAGATCATCTGCCCCAACGAGAACATCGGGGACCTGATGAAGCTCTGTGATGCAAGGCGAGGCACCTTCAAGACGCAGCAGTATCTGTCTGACACCAGGCAGATACTGGACTACGAGCTCCCACTGGCTGAGATCATCTACGACTTCTACGACAAGCTGAAGTCGATCACGCGGGGCTATGGAACGATGGACTACGAGATCATCGGCTACCGGGAGGACAACCTCGCGAAAGTCACGATCCTGGTCAATGGCATGCCGGTGGAGGCCCTGAGCCTGATCTGCCACAAGTCCAACGCCGAACAGCGAAGCCGGGCGATCCTGGTCAAGCTGAAGAAGCAGATCGACAGGCACCAGTTCGAGATCCCGCTGCAGGCGGCGATCGGTGGCAAGATCATCGCGAGGGAGTCGATCAAGGCCGTCAGGAAGAACGTCACGGCCAAGTGCTATGGCGGCGATGTCACGAGGAAGAGGAAGCTTCTGGAGAAGCAGAAGGAAGGCAAGAGGCGGATGAAGACCGTGGGAAGCGTCAACATCCCGCAGGAAGCCTTCATGGCGGTCCTGGAACAGGAGTGACCGACGCATGCGACAAGACCGCGTGGATCCGAATCGAGAACGAGAAGACACCAAGGAGCTCGCACACACGATGAACAAGTACAGCCAGATCGTGATCCCCGTCCTGATCGTCATGCTGATGGTCGGGGCATTCGTCGGTTCCCCGATGGAGGTCCAGTCCCATGCCGACCAGGACGGCCAGGAGAACCAGAAGCTCGGCCCAGCCGAGTCGCTGCTGCTGACCGGCGAGGAGGGCATGCTGAGCATCCGCGACGTCGACGGAAGGATCGGCTGGGGCGAGGAGCCGACCAGCCGGACATGGTCCATCGGCGCCGCCCACATCACGGACATCCTCAAGGCGCTTCTTGACAGCGATCGCTACGCCGAGGAACGGGACAATCTCAAGGACGAACTGCAGGAACAGGATGCGGAGTACCGCCAGAGGTACGACCAGCTGCAGTCGGACTACGAGGGCGTCAACGAGGACAGCCCGGAGTTCGCCGAGGCCCAGCAGGCCTTCTCCCAGCTGATGGAGGAGATCCAGAAGTGGCGTGAAGGCACCGCGAAGCTCCAGAACAAGATGCAGGCGGAGCAGTTGGAGCGTGCGTACCGCGACCTGGTCGCCGCGGTCGACGTCGTGAGCGAGCGTCAAGGCATCGACGTGGTCTTCAGGTTCATCCCGACCTCGGAGCAGTTCGAGACCGAGCTGGCCGAACAGGCGGTCGATGCGATCCGGATGAGACCCTTCCTGAAGTACCCGGACACGATCGACATCACGGACCAGGTGTTCCAGGAGCTCTCGCTTCAGCGGCCGGAGGAATGATCCCGTGAATCAAGCACCCGCTTGAATGTGGCCGCCAGCGTGTCCTTGACCTGGTCCATCGTTGGGGGCGCTGTCCCGGATCCGTCCAGCTCGCTGGAGATCGAGCTCACGCCTCGGCCAGCCAGTCCGCACGGAACGATCATGTCGTAGAAACCCAGGTCGGGATCCACGTTCAGGGCGAGCCCGTGCATGGTGACCCATCGACTGACCCGAACCCCCACCGCGCATATCTTCCGCTTCGGGCACGTCGCAGGCGTCGGCGAATCCCCCACCCACACCCCGGGCGCCTCCGAGTCGCGCGTGCCTTCCAGGCCGTACCCCGTGATCGTCTCGATGACGACCTGCTCAAGCAGTCTCATGTATCCATGGATCCGAAGACCGAAGAGGTTCATGTCGATGATCGGGTAGGCCACCAGTTGGCCGGGACCGTGCCAGGTGATGTCCCCCCCACGATCGGTCTGCACGCACTGGACGTTGCGGGCCCGGAGCGTCTCCGGATCAGCCAGGAGATGACCGGCCGCCCCGGGGTGCCGGCCGATGGTCACGACCGGTGGATCGTGTTCAAGCAGCAGCAGCTTCATGGGCGAGTGATCACCCCCCCGAGCCCCGACGACTTCCTCGTGGAATCGCCGCTGGAGCTCCAAGGCGCTGGTGTAGTCGATCCGGCCCAGGTCGACCACCTCGACCATGTCGGAGGTCACGATCATGCACACATCGTACAATGGCGGCCATGCCCAGCATCGATGACTCGGTCAAACTGGAGGGAGATGTCCGACTGGCTGATGACGTCCAGATCGGTCCCGGATGTCACCTGAATGGACCGATCACGATCGGTTCGGGCACCCGGCTGATCGGAAACGTCTGGCTCCAGGGTCCGCTGTGGATCGGGTCGGACAACATCATCTACCCCGGTGCGATCCTCGGCATGTCCCCCCAGGACGTATCGTTCGATCCATCCACACCAGGGGCCGGTCTCAGGATCGGTGATCGCAACACGATCCGTGAAGGGGTCACCATCCACCGTGCCAGCAATGAACGATTGCCCACGACCATCGGTGACGACAACTACTTCATGGCCAACAGCCATGCAGGCCACGATGCACAGGTCGGCAACAACTGCACATTCGTCAATGGCTGCATGCTGGGCGGACATGTCCACATCGAGGACCGGGTGCTGATCGGCGGAAACGGCGGGGTCCACCAGTTCGCCAAGATCGGCCGCGGGGGAATGATTGCCGGACTGTGCGGAATCACCGGGAACCTCTGTCCATGGTTCACGGCAACGTCTTTCAACTACGCTGGCAGCATCAACATCGTCGGGCTGAGGCGGTCCGGGGCGACCAGCGATCAGGTCGCCACGGTCAAGTGGGTCTTCTCCCTCGTGTGCCGAAGCAATCGCACCGTGAGCGACATTCTTCAAGAGCTTCGGAAACGGCAGGATGACGAACTGGTGAAGGAGTACATCGACTTCATCGAGACCAGCGACCGCCCGCTGATCAGACAGAGGGGCCGGGTCACTTCCAAACGGCAGAAAACGACCGAGGAGATGGCCGGCGAATGAAGTCCTGGCGACTCAGGGTCCTGGCTTTCAAGGCCATCGGAGCAACGCCCTTTGGGCGTGTCGCGATGGATTCACTGAGACATCATCTGGCCAGTCACGGCCAGTACGACTTCAACAGGCGTTCCTACATCTACGAGGATTTCAAGCCGCTGCTGTCAGGCGAGCTCATCCCTCTTGAAGACAGCTCCATCATCGAGATCGGCTCGGGTTGGCACCCATTGCTCCCGATCGTCCTCCATGGCCTCGGGGCCGGGAGGGTCGTCATGACAGACGTGTCCAGGCACATGCGGCCCGAGTACGTCTGCCAGACAATCGACTATGTCAAGGGAGACGGCTTGCAATGGCTGCAAGGACTCCCGATCGATCATGACCAGTTCCGACTTCGGATCAATGCCCTTGCGGGAGCCCCGGGGGATTGCTTCGACCGACTGAGAGATGCCGGGATCGAGTACCTGTCACCGTTCGATTTCAGCGACACGGATTTTTCGGACGGCGAGTTCGACTGCGTCATCAGCAATTCCTGCCTCGGCTACATCCCCACGCCCATCCTGCCATCAATCTTCAAGGAGTCAGCGAGGATACTCCGTCAAGACGGAGTGTTCGTGAGCAACATCCATGTCTATGACGATTTCTGCAGGGAAGGATCCGGGATCACACCGGCCAACTTCCTCCAGTTTTCCGAGTCGGAGTGGGATCGAATCGGCAACTCATCCATTCATCACCAGAACCGACTCAGGCCTCGGGCCTATGTCAGTCTCGCATCGGACGAGGGATTTGCGATCGAAAGAGAAGACAGGGTGTTCAAGGGCCTTCCGGACTTCAGCCCGTCGGATGTGCCGCTTCACGCTGATTTCAGGGATCTTCCCGAAGACGAGATCCGATGTCGCAACCTGTTCCTTGTGGCCCGAAAACCAGCAGCAATCACGTCCCATTCCTGTCATTGACTGACGGCTCCTGGCGAGCCTGATCGCGGATCGCGACATGACACATCACGACCTTGAGTATCCAGAGGGCAAGACTTTCGCGTTCTCGATATTCGATGACACCGACAATTCGACGATCGCGAACACGCGGCCGGTCTATGAACTCCTGCAGAAGCTCGGGTTGCGGACGACCAAATCCGTCTGGGTCGAACCACCACGCGGCCCGTCCTCAGGCGATTGCCTCAGGGATCCAGGCTATCGAGATTGGATCCTGGAACTTCAGTCCTCTGGATTCGAGATCGGATTTCATGGTCCGGGAGACGGGCACTTCGAGCGAGATGAGATCCTGAACGCCTTCGAGGACTACCGGAGGATCCTCGGGTCCTATCCCGCGATCCATGCAAACCACCAGGCGAACACGAGCAATGTCTACTGGTGGCAGGATCGGTTTCCGGCACCGTACAAGTGGCTCTACTCCATGTACAACGGACTGAGAGGCCGTGGATTCAAGAGAAGCGGAGGGGAAGCTGAGGGCTCGGAAGTCTTCTGGGGGGATGTCTTGAGCCGTCACATACGGTACGTGCGAAACCTGACCTTCAATCACGTGAACACGCTGGCCTGCGACCCGTGCATGCCATACCGCAGAAAGGACACCCCCCTGGCAAACTACTGGTTCAGTTCATCGGATGGACATACGGTCGAGGAGTTCAACGACCTGATCTGCCCGTCGAACCTGGATCGACTGGAACACGAGGGAGGCTGCTGCATCGTGTACACGCATTTTGCGAGTGGATTCGTGGACGAGAGTGGCCGGATCAACCCGATCTTCCAGGCACGAATGGAAGACCTCGCCTCCCGCAACGGCTGGCACGTTCCGGTCACCCGACTGCTGGATCACCTGCAGGAATCAAGGAAATCAGAGGACGACATGGTGAATACGTCGTACCTCAGGAAGATCACTTCACGCTGGATACTTCAGCGGATCAGGAAGCGACTTCGATACGGGCGGTGACCACGGTCGATCGCAGGCCCGTGCCCATCTGATGCATCGCCGTCGTTGGGATATGATGGACGCACGCAGTGACAAGGCGACTTGGAACCATGTTCGCCCTTGAACGCAGAGACTGACTGGAGCAGCAGGACCGATGCATGGATGCAGCACGATTGAATTCTGTTGTCTTGGAAGCGGATCATCCGGCAACGCCACCCTGGTGCATGTCCACGCCCGGTCCGGGACACGGACCATCCTGATCGATGCCGGTCTCGGGCCGAGAACATGCGCCAGGCGACTGTCTGACATCGGACTGGAGATGCCCAGGCTTGACGCCATCCTGCTGACCCATCTCGACAGCGATCACTTCAAGTCCAGCTGGGCCAACACGATCCGACGGGACCAGGTCGATGTGCACTGCCACCGGGGCGACCACAGGGAAGCGATCGAGTCCGGCGTCCCCCCCGCTGCGATCAGGCTCTTTGACGACGAGCTCGAGCTCGCAGCGGACATCTCGACCCGATGCATCAAGCTTCCTCACGACCGGACAGGTACCGCGGGATTCGTCCTGGAAGCCGATGGCAGCAGGCTCGGCTTCGCCACGGACCTCGGCTCGCTCAATGATGCGTTCATGGACACCTTCGTCGACCTGGACATCCTCGCGATCGAGAGCAACTACGATCCAGGCATGCTCAGGAACTCGGACCGTCCGACCTTCATCAATGACAGGGTCCGATCACACCATGGTCACCTGGAGAACCAGGACGCCCTCGATGCCGCTCGAAGGATCGCCACAGGCGGACGACTTGATCACCTCGTGCTGCTGCACCTGTCCAGGCAGTGCAACTGCCCGGAACTGATCCGCGGCCTCTACAGGGACCAGGCCCCGGAACTGCTGGAGATTCTCACGATCACCACCCATGACCAGCCATCACCCATCCTGCGGGTCGGGATGATGCCGCTGTTCAACCACGCCTGAATTCCGGATGCCCGGAGCCGGCTCGTCCAGATGCCAGGTGGTCATCGCCGGCGGGACCATGCCGGTCGTGGCGTTGATCCAGGAATCAGGATCGACCGGCCAGTCGTTTCGTCGTCCCTCGATCAACAGGGGCGCGAGCATCGGGATTGAACACTCGGGTTCGACCTGCAGAGATTCGACCCGATCGCCGCACCCGAGGTCGATCGACCGCCAGAGCTGAAGCGGTTCAAGGCGTGCCGCGATGATGCAACCGGTGACGAAGGGAATCGGCGGTGCCCCCCCGCCTGTCCACCAGGCGATCGGGGTACCGGGGCCCAGGACCGTTCCCGGGGGAACCATGGAGAGACTGCTCCTCGGATCGCTCGAGCAATCGACCTGGAGCAACGGCATCTCCAGCGGAAAGGGCTCATTCCACACCATGGTCATGACCAGGCCGGATCTGGTCCGATCGATGGCCTCCATGGCCTTGACCACGATCGAATGGATGTTCGCGGGCACCTGGTCGTTCCACTGGTCCTGGAGAACCTCGACCGCCGACTGAACACCGACCTGCGCACGATCGAGAGCCAGGATCCGCTCCATCTGGTCGACCTGATGCAGGTGCTCCACGGCCATGATCGTCGCCTGCAGGGTGATGACGTGTTCGACGGAGGCCCGGTGCCGATCGCCTTCCAGGTCACGGGGCCAGCCCATGCTCGCTCGTGCGTACTCCATCCACTGGGCCATCAGACCCACCCAGGTCACCGCATCATCGGCTCGTCCGGTCATGGACATGGTGTACCTGCTGGCGTTGCCAGTGGCAATCACCGATGAGCCAACTGGTAAATTTCCGGCCAGCGATCTACCTTGACGCTCGCGATGAGTGACCAGATCGGACATGAATGCGGCCTGGCGATGATCAGGCTCCGGAAACCGCTCGCGTGGTACCAGAAGGAGTACGGCGATCCCGCATGGGGTCTTCGCCGGCTGTTCCTCCTGATGGAGAAGCAGCACAACCGGGGCCAGGATGGTGCGGGCATCGCAACCGCGCGATTCGACATGCCGGCCGGGGATCCGTTCCTGGAACGCATCAGGACGAACAAGCGGAACCCGATCGAGAGGATCTACGACGACGCGATGCAACCCATGGAGAAGTTGAGCCAGGAGGACCTGGTCTCCATGGATCCGGTCAAGCTCAAGAGGAAGATGCGGTTTCTCGGCGAGGCGATGATCGGGCATCTCAGGTACGGAACCCATGCAGGCCGCTCCTCGAAGAACTGCCATCCGTTCCTTCGCCGCAACACGGTGGCCAGCCGGAACGTCGCGCTTGCAGGCAACTTCAACCTCACCAACAGCACCGACCTGTTCAGGAAGCTGCTCCAGTACGGACTGAACCCCGTCGGCGACTCGGACACGCAGGTCGTCCTGGAACGACTCGGCTACAGCCTCGATCGGGAACACGAGCAACTGGAGACGACCATGGGACCGGGCTCGTTCCACGGCCTCGAGGGACGCGAACTGGCCGAGGAGATCTCCCGACAGCTGAACCCGACGAGGATCCTCGAGCGCGCCCTGGAGGATTTCGACGGTGGGTACGTGCTCTGCGCCCTGCTGGGCAACGGGGACGTCATGATCAGTCGTGATCCAGCGGGAATCCGGCCGGCGTTCTACCACGTCGACGACGAGGTGGTCGCCATGGCGAGCGAGCGAGCAGCCCTGGTGACGGTGTTTGACCTCCAGCCGGAACAGGTGCTCCCGATCCCACCGGGACATGCCTTGTCGGTCAAGAGAAGCGGGGTCATCGACATCGAACCGGTGTGCGAACCCATGCCGGTCAGGCAGTGCACCTTCGAGCGGATCTACTTCAGCCGCGGCAACGACAAGGACATCTACCGGGAACGCAAGCACCTTGGCAGGAATCTCGCCGAACCGATCGTCCAGCAGCTCGGTGGCGACATCGAGAGCGCGGTGTACGGATTCATCCCCAACACCAGCGAGACGGCATTCATCGGGCTGATGGAACAACTGCAGACGATGAGCAGGGACCAGCTCAGGAACAAGATCCGGATGGAACTGGAAGCCGGCACCCTCGATGCGAGCAGGCTCGACTCGATCTTCACCAGCGGCCCCCGGGGCGAGAAGGTCGCCCAGAAGGATCAGCGACTGCGGACATTCATCACCCATGATGCCGCGAGGCGGGACCTGGTCTCGCACGTCTACGACATCACCCATGGCACGATCACGCCGGACAGCTCGCTGGTCGTGATCGACGACTCGATCGTCCGGGGCACGACGCTCAGGGAATCGATCATCACGATGCTGAGCCGGTTGAATCCACGGAACATCATCATCGCCTCCAGCGCCCCGCCGATCATGTATCCGGACTGCTACGGGATCGACATGAGCCAGCTGGGTCGGTTCATCGCCTTCGAGGCCGCCGTGAAACTGCTGGAGGAACGTGGCCAGGAGGACCTGCTCGAGGAGGTCGAGACCCTCTGCCTCGCCCAGGCGAGCCTGGCGCCAGAGCGAATGGTCAACCACGTGAAGCTCATCTACGACCGATTCAGCCTGAAGGAGATCTCCGGAAAGGTCGCCGAGTTGATCCGCCCGGCTCACCTTGACTGGAATGGAACCGTCAGCGTCGTCTACCAGAGCGTGGATGGATTGCACCAGGCGATGCCCGAGTTCACCGGCGACTGGTACTTCACGGGCGACTACCCGACACCCGGCGGATACAGGGTCCTCAACACGGCTTACCTCAACTGGCGGCGAAACGACACGAGTCGATCCTATTGACCATCGATCCGCACCTGGTTCGAACAATCCGGTCTGCACCCACACGGGCCGTGATAACTGCATGGACCAACCGCTTTGTGCACCCAGTGCTCAAGACACCCCCCACCGAGGTCGATATCACGGTTGAGGCGTCCTCTCCAGGAGCGTGTCATGGAACTGATGCAGCAAAAACCGAACACACAAGCTTGCCATGCCATCCTTGCAACCACCGACTCATCATGCGATGAGGCTGGACCAGGTGTTTCTCGGGAGGTCCTGGTCGAACGGTTCAGACACCAGGTCCAGAGGGCCATCGATCTGGGCCAACTGGCACACGGCCAGAGGGTTCTGGAGTCGATCCCGGGTGCATTGCGGGATGATCCGGTCCTGAGGGACCTGGCTGAAATCCTGCCTGAAAGGCCAAAAATCGACCCGTGCGAGCTGCAGATCGAGGTCAGGGCCGTTCCAAGCCGACTTGAGCCGGTTTCCGCCTGAGCCCGAATGGCCCGGAAACCCACCCACAGCACTTCGTAGGCTTGACGGAACCACC
The DNA here is from genome assembly GCA_002711415.1 of Phycisphaerae bacterium. Classification (GTDB taxonomy): domain Bacteria; phylum Planctomycetota; class Phycisphaerae; order Phycisphaerales; family SM1A02. Next base: position 28,136 of record PARI01000012.1, on the reverse strand, counting down.
TCCTGCTGGAATACTTACCGATTCCCATCCGCCGATCGCCGGCGGCTGGATCATGTTGATGTACTGATCGCGGAGAACAAGGTCGATGGCTCGATATCTGGGTCCAAAAGTCAAGCTTTCACGGCGCGTGGGCGTTCCCATCGCGGACATCCCCAAGCACACCGTCAAGCGCCAGCTGACCCCTCCGGGCATGCACGGCTTTCGTGGTCGAAGGCTCAAGGACTATGGAATCCGCAAGGATGAGAAGCAGAAGCTTCGCTACCACTACAACGTCCTCGAACGCCAGTTCAAGCGATACATGGCTGCTGCGACCCGTCGACCCGGCAACACCGGTGAGGTCCTCCTGCAACTGCTCGAGGCCAGGCTCGACAACCTCGTCAGGCGTGCCGGGTTCACCAGGACAATCTGGGCTGCACGCCAGATGGTCGCCCACGGTCATGTGAAGGTCAACGGGAAGAAGGTTGATCGACCGAGCTACAGCCTCAAGACAGGTGACGTCATCTCCCTGAAGGACGGCATCCAGAAGCTGGCACGGGAGAACATGGAGTCCCTCGCCGGACACGTCGTTCCAGGCTGGCTGCAGGTCAACCCGTCGGAACTGAGCATCACGATCGTGTCCATGCCGACCTCGGACCAGATCCCCTTCGACGTGAACACCAACCTCATCGTCGAATTCTACCGTTGATGTGATTCCGGCCGTCGCGGCCGGACAGGATCAACTTGGGACCAGACTGGTCCTCCAGGAAGCAGGATCGAATCGGCCATGTTCAAATTCCTTCGTCGCTACAACAAGTGGATCCTGGCTGTCGGAGGCACGCTCCTCCTAATCACGTTCCTGGTTCCTCAGGCAATCACGGGGCTCTCCCAGGCCAGCGCCACCGGTGGCAGTACCTGGGCGAAGCTCAATTCCAACGGTGAACGCGTCACCGCCAGGCAGTTGCTGGATCTGCAGAAGGAGCTCCGGGTTCTCCAGGGAACCATCGGGCCCCAGAATCCACTGAGACTGCTCGGTGCCGACAGCAACCCCGGACACTGGTACCTCCTCACGCGGGAGGCCGATGCCGCCGGCCTGATCGGCGGTCCGGCCGAGGGGCTTCGGAGCCTCGAGGCCGTGATGACCAACGAGCAGATCACGCAGGAACAGGCACTGGCACTCATGTCGGCCAGCACCGGCCAGAGCCAGGACATGGTCCTCAACACGATGGCCAAGGCCAACGGCGTCGTCAGGCTGCTGAACCTGATCGAGGCATCGGCACGCTTCTCGGATCAACGACTCAGGCAGTCGGCTGCAAAGCTTCTGCTGGGTGTCTCCGGTGACGTCGTCATCATCGATGCGTCCAATCCTGACACGGGCGTCGATGTTCCGACACCGACGGCGGAGCAGCTCCAGGAGCAGTTGGACAAGCACGCCGACCAACTGGCCGATGCCCAGAACCAGTTCGGCTACAGGCTGCCGGACAGGCTGAAGCTCGAGTGGTTGATCATTCCCTCAGACCTGATCAGGGAATCCGTCAGCTCCAGCAGCGACATGAACAACATCGAGATGCGGAAGTACTTCCAGCGGAACATCGACCAGTTCAGCGGAGATCCACTTGCCACGACTGCGCCGGACTTCAACACCTTCAAGGAGGCCGTCAGGATCCAGATGCTCGAGCAACTGGTCGACAAGAAGACCAGGCAGATCGAGAAGTACGCCTCCGACCAGCTGCAGCTTGGCCGTCGAGGGTTGCAGAAGACCAGCGGCTACTACGTCTTCGACCAGCAGTGGCTCGACCAGCGAGAGACCTTCGAGCAGCTGGGCCAGAAGATCTCCTCCGAGTTCAAGCTCCCGCCACTGACCGTCGGCTCGACCGAGGAGTGGATTCAGCCAGGCGACATCAACCAGCTCGAGATCGTCGGAGAGGCGACCACGGATCGATTCGGCTCGACACCGACGCGGATTTCTCAGCTGACCCCCATGGCGAAGGAATTCAGCCAGGATGCAACGATTCCGATCCAGCAGAACATCGCCGGTCCAGCGACCCGGACCTCCGGCAACGACATCGTCCTGTTCAGGATCACCGAGACCGATCCTTCCAGGGAACCCACCGACCTCGAGGAGGTTCGTGAACAGGTGGAACAGGACACCATCGCCCTGGAGCGGTTCGACAAGCTGAAGAACATGTCCGACTCGATCCGGCAACAGGCAATCGACAAGGGACTCCAGTCGGTTGCCAGCAGCTTTGATTCGAAGCTCACCTTCGTGAGCCAGCTCCGCGAGGCCGACATGCAGTTCCTGCGAAGCGGGCTGATCTTCCCGGGACAGATCCCGGGGCTCGGCCGATCGGAGAACGTCGTCAGCGAGATCGTCGACCAGGCGAGCACGCTTCCCATGGACACGAACATCTCCGAGCTGCCCGTATCCGAAAGGCTCATGGTGATCCCAGACGAGCAGACGCTGTCGCTGGTGATCTTCAAGATCAGCGACCTCTACCCGATGACCCAGGAGGACTTCGACACCCTCGCGACCGGACCGGGCCTGGCACGAGCGATCCGCCAGAGCGAGCCGAGGGTGGATGTCTTCGACGTGTTCAGCTTCGATTCACTCCAGGATCGATGGGGCTTCGAGTACACCCGATCCACGATCGACGAGGAGATCGACACCGAGAACGAGCAGGCCGTCGCGACCGATGATGCCGGAGACGACCAGGACAATGGCTGAACCCGCTGCATCGATCGACTTCGCCCACTTCGCCCAGATCGACCTGCGCGTGGGCACGGTGACCAACGCGATCATCCATCCGGATGCGGACAAGCTCCTCGTGCTGACGATCGACGACGGCTCAGGGGAACCACGCCAGATCTGTGCGGGCATCAGGGCCTGGTACGAGCCGGAGAAGATCATCGACCGCCAGGTCGTGTTCGTCGCGAACCTCGAGCCACGCAAGCTCAGGGGCCAGATCAGCCAGGGCATGGTCTTGGCAGCGACCGCCGTCGGTGATGACGCCGAGGGTGATGTCGTGCTGGTGGGACTGGACGGGAAGGTTCCTGCAGGTTCACGCGTCAGCTGACCCGGACCGATCACTCCAGGCCGACCGCCACCGCATCCCTGTCTGAAAGCAGTCCACCGTCAGAACGCTCCCTGACCGTACCGTCACGCTTCCATGATCGCTCGCATCTGGGCTGATCCGAGAGATCGATCACGCTGACTGAATCCGCCTGGGCGGAGAGGGTGATCCTGGAGACACCCATCAGGTCGGCGAGGTCTTCGGCGAAGGGTGCCAGCACGCCGTCCGGATCCGGGATCTCAAGCCCCGCATCAAGCGGGTTCTCGATGCCATCGGCCTTGGCCTGCTCCAGCTGCTTGAGGCACTGCTCGCGAAGGTCCATCACGGTGGCCCAGTGCGGGTCCGCATCGATGGGCGTGACGTCCCTGTGGACCAGGTCGATCACGAAGGCGTCCTGGTCGGAGGTGAACGAACGCCAGGCCTCCTCGGCGGTGTGTGGAATCATCGGAGCCAGGAGCCGGATGAGCACGTGGACCACTTCATGCATCGTGGTACACGTCCTCCGGCGCCGGTCCGAGTCCACGGCATCGCAGTACAACCGGTCCTTGACCGCGGCGCAGTAGATCGAGGAGAGCGTCTCGTTGCAGAAGGCGAAGATCGACTGCTGGGCCCGACGGAAGTCGTACTGATCAAGCTGCTGGCGAACCTCCTGCTGGACCGCGACCGCCTGCTGGAGCACCCACGCATCGATCGACGTTGGCTCGATGGATTCCAGCGGGATGCAGTCGGCCTCCTGGAATTCGCCGATGTTGCTCAGCAGGAATCGCAGCGTGTTGCGGACCTTTCGATAGCTTTCACCGGCGACCTTGAGAAACTCGACGTCGAGCTTGATGTCGTTGTCATAGGAGATCGATCCGACCCACCAGCGACAGACATCGGCCCCGAAGTCCTTGATCATCTGGTCGAGCCCGAGCGCATTGCCGATGCTCTTGCTCATCTTCTTCCCGTCCTTGTCGACGATGAATCCGTGGGTCAGCAGGCATCCAAACGGCGTGTCGCCCATGGCGCCGAGGGCCGGGAGCATGGAGGCCTGGAACCAACCACGATGCTGGTCGGATCCCTCCAGGTAGAGGTCGACGGGGTATCCGAGATCGCGCCCACGCATGACGGCGTTCCAGCTCGAACCGGATTCGAACCAGACGTCGAAGATGTCATACATCTTGGCCAGCTGATCCAGTCGGATCCCCTCGGGGGCATCCTGGTCGGCGGCGGGATCGTAGCCCTCCAGCAGCGACGCCGGATCCTTCGTGAACCAGGCGTCGGAACCCTCGCGGCCGATGCACTCGGCAACGGTCGCGACCGAGGCAGCCGTCATGAGAATCGTGCCATCGGGCATCTGGAAGGCCGGGATGGGCAGCCCCCAGGCCCGCTGCCTGGAGATGCACCAGTCGGGCCTGGATTCCAGCATGCCGAGCATGCGGTTGCGACCCCACTCGGGTTCGAACCGGGTCCTGGAGGAAGACGCCTCGATCGCCATCTGCCGAAGGTTCCTTTGGTCGGACTGCCGGGGCTTGTCGACCGCGATGAACCACTGCTCGGCGCATCGGAAGATCACGGGTGTCTTGGATCGCCAGTCGTGGGGATAGCTGTGGGAGAACAACTGGTCATGCACGAGATGGCCGCTGGAACGCAGTGTCTCGGTCACCAGGTCGTTGCCCTCCCAGATGCTCCTGCCCTGGATCCACTGGGGGACGGTCTCGTCGTAGGTGCCATCCTCGCGGACGGGGCAGTAGATCTCCAGACCGGACTTCAGTCCGGTCATGTAGTCCTCCTGGCCATGTCCCGGGGCGGTGTGCACCAACCCGGTTCCATCCTCCATGGTCACGTAGTCCGCAGCGAGGATCCGCCCGGTGCGATCGCAGAAGGGATGCCTGTACTCCAGGCCGACCAGGTTGGCGCCTTCAGTCTCGGCGATGATCTCGAATTCGGCGCCGGCGGTCTGGGCGACTCGCGGCAGCAGTTCGCTGGCGACGATGGTCAGGGAACCGTCGAACATCACCAGCGCGTAGCGGTACTGCTCCCCCACCGCGACCGCGAGATTGGCCGGAAGCGTCCACGGGGTCGTCGTCCAGATCATGAAGCTCGGGTTCATCTCCAGGTCTGCCGAGAACGCGGCCGCCACGGCATCGCGGTCGACGGACTCGAAGTCGACGAACACGGAGCGATCCTCCCTGTCCTGATATTCAAGTTCCGCCTCTGCAAGGGCCGTTCGATTCTCGATGGACCAGTGGACCGGTTTCTTGTCACGATAGACCAGTCCTTCCCGGAGCAGCGAGATGAACACCTCCAGGACGCCCTTTTCGTACGCGGGATCCATGGTGATGTACGGATGGTCGTAGTCGGCGATCGTCAGCAGCGACTTCAACTGCTTGATCTGCGACTTGATCGTCTTGGATGCGTATCCACCGCATTCCCTGCGGATGGCCATCCGGCGTGCATCCGGATCCAGCGACTCGATCTTCTCCAACTTGCCCTTCTGGTTCAGGTCCGAGAGCACTCGGTGCTCGATCGGAAGACCATGGCAGTCCCATCCCGGGACGAAACGACAGTAGTGACCCTCCAGAAGGTGGGATCGGACGACGAAGTCCTTGAGCACCTTGTTGAGCATGTGGCCTTCGTGCAGCGATCCGTTTGCGTACGGCGGACCATCATGGAAGACGAACGCCTGGCCATCGGCTCGGCCGGACATCGCTCGATCGTAGTGCCCCTGCTTCTCCCATCGATCGATCGTTCCGGCCTCGTTCTGGGCCAGGTTGGCCCGCATGGCGAAATCGGTTCGGGGAAGGTTGAGGGTCGACTTGTAATTGCGCTTGGTCTCGGTCATTGGCTGGATCCGGTGCGGGGTGCACCCATTCGTGCTCGGTCCTGGAAGTGGAAACGGCCCCGCCGAGGGCGGGGCCGTCGATGATCACACGACAACGGCGCCCACTACTCGGGCTGAATCAGGATCAGGATGCTGATGCCGTTGATTGACATGCCCAGATGGTAGCAGCGTCGGGGGACCGGTCAAGCAGGATGCGTCACGGCACAGGATCGCCGGGCTTGATCGACTCGTCGAGGTATTCCTGGAACTGCCCCATGTTGTAGGAGACGAAGCAGAAGACGTGATGGAGGGTGAACCACTCCAGGTCCGTCGGATCCTCGTCGATGTCGGCCCTGAGTCGATTCAATTCGGCCAGGAGGGTCTCAGCTTTCAAAGCGATCTTCCTTTCAGTTCAGTCATGATCATGGTCGTGATCATGATCATGGTCGTGGTCATGGTCGTGGCCTTCGACGGCTTCGATGGAACCATGACCATGATGATGGTGGTGATCATGAACGGACATCTCCATCCGTCCGACCGCCCATGCCAATGCGATTCCAAGCAGCAAGGCGATCGAGAGCTTCAGGCGATCATGGTTGTGCATGTAGAGTTCCGGGAGCAGATCGCTCAACGCGATGCAGATGAACATGCCCGAGGAGAACGCCAGTGAGGCCCAGAGCAGCCACCCGGTGTCCTGGAGTCCAAGCGGGATCCAGATCAGGACCGCACCCAGCGGCACCGCCAGGCTGAAGAGGAGGTTCACCAGGTGCATCCTCGGCTTCGGGCTGTCACCGGCACGCATCAGTGTCAGGACGGTCAGGCTGTCAAAGGGCTTGTGCAGCACGATCACCAGGAACGTGGAGAGGCCTGCCAGCACGAAGCCGGTCTTCTCCTGGATACCGGCCACGACGGATGCCGCCAGGGCCGCACCAGCCATCATGCTGTGGACGGTCATGCCGAAGATCGCGCCGATCCAGTTGAGCGAATGGAACCCGTGCTCATGGTCATGGCTGCACGAGGCCGCCTCCGAAGGGGCTTCGTGGTGATGGAAGCAGAAGAACCGCTCGAGCAGGAACATCGCCAGGAAGCCGAGGATGACACAGAACATGACCTGGAAGATGCTGTTCTCGATCCCTTCATGGCCGAGGGACGATGGCGTCTGCTCGATCGCGATGACGACGGCATGGGGCAGCAGGTGCAGCAGCGCGACCGCGACCATGAGGCCACCGATGAAGCTGAGCGAGAGTTGGAGCCCACGGTGCCCCATGCGGACGAAGATCGGGATCAGCCCGCCCAGGACTGATGCCAGGATGATCAGCAGACAGTAGATCAGGAGGATTTCAATGCCGTTCATGGAGTACTCGTCCCCGGGCCTGTGGATGCTGTGACTGGCCAGCATGTATACTCGAATTCTTCCCGGGGCGGTAGCTCAATTGGGAGAGCGCCTCGGTCGCATCGAGGAGGTTGCCAGTTCGACCCTGGTCCGCTCCATTAGCCCCTGTTTCCGGTCGAGCCATGAGCCGTGCTCGGCAACCAGCCAAGGAGGGTTTGGACCATGTGCAGGATCCTGATGTCCATCGTCGCCTGCCTGCACCTCTGCTGCTGCGCTTCGACTGGGGACCAGACACAGGTGAGATACGACCTGAAGGTGTGGCAGGATGACCGGGTTCTCGCAGAACCCAGCGTGCTGGTGATGCAAGGCCGACAGGCGAAGGTCGTCATCGGAGCCGAAACCACCGACGCGATCGAGATCACGATCATGCCAGGGGGTGATGTCCATGCCAGCGTGCCGATCCTGGAGGACGACCAGGTCATCCAGACCGTGACACTGCTGATCGGACCCGATGGCGAGGGGTCATGCCGGGTGGATCACCAGGGACAGGATCACACGGTCAAGATTCGATCACGGACGTCCACCATCCGCTGACCGGACCGGATCGGACCAGCTGATCCTCACGGTGCGCTTGCCCCACTGCTTCGCAGCTTCGATGTCCAGATCCATCCAGATGTCGATCCGCTTCTTCCACCGCTTGTTCATCTTGTCCAGGACCGTGTACTCCCCGGGTAGCCCCTGGATCCTCACCTTGACTCCATGGTCAAGGCCGAGGGGGATCAGATCCCTGCTCACCGCGATGACCTTCATACCGGGTTCAAGACGATCGCCCCAGGCACCGATGAATGGAGTCGAGCTTGTCTGATCGGGCACTGAGTTGTAGGCCGTCGCGGTGACCTCGAGGCTGTGGGTGGTCGCCCCGGTCGCAGCACCCCCGTGGCCGGCATGACCGGGCCCCTCCCGTGCATCGCACGAACAGGCACACAGGAGCACCAGGATGAGCACGCCGATGCGGTGGCATGGGGTCGTCATGGACACCGAGGATACCCAATAAAGGGGACGAACGAGCCAACCGACCTGCATCTATACTGTGGGTCGTGAGCACGGAGAGAAAGAACAACCAGACCGAGGTGGAACACGGGACCGTCGGTACCGTCGGAGCCGGAACAGGAACACCCGAGCTGTCCCACCACAAGACACCGGCGATGAGGCAGTATGCCAAGTTCAAGTCCGAGCACCCGGACTGCCTGCTGCTGTTCAGGATGGGCGACTTCTACGAGTTGTTCGATCAGGACGCCCACACGGCACACGACGCGCTTGGAATCACGCTGACCGAGAGAACCTCCGGTGTCCCGATGGCCGGGGTTCCGTTTCACTCGGTCGAGGCCTATCTCAAGAGACTCGTCGACCAGGGATACCGGGTCGCCATCTGCGACCAGGTCCAGGATCCGAAGGAAGCCAAGGGCATCGTCGATCGCGCGGTCACCCAGGTCATTACACCCGGCACCCTGATCGACCAGACGCTCCTGGACGATGCAACCGCAAGCTGCGTATGCACCGTCGTGTTCGATGAATCAGAAACAGGCACCAGGGGCGTCGTCGCGGTCGCGGAGATCTCGACCGGCCGGTTCCACCTGCACCCCGTGAACTCCTCCGATGCCGCGGACATGCTGCTTCGACTCGGCACGAGCGAACTGCTTGTTGCGGAGGACATCAACGGCGGCATCGACCCGGTGCTGGAATCGATCTCCGGTGAAGCCGGATGCCCGATGACCACCAGGCCCGAGTTCACGTTCAGGCTCGACCATGCACGCGACGTCCTCCTGAGGCATTACGGCGTCTCGAACCTGGAGGGATACGGCATCGAGGACCAGCACGATGCGATCCGTGCTGCCGGGGGCCTGCTGCACTACCTGCTCCAGACCCAGGCCCCGCGACAGTCAGCGGATGGCCAGGGACGGTTGGCGCACCTTGAACCGCCACGACGGATCGACCGCTCCTCCCGCATGCAACTGGATGCATCGACGCTGCGAAGCCTGGAGATCGAGAGGACCATGAGAAGCGGATCGACCGAGGGGTCGCTGCTCTCGATCATGCACAAGCCCGGCACGCCGATGGGTCGCCGCTTGCTGCGGACATGGCTGTGCGAACCACTGTCGGATATCGAACGGATACGCTCCCGCCACGAGATCGTTGGATCCATGCTCCAGGACGAGGGGCTTCTCGAGGAGCTGCTGGAACTGACGAGCAGCATTCAGGACGTGGCCCGCGTCGCAGGCCGCATCGGCCTGGGCAGGGCCACACCGCGAGACCTGGTCGCGATCGGGCACTCGGTCCGCGCCGCTGCGCAGCTGGCGGCCAGGTCCATGGATTGTCGCGGCATGGAGGGGATCTCGAGGAAACTGCTCGAGGCCTGCGAACGGATGGACGCACTTTCCCAATCGATCACGAGTTCCTGTGTCGAACAACCACCCAGCCACATGAGGGACGGCGGACTCTTCAGGGACGGGATCGACGAACAACTGGACGAGGCCCGGCTCCTCAAGCGGGACGCCACCAGTTGGCTGACCGCGTACCAGGCTGACCTGACCGAGCAGACGGGCATCGGCTCGCTGAAGGTCGGGTACAACAAGGTGTTCGGCTACTACATCGAGGTCTCCAATGCCAACGCGGACAAGGTTCCCGTCGAGTTCACGAGGAAGCAGACCCTGAAGAACGCCGAGAGGTACATCACGCCCGAGCTGAAGGAGTTCGAGGAGAAGGTCCTCTCGGCAGACTCCAGGGCGCTGCAACGGGAGCGGGAACTCTTCGACCTGCTGTGCAGTCGATGCCACGACCACCTGGAACACCTGATGGTGATGGCCGACACGGTGGCCGAGATCGACGTCCTCACCAGCTTCGCGATGACCGCCATCGGCGGGGGATACTGCAGGCCGCAGATGCATGAGACCAGGATCCTCGAGATCCAACAGGGCCGTCACCCGGTACTCGATCGCCTCCTGTCCGATTCGTTCATCCCCAATGACTGCAGCCTCGCGTCGACGGATGCCGTTCGCGTGCATGCGGCGGATCCGCACAAGATGGAGCTGGCAAGCAATGATCCCTCGGCAACGCTGGCACTGATCACAGGGCCCAACATGGCCGGCAAGTCGACGTACATCAGGCAGGTCGCATTGATCGTGCTGATGGCCCATGCCGGCAGCTTCGTACCGGCCGCCTCGGCGAGGATCGGCCTGACCGACCGCATCTTCACGCGGATCGGATCAGCGGACGAACTGCACTCGGGCCAGTCGACCTTCATGGTCGAGATGACCGAGACCGCCAACATCCTTCACAACGCCACCTCGCGAAGCCTCGTCATACTCGACGAGATCGGTCGTGGGACCAGCACCCTGGACGGGCTGTCGCTGGCATGGGCGATCGCGGAGACGCTTGCAGGCATCGAGTGCCGCACCCTCTTCGCAACCCACTACCATGAACTGACCACGCTGGCCGATCGCATGGAATCGATCACCAACCTGCACGTCGCGGTGAGCGAGTTCGAGGACCGGGTGGTCTTCCTGCACAGGATCCTCCCCGGAAGGACCGACCGAAGCTACGGGATCCATGTCGCGGAACTGGCGGGGCTGCCGGCTCGATCGATCGAGCGAGCACGCCAGTTGCTGGAGACCCTCACGGTGCAGACCGAGGGAACCACCAGGACCGTGGTCGCCTCGGATGCACCCCAGATGGAACTGTTCACCGAGTACCTGAGGCACCCGGTGATCGAGCAGCTGGTATCCCTGCAACTGGACCAGATGAGCCCGATGGATGCGTTTGACGCCCTGAGAAGATTGAGGTCACAGGTTGACGACCACTCGGCAGGTTCCAGCTGACCAGGCTGGAAGACTCATGCAACAGTCCGGGACCGTCCAGGCGGTGTTCAGCCTGGTACTGGGCGTGATCTCGATTCCACTCTCACTGGTCGGGATCGGGCTGCTGAGCGGCCTGGTCGCCTGCTGGTGCGGAACCACCGCGATTCGAGGTGGAGCCTGGCAGAGGATCACAGGCCTCCTGGGCATCATCGGCGGCATCATCGGCATCACCTTCGGAACATTCGTCCTCGTGTTCATCGTGATGCCTTCCCCGGCTCTCCAGGAACCACCAGGCAACGATGCGGGTACAGTGGAGGTTCAACGGGATGCTCAGGGGTCAGGCGATGTCCGCCCGGACCCGGTCGATTCGAAGAAAGGGAGTTCAAGGTGATTGATGCAGGCATGATCAGATCCGCTCACGAAGCAGGGCTCGGCTACGAGGACTACCTCCAGACTGATCCCGGCAAGGCCGACGCATGGCGCGAAGTCCGACAGCAGCTCGAGTTGAACCAGGCACAGCTGGACCTGCTCGGCGGGTTCACCAGAACCATCAAGGCGATCTGCATCTCGGGGATCTGGTGCGGCGACTGCTCCAGCCAGGGGCCGATGATCCAGGCGATCGCCGATGCCACCGACTGCATCGACCTGGCCTGGCTGGACCGCGACGAGTACCCGGAACTTGCATCACGTGTGATGATCAACAAGGGCATGCGGGTCCCGGTGCTCATCCTGGCCGCGGAGGATCACGAGCTCGTCAGCGTCTTCGGTGATCGAACACTCAACAGGTACAGGGCGATGGCTGAAAGTCGTCTTGGACCGGCATGCCCAGTGCCCGGTGCGTCGATCCCCCGGGATCAGTTGCACGCGAACATGCAGGATTTCCTTGATGAGTTCGAACGCGTCCATCTGCTGCTGAGACTCTCCACGCGGCTTCGAATGATCCACGGGGATTGATCGATCGCACGGAGTACCCGCCGGTATACACTGGTTTCATGGTGAACTGGCTCCTGTGTTCAAGCCTGGTACTCCTCTCTTCCGCAGGCGACCCGGTGCGGCAGCAGGAGGCGATCACGTCGCTGCTTGAAGCGACCGAGCTGGAGCGCAAGACCGTCCGCTCGTTCGTGCATGGGGAGTCATGGACCCACAGAGCCATGGGCGCCCTGAGACTCTGCAAGTACGAATGCGAACAGGCTGACACGCTCGTGATGCAGTTGCTGGATGATCGGGACTGGCACGTGCGATGCTTCGCCGTGCTGGCAATGGCGCGCCGGGGAATGGAACCTCCGGCGGGCTTCCTGATGGAGGAAGAGGAACCCCGTGTCGTTCGGACGGCGCTACGGTGCGGATACGGGTTCCCGAAGGAACGGATCCAGCATGGCATCGAGGGGCTGTACAAGTACGGATCGCTCGACTTGAAGCTGCTTGGCGCCGAGATCGCCCTGGCTTCAGGCATCGAGCAGCTCCAGCCGGATGCGGAGAAGACCATCCGTACCGTCATTCTCAGGATGGATGATGCCGAGGCCGGAGGACTCTCGCCCCGGTTGGCCGCGGTGACCTCGGGCAACGACGTGCGACGGGCGTTTCGCTGGCGTCACTGGGCCAAGCGGAATCGTGGGGACATGGGACTTGATCCAGCGCACCTGGCGAATCCGGAAACCCCTGGATCTCCCACCTGGATCGAGTCGCTGGACGAGGAAGCCTTCTCCTCGCTGCACGAGTACATGGAGCAACTGGAGGATCGGTACGTCGATCTGGGCATCTGCCTGGACTGCACGGCCAGCATGAGCGGCGAACTGGCACAGGCCCAGGGGGGTATCGACGACCTGATGAGCTTCATCGGCGATGTCACGGCGGGGATCAGGATCGCCGTCGTCGCCTACCGGGACAACAAGGACACCTTCAAGACCAAGGGCTGGGATTTCACCAGCTCGATCAGCCAGGCCAGGAGCTGGCTCTGGACGCTGTCGGCCGAGGGTGGTGGTGACAGGCCCGAGGCGGTCGCCGACGCCATGCGCCTGGCCTGCGGCAAGCTGTCATGGAACCGGGGTAACAGCATGACCCTGATCATCATCGGTGATGCACCTCCCAAGGTCGGAACAGGCAGCCACTGCGTCCGCATGGCCCGGCAGGCCGCTGAGCATGACCTCCACACCCACGTGATCTCATGCACAAGGGCGAGCGGGGAGCAGTCCGGGGATGACGAGGTGCCGGGTCTGCCTGTTGCTTCGAAGGCAGAAGGACGAGTCGAGTTCTTCCACGAGATCGCCGAGGCCGGTGGTGGAAGGTGCGTCCAGCTCGGTGACAACGCGCTCATCGGTGAGATCACCGGACTCACGCTGGGCGACCTCTTCCGCCGCGAGATCGACGAGTTCTTCAACCTCTGGCAGATGCTCTGCCGGTGAGGATGCTCACGTGTCCACCTGGTGGGACCACCCATCCGCCGCCTTCAGACGTGCCAGTGTCCAGGCGGCCTCGAGCAACTGCCTGGTCCCGGTGCCCGTCGCACCGCTGACCGGCACGATCGTCGGACGTGTTCCATCGGCATCCAGCTGGTCGGCGAATTCTCGAAGAAGAGTCTCGACCTGATCTGCAGGCAGCAGATCGATCTTGTTCAGCGCGATCACCTCCGGACGACACGCCAGGTCCTCGCTGTAGCTGGACAACTCGCTTCGGATCGAACGGTAGTTCTCGATCAGATCCGATCCATCCTGCGGACTTGAATCAAGCACGTGCACAAGGACCTTCGTCCGCTCGATGTGCGAGAGGAATGACAGCCCGAGGCCGGCTCCACCGGCGGCTCCCCGGATCAGGCCGGGCAGATCGGCAATCACCAGCCGCCGATCATCATCAAGCTCGGCGACACCCAGTTGGGGACTGATCGTCGTGAACGGATAGTCGCCGACCTTTGCATTGGCCCGGGTCAGGGCCGACAGCAGTGTCGACTTGCCGGCGTTGGGCAGACCGACGAGACCGACATCGGCGATGAGCTTCAGCTCCAGTTGCAGGGTCCGCTCCTCCCAGGGCTCACCCGGGGTGGCCTCTCGAGGCGTCTGGTTGACCGAGCTCTTGAAGTGCTCGTTGCCATACCCCCCCCTGCCACCTGAGGCGACGACGCAACGCTGTTGATGCTGCTGGATGTCCACGAGCAGTTCCCCGGTGTCCGCATCATGGACCTGGCAGCCCAGCGGAACATTGACCTCCAGCGAGTCCCCGTTGGGACCATGACGAGATCTGCTCAGGCCCTGTGATCCGTTGCGTGCACGGAAGTGCTGTTGACGCTTGAAGCCCAGGAGCGTGTCCAGGGACTCGTCACCGACCAGGATCACGTCCCCACCGTCGCCACCGTCACCACCATCGGGCCCGCCCTTGGGAACGTACTTGGCCCGATGCAGGCTGACACATCCATCGCCGCCCTTGCCACTGCGCACGTGAATGGCCGCTCGATCGATGAGCACGTGTCGAATCTCCGTTAATTGTCCAGGATCGTATCGGGCCTCAAGCCGTCTCGTAGATCAGGGCCTGAGGGACATCGGCACTGCTGGGAACGATGTCGACGAAGCGACCTCGAAACCGGACTGTGCCAGCAGTCAATGCCATGAGGGTGTCATCCTTGCACCTGTGGACCTGGTACCCAGCCTTGAAGCGGGTTCCGCACTGGCGAATGATGATCGATCCAGCCTTGGCCACCTGGCCACCATACAGCTTGATGCCACGGAACTGAGGGTTGGAGTCGCGGCCGTTCTTACTGGATCCACCGCTTTTCTTATGTGCCATCGATCTGTCCTTGGTGCTGCGGGCACGGGTCCCAACGAGAGGCCCCTGCCAAGTCTGGAGAACCCGGAAGTATACTGGAAATCACCTCATGATCCAAGTGTCCGAGACCACCGTGACAGGTTCAGAACCTCGTTCCTGGTAGTTTCCGGGCACGATGAAGTCCCTCCTGAGGGTCTTCCTGAGGACCACTTCCTTGCGGGTAATCGGATTTCGGACCTTCTCGGTCTGGCTGCTGGCGCCGGTGAGAAAGAAGCTCAACTCCGTCACAGGGATGACCTTGGAATTCCAGGTGACCCGGCCGTCATCGAAGCTGTGGTAGTGGGACGAACCCTCGGTGTTCGTATCGGCAACCCAGACGGCCAACCCCTCCTTGGCATGCTCCTTGCCCTGGAGCAACTCGCCAAGAATCTGGTTCTGGTCCTGGAGAAGCGGGTTACCGAGCATCTTGAGAAGCTGCTTGGTCACCGAGCCAGGAACACCACGGCCAGCGAGCATGATCCGACCATCGTCGTAGAACAGTTCCATGCTCGGGGCCCAACGAAGATCCTGGCCGGTCGTGTTGGTGACGACGTAGGTCATGTACCAGTATGACTGGCCGCTGTCAGGATCCTTGAACAGGCGGAGCGGACCAGGCTTGAAGTCCAACTGCCAGCCGGCAGCGACATTCATCGCGCCAGCGGAGGAACTGACTCCTGCAAGGACGCAGGTGGCCAGGATCAGCAGGATCGTGTTTCTCAGGGCCTGGAGGTAACGCATGCTTGGACTCCGAATTCTGGACTCCCCTCCAAGTGGCGTCAGGGAGAGGTTCGAAGCATTGTATCGGGAGAATGCCCCCCTGTCGCTTCCAAGACCTCCGTGAGCCTCCCGGGCAGGATACACTTGGCTCCATGCGATCCCAGGGCCCTCCGGGGCATCAGAGAGTGCAGGTGAGTGCGTGATCAGGGAGCCCGGCAAGGATGAGCTGCTGGAAGCGGTGTCGAAGCTGATCCATGGAGACCGCCATGCCGCGGTCAGGTTCCTGGAGTACACCAGGACCACTGGTCTGGGAATCGAGGCCATCAGGAGCCTCTACAACGATTCGGGCGGTATCGAGGGGACGGTCATCGCCGTGGCCAATCCAGGCCGCACGACGATGCTGTTTGCCACGAGCCCGGCTGGAGAGGCCCGTGCCGAGCAGATGGGGGGTGCGATCCAGGAGACGATCAAGGCACTGGATCCGGCCCGCACGAGCCTCGTACAGGCTCTGGTCGATCCCAGGAGCACATGGGATCAAAAGGCCTTCCTGCACGGTGGGCTGGAACAACTGGCCGTCCTGCAGTACCACGAGCGTGCCGTGCCCAGGTCCGGATCGATCCCTGAAGTCGAGGCCACGACAGGAGTCCGGATCGGGCCCTGGAACCCCGACCAGCGGCAGCTCATGGTCGACCTGCTTGGCTCGACCTACGAACAGACACTGGACTGCCCGGGCTTGTGCGGACTCAGGGACGGCCACGACATCCTCGACGGTCACATGGGCGTGGGCAGTTTCGATCCCGCGATCTGGCTGGTGCTGTGGCTGGACCAGATCCCCGCCGGCGTGATCATGTTCAGCGCAACACCGGCAAGCAACACCCTGGAACTGGTGTACCTGGGGCTTGCAAAGGCCGCCCGTGGGCAAGGATACGGCAGGCTCCTGCTCCAGGCAGGACTGCACCTGCTCAGTGGCCGAAAGGAACGCTCCATCATGCTGGCTGTGGACAAGATGAACACTCCGGCACTCGGCCTCTACGCCTCCGCAGGCTTCCGAAAGTCGCTTGAACGCATTGCGTTGATCCACTCGATCGACGTGCGATAAGCGGTTTTCCACAAGCCATGGACAGCACCATGAGACGACCGGTGGATTAAGTTTTTTTCGTGCAAAAAACAGCAGGAATACCATGACTTGCGCCGCCTCGACGGGTGTGAATCATCGGAGGCCCACTTGTCCCAAGACGACATCGCTGTACCCTGTCACGAATCACCCAGGGAAGGGTGAACCGAAACCAAGTCTGCCACACCAGCAGTTTCGCAGGGGGTCGCGGCCAAGGTCATTCGGATTTCTTCAAGGAACGGGATCAACGACGCTCGACGATCGGCCAACAGCCGGTCCCGGACCTTCCTCATCGAGCGACTCCCGCACTTGGAGATTCCCCGCCGGGGCATGACATGCCCCATGACCAACCGGTCGATCGGTTGCTGGTTGAAAGGATTCACAGTCCATCTGGCTACGCAGTGAACGTGCATCAAGTGCATGCGCGATTGCTGTCACTGAATGCGGTGCGTTCTCGATGCGAGTAGGCACGGACAACACCGCACGATGTCCTGAGGCACGGGATGGATCGAGCTGGTGGAGGCCTTCGGGTCTCGGTGGGCACGGATGCCCTTGTTGAACATTCCTCCCTTGTCCGAGGACAGGGGTTCATCGAGCGATTGGAACAGGCATGCCCGCCACTGCAGACAAGAGCACATCCTCGAAGAAACAGATCATGCTCGCTCTGGAGCAGAGCATCGGAACCCAGCGATACCGCATGTGGTTCGACCAGGCGACACGGATCGAGATACAGGGAGCCGAGGTGTCCGTCCAGGCCGACAGCCAGTTCGTCGCCGACTGGATCACGAAGCACTTCCGGAAGGAACTTGAACGCATTGCCGTTGACGAGCTCGGGAGTGATGCAAGCATCCGCTTCAGCGTCCTCGAAGGCATCACCCGGCCGGACACCTCCCCAGGCCATTTGCAGCCTTCACCCGCCAGGCATGGGCGAGGCCCCCTCCCCAATGGCGGGCAGCAGCCGTCAGCCCAGCAGGCGAAGCGGCCGAGGTTCCAGCTTCGAAGGCTGGACGACTTCGTTGTCGGGCAATCCAACAGCCTCGCATTCGATGCCTCCAGGAGGATCGCCAGCGAGACGCATGCCCGCAGCGCGACCCTCTTCATCCACGGGGAGTGCGGCGTGGGCAAGACCCATCTCCTGCAGGGCATCTGTCGATCCAGGCGTTCTCTCTTTCCCGAGGAGATCGTTCGGTACACCACTGGCGAGCAGTTCACCAACAGCTACATCTCGGCACTGAGGAACAACAGGCTCGAGGAGTTCAGGCGGAACATGAGGAAGGTCGACGTACTGGCGATCGACGACATCCACTTCCTCTCCAACAAGACTGCGACCCAGAACGAGTTCCTTCACACCCTGGACGCGATCGATCTTGGCGGAGCCGTGATCGTTCTTGCTTCTGACGAACATCCAAGGCTGATCCGAAGCTTCAACCAGGCACTGGTCAGTCGCTTCATGTCCGGCATGGTCGTTCGGGTCGATTCCCCTGACAGCTCCACGCGCATCGCGCTGATCCGACGTTTCGCCTCCGCACGTGGCGTGCACCTGGAGGAGGGTGCCGCTGAAGCGATCGCAGGCACGTGCATGGGATCTGTTCGAGAACTCGAAGGCGCGTTGAACAAGGCGATCGCCACCGCGGCCATGGATGCATCGGCCGCCAACGAGCCATCACGGGCCCTGACGATCGGCCGACTCGTCATCGAGAAATCGATGAACGACCAGGCTCCCCGCCCTGTCGGCATCGTGAAGCTTGACCAGATCATCGGTTCGGTGTGCGAGGTGACCTCGACCACGATGGAGGAACTGTCCGGTTCGAGCAGGCATCGAAGGATCGTGCTCGCTCGCGGCCTGGTCGTCCACCTGGCAAGGCAACTGACCAGCCAGAGCTATCCCGAGATCGCCCGCGCACTGGGCCGTCCGACGCATTCGACGGCACACGCAGCCGGCAGGAGGATCCAGCAACTGGTCGATGAGGATGGACGGGTCACAGGTCTGCCCGACCAACCGGCGGTGTCCATCAGGCAGTTGCTCAAGGTGATCGAGCAGCGTGTTCATGGCACATCCGGGCGGATTTGAAGCCGATCGGGGATGCTCCGCTGATGGCCTGCGGCTACACTGGAGTAATGCCGAAGCTCAGTGAGTTCCGACAACGAATGATGGCGCCGCTTCTCCTGGTGTTGATGGCGAGCAGCCCCTGCGCCGGGCAGTACGAAGTCGAACCGTTCGATGCCGCCGTGCAGCAACTGTCCAAGGCGGTCCGCTACAGGCCCAACAACCAGAATCATGCCCTGCTGCTGAGCCTCAGGGAGTTGAAGGACCCATCGCTTCGACCGCTGTTCCAGGCCTTGATCCAGTCGGAACACTGGACCCTCCAGGTCAACGGGATGCTCGGACTCGGTGAAATCGATCCGGCAGGATGCATCGACCCGTACCACCTGAAGCAACTGGACCAGCCCGCCGCTCGACTCCAGGCGATGCAGCAGGCCGTTTTCATGGAACTGCTCGGAACGGAACAGATCAGCCAGATCCTCGGCTGGGACGACCTCCAGCCTATTGAGCGGATCATCCTGTACGCGGAACTCCAGAGAAACGGCATCAAGCCCGACCTTGATGCCCTGGGCGAACTTGCACGCAGTGAAGAGGATGAGATCGCGGGCCTGGCCTCCCTGCTGCTGAACGAGAACGGTGACGCCAAGCCGCTTGATGCATTCCAGCAGCGACTCGGCAAGTTGACACTTCGACGGAAGAGCGAGTTGCTCGCGGAACTGGCGAGAGTGTCCGAGCAATGCGGATTCGAGAACTCGATCGTGTTCTTCATGTCGGAGGCATCCGACACGGGACTGACCATGGAGACCAAGGCCGCACTGCTCTCTGTAATTCTGAGCATCGATCCGGGCCAGGGCGTCAAGTTGTGGCAGGCGATCATCAACAGGGATCGAAGCCAGCGGACCCTCATGCGGTTCGGAATGATCCTGCTCGGAGCCCATGACCGGATCCCGGCAAGCACGTACGACCAGATGCGAAACGGCGACGTGCTCCTGGAGGCGATGGCCAATGCCGGCGAGGCGATGAGCAATGGAACCAACCAGGCGGGGGCACTGATCTCGCTGAACGAACTGAGGCATCACCTGGCGACGACATGGGCCATCGAGGCCGCAAGCACGCTCCCCGAGGCGGAGGAGCAACTGGTGCTCCTGCACCTGATCGAGCAGTTCAAAGATGTTCCGGGAACCACCAGTGCGACGTTCGCCATCATGGCGACCAACAGGTTGATGCAGATCAACCCCGACCTGGTCGGCGAACTGCTGTTGGCCTCCGACTCATCGGGCAACCAGAGGGAAGTGCTGCTCCAGGGGCTCCTGCGATCGGACTCCGATGACACGAGCAGGATCGCCGGGATGATCGAGGGGTCCGGATCAAGGCATGGGAACTCGATCGCATTGATCCTGCTTGCCCGGGACGCCGACTCCCTCGAACAGGACCAGTTGACGCAACTGGGGAGGATCGGGGCCGGGGGCGGACGGGTGGACCAGATGCTCCAGATCCAGGCGGCCTGGTTGTTCATCAAGCACAGTGGACAGCAGGGCAAGGCCATGGCCGAGTTGTTCGCTTCCAAGGGCAATTCCTGAGCTTCATCGCATCCCGGAGGCGAATCCCGCCGCTGTTTGGGTATGCTTTGATCCGTCATGAGCAACCAGATCCCGATCAGCAACGCCGAGATCACCAACAGTGACATCGAGGCCGTGACAAAGGCGCTTCGTCAGGGCTACAACCGACATGGCGACTGCATCGTTCGATTCGAGTCACGGATCGCGAACCTGGTCGACCGACCGTACGCGATCGCGGTCAATTCAGGCACGGCGGCCCTGAAGGTCGCCCTGACCGCCATGGGCATCGGACCAGGTGACGAGGTGCTGGTCCCTGCATTCGGATTCGTCGATGGTGCTGAGGCGATCGTCCAACTCGGTGCGACGCCCGTGTTCGTCGACTGCAACCCAAGGACGGCCAACATGTCCCTCCGCTTGGCGGAGCAGGCAATCACGTCGAACACAAAGGCCATTCTCTGGACGGAGACATTCGGAAATCCGACCGGGGTCGAGGAATGCTCCGCCTTGTGCAACAAGTACGAGATACCGATGATCGAGAATTCGTGCGGTGCATTCGGCGGACGGGTCGGGGGATACCCACTGGGTCGATTCGGCAGGATCGCCGTGTTCAGCTTCGCATCCGATCGACCGATCACCACCGGCGAAGGCGGCATGATCGTGACCCACGACGACAGGCTCGCTGAAGCATGCCGAACACTCCGCAATCATGGCCGGTCGGATTCTGCCGAGGTGCGGGAGAACCAGTTGCTCGACCTGGGCTGCCTCATGGAACATGAACGCCCGGGATACAGCTTCAGGATGAACCTGATGAGCGCCGCCCTTGGAACCTCGCAGCTGGATCGGCTCGAGCAGGTGCTCCAGAAACGGCAGGAGATCGCGGACCAGTACATCCGCCGTCTTGGAGGCAACAGCAACCTCATGCTTCCAGACGTCCCGTCGAACACGTTGATGAGCTGGTTCACGTTCGTGGTCAGGCTGAGCGACAACTTCACCGTCGAGGACCGGGATCACATCATCGAGGGATTCCATCGGCATGAGATCGGAGCCGCCAACTACTACCCCGTGATCCCGCACCTGGACTGGTACCGGAGGATCGCAGGCCCCGACACCGGCAGCTATCCGGCCGCCGAGTCGATCAGCCAGCGATCGATCGCCCTGCCGATGCACAACCAGCTCGACCAGAGACTGGTCGACCTGATCTGCCAGACCCTGGAACTGCTGATGCAGCAACAGTGCTTCTCGCGTGAATAGTCAGGCGATGGTCGGAGGCCGCCCTGATGCATGTACGTCGTAATGGGTCCCTGAACCGATCCTGTCCATGCTCGTGAAACCGGACTCTTCAAGCAGGGACTGCACCCGTGCAGCATCCAACCACTGCTCGTCGACCTCGTAGTAGATGTCTGTGACCCGGTTGAAGTGGCGACTGGCCATCAACTCACGGATGACGATCTCCTCCAGCNCCTCCACGTCGATCTTCACGAGGATCGGGCACTCACCCGGTATCTCGATTGCATCCAGCACGTCGTGGTCGATCGTCCTGATGCTCAGAGTCCGGGAGTCCCTCCGACCATCGACACCGTGGTGCAGCGAAACCGATCCTGTGTGCCTGGGGTCAAGCTGGACCTCGTGGACACCGGTCCGATCGCTGATCGCCTCCTCCCTCAGCGTCACACNGGCACACCGGTTCAACCCGAGGTTCTCCCGGAGCAACGCAGCCGTTTCGGGGATCGGCTCGAAGGCGATGACCGCCCGGCAGGCGGGATTCCCCGAGGCAAGCATCGAGTAGAGCCCCTGGTTGGCACCGATGTCCAGAAAGACGAATTCGCCTGCGTGTTCCTTCAGGAACGAACTGAGGTGCTGGCCGTAGCTTCCCTTGAGGTAGAAGAGGAAGGTCGAATCATCCCAGTTGGCCCTGAGACGGAGGCCATAGGCGGACCTGACGACCCGGGGCCGCAACGTTCTGAGGATCTTGAAACGGGCGCGGCTGAAGATCCCGGAAAGCCCCTCTTCACGGAATACCCGGGCGATCTTCCTGATCATGAGGATCTACTCCCACTCGATGGTGGCAGGTGGCTTGCTCGAGATGTCATAGACNACGCGGTTGACCCCCTCGACCTCGTTGATGATCCGGTTGCTGATTGTCGCGAGGACGTCGTAGGGGATCCTTGCCCAGTCGGCGGTCATGAAGTCCTGGGTCTCGACGGCCCGGATGGCCACGACGTTGTCGTAGCTTCTTCCATCCCCCATGACACCGACACTCCTGATCGGCAGAAGCACGGCGAACGTCTGATTCGTGCTCCTGTAGAGATTGCTCGCAACGATCTCCTCGAGCAGGATCTCGTCACAGTCCCTCAGGAGATCCAGGGCTTTCGGCGTGACCGCCTCGAGAACGCGGACCGCCAGGCCCGGTCCGGGGAATGGATGTCGCCAGACGATGTGGCTGGGCAGGCCAAGTACCTCACCCAGCGCTCGAACCTCGTCCTTGAACAGGTCACGAAGCGGCTCGACGAGCTCGAAGCCCAGTTGCTCCGGAAGTCCACCGACATTGTGATGCAGCTTGATGTTCGCAGCCGTGCCAGCAAGTGACTGGCCACTCTCGATCACGTCCGGGTAGAGGGTTCCCTGGGCCAGGAAACGAACGTCTTCACCGACCTTCAGAGCCTCCTCCTTGAAGACCTCGATGAACTGGTGCCCGATGATCCGCCGTTTCTCCTGGGGATCGGAGACTCCCTCCAGCGCATCCAGGAACCTCCGGGACGCATCGATGACGCGGAGATCGATGTCGAAATGATCACGGAAGGTCGTCTCGACCAGCACGCGTTCATTCTTCCTGAGAAGACCGTTGTCCACGAAGATGCAGGTCAACTGGGTCCCGATCGCCTTGTTCAGGAGGGCGGCCACGACTGATGAATCAACGCCGCCGGAGAGTCCGCAGATCACCCGGGAATCCCCCACCTGTTCCTTCACCTGAGTGCACTGCTGCTCAAGGAAGTCGCTCATCCGCCATGTACCGGTGCACCTGCAGATCTCGTAGAGGAAGTTCCTCAGCAGATCGACCCCATGCGGCGTGTGGGTCACCTCCGGGTGGAACTGCACACCGTAGAAGGGAAACTCCTTGTGTCGAACGGCGGCGAACGGACAGGTTGTCGTCGATGCCAGCGGCTCGAAAACGTCAGGCAGATCGACGACCTGGTCTCCATGGCTCATCCAGACCGCGGTGTTCGCGGGCAGTCCATCGAGCAGGCCCGACTCCTGCTGTATCTGGAGCTTGGCTCGACCGTACTCGCGGGCGGTCGCCTTGCTGACCTGGCTGCCCAGGAGCTGGCACCCCAGTTGCATCCCGTAGCAGATGCCCAGGACGGGCACTTCCAGTTCGAACAACCTCGGGTCGCAGACCGGAGCGTTCTCCTGGTTCACGCTGGAGGGTCCTCCCGAGAGGATGATTCCACGAGGTTTGAGATCCTTGAGGACCTGGAAGTCGGTCGAGGGTTCGACGAGCAGGCTGAAGGCTCCAGCCTCGCGAACCCGCCTGGCGATCAACTGGGCGTACTGGCTGCCGAAATCGAGGATGAGGATGGTTTCAGGGTGAGTCGTGGTCACCATCGCCGGACTGTGGTTTTCATTTTGGAGGGTCATTCCGGGCTCTCGATGTGAATCACGGATTGTAACAGCCCCACCCCCGGCATGCAGATTCACGGGCCCGGGAGAAGCCGCATGCCGCATCCGGTCTCGCTGCGGTTATCCTGTGGGGCATGGGCAGACACCACCCCTGGATCCTGCTGTCGGTTCCCATGGCACTGATGGCATGCAACGCCCCTTCGGGCAGCATTCCGGACTTCAATTCCCCGGCCCCGGGGGATCGGATGGCCGCGATAGTCGTCACGGTGAGGGCGGGTGCCGATGATCAGGACGTGAACCTGGTCAGGCAACTGGCCAGCGAGGATGCGATGATCAGGTTCATGGCCATCAACGCCCTCGCGGAGAGGCACGAAGGCCGGACCCTGGGATTCCAGTTCGATGGAAGCTACCTGGACAGGCAGGATGCCATCAGGAGATGGGTGGACTACATTGATACCAGTGAGAGCCCGGACTCGGTACCGGACGACCATGAGGATCTGGATGGATGAGCATGTCGGAACCACAACTGCAGATCAAGCTGCTCAGCGATCCGCAACTGCTCGGACCGGTGCGTGGCATCGTCAAGGCCAGTGCCGAGAAGGCCGGCTTCGATGCGGACTCTGCAAGCCACCTCTGCCTCGCCGTTGACGAGGGATTGGCCAACATCATCCGGCATGGATACGAAAGCGATCACGAGCAACCGATCTGGATGTCGATCTGGTTCGAGGCGGATGACCAGCCCGGCCTCACGATTCACATCGAGGATGAAGCTCAGCAGGTGGATCCCAGCACGATCCGAAGCAGGGACCTGGAGGAGGTCCGGCCGGGCGGCCTCGGTGTGCACCTGATCCAGGAGATCATGGACGAATGCTCCTGGGAGAAGAGAGGGGACAAGGGAATGATTCTCAAGCTCCGGAAGAGGCTTCCGGGAAACCTGACGGGCTGTGGCAGCTCCGGCCCGGACGATGGAGATGGGATCGAACGCTGAACCATGGGCTTCGGCCCCCACATTGAAAGACATGAGATGACACCAGGCGAATTGAACATAACGACCGAGACACTCGACGAGATGCTGATCGTCAGGCCGACGGGTGAAGTTGACCTCGGGTGCGCCACCCTGCTGCAGGAAAACCTCGCAACGGCCCTTGCAGGCACGACCAACAAGCTGATCATCGACCTTGTTGGCGTGCCATACATGGACTCGTCCGGCGTGGCCACGCTTGTCGAGGCGATGCAGGTCGCTCGCAGGAACAACATCAACCTGCTGCTCTGCAACATGCAGGATAGGGTCCGTTCCATATTCGAGATTGCCAGGCTCGACACCGTCTTCGTGATCGTCGACGACATCGACGCCGCGCGTGGAGTGTGAGGATGACTGCATTCGGCGGCAATTCAAAGCTGACCAGGGCATTGGAGATATGGGGGACCCTGTGGGTCAGTTCATTCGAACTGATCGGCCGCCTGTGGCTGCTGCTCGTCGAGGTCTTCGGATGGCTCTACAAGTCACTCGTCCTGAGGCAGGTCCGAGTGGGCAAGACCGCGCTGGTCTCCCAGATCGTCCGTGTCGGGGTGAGAAGCATCGGGATCGTGATGCTCGTCAGTGCATGCATCGGCATCATCCTCGCACTGAACACCGCGTCGCCATTGCAGGAGTACGGGCAGATCGACAAGGTCGCCAACCTCGTGGGCGTGGCCGTGTTCAGGGAGCTTGGTCCGCTGATCGCCGCCATCGTTCTCACCGGCTTCGCTGGTGCCTCGATCGCGGCCGAGATCGGGACAATGGTCGTCGGAGAGGAGATCGAGGCCCTGGAGTCGATGGCCCTGAACCCCATCCGGTTCCTCGTGGTGCCCAGAGTCATCGCGACGACGCTCAGCCTGGTGCTCCTGACCGTGATCGGTGATGTCACAGCAGTGATCTCGGGCGGCCTGCTCGGCGTGCTCTGGCTGGACATTCCGTACGAGGTCTACAAGGCGAACACGCTGATCCAGTTGACCTGGAGTGACTTCCTCACCGGACTGCTCAAGGCCGGCGTGTTCGGAATGATCCTCGGGCTGATCGCATGCAGCAACGGACTGCGGGTCAGTGGTGGTGCTGCCGGTGTCGGCCGGGCGACCACGGACACGGTCGTGCAGACCGTCGTAACGGTCATCATCGCAGACCTGGTCTTCTCGATGCTCTTCTATCAACTCGTCTGGAGCTGATGTCGGATCAGGTACCGAGTACGAGCCTGTCGGCAAGGACGCCCGGAAGCCCTGCGTCAAGAACATCCTGTCTGGAACCGGCCACATCGTACTCGGCGCGGTTGACCTGGAAGTGACCCAGTGTCAGGTCGAGAATGCCCCAACTGGCCCTGGGATCGGCATCACGAGGCTGCCCGACAGCGCCGGGATTGATGATGTACCTGAACTCGGGATTCAACGAGATGGTGTATCCATCCTCGAGGTAGTGGCTCTGCACATCCAGTGGAATCGCGGCGGCATCGGTGGAGGATGTGGCCGTATGAAACAGTTGAGGCACATGGGTGTGACCCACCATGCAGATGGATCGATCGACTCCGAGAAACGCGTTTGATGCAGCCCGTGGATTCCGGATGTACCCGGTCATGCTTGGGACCGGGTTGTCATGGACGCACATCAGATCTCTGGAGAGGTAGACCATCCCCGACAACGACCGTATGTAGTCCAGGTGCGCCTCGCCGAGCTTGTCCATGGTCCACATGAGCGATTCCCGCGCCGTGTCGTTCAAGAGGGGATCCATGTCGTTCTCGATCATGAACTCGTCGTGGTTGCCGATGATGGTCAGGTCACAGTGCTCCCGGACCAGTTCGATGCATTCGACGGGGCGAGCACCGTATCCGACGACATCCCCGAGACAGATGATGCCGTCGACTCCGGCTCGACCGATCTCGGTCAGGACAGATTCAAGAGCCTGCACGTTCGAGTGTATGTCTGAAATGAACGCATATCGTGCCATGGGCGTCGATCCACCTGGTACCGGCACTGGACAGGCCGTCGGTATGAACGATGTGCAACATTCAACCCCAAGGATACCGAAAGTGCCGTCACCCAGATGACCCGGATTCCGACAAGGGGCATTTGTTCTTGTATTCACGAATCGAGCTCCATGCCACCGTCGATAGTTGCTCCAGAACATCCTCCGGACTCGTGGCGAGGGTCATCCATCCGTCTCGGATGGCCCTGTGCACACCAGCGGAGGCCGTTGAATCGATACGCCCGGGTACACCGAGAACTTCCCGACCATGGTCGTTGGCCTGCCTGGCAGTGATCAATGCGCCGGATCGGATCGCAGCCTCGATCACGAGCACCCCAATCGCCATTCCTGAAATGATTCGATTTCGCATTGGAAAAAAGACCGGACGGGGCGGCCTGTTCATCGGCCATTCGCTGAGAAGGCACCCTCCCCCGTCGACGATCCGGTCAAAAAGTGCTGCGTGCTCGGGTGGATATGCCCGAGACAATCCGGATCCCATGACACAGGCCATGGGTCCCCCCTCGACCAGGACGGCACGATGGGCTGCTGCATCGATCCCCCTGGCTCCACCGGACACGATGCAGAGACCCGACCTGGACAGACCTGCTGCCATGATGCGGGACTGGTTCAATCCATAGCTGGTCGCCCTTCGACTCCCGACGATCGCGACCATCTCCGAAGCAAGCAACCGCTCATCGCCTCGGACCCAGAGCAGTTCCGGAGGATCGCTGGTGGCATCAAGCAGCTTCGGATAGCCGGGCTCACCTCTTGCAAGGAGTCTGGCAGCCCCCAGGGTCAATTCCTGCAACTCCGCTTCCACGGGTGCATCAAGGATGCTGCGGCGGATCGAATTGGCCTGGCATGCTGGAATCCCGAGAACCGAACTGAGTTGAGCCACTGGGGGACATGACGAACCGATGGTCGGACCGAATCGATCAAGCAACAGCATCATGCGAGCACGACTCACACCATCAGCAAGGGTCAACCGCAAGGCGGCGATGCAGCGATCACTCACGTTCACGCGAGCCCCTTCCAACTAGTGGCGAATAGACATGCTAGGACAGGACCATGGTCCGCCATGAACAACTGCTCAAATTCGTCTGAACTACGGAGATCACGGGCGAGAAACCGCCAGGACTACTCTTCCACGATCTCGTATTCATCAGGGTCGAGGTGCTCGGGATCGATCGGGTTCCCATCCTCGTCGACGTACTCGACGACGTATTCACCCTCGACAAGCTCCTCGTCCTCTTCCTCCTCAAG
>PARI01000011.1 GCA_002711415.1 Phycisphaerae bacterium | reverse complement strand
CTTCTTGGTTGCACGCTTCTTGGTCGCCCTCTTCTTGGTTGCACGCTTCTTGGTCGCCCTCTTCTTGGTTGCACGCTTCTTGGTCGCCCGCTTCTTGGCGGGGGCCTTCCTGGCCGCCTTCTTGGTGGCCCTCTTCTTGGTGGTCCGCTTCTTCGCGGTCCTCTTCTTCGCTGCCATGTGTATGGCTCCCTTGGTTACGCTATCGTCGGAGTCTGAGATGATCGCCCACGTAACGAGGAGATCCTCTGCGCAAATTTGTACCTTTATCGGCCGCGATTGCAAAGAGTCTCCACAGAAATGACACTGCTCACAGCATCATGAACCACGAATCATCAATAACAGACCCTGTTTCAACACCATCCATGCGCATGATTCTGGCTGGTTCAAGTGGTCGAATGGGACATGAACTGACATCACTTGCTCAAACCGACCCGCACCTGCACATCGTGGCATGCATCAACTCGAAATCCCCTTTGTCATGCCTGAAAACACAGTTTTTGTCCGATCGTGATGCATTTGACATCCTGGTCGACTTCTCCGATCAAGTGTGTACGAACGACTTGATCCAATTCGCCGATCAATGCAACAAGCCGATGCTCGTGGGAACGACTGGCCTGACGGATTCCACGATGGAGAAAATTCGAGAAAGTTCGACAAAAATTCCAATTCTCGTTGCATCCAACACTTCGACCGCGATTGCATTGATGCATCGACTTGTCGAGCAGGCGGCATCGCTTCTGGGCTCGACGCACCAGATCGGTCTTGAAGAGGTTCATCATGTCCATAAGAAGGATGCGCCCAGCGGCACTGCAAGAAGTCTTGCTCGCTCGATGAGGATCCACTGCTCGGCGGCTCCTTCGGATGACCAGGTCACCTCCATCAGGCGCGATGATGTCCCTGGAACCCACACGGTCTCGTTCACATCCGGTGAGGATCAACTGGTCATCCAGCACTCGGCCATGTCCAGGTCGCTCTTCGCCCGCGGGGCGATCGAGATGGCTCGCTGGCTTGTTCGGATGCCCCCGGGTCTCTACGGTCCCGAGGACTGGCTGGAGCAGGCAATGAATCCCTGATGCGGACGCTTTCCAGCCAAGGGGAGGACTGGGTAGGATCATCCATCACGAGTCGGCAGGATCAGGAGGCTTCGATGCCGAGCACCCACGGTATTCACAGCACGACATTTGACAATGGTCTCCAGGTTCTGGTCGAACCGAACAGTTCGGTCGCATCAGCCTCCATGACATGGCTGATACCTGCCGGTACGTCGACCGACCGCATGCAGGGGTCGGAACACGGCTGCTCGGTCCTGCTGTCGGAGATGCTGCTTCGTGGCGCCGGTGGCCTGAGCAGTCGCCAGTTGTCGGACGCATTCGACAGGCTCGGACTGCAGCGATCATGTGAACCGAGCGTCCATCATGTCAGGATCGGCATGACCGGCCTGGGCACCAGGTTGATCGACGGGCTGCCGCTGGCGGTCTCTATGGCGAGGGATCCTCTTCTTGATCCATCAACCATCGAGCCGGCGCGCAGTCTCTGTCTTCAATCGATCCGTTCACTTGCGGATGAACCACAGCAGCAGGTTCTCCACGAGCTCGCGAGGATTCAACGACCGTCGCCATTGAATCGTTCCGGCCTTGGAACGATCGATGGCCTCAACTCGCTCTCGATCGATGACCTCCGCGCATCCCACCAGCGGAACTTCGGACCTCGTGGTTCGATCATCGTGATCGCCGGTGCCGTCGATCCCGACCGGATCGTGCAGAGGCTGTCCGAGCTGCTCGATGACTGGGACTGCCCCGATCCTGACGTGGTGCCGGAAACGCCTGCTCTTGGTGGGACCAGTCATCTCCAGCAGGAGTCGGCACAACTGCACATCGGCCTGGGTCTGCGCGGGTTGAAGCAGTCCGATCCCCGGTCAGTAGCCCATCGGGTCGCCATCAGGATGCTGGGTTCCGGTGCCTCCAGTCGCCTGTTCACCGAGGTCCGTGAACGCAGGGGCCTGTGTTACTCGGTCTGGGCATCCTCATCCAACGGACGTGATCGTGGTGATGTCACGATCTATGCCGGTTCGACCCCCGAGCGTGCCCAGGAAACCCTGGATTGCCTGCAGGACCAGCTTGCCGGGGTCCGTGATGGTTTCAGCAGTGACGAGTATTCAAGGGCGATCGTCGGGATCAAGAGCAGGATCGTCATGCAGGGTGAGAGCTCGTCGGCACGAGCGGCCAGCCTGGCCGGCGATGTGTTCCGGACCGGCAAGGGAAGGTCCCTTCAGGAGATCACCTCCGAGTACGACCGGCTCGACCTGGAACAGGTCAACACCCTCGCGGCTGACGATCTTGGTGATCAATGGCTGCAGGAACGGATCCTGGTCACCGCCGGATCCAGGGAGCTGGATGTGACGGGTGATGCCCAAGTCACTCGGTCATGAGCAATCACCTTGTCGCTATACTGCGACTTCAATGCCGCTTGAATCAGCAATCCCGGCCCCCGGTTCGCGCGTCCGCGTGACCCAGCAGATCACGCAGGTCGACTCCACGTGGACGAGCTCAGTCGAGGGTACCGTCCTGCGATGTCGACAGGCCAGGACCGGTTCATGGTTCGCCCACGCAAAGGATGATCGGCTCTGGCTCGATCGACTCGAGCTCTGCAAGGATGATGGCGAGCTCGTCCTTCTCAATCTCGATCAGTACAGTGTCATCGAGCTGCTGGATGATTCCATTGGTGATGATGACTGAACAGGACGGGACGCCAGGATGAATACAACATGCAGACATGTCCTGATTGCTGTTGGATGCCTCGTCGTCTTCGGCATCTTCCAGGTCGGTTGCAAGCCTTCGCAGCAAACCCCAGCACACGTCATAGACATGCACCAGCAGATGAAGCTCCAGGATCCACGGCCCTGGCCATACCAGCCGGTCTCCATGACGTTTCACCCGCTCTCGAGATTTCGAATCGTCGACGGCGTTCCTTCGTTCGTGCAGATCAGGATCGAGTTGAGCGATCGGGACGGGAAGCCCACCCGGACCGATGGGCACCTCGTGCTGGAGGTCCAGGCCGTCGACGACGAGATCCGGCAGGTCTCGCTCGACCTTACGGATCCCAAGATCAACTCCGAGCACTGGGATGACATCACGATGACGTACTTCATCCCCCTTGAACTGGCCCTGGCTCCGGGCGATGATGAGGCGACCAGGTTGATCATGGAGGCGTACCTCGTGCGCCAAGGGGTCGACGAGGTCCTGATGGATCAGCTCGAGCTTGTGTACGAGCCTCCGGTTTCGTCCGAACCAGAGGACTCATGAAAGAACAGGTCCCCGCGTGAACACGGGGACCTGCGAACAATCATGTATTCGGTGTCCGGTCTTTCAGCCTTCGAACTCCTCGACGAGCTTGTCGATGGCGAGCTCGAGCTTGCCATCGGTGTCGTAGGNACCGTTCTCGATGGCTGATCGGATGTCATTGACGAGCGACTGCCTGATGTCAGGCAATTGTCGAATCCTGTCGAGGTGACGTGCATGCTCGGACAACTCCACTCGATCCTGCGAGGATTCGACGCGGTGGGGCTGTTCGGATGATGACATCCTCGACATCAACTGATCGACGTTGATGCGGTTGCTCGGATCAATGGATCCGTGGTTCTGGACACTGCCGATGTTGCCGATATCAGGCATTCCGTAACTCTCCTTGGCAGACTGACAATACTAGAATGGGGGACTTCCGCATGAAACGAACCACCATCCGATTTTTGCTTGTTTGCCGACACGAGGAACTGCTTTGATCTACCCTCTTGGCGACACTTTGTTTATCGTCGGATCGATGCGATTGGCTTGAAACACGAGCTCCCCAGGGNGAAACAATACAAACCTATATTGGTAAAGTACTTATGATCATTTGCACCAGACGCCCAACCGGACCTGAACGGGACAAATTTCAGCCAGGATCCGGGTGCCAAACCAGCCATGCCGGGAAAGGCGCCAGCATGTGTTTTTACAGCCGAATAGCCCCTGTATTATCGGTATTTGTTCGGGTCTCGTCAGGGTGGTGCCTGCCGGCGTTTTTCATGGTTTTTTTTCTCGCTGCCTGCGGCCCCAAGACAAGTGAGGCCCCTGGATCCGGTACCAGTGNCCGCGGNTCGACCCAGCTCTATGACGCGGATGAATTCGATGAGCGATGGGAGCACGGAATGAGGGTCGGCGACGGCCGTCGGGCCGGCCCGGGCCAGTCCGAAGGCAGGCGGTCCAGCGGGGCGGTCGATCAGCAGGCCCGGTGGGCGGTCGTCCTGGCGACCAGTGCCGGGGATGATCACGAGGCGATCTGCCAGGCGATCCTTGCCAGGATCGTTCAGCAGTTCCCGCAGTTGCAGGGGTGCTACATCGCCCCGGTCGGTCAAGGTTCGGCCGTTCTGTATGGACGCTTCCAGGGGCCCAGAGAACCCGAAGCCGGAGAGACCCTCAAGTGGATCAAGTCGATCCAGGTCAATGGAGTACCTGTCTTCCCAACGGCGATGCTCAGTCGTCACAAGCGACAGGCCGAGCCTCCCAGGGCCAACGACCTGCGGACTCTGAGGGCTCGCTACCCGCAGGTCGAACCGCTCTACACGCTCCAGGTCGCCGCATGGAGTGATTTCGACGGCGAATCGCTCCAGGTCGACAGCCTGCGAACCCAGGCTGAGGCCTACACGAGGGAACTTCGTCTCAAGGGCTACGAGGCCTACTACTATCACGACGTCGACTCCGATACGAGCGTCGTGACGATCGGGGCGTTCGACGATCGAGCCTACGATCCCCGGTCCATGCTGGTCTCGCCTGATGTACAGTTACTGATGAACCAGTTTCCCGCCCACAAGGTCAACGGCGAGGAACTGCTCGTCCTGGTCAATCCTCGCAACCCTGATGGACCAAGACGACCACAGTCATGCAGGCTCGTACTCGTCCCGTAAGGAGCACATGGTGAGCCAGGAAACAGGGCACGATCAACGAACGCCTCTGCTTGGACACGAGGAATCACTCGACATTCTCAGGCAGGGATTGCGTAACGGCCATCTCGCCCACGCCTGGATCTTTCACGGACCCGAGGGCATCGGCAAGAGAACGGTCGCGATCCGCCTGGCCGAACTCCTGCTCGATCCGGCAACCGGTCCGTCGCATGTCGATGACTTCAGCGCCGACCAGTCCAGCGAGACCGTGCAACTGGTCCACGCCGGCACGCACCCGGACCTGCACCTGATCCGGAAGGAGCTTGCACAGGATTCGATCGATCCGACGCTTCGCTCACGAAAGATGACCAACATCCCCATCGACCTGCTCCGGGAGCGGATGCTGGGCGGCATGGTCGGATCACGAACATGCGATGCCTCGGTTTCCAGGACACCGTACTTGGGCCACAACAAGGTGTTCATCATCGATGAGGCCGAGTTGCTGGATGAGCCCGGACAGGCCGCCCTCCTGAAGACCCTCGAGGAACCTCCGGACGGCACGTACATCATTCTCGTCACGACGATGGAGCATCGACTCCTGCCGACCATCCGAAGTCGCTGCCAGAGGCTCGGCTTCGGTCCTCTTGACCAGGAACATATGCGAGCATGTCTCGAGCACATGGCCGAGTCGGTCGACGGGAACGACCTTGATACGGTGGTTCGGTTCGCCGAGGGCAGCCCGGGCATGGCCTCGATCGCCATCGAGGCAGGCATTCCCGGCTGGATCAACGTGCTCGAACCGATGCTGCAGGAACTGGATTCCGGTGGATACCCGGTCGAGTTGTCCAACACGCTCTCCGAGCTTGCGGGGGAGTATGCGGAAACCCTGGCGAAGAAATCCAGGCAGGCTTCGAAGGAGGCCGCCAACCGAAGGGCGTGCAGGCTCCTGATCTCGGTGCTCCTTCAGAGGAGTCGAAACATGATCCGCGCCGCCATCGACCAGGAGGAATCGATGGATCGAATCGACCTGCTCATGGCGGTGGTGGAACTCCTGTCCCAGGCCGATCGTCGTGTCGGATCGAACGTCCAGATGAAGGTGCTCATGGCCGACCTCGTCGCCCAGTGGGCGTCCCTGGTCGAGCAGCATTCAGGGCATGCCCTGGAATCAGCATCATGAACACACCATCGAACCTGGAGATCGAGCGTGCATGGCTGCTCAACAGCATGCCGGTGTTGCCCGGTGATGCCACCAGCTGCACGATCAGGCAGGGATACCTTCCCCTGGACCAGGATGAGCCGGGAGCCCGGGGCCAGCGGCTCCGTGCGACGACCACGGATGACGGCATGACGATCTACCACCACACCACCAAGGAAGGTATCGGGCTGGTCCGGACCGAGATCGAGCAGGAAATCTCCCGGGAGCAGTTCGACCAGGCGTGGCCCCTGACCGAGGGGCGACGACTCAGCAAGATCAGGCACAGGGCCTGTGTCGGGGACCTGACCTGGGAAATCGACGTTTTCGACCAGATCAAGCTGATCCTGGCCGAGGTGGAACTGCCCGGAAGGGACCACCTGGCCGAGATTCCCCGGTGGCTGGCACCATGCATCGAGCGGGAGGTCACCGATGATCCTCGCTACAGGAACGCCCGCATTGCCCTGGAATGGATCAACCGATCCTGAGCGTTTGAACCCATCCCTGTTTCAAGTACCATGCCGTGTCCAGAATCCAATCCCCGGAGTCACCCGTGGCCAACGAATTTCAGTGCAGCGTCGTCACCCCGACCGAGTCGGTTCTTGAGGAGAGCGTCACCTATGCATCCTTTCCCGCCTGGGACGGGCAGCAGGGCGTGATGAAGGGGACCGCGGCATTCCTTTCCAAGCTGGGTGCCGGTTCGTTGACGCTTCAGTCCACGGACGGCTCATCGAGGGAGTTTCTTCTGGTGGGTGGTTTCGCGCAGATGCAGGATGACGTGCTTACCCTGCTGGCAGACGAGATTCTGGGTGCAGGCGACTTCGAGCTTGCAGAGGCCGAGAAGAATCTTGCTGCTGCTGCCCAGGCCGTCACGCAGGTCGACGAGGGCTCCAGTTCTCCCCAGAGAAGACTGGAGATCGAGCGGGAGCAGCAACGCGCCTACGCAATGGTCCAGATGGCACGCAATCGCTGATTGACCGCCTCCACGACGCAGGTGTGGTAGATTGTTGTTGATGGCAGCAGGCATCACATCAGCAACGGCCCCCGGTACCACTGCAGCCCCTCGGGATAACATGCAACTGGATGGCAATGATCAATTGTGTTCGGACCAACCCCTTGAGCGAAGGGTCGAGGCGATCCTCATGTCCGCCGATCGTCCCATCTCCGACTCGAGGCTTGCAGAGGCGCTCGGACTGATCGTCCGGAAGCGGCCACAGTCCCAGTCCGATGACGCCGCCGGATCCGAGCAGCAGGAGACAGCAAGCGAGGATGCCGGGTCCGTCGACAACTCCGCCGCGATCGAGCAGGTCCGAGCGGCCATCAACACGCTCAACGAGGAATACGCCGCCCACGGTCATGCATTCAGGATCGAGAAGCTTGCCAGCGGCCGACAGGTCCTGACGACACCGGAATTCGGTCCGCTCCTGGCGCACTTCAGGGGTGAAAGGCAGATGATGCGGCTGAGCCAGGCCGCCCTTGAGACACTTTCGATCATCGCGTACAGGCAGCCCCTTCTCAGGGCCGATCTCGAGGCGATCCGTGGTGTGGCCTGCGGCGAGGTCCTGCGAGGACTTCTCGATCGCAGGCTCGTCAGGATCGTCGGTCGATCCGAGGAACTCGGTCGTCCGATGCTGTATGGAACCACGAAGGAATTCCTTCGAGTCTTCGGCCTGGGTTCCATCAAGGACCTACCCCAGTCCAAGGAACTGAAGCAGTAGTTCCCCGGGACCGGTCGACATCAATCCAACATGCAAACGATGCAGGAAAGCGCCCAGATCGGTGACGCGTTACCGATGGGACGCTTCCCCTGCAGGTACCGGTGATTGCTGGGCTGGTTCATTGAGGATCCCGCAGCCCATGTGCAGAGGCATCAGCCAGGTACTTGCGGATGCGATTTCTCAACAGGTAGTACGAGCGCCACCATGCTCGGTTCAGACTGGAACCAGTTCTGCCCACAAACCCGCCCGGGGCATAAAAACAGCCCGGCCATAACCAGATGAACCGGGCTGCTCGGACACCAAGATCAATACCGCCTTCTCAACAGCAGGCGGACAGGGAAACAAGGGGGCCGGCTGGCCTCCTGGAACACGAGTGGAACAGGGTCATCTTCTCCCTTTCCCTCACCCGGAACCATTGAACGGTTCCGATTCCCTCGGCATGAAAGGTATGGCCCAGATGGATGCTCATCAAGAAGAAATTCACGACATCGATGCTGGCAGTTCGCTTGCTGTCCTTACCGGACCATTGCCCCGACCTGGTCCCGGGCCGACGTGGCCGAACCCGTGTCCCGCCTGCCCATGGACGTGTATTCCTCCCCGTCATCCTGGATCCACGACTGGATCACCTGCCGCATCTGCTCGATCGAATCACTCGTTCGAACGGCCTCCTTCAACGGTCGGATGTGACCCATCGTCTTGCCATACCAGCTGATCCTCTTCTGCATGCACATGACGGCATGCCGGTGATCGCGGTACTGCTCCAGGAGTGCCAGGTGTCGCAGGATCACCCGGATCTTCTGGTTGAAGCTCGGTTCGGAACACGCTCGACCAGTGGTCAGGAGCGTCCACGCCCTGCGGAAGATCCATGGTGTTCTCAACGCACCACGACCGATCATCACGCCTCGGCATCCACTGACCTGCATCATCTGCCTGGCATGCTCGGGCTCGGTGACATCCCCGTTGCCGATGATGGGGATCGAATCCACCGCTGCGACGATGTCCCCGATCCGATGCCAGTCGGCGCTGCCCTTGAAACGCTGCTCCGTGGTCCGGCCGTGCACCGTGATGGCATCGATTCCGGCCTGTTCCAGACCTCGTGCAAGCTCGGGACCCACGATCGATTTCTCGTCCCATCCCAGCCGTATCTTTGCCGTCACCGGGATCCTTCCGTTGGAGTGTCTTCTCACGGCCTCGACCACCCGACCTGCCAGTTCGATCGTTGTGCATGGGTTTCTCAGCAGCAGTGAGCCACCGTTCTTCTTGGTGATCTTGTCCACGGGGCATCCCATGTTGATGTCAATGAGCCTGGCACCATGATCGATCGCCCAGCACGCGGCCTCCGGGAGTGGATCCTCAGCATTGCCGTACAACTGCATCCCAAGTGGCTGGTCCATGCCGTTGGTGCGTGCCAACGCAGTTCCGCCCCGTGTGCCCCGCAGCAGCGAGTGACAGTTCAACAGGTCGGTACTGGCCAGGCCGACTCCGCCCTCCTCTCGACAGAGGATCCTGAACGGGAGGTCACAATGGCCCGCGATCGGCGCGAGCAGCAGGGGGGTCTCCAGTTCAAGTGATCCGATGCGCAGCATTGGGGGATTCATTCCCGTGAAAATCGACCACGAAGCATAGCACGTGGCCGCGTGACGGCGTTCAGCCGTTCTGCAAAAGCAGATCCATGGCGTACCCGTTCACCTGTTCGGCCCTCATCGTGGTGCCGTGATCGATGCCGGGACCGCAGATGATCGGCTCGTACCCGGCCGGAACGTCGATTCGCCCGTGCGAACCTCGAACGAGCCTCGTATCCAGCGGGATGACATCCATCTGGGTCCTGAACCCGAGCTTCTTGCCGACGAGCTTTCCTGCGATCCTGGCCGACGGGAACCGGATCTCCGGATCGATGAAGAGTTCCAGGGGGTCGTATCCGGGTTTCCTGTGTATGTCGACGGTCCTCGCGAAATCGGGAGCGCGGGCGTCATCCAGCCAGTAGTCGTAGCTGAACCACCGATTCATGCTCGAGATCGCGAGCAGTTCACCGGATCGCTGGTTGTCGATTCCCATCCCGGACTGTTCGGCCCGGTCAAGCACCATGTCGATTCCATCTGCTTGTCGGAGCAGCTCGCCGATGCGCGCCGCATCGGACGGATCCCGGACGTGCACGTGAGCGACCTGATGATCCGCGATGGCGAATGCCGAGCTGGCACCGGCATCGAGCAGTTCGAGCCCGTCCTCCACCCTGACCTCGAGGTCGCCGGATTCCCGGAGGATCCTGTTGATGTGAACCGAATCATCGACCGGAACGATGCCGTACTCGGACAGCAGGATCACGTCCGTGTCACGCGAGCTGAAGAACTCCAGCAAGTCCCCGACGACTTCGTCGAGAAGGTTCAACTCCTTCGCGATGCCCTCGTGGCCCGGTCCCAGCTTCTGCAGGCAGTAGTCCATGTGCGGTACGTATACGAGCATCAGTGTCGGGTCGAACTGCTCGTGGACCTGCATGCTGGCCTCGCTGATCCAGCGACTGGACTCGATGGAACTGCCCGGCCCCCAGAACTTGAACAGCGGGAACCGTCCCAGCGACGACTGCAATCGGTCCCTGAGCTCGGCGGGCATGCTGTAGCAGTCCGGGATCTTCCGGCCGTCGGCCTTGTAGATCGGTCTTGGGGTGACGCTGTACTCGACTCCCGAGTACATGTTGAACCACCAGAACATGTTTGCCGTCGTCGCCCCCGGCCGAGCATCACGAAGCTGTTCCCACAGTCGCGGCCCGTTGACCAGCTTGTTGGACTGCTTCCAGAACTGGATCTCCTGGAGTTCCCGGTTGAACCAGCCGTTACCGACGATGCCGTGATCGGATGGACTCGTGCCGGTCACGATGCTGGACTGCACAGTACATGTCACGGCGGGAAGCGGAGGAATCAGGGTTCCCGCACCGCCTGCAGCCTCGACATGCGCCCGTATCCTGGGCGTGTCGGAACCGACCAGGTTCCGGCTCAATCCGACGACATCGATGATCGCAAGTCGATCAGCCATTTCTAGAGGGTACCCGTCCGGTCATGATCCGGCGATTTTCGAATGCGCAAGCCGTGATAACGCGAAGCAGCCCAGGGCCGCGACCCAGCCAAGCGGTACGGTCAGCAGGGCGAGCAGGTAGGCATCGTAGATGCTGATGACGGCGATCCAACCCATCACCGCCTCGGGCCTTCTGCCCGATCCATACCTGGCCGCTGCAGCGATGCAGGTTCCGAACAACAGGACGATCGTGAGCACGCCCATGATGATCGACCATGGATTCAACGACAGTTCCTGATCCTGGCCGAGTGCCGGACCGATGAACAATGCTCCGAGCAGCAGCAGCACCGGCATGCCCATGCTCATCAGCACGAGTCGCCGCCTCGCCGCACCCGGCATCACCAGGCCAGCCGGATCAAGCGGCCGCCCGCATTCGGGGCATCGTCCCCCGGCAGTCTCCCCCACGAGCTGGTCGCAGTTGCCGCAGGCCAGCCT
This sequence comes from Phycisphaerae bacterium, assembly GCA_002711415.1. Lineage (GTDB taxonomy): Bacteria > Planctomycetota > Phycisphaerae > Phycisphaerales > SM1A02. The sequence continues at coordinate 183,563 of PARI01000011.1, read as the reverse complement.
CTCTTCCGCGTCAACGACCTCCCGGGAGGCCAGTACCGTGAACATGGTCACGTATGCCGCGAGGATTCCAGCCACACCGACCGTCGCGAACACCAGGTCCTGTCGAATCGGTTCGATATCAGCATCGATGTACTCGACCAGGAAGGCGGCGGAGACGATGTACACCATTCCACGACACAGTCCCATCAGCAGTGCCGAACCGGCCCATCCGGCATGCAGCCAGTCGTACAGCACGACGATGGAGATCAGGACCACGACGGCCACCAAGGCCTGCATGCCGATCGACAGGGCGATCCCCAGCGACAGCAGAACCAGGATCACCGTGGCCACCACGGCCATCGCGACCGGGATGTTCCCGGATGGAATCGGTCTTCCTGGACGCTCTTGCGCATCGATCTTCCTGTCCAGGACATCATTGAGGATCATGCCGAAGACGTAGACCATCACCAGCGTGATCGAGCTGATGCAACTCGAAGCGATCATGTCATCCGCCTTCGCTCCCACGATCAACCCGGTGATCACGGTTCCGGCAATCGCGCCGGAGACGACCGTCGGTCCGTTGGACAGTCGACACAGCTTCAGCCAGTGACCCATGAATCCAACCAGGTCCATCAGCCGGCCTCCTCGTCGACGAGTTCACGGGTCCACTGGATCTCCCTTGCGATCAGACCGGGCAGTTCTCCGGGTCCGGGAGGATCGGGCAGGACGTTCCACGCATACGTCTCGACCTCCATTGCTGGCAGTGTTCCAGTGATTCGGAGGGAGTCGATGCAGGATCGAACGAGTTCCCTCGTGGTCCCGATACCGTCGAGTTCCGCGGCGAACACGGGGACATGGAAGTGGGTCCGCCAGCATCCGCGTGCCGGCTCCCCGGCCAGGGCGTCGGGAAGATCATCATGGAAATGAAAGGCACCATTGATGTCAATGATGCCGGTCTGGTGCAGGTACCGGGGCTCCCGGTAGCGACCGAGTCGCTCCTTCAGTTCCTCCCGTGATTGATCATCGACGGATTCGAAGTCGACCTCCGGGCATGCGGAGATCTGGACCTTCCCGATTCGAACGCCACCGTCCACGTACGCCCGGATCGCATCCGACTGGTTCTCGAACATGACCGCAGCATGACAGATGTCATGGCAGACCCCGAGGTATCTTCGTGACAGTTCCTCCTGTCTCGTGTGCAGGTGGGACGTGAAGTACTCCACGAGATCTCCCGATCGATCCACGACGCATCCCGGCTCGGGCTCCAGGTCCAGGTGTATCCATCGACCGGTCTCCTGCTCGATCCGCTCCAACTCCGCGGCAGCCGTGACCAGGTTGTCCGCGGCCGCGTCCATGTGCCCGGGCGTGTCCATCGAGGTCCTCCAGCCCAGTGGAACCGTCGAGATTGAACTGGAAGCGGTCGGGGCGGATTCAAGCGACGCGAGGATCCATGCGAGGTCGATCGAATACTGCAGTCGTTCCTGGCTGGACCAGTCCGGCTCGTAGACGGCGTGCTTGACCACCGACGAGTGGAAGTCCCCGTACGGGAATCCGTTGAGCGTGTACGCGACGAGATTCCTCTCACCAAGCCAGTCTCGAAGTCGATCTGCGGATTCATCCTCACGAATGGACCTGGCCGCCGGCGCTGCGATCCAGAGCCCGACACCCAGTGGCTCATCCAGTCCGAGCGCCTCCCTGACACCGACCGAGAATCGATCGAGGTTCTCCAGCATGCTGTCCATGCTGGTGCCCGCGTGTACGTTTGTGCAGTATCCGATCATCCGGTTCCTGTTCAGGCCGTCGGGACCAGCGGCTCCGCGCTGAAACGATCCGACTGGCCGAGGAACCTGCTTGGATTGTTGAACGAGATCGTATCGATCGTTTCCTGGGAATGACCGCGTCGACGAAGTTCCTGTTGGCACTTCGGTACGGCCAACGGATCCGACGGCCCCCAGTCACCGGCCGAATTGATCCAGAGCCGCTCGGTGCCGTGCATCTCGATGATGTCCGCCGCTCGCTGCGGGGTGCACTTGGTGTCCGGGTAGAGCGTCATCCCGGCCCAGAATCCCCGGTCAAGGACCGGTCGGACCGTGTGTTCCTCCACGTGATCGATCAGCACACGACCGGGATCGACACGACCATCGGATTCAATCGCATCCATGATGAGCTTCGTGCCCTTGAGCTTGTCCTCCAGGTGCGGGGTGTGGACCAGAATCATCTGTCCGCTCTTTGCGGCAAGATCGATGTGCGCCTCGAGGATCTCCAGTTCGTTCCGACTGTTCTTGTTGAGTCCGATCTCGCCGATTCCGAGAACATTCGGCTTCTCCAGGAACTCGGGGATCAGCTCGATCACCTCCCTGGCGAAGACCGGATCCTCGGCCTCCTTGGGGTTGATGCACAGCCATGTGTGGTGACGGATACCGAACTGGGCGGCCCGCTGCGGCTCGTACTCCGTGAGCAGGCGGAAGTAGTCGAAGAACCCCTGTGGTGAACTCCGGTCATATCCGGCCCAGAACGCCGGCTCGGTGATCGCGACGCAGCCGGCCAGGGCCATTCGCCTGTAGTCATCGGTCGTCCTGGACACCATGTGGATGTGGGGGTCAATATAGGCCACGCCGGATCAACCTCCCTCATCTGATTCGGGGTCATGGGCGCCCATGGCACCCTTCATCGGCGCCTGCTCGATCGGTTCGACGCTCGGGTCACTCAGCAGTTCGAGGATCCTGCGTGCTCGCTCTGGCTGCAGGTCACCGGCGATCCTGATGGCTTCACGCATCGCCTGGATCCTGTAGTCGGATGCCCCGTCACCATCGGCTCGATCGACCCGATCCAGAAAAGCTGCGATGTCGATGATCTTGGCACGATGCTCCAGGAAGTACTTTCGAATCACCTCCGCGGAGTCGATCGGGCAGTTGTCATGTGAGTCGGACACGGGATGGTACTCGCTGCCTGGGAACGAGCATCCAGTCTACCCCATCGAGCATTCGGTGCGAGGCAGCAACTGGACGGCCTGTGCCACGATCTCCTTGCGGACCTCGTGCACGTCAACCGGGTTCCCGATCGAATCAAGCAGGGTGACCGTCAGCTTCCCTCCAAGATGCTCCCTGAACTCCTCGAGCCCCTTGAAGAGGACATCAACCTGTTCGACCGCTTCGTCATGGAGCCGGAAACCCAGGGCGATCAGGCACCCGAGGATCCTCTGGAGCTGCTGATCTTCAAGCCTGCCGACGAGCTTGGAGTAGATGCAGTCGATGGCCAGTCCGATCGCGACCGCCTCACCATGATTGATCCTGAAGTCACTTGCCTGCTCGAGCTTGTGCGCCGACCAGTGGCCGAAGTCCAGCGGTCGCGCCTCCTTCAGTTCGAACGGATCGCCCCCGTCGACGATGTGCTTGAGGTGAAGTTCGGCGCTCCGCTTCACGATCGGCATCGATTCCTTCAGATCACGGCACCGAACACTGTCGGTACTCGACTCGATCAACTCGAACAGGTCCGGGTCTCGCAGCAGGGCGATCTTGATGGTCTCGGCGAAACCGGCGATCCAGTCTCGCTGGGTCAGGGTCTGAAGGAACAGCTCATCGTTCAGAACGGCATCAGGTGGACTGAACGTGCCCAGGAAGTTCTTCTTGCCCTTGTAGTTGATCCCGTTCTTCACACCGATCGCGGCGTCTCCCTGCGACAGGGTCGTTGTTGGAACCCTGACATGCCTGATGCCGCGATGAGATGTGGCCGATGCGAATCCGACCGCGTCGAGCATCGCGCCGCCGCCGACACCGATGACCCAGGACTTCCTGCATATGCCGTTGCGATCGATCGCCTCGACGACGGCATCGAAGGTCCCCATGTCGTTCTTGGCCTGCTCGCCGCCCGTGACGACAAGGAACTCCTCGAATCTCGGCATGGGTGCGTCCATCGCATCGATGTACGCTCTGGCCGACTTCTCCAGATCCGGCCAAGCCTCGGCCATGTTCCTGTCCGCGACGACGATCATCCGTGGGTTCATCGCCGGATCATTCGACTCAAGGACCGAGCCGAGCAGGGGATTGGCCGGATTGAACAGGTCCTTGGTGAAATGCACACCATGGTCGAACGGAACCTGAAAGGAACCGCCGTAGATCGAATTCTGATCGTCCATGCCTCGAGGTTCCATTGATCGTGTCGCGGGATTCCGATGGGTCGGCACGTTGCCGGGTTGGACAGATCAACAAGCATAGGCTCCTCGATCGATTCTCGCGATGCCTGTCCGAGCACATCGTGCCCGAGTGTTCCGATAAGGGCGGCTGGTGCCTGCGGGCAACCCCGAGGACCGGCCCCCCGGTTCCCCGATACACTCTCCCTCGATGCCCGAGCCAGAAGACAGAACAGAACATGAGCCCGTCATCGAGAATCCCGCCGGTGACAGCCCGGACGATCTTCGCGCGGCTGAGATGATCTCCCACACGATCGATGTTCCCGCCCTGGCCGCCGTCGTCCAGCAGCAGGATGCACCCGATGCGGCCGACACCCTCGAGTCGATCGAGGAATCTGATGCGGTCGAGGTGCTCGGAGAAATGGATATCCAGTCGGCCGCCGACGCGATGTCCAACATGCAGATCCCCATCGCCGTCAGCCTGATCGAGGACCTGATCGACACCAACACGAGCATCGCTTCGCGGATCCTCGAGGAGATGGCCCCGGATGACTCGACCGAGCTGCTTCGTTTCTTCGACGTCCCGGAGCAGGACAGGCTCCTTTCCGGGATGCAGCCTTCCACCGTCATTGAGATTCGAAAGCTCCTGAGCTATGAACCCGGCACGGCCGGCGGAATCATGACGACCGACTTCCTGTCGGTTCCAGTGGGGTGCACGGTCGGTGAAGCCACGGATCTGATTCGCGCCGCGAAGATCGAGGAGGACGTCCAACACGCATTCCTGGTCGACCAGGTCGGTCGGCTTCGAGGCGTCGTCGGCCTTCGGAGCCTTCTGGTTTCGCCTGACACCATACCGGTGAAGCAGTTGTTCCAGTCGACGCTCCATGCAGTCGATGCCGGGATGGATCGCGAGGAACTGGCCCACGAGTTCGAGCGATTCGACTACGTGGTGCTTCCGGTCATCGACCAGCAGGAGCGGGTCCTCGGCATCGTCACGGTCGATGATGTCATGGACATCATCCGTGCAGAGGGCACTGAGGACGTCCAGAGGACAGTCGGTGCCGGCGCGGAGGAAATGGTCTACTCGACCACCGGCCAGAAGATCAAGGGCCGGTTCCCATGGCTGATGGTGAACCTGTTCACCAGCACCATCGCCGCGATCGTCGTCTTGAACTTCGAGAACCTCATCAGCGAACTGGCGATCCTGGCCGTCCTGATGCCGGTCATCGCCAACCAGGCAGGCAATGCCGGTCAGCAGTCGCTGGCGGTGACCCTGCGAGGGCTCGTTCTCGACCAGATCGTGCCAAGACGATCGCTCGGCCTGGTCGCCAGGGAGGCGCTTGTTGGGGCGTTCAACGGGGCGCTCTGTGGTGCGATAGTCGGTGGAATCGTCGCGATCTTCGCATCGATCCTTCCCGACACGGATTGGAGGCTCGGCGTCGTGGTCGCGATCTCGATGTCCATCGCGCTGACCGTCGGGTGCTTCATCGGCTCGAGCCTTCCGATACTCATGAAGAAGTGCAGGTTCGATCCGGCGACCGCCTCCACGATCTTCCTGACGATGGTCACCGACAGCGCCAGCTTCCTGATCTTCCTCGGACTGGCCTCCCTGTTGTCGGATTGGCTCGGTGTCACCGCTGCCGCGATGGCGGGCTGACGGGAATCACTCTCCGGCCGCACTTGCGACGTCGATGCAGGTACAGACCAGGTTGCGATCACCATGAGGATTGTCCACTCGACCGACCGGGGGCCAGAACTTCCTGTCGCGCAGCCATGGAAGCGGCCATGCAGCCGATTCCCTCGAGTACGGGTGGGTCCAGTCGTCCGAACCGATCATCCTGATCGTGTGCGGCGCATTTCGCAGGGTGTTGTCCTCACGGTCCGCCGTGCCGTCCTCGATCCTCCCGATCTCCTGACGGATCCGGATGAGGGCATCGCAGTACCGATCCAGTTCGTCCCGCGACTCGCTTTCGGTGGGCTCGATCATCAGGGTTCCCGCAACCGGCCACGCCATGGTGGGTGCATGGAAACCGAAGTCCATGAGTCGCTTGGCGATGTCGTCGATCCTGATGTCCGCCGTCGATTCGAATGGGCGGCAGTCGATGATGAACTCGTGTGCGACCCGTCCCTGCTTGCTCTTGTAGAGGATGTCGTAGTGATCCTTGAGTCTCTCGGCCATGTAGTTGGCGTTGAGGATCGCCACCTGGCTGGCGTGCCTGAGTCCACGCGAACCCATCAATGCGATGTACATCCATGAGATCGGCAGGATGCTCGCCGATCCGTATGGTGCGGCGCTGATCGGTCCGATCGCGTTGGGTCCGGCCGAGTCAGGCCGATGGATCGGATGCGACGGGAGGAAATTCGCCAACTCCTCGCTTACGGCGATGGGACCCATGCCCGGTCCGCCTCCGCCGTGAGGAATGCAGAAGGTCTTGTGCAGGTTCAGGTGACAGACGTCGGCACCGATGTCGCCCGGTCGTGCCAGGCCGACCTGTGCGTTCATGTTCGCACCGTCCATGTAGACGAGACCGCCGTGCTCGTGAATGATCGAGCAGACCTCCCGGACCGAGGTCTCGAAGACGCCGTGCGTCGATGGATACGTGATCATCAGCGCGGCGAGGTCGTCGGCATGCTCGCCGGCCTTCTTGCGAAGATCCTCGATGTCGATGTTTCCGTGCTTGTCGCACCCGACGGGAACCACCGTCATTCCCGCGACGATCGCACTGGCGGGGTTGGTTCCATGGGCCGAGACGGGGATCAGGCAGGCGTTGCGTTCGCCCTGTCCCCTTGCCTTGAGGCAGGCCCGGATCGTCATCAGGCCGGCATACTCGCCCTGGCTTCCGGCGTTCGGCTGAAGGCTGCATGCGGCGAACCCAGTGATCTCGCAGAGCCACTGTTCCAGCTGTTCGAACATCGCCTTGTACCCGTTCCACTGGTCCGACGGTGCGAACGGGTGGAGGCTGCCGAACTCGGGCCAGGTGACCGGCACCATCTCGACCGTCGCATTGAGCTTCATGGTGCAGGAGCCCAGCGGGATCATCGAGTGCGCGAGCGAGAGGTCCCGGGACTGCAGCCTGGTGATGTAGCGGAGGAGCTCGGTCTCGGAGTGGTACGAATTGAACACCTCCTGCCCGAGGATGTCGCCCGTGCGTCGCATTGATTCGGGGATGCTCGTCGACTGCTGAAGATCCTTCAGTTCCGGGCACTGCCCATCGGCACTGAAGCAGGACAGCAGGGTCGCCAGGTCCTCTGAGTCCGTCGTCTCGTCGAGCGAAATGCCGACCGATCCATCCGCATACCGCCTCAGGTTCATGCCGGCATCCAGCGCCCTCTGGTGCACGGTCTCGTGATCCATCGTGTCAGCGAGGTTCACGCGAATGGTGTCGAAGAAGATCGATGAGCCGACTTCATGACCAAGCCGCCGGAGGCCGTCGGCAAGCATGCATGTCCTCTCATGCGTCCGCCTCGCGATCTTCCGGAGTCCTTCGGGACCGTGGTAGACGGCGTAGAACCCTGACATGATGGCCAGAAGCACTTGCGCGGTGCAGATGTTGCTCGTGGCGCGATCCCGCTTGATGTGCTGTTCCCTCGTCTGGATGGCCATTCGAAGCGCCGGCTCTCCGTTGCTGTCCCTTGACACGCCGATGAGCCTGCCCGGCATCTTGCGGACGAATTTCTCCCTGGTCGCCATGAAGGCCGCATGCGGACCACCCAGTCCCATCGGGACGCCGAATCGCTGGCTGTTTCCGACCACGATGTCAGCACCGAAGTCACCGGGGCTGCGAAGCATCACCAGTGACAGCAGGTCGGCAGCCACGACCAGCAGGGAGTCCGACTCGTGGAGCCTTGCTGCAAGCTGCTCATGGTCCCTGACCTCGCCGCTCGTGTCCGGGTACTGGACCAGGACGCCCGCGAGTTCCGGATCCGAGGTGTCGATATCGTCCACCGGGCCGATCACCAGGTCGATGCCGAGCGGTTCGGCACGGGTTTCAAGGACGGCGACGGTCTGTGGATGGCATGTCTGGTCGACATGGAATCGTCGTTTCTTGCCTCGGGCGATCGAGATGCACATCGCCATGGCCTCCGCGGCGGCAGTCGGCTCATCCAGAAGGCTCGCGCCGGCGATCTCCATTCCGGCGAGGTCGGTGATCATCGTCTGGAAGTTGAGCAGCGCCTCCAGTCGGCCCTGGGCGATCTCGGCCTGGTAGGGCGTGTACTGCGTGTACCAGCATGGGTTCTCGAGGATGTTCCGCTTGATCACTTCCGGCGTGATGCAGTTGGAGTAGCCCAAACCGATCCAGCTTCTCTTGATGGTGTTCAGTTCGGCGATGTTCCTGAGCCTGGCAAGCACCTCGCTCTCGCCTCGATCCGGCTGGTCGCTTCCTGCGGCGGGGTCGCACAGTGCCAGGGACCCCTCGTGGAAGATGTCTGCCGGGATCGTCTCCCTGACCAGGGAGTCCAGCGAATCAAAGCCAACGAACTCGAGCATCTCCCGGACCTGGGACTCCGTCGGACCAACGTGCCGGCGCACGAAGGTGTCGACCGGACGGCATGCGTCAAGTGATTGGTTCATGGCCTGATCTGCTGCGGTTTGTTCCATCATCCCCGCCGGGTGGCGCCTCGGTTGATTGGTCGAATGGTCTGGCATGTTGTCGCCCGTGCTCCTTTCGAGCCCGCTTCGGTGAGCGGGAATCGAGGGTTCGACTGAGTCAATGGCTTCACCATTATAGTGCCGTGACCCCTGCGATCAGCCGCGCAAACGCCAAACTGTCCGCGAATCAGGCTTCGTGAAGGTGGTACAAGTCGGGGCGACACGATTTGAACGTGCGACCTCCTGCTCCCAAAGCAGGCGCTCTACCAAGCTGAGCTACGCCCCGAGGTGCGAATCTAGATCATACCCGGCATCGAGGGTTCATGACCTCGCCGGCTTGCCGCTGCTGGAGCGGGCACTGCTGCCGAAGCACCCCAGGTCGAACAGCACGGCCATCACGATCACGATCACCCCCATCGTGCTGATGGAGCCTCCTCCCGAGTTGTAGGCCCATGCATAGGCGAGGGTCGTCAGGGGGAGGAAGATGAAGCCCAGCACAAGGATGACGATTCCCTGGGGCAAGTAGTCGCTCAACAACCAGACCAGGAAGAGGATCAGCCGGGGGAAGAACAGTGACAGGCATCCGAGTACGAGAGGCATGGCCCCAGTATCACCGGTGTGGGCCCGGGGAGCAACTTGTTCCGCTCGACCGGGGAGAATGATCTGGATAGCATGTCGGTCCTCGTCCCGGCCCCGAGCCCGGGAGAGGGTGGCACGGAAACATGAATCTCGACCCCTACATCCCGATTGGCGTGATACTGCTGATGGCGATCGGCTTTGTCATCGCCAACATCATCCTCAGCACCATTCTCGGCCCGCGCCGCGAGGGGAGCATCAAGGGGATCGCCTATGAATCGGGCATGGATCCGATCGGTACCACCCGGAAGAAGTTCAACGTCCGCTTCTACATAATGGCAATGACGTTCCTCGTCTTCGATGTCGAGATCATCTTCCTCTATCCGTGGGCGCTCACCTACACGCAGCTCGAGCCGGGCAGTGCCGACTCGGCCCTGTTCCTCGGCCGGATCCTGTTCTTCATTGCGACCAGCGTGATCGCCTACGTCTATGCATGGCGCAAGGGCGTGTTCCGCTGGGATTGAGCCGTCGCACCCCGTCAAAAAGAAAAAAGGAGGTGGCGTGAGCCACCTCCTTGTCTTTTCATCAGGTGCGATGGATCAATAGTCCATGTCACTCATGCCGGGGGCGGCTGCCTTGGCATCCTTGTCCTTGATCTCCGTGATCGCACAATCGGTCGTCAGGAGCAGGCCGGAGATGCTGGCGGCATTCTGCAGGGCGACCCTCTCGACCTTCGTCGGGACGATGACGCCGGCCTTGACCAGGTCCTCGAACTCGCCCTCGAGGGCGTTGAATCCGAAGTTCACGTCATCGTTCTCGACGACGCGCTGGGAGACGATCGATCCGTCGAGACCGCAGTTGGTGGCGATCTGTCGGATCGGAGCCAAGAGGGCCCGGTCGACGATGTCCACGCCGATCTTCTCGTCACCCTTGACGTTCTTCCGGGTCGATTCGAGTGCCTTGCGTGCACGGAGAACGGCGACGCCGCCACCGGGGATGATGCCTTCCTCGACTGCCGCACGGCAGGCATGAAGCGCGTCCTCGACACGAGCCTTCTTCTCCTTCATCTCGACCTCGGTGGCCGCACCGACGTTGATCTGCGCGACGCCGCCTGCGAGCTTCGCCAGTCGCTCCTGGAGCTTCTCGGCGTCATAGTCGCTGGAAGCGAGCTCGATCTGCGAACGAATCTGGTCGATGCGTGCCTGGATGTCGGACGTCTTGCCGGCACCCTCGACGATCGTCGTGAAATCCTTGGTGATCGTGACCTTCTTGGCTCGACCGAGTTCCGAGACTTCGAGCGTCTCGAGCTGGATTCCGAGCTCATCCATGATGGCCGTGCCACCGCAGAGGACCGCGATGTCCTCGAGCATCGCCTTGCGACGATCACCGAAGCCCGGAGCCTTGACGGCCGCGACCTTCAGGACACCTCGCAGCCTGTTGACCACGAGGGTGGCCAGCGCCTCGCCCTCGATGTCCTCAGCGATGATCAGGATGCTCTTGCCGCTCTCGGCGACCTTGCCCAGCAGTGGGACCAGGTCCTTGGCCGAGGAGATCTTCTTCTCATGGATCAGCACGTAGCAGTCCTCGAGATCGCATTCCATGTCCGCGTTGTTGGTCACGAAGTGCGGGCTCAGGTACCCCTTGTCGAACTGCATGCCCTCGAGGAGCTCGACCTCGGTGTCGAGGCTCTTGCCTTCCTCGACGGTGATCACGCCGTCCTTGCCGACCTTGTCCATCGCCTCGGCGATGATCTGGCCGATGTGCTTGTCCTGGTTGGCCGAGCATGAGCCGACCTGGGCGATCTCGGTCGAGTCCTTGATCGGCTTGCTCATCGAGGCAAGTTCGTTCGTTACGGACTTGACCGCCGCGTCGATGCCACGCTTGATCGCATTGGCATTGGCACCAGCTGTGATGTTCTTGAGTCCTTCCTTGAAGATGGCCTCGGCGTAGATGGTGGCCGTGGTGGTTCCGTCACCGGCATCCTTGCTGGACTTGCTGGCGACCTCCTTGACCATCTGTGCGCCCATGTTCTCGTAGGCATCCTCGAGCTCGATCTCCTTGGCTACGGTCACACCGTCCTTGGTCACGGTCGGGGCGCCGAAGGACTTCTCCAGGACGACGACGCGACCCGAAGGTCCGAGCGTTCCCTTGACGGCCTTGGCGAGTTTCTGGACACCCCTGAGAATCTGCTCACGGGCGTCATTGTTGAAAGCGATCTGCTTAGCAGGCATTGTTGTTTCCTTGATGCGTTTGGTTCAGTGGATGGATCGACTCGTGGGATCGGAATCAGCCGTCCCGCGAAGTCGTGTGTGCGTGGTGTCAGTCGACGATTCCGAGGATGTCATCCTCGGTCATGATCAGGTAGTCCTGGTCATCGATCTTGATCTCGGTTCCCGAGTAGGAACTGAAGATGACGCTGTCGCCCTTCTTGACGGTGAACGGCATGTACTCTCCGCTCTCCCTGTTGAGCAGGCCGTTGCCCACCGCGACGATCTTGCCCTGCTTGGGCTTGTCCTTGGCGGATTCCGGGAGGAAGATTCCCGAATCTGTCTGGGTGGCTGCCTCGTCACGCTTGACGATGATTTTGTCTCCGAGTGGTCGGACCTTCATTTCTCTTGCTCCTCGATGTGGCTTCTGTTCTTGAGTTGCCTGGTTGGGTGAGTGGATGGAGTTCGGGGCGACGCCTATGCGGCGGGCCAGTGGTTCAGGTAGTGGCGCCGGACGACCTTTTGCAGGACCTCGAGCATCGATTCGACGCCGACCGGTCGCTCCAGGACGGTGAAGGCGCCTTCACGCAGTGCTTCGGAGAGAATCCTGCCATTGGTCCGCCTGGCCGGCTCGTGTGGACGGACCACGATCGTGGGTGGCGGCTGCTCCAGTCGCCTGAGGACCTGCAGGACCCGTGGTCCGGCCGGCTGCCGGTTGGACGAGGCCTCGTCCATCGGCATGCCCAGGTCGACCACCGCGATGTGGATCTTCTTCTCGGAAATGACCCTGGTTGCCTCGACGCCGCTGCCGGCGTGGAAGCAGTCGATCCCGAGCGGGTTCAGCAGCGGCGGGAGCTGCTGGGCGAAGTTGCTCTCACGCCAGCCGGCGTAGGACAGCAGCATGTTGAGCCCACGGGCACCACCTGCAGCAGGCTGCCGGGCCGGGGAATCGTCATGTCTTCGCAGTTCCAGTTTCATCTGGACCTTCTTGATGCAACAACCATGCCCTGGTGCCGGCATTGTTCACGGTGTCCGACCCCTCCAGGGTGGCCCTGGAGGGCCCATCAGGAGGGGTTGTCGAGGAATTGCTGAATCCTCGTCCTGGCGATCATGCCAGGTCACCGCGTGGCATTCTCTCCCGCTGCCATTCTGGCACCCCCCAGGGGGACTTGCAGGCCGGGGTTCATCGGCCAATACTCATCGATCACCGGTTGATGATGGCGGCATTTCTGCCCCTCGAATCCGGCATGGAGAAGAGCATGCAGAGTGTTTCAATCGCCGAGATCATCCGGGACGACACCCCCCTGGAGAACGAGGTCGTCACGGTCAAGGGATGGGTCCGGACACGAAGGGACTCCAAGGCCGGCCTGTCGTTCATCAACCTGTCGGACGGGTCCTGCTTCACACCGCTTCAACTGGTCGTTCCCGGTGAACTGTCCAACTACTCCAGCGAGGTCCTGAAGATCACGGCCGGTGCGTCGATCATCGCCACCGGCAGGCTTGTTCCCAGCAAGGGAAAGGGCCAGAACCTCGAGATGCAGGTCGATTCCATCGAGGTCGTCGGCTGGGTCGATGATCCCGAGACCTACCCGATCCAGCCCAAGGCGCACAGCTTCGAGTTCCTTCGCGAGATGGCTCATCTTCGACCGAGGACGAACACCTTCGGTGCCGTAGCCAGGATCAGGCACTGCATGGCTTCGGCAGTCCATCGCTACTTCCACGACAACGGCTTCTTCTGGATCCACACGCCGATCATCACCGCCAACGACTGCGAGGGAGCGGGCGAGATGTTCAGGGTGACCACGCTCGACCCCGCAGACCCACCCCGGGATGAACAGGGCAACGTCGACTTCTCGAAGGACTTCTTCGGCCGCCAGTCACACCTGACGGTGTCTGGCCAGCTCAGCGTCGAAACATGGTGCATGGCGCTGGGTAAGGTCTACACATTCGGCCCGACCTTCCGTGCCGAGAACTCCAACACGAGCCGGCACCTCGCCGAATTCTGGATGATCGAGCCGGAGATCGCGTTCGCCGATCTGGCCGATGATGCCGCGCTGGCGGAGGACTTCCTCAAGTACATCTTCAAGGCGGTCCTGGAGGAACAGCCCGACGACATGAAGTTCTTCAATGACCGGATCGACAAGGGCTGCATCGAGCGACTCGAGCGATTCGTCGACAGCGAGTTCGTCCGCATGGAGTACACCGAAGCGATCTCGATCCTCGAGAAGGCCGTGGAGTCGGGGGAGAAGTTCGATTTTCCGGTCAAGTGGGGCATCGACCTCCAGAGCGAGCACGAGAAGTACCTCACCGAGAAGCATGTCGACGGCCCGATCATCGTGGTGAACTACCCCAAGGACATCAAGGCCTTCTACATGCGCATGAACGATGACGAGCGGACCGTCGCCGCGATGGACGTGCTCGCACCGGGGATCGGGGAGATCATCGGCGGATCGCAGCGAGAGGAGCGGATCGACGTGCTGGATCGGCGCATCGCGGAGATGGGACTGGAGATCGACGATTACTGGTGGTACAGGGACCTGAGGCGGTACGGCTCGGTTCCCCATGCCGGCTTCGGACTCGGGTTCGAACGGACCATCATCTACGCGACCGGCATGGCCAACATCCGCGACGTGATCCCGTTCCCGAGAACTCCCAACAGCGCCGAGTTCTGATCGTCACCGCTTTTCCATCACGCACGCCTGGATCACCGATACAGGTGCAATGACGCAGGGATTCGGATTCGGTGGTGGCATGGGAATGGGGCTCGGCATGATCATCATGCCGATCTCGATCATCCTGATGATCCGCCGACAGCCTCCGGGTCCGCTGAAGCTGATGCTTCGTGCCGGCGCGACCAGCCCGGCCATGGCCAGGAAGCTCACGACCCTCGGCATCGCCAGACCGTCGATGCTGAGCGCCGACCTGAAGCGGGGGACCATCATCCGGCTCGAGGGTGGCCGGTACTACCTCGATCAATCGGCCTACCGCAGGTCCAGATGGCGGCAGGCGATCATCATCGCGTTCGTCATCTCAGCCGGAACCGCCCTTGTAGTCGCGATGTTGCTCGAAGTGATCATTCCCTCGATGACCGATGCGACTGGATGAGAAAAGGGCCGCACCTGATGGTGCGGCCCTCTGGTTGGACAATTGAACCGGCTTACTTCATGCCGATGGTGTCACGACCCTGGATACCATTGCAGGTCAGGATGTGGAAGCTCGTGTCGACGAGGAAGTCGTAGGCGTACTGGCCGTAGTAGCCATTGTTGCCCAGGGGAGTTCCACGGCACCAGAGACCGCATGCGTTGCCCTGGTTGCTTGCACGTGCGTCGGCTTCCATGGCGTCTGCACAACTCTGTGCTCCGACGTGACCGTCGAAGAACAGGGCGACCGGAGTCGAGGAGTACCCTGCGTTGAAGTAGTAGGGAGTCTCGCCACCGATGAATGCAGGATTGACGTCAGCTTCTGCAAACTGCAGCCAGTTGTGCTCGAGCATCTGGGTCTTCAGGTCGGGGTACGTGCACATGCCGACCGAAGGAGAACGGGTGCCGGAGGGCAGCCAGTAGTTGCCCGCGGAACCGGAGGCACATGCCGCAGAGCTGAACACGTCAGGTGCGAACATGGCTGCAGGGCTCCAGCAGTAGCTGGAGAAGGTGATTTCCGTGCCGTCGGAGTAGAACTCCGATGGGTTCTGGAAGAACGGCTCTGCCTTCTCGAGCAGGATCTCATCCTTGGGAGCCCAGAAGACCTCGTCGTAGTACTTGAAGTTCACGTAATTGGTGAACGCCTTGACGTTGGGCAGCCTGAATGAACCGAACTGCGGGTAGGGCGAGCCGCCCGACGGTGCATCGAAGTTCATCGGCATGTAGATGTCCCAGTTGCCGCAGCTTCCGGGGTATCCATCACACCCAAGATAGTAGCCCCAGATGGCACCATTCTGGTCCCAGCCGAGGATCTGCTGTGGCGGGCAGACTGCGTTGGCGATGTAGTTGCCGCAGCTTCCGTAGAGGCCGGCATCATCGGGCGAAGCAGTGAACTGCCGTCCGTTCCATTCGGCCTGGTACGACGCATTGGCCGAGGCGAGATTCCTGAGGTTTCCCTGACTCTGGGTCACCAGGGCGGCGTCGCGTGCCCTGCCGATTGCCGGGAGCAGGATGCCGACGAGGATGGCGATGATCGCGATGACCACCAGCAACTCGACGACGGTAAATCCAATTCGTCTACTCATTCCTAAAGTCCTTTCTGCGGCTAGAGATATGAACCGCAATATTTCGAAGCGCCCTGGCTGGACGTATGGGCCTGTTCCAAGAAGCAGAGCCGGATTCGATCAGAACCGGTCGGGTCTGATCGACGGGCAATGGCGACTTGATACTGGACGCTCCATGACCGGTGCGTGATCGGAAGTGACATGACGGTCGTGATCACGCTTGTTTCCAGGTCCACTCCAGCCAGCTGTTGCTGGAACGGGCCTTGACCGCATCAGAAGTTTACCCCTTCTGAACATCCGGACAATGGTCCTCTTGCCAAACGGAACCAGTTATTCTTGGATTGGAGACCTCTGAACCGCGTTTTTGCCCTCTACAGGGCCGATTCGGAGTATCCTCGATTCCCAAGTACCCTCCCAGGAGCATGGGTCATGCCCACCCCCATCATCATCTCGACCTGGTCGTTCGGCCAGAAATCCAACGACCAGGTCTGGCCCGACCTGGCCTCGGGCGGCTCGAGCCTGGATGCCGTCGTCAAGGCCTGCGCCATCGCGGATGCCGATGAGCAGATCGACAGCGTCGGGCGTGGAGGCATGCCTGATGCCTCCGGCCGTATGAGCCTGGATGGCTGCATCATGCAGGCACCGGATCGATGCGGCTCGGCAGCAGCGGTGCGACACCACCTGCACCCGGTCGAAGTGGCCCGCCTGGTCATGGAGCATACGGAACACGTGATGCTCGTCGGTGAGGATGCCGACGTGTTCGCCGATCAGCATGGACTTCAGCGGGAGGAACTCCTGACCGAGAAGGCTCGCCAGGCGTGGAAGAAATGGAGCAGTGACCGGAAGAAGCCCGACCCGACCGATGCCGGGGCCTCTGGTCGACCGATCGACCAAGGGCCCGAGGACGGCCGCCTTTTCTCCAGCTACCTCGAGGATCCCTCGGATCCCGAATCACGATGGCGCAATCATGACACGATCGGGGTCCTATCGATCGATGAGGGGGGTGTCCTCTCCGGTGCATGCTCGACCAGTGGCTGGGCGTTCAAGGTCCCGGGCCGGGTCGGAGATTCACCGATCATCGGCCATGGTCTCTACGTGGATCCGTCCTCCGGCGGATGTGTCGCCACCGGGAGCGGCGAACTGGTCATGGGCACCTGCGGGAGCTTCCTGGTGGTCGAGTTGATGCGGAACGGCAAGAGCCCGCTCGAGGCGATCATGGAGGTCGTCGAGCGGATCGATCAGTCCCACGACATCACCAGCAAGCACCAGGTCGCCTTCATCGCGATCAAGCCGGATGGACACTGGTCCGCAGCGGCGCTGAGAAAGGGATTCAGGGCGGCCATCCGTGACGATGATGGTTCGAGGATCGTCGATCCGGAATGGGTTCTCCGGCCCGACTGAGCTCGACTTTGCATTCAGCAAGCCGCTGCGTGTACCCTCAAGAGACGACTCAACGATCGGGAATCGACATGAAGCTCTACACGCGCACGGGAGACGATGGCACCACCGGCCTGATCGGTGGTGATCGCGTCGACAAGGACAACGAGAGAATCGAGGCATACGGCACGGTCGACGAACTCAACGCGTGCCTCGGTCTTGCGTGCTGCTGCCTTGGAACCGGATCATTTTCCGATCATGCCGGACGGATCCTTTCGAGCATCCAGTCGAGGTTGTTCGACATGGGCGCCGAGCTGGCCACGGTGAAGGGATCCGATGACCAGTCCGTGCAGCGCATCGACGGCGACATGGTCCGGCAGCTTGAGAAGGACATCGACCTGATGTCCTCGATGGCGCCGCCGATCCGCAACTTCGTCATCCCGGGTGGATGCGAGCTGGCCGCCAGGCTGCATCTGGCTCGCACGGTCTGTCGTCGCGGAGAGCGTCTCCTGATCGGCCTGGTGCGACAAGAGCAGGCCAGCCTGGAGGTCCTCAAGTTTCTCAACAGGTTGAGCGATCTCCTGTTCGCGATGGCTCGAGCGGCCAACGCCGATGCAGGCATCGAGGATGTTCCCTGGATCGCTCACGCACCGTGAGCGAGGTCCCCGTTTCACGATAGATCGATCAGCCCCGGTTGTTCCTGCTCCGTGCCGGTGTTCTTCCTGTCATTCCCGTTGCCCGTCGGCCTGGGGCCTCTCCTGGCGGCGATGGCCGTGGACCGCCCCAGTGCCTCTCCCTTGCGGATCATCCCGACCTCGGTGATCCGCTGCCAGGCGCTGGCGGCGACATCGGCCCCGTACTCGCAGCCGATGGACGCCCTGTTCCATGCGCGGGCGACCGTCTGCGTCGTACCGCTTCCGCAGAACGGATCCAGGACGAGGTCCCCCTCGTTGCTGCAGGAGAGGATGATCCGTTCGAGATAGGCTTCGGGTATCTGGTTGTGGTGCTCGTGCCGCCGCTCCTTGTTGTTCCCCTGTATCCGCCCCCAGTACTGTCCGTACCAGACATCCATGGGAACCCGCAGCCCCTTGTTGTTCTCCTTGGCCATCGTCCTGGCGTCGGAGTAGATCGCAGCGCGATCGGACTGCTCCATGATCGCTTCTGCGTTGAACGTCCTCTTCCTGGGATCACGCGCGAAGTAGAGCGCATGGACCTTGCTTAGGATGAAGGAGTTGTTCCGGTTCTGGCCGAACCGGAAGTGCCAGATGCACCAGTTGATCATCGTCATTCCACGCCGCTTCAGGTGCATCACGATCTCCGCGGCCGAATCATCCGGGATGTTCACCCAGATCGATCCGGTCGGAGACAGCACGTCGATGCATGCATCGAGCCAGTCGTAGGTGAACCGCTCGTACTCCTGCCGAGGCATTCCATCGGACCATTCACCGTAGGGGACATCCCAGTTGAACGGGGGATCCGCGAACACGAGATCGACCGAGCCCGCTTCAGGCAGTCGTGACAGGACGTCCCTGCAGTCACCGACATGAAGGCGGGTCGGAGGAGTCTCCGCCTCGTAGACCGTGCAGCCCTTGGCTGACTCGGCCGGTACGTATGGCGGAAGCGAATCACCGAGCAGCCGGATCTTGGAGTCGGGAAGGCTCTGTGCGGTCTCCCTGTTGGCGGCCTGGTTGCCACTGGGGACGGTGTACCCGCCGTTCCTGTCCGATGTCGTCTTTCTCTGGCTCATCAGCTCTCACCCTTCAGATGGTTCCGAAGATTCGATCTCCCGCGTCTCCGAGTCCCGGTGCGATGTACTTCCTGTCCGTGAGTCGATCATCCAGGCTCGCCGTGTACACGATCACGTCCGGATGCGACTTCAGCAGCCGCCCCACGCCGTCGGGCGCACTGACCAGGCAGATGAACCTGATGTTGTCGCACCCGAGCTGCTTGAGCCGGTCGATTGCGTAGTCGGCCGATCCGCCCGTGGCCAGCATCGGGTCGACGATCAGGACCGGACCGTCGCTCACGTCCGGGGGCATCTTCATGTAGTAGTCGACCGTCTCGAACGTGGATTCGTCCCGGTAGCAGCCGAGGTGCCCGACCCTCGCCTCCGGCAGCATCCGGAGGATGCCATCGGTCATGCCCAGACCTGCTCTCAGGATCGGCACGAGCGTGATCGGCTGCGACAGCACCTGCCCGTTCATGGTCTCGATGGGGGTCTGCACCTGGCAGTCGGCCAGCGGGAAGTCCCTCGACGCCTCGTAGGTCATGAGGCCGGCGATCTCGTTGAGAAGTCGCCGGAACTCGGCTGGTGTCGTGTCGACATCCCTCGCCCGGGTGAGCTTGTCCTGGACCAGGGGGTGGTCGAAGATCCTGAGGTTTGGAAACTCCGGATGTGTACTCGGCATCTTGGCTCAGAGGATAGCAAATGCCGGCCTCAGCCATCCTTGGCCGGTCGTTGAACCATCATGTCGATCGTGTACGATCACGTCTCAGGTCACACCACGAGGATGCGAACCCATGGAAATCACCATCGACGGTAATCCCGATTCGGCCGAGGCGAGATTCTCGCTGCATACCGGTGAGATGTTCCTCGCCGAAAGCGGCGCGATGACGCGCATGAGCCCATCGATCACGATCCAACCACGGCTGCTTGGAGGGTTCCTCAAGTCGCTGATCAGGAAGTTCTTTGGTGGGGAGTCGCTGGTGATGGGCCAGTACACGGCCCAGCAGGACGGTGATGTCGTCGTCGCCAACACGACGCCCGGATCGATCGTCCACAGGAAGCTCCAGGGAGAGAAACTGGTCATCACGGCCGGTGCCCTGTTGGCGTGTTCCGAGGGCATTGACATCCGCACCAGGACCCACGGATTCCGTCAGATCTTCTCGGGCAAGGGCGCGTTCGTCCTCGAGTGCAGCGGCAGCGGCGACCTGGTGCTCGCATCGTTCGGTTCGATCATCGAGAAGAAGATCGACGGCCAACTGACCGTCGATACCGGTCATGTCGTGGCGTGGGATCCGACGCTCGACTACAAGATCCGTGGCATGGGCAGCATCAAGTCCACGCTGCTTTCGGGCGAAGGGCTCGTCATGGACTTTACCGGTAGCGGGACGATCTGGCTCCAGACCAGGCATCTTCAGGGATTCACGCACTGGCTCATACCATTCTGCAGGGGATAGATGATGGAAATCACGATCAAGGACACTGGCCTGTTCGGACATGCCGACATCACGCTTAACGATGGGGAGACCTTCATGTCCGAGTCCGGTGCGCTGTTCAAGATGTCCTCGAACACGAGGCTGGACACGTCGTCCCGCAAGCGGAAGGGGGGTGGTTTCCTCAAGGCGGCCAAGCGACTGCTCGCCGGCGAGAACTTCTTCCTGACCGAGTACGGCTCGAAGGATGGCCAGCCGATCCACCTGTCGCTGGCGCCCGTGCTTCCGGGTGACTGCATGTCCTTTGACGCGGATGGTGCCTCCCGCTGGTACTGCACCGGTGGAAGCTGGCTCGGTTGCAGCAGTGGCGTTTCGATCGATACGGAGTTCGCCGGCATGGGCAAGGCGATCGCGGGGGGCGAGGGCCTCTTCTACATCGTGTGCTCCGGTACCGGGAAGATCCTCGTGTCCGCGTTCGGCCGCATTCACAAGGTCGACGTCGATGGCGATTTCAACGTCGACAGCGGCCATGTCGTCGCGTACCAGGACTCGCTCACAGTCGCTGCCGGTGTCGCCACTGGCAGCGGGGTCAGCGGCTTCTTCACTTCAAGCCTCGTGGGCGAGGGATTCGTCATGAAGTTCAGTGGCAAGGGAACCGTCTACGTCCAGTCCCACGCACCAAACCAGTTCGGTCGATCCGTCGGCCCGACCCTGCCACCAAGGAGCTGACCATGAACTACTCGATCGAAGAGGGTCCCAGCTACGCGGTACTCGACATGGAGCTCGACCAGGGCGAGTCGATCGTGGCCGACGGCGGCGTGATGACCTGGATGAGCAACCTCGGCGTCAAGACCAACATGACCGGTGGACTGCTCTCGGGCATCAAGCGGGTCGTCGGTGGCGAATCCCTGTTCCTGAACACCTACACGGCCGAGTCCGGAAGGGGCTCGATCACGATGGCACCCGGTGATCCGGGCATGATCGTCGACCACGACCTCTCGGGGGACCTGTATCTCCAGAAGAGCGCCTTCATCTGCTGCCAGGAGGGGGTCACGACCGACCTGAAGTTCCAGGGGCTCCGCGGGTTCTTCAATGTCGGACTCGTGAGCATGCGCCTGACCGGCGAGGGCAAGGTCTTCTTCGGCAGCTATGGCGATGTCGAGGCGATCGATGTCGATGGAGATATCATCATCGACAACGGGCACGTGGTCGCCTGGGAACCAACACTTCAGTACGAGCTCAGCTACAAGCGCGGAGTGAGGAACTTCCTCTTCAGTGAGGGCATGATGCTCCGGTTCCATGGAACCGGCAGGATCTGGGTCCAGAGTCGTAATCCACTGGCCGTGGCTGACTTCATGTACCCGTTCCGGCCTGTGAAGAGAGATAACAACTGACCGGGAATCTGTTTGCGATTGGATCTCAATCACCATAAAATTCACCCTTCATCCATTCGGGGTGTCCTTATTGTCCATTGCACAGGCCAATTCACAGATCAATAGCCTCTCTGAAGTTCCCGAAGGAATGACCTGTTGTCTCCATCAGTCGGACCTGGAACAGTCCAGCAGTGAACTGCTCCAGGCGATGGGACTGGTCGAGGACTGCTCGTTCCAGGTCTGCCGCAACAAGGGAACCTGCGTGCTTCAGGTCCATTCGACCCGGCTGGCGATTTCCCGCGAACTGGCCAGCAAGATCCAGGTTCGCGTGGTCAACTGAATCCGGATAGATCCGCCCGTGTCCGAAACCGACTCCAATAACGATCGGCTCGTATCGCCCGGGAATTCGGGCCGTGGCTGCATTGCCCTGGTGGGGAACCCCAACACGGGCAAGACAACGTTGTTCAACCGACTGTGCGGCCTGCGGGCTCGAACGGCGAACCTGCCAGGCAGCACGATCGAGGCGCATATTGGCTCATGGAACGCCGCCGGCACCGAGTGCCAGGTGGTCGATCTGCCCGGCATCTACGGGCTTGGGCTCGATCGTCCCGAATCAAGGGTGTGCCGTGAGTACCTTGACGGATCGCATTCCAGGTTTCCGGATGCCGACTGCATCATCGTCGTCGTGGATGCAACGAATCTCAGGCGCAACCTCCTGCTGGTCGGCCAGATCCTTGAACTGGGCAAGCCCGTCGTCGTCGCCCTGAACATGATCGACATCGCGAGGAAGCGACGCCTCAAGATCGATCCTGAGCAACTCTCTCGCGAGCTCGGTTGTCCTGTCGTCGAGCTCTCCGCTCGGCTCGGTGAAGGAATCGGCAGCTTGGCCGACGCAGTCCGATCAGCGCAACCGACATCCGTCGATTTGCCTCCTTCATCCAATCTTCAACGGTGCGAGCAGTGGTCGCGTGATGTCGCGGACCGCGTGGGCGGTGATTCGGCCAGCACGGACACACTGACGGCAAGACTGGATGTCGCGTTCACGCATCCGGTCATGGGCCTGTTGTCATTCATCATCATCATGATCGGGATCTTCTGGTGCATCTTCGCCTTTGCGGCGATTCCCATGGACCTGATCGATCTCATCTTCGGGATGTTTTCAGAATTTGTTTCCGGACTGCTGCCCGAGGGGCTTGTGAATGATCTCATGGTCGATGGGATCATCGCCGGCATCGGAGGAACGGTCATATTCCTCCCGCAGATCTGCCTGCTGTTCTTCCTGATCACGCTCCTTGAGGACACCGGGTACCTCG
Organism: Phycisphaerae bacterium; assembly: GCA_002711415.1. Taxonomy (GTDB): domain Bacteria; phylum Planctomycetota; class Phycisphaerae; order Phycisphaerales; family SM1A02. Next base: position 160,658 of record PARI01000011.1, on the reverse strand, counting down.
CACGTGCCGCGTTTGTTCTTGATCGCGTACTGAGACCATTCGGTCTCTCCGGACATTCGTTCATTCCGATGCTGTCGGCCCACGCGTGTGCGCTTCCGGCGATCATGTCCGCCCGGATGATTCCCGGAAGGCTCGAACGGCTGGCCACGATCCTGGTCGCTCCGTTCCTCACGTGTTCTGCTCGCATTCCAGTCTACGTGCTGCTGGTCGGGTTCCTCTTCGGTGACGATCCACTGCTTGCCAGCCTTGCCTTCGCCGGGTGCTACGTTCTCGGGGGTGTTGCCGCGCTGCTCTGCTCGCTCGTGCTCAGGCATACGATGCTGCGTGGCGCAAGCATGCCGATGGTGATCGAGCTTCCCGACTTCAGGATGCCCTCGGTACGGACGGCCATCGTGACGACGATCGACCGTGGATGGGTCTTTCTCAAGAACGCCGGAACAGTGATCCTTGGAATCTCGATCATTCTCTGGTGGCTCTCCGCATTCCCGGTCAGCGATCCGCCGCTCGAGGCCGTTCAACTGCGACAGGCGGCCGAACAGGTCTCCGTCGAAGACCCCGATGCCGCCGGAAGCATGATCGAACAGGCCGACGTCATCACGGGCCGTGACCAGGTCGCCAACAGTTTCGCTGGCAGGATCGGCCGCTTCGCCGAACCGGTGTTCAAGCCGCTTGGATTCGACTGGCAGCTGTCCATCGGCGTGATCACCAGCTTCGCCGCACGCGAGGTGTTCGTCTCCACCATGGCGATCCTCTTCAGTGGAACCGATGACCCGGACGAGGAAGGGGTGCTCCAGCGCATCGCCGGCGCTCGTCGCAGTGATGGATCCGCGGTCTTCACGATCCCGACAAGCGCCAGTCTCCTGGTCTTCTACGTTCTCGCCATGCAGTGCCTGCCGACCCTGGCCGTCACGCGCCGTGAGACCGGAAGCTGGAACTGGGCCATCCTTCAGCTGGTGTTCATGTCGGCGATCGCATGGATCGCCGCGTGGATCACCTACATGCTCGTCTCCATGGGAGGCTTCTCCTGATGCCGGTGTCCGACTGGGAGTTCTGGGTCGTCTCCGTCATCGCGCTTGGTGGCCTGTTCATGCTGCTTCGTCCGGTCATCCGACGCAAGGGTGTACGTGGAAGCTGCAGCCCGCCGCCAGCCAGGCCGCGAGGCGCCAAGCTCACGATCGAGGGAACGTCCGTGAGGGACAAGTCCTGATCACATTCGCTCCGGCGCTTCAATGCCGAGCAGGTCCAGGCCGTCTGAAAGCAGGCGCCTCACCAGATCACAGAACTTCAACCGTGAACTCCGGGTTGCCTCATCCGCCGCCTTCAGCACCGGGCACGCCTGGTAGAAGCTGCTGAAGTCGTTGGCGACCGCATAGAGATAGGTGCACAGCCGGTGCGGTTCAAGGCTCTCGGCGACTTCCTGCACGATCCTCGGGTACTCGAGTATCCGCAGGGCGAGCTGTCGTTCCTGTGGCTCGGCGATCTCGAACGTCGCACCCTCGAGCGCCCCGGCCCCGGCCTTCTCGAGGATCGAGCAGATCCGCGCATGTGCATACTGGATGTATGGTCCGGTGTTGCCCTCGAAGGCCACCATTCGATCCAGGTCGAAGACGTAGTCACGAACCACGTCGCTGGAGAGATCGGCGTACTTGATCGCCGCGATGCCGACGGCCTGGCCGATCCTCCGCACCTGTTCCTCGTCGAACTGGTGGGTCGGCGAATTCGGATCCTCCGCCCTTGTCCTGACCTCGCCGGTGCCACGGTCGATCGCCTCCTGCAACAGTTGCTCGAGCGTGAAGTTCTCCCCAGAACGGGTTTTCAGCGGCTTCTTGTCCGGGCCGAGGACGGCTCCGAAGGGAAGATGGATCATCTTCGACCGGGTTCCATCGGGCAGGACGTCCCAGCCGATGAGCCTGATCGAATCGAACACGTCCTTGAAGTGGTCCCGCTGCCGCGCGTCGACGACATAGATCACCCGTTCGGAACCGAGTTCCTGGATCCTGTAGAACAGCGCGGCCAGATCGGTGGTCGCATAGAGATATCCACCATCTGACTTGCGGATCAGCATCGGTCGCTCGCGATCCTCGAAGTCGACGACGATCGCGCCGTCATCTTCGCGAGCCAGTCCCTTCTGCACGAACTCGTCCACCACGCCCGAGAGCTTGTCCCTGTAGAAGGATTCCCCGCGGGAGGCCTCGGGACCGATCTTCGTGTTCAGCGTGGTGCATGCGTCGTACACCTCCCGCATCGTGCAGTCGATGATCTTCTTCCAGTCGGAGACGACACCGGCATCGGACGCCTGCAGTGCGATCAGCGTCTGCTTGGCGCGGTCGATCTCCTCCTGAGCGCTGTCATGCTGCACCTGCAGCTCGGCGATCCGGTGTGGTCCGCACTCGAACCTCCGGGCCGCCTCGAGCCCGGCTCGATCATCCCTGCCCGAAAGCTGAGCATCCCTGTACGCCGCATTGAGATCCTCCAGCGTGATCGAGTCGAGCTCGATCCCGTCGGTCTTCAGCCTGGAGAGCGTCATCGCGATCGGGAGTCCCCAGTCGCCGAGGTGGTTCTCCCTGTGGACCTTCCATCCGAGTCGTTCGAATATACGCGCCAGCGTGTCCCCGATGATCGTTGCTCGAAGGTGTCCGACGTGCATCTGCTTGGCGATGTTCACGCCGCACAGGTCGATCGCGATCGGGTGATCGTGTGCCGGCGCGTCGATCCCGAGGTCCGAGGATCCGAACGTGTCCAACAGGTGCGCCAGCGTCCGGCCATGAAGCGTGATGTTGATGAATCCAGGCCCGGCGACTTCCGCCTTCTCCGCGATCTCGGATAGGTCGGCGCATCGGATCACCTGCTCGGCGAGCTCCCTCGGATTCATGCCGCGCTTCTTCGCCATCGCCATCGCGCCGTTGGCCTGGTAGTCACCGTGTTCCGGGTTCTGGCTCGATCGGACGACCGGGTCGCATTCCGCGGCCGGGGCGTCAAGGACCGATGCGAACGCGGTTCGCAGCAGCTGGTCGATGATCAGTGCCGGTTCACTGGTTTCCTGGATGCCCTGGCTCGTCATGGGTTCGTTTCCGTTGGTTGGAACACGTCGGCATATTACCGCCTGGCATCGGCCCCATCAGGTGTCGCGTACCGCTTGCGCTGATTCCAGAGCTTGTCCAGGCTCCGCTTCAGTCCGTCCGGCGGCAATGAATCCAGTTGCCGCCCACAGACCTCCAGCATCGTGACCAGTCCGTGGAAATCACTGACCGAGATGATCTCGTGTCCGGCCGAGGCGCGCTTGGCACCCGCCTCGACCCCCGCCAGGTCGGCCATGTTGTGGTAGTTGCCCAGGGGAAGGCACAGGCACGTCGACTGGTATCCATAGGCGGCGAAGGCAGTCGCTTCGCACTGGCCACCGGGCATGAGCTTCCGCTGCCAGGCATAGTCGGGGTTCTTGGCAGCATGCTTCTTCATGACCGCCCCGATCCTGTTGGTCAGGTCCGGGCTGAAGCATGTCATCGCATCGCCCACCCTGAGGATCGGGCCGCCACCGATCGGGCTTTCCTGGAAGCTCCGGGAGTTCTCCAGGCAGATCAGGCGGGCGGACTTCGGTACCGAGCGTGTTCTTGCCGCACCGATGGCCCCGAGCAATCCGATCTCCTCGGCGACCGTGAAGAAGAGCCCGACGTTGCGGCATTCCGGTCGCTTGTAGAGCCGTTCGTAGGCGGCCAGTGCTGCTGCGACCGCGGCCAGGTCGTCGCACGCGTGGGCATGCAGCTTTCCAGACCGGATCCGTGTCGATGCCAGGGCCCATCGACCGACATCCTCGGGCTGGAGCGTCCGCGTACTCCGGCTCGTCCTGGCGACGAAACGCTTGAACGGTTTGGCCTCGAAGTCGGTCTCCGTGATCGTCGCGTTGATCCTCGCATCATCCTGGTCGAACAGGTGAATCTTCGCATCGATGAAGTACGGGTTTCTCACACCTCCCCTGAACTCCAGTTCGACGTGTGAGTCATCGATCACGCGACGGACCACGAACGCCGGGTGATCCAGGTGCGCTGTGAAGAGGATCATCGGCTTCTTTGATGATCGCCTGGTGCGGATCAGCATGTTCCCGTGCCTGTCTTCGTCCAGCTTCAGGTGCGCCCTGCGTGCATGGATCCAGCCATTGATCCACTGCCTGACGCGCTGCTCGCATCCTGCCGCCGTGGGCAGCGAGGTCAGTTCCAGCAACCAGCGTTCGTGTCTTTCCTGCTCTTTTCGTGAAGCCATGTGGGGATGGTACATCCTCCACGGCCCTCCGTCGGGATGTCATCGTCCCGTCCTGTTACAATTCCGGGTCTCATGCCACTCTCACCCATACCCGAAATTCTCGAGGAGCTTCGCCAGGGCCGTATCGTCGTCCTGGTCGATGACGAGCAGCGTGAGAACGAGGGCGACTTCATCTGCGCCGCCGAGAAGGTGACTCCCGAGATCATCAATTTCATGACCCGGGTCGGTGGTGGCTACCTGTGCGTCTCGATGACGAGCGAGGACTGCGAGCGACTCGACCTGGTGCCACAGGCCGCCGTGAACACGAGTCTTCGCGGCACACCCTTCACGGTGAGCGTCGACGGGCATCCCAGGCACGGTGTCTCAACGGGCATCTCCGCGTCGGACCGTGTCAAGACCATCAAGTTGATGATCGATGAGTCCTCGTCGCCTGACGACTTCGTGCGACCCGGACACATCAATCCACTCCGTGCCCGCGATGGCGGGGTCCTGGTCCGAACCGGCCAGACCGAGGGGTCGGTCGACCTGGTCCGTCTGGCCGGCATGAAGGCCGCCGCGCTCCTGATCGAGGTTGTTCGCGAGGACGGTGAGATGGCTCGCATGCCCGAGTTGGAACAGATCTGCGTCGAGCATGAACTCAAGATGTGCTCGGTCGAGCAGGTGATCGAGTTCCGGCTTGAACAGGAGAGCCTCGTGAAAAGGCTCGACCCGATCGAGGGCACCGTGATCACGACATCCGAAGGCGATTTCACGCTGCATGCGTGGCAGAGCTCGATCGATCCGCAGCCGCACATCGCGTTGACCGTGGGTGACATCGGTCGGATCGACGCCAACGGCAACCCGGTCCGGATCGAGGAACCCGTCCTCACGCGCATGCACCGTCGCGATCTGCTTGGTGATGTCTTTGGTGTCCGGCACGACGGTCAGCAGGACGAGCATGGGATGAACCTGCTTAGATCCTCCATGCGGATGATCCAGGAGCAGGGCGCCGGTGTCCTGGTTTATCTCCGGCCGGAGGGAAGCGGCAACGACCTCGCGTCCAAGTTGCTCCAGATCCAGCGGCCCGCCGGCGACGACGTCAACGCACCGGACCTGACCCGCATCGACGGAGTTGGTGGACGCGTGCAGCCGATGGGTCATCGCGAGTTCGGTATCGGCAGCCAGATCCTGAACGATCTTGGACTGACCAAGCTGAAGCTGATCTCGAACCGGCCGCGCCCGTTGCCCGGTTTGAGTGGATTCGGCCTCGAGATCACGGAGCATGTTCCGATATCAACGGACGACTGATCCCGTTGATGGCGATCTTGATTCAATTCGTGATTTCACGAACACATCTGAAACCGCCACGTAGTGATGGTGAATTCTCTCTCTTCCTCCTTGCTGAGAAGTTAGGGTTCTGCCCCCATGCGGACACCATGGGGGCTCTTTCATTACGCGATCAACTCGGCTTCAGGCCTTGAACGCCTCGGCCTCGATCTCCACGTGCGCGCCATCGGCCAGCGCATCGACTCCCAGAAGCACGTTGGCCGGACGACAGTCGCGCAACCGCGGTTCGATCGCCTCGGCGATCTCCGGCCACCGGTCGATGCACGTCGTGTAGATCCGGATCTTCACCAGGCTTTCCAGAGAGGCATCCATCGCCGACAGCGCCTCCTCGATCCTCTCGAGACATCGCGTGGACTGCCTGCTGAGTGAATCGGACATGGAGCCATCGGTCTCGATGCCGATGCACCCGGCGATCCAGATCATGCCGCCAGCCTCGACGGCTCGGCTGTAGCCCATCCTCTTCTCCCACTGGCTGCCGGTATCGAGTCGTCTCACGCCGTTTCCTGCCTGCACGATCTGCATGTTGGCTCCTTGATCCGGGGAAGTTTCCCGCATGGTGGCTATGATCACATGAGTACGAGGAATCCTGCACCAGACGAACCCATGACCACCCTGATTCTGCCATTGATCCTGTTCACGTGCATCCAGGCGACCCCGCCTGCCCAGGAAGTACCGCCCGCTTCCGTAGATGCCACGAACGACCAGGAGCCCGTCTCGGTCAACCGCCTGCTGGATCGGCTTGAGAAATCCGGGGCTTCGCTGAAGTCGCTCCATGGCGACCTCACCTATCGCGTGCATGACTCGCTGCTGGACGAGGCCGAGACCCGGATCGGTCGCGTCGTTCTCCAGCAGAAGCCCGATGGAGACAGGCGGTTCGCCTTCGTCTTCGAGGAGGTCATTCTTCCCGGTGGTCGAGGTCACAAGGAGAAGCAGGCGTATATCTACAGGGACGGCTGGCTCATCCAGCTTGACCATGCGCACAAGCAGATGATCAAGAGACAGCTCGTCGAGGATGGCAGCACGCTGGATCCATTGAAGATCGGCGAGGGCCCCATACCCATCCCGATCGGCCAACCTCGGGCGGAGGTCCTGGCACGATTCGAGGCCGGGTTCGCGCCCGCCCCGGATCACCCGTTGCTGAAGCGGTTGAAGGACATCCATTCCCTTCGGCTGGTTCCCAGGGTCGGTACCTCCATGGCCGAGGACACCGAACGCATCGACATCCACTATGACCGGAAGACGCTTGCCCCGATCGGGATCGACATGCTGATGTCCAACGGTGACCGCAAGACCGCCATGCTTCGAAACGTCGTACTGGACAGGACGCTGGCCACCGAGGAGATCGCCCTCCTCGAGATCAGCACACCCGCATCGGACCAGTGGACCCTCGACGTGAGACCCCTGAAGAAATGAACATGCACTTGATCCGAAACCGGGCTGTCCAGGCGTTCCCGGCGCGCCGATAATCAATAATGAAGTGTCTCGTCGACCGGAACCAGTGATGATCAGGCCGAACCACATCCTGCTGCTTCTCCTCCTGTCACCCGTCGCCACGGTGACGGCGCAGGACCAGGGACCGCTGGTCCCCATCGCACCAGTCCATGGCAAGGTGGCCTCCGCCGCGCTTGATTCACGGTGGCTTGATCCGGACGAGCTTCGTGATCTGAGGATCCGGCTCGGTGCATGGGATGGCCGGGACCTGGTCGATCCGGTTCGCCGGGCTCGCGCGGCGCTGATGCTGTGGGACTTGGACGATCCGGTGTTCGACGATCCGACGGTGCCGACGGTGCTTCGAGCAGAGAACGCGCTCCGCCTTGGCCGTTTTGACGAGGCGATCCGCCTGGCGGGCGAGTCCGATGATCCCCGATCGACTCGCATCCGGACCATCGCGATGCATCGGTCGGGCATGAACGAGCAGGCCAGATCGCAGGCGTCGATGATCACTCGCAGGCTCTCCGATCGCGAGTACGACACGGCCGCCGACATGGTCGATGCGGTCAAGCTGCTCGCGATCCGGGGAGACCTCTCGGGCCAGTCGCCGCGGATCTACCAGCAGATGATGCAGGAACTCTCCAATGCCACTGCGGCCGACACCCTCTGCTGGGAGGCGAACCTGATGGAGGGGCGCCTGCTTCGAGCCAAGTACAACCTGCCCGCAGCTATCGAGGCGCTGCACGAGGTGCTCGCGATGAATCCCCGCTGCAGCGAGGCGTGGTACGAGTTGGGCCTGGTCGCTGCAACCATCTTCGATTTCGACTCGGCTCGTCGTGCCGTGACGGCGCTTCGCCGGATCAACCCCGACCACCCACTCGCCGACCTGCTCGAGGCCGAGACGATGCTGATCGAGGGCGATCCCGAATCCGCCGAACCCGTGCTTGATCGACTGCACCGGCGATGGCCCGCCATGACAGAGCCCGTCATCCTCCAGGCCGTGGCCGACGCGCTCATGTACGACGAGGTTGCAATGCAGGAACACCTGGACCTGTTGGAGACACTGTCGCCCGGTTCTCCCGACGGCCATGTCGCCCTCGGCAGGTTCCTCTCCCTCGATCGACAGTACGAGCAGGCATCAGCCGTGCTCGAGGAGGCGATCGACCGGAACCCGAACCTGAGCGAGCCGAGGATCGAGCTCGGGCTGCTGCACATGCAGACCGGTGAGGATTCCAGAGCGATGGGCATCCTTCGCGATGTCGCCGAGTTCGATCCGTTCAACAAGCGAGTCGCCAACAGTCTCTTCCTGCTCGAGTCACTCATGGAGTTCGGCCAGATCGAAACCGAGCACTTCCATATCCGGTATCGACCCGGTGCTGACGAGGTCGTCGCGAGGATGATGGGAGAACCCCTCGAGCGGATGCACGAGATCGTCAGCGATCGATTCCAGCATGAGCCGGACCGTCCGACCATCATCGAGCTGATGCCGGACCACCAGTTCTTCGCGGTCCGCATCACGGGAATGCCCAGCGTCCACACGATCGCCGCCTGCACGGGGCCCTTGATCGCGATCGAGGTGCCGCGCGAGGGACCGATGAACAAGCACCTCGGTCTCTTCGACTGGTTGAAGGTGCTCAGGCACGAGTACACCCACACGATCACACTGAGCCAGACCAATAACAGGATCCCGCACTGGCTGACCGAGGCCGCGGCCGTCAGCATGGAGTTCGTCCCCCGTGCCTACGAGACGTCACTCGTGCTCGCCCGGTCATGGAAGCAGGGCACCCTGTTCGACTTTGACCAGATCAACTGGGCGTTCGTCCGTCCGAAACTTCCCGGTGATCGATCCAAGGCCTATGCACAGGGTCACTGGATGGTCGAGTTCATGGACGAGCGATTCGGCAAGAGCGCCATGATCCGCCTCATGGAACACTACATGCAGGGACGATCCGAGTCGGAGGCGTTTCCCGAGGTGCTCGGCATCGACCGGGACGAGTTCTTCCGACAGTTCCAGGCCTGGGCCGGCGAACAGGTGGCCGAGTGGGGATTGGATCCGCAGCCGCCGCTGGAGGACTTCACCGACATCATCAGGCAGCGCGAGCCCGAACTGGCCGCGCAGATGGCCGTACTCAGGCAGCAGCGGCTCGACTCGATCGCCGAGCAACTGGTCTCCGGAGTCGGCATTCCCGATGTCGGACAGGGGGACTTCCCGCTTGCCGGTGACTGGCCGCCACTGCAAAGGGTGCCCGTATTCGTTCCCGACGAGGATCTCGAAGGCTGGCTCCTTGAACATCCGGCTCATCCCGACCTGCTTCGCATGAGAGTGCAGAGGGAGGTCGGTGATGCCATCCCATCCAGCGACGAGCAGGTGCAGCTGCTTCTGCAGTACATGGTGGCCAGACCCGTTGATCCGTTCCCTCGCCGCGCACTGGCGAGGTACTACATGGAGCAGGGTGAAGACGAGCAGGCGATCGATCACCTGGAACACCTGGACCTGCTTTCTGAGAAGGACAACTCCTACGCCCTGGCGATTGCGAGGATCCACAGGAAGGCCGGTGATCACACGGCCGCACTCGAGTCGGTCACCCGAGGCGTCCGCATGGATCCATACGATCCGTCCACAAGGGAACTCGCCGCCGCGATCGCGATCGAGGCCGGGCAGTTCGAGACCGCCCGCCTCCACATCGAGGCGCTGATGCTGCTGGAGCCTGACCGTGATCAGCACCGTGCGAGGCACGAGGCCATCAACGCGATCATCCTCAAGCAGCGTGACTGAACCCGGCCCCTCTGATGTGCTTCATTGTTGATGCCGATTCAGCCTTTTTCCGTGTTTGGTGCAGGGATTGATCATAGGATTGAGTCTCCCGGCACCCGCTTGCGTACACGGAGCCCACCCATGATCAGATCAGTGCACATCGGCCTGGCGATCGCCCTGGTCTCACCGGTGTGCGCCGTTCATGGCGACCTCCAGTTCTCCCCGCCGATACCTCGCACGATTCCCGCCCAGCACCTGCCCACCCACATCGGTCTCGCCGACCTGGATGGGGACGGGAACCTCGACGTGGTGATACCCGGTCGGAATCCGAAGGGATCCGTGTTTCTTGCGATGGGACTGGGTGACGGTCAGTTCGGCGATTTCCAGGAGTTCGTCGTGGAGGGACAGACCGACTGGGTCGAGATCCACGACTTCGATTCCGACGGCACCCTGGACCTGGTCCTGGGAATCCGATCGGTCCACGGAAGGCTTGCACTGCTTCGAGGCAATGGTGACGGCACGTTCAGCGAGACGACCGAGTACACGAGGCTGGCGCGCGAACCCCGCTGCGTCGTGGCGGCCGACTTCGATACCGATGGTGACATCGACCTCTGCGGGATCAACTACCTCTCCGGCACGATCGACGTCCTTCTCAATGACGGAACCGCGAACTTCATTCCATTCCAGTCGATCCGTCTCAGTCCCGAGTACAGCGGACTCGCGTACCCTCAGCAGGCCGAGGCCGCGGACCTGGATGGCGACGGGCACCTCGACCTCGCGGTCGCGATGATCGGAGGAAGCCGGATCAACATCCTTCGCAACCGTGGCGATGCCAGTTTCGAGTCGCCCCGTGGATGGCCCGCACCGATCGTCCGTGAACAGAGGCCCGGGCTCACCAACCTCGCGCTGGGCGACTTCGACCTCGATGGCGATGTCGATGTCGCGACCAGCCTGCTCCTCGCGTTCAACACGCAGCAGCAGCTGATGATCTGGCTCAATGACGGCGATGCCGGATTCCAGAAGCAGGAGGTCTTCCCGGCAAGTCTCGAGGGCCTGTCATGGGTGCCGGCATCGGATGACCTCGATGGAGATGGCGACCCCGATGTCGCAATCGGGTACGCGCTTCCCGGTCCGATCGTGCTGATGGAGAACATGCTGGAATCCCCCGGTGCCACGCCGCAGTTCTCCGAGCCGATTCCGCTGGCGGGCGGACAGTTCATCCGGTGGATCGACTTCGCGGATCTCGATGGGGACTGTGACCTGGACATGCTGGCTGTCGAGATCACAAGTGATCGACTGCTGGTCTATCTCAACCTCGGTGACCATGGTGGATGTGGAGTCGCTGCAGCCTCGCCGCCGGTACGACCATCATCGACACCGGTTGTTGTCCGGGACGAGCAGGCATGGAGCCTGTCGCCTGGGGACTGGAATCACGATGGCCTGATCGACGCCCTTGATGCGGCACTCGGCCTCTCCGCGTTCTCCTCCTCGATGCGCGGAGCATCGACGAAGGAGGGGCGACGTCGATGAGGATCGTGATCGTTGCAATGCTGCTGGTCTGCATCCGGTCCTACGCGATCGCCCAGTGTGGCGAGGGGGCCGGTGACTGCTACGAGGTGCATCCTGAACCCGGCTGCATCATGACCGAGTGCTGTGACCGGGTGTGCGAGGTCGACCCGATCTGCTGCGAGATCTCCTGGAACGAGAACTGCGTCATTCAGGCCAAGAAGCTGTGCGTCGGAATCGTCTGTCCAAGCGAGGGTGCTTGTGACCAGTTCCACCCGTCACCCGGATGTGACGACGAGGACTGCTGCAACTTCCTCTGCGACTACGACGGATTCTGCTGTGGTGGTATCTGGGATGAGGTCTGTGCCGCCGAGGCCGAGCTTCTCTGCGAGACACCCGCCTGCGAGGTCACGATCGATCCGGAGGCGATTCCCGAGGATGAGATCTGCTACCAACGCCTCAACGACGGGTGCAACATGGAGACCCCCGTCTTCGGCTCCATCAGTTGCGGCATGATCATCAGCGGCACGTACGCATCCAACACGCCCAGGGACACGGACTGGTACCAGTTCACGACCACGGAGCCGGTCGAGACGACCTTTGTGGTGCACGCGGAGTTTCCGGCTCAGGTGCTGGTGCTCGGCGGGCAATGTGCCGGTCCGATCTTCGTCATCGACCAGGGAGCCGAGAACCCGTGCGTTCCGCTCGAGGTCCGCACATGCCTTGATCCCGGAACCTACTGGTTCTGCGTCTCCGCGGGAAACCAGTGGCGTTCCTTCTACTCCGGGTTCCCCTGTGACCAGGAGGATCCCGATGCTCCTCCACCGGATCCGGATGACCCCGTCCAGAAGCCGAGCTTCTACGGTCTTCGATACCAGGCATCACTCTCGTGTTCACCCCGTTGCGGCCAGCCTGATCCGGACATCAATGCCGACGGGTTCGTCGATGGAATCGACCTGGGAATACTCCTGGCCAACTGGGGCGGGTGCCCGGGACCGGCTGGTTGTCCCGGGGACCTGGATGATGACGGGGTGGTCAACGGCATCGATCTGGGAATCCTCCTCGCCGGATGGACTCGTTGAGGACCGATATCGCCGGTCTGTCCCCACGCATAATCCACGCCGGACCAATGTGACTCTTTATGCGGGACTTGACCCCACCAACAGGTACAATTCCTGTCGTAACGTACTGAATTCGTAGGGGAGTCCAGATGCCTGCAACGATGACAAGAGTGGTCGTGACGATCGTGTTCGGCACGCTGTCGCTTCATGCGACCGAGTGCCCGGCCCAGCTCCTGGAGTTCGAGATCGATTCCAAGGCCAGCATCGCCCAACAGGATTCCTCCTTCGACATCCCGTTCAGCGGGGCCTTGATCGGAGACTACGACCCAAGGACCAATCCCGAGGGGACGCAGACCAGGCCCGGCTTGTTCGGGGGCAGCGGCAACATACCCATCGACTACTCGGCGACCTTCATGACCAGCGGAAGCCTGCAGAGCAACCCCGCGGGCATCTTCCAGTTCCAGGTCGATCTCGAGTCCGGTACCGGCACCATCTCCGGCCTGGATCTCGATCTGCTTGCCGGAAGCGTAGGCGAGCTCGGCACGTCCCTGGGCATATCCTGGCAGACTTTCCGATCATTCGACCCCGGCAGCATCTTCTTCGAACCGCCATTCCCGCTGGAGATTCCCCTCGGTGGTGGCTCAATCAACGTCTTCACCATGACGCAGTCGGAACTGGCCGGTGGCTTCATCATCACGCCCAACCGCGATGGAACATGGAACGTCGCCGGTGCCGTACCGGTCCTGACACAGGTCGAACTGACGATCTTCGACCAGACCATCATTCCTCCTGCGACCCCCGGCCTGCTGCCCATCGCCGGAACACTCTCGTTCGAGGGCGACTTCGCCACGCTTCAGATCCTGATCCAGAGTGAATTCGAGGATCAGGTCGATCCCGGCCTGCCTCCGTTCGAGGGGATCCCCCTGGAACTGCCTACGATCCTGCCGCCGGGCGACTTCGCCGGGTTGCTGATGTCGGGACAGATCTCCCTCGTGGATGCCATGACCTCGCTGGACACGGACATCATCGCGGTCGCGACCATCGGTGCCGAGCCGATTCCTGGTGATCTCAACGGTGACGACCTGGTCAACGGAGAGGACCTCGGGATCATGCTGAGCGAATGGGGCTTCTGTCCCGGTTGCATCGCCGACCTGGATGGAGACGAGCAGGTCAATGGAATCGACCTGGGGATTCTTCTGGCCAACTGGTCGATCTAGTCGGGGATGATCACGTCCATGGCAGGTCGTCCAGGTCCACGTTGCCTCCACAGAGGACTACGCCGACATGGTCCATGCCATCGATCGCCCTGAACCGGTCCGAGAGGGCCGCCGCGATCCCGACTCCGGCGCTCGGCTCGATCACGAGCTTCATCCGCTCCCAGACAAGCCGCATCGCCGACACGATCTCCTGTTCCGAGACCGGCAGCACCTGCTCCACCAGATCCCTCAGGACCGGAAACGTCAGCGTGCCCAGTGTCGTGCGGAGCCCGTCCGCGATCGTGTCCGGGTTCTCCATGGGTTCGATCGATCCGGACTGCTTCGATCGGAACGCATCGTCGGCGGCCTCGGGTTCCGCCGCGAATACGCGGATGCCGGGCTTGATCGCCTTCGCGGCGATGGTGACCCCCGCGAGCATTCCGCCACCACCGACCGGAACCACCAGCGCATCCAGGTGAGGCACCTGTTCGAGCAGTTCCACCGACATGGTGCCCTGTCCAGCGATGATGTCCGGGTGGTTGTATGGCTCGATCATGGTTGCCCCCGTCCTTGACGCCACCTCGGCGGCCGTGGTCTCCCTCGAGCGGACGTTCGGTTCGCACTCGTAGATGATCGCCCCATATCCCTCGACCGCTCGTCGCTTGACCCCGGGAGCATTCGAGGGCATCACGATGTGCGCGGGGATGCCGCGAATCCGTGCAGCGAGGGCGAGTGCCTGGGCGTGGTTTCCGCTGGAATGGGTGACCACTCCGTGGCGTGCCGCATCCTCCTCCAGCTTCATCACGGCGTTGCATGCGCCCCTGAACTTGAAGGCCCCGATCTTCTGGAAGTTCTCGCACTTGAAATGCAGCTTCCTGCCCGCCATGCCATCGATGGTCGAGCACGTGTGAACGGGGGTTCGATTGACATGCGGATCGATTCTCCGGTTGGCCCCGAGAATGTCGTCGATCGTGGCGGCATAAGTGCAGTCACTGGGCGGATTCATCACCGCAGGAGTCTAGCAAAGAGGCCTGAACAGTCCATGAAGGACGCGATGATCGTGTATATTCAATTCTTGAACAGGCAACGAGAGGGGCCCACGAGATGATCAACCAGACCAGGAATTCCGAAAGCCAATGGGACCGGCCACTGCATGGTGCCGCCAACCCGTCGACCGATGCGGTCGGTACCAATGTCGGGAGCTTCGCCAACGCGCCCGATATCGGCGGACCGCTCACCTACTCGTCTCCTGACACCCCGGGAATGCCCCAGCCCAGTTCCCTCACGGCGGATGACTTCCAGCCGAGCTCTCCGCCGTCCAAACCGGTGACCCAGCTTGAACATGCGCGTGCGGGTGTGATCACGCCGCAGATGGTCCGTGTCGCCGAGCGCGAGCCTCACCTGACGGCCGAGCAGATTCGCAACGAGGTCGCATCCGGCCGGATGATCATTCCAGCCAACATCGTTCACCTGCAGCACAAGCTCGATCCGATGGCGATCGGCCGCGCCTCCAGGACGAAGATCAATGCAAACATGGGGGCCTCGCCGGTCTCCAGCTCGACCGAGGAGGAGGTCCACAAGCTTCACTGGGCGACCAGGTGGGGCGGCGACACGGTCATGGACCTGTCCACTGGTGGCGACCTCGATGCGACGAGAGAAGCGATCATACAGAACTCGACCGTCCCCATCGGGACCGTGCCCATCTACTCGATGATCATCGGCCGCAAGCTCGAGGATCTCGATGCGGAAATCATCATGGAGACACTGGAGCACCAGGCCCGCCAGGGCGTGGACTACTTCACAATCCATGCCGGAGTCCTCCAGGAACACCTTCCGCTGATCAGAAAGCGCGTGATCGGTATCGTCAGCAGGGGTGGTTCATTGCTGGCCAAGTGGATGATCCACCATGGCAAGCAGAATCCCATGTACACCCTCTGGGACGACATCTGCGACCTGATGCGGGAGTACGATGTCTCGTTCTCGATCGGCGACGGACTCCGGCCGGGCGGCCTGTCCGATGCGACCGATGACGCCCAGCTCGCCGAGCTGGACACGATCGGTGAGCTTACCGAGCGTGCCTGGAGCAGGGGCGTCCAGGTGATGGTCGAGGGTCCGGGCCACGTTCCGTTCGACCAGGTCGAATACAACATGAAGCTGCAGCGGCGACTCTGTCACGGTGCTCCCTTCTACGTTCTCGGCCCGCTCGTGACCGACATCTTCCCCGGCTACGACCACATCACCTCCTGCATCGGTGCCACCGCCGCGGCGTACCACGGCGCGAGCATGCTCTGCTACGTGACACCGAAGGAACACCTCGGCCTCCCGAAGAAGGATGATGTCAAGCAGGGGTGCATCGCGTACAAGATCGCGGCCCACTCGGCCGACATCGCCCTGGGCATTCCGGGCACCCGAGATCAGGATGACGAGCTGACCAAGGCCAGGGCGGCACTGAACTGGCAGAAGCACTTCGATCTCTCGTTCGATCCCGATACGGCCCGGGCGTTCCACGACGAGGATCTGGATGTCGACACGGATTTCTGTGCCATGTGCGGACACGACTGGTGCAGCGTCCGCATCAGCAAGGAGATCCAGGAGTTCGCCTCCGGCAAGGAGCAGGAGTACGCCTGGGACAAGCCCGAGCGGTCGGAGGCCCTCACCGAGGAGCAGCAGGAGATTCTCGAGAAGCGAGGTGTTCTCAGCCCGGAGGAGATCCATGCGCTGGCCAGCAAGACCCGCAAGGGCATGAAGGCCGGCGATGGCAAGGCCTCCTGCCACAGCGACTACGTCGAATCTGATGATGCCCAGAAGATACAGGACGGTCTCGTCCAGTTGAACACGTCACCAGCCCACAACATTCCAAGCAAGGATTCTGTGATCTGAGAGGGCGAACCTCCCCGGTTCGTACAATGCCGCCATGAAACGGGACAAGGACGAGCAAGGCCTGGAGCCGCCACTGTTCAGCCTTCCAGAGATGATCTACCAGAATCTCTACCTCTGGTTCATCCTCGTTTCATCCATGGACATCATGCTTACTTGGCGGATACTTCGCGGCGGTGGCCACGAGGTGAATCCCGTGGCCAAGCTCGTGATCGATTCATGGGGTCTTCCGGGTGCGATCCTGTTCAAGTTCGCCCTGATGCTGTTCGTCATCATCGCATGCGAGATCATCGGCAGGAAGAAGGTCAGGACCGGCCGGATCCTGATCATCGCCGCGATCTCGATCAGCTCGATACCGGTCGCCTGGTCGTTCTGGCTGATCCTCTACAACATGGTGATTCCGGCGGTATCCCGCTAGCCCGTCAGCGCATCGCCTTCTCGATGGCCTGGATGCTCTTGGGGATCCCCGAGGTCAGCACGCTGTGGCCTTCACGGGTGATGAGGATGTCATCCTCGATGCGGATGCCAATGTTCTCGCTCTGGATGTAGATGCCCGGTTCGATCGTGATGACACATCCCGGCTTCATGCTCATGTCCGGGGTGATGTCGTGGACCTCCAGGCCGAGGTGATGCCCCGTTCCATGGAAGAAGCAGTCGCCGTATCCCGCCTTCTCGATCACCTTGCGCGCCGCCTGGTCGATCTGCTCGAAGGTGGCACCAGGCCGACAACGCTTGATGGCCGCTTCCTGTGACTCGAGCACGATCCCGTAGATCTCCTTCTGTCGCTTCGAGAACCTTCCGTTGATCGGGATGGTCCTGGTCACATCGGCAGCGTACCCTCCGAAATCAGCTCCCGAATCCAGCAGCAGAAGCTCGCCGTCGTTGAGCGTGCAGTTGTTTGATTCGTAGTGCAGCACCGTGGCGTTGAAGCCACCGCCGGCGATCGTGTTGAAGGACGCGCCGCGGCTGCCATTGGACTTGTAGGCATGCTCGACCGTTTCCTGGACATCGAACTCGTTCATGCCCGGCTTGGTCGTCGCCATGACCTGGAGGAAGCCCTCTTGCGTGATCTTCGCCGCCTGGCGGATCATGTCGATCTCGGAGCGACTCTTGATCGCACGGCAGCGAGCGAGGATGTCCGTCTTGTCCACGATCTGGATGCCGGGCACGCGCTGGGCGACCTTCTGGAACAACTGCAGATCCGCGGATGGTTCGCCGTCTATGGTCGAGAAAGAGTCAAGGCATGCAAGCGATCGTGTCTTGTTCAGTGCGACGTTGATGATTCGACCGAGCAGCCCTGTACGGAAGATGGTGCTGACGCCGTACTTCGTCCTCAGGGTCGAACCGATGAACTCCCGGTGGCCGTCCCATCGCTCGACCTCGGGATTCAGTGGCTTGAGGAACAGGACCGATCGCTTCTTCTCGACCGGATAGTTCGGATCGAGCAGGAGAATCGCACCCGGTTCATCCGTGATGCCCGTGAGGTACTCGAAGTTGGGATTCGGCCTGTACGGTCCATGTCCGTGGCGTTCGCCCGCATGAATCACTCCGATCGACCTGCCGAGAGCCTTGAGGACCTTGTTGCGCCTCGCCTGGTACTCCTTCAATGGAACGTGGGGAGGCTGCTTCTGTTTTGACATAGGTGTTGCCTTGCCTGGTGGGGGCCTGTGTGCCGGGCTCATGCCCGGGGGCCGGTCATCCCGTGGTCGAGGTCGAGTTGAGAATCCTCTCCGCGTAGGTGTTCATCGCATCACGAAGCTGCTCAAAGCTCTCAAGCACGTAGAGAATCGGCTGGTAGTGATCGATCTCGAACGTCGTGTTGCAGACGGTCTCCAGGTCGAACGGTCTCCGGTCGACCTCGTTCGATGTCAGCGAGTGCTTGCTCTCGCCGGGAGAGGACATCAGGCCGGAGCCGTAGCACTTGTACTTGCCGTCCTCCCGGATCAGGCCGAACTCGACGGTGAACCAGAAGAGCCTTGCAAGCTTCTCTGTCTGCTCGTCGGAATCGGTCTTCAACGCGGCCAGGCCGTAGGTCTTGAGGAACTCGGCGAACACCGGATCCGCATGCAGGGGCACGTGCCCGAAGATGTCATGAAAGATGTCCGGCTCGGGCAGGTAGTCAAGCGAGTCCGCGGGCCGGATCACGATCGTCGTGGGGAACTCGCCACGGCTGAGGCATCCGAAGAATGCCTTGGCCGGCAGGTAGCCCGGCACCGGGCAGCTTCGCCAGCCCGTCAGCGGCTGCAGGCGCGTGTTGATCTCGTTGATCACGGGGATGCTGNCGCGGCGAAGGTTGATCGCTGCAGCTCCATCAAGGAACACGTTGGATGCGTTCTCGGCCAGGAACTCCATCTGCCTGTCATACAACGTGGTCCAGGTCTGCTGGTTCTCCTCGGTGTAGCCCTCGTAACGCTGGTCGATGTACATCCGCGAGGGATCATCGTGTCCCTTGGTGCCGAAGTTGTTGGCGTACTCCTGGGCAGCCGCGGCCTGGCCATCGTCGATCATCGCGTGATTCAGGCTGTGGTTCATCTCGTACTCCCTGTTGGAACCTTCATGGTCAGTTCGTCAGGTTCATCATACCGCATGTCAGGTACCGAATTCTCAGCATACCCTCACCTCGTTCGGGGGAGGGTTGCCCTGTAGCACCGCGATGGCATTGTCTACGGCCTGTCTCGTCATCCAGGCCCGGTCCTCCATCGTGGCNCTGCCCACGTGCGGAAGGCAGAATGCTCTCTTGTTGGCAATCAGTCCGGGATGTACCACCGGCTCCTCCTCGAACACGTCGAGTCCCGCGGCCATGATCCGCCCGTCGTCCAGCGCCTCGACCAGCGCCTGTTCATCGATCACCGGACCTCTCGAGGTGTTGACCAGGATCGACGTGNGCTTCATGAGTCCGAGCCTGTGAGAATCGAACATCCCGCGAGTCTGTTCGGTCAGCGGGACATGGATCGTCACGACATCCGCCTCCTGGAGTCCCTCGTCGAGGGAGACGTACCTTGCCTTGATCGGATCGGATTCGATGACGGTGTTCCGCGACCTCTGGGTATACATGATGTCCATGTTCCACCCGACGGCCCGCCTCGCCACGGCCGTTCCGATGCGACCTCCGCCCACGACGAGAATCTTCGTCTCCACCAATCTTCGGCCGAGGAATCCAAACGGGTCGAACCCGGTCCACAGTCCCTCGTGCAGGTGGTCCATCGACTCCCTGACGAGCCTCGCGGCTCCGAGCAGCAGCAGCCACGCGATGTCAGCCGTCGGCTCGGTGACCGCATCGGGCGTGTTGGACACGAGGATCGACCTGGAAGCGGCTTCGGCCAGATCGATGTTGTCGGTGCCGACACCGAAGTTCGCGATCAGCCTGAGCCTGTCACCGGCCGCCTCCATGAAGGCCGCATCGATCCGCAGCTTCAGCGGAGCGATCACGACATCGGCACCGGCGATGAACTTCATCAGGTCGTCCTTGTCCGTGACGCAGTCGCCCTCGAACAGGTCGATGTCGATCGGCAGGTTCTCCTCGCACAGCATCCGTACCGGGTCTCCCGGAAGGCTGCTGCAGATCGCCNCCCTCCGTCTCATCGGGAACCCGCCATGTTCGCGATCGCCCGGAGGACATCCTCCTCGGACTCCATGGTCTCGGAGGCATCCAGGCGCATGACGTCGAACATGCCCCGGACGTCAAAGCCGTCCTGGTCGATGCCGACCATCACGGGGTTCTCCATCTCGATTCCCGCGACGTTGATGCATGCCTGGTGAAGCGCCTCCCCGTGGTCGGTGTTGATCGTCTTGCAGAGTCTCGCCTCGATCTCCTGGAGCTCGTTCGATCGGAGCATGATCGGTCCGTCGATGAACGAGCCCCTGAATCGTGCCGCCTCGATGTCCAGGACCGCCCAGTAGATGTCCGGCGGCTCCCCGTGGTAGATCCTCCACCGATCCGCAAGCGAGGCCATGTCCCCCTCCTCGCTGAACTGCTCGATCGTGACGAGCAGGTGAAGGTTGTCCTCGTCCTCGTCAGGCAGGTACAGCGCCGTGTCGTTGGACTGGAGCATGGCGACCATGACCGGGGCCACGAGCCTTCCCTCGTTGGTGAAGACTGTCTTGATCTCCACGTGGTTCTCGTCGAATCGCAGCACCCCCTTGAACTGGGAGTGGAGCCAGCGTACTGCTTCCTGAATTGCCTGATCCTGCATGTGGGCATGGTACTGCACGCTTGATCCGTCGGTCACGATAGAATCCGATCTGCATGAACCTCATCGCCGTCTCAATCGAAATCGAACCGGGAAGCGATCCGCGGGAACTTCTGGACCGGGTCCGCCTCGCTTCGGCGAATGGCGCGGCCCTGGTCGAGTGGCGGATCGACCAGGNGGCCGATGAACCCGGGGCGGTTGAGCTGATCCGGCAACTGGTCCGCGAGAGTCCGGTCCCGGTCATCCTGACCTGTCGACCGGCCTGGGAGGGTGGTTCCTACCAGGGCAACGACCAGGACCGTGTCGCCCTGATTGAGGCGTGTTCGCTTGACGATGCGGCTCCCAGGTACGTCGATTTCGAACTGGCTGCCTACGATCGCAGCGCGAACATCCGGCAGAAGATCGATCTCGTCGTCGATCACCCGGCACAGGTCAGGGACATCAAGGCATCACTGATCCTCTCCAGCCACGATATGGACGGCAGGCCGGCGGACCTGACTCGTCGGATCGAGACGATGATGGACATGGAGTCCTGCTCCGTCGTGAAGATCGCGTGGCATGCGCGAAGCGTCCGGGACAACCTGGAGGCCTTCGAACTGCTTCGGCAGCGACGGAAGCCGATGGTCGCTTTGTGCATGGGACCGTTCGGTTTGATGAGTCGGGTACTTGCCCCGAAGTTCGGCGGACTCTTCACATTCGCTTCCGAGAGCGAGGACTCCGCGACTGCACCAGGCCAGCAGACCATTGAAACGATGCGATCGCTGTACCGGTACGACTCGATCGGGTCAGCCACCAGGGTCTACGGAATCATCGGATGGCCCGTCGAGCATTCACTGAGTCCGCTGCTTCACAACACCGTGTTCGACCAGGTCCAGCATGATGGGGTGATGGTCCGGATGCCCGTTCCCCCTGAGTGGGAGCACTTCAAGGCGACGCTCGCTTCAGTGCTGGACTACGGCGACCTCGATCTCTCCGGCGCCAGCGTGACGATGCCTCACAAGACGCACCTGCTTCGCTTCATCTCGGAGCGCGGGGGACAGGTCGATCCCATTGCCGAGATCGCCGGAGCCGCCAACACCCTGGTCATCGGTGATGATGGCGTGCCTGGATGCATCAACACGGATGCACCGGGGCTGGTCCACGCGTTGAAGCAGGGACTTTCGTCCGGTGGATCCGACCTGTCCGATGCCAGGGTCACCGTCCTCGGTTCCGGCGGCATGGCACGAGCGGCCGCCGCCGGTCTTCTCCGGGANGGATCGAGGGTGACACTCGCCTGTCGCAGCCCAGAGAGCGCTCGCCAGTTGAAGGTCCTCATGGGAGACTCGATCGAGTCGATCACAATCGACGAGATCGACACCGGTTCCTTCGACGTGCTGATCAACTGCACGCCGGTCGGCATGTCTGGAGGAGAGGATCCGGACTCGTCCCCGCTGCCTGCGGACGTGGGGCTCGATGATTCCAGTACTGTCATGGACACCATCTACACCCCGATGCACACGCCGCTGCTGGTGTCGGCGGCCGAGTCGGGNGCCCGCGTGATCACCGCAGACGGTCTTTTCATTCGCCAGGCCGAGCTGCAGTCTCGTGCCTGGCTTGACAGCGAGCCGCCGACCGGCCTCATGGATCGTGTTTTCCGATCCGCGAGCCCTTGACGCTGATGTTGGATACCATGCGTCCATGGCATCGCTGACCTATCGAACGGCAGGAGAATCCCACGGCCCCGCTGTGATCGCCCTGATCGACGGGATGCCGGCGGGTCTTCGGATCGATCGTGAATTCATTGACAACGAGCTCCGTCGACGGCAGGGGGGGTATGGCCGGGGTGGTCGTCAGCGCATCGAGCACGACGAGGCGAAGTATCTCAGTGGTGTCAGGAACGGAGTCACGACGGGAGCACCCATCGTGATGGAGATCGTCAACAGGGATTCACGGCTGGATGATCCGGACAGCACGCCACCGATTCATCGCCCTCGTCCAGGTCATGCCGATCTCGCCGGAAGCATCAAGTGGCTCACGCATGACTGCCGCAACTCGCTCGAGCGAGCCAGCGCAAGGGAGACCGCCGCACGAACGATGGCCGGAGCACTGGCAAGGTGCCTGCTTCGGGAGTTCGGGATCGAGGTGTTCGGTTTCGTCAGGGGTGCGATGGATGCCTTCACGGACATCGTCCCCGGTGCGAGCGAACTCGAGGCGCTTCGTTCGGCCAGAGATGACTCGGAGCTCTACTGTCCAGATCCCGAGGTGACGGAGAAACTCAGGCAGATCATCCATCAGGCCAAGGTAGACAAGGACACGGTCGGTGGCGTGATGGAGGCCCACGTGTTCGGATGCCCCATCGGCATCGGTTCGTGCGTCCACTGGGACCAGAAGCTCGACGCCAGGCTCGGCGGTGCCGTGATGGGGATCCAGGCGTTCAAGGCGGTCGAGATCGGGCTTGGTCGGGAAACGGCGACCAGGCCGGGATCCGAGGTCCATGATCCGATTCACTACGATCCCGATCTCAAGGACACGGCCTGCTTCGGTTTCACCAGGTCGTCCAACAACGCCGGTGGACTCGAGGGCGGCATGACCAACGGAATGCCAGTCGTGGTCTCCGGGACCATGAAGCCGATCAGCACGCTCCTGAAGGGACTTCCCAGCGTCGACCTGAAGACCAAGGAGGCCCAGACCAGCGACTATGAGCGAAGCGACATCTCCGCGATCGCCGCTGCCAGCGTCGTTCTCGAGAACGTCGTCGGTTTCGAGATCGCTGCGAGCTTCATCGAAAAGTTCGGAGGTGATTCCATGGCGCAGCTGTCCGCCTCATACCAGTCCTGGATGGACCAGGTCCGGGCACTTCACGAGCAATCGTAGCGCAGGGCCTCCGCATACACACCAGATCCCTCGATGCAACCGTTCCTCATATTCTCAACCCTCTTCCTGCTGGCAGGAATCGCGTGCATCGCCAATGACAAGTGGCTGAGGCTCCCCAATGCGATCGCCCTGTTGACCGTCTCGCTCCTGGTCTCGGCCGTGGTGTACACGCTCGACCTGTTCGGTCTGCCCACGATCGTGTTCTCAAAGCAGCTGATCCAGAGCATCAACCTGAAGACCCTGCTCGTTGACAGCCTCCTCAGCTTCATCCTCTTCGCGATGGCGATCCGCCTGGACTCAAGGATCCTCCGCAACCATCTTTCGCCGATCATCTACCTGGCTACGGTCGGGGTGATCGTCTCGACACTGGTTGTTGGATTCTCGCTCTGGGGCCTCGGGTCGATGTTCGACGTCCACGTTCCGATCATTGCGGCACTGCTGTTTGGCGCGATCATCTCTCCGACCGATCCCGTGTCCACCATCAGCATCGTGGGCCACAACGACCGATCGCCATGGCAGAACATCATCGTTGGTGAATCTCTGGTCAACGATGCAACGGCACTTTTGCTGTTCACGCTGTTCCTCCAACTGGCGACGACGACGACCAACGAGCAGCACATCANCTTCGGTGGGGCGATCGCGTTCTTCATCTACGAGGTCGGGATCGCGATCCTGATCGGCATCATGTTCGGAACGATCGGCATCGTGATGCTCCGGGCTGGCACCAGGGTGCCGGAGGGTCAGCTACTGATGATGATCGGTATCGCAGCGGGCAGCTATTCGCTCGCCGAGATCCTCGGCGCCTCCGCGCCGCTCTGCACCATCACCGCAGGATTGATCATCGGCCATTTCGGAAGCAGGCTCGGCATCAGCGAGGGATCTCGTGCCGCGGATTTCTGGCTCTTCATCGATCACGCCATTACATCAGTCCTGTTCCTGTTGATTGGGCTGGAGATCCTGACCATCTCTTGGTCATGGACCTCGATCGTCCTCGGGCTCATCGCCTTCGTGGCGGTCGTGTTCGCCCGCTTCATCGCGGTCATGTCCGGGCATCTTCCCTACAGGCTCACTCACACCGTGCGCCAGGAATTCGTGCTGCCGATGACGTGGGGTGCGATGCGAGGCGGTGTGTCCGTGGCCCTTGCACTCGGGTTGCCCGATGCCCCATGGCGGAACAACATCGTCGTCATGACGTACGTGGTCGTCATCGCTTCGACACTGGGCCAGGGCCTGACCATCAAGCCCCTGGTCGGTCTCACCGAATCGTGGTGGGAACGATTCCGTGCCAAGCATGGCCCCGGAAGACCCGGCGGTCTTTTCGGCCTGTTCAAGAGGCGCGCCAAGCAGAAGNATCCATGATCTCCGGGAGGATCAGGGCAGGATCATCCGTATCCCCAGGAACAGCAGCAGGAAGCCGAAGCCGATCCGCATTCCCTTGCGAGGGACGTGATGAGAGAGCTTCGAGCCCAAGGGTGCCATGACGATCGATCCAGCACCCACTGTGAGAACGGCTGGCCAGTAGACGTACCCCGTGGTCCACGGCATGTGCATGCCATCGATGTAGCCGGTCGCCAGGAACACGATCGTTCCTGTTACGGCTGCCGGGAGTGTGAACGTCGAGCTGGTTCCACTGATCTTGGCGACCGGCAGTCCGCACCATGTGAGAAACGGGACACTCAACGCGCCGCCACCGACCCCGAGCAGCCCGGACTTGAAACCGATCACGCTCCCCGCCGCGATGATGATCCCCGATGGAGGCAGTCCTTCCATTCCCTTTTTGGCCGCAAGCCCCGTGATCATCGTCAGCGAGACCAGGATCATGATCACGCCGAAGATCACCGCAAGCATCCTGCTTGGAATGAAGTAGGCCAGTATGCCTCCGGCCACGACACCGATGATGATCCCGGGAAGCACCTTCCGGAATATCGACCAGATGATGTCATCCGCCTTCTCGTGCGAGATGATCGATGAAATGCTCGTTCCGATCATGATGCACAGTGATGTCCCCGCCGCCAGGTGCATCAGACCATTCTCATCCAGGTCCATGCCATGAAATATGAAGAAAAGGGCTGGCACGACGAGCATGCCACCGCCGATTCCGGCAAGGCCGGCTATGAACCCCGCCGCCAATCCCGCACCAAGCAGAAGGATGATGCTCTCGAGAATTTCCATGTCGCGTGCACTCCGTGATCGGGTTCGCTTCATCATTCATCGGCACAAGGGTGCGCCCGACGTGTACCATGGTCGATGTTCTTCGGTTTCAAACTTGAGAGAATGACATGATCTCCATTCCAGTCCTGATGATCTCCTGCTCGTTGCATGCTTCAATGGAAGCGGCCACGGTGACAACCGTGGACGTTCCACAGGTCGATCGGACCTGGATCGGTCCGGGGTTCTGGGCCAATCGCCTTCAGGACTGGGAGGTTCTGGATGGACGTATCGTCTGCAACGAGTCCAGTCGGAAGTTGCCAGTTCGGACGGTGCATCTCCTGGAGCATTCGATCGGTTCCGATGACGGATCGGCAACTCTCACCGTGCTGACGGGAGCCCATGATGCCGAGAAGCCCGTCGATCCCGGATTCTTCTCTGGCTTCCTCGTCGGTTGCGGTGGTGGACACGTCGATCACCGTCTTTCGGCACTGGCGCATCATGCCCCGGCGGAGGATGGTGGCACTCTTGCGATCATGGATGGTCATGGCATCGTGTCCTTCCGTGACTTCTCCTCTGGAGGTGGCGGGGGGACATGGGCGGTTGCTGGGGAGGTTCCCCTGGAGAAACTGCCACTGCTTGCGGGACAGGTCAGGGAGGGTGATGGGTTCGACGGTCGCAAGGCGGTGCCGGTTCGACTCGAACTGGAGATCAAAACCGTCGACCGCCGGTCATCGATGGTGCTTCGGGCGTACATCGAGGGAGAATCCGAGCCGATCAGTACCTCTTCAATCAGCGGGTTGGATCCAGGAACTGTCGACGGTTCCATCGCGATCGTCTCCCACCTTGGGCCGGTTGGCTCATCGCACGGTGCCTTTTTCGAGCAACTGGCCTTCGATGGTCCGCTCGTGCACGGTGATCCGGGCAGGCGGTTCGGTCCGATCTTCACGACGATGTACACGCTTCATGATGGCGTGCTGAAATTGACGGCACAATCGGCACCTCTGGGGCCTGATGACACCAGGACTGCTCTTTTGCAGGTACGGACTCCGGGGGGAAGCTATCGAACCGTGGACCAGTGCGAGATCATTCCGGATAGCTGGACGTTCCCGTTCAGGGTCGAGGGCTTGGATGCCGAGAACGACACCCAGTACCGAGTGCTGTACGACCTGATCACGAAGGAACCCGGCAAGCCGACGACGTTCATCCATACCGGGACGATACGGTCCGAGCCTTCCGAGGATGAGGAGTTCGTCCTGGCAGGGCTCACGTGTCACAAGTGCTTCACCGGTGGAATCAAGTGGAATCACGATTCCATCTGGTTCCCTCATGCAGAGCTGGTGGATGCCTTGCGATGGCATGATCCGGACATGGCATTCTTTTCCGGTGATCAGATCTACGAGGGCGATCTGACGCACGCCCAGCGGTACCCCGTCGACGAGGCCATGCTCGACTACCTCTACAAGTGGTATCGATGGTGCTGGGCGTTCGACCCGGTGCTACGGGACAGGCCCTGCGTGGTGATTCCCGATGACCATGACGTGTATCACGGCAACCTCTGGGGCGCCGGTGGCCGCAAGGCCGAGCAGACCGACGGCTTGTCCGCCCAGGATTCAGGCGGATACAAGATGCCGCCTCGATTCGTCAATGCGGTTCATCGGACCCAGACGAGTCACCTGCCTGATCCGTTCGATCCGACCCCGATCGAGCAGGACATCAGCGTCTATTACACCGGCATGGACTACGGCGGCCTGAGTTTCGCGATTCTCGGTGATCGGCAGTTCAAGTCATCGCCTTCCGTGATGGTTCCCGAAGGTCGGTGTGTCAACGGCTGGTTCCAGGCTGAGGGATTCGATCCGGTGCGGAGCGCGGATGTCCCGGGTGCCGTGCTGCTCGGACGCAGGCAGCTTGATTTCCTCGATCAATGGGCGGTCGACCATGCCGATGACACCTGGATGAAGGTGGTGCTTTCGCAGACCCTCTTCGCCAATCTCGCGACCCTGCCCGAGGATGCCACCAGCGGATCAGTCCTTCCTGGCGTCAAGAACCTTCCACCGGATGTCTATCCCGGCAACTTCAAGAAGGCCGCGGATGCCGACAGCAACGGTTGGCCCCAGACCGGCCGGGACAACGCGTTGCGGCTGATCAGGCGAGGGTTGGCGATTCATCTCTGCGGCGACCAGCACCTTGGATCGACCGTCCAGTATGGAATCGACGAGTACGAGGATGCCGGATACGCGTTCTGTCTTCCGAGCATCGCCAACACATGGCCGAGACGGTGGTTCCCCCCCGAGTCCGGAGCCAACGCCCAGGAGGCCGACCCTCCGTATTGCGGCGACTTCCTCGACGGATTCGGGAACAGGATCTCGGTTCGCGCCGTGAGCAACCCCGTGCTCTCCGGGGAGCATCCTTCGGCACTCTATGATCGCGCACCGGGATACGGCATCGTCCGGTTCGATCGCGAGACCCGTGACATCACGTTCGAATGCTGGCCCCGCTGGGTGGACCCGGCCTCTCCCGGTGCGGACCAGCGGATGTACGCCGGATGGCCGATCACCATCTCGCAGTATGACAACTGCATGCAGGCCGCCGATCTCTGGTTGCCGACACTCAGGGTCGACTGCGAGGGCGAGCCCCTCGTCAGGATCATCGAGGGCACTGATGACCGGGTGATCCAGGCGGTCCGCATCAAGCCGGGCATGTTCCAGCCTCGCGTCTACGACGACGTGCCGCACGCGATCGAGATCGTGATGCCGGATGGTCGACGCATTCTTCACGAGGACCTGCGCCCGGCCCCGTCACCCGGTGAGGCGGGGGATGTCCTGATGGTGCGCTAGTTCGATGCCGGTTCCGAGAGTCTGGTCCAGATTTCCCGGCCGTATCCACGGGTCCATCGCATCCTGTTCTTCACAGGCTTGCCGTCGATCGTTCCACTCACGGTGACGTCCATGGTCGAGCCGTTTGAACCCGGCACGATCTCGTACTCGATCCGATCGGGATACTCGTGGAACCTGTTCGTGAAGACGGCACGTGTACGGGTGCTCTCTTCCAGGAAGAACCTCGTCGGTTCCTGCGGGGGAACGATCGCGCTCATGTCGTAGAACCATCGCGACGATTCATCATGGAGGATGATCTCCTCCATGTGCGTCGGAGCAGAGTCCTCGGCCTTCATCACGCGCATCCAGCCGAGGTACTTCCTGCTGGACGCCTTCTCCCATCGTTCGAGGACCATGGTGCCGTCGGATTCCTGCATTCCCCAGTGACCGACCATCCAGTCGAACTTGCCAGCACAACCGCACAGCAGCAGGATCGGGAGCACCAGGAGCCCGATTCCAGTCATGCCACGTCTTGATTTGCCGGTATCCTTCATGGCGACGACTGTAGCCAAGTTGATGGAGGTTCGCCACGATGTGCCACCCCTTGCTGCTGATTGGATTCCTCGTCGCATGTTCCGGACAGGACGTGGTTCACAGTCCGCCACCCGATGCGATCGTCGAGAAGTTCGACCTGTCCCCGTTCTACGGCAAGTGCCTGCTTGTCGAAGGCATGCCGATCGTCTCCTCCGACAAGGTCAGGGACGAGGCCCTGCTGGAAGCCGCCTTCCTGATCCGACGCATGATCGGGCACCGGCCGGAGATCCTCAGGGCGATGGCCGAGAACAGGACTCGCTTCACGATCATGGCTCCGACGGAGTACACGACCGATGTACCCGAGCATTCCGACCTTGCACCGAGTGCCTACTGGGACAAGCGGGCTCGTGGACTTGGAGCGACGTTCGCACGCCCCTCCGTCAGCTGTGGCGAGGAGAACCTCCTGTGTCTCCCGGGCGATCCTTACTCGACCGAGAACATCCTCATTCACGAGTTTGGTCATGCCATTCACGAGATGGGCATGGTCACCGTGGACCCGACCTTCGACTCCCGCCTCATGGCCATGTTCAGGAAGGCGATGGACGAGGGGCTCTACAGGAACAAGTACGCGGCGACCAACCGGATGGAATACTGGGCCGAGAGCGTCCAGTCATGGTTCGACACCAACCGGGAGAACGACCACGATCACAATCACGTCGACACCAGGGAGGAACTGAAGCAGTACGACCCGAGGATGGCGATCATGCTGGAGGAGATTTTCGAGGATGGAGCATGGCGATACGTTCGTCCCGGGAGTCGAACCGACCCGGCTCACCTTGCCGGGTACACCGGTGACACCCGGACGTTCGCCTGGCCGCCCGAGATGGTCGCGGCCTACAAGGAGCACCAGAAGCAGCAGCATCGCATGGCACGTCGCGATGGCGAGTCGGAGGTCGACCATGTGACCAGGCTGGCCGAGGCCGGGATCGCCTCCTTCCAGGTCAGGCTGGGTTGGCTTCATCGAGACGGTCAGGGCGTGCCGCAGGATGATGCGATGGCCGTCCACTGGTTTCGCAAGGCGACCGAACAAGGCGACGCGGATGCTCAGGATCACCTCGGCTGGATGTACAAGTCCGGCAGGGGTGTTCCCATGGATGATGCCGAGGCGATCACCCTGTTCCGCCGGTCCGCCCAACAGGGGCATGCCCAGGGGATGTACAACCTCGGGATGATGATCCTCGAGGGCAGGGGGACCTCGTCCGCTGATCCGATCGAGGCAACCGCATGGTTCATCCTTGCGTCTGAGCATGGTGGTCACAACGGCTCGAGGCAGTTGCGGGCGATGAAGTCAAGGCTCGACCAGGCGCAGCTCGAGCAGGCCGGTTCGATGGCAACCCGCCTCAAGGACCGATCAGCCGAGGATGCCCGTTGACGGCAACTCGATGATGAACCGCTCGATCTGATCTCGAACTCGTCGGTAGTGCTTCATCGCGGACTCCTCGTCCGTGCAGTCGGCGGCCAGTCGTGGTGGGTCATCGAATCCCTGGTGCTCGACACGGCATTTGGCCGGCACGACCGGACAGTTCTCGTCGGCATCCGCGCACACCGTGATGATCAGGTCCAGCGATTCCAGGTCGACATCGTCGATCGACTTGGAGGATTGGCCATCAAGCTCCATGCCGATCTCCTTCATCGCTCTGGATGCCCTCGGGTCGATGCCCTTCGGCCTTGTTCCGGCGGAGAACGGTTCCAGGATCGAACCCAGGTGATGCCTGGCGAGTCCCTCGGCCATCTGGCTTCGGCAGGAGTTGCCCGTGCATAGAAACAGGATCCGTGGCAGGCCTTCTCGTGTCATCCGATCGAAGATACCCCGTTCAGATCGTCCATGCGCCCAGCACGATGCCGAGGTCGATTCCGTCGACGATTCCATCCTGGTTCACGTCGGCCGGGCAGCCGTCGCAGATTCCCCATGAGCCGAGGATCGCGCCGAGATCCTCGCCATCGATCACGCCGTCATCGTTGATGTCAGGATCCGGATCGAGGTCGCACTGGTCGGGAACGCCATCGAGATCGCTGTCCGACAGCACGTAGAGACCACCGGTGTCCGGCGACCGTGAATCCTGGAACGGGGCCCCGATCGCGACATGTCCGCCGTCGATGGCCACCGACCATCCGAACTCTGCCTCTTCCTCGGCCGTCTTGGAACCCAGCAGTGACGAGAATTCCCATCCGCCTCGACCACGCTTGAACAGGTAGGCGGCCCCCGGTCCGAACGAGGAGTACTCCGGTCCAGCGTATCGCGCTCCGACGACCATGCTGTCACCGGACATGTCCAGGCTGGTTCCGAACTGCGCCTCGTCGTGCGGATCAGGGATGTCGATGCGCTCCTGTTGTTCCCATGTTCCATTCTTGTCGGTGAACATGTACACGGAGCCCTGCTGGTAGAACCCGCCATCATCGTGGTAGGCACCGATCGCCAGGGTCGAACCATCCAGTTCCAGTTCGAATCCGAACTGATCCCCGGGCTCACCATCCGAAGCGGTCAGTTGTGCCGACTGCTGCCATAGACCTTCATCGAACCTGAAGATGTAGGCCTGTCCCCGTTCATCCAGTGACCACGAGGCGCCGATGGCCAGCCTCTGCTGGTCGATGTCCAGGGCGAGACCGAATCGATCCAGCGATTCGAGGTTGTTCGCCACGATCAGCTGCTCCTCGGTCCACACCCGCTTCTCCTCGGACAGGCGGAACGTGTAGACGGCGCCCGAGGCGTTGCCCTGCCCGCTGTGCAGTGGAGCGCCAACGGCCACGAGGTCTCCCTCGATCGCGACCGTCCTTCCGAACGTCGCCTCGATCATGGAGATCTCCGGAACGATCTTCTGCTCGAGTGCCCATTCGCCCGTCCCGGGATCGCGCCTGTACACGTAGGCGGCACCACTGTTGCTCAGTCCCACATCCTCGAACCACGCACCCGCCACGATCCGATCGCCCTCCATGTCCACGCAGACACCGAGCATGTCACCGACCGTTCCATCCCCTGCGATCAACCTCGCCTCGAGCTGCCAGTTCCGACCATCATGCTGGTAGACGTAGAGCGCACCCGCCGCCCAGTCGTTCCCGTAGTCCAACGGCGCACCGACGACCATTCGATCGCCATCGATGTCGATCGACGTTCCATAGATCGCCGTCTCCTGGATCTGATCCGGGATGATCCTTTCAAGCAGGCACTGCGCCACGGCGCCGCTGGCCCATGACAGGGCGACGCATCCGACCAAGACATTGGAGAACCTGTTTGACATGATCATCATCCGTTCGTGCAGAGGCCCCATTGAGCAAGCAGAAGCCCGATGTCCACACCATCGGTGTTCCCATCACCATCGATGTCGCCGCCGGACTGCTTCCAGTTGGCCAGCAGGATCCCGAGGTCGACACCGTCGACCATCCCGTCACCATCAAGATCGGCCGGGCATGGATTCAC
Organism: Phycisphaerae bacterium; assembly: GCA_002711415.1. GTDB lineage: Bacteria > Planctomycetota > Phycisphaerae > Phycisphaerales > SM1A02. Next base: position 128,236 of record PARI01000011.1, on the reverse strand, counting down.
GTCCAGGCGGATGGTGCCGTTCGTGATCAACGGGATCGATTCGGCGTCCGCTGTCGAGAAGACGACATCGGGAATGAAACCCACGAAATCATCGATGTATACGACATCCAGGCTGATGAGCGTCCCGGGTCCTTTCGTGGCCGGAATCGGGTTGTCCAGGGTCCAGTTCAACCCGAGAACGCCGCCACCAGAGAAGAAGATGTCCCAGTCATCCAGTTGGCTGTATCCACCCGAGTAACCCACGACCTCGATTCCCGACAACTTCAGCTGGTACGCGACCGCCTCCGTGTCACAGGTCCAGCCGAGGTCGATGGTGCCACCGGTGCCACTGGAATTCACCGTGTACCCGCTGATCTCCAGCCGGCATGGATTGATATCGAGTTGTGGACCGACCTCGATGTCCAGGGCCTGGCCCTGGGGATCGCTGAAGATGACGTTGCTCATCGCGATGCTGTCGCCAAGCAGTGCGAACTCGACCTGGAGCAGCAGGGAACCCTCCGGCTGCGGATCGATGGCATCGGATGGACCTCCACCGAAACCGAGGATCGTGTCCTCGTCGAAGAAGATGTCCCATCCCTGGTCCCCCGTGATCCCGCCGGAGACGTCGAGTATCTCGACGTCGGACATGTCGAACTGGAACCCCGAGATGAAATCGTATGACTGCCATCTGATCTCGACCACGCCGACACCGTACATGTCGAGCGTGTAGTCACCGAGGCTGACAAGCGAGGGAAACTCGCAGATTCCCTGGGCAGCCTCAACGCAGCCACTGTCCCATTCGATCTCGCAGCATGATGGATCAAAATCACAGACCTGCTCGCAGCAGACGGCGTCATCACAAAATGGTGTCTGGTTGGCCTCTGTACAACTGCCCGAACGCGGGTTTCCGCAGCCAACCTGGCTGAACGCGATGTTGGATGTCGCAAGCGCCAGCATCACCGCTGCCAGAATCATGGTTCTCGGTCTCATGGATTTCTCCTCGCGTGAAGTCCGCCCCCCAGGGCGACCATACATGCAGCCTAGAACCCGCACCATGGGCATGCAAGAGCGTCCTGATCGATTGGAGCACATGAAATAGGACCTCGTGTTCAATAATGCACGATTCCGCGTATCAGGACACTCTTCTATACTCGGGGAGATACCAAGAGGTACCAGGAACAGGCCATGCTCGTCCTCCTGATCTCGACCATCCAACCGATCCTGGCCGCTGCACAAGTGGAGCAGGATCAGGCCATCGAGTTCTTCGAACGAAGGATTCGTCCGGTCCTGGTCACCCATTGCACCAGTTGTCATGGAGATGATCCGCAGGACATTTCGGCAGGACTCGACCTGACCAGTCCATTGCCTTCCAACGGTCAGCATGGTGGCGAGTCGCTGATCACGCCGGGGGATTCAGCGGCAAGCGTCCTGTTCCACGCCCTGAACTACCGTGACCCCGAACTGCAGATGCCGCCGGCGGGCCGCCTGCCTCAATCCGTGATCGACGACTTCCAGCGGTGGATCGACATGGGAGCGGTTGATCCCCGGAGCCAACAGACGACCGGTATCGGTGGCGAGTCGCTGCCCATGATCGACATGGATATGGCCCGTGATCACTGGAGCTACCGGCCCGTGAACCGGATCAAACCGCCCCGGGTCGACCGGGCGCAGTGGGTAAGCAACCCGGTGGACAATTTCATTCTTGCTCGCCTGGAGCAGGAGGGCCTGCAACCGGTTCCAGCGGCTGATCGAAGGACGCTGATTCGTCGTGCCAGCTTCGATCTGCTCGGGCTGCCACCGACCCCCCGGCAGGTCGAGGAGTTCCTCGATGACCAGTCCGACGATGCCTGGTCGAGGCTCGTCGATCGACTGCTTGACTCGGATCAGTACGGAGTCCGGTGGGGGCGGTACTGGCTTGATGTCGCCAGGTACTCCGATTCCAACGGGCTCGATGAGAACACGGCATTCGCCAATGCATGGAAGTACAGGGACTGGGTGATCCGCGCCTTCAACACGGACATCCCGTACGACCGTTTCATCACCATGCAGATCGCCGGGGACCTTCTGCCCGAATCCGGAGATCCACAGGAGACGATCGGCCAGCTGATTGCGACCGGATTCCTCTCTCTCGGTCCAAAGGTCCTTGCTGAACCGGACAAGGAGAAGATGGCCATCGACATCGTCGACGAGCAGATCGATGTCATCGGCAAGGCCATGCTCGCCCAGACGATCTCCTGCGCCCGTTGTCACGATCACAAGTTCGATCCGATCCCGACACGGGACTACTACTCGCTCGCCGGAATCCTGATGAGCACGAAGACCATGGCCACCTACAACACGGTCGCCAGGGTGCTCGAACGCGAGCAGGCGACCACCGAGGAGATCCGCGCCAAGGATCTCCGGAACAAGCGCATCAGCCGGATCGACGAGGACCTCCAACACAGGATCGACAAGGCGCGATCCAAGGCCCGTGACTCGTGGATCCGTTCGACGCAGCAGTACCTGCTCGCTGCTCACGAGGTTCCGCTGTCGGTCGTGCCCATGGAAGCGGAGCGGGATGCGAACACGAACCTCGGCACGAACACGATGACGTGGGGGAGGGGGATCGGGATCCTTCACACGGTGAACCAGGGCCCGGTCCAGTTCGTCACATGGACCCACCATGTCGATGAGCCCGGCAGCTACCAGGTCAGCATCCGGTATGCATCCAACGAGAAGCGTCCGGTCCAGTTCCTCGTCGACGATGCCGTCGTAGCCGAATCGATACTCGGTGAGAGCACCGGAAGCTTCGATCCCGATGGACAGACCTGGGTGCACCTGGACAGCATTCACCTTGATGCGGGGCCTCATGAATTCACGCTTCGCCGTGATGGGGCGTTCCCGCACATCGACAAGTACATGATCAGCAGTCCGAGCCAGCGGGACCTCGACCAGCAGTCCAGGTCGATCCATGCCATGGAGCACGGCATCCGGGAGGATGTCCTCGAGCGATGGCAGGTGCACCTGGCACAGTCGACTCATGATGACTCGGGGTTCCTCGGCCCATGGATGGCGTTCTCGCGCCTGGCGAGTGAACACCCGGACCAGTTCCCGGAACGAGCCGCACAACTCGTGCAGGAACTGCGTGCGGGTGATGGCAACAAGGACTCCGCATGGGAGTCGGTCCTGTCCGGTCTGCCCCCGTCGGACCTTCAGGATGTCGCTTCCAGGTACCAGGCCGTCGTGTCCACGGTCGGCATGCTCCATGAGAAGTCCGAGAGGGCCGCGGACAGCGACCAGGATCCCGAGCCCCTGGAGGATGAGGCGCTCGAATCGATCCGGGTTCTCCTGTTCGGTCCGTCCGGTCTCTACAGGGTCCGGCCACAGCAGCACGACGCCTTCGACGAGGACGACCGGAAGCGCATCGCCACGCTGGAATCCAAGCGAGAGGAGATCGTTGATTCGGGTCCGCTCGAGTTCGACATGACGATCGCCGTCGAGGATGGGCAGGTCAGGGACCTGCCAGTCCATGTTCGTGGAAGTCACACGAACCTCGAGGCGGAATCGGTCCCACGGGGCAGCATCTCCGTGATCGATCACCTGGTCAGCCCGATCGAGGCGCCGGATGACGCCAGTGGTCGACTGGAACTGGCCGGGTGGATGACGGACACGGCCAACCCGCTGACGGCGCGTGTCATGGTCAACAGGATCTGGCAGGGGCATTTCGGCCGGGGGATCGTCGAGACCTCCTCGAACTTCGGTATCAATGGACTTAGACCATCCCACCCCGATTTGCTCGACTACCTCGCCCATCGGTTCATGGAAGAGGGCTGGTCGATCAAGCAGATGCACCGGTTGATCATGAACTCGAGCACCTACAGGATGAGCAGCAGCCATGACGAGGAGTCGATGCGGCTGGATCCTGAGAACAGGCTGATCTGGCGGGCCAACAGGAGACGACTCGAAGCCGAGCCGATCCGCGACACCATTCTCTCCGTCGGAGGCAATCTCGACCTGGAGATCGGCGGTTCACTGCTCAGGACCGGGAACTTCCAGTATGTCACCAATGATCAATCCAACAGCAACGAGCAATACGAATCGACTCGTCGAGCCGCCTACCTTCCCGTGATCCGAAATGACATGTACTCATTGTTCTCGACCTTCGACTACACGGACCCCAGCGTCTCGATCGACCGCAGGCCGAGCACGACGGTCACCCAGCAGGCGCTGTTCATGATGAACAGTCCGATTATCCACCAGCAGGCCGCCAGCTTCGCCAGGAACATTCTCGAGTCGATTCCGTCCGGTGATCATCAAGGCCAGGTCGAGCACGCGTATGAAATCGCCCTTTCCAGGCCACCCACCGAGGAGGAGGTCAGGAGGGCCATCGATTTCATGGAGAAGGTGCGGAGCATGTCCGTCGAGCAGGATGCCGAGGTCGGGGACTCCGCGCTGGCAAGTTTCTGCCAGGTACTGATGGCATCCAGTGAATTCATCCATGTAAACTGAGACACGGACGATCGAATCCAGGAGACACGACGACATGGCTCCACATGTCGAACATCACTTCAACAGGCGCAGCATGCTCAAGCACTGCTGCGGTGGATTCGGATCGATTGCACTGGCATCCATGTTCGCCACCGAGGCGATGGCGAACCTGAGGCCCACGCTGGTCGATCCCGCGAGCATCAGCCCGCTGTCACCAAGGCTGCCCCATTTCGCCCAGCGTGCCAAGCGCGTGATCTTCCTTTTCATGCACGGTGGCCCGTCCCAGGTGGACACGTTCGACTACAAGCCGATGCTCCAGCGTGATGATGGGAAGCCCCTCCCGTTTCCAAAGCCAAGGGTGGTGTTCGCCGAGACCGGGAACCTGCTCGGCAGTCCGTTCAAGTTCAAGCAGCATGGGCAGAGCGGTGCCTGGGTCAGCAACCTCTTTCCCAACGTGGCCGAGATCGTCGATGAACTCTGCTTCATCAAGAGTCTCCATGGATCAAACCCGGCCCATGGTGCGGCGCTGCTGAAGATTCACACCGGTTCGGATAACTTCGTCAGGCCAAGCATGGGCTCCTGGATCACCTACGGCCTGGGCTCCGAGAACAGCGACCTGCCCGGGTTCATCACCATCTGCCCGACGCTCGGACACGGGGGCGTCAACAACTTCTCCTCCGCGTTCCTTCCCGCGGCCTATCACGGAACCTCGCTCGGTCATGCCGGCATCAAGGCCTCCAAGGCACGTTTCGAGCACATGACGAGCATGGGAAGCTCCCGTTCGATCCAGCGTGCACAACTGGACCTGCTGAAGGAGATCCACGAGGAACAGTTGGACTCGGCCGGTCCGGACCTTGCCCTTGAAGGTCGCATCGAGACGTTCGAGCTTGCCTTCCGGATGCAGATGGAGGCCCCCGACGTGATGGATCTCGGAAACGAGTCCCCCGCGACCCTTCGCATGTACGGGATCGACGAGCCCAAGACGGAGAACTTCGGTCGCCAGTGCCTGATGGCCAGGCGCTTCTCCGAGAAGGGTGTTCGCTTCGTCCAGTGCACGCACAGCTACAAGTGGGATCAGCACGGGGATCTTCGCAACGGACACACCAGCAACGCGGCCGAGGTGGACAAGCCGATCGCAGGCCTGATCCGTGACCTCAAGTCACGTGGCATGCTGGATGACACGCTTGTGCTCTGGGGCGGCGAGTTCGGTCGGACACCCGTCTCCCAGGGCGGCCGCGACGGCCGCGACCACAACCCGCACGGATTCACGATGTTCATGGCCGGTGGTGGAGTGAAGCCGGGATTCAGCTGGGGATCGACCGATGAATACGGCTACTACGCCCAGAACGACAAGGTCCATGTTCACGACCTTCATGCGACCATCATGCACCTGCTGGGGATCGACCACGAACGCCTCACCTATCACCATGCGGGGCGTGATTTCCGTCTCACGGACGTTGCAGGAAGTCCTGTAACACAAATCATGATCTGATTTTCAGGATCGTGATTTCACGGTATAATCAACGATCCACGGCCCCATCGTCTAACGGCTCAGGACTCGGCCCTCTCACGGCCGCAATCGGGGTTCGAATCCCCGTGGGGTCATTCAAGGACACTGGAACACTCGGTTCCGGTGTCCTTTTTCATGTCGATTCACGATCCCGGCTCTCGATCTGCTCGCTGGCCCTCTTCAGCGCGTTGTGTGCGATGTGGGCGATGAAGCTCATCGCGACGACCGTGACCACGAGTCCGCAGACCATGACGATCTCGTGGGTCATGCTGAGGTTGTCGGAGTGTCCACCCTTCCTGACGACGTGCTGAGCGACGAAGCCGAAATACACCGTCATGAACGTTCCTGGAAGGATCCCGATCATGGCCAGAAGGTAGCTCCCGAACCGGATTTCGCTCGCGCCCAGCATGTAGCTGAGCACCGTGTAGTTGAACGGCGTCATTCTCAGGAGTACCGCGAGCTTGAAGCCGCTCTCGCTCGCCGCCTGCTCGACGACTCGAAGCTTCGGGTGACCGGCGAGTTTCCGCTGCAATGGCTTGCGGAGGAGCTTTCTCGCGATGAAGAAGATCACCACCGAGCCGATCACGCTGGAGATGATCACGTACAGGTAGCCCCATCCAAGTCCGAAGATGGTTCCGCCGGCGATCGACATCAGGGTCTTGGGCACGAACAGCGTCGTCAGCACGACGAACGCACCGAAGAACACGAGTGGGGCGATCCATCCAAGGCCCTCCACCCATCGTTCCGCATCGGGGACGTATCCGCCAAGGTAATGACCCGCCAGGTAGAGAAGCCCTGCGATTACGAGCAGAACGACCAGTCTCACGGCGATCTTCGCCCAGTGATGGCGGCTCCTGAGGGCTTGTCCCAGGCCCACGTGATGTTCGCTGTTGTCTGGCGAATGCTCTTTCTTCATCGAGCCCATGCTATCGAGGACACCGGTCGCCTGCGCGTCCGATCCGATCATGAATCACCTGTTCGTGTACCCTCGGGGCCCATGGGAGCGCTTTCGATCATCCTCCTCCTGCTGGCCTATATCGGGTGGCTTCTGCTGGTTCGCCGGTGGATCGGCTGGATGTACACGTTCGGCCCGTCCGACGCGCTGCTTTCGGCACTCTACGTGCTTCATGCGATCGGGATCACGGTCTGGCTGGTCTTCACATGGATGGCGCTTCATGAATCATCGATCCACCTCTCCACGGTCGATGGGTGGAAGGTCATGGCGTGGTGGAACCAGCTGTTCGTCGTTCCCGGCCTGCTCCTCGTTCTCATCATGGTTCCACTGCTGTTCTTTCGGAAGCGCCCTGCGGCCCTGGTCAGCTGCACCGAGAACCATGTCGACATCGGATGCGACGCTTCGTCCGACGGGCCACGGGACATGAAGCACCGGTTCGCGCTGCTTCCCAGGAACGAGCTGTTCAAGGTCAGTCTCAGCGAGTACGAGCTCAGGATGGAGAACCTGCCTTCCAGTCTCGACGGTCTCACGCTCCTGCACCTGACCGACACGCATTTCAACGACACACCCGGCGTCGGCTACTACGAGAAGGTCTTCGATCAGATCTCCGACTGGACCTACGACATGGTCGTCCTGACTGGTGACATCTTCGATCATCTCGAGGTGCTTGACTGGATTCCTCGAACCCTCGGACGGCTCGATGCCCGGCTTGGTCGCTACTTCATCCTCGGCAACCATGATGTCGAGCATGCCCAGCAGAGGCGGAAGGCGCTGGTGGACATCGGGTGGACGGACGTCGGGTCTAAGGTCACCACCGTCTCGGACGGCGATGCGGAGTTCCTGGTGGCCGGGGACGAGTATCCTTGGTTCAAGCCGAGGCCCGACCTGTCATCGGCACCAGAGGGTCTTTTCACGCTTCTGCTGAGCCACACCCCGTACGAGTTCAACTGGGCCAGGCGCAACGGGGTCGACCTGATGCTCGCTGGTCACCTTCACGGGGGGCAGATACGGCTTCCCAGAATTGGAAGTCCCAACGGGGCTCCATACAAGGACGGCGTCTTCCAGTCCCGGTCGACGGTCCTCTTCGTCGGACGGGGCCTTGGCCAGATCACCCCGATTCGATTTGGTTGCACTCCCGAGGTCACGAGGATCCGTTTGACTTCGCCCACATGAGGCGGTCCGCTATGATCGGGATCAGAAAGACTGCCGCGGAAGCAGGAACGAACATGGGTATCCAAGACACCGGAGACGCCTCCACGCCATGACCGACGTTCTTCTCGTCATTCACCTGACCTACATCATCTCGATGCTCATCGGCATCCTGACCGCGATGCACGTGGTCCAGCAGGGGCGCACCCCCCAGGCCATGGTCGCATGGCTGCTTTTCATCATCTTCGTCCCGATCATCGGAGTCGTCGTCTACTTCATGTTCGGTATCAGGAAATCGAGCAAGAGCTTCGAGCACCTGAAGCAGGACATCAGCCTCACTGAACTGGAAACGGTTCCGGAATCGGAGGCTCACCAGGTCGACATGCTCCTGAGAAACTACGGTCTCTCCGGGGCCACGCGAGGCAACAACCTCCGCCTGTGCTGGACAGGTGAGGATGGATACCGGGAACTCTGCGAGTTGATCGATTCATCGGAACACTTCATCCACATAGAGACGTTCGTGTTCTTCGCCGACGAGGTCGGTTCGGACATCATCAACCGGCTCGCAAAGAAGGCCGAGGAGGGAGTCGAGGTCCGTCTGCTGGTCGACGCGCTCGGCACGCTTCCCTCGACGAGGCGGACATTCAGGAAGCTGTCACGTGCTGGTGGCCATGTCAGCATGTTCATGCCGCTGATTCACTATCACGGTTCGACCAATCTGAGGAACCACAGGAAGATCGTGATTTCGGATGGCACCAAGGTCATGGCAGGCGGCACGAACATCGCCACCGACTACATCGGCCCCGTTCCCACGGCCACGAGGTGGAAGGATCTCTCCTTCATCGTGGAGGGTCCCGCCTGCTGTCACTATGCAGATATCTTCCGGTCGGACTGGCACTTCGCATCCGGCGAGGAACTCGACACGAGCTACTCGCCCAGGCAGTCCGCCACCGAAGGTGGTTCTGACACGCTCCAGATCGTGCCGTCCGGGCCCGACTTCACCAGGGACATCCTCTACAACTCGATTCTGGACATCATCTACCAGGCGAGGGACTCCATCTGGATCATCACTCCGTACTTCATCCCGAATGACTCGCTGAGCACGGCATTGCGCGTGGCCAGCTTCCGCGGGGTTGATGTCCGCGTGCTGACCCCATCCAAGTCCAACCACGGCCTGGCGAACCTGGCCAGGGGTCCGTACCTTCGGGATCTCCAGGATGCCGGCGTCCAGGTCAAGCTGTACAAGCCGGGCATGGTCCATGCCAAGGTGATGACCGTCGACGACGACTTCGCGATGATTGGATCCACGAACATGGATCTGAGAAGCCTGTTCCTGAACTACGAGGTCTCGATGTACACCTACTCGCCTTCACTGGTCGAGCAGACCAGGAAGTGGTACACGCACCTGGAGGTCGACTGCGAGACCGGTGTCGGGAAGGTCGGCCATGGTCGCGAGTTCCTCGAAGGCATGTCGCAGATCATCGCTCCGATCCTCTAGGGACCGATTCCATCTCAATCCCCGGAACCGGACCGTGTCCTCCCGATGTCGCTGTTGATCGTCGGATCACAGGATGGTGATCCGACCATCTTGCTCAGCCATGTCGACAAGCCTGGTCGGCCTCGATCACGATGTTGATCGGATCGGTGTCGGAAGTCGCTTCCAGCCGGATCGACTCATCCGGTTCGTTCATCAGGCCGTCGATCATCGTGCCCGGAAGAACGACCACCAGGCCGCTGGATCGATCGCCGCCTGATTCGAGTGAACACGAGTTCCTGGAGTCATCGATGACGATTCCGTATTCGAACGGATGTTCCCTCGAGACGCTCAGCCGTTGGACCAGGTGTCGATCCCTCAGGAGCCGCTCGACTTCACCATCCTCGAGGCGGAATCGCACGAGGTCCGGGGTGATCCGGAGCTTCACGTCGTCCGCCTGCCGGCAAGCGATCCCATCGGATCCCAGGCCGGCAGCACGATCGGATCCTGGTCGATGGCGTCCTTGAGTTCATCCGGCAACCTGTCGCGGTGCGCGGCGATCTCGAACATGTACTCGTCGAACCAGGAATCGTTCATCACGAAGAAGCCCTTGTTGCCGCTGTCATCGCCCCAGCTGTTCTCGACGCGCCATCTCCTGGCCGAACTGCCGCCGCCTTCCTCGACGACGTCCACGCCGGTGAAGAGCATCGCGTGGGTCATGCAGGTGTCGTGGTAGAGAAGCCGCTGTTCCTTGCTCGTCGTCATGTCCATCTCGTAGACCATGTCGTACTCGAACATCCTGGCATCCCAGATCCCGAGCTTCCGATGCATCATCGGGCCGACATCGCAGCCCATCCACACGGGCTCCTGGTCGACCAGCGACTCCATCGTGATCCGCTTCATGGTCTCGATGTCTATGTTGAGGTACTTGACCATGCTGCCGCCCACGACATTGCCCAGGCCCTCGACCGTGAACGTCCGGCCGATCGGGCTGCCGGGTCTCGGGTCGTTCACGAGGCAGACGTAGTCGTCGATCGGCAGCGTGACGTATTTCTTCGCGAACTCGACCGGGGTCATCACCTCGTCCCTCGTGAACCCCTTGTCCTTGTCATGCCATTGCCAGTGCACCTTCTCCGGCGGTGTTCCCAGGTGGATGCAGAGGACACGGTGCACGTTCGCGACGACTTCATCCTTGACCTCGCGACCCGCATCGACTCCAGACTTCTCGATCGCCTCGCGGACCATGCAGGCGCCCTTGCGAAGGATCGTGAGCAGGTTCCGGTTCATCCGCCTGGTGCTGGAGGAGCTCTGGGTCTCCGGCATCGCCGCCTTGGGGACCAGGCCGTGCTTGTTCACGATGTTGATGAACATGTTCCACTGCCCGCCATCATCAAGTGGTCCGTCCAGCAGGAAGCTCACGAGCCTGTCCTCGAGCGACCTGGACGCGGTGTTGATGATCATCTCCAGGAAGTAGTTGGCTCGTTCGAGCTTGTCCCAGAAGAGGGTGTAGTTCTGGCTGAACTCGAAGTCGGACACGTTCATCTTCTTCATTGCACCGACCCGGAACAGGTTGAGTCCCGCGAACATCCAGCAGCGGCCCGACTGCTTCTGGTTCGTGACCTTCCAGTCGTCCAGCAGGGTGGAGAACGTGTGATCTACCGAGTTCAGGACCGATCGATTCACGGCGATCTCGTCGATCGAAACGCTTGTCACGGCGTTCTGCATCAACCTGAACCCGTTGTCCGATTCCAGTCCATGCCTCATGGATTCGAGGGTCGCCCCGTCAAGTCCCGTTGCGTTGGATTCATCCAGGAGGATCGTTTCCACTGCTTCCGACGAGTTGCTGGTGATGGTCGCCATGTCGACTCCTTGCGTGTTCATTGAATGTAGGGCATCCATCCTAACCCGAATCAGCAGGCTGTTGAACCAGTTCATCGAACCTTGCGGTCGTTCTTTTCCACAGCTGCTCCAGGCGGGATGCCAGGCCATCCAGGTACTTGCTGCGATCAGGGTCGGTGTCGCCCTTGGCGATCGAACGTGCGAGGAAGTTCCCGTAGTTCAGCGCCTCGGCCTGTGTCAGGAGGATCCTCACCTCGAAGGTCTTGCCTGCAAGCAGGATCCTTCCAGCGGTCGCCGACGCGATCGCATCCCTCGTCGCCTGCTCGAGCAGTGGAAGTCCCGGCTGATCCATCGCGAGATCCGGATCAGCCTCGCCGAATGCCTGGAGTTGTTCGGCCGCTTCGCTGCATGTCGTGGATATGTCCTTCAGCAGCGTCTTGGTGTCATCCGGTGCCGACTTGATGACAAGGACGTCCTTGACCCTCGATTCATCCTCCATCAATCCGAGCAGCAGGCTGTAGCCCGCATCAAGCTGCTGCTGCTGGGTGGCTGCATCGGATATCGGTGCCGCGAACTTCTGCCGGCATCCGCCCAGCAGTGTCGTCGAGAAGGCGATGATGATCACGGCCTGGGCACGCATGGATAGGATCTGGTTCACGTCTGCACCTCGTGTTTATTGGTGGGTCATGCCTCCGCATGGGATTGTAGATTCCACCGCCAGTGACCGGTTCGATTCCCTGTTCCGGGGGGGTGATAACAGGGGGCTTGATCCCCTGGGTCGCCGCAGGCTCCCCGTGACGGGCTCTCGCGGATGGAAAACTCGATCCGGTGGTCACATGAGGGAACCGGTTCTCCCTGGAGCATGTACAAGGAGGGTCGAGGATTCCTGCTGATCGGATGGATGCTGGATGATTGAGTACGGACCGGGGCGTCGATACACTCCCAATGGACGTCGACCGGGCGGGCCTGATCCGCAGGCACCGGCAGGGGACCTATCAGGACTGGGTGAGACTGACCGTGGCCGATTCAACCAATACCAGAGCTGATATAGAGGATGCGATCTCGTCCGGCGATCATGCGCTGGCTCGACGGCTTGTCCGCCGCATGTGGGAGCAGGATCCCACCGCTGCAACCGCCACCACGGTCAATGCGATGCTCAAGAAGCTTCCGGAGGACCCGTCGGCGTCCAGCATGAAGATCTTCTTCCTGCGATCCTTCACGATCGAACCGGCCCTTGGTCCGCTCGAGGCGGCGGCCGCCTGCCATGGCATCCGGGCGGAATCGATGGTGGGGGAGTTCAATGCCCATGTCCAGGAGATCATCGACGCCGACAGCAGGCTCTACTCGAGTGAACCGGATGTCATCGTGCTGGCGATCCAGTCGCGCGATCTGGTTCCCGGGATCTACCTCGACTTCGCCGACAAGACCGCTGAACAGATCGCCGAGATCGTGCGGGATGCCGTCGGATCATTCAGGCAATGGCTCGACATGGTCCGAACCCGGACACAGGCCCATGTCATCATCCACAATCTCGAGTGCCCGGAATTCCCCGTCGTCTCGCCGATGGATGGACAGGATCCACATGGACAGCAGGCGGCCATCCGTGACCTGAACAGGTCTCTGGTCGAGATCGCCTCGGAGTACCAGGGTGTCCACGTTCTCGATTACGACTCTCTTGTCGCCCGCCATGGACGGAGTCGATGGCATGATCACAGGAAGTGGCTGACCATGCGGATGCCGCTGGCCGCGGACTCGCTCGTGCCGCTTGCCGGCGAGTGGCTTCGGTTCCTCGTCGCCATCGCCGGTCGTTCGAGCAAGTGCCTCGTGTGCGATCTGGACAACACGATGTGGGGCGGGATCATCGGGGAGGACGGGATCAACGGAATCGATCTCGGCGTGGAGTACCCGGGGGCCGCCTACCAGCAGTTCCAGCGAGCTGTTCTGGACCTGTACCAGCAGGGTGTGATCATCGCGATCTGCAGCAAGAACAACATGGATGATGCAATGGAGGTCATCCGGGATCACGATGGAATGATTCTGAAGGAACCCCATTTCGCCTCGATGCGCATCAACTGGCAGGACAAGGTCCAGAACCTCCGTGAAATCGCGGAGGAGCTGAACATCGGGATCGATTCGCTCGCGTTCATCGATGACAACCCGGTCGAGCGAGAGATGGTCCGGGAGATGCTTCCGGAAGTCACCGTCATCGACGTGGATCCGTCCGACCCCATCGGTCACGCCAGGGCGGTCAGGGAGAACCCGATGTTCTCGAGGGTCTCGCTGTCCGATGACGATCGCCGACGTGGCCAGATGTATGCCGAGCAGCGGCAGCGGAAGGACCTCCAGACATCGAGTTCCTCCATGGAGGACTACTACCGTTCACTGGAGATGGTCGCTGACATCGGCCTGGTCGATGATGCCAGGCTCGCCAGGGTCGCTCAGCTCACCCAGAAGACGAACCAGTTGAACATGACCACCCGTCGCTACAGCGAGCAGCAGATCCAGGATTTCGCATCGGCTGATGATTCACACGTCTACTGGATCAACGTCAAGGATCGCTTCGGCGACAACGGTGTCGTCGGGGTGATGATCCTCCTCGACCGGGGGGACACCTGGGAGTTCGACACCTTCCTCATGAGCTGCCGCGTGATCGGCAGGACCGTGGAGACCGCCATGCTGGCGACCGTGGTCGAGCATGCGCGTGCCGCTGGAGCGACGAAGCTGGCGGGCAGCTTCATGCCGACCAAGAAGAACCCGCCTGCCCAGGCGATCTATGAATCCCATGGATTCAAGAAGATTTCCGAATCCTCCGAAGAGGTTCGTTGGGAACTGGACATGACCACCACCTCGATCGATCCACCGGACTGGATCACGAGAAACACGAGCAAAGGGGAATTCCTTCATGGCTGAGCAGACCGTTGACACCGTCAGGCAGGTCGTGGCAGACACCTTCGGGATCGATCTGGACGATGTCACCATGGAGACATCCCCCGAGACCGTCGAGGCATGGGAGTCCATGTCCCACCTGAACCTGGTCATGTCTCTCGAGTCGAGGTTCGGTGTCTCCTTCGACCCCGACGACATCCCCGAACTGGTCACCGTCGATGCGATCGTCGCAAAGATCGATTCACTCGGTTCCTGAGCATCCTCGAATTGGACCACAAGCCGAAAATCACGATCAAGGAAGCGACACCGGATGATCTCCCCGTCCTGGCGCAGCTCCTCCGTGATCGGGACGAGGTGCCCTACGAAACCACGGATGTCGAGGACTATCTCTTCCACTGCGATCCGGAACACTTCCTTGCATGGATCGCCCATGTCGACGACCAGCCGGCCGGCATGACAGCTCTCTACATGAGAGACGTCACTTTCGATCATGGCGAAAAGATTCGGCGGCGATCAGGATTCTGGTCCCATCTCTACATTGATCCGAAGTACCGGAAGCTGATGGTCTACACGCAGCTCGTCTTCGCGATGAACCGCGCGATGCGCAGCTCCGGGATCGACATGATATACACGGCGACGCGGCAGACCGTCGTCGCCGAGAGTCACCAGAAGATCGGATACCGCCTCATGGGGACCATTCCCGTCGATTTCCGCCCCCTGAGGCCGTTCCGGATGCTGGCCAGGCACAAGTTCCCGGCGAAGTTCATCGAGGCGGCCGCCTCGGTGCCCGACCTCGGATGGCGGGCATGGCTTTCGATCGGGAGAAGTCGTGCGCCCGGTGGTGTGACGATCGAGCGGATCGACACGGGTGACTCAAGGATCGAGCAGATCGTGGCCATGATGCAGGACCGCGCCCGCGGCACCGTGGCCATGGACTGGTCGGTGGAGTACTTTCAAAAGCGATTCAGGACGGCCATCGATCATGCGCCCTACCGCATCCATGTCGCATCACGTGATGGACAAGTGATCGCCGCCTCGATCCACAGGGTGGGTGACAGACACGGGATCCGGTTCGGAATCGTCATCGATCTCCTGGTCGGACCGGAGGACGGCCAGGTCGGCGCAGCGCTGTTGTCCACGATGCAGGATTCGATGGTGCGCGATGGTGCCGATGCGATCCTCTCAATGGGTGGAATGCAGGAGCCCGTACCCGGGATCGTGCGTTCCGCTCGATTCATGCGTTCCCCTGAGCAGTACCATCTCCTGGTCTACCCGGGCCCGCTCGTTCCCGAGGAATCATGGGAGGGTGATCTCGATCACTGGACGTTCTGCTTCTCCGATCACGACGCCTTCTGACGGATCAGACCAAGATGCCACAGAGCAAGCCAAGGACGTTGCTGATCATCACCCAGGTGTACCTGCCCGACACGCCTGCGGTGGGTCAACTGATCTCCGAGGCCGCGGCGATGATGGTGTCACGCGGTTTCCGCGTCATCGTCTACACGTCCAACAGGGACTACGAAACGGGTCGGACCCGGTACCCCTCACGGGAGACGATCAATGGTGTCGAGGTCGTCCGGCTTCCTTGGAGTTCGTTCGGGAAGGGATCCCTGCTGATCCGAATGCTCGCGGGACTCCTGTTCGTCAAGCAGGCTTCGATTCGAGGACTCTTCCTGCGAGGGCTTGATGGCGTCCTCGTCTCGACGGCTCCGCCATTCGCCTCGATGGCCGCCATCTTCCTCCGTCTGTTCCGGAGAAAGCCGTTCACCTACTGGGCGATGGACCTGAATCCCGACCAGATGATCGCCATGGGCACCATGAGTGAACGCTCGCTGGTCGCCAGGTTCTTCAACCGGTTGAACCGCATGACACTCCGGCGGTGTGCAGCGACCATCGCGATGGATCGCTTCATGGCCGACAGGCTGAACGCGAAGCTGGACATCGGCGATCGAATGCACGTGATCGCTCCCGGTCCCATGGACAAGTTCGAGGCCCCCGTACCTCACCAGGACAACCCGTTCAGGAAGGAACACGGTCTGCAGGACAAGTTCGTGATCATGTACTCGGGCAATCACGGACTCACCACGCCCGTGACGACCCTGGTCAAGGCGGCGCTGGCGACGACCGATCCCCGGATCGTGTACATGTTCATCGGCGGTGGGATCGCCAAGCAGGAGGTCGAGGATGCGATCAGGGATCATGCTCCCGACAACATCATCTCGCTGCCCTACCAGCCGCTGTCGGAACTCCGCCATTCGTTGTCGGCTGCCGACGTGCATGCCGTCACGATCCTGCCCGAGGTTGTCGGGGTGATCCATCCATGCAAGATCTACGGTGCCATGGGTGTTCGAAGGCCAATCCTCATGGTCGGACCGGAAGAATCACACGTCTCCGACCTGGTCGAGGCCGAGGACATCGGCTGGCGTGTCGACAACGGTGACGTCGACGGCCTGGTTCGACTGGTCAGATCGATCGTCGACATGGATCCCGCCGACCTGGCGGCCATGGGAGAACGGGCCCACCAGGTCCTCGAGCATCGCTTCTCGAAGGAGCGACTGTTCGGAATGGTCTGCCGGACCCTCTCCGATATGATGCACGTCAACGGTGACGAAGCAGCCGTCACCAGGCAGGATGAAGACCATGCTGATTGATCACCTTGGCGTTGCAGTCGCTGACATCGAGAAGGCCCTTGAGACCTATGCCGACCTGTTCGGATACAAGCTCCTTCGAGGACCGTATGACGACCCGACCCAGCAGGCACGGGTCGCATTCATCGGCAGCGGTCAGGAAGGGGACGTCGTTCTCGAACTGATCGCCCCCCTGGGAGACGACTCGCACGTCGCGAGAACACTCGCGAAGGGGGTCTCTGCGTACCATGTCTGCTACGAGGTCGAGGACATCGAGAAGACCCTCGAGGAGTTCCGGGGCAAGGGATCGATCATCGTGAGCAACCCGGTTCCGGCGGTCGCATACGACGGACGGCGCATCGCCTGGGTTCTCACGCCCACAAGGCAATTGACCGAGTTCGTGGAGCGATCGGCTCCCATGGACCGGTGACAGGAAGGCTCGTGACAACCAGGCAGGACGACAACCAGATCATCAACGCGATGTCCTTCGACATCGAGGACTGGTTCCACATCGTCGGGATCCGGGCAACCGAGGATCCTGAACAGTGGTCCGAGTTCCCATCGATCGCCCTGGAGCGGACCCGTGGAATCCTCCAGACGCTCCAGCAACACCAGGTGCGAGGCACCTTTTTCATGCTCGGCTGGACGGCCCAGCAGCACCCGGAACTGGCGAGGGAGATCGCCGACGCGGGCCATGAACTTGCACTCCATTCCTGGTGGCATCGCCGGGTCGATCAGCTCACCCCCGAGCAGTTCAGGGAGGACATCTCCAGGAACAAGGACCTGATTGAGCAGCAGTCCGGACAGCGCGTCATCGGGTTCAGGGCACCGACCTTTTCGCTGGTTCCCGGTACCGAGTGGGCGTTCGACATCATGCACGAGCTCGGTCTCGAGTACGACGCGAGCCTCTTTCCCGCGCGGCGGGGACATGGTGGATATCCGTGCAGCGACGGTCCACACGAGTTCACCGGCACGCCGTCGGGCAGGCCGATGCCCGAACTGCCGATGACCGTCCTGCCCATCGGCCCGTTCAGGGTCGCCTTCTCCGGAGGTGGATACCTCAGGTTGTTCCCGAAGTGGTTCATCAGGTGGGGGTTCGCCAGAACCAATGCACGGAACCTGCCGGTGGTCGTCTACCTGCACCCGAGGGATTTCGCACCGGATCAGCCGAGGCCGAGCATGCCACCTCATCGGCGCTTCAAATCATACGTCGGCCTTTCCACGACGCAGGGCAAGTTCGAGATGATGCTGGAGAACTATCGTTTCGACACGTGCGCCAGCATTCTCGGTCTCGAATCGGGCTGATCGATCGGGTCGGATGCTATAGTTCCCTACCCGTACACGCCCGTCACCGAGGTGAACAATGACATCCAGACTTCATTCGCTTCTTATCGCCGCCATCGTCTGTCTCAACCCGGTCTCTCTGCTGCTGGCAGGCACCGTCGCCCAGGAGAAGCCCGAAGCCGAATCGCAGGATCCGCCGGTTCTCGAATCCGCATTCCTGTGGAAGATCGAATCCCCCGAGAGGAAGGAACCGTCCTATCTCTTCGGCACCATCCACATACCCGATGAACGGGTCCTGCAGTTCAACCAGGTGGTCATCGATTCATTCAAGGAGTCCGACGAATTCTACGCCGAACTCGAGATGGACAACATGCTGGCCATGAGTGCCGGCCTGATGAAGGTCGCGATGCTTCCCGACGGCAAGACTCTGAAGGATGTTCTTCCGGAACAGCTGTACTCGGACCTGGATTCGTACTTTGCCGGCAAGGGCCTCCCATTCGCAGGCGTTGAGCGGTTCAAGCCGTTCATGATCGAGATGACATTGCAGCAACTGGAGATGATGCCGATGCTCATGGCTGGTGCAGAACCGCTTGACGGTGTTCTCTACAAGCGAGCCAAGGCGGCCGGTAAGAAGACGGGTGGCATCGAGACGATGGATGAACAGATCACGGCGCTGACCGTTCTGGATGGTCCCGAGAGCGTCCAGTCACTGGAAATGACCCTCAAATCGATGAAGGACTACGAGGCCGACGGCACATCGATGCTCAAGGTCCTGACCGATGCCTACTGCACCGGTGACAGCGAGCAGATCACCGAGGTCATGATGGACAACTACGATCCCTCGGTCGCCTGGCAGGCCAAGTCGATGAAGGCCCTCCTGGATGACCGGAACAAGGTCATGGCCGAGCGGATCGCCCAGAAGCTCAAGGCCGCTCCCGACACGACGTTCTTCTTCGCATTCGGGGCCGCTCATTTCATCGGGGATAACAGCGTCAACAACTATCTCCAGAAGGACGGTTTCACCGTGACCCGCCTGACCCCGCCAGCGGATTCAAAACCAGCCAAGGACATCAAGCCAAGCGGCTCAGATGCCCAACCACCCCTGAAGAAGGCCGGATGATGGTTTTTATCCTGATCCAATCAGCCTGATATTGCGTATAAGTCAATGATTTAAATGGGCTTATGGCCTTTAATAAGTGGTGAATCAAGCCTGTCAGGGGCTTTCTGCTTCATATTTGAACTCCTGGTTGTTTGCCTCTAGGGTAAAGCTATAGATCCGAGCCGATCGAGGGTCTGCTCAGGGTCACGGAGGGCACCACCTCCGAACCGTGGAACATCGGCTGGTCCTTTCAGGACACTGGCCACCAACGCTGGACGCTGGCGGGGATTCCCCCTGCTCAAGACGAGGAAAGGTTCCCGAATGGTTGGAAATGCTGGAAACCCCGATCGTTACAAGGCTGTCACGATGGCCAACGTGTCCTCGTGCCCCCAGTGGGAGCAGCTTGGTCCTGACCAGCAGGAGGCCATCAGGGTCGTCGGATCGGTCCTTCCATTCAGGGCCAATCACTACGTCATGGACCAGTTGATCGACTGGGATTCCGTCCCCAATGACCCCATTTTCCAGCTGACCTTCCCCCAGCGGGACATGCTCACCCCTGAACACTACGAGCATGTTGCCACGATGCTGAAGGAGGGGGTCGACAAGCAGGACAAGCCGCGTTTCAAGAAGGAGATCGACCGGATCAGGTACGAGCTCAATCCTCACCCGGCCGGCCAGATGACCCACAACGTGCCCATGCTTGAAGGCGAGCCCTTGGATGGCATCCAGCACAAGTACGAGCAGACGATGCTCTACTTCCCGAGCCAGGGACAGACCTGCCACGCATATTGCAGCTTCTGCTTCCGATGGGCCCAGTTCGTTGGTCTCGACGACCTCAAGTTCAGCAACAAGCACGTCGACCAGCTTGTCGGCTACCTGCAGCAGCATCCCGAGATCACCGACGTGCTCTTCACCGGCGGTGATCCGATGATCATGAAGAGTGCCGTGTTCCAGCGCTACATCGAACCGCTGGTCAACAGTGACGGTCTAGATCACATCCGCACCATCCGTATCGGCACGAAGTCCCTGGGCTACTGGCCACAGAGATTCGTCACCGATCCCGATGCCGATCACATGATCGACCTCTTCAGGCAGATCACCGATTCCGGAATGAACCTGGCGATCATGGCGCACACGTCGCACCCGGTCGAGTTCTCAACCGACATCGCCGAGGCGGCGATCCAGCGGGTCCGTTCCACGGGCGCGAACATCCGCATGCAGAGCCCTCTGATCAAGCACGTCAACGACGACCCGGCCACCTGGGCGAATCTCTGGCAGTCCGGTGTCGAGCTTGGCTGCATTCCCTACTACATGTTCGTCGAGCGTGACACCGGCGCCAGGCACTATTTCGCCGTGCCGCTGGTTCGATGCTGGGAGATCTTCAGGGACGCCTACCAGCAGGTGTCCGGTATCGCTCGAACCGTGCGAGGACCGTCCATGTCGGCGTTCCCGGGCAAGGTTCACGTCCTTGGTGTGACCGAGTGCGATCAGCAGAAGGCGTTCATGCTCGAGTACCTCCAGTGCCGTGATCCCGAGCTGGTCCGCCAGCCGTTCTTCGCCCGATTCGATCCAAACGCCGCCTGGTTCGACCAGCTTCAGCCGCTCCGTGCGTCCGACGAGCGATTCTTCAAGGTTACGGGTGAAACCAGCGAATCGGATCCGGCCTCGAGCGTGATCAGGCTGCATGTCGACCAGGACGTGGCCATCTGAGGGCCTGCCTGCAGCAGGAAGCCGTGCCCTTTCGCATAGAATCCACCATGGCCTGCCGGGTTGAAGCATGGCCATGTCGACACATCCACTTGGAAGACACACGATGAAGAATCAACTGATCCGAATGTCCCTGTTCACGATGATGATGATCTCGCTTGCGATCCTGGTCGCACCTGGATCACCCTCCCGCGTACACGTGCAGGAAGCGGAGGCTCCAGCGACTCAAACGTTCACTCTCGACCCCGTACACTGCATGGCGATCTTCAGGGTACAGCACATGGGTGCCGGCCAGTTCTACGGTCGTTTCAACGAGGTTGCCGGATCGTTCCAGTTCGATGCCGATTCCGAGGCGGGACCATCGTTCGACGTCACCATCGCCACCGAGAGTGTCGACAGCGCACACGAGGGACTGGATCGAACGTTGAAGAGCCCCAATTTCTTCAACGCCAAGGAGTACCCGTCCCTGACCTTCAAGAGTACGTCGGCTACGAAGACGAAGGATTCGCCCGAGACATGGGATGTCACCGGTGACCTGACGATGCATGGCGTGTCACGAACCATCACCGTCCCAATGACCATGACCGGAATGGCCGACAAGGGTCGCGGCATCAAGTGCGGATTCGAGGGCGTGTTCGAGGTCAACCGAAGTGACTACGGGATGATGTTCGGCGTGAACAATGGATCACTGGGCGACCAGGTCCGGGTGATCATCTCGCTCGAGGGCGACCTGGACACCGAAGGCTGACCCGGCATCATTCGCAAGGCGGATCACATGGAACCAACTCGATGCCCGGCCACCGACGAGCTTCCTCCAGATTCGATCGAGCTGGAAAACCGCAGGTTCTATGATCCCTTGTGGCGCCATGCTCGCCTCTATGACGGCGACAGGTTCAACACCTGGGCCCTGATCCGTCCGCATGTCGAAGGTGGAAGTCGTCGTCTCGAGATCGGCCCCGGCCTTCGCCCGCGTCTGCCCGTGTCTGGAACGACGTTCGTCGACCTCAGCCCCGTCGCCGTGGAGCGGCTCAGGAAGGAGGGTGCGACGGTGCATGAGTCCGGTGCCGACTCTATCCCGATCAAGGATGGATCCATGGACCTCGTCGGCGCATTCGACGTGATCGAGCATGTCACCGATGACCAGGCGGTGTTCGATGAAATCAGTCGCGTCCTGCGGCCCGGGGGATCGTTCTTCCTCTCCGTTCCTCTTCACGCGGACGCCTGGTCTGATTTCGACAGGATCGTCGGACACTGTCGTCGATACGATCCAGTCCAGCTGGAGCAGCAGCTGTGCGATTCTGGATTCGAGGTACTTCGTTCGGCCCCGTACGGGCTGCGGCATGAAAGCAACCGCTTCGCCTGCTTCGGACTCTGGTTCCTCAGGAAGTTTCCCGCCTTCTCCATGTGGTGCTACAACAACTTCTACTTTCCCATAGTCGTGCGGAAGCAGGAGCCGCTCCAGGTTCATGATGGAATGATCAACGATCCCTCGATCGATGAGCTCGTGATCGAATGTCGCAAGCGGGACGAGTGAGTCGATCCTCAGGGTTTAGGCGGAGGACGTCGACACACGCCGCACAGCAATTCGGCCCTGTCGGCACAGCTGACATCCCACTCGTTCGTGCAGCAGAAGGGATCAGCGGCGCAGACCGTATCGCAGCAGGTGCCGTCATCGCATCCCGGGGTGCCATTGGGCGAGCAGCAGTCTCCCGCACTCGAGCTGCCGCACTCATCACCACCACAGCTATCGCAGATCGATGCGGCCAGTGAGACGCATTCCGAGTCCCACTCGACCATGCAGCAATCGGGCTCGAATGCACAGACCTCGCCGCAGCAGCCACCATCATCGCAGTAGGGGGTCGAGTGTGCCGAGCAGCAGTCACCCGCTCCCTTGACGCCGCAGAAGAGCTTCTCTCCCTTGCAGTTTTCATTTGCATGGTTGACGCATGTCGCATCCCAGCCGACATCGCAGCAGAAGGCATCGATCGCACAGACGATCAGGCAGCAATCCTCGTCGTCACAGTAGGGAGTGCCATTGTTGAGGAAGCAGTCGCCCGCGAGTGGATTGCCACAATCGGATGCGCAGGCGCCCCATTTCCCAAGAAGCATGGCCAGGTCGGATCCGTCGACCACGCCGTTTTCATCCAGATCGGCGCATCCCTCTCCGCCCCATGATGCGAGGAAGAAAGCCAGATCCTTGCCGTCGATCTGCCCGTCCCTGCTCAGGTCGCCGTCGCAGAAACCGCATTCGGGGGCGCAGTTTTCCTCGGCGAGCAGCACGCAGCCTGAATCCCATTCCTCTTCGCAGCAGATTGGATCCAGCGAGCACACGGTATTGCAGCACTCCTCGTCATCACATGACTGGTTCCCATGGGGGGTCCAGCATGATCCGGCGATGGAGTCGCCGCAGTCGACGACGAACTCGATGGACTCGCACTTGATTTCATACGTGCCGATCTCGCCGTTGGTGTCCCATCCGGTCTGGAGAAAGTCCGCTCCGGGTCCGTTCGCCTCGATCAGGTCGGTCGGATCCGTGATGATCCACATGTCGAGCACGTTGCCGTCAACGTCGGTGGAGGTGGGGATGCTCGGGAACCCGACGATCGCCACGTACCATGTTCCCGGCCGGTCGATCACGACCTGGCCGCCGGAGGAGATCGGCGTGACCGTCGAGGCGGTGTCGGTCGCCGTCGTGTCATCGTTGGCGATGGCGCCGAAGCCCTCCTGGGTGAACACGTAGATCGTCGTGTCGAAGTCAGCCGCGCCGAAGTTCGACGAGCTGGTCGAGACGCTGAAGCTGACGGGGTTGTCGATGTCGATCTCGTAGACGTCTACGAAATCGCCGATGCCCGAAGCAGCGGCACTGGTTCCGGTCAGACTGCCCCTGATCCGTTCGACCTTGCCAAGACCGCCCTTGACCTTCTTGGCAGTGGTCACGGTGTTCCCGGCATCATCGGGCCCCTCGTCGAAATCAGGCCCTGCAAGAGCCGACATCACGATCCCACCGCATGCGATGGCGCAGCTGAAGAGTGCTCGAAAACCTGTTGTATCCGCCCTGAAATTCATCATGTGCCTACCTGGATCTCCCCCCGTCGTGGATACCCGCATCCATGAGAATATTGCGCAGGAGATCGATCTTCCAAGAACAATCCCGCGAATTCATCAAGAGTGGAATCCTGGCTTGACCTGTGAGCCGGGCAGGGGGGATGGGGTTCGAAAAATTCATGTGGATCCGACCTGGATCATGTTCTGGTGTGATTCCAGGGGTCCGATAGGGGCCCCTGCAGGAGTATCCTCAGGCAACGGGCTGCTTCTCTCAGTTCAATCCGGACTTTTTTGCGGAATCCTGTTGAGTGTGTAGTACGCACGATCATGAAGCAGGGGATGTCCGGACAGGTCGCGGACCCCATCGCCATGCAGTTCGTGAACGTAGCCTTCTCGAAGGCCGTTCACGCTGAGATCGACCTGACGCCGATCCTCGCTGACCGTGATCGACTCGATCACGAGCCCTTCCTTCACATCGACCTCCGGGCTTCCATACGGACTGTGGTGCCTGTACGTGTAGCTATTGATCGTCCAGTTTTTCGAATCCCGTGCCGTCTCCGCATCAACCTCGTGGGTGAAGCTCAGCCTGAATCCTCCCGGGATCGCCTCCATCCTCTGGATCTCGAACGGTGTTTGACCGGTCCATTCCAGCCGCTGGATTCCCCATTGGCGGTTCCCCCTAGAGGCCCAGCCCCGGTTGGTCATTCCGACGATGAGTGAATCATCCTCGCCCCAGGCCACGCGCACGATGCCTGACTGGAAGCCGGACATGAACGGGAAGCACGCACCCTGCCAGGCACCGTCGACCTTCTCGAGATAGACCCGCATCACCCATGCATGATGCTGATCACCGATGAACACCTGCCCCTGGAACGGCCCGAACGCGCCCCCGGTCCTGTCCCATACGAACCCGGCGGGTGATTTGCCCATCTTGTCGTAGGGGAACCAGACCGCCGGAAGCTTGAACCCCGGAATCCGACGGTTGGCCTCCGGCATCAGCTCTCCATCGGGAATCTCGCCCGGATGCTCCACGAGGGATTCCTCACGGTGCGCCGAGTCGATTCCGAGTGGATGACCATGGAAGTCCCCACGCTCGATGTGGCTGAGCTTGCTGGTGCCACACCACTCGCCCTGATTGTCCGAGTAGAAGACGTCCCCGTCCGGGCTGATTGCAACACCGGCCGGTGATCGCAGGCCCGCGGCCTCGGGGAACATCTCGCCCTCGGGCGTGACCCGCATCGCCCAGCCTCTCCAGTCCTTCTTTCCGAACGGCTGGGCCCCGAAGGGACGGTTCAATGTGATCCAGAAGTCACCGTTGGTGTCCATGGCCGGACCGAAGGTGTACTCGTGGTAGTTGCCGCTGATGGCCCAGTCATCACACACGGTTTCGAAGACATCGCCACGATCGTCACCATCCGTGTCCTTCATCCGGGTGAGCTCGCCTCGTTGGGCCGTGTAGATCCAGCCATCATGCTCCATGAGCCCGAGCGGTTCCTGGAGTCCGTCCGCGTACAGTGTCAGTGATGGCTCGTCACCGTATGCGTCGTTGATGATCCAGACCTCTCCACGACGGGTGCATGCCATGATCCGTCCGTCTCCCAGCGCAAGCAGTCCTCCGACCTCCATGACAATGGATTCTGGTATCTCCACATCGACGATTCGATAATACTCCCGCTCCGTGGGTGGTGATCCGAGCAGCATGGCCGAGATGATGAGTGTTCCTACCATTTCATCTCCACCTTGAATCCGGCCTCGTAGTCGGTGTCGTCCCGGCCGACGAAGTTCATCGGGATCCGCACGAGCAGTTCTTCTCCCATCAGGTTCTCCCGAACGATGGCCTGTGCACCATGCACGAAGATGTGCACTTGTCCGTCGATGACATGGCCTTCGCCGTTGGGTTCGATCGAGTCGCCCGTGGCCGCTCGCATGTAGAGCGTCGGCTGTGAACCGGATGAGCGGACCGTGAAGTCCCTCACCAGCCGGGTGCCTCCGGAAGACAGCAGCGGTACGGCGCTTTCCTGGATCTGGATGTCATCCATCGAGTAGTGGAATACCGGCCTCTGCTTCTCATCCCTGCTCGATCCATTCCAGTTCCACCGTGAGCCCGGGCCGTCCTCGGGCCACGGTTCCTCTGTTGAACCGACCAGGGCGAACGCCGGTCCATCAGGCAGATCGTGAACGCCCGTGCCCGCCGGGTTTTCCAGTTGTCCCGCCCGTGCGTGCCATGTTCCCCTGGCATCGAGGAACTCGCCCTTCCATGCCTTGGCCATCCGGGCGTTCTCCATGTCGAAGGCCACGTGGACACGTTCAGGAAATCCGCAAGCCAGTGTCCGCGGGCTGACGCCATCCATGAACACGCCGCACAACATCGGTTCGTCCACCGGGGTCAGCGTGTAGGTGTCCCGGTCGACGACCAGCCCCTTCGGCAGTGGCATCGACTCGCCGAGTGAGAGATATGTCCAGATCGCATCCATCTGCCTGCCGGGATCGCCGCCCATGTGTTCCGGGAAGATCCGTTCATCATCGATCCAGAACCGGGTCATACGAGTGCCAGGGCTCACCGTCATGGGATCCTCGAGCAGCTTTCTGAACCAACCAGGACGAATCCTCCGGTGAACCGTCGCCAGATCCACTGCGGGAATGCCCAGCGATGGATGCCCCGCCAGTTCATGGCACTGGATGCAGTTGACGCCGTCCACGCCCACCAGGTCACGGCCCGTCGTCGCGATCTCCGCATCGAAGCGTGGTTCTCGTGAGTCGGCGGGGAGCATGTCCGCCCGGGCGAACAGTTCCGGGAGCATCTTCACGTTGGCGTCGCCGAACTGCGGCATCCTTGTCTTCATGTAGGGCCTGATCAGGTCGCCCTCCATCAGCATGGATGCGATCGCCTCGGTCCGAAGCTTGTTGCCCACGCCCGAGAGGTCGGGTGGAATCCTGCCCTCGTCTCCCATCTCCGCGTGATCAGCCGCCACGAAGATCGCATGGTTCTCGCCCGGTCCACCGAATTCGTCCCTTGAATGACAGCTCATGCAGTCGAGCTTCTGCATGATCATTTGAACATGCATGTCCGGTTCCAGGGGCTCGGCCAATCCGCCATCACTGATCGCGTCGACCAGCAGTCGAAGCTGCTCCCTCTGGTCCGGTTCGAGGGGGAATCTCGGGGCTTGGCCATCGACCTGGTCCGAGAGGCATCCGGATTCAGGATCCAGTTGGTCCATTCGTGGTCCCATTCCCGGTGCGGGACTGACATGGCACGCCGTGCAACCATGCAGCTTGAACGACCGTGCGCCGTCCCGCACCAGTTCAGGGTCGATGATGAACGAGTCCAGTCCCGGAGGCTCGAGGCGCATGTTCCGGCTCGAGAACGATTCGCCTGGAATCGTCTGCCTGGACACGCCCGGACCTTCCCATTGCAGGTCGAGTCCGAACTCTCCGTACGCGTTGTAGAAGCTCAGCATGAAGGCGTGCCATCCCTGCTCGAGCTGGATCGTGCCGGATTTGTACGTCATCCCATGGTCGTTTCCATGGTTGATGATCTGCTTTCCATCGATCCACAACGCGGAACCGTCATCCGATCCGAGATGGAACGTCCAGTCTCCCGTTCGGGGCACGAGGATCTCTCCCGTGAATCGGAAACCCACCAGGTCGTCCCGGGTCCTGGGTTCGATGCTCGGGATGTCCGTTCGGCCGATCTCCAGGGGTTCCGTGTCCATCAGGCTCGGACCGGTTCCCGAGAAGTGCTTGTGGAAGTACTCGTACTTCAATCCGGGTTCTCTGAGGTATCGGGAATCCCCCTCGGTCACGGCTTGGTCACGAAGCAGCCACGTCGCGATGCTCTGTGCCTCCGGCTGATCGAGGTTCATGCCCGGCATCCTTCCGCACGGACGGGTCGCCACTGGATCCACCAGGAACTTCGTCAGTTCGTCGAGATTGGTCTTGCGTGCCAGCCGTGCGTGGTCGAAACCACCATCATGACAGGCCATGCATCCAATCGACTCGAACAGCTCTCGACCCACCTGTTCATCACCGGGAATCGCGGCACTCGAACTCGTATCGAAGGGGGCGCCCTGGGCAGCGAGAAAGTGCACAAGGCCTTCCACCACGCTTTCTCTTTGTTCTTGTGAAAGACCGGCCAGGGTGTCCGGCATCAGCGAATCCGGCTTGGTGCCATGGGGGTCCAGCAGGAACTCACGGAGGTAGTCCGGGTGCATCCGGGAGCCCGCCGTCCCGATCAGGACCGGTCCCCGCATCGTGCCGATGCGATCGTTGACGGCTGCGCCTGCATCATGGCAGGCGATGCAGTTGTTCCGGGATGCAAGCACCTCCGTCTCGAGCGAGATCGCCCGGGTCCTCGTGGCGGCGGGATCACCATCACCACAGCCGGCAAGGGCCATGAGAACGAGCATGCCCGTAGTCCTGAGGTGCTTGTTGACCCTGGTTGCTTGCATGGACATCTCGCTCGTATATGCAGGTGGTTCGATCCTAGCAGATGAGCGCATCGATCTGAACGCTCGACTGCATCGGACGTCCAACCTATATTGCCTTGATCATGAGCATCCAGGAACAACTTTCAAACCAGCAGGATCCAGCGACAGCACTCGCCCTGGTGATTGCCGAGTTCAAGGCAGACAGTGGAACGATCCACCGCGTCGGGGATGACGGGGACCTGCACCTGCTTGCAGCAAGCGATGGGATTCCCGAGCACGTGCTGGAGATCATCAGGACAATTCCTGCCGGGCGAGGGATGGCCGGCGAAGCCGTCAACAGCAGGGGACCCGTGACGTCCTGCAACATCCAGGAGGACGACAGCGAGGCTGTTCGTCCCGGCGCCAGGCAGACGGGTCTGGAGGGCGCCATCGTCGTCCCGATGTTCGATGGGCACTCGGTCGTGGGAGCACTCGGGATCGCCAATCGGAACGAGCGTGAGTTCACGCCTCAGGAGACCGTTCTGCTGATCGATTGCGGACGGTTGATCGCTCCCCTGGCACGGCCCTGAAATTCATCACGATCACTCGAACATGTGTCCATGAAAAAGCACCCGGACATGATCCGGGTGCCTTGTTCATCTCTTCGACCCCTCAACCCCCTCCGGGCTCGTCGCGGTCGATGCTCCAGGCTGCCAGCAGCAGGGCGAGATCCAATCCGTCGATCAGGCCGTCATTGTTGAAGTCGGCCGACTGGTCATCGGTGCCCCATCGGGCCAGGAACATCGCCAGATCCGCGCCATCAACCGTTCCGTTGCCGTCCAGATCGGTCGGCAGGCAACCGTCGAGGATCCCGTCACCATTGCCGTCGACATCGAATCCGTAGAAGAGATCGTTCGCGTCGTCGATCCCGTTCTGGTTGCAGTCATCGATGATGTACTCTCGCACATCGATCTGCGTACCGTTGACGCTGCCATTCTCGCCATCCACCCAGACGACAAGCACAGGAGTCTCCGCCATCGAGAAGTACTCGTCACCCTCGATGGCGAATCGGCCGACCATCACAGCCAGTTGCCCGCCGATACCGGGTTGTTCCTGTGCAGTTCCCTGGGTCAACTCGGATCCCGGGACGTACCATCCACCCATGTACTCCGGGCCGGCCGCACCGTTTCCACCGAATCCCGGATCCAGTTCCGTCTGGTTGAAGGATGGCTGGACCGGTGTTGCGCCGGAGTTGGCTGTTCCACCGATCGTGACGAAGGAATCAGCATACGTTCGAGCCTCGGTCTGTTCGCTTCGATCGTTGCTGGGAAGCCACCCTGCTCCAGTGGAGCTCTGGTAGTAGTTGGTTCCCAGGTTCACATCGATCATGCTGGCGAAGGCCAGGATTCGATCATCCGGATGATCAAGCACGACGTACAGGTCGACGACGTGCCCCGTGAAATCAGTCGCTCCGTCATTGGCGACCACGGGTCGACCGTGTGCCAAGACGTCCTGGGCATCGGCGTTGACGTCTGCGGAGAAGCCACTCCAGGCCGATATGGCCACGAGCGATGCCATGCCTGCATTCCGTGTCGTGTTCCAGTGCATTGTGAGTACCCCCTTGCGTGTGAATCTCGGTTCACATGCAAGTACGCGGTTATACAGGCTTGCTCGATCGTGTTCCCGAAAAATCTACGATTCCCGCATTACGCCCCCTGCAGGGGTCTGGGGACGTGCCTGGACCTACTCCTCGATCAGCTCGGCCTCGACCACTTCCGGGACGGGATCTTGCTTCTGGAACAGGAAGGACTTGCCTTCGTAGTCGACCTTGATCCGGTCACCGGAATTGAAGGCTCCGGAGAGGATCTCCGTCGCCAGTGGGTTCTCGATCCGGTGCTGGATCACCCTCTTGAGTGGGCGTGCCCCGAACTGCGGATCGTATCCCTCTGCAGCCAGGGCTTCGGATGCCGCGGGCGTGATCTCCAGGACGATCTCCCTCTGCGCCAGGCGCTTTCTGAGGTTTTCGACCTGGATGTCGACGATGCCCGCAAGATCCTTCTTGTCCAGTTGGTGGAAGATCACCGTCTCGTCGATCCGGTTGAGCAGCTCGGGTCTCAGCGACTTCTTCAGGAGTTCCCGCACGTGAGCCTCGATCTCCGCATCGATCGCACCGGATTCGGTCATCTCGAGGATTGCCTGTGACCCGATGTTGCTCGTGAGCACGATGATCGTGTTGGAGAAGTCGACCTTGCGTCCCTGCCCGTCGGTGAGGCGGCCGTCATCGAGAACCTGCAGCAGCACGTTGGAGACGTCCGGGTGTGCCTTCTCCATCTCGTCGAACAGGATGACGCAGTACGGCCGACGGCGGACGGCCTCGGTGAGCCTGCCGCCCTCCTCGTATCCGACGTACCCGGGAGGGGCTCCGATGAGCCTCGCGACCGCGTGTTGTTCCATGTACTCGCTCATGTCAATGCGGACCATGGCGTCCTCCGTGTCGAAGAGGAACTGTGCAAGGGCCTTGCACAGCTCGGTCTTCCCGACACCGGTCGGTCCGAGGAACATGAATGAACCGATCGGCCGGTGGGCTTACCCGAGCCCGGCCCTGGATCGCCTGACCGCCTCGGCGACCGCGGTGACTGCTTCCGGCTGCCCGACGACCCGATCCTTCAGGTGACTCTCCATCTGGAGCAGCTTCTCTCGCTCGGACTCGATCAGCTTCGAGACGGGGATCCCCGTCCACTTGCCGACGACCTCCGCGATCTGCTCGGGATCAACCTCCTCCTTGATCAGCGCGGTTCCGGAGACCTGCCTCTCGTGCAGTGCCTTCTCGGCCTGCTCCAACTGCTCCTCCAACTGCTTCAGATCGCCGTACTTGATCCGTGCCGCCGTCTCGAGGTCTCCCCGGCGCTCGGCCTGTTCCAGCTCGATCTCCTTCTGGTCGATCTGGCTCTTGGCGTCCATGATCTGGTCGAGTTCCTGCTTCTCAACCTCCCATTGGGCGGTCAATCCGTTGTTGGACTCCTGGAGCTCGGCGAGTTCCTCCGCGATCGCGTCGACTCGCTTCTTGCTGTCCTTGTCACTCTCGAGCTTCAGGGCCTCACGTTCGATCTCGAGCTGCATGATGCGCCTGCGAGCCTCGTCCAGCAGCGCCGGCATCGAGTCGTTCTCGATGCGGAGCTTCGATGCGGCTTCGTCGAGCAGGTCGATCGCCTTGTCCGGCAGGAATCGATCGGCGATGTAGCGGTGACTGAGGTTGGCCGCGGTGATCAGCGCAGCGTCCTGGATCCGCACGCCGTGGTGGACCTCGTACCGCTGCTTGAGTCCTCGCAGGATCGCGATGGTGTCCTCCAGTGTCGGTTCGCCGACGTAAACGGGCTGGAAGCGCCGCTCGAAAGCCGGATCCTTCTCGATGTGCACCCTGTACTCGTCGAGCGTGGTCGCACCGATGCAGCGAAGCTCACCTCTGGCCAGTGCCGGCTTCAGGAGGTTGCCTGCGGAGACCGCGCCTTCGGCCGCCCCGGCGCCGACGATCGTATGAAGCTCGTCGATGAACAGGATGATCCGACCATCGCTTGCACCAACCTCCCTGAGGACCGCCTTGAGGCGCTCCTCGAATTCTCCCCGGAACTTTGCGCCTGCCAGCAACTGGCCGACGTCCAGGGCGATGATCCTTGCATCCCGCATCGAGTCGGGGCAGTCGCCATTGACGATTCGCAGCGCAAGCCCCTCGGCGATCGCCGTCTTGCCGACACCGGGTTCGCCGATCAGCACCGGGTTGTTCTTGGTCCGCCTGCTGAGGACCTGCATGCAGCGCCGGATCTCCTCGTCCCGTCCGATCACGGGATCGAGTTTGCCGGACAGCGCCCGCTCGTTGAGGTCGATCCCGTACTTGTTGAGCGCCTCCAGGTTGCTCTCGGCATCAGGATCATTCACGTTCTCGACACCGGATGCCTTGCGAATCTGCTTGATCGCGTCCATGAGCCCGTTCTTGTCCGCGCCGACGACCGAGAGGGCCTCTCGAGCCGCGCTCTTCACGTCCGCAAGTGCCAGGAGCAGGTGCTCGGTGGAGATGTATGCATCTCCGAGTTCCTTCGCAAACCGCTGGGCGTCGTTGAGGACCTGCATCGATTCCGAGCCGGTTCCCGGCTGGGTACCGGTCACGCTCGGCAGCCTTGAGAGTTCCGATTCGATGACCTGCTTGAGCTGGCCGTCGTTGATCCCGCTCTTGGCCAGGATCGAACCTGTGACCCCACTGGGCTCCTCCAGCATCGCCGCGAGCATGTGCAGTGGTGACAGCTCCGGATGACCTGAGTTGCCGGCCATCTCCTGTGCTGCCGAAAGAACTCCCTGGGCCAGGGTCGTGAATCTGTCCATTCTCATCGTGGGTGTACCTCGTTTCCTGTCGCCATCCGTCCGGCCATCTCCGGCCTGGATTCATGACACTGTACTGATGCAATTCCCGCGCCAGGAACCACCCCCCTGAATGCGTTCTAGGGCCCTTTCCGGTAGACCATGACTGCAAGAAGGGCAGTCCGGGGCACCCGGACTGCCGCGACCGGGTCAACCAAGCTTCAGTGGCTCTGCAGGAAAGCCATCAGGGACCAGTTCCGAACGGTCGTTGATCCAGCCGACCAGCCACCTGAAGGCGTCAACGAGCCGTGGTCCGGGGCGACTGAACATCTGGTTGCCATCGACGAGCATGACGGCGTCGGACCTGCTCATGGCTGGAAGGGCTCGGAACCAATCCTGGTCGGCGAGGTGTTCGACTTCACCCCGTGCCTGGCCGATGTCCATCCCACACGGGCAGATGATGATGCGTTCGGGCGCCGCGTCGATCAACTGCTGCTGCGTGATGGTCACCGACGGCTGTCCCTCGACGCCGAGGCTGCAGGTGCCACCAGCGGCTGTGATCATCCCCGGCGTCCAGTGACCCGCGACGAACAGTGGATCGATCCACTCCAGGAAAGCCACTTCACCCATCGCCTGATATGGATTCACGTGATCGATCGCGGTCCAGTATCCCTCGCGCAGCCGCACCATCGCGGCCTCCGCCTCCTTGTGAAGTCCGACGAGGGCGCCCACGGCCAGGATGTCGTCGAAGACGTCCCAGATCGTCGATGGATCAAGGCTGAGAATCCGTGGGGGCGGTTCCATGTCTGATGCGATCCTCTTCACCTGCACCAGATCGATCGAGCAGACCGCGCATATGTCCTGGGTGAGTATGACATCAGGTTCGAGTTCTCGGAGCAGTGCCTCATCGATCTCGTACAGGGACGAGCCCGATTCCAGGGCATCCCGGACCTGCAGGTCGATCTCCGCGCTGCTGCCGCCGGTCGTCTTCTGGCGGGTCAGGACAGGCACGTCCCTGGTGCTTTCGGGATGGTCGCATTCATGGCTTCGACCCACGAGCATCGATGCCCCTCCGATCGTGCAGAGGATCTCGGTTGCCGATGGAAGAAGGCTGACGACTCGCATCGGACCGATCATACGGCAGCCCGGGACGCCCGGTGCTGATAACACGAGGGCAGAGCCCCTCCAAGCGGCCTCGTCGATGACATGAGCAGGCTGATCCGGACAGTCCCTACATGTCGAACCCGGGCCCTTCACGTCTGCTTGCCCGGGTTCGAGGCGCGTCTAGGCTTGGATTGGCCGGACCCGCACCACGCGGATTCGACCGTCAACCGGAGAGATGGAATATGCGAACGAGCACACTGATCGTCCTGTCCGCCTGTGCACTCCTGCTGGTGCCGTATTCGGCCGATGCCGATTTCCTCGAGGTCGACCTCGGCAGTTTCAGGAACACGTACCCGGTTCCGACCATGGAGTACGAGGGTGACTTCGCACAGCACGTGTGGACCGACGCGGTCGACTACCTGTACCAGAGGACCCGGTACAACATCGACATCGGGGCCATCATGCAGGAGGTGCATGCTGATTCACTCGTCTCGATCACGATCATCGACACTGGCGTCAACCAGTACTACGGGAGCCCCGGGGCCGATGTCGACCTTCTGGATTTCACCGGGCTTCCGCAGGGCACCCAGTTCACGGCCGAGTACATCGGACCGAACCAGCATCATCAGGACGAGTCCAGCCAGACGCTCATGGAGCGTGTCGCGTTGATGGATTCGACAAGTGGCTCGTACCCGGGCGGGATCAACCACGTTGCGCTGGGCTACCTGGGGCGATTGATGGTGAGCTTCACCCTGCCACCGGATGATGTCGCTGATCCCGGGGATGACGGCGGCATTGATTCGACGATGGTCATGGCTTCGACGGACCTGCTCCTACTTCACCTCGGAGAGGCCGGGTACAGCGAGCAGTTCCAGGTCATCGCCACATTCTCGACCGTTCCATCGCCAGGGGTCATGGGGATCATGGCCATGGCGGGAACTGTGCTCCGGAGGCGTTCGCGCCGACTCTAGTTCATGCCACAGCCGCATTCTCATGCATCCACCCGTGGATTCACTACCCTTGTTCCATCGTTCTCGGTGATTTCAAGGGTATGCACATGATCGGATCCATCCACTGTCATCGGCGTGGTTCATCCCTCATAGAGGTGCTGGTCATCTCGGGAGTCGTCATCGCGATCGCGGCGATCGTGTTGGCCGTCTACATCGGGCTCGGCACCAACAAGCGTCATCTGGCGACACTTGACCAGCTCGACCTGATCCACCAGAAGCTCGAGATGTTCCAGACCGACATGGGACGATGGCCCCGGCAGGTCGAGGGGCTCGATGTACTCTGGAACGCGGGTGCGATCACCCCCGTGTCCGATCAGGGGCGATGGAATGGCCCTTACATCGATCAGCAGCATCTCATTGACATCTGGGGGAACTCCTGGGTCTACAACAGTCCCGACACCAGAAACAGCGAGTACATGCTGCTTTCACTCGGTCATGACCACACCCACGGTACGCCGGACGATCTGGGCATCCCGATGTCTCAGGTGATCGACGCCGACTGATGAACAGCAATGAAAAAGGCGGCAGTTGCCTGCCGCCCTTGCGTGTTCCAACTGGGGATCCAAGACTCGAACTTGGACTAAAGGAACCAGAAACCTTCGTGCTACCATTACACCAATCCCCAGGCTGTCGAACATTGTACCCGTGCGACGAGCCGCTTCAAGCCCGGCTGGAGGACCGCTGTCGCCGGTCCAGGAGCAGTCTGCCGACCTGGAACGCATTCAACGCGGCACCCTTGAGCAGCTGATCCCCGGCCACGAACAACGCCACACCCCGTCGATCATCGCGGCTGGAATCCAACCGGATTCGGCCGACGAGCACATCGTCCCGGCCACTGGCATCGACCGGCTCGGGGTAGCGTCCGTTTTCATGGTCGTCCACGATCGTGACGCCCGGAGCATCCACAAACGCATCACGGATCTGCTCCTCGGTCACGTCCGTGGCCAGCTCGATGTTGATCGATTCACAGTGCGCACGCATCACCGGGACGCGGACGCATGTCGCCGACACCTGCAGGTCCGCGCAGTCGAGGATCTTCCTGGACTCCTCGCGGATCTTCCGCTCCTCCTGGTTGTACCCCGTGTCGTCGACATCGGACTCGTGGTTGAAGACGTTGAACAGGCACGTCGTCGGAAGCACTCTCGCAAGGGGAGGCTCGCCGGCGGCGTGCTGCCTGGTCTGTTCCTGCAGTTCCTCCATGGCCTCCAGACCCGCCCCCGAGACGGCCTGGTAGGTGCTCATGATCAGCCGGCGGACACCGAACCGCTGATGCAGCGGGGCGACGACCATCATCGCGATGATCGTCGAGCAGTTCGGGTTGGCCACAAGCGCCGCCTGGTCTGCATGCCCGAGCAGGTCGCCGTTGATCTCCGGGATCACCAGGGGCACCCCTGGCTCCATCCTGAATGCACTGGACAGGTCGATGATCGCGGTCTCCGATCCGGTCATGGAAGCGACGATCTCCCGGCTGGTGTCGGCGGGCGTGCAGAGATAGGCCAGGTCGAGACCGGAGATTGAATCCTGCTCCAGTGGCCGGACGGCGATCTCCTCGTCACCGACCGTGATCGTCGTGCCCGCGGATCTGCTGGAGGCGAAGGCCAGCGGCATCGGCTCGTTCGGACAGCGTGATCGAAGCAGTTGCAGCAACTCTCGTCCCACCGCACCGGTGGCGCCGATGACCGCGGAGGCGTGTTCACGTGGTTCTGGCATCAACCCATTCTATCGGCGATGCGGTTGCCGTCTCTTTGGTTCAGCACG
Source organism: Phycisphaerae bacterium (assembly GCA_002711415.1). Lineage (GTDB taxonomy): Bacteria > Planctomycetota > Phycisphaerae > Phycisphaerales > SM1A02. The sequence goes on along the minus strand of PARI01000011.1, from coordinate 91,587 downwards.
CGGGGCTGACGAGGAAGAAACGATTGACCACCGCTTCGAAGACGCCACCCTCGTGCTGCTCCATGATGTAGCTGCCTTCCATGGTTCCCCACGAGGTCGGCAACGGGCAGAAGCTGCTGTACTCGAACGACTCGCCGGGGGCCAGGTCGGGATAGTGTCCCACGACGCCCATGCCGTTGACATCATGACGGTTGCCCTCGCCGTCGACGATGATCCACTGCCTGCTGCAGAGCCTGGCGCCGACGACTCCCTCGTTGCGGATCATCACGTGGTATGAGAACAGGAACCGGCCTGCCGCCGGATCAGATTGCGCGGCAAGGTAGCTCGGACTGACACGGACGAATATGCCGTTGGTCAGGGATTCCGATCCCGTACCGTGCTGCAGGGCGCTTGTACTGGTCTGCTCACTATCCATTTCGAGGGAAACCTACAACAGGTGAATAGAAGTGTCGGATCAGATCGCCGCGTTTCTTTGAAAGTCGTGCCCTGACTTTCAGCCCCTGTTCATCAACCGTGACAGGGGGCTTCTTATCAGCACCTATCAGGTACCGATAGTTTCGATCAGCGACCCATGAGTTCCAGGAGCGCCCCGCCGGGATCCTCCTGCCGCAGCAGGCACTCTCCGACGAGCACCTTGTTCACGTCCTCGCCCGCCAGTGCCTGCACGTCGTCGTTGTTCCGGATGCCCGATTCGCTGACGATCCGGGTCCTGTCCTTCACGCCTTCGAGCAACTCGATCGTATGCGTGACGCTCGTCGTCATCGTGCGCAGATCCCGGTTGTTGATTCCCAGGAGGACGTCATCCTCGATCGGATCGCCGAGCAGCCCGAGCATCGATTCAAGGTTCTCCCGGTCATGCACCTCGACGAGCGTCGTCATGCCGAGCCCCCTGGCGGTGTCGACGCACTCCCGGATCAACGCCTCGTCGATCGCCTCGGCGATCAGGAGGATCGCATCGGCGCCGGCTCCGCGTGACTGCCAGACCTGGTATGGATCGATGATGAAGTCCTTGCGCAGCACCGGCAGTGGAACGGAATCCCTGATCTGCCGGATGAACCCGAGACTTCCTCCGAAATGCTCCCGGTCGGTCAGGCACGAGATCGCGGCGGCTCCGGCCTCGTGGTACCGTCTGGCGATGTCGACGGGATCGAACTGCTCACGGATCACGCCTGCGGACGGGCTCTTCCGCTTGATCTCGGCGATCACCCGTGGAGCAGGCCCCGCCAGCATCGCATCCAGGAATCTCCTGGGCGGATCCTGCTGATCAATCGTGTCCTTGAGCTGCTCCAGAGAGACTTCATTGCGTGAAGCAACGACTTCATTCCGCTTGGCCGAGATGATCCGTTCGAGGGCGTTGCTCATGGGTATCGTCTTCGTCATGGCCCTTTCGGCCGGTCCAGTTATAGCCTCAACGATGATCGGTGGACAGGAGGCTGGCATCCAGCAGTCGCCTGACACCCAGGTGGTGGTTGAAGACGTGTCCGGGTTGAACCTCTTCCCGATGCTCTGTGGGCCGATCGCCCTCCTGATCGTGCTCGGTTTCCGGTTTCATCACTTGGATGATCGCATCGGCCCCGTGCTCGGACTCCCTGGCAGGGCCTGTGCCGTCGGGTTCTTCAGCATGCTCGTCGGCTCGAGCCTTGCAGTGATGTTCCTTGGCTTCTTCATGCCGGCACCGGGTGATTCGGACTCCGGAGTGCGGCTGGCCGACCTGGCCATGATGCTCGTGGCGTCCTATGTCGGACAGGCGATTGTGATCGGCCTTCTCATGGCATGGGCCAGTGGACATCGACTGCCCGGCGATGAACTGCGGGCCCAGCTTGGGCCGGGCATGGCGATCACCTGGGCGATCCGTGGGCTGGTGCTGGGCTGGCCGATGGTGATCACCGTCTCCTGGATCGCCAGCGTGCTGCAGGAGGTGTTCCTCTCCATCCAACCGCAGGAGATCGCCCACTCGGCCCTGCAGTCGATCGCGGAGGATCCCGGAACGATCTGGAAGTACCTCGTGATCGTCATTGTCGTCCTGCTCACCCCGATCTTCGAAGAGTTCATGTACCGGGGCCTTCTCCAGCAGGGCCTGGCAGGAGCCGGGATCGGTCGCTGGCCCGCGATCATCGTGGCATCGATCATCTTCGCCCTGATGCACCTTCCCGCCTTGTCGATGGAGTCGGCCCTGTCGGCCGTCCTGACCCTGTTCGCACTTGGCCTGGTCCTCGGGTTTCTCTACGAGCGTACCGGCAGGCTCCTGGCCCCGATCATCATGCACGGCCTGTTCAACCTCGGGAACATCCTGTTGATAGACTCCCCTGTATGAACATGTCCGACACAGCGTCCGGCTCACACCTGAAACCGAGGATCCTCACCGGCGACACGCCCACGGGACCGCTGCACCTGGGCCACTGGCTCGGTTCGGTCAAGCGCAGGGTCGAGCTCCAGGACACGCATGACTGCTTCATCATCATCGCGAACATGCACGCGTTCACGACCAACGCCGAGCAGAGCGATCAGATTCGAGCCAACGTCATCGAGATCGTCAGGGACTACCTTGCGATGGGTCTGGATCCGAAGCGGTCGACCATCTTCGTCCAGAGCGAGGTCCCGGCCATCGCGGAACTGACGTTCCTCTTCGCGATGCTCCTACCGTTCAACCGCGTGATGCGCAACCCGACCCTCAAGGACGAGATCAAGGTCAAGGACCTCGGCGAGACCTACAGTTTCGGGTTTCCGCTCTATGCAGTCGGACAGACCGCGGACATCCTCGCCTTCAGGCCCGTGTCGGTCCCGGTGGGGGAGGACCAGGTCCCACACCTGGAACTGACTCGCGAGGTTGCCAGGCGGTTCAACCAGGTCTACTGCAACGTGTCCGACCAGGCCGAGGATGACGAACACGTCGACCTTGGCGGTATCTTCCATGTCCCGATCGCCGATGTCGGCAAGGTGGGTCGACTGGTCGGGATCGACGGGACCAACAAGATGAGCAAGTCCCTGAACAACGCCATCTTCATCAGCGACACGGAGAAGCAGGTCAAGAAGAAGGTCAACAAGATCTACACCGGCCGGCAGAGTCCGACCGAACCTGGCGATCCGAACAACGTGCTCTTCGAATACGCGGATCACTTCATCGAGGATGCCGATCGAGTGGCCGAGCTTCGTGATCGATATGCACGTGGCGATGACATCGGTGACGGACACATCAAGGCCGAGATCGCCGAGGGGATCAACCGGCTGCTCGAGCCGATGCGTGAGCGAAGGCGCCAGTACGAGGAATCAGAGGACCTGGTCATCGACATCCTCAAGGATGGGTGTGCGCGAGCCAACGCCGTTGCAGAGGTCACCCTCGAGATGGTCAAGGATGCCACGCACCTCTCGCTCTCACCTCGATCACTCTCCTATACCTGAAGAAAACGGGCCCGGAGCACCCGCCGTTGCAGCAGGTGGTCCGAGCCCTTGTCGCCCTCCGGGGGATCCTCCCTGACCGCCCCGGGTACGAGAATCCGGGCCGGGGTGGGCGGCAGAGCGGCCCACCGCGACCCGGTACGATCACTAGAAAGCGAAGATGAAGTCCAGCGCCTTGGCCAGGATGCCCTTGGTCGCGCTGTTTCGGACTTCACCAGAGTGAATCTTCTCGATCCTGGCATCATGCAACTGGTACGACATCAGCGTGTTGGCTGCGGTGATGTCCGCCTGCCTGCATATGCCCGTGAGTTTCATGGTGGTCTTCTCCTCGTCGGTGATGATGGTGCTCCGGGCCTCGAGGACCAGGTTGCCGTTCGGCAGGACCTCGAGCACCTCGGCGGTGATCCTCGCCGTGAGGTAGTCCTTCCGCCTGTAGTCGCCTTCACCATCGAACTCCTTGGCACCCTCGACCTCGAACACGGGAAGCTTCTCGTCACTGGTGCCGCTGAAGAAGCCACCGGCGAATATGTTCGAGAAGTTCAACGTGGTCCACGCCCCGGCTTCGGCCCCGAGACCATACCGCTTGTCCGTGTCCAGTTCCTGTTCGCTCCTGGCCTCGGCGACCTCCTGGACGATGATCTGCACGAGATCATGTTCGAGGAACTTCCGCGGCTTCGGTGGGTTGACCGTGAAGAGGCTGCCGCCATCCTGGACCGTCTCCGATTGCTTCGACTGCATCGACCTGGCGACCAGGGACGAGGTGACCTCGCCTGAAGCCGCTGGACGCTCCGCCTGCTCGGCGGCTTCCAGGGCCACTCGCACCGGCTCGATGCGCCTGTCATCGGCATGTGCAGCGCACGTCACCAGCAGCAGGCACGCGATCGGGAGTCGACCAAGCCCGGATTGAATCATGTTCGTGGATCTCATTGGAATCTCCATGTCTCTGTTGGCTCGTGTCGTGTTCACTGGACGATCGCTTCCCCGGGCCCGGTCACGGTCGCCATGAAGGATCGTCCGTTGCGACGCTTGCTGCCGGTTCGAATCATCCTGATCGTCTCTCCCTCGCTCGCATCCTCCTGGGCCACGGCCTCCAGCGAGATCGCCAGCAGCCCGACCCTCTGTCTGACGACGATGGAATCGCCACGACGAACCAGCGTCCGTTCACCGACGTCCCTCCGGGCGATCCGGTCACCCGAGTCGAGTGATCGCTTCATCGTCGATCCGATCAGTTCGTCCTGCGTGATCGTCCTGGCATGTTCGACCGGAGCGAGCCACGCGATCTCCTCCCTGGTCATGTACGCCTCGATGACGTCACCGCGTTGGAGGTCCTCGGTCGCGTGCGCCGTCATGGTCCTGATCAGCGGCTTCAGCCGCATCGTCCCGATCGGCGAGATCCGGCCATCCTCCCAGGTCCTGATCGTGAAGCTGACGTCATTGCTCGTGAGGCTCGAGGTGGGATCGACTTCAAGCCGGCCCGGTCCGTCATGGGGCGCCTCCACATTCACGTCACAGTGGGACAGCACGATTCTCAGGTCCGCGGTGTCGATGTCGTGGGCGTTGCAGATCATCCGGGATGCCATCCACAACGGACTGCCCTCGATCGAAAAGCTTCCCAGGTCGAACTGGATCCCGGTGCGGTCATCGGCACTGGCGGTCACGCTCTTGGATCGACTGTCGGAGTGACGGCGGGGGGGCTGCTGTTCCAGCGAGGGGGATCGGACGATCGTCGTGCCACCGGAGAGGTCGACCAGAGCGAAGTTGCACCCGGCTCCGGCCAGCTTGGTGCGGATCGTCTCCAGGCCAAGTCGGACCGGTGTCTCCTGGTCGACGTTGCAGATCACGACACGGGCGAATCCCTCGGCATGGTCGCCCTGGATCTCCGCGATGTCGGACAGCATCACGACCTGCCTGCCCCTGGGGGCACGGACGGATCCGTGCAGTCGGATCGTGTCCGCGATGCAGATCGGGTCGGTCAGCAAGACCAGGAGGGCGGTGATGAGTAGGCGATTGATCATGTCAGTTCCTGCCTTGAAGTCCTTGGTTCAATCAGAATCGACGGAGGTTGTTGATCTGCTGGAGCGCCTCGTTGGCGGCCTGGATCACCTGGCTGTTCATCTCGAACGCCCGCTGGGTCTTGATCAGGTCGACCAACTGCACCACCGGCTGCACGTTGGAGGCTTCAAGTGATCCCTGCAGGAGCGTGCCCCTGTCGTCCTCGCCCGGGCTGCCGACGAGGGGCTCACCACTGGCGACGGTCTCGACGTAGATGTTCTGTCCCACCGACTTGAGACCACCGGGGTTCACGAACGATGCGATCTCGATCCGGCCGGCCTTGGTCATCTCGATCGCACCGGGTTCCTGGTAGAAGACCTCGCCATCCTGTCTGATCTGGACACCCTGGTTCTGCGGGTCGATCGTCACGTTGGAGATCAGGAGGTTGCCGGTCGAGTTGGCCAGGACGAGCTGCCCGTCCTCGTTGAGCTGGAAGTGGCCGTTTCGCGTGTACCCGATGCCGTTCTCGCTGAACTCCTGCGGCACCTCGACACGGAAGAGGCCCGTGCCGTCGATCAGGACGTCCAGTGGCTGGTTCGTCTGATCCTGAGAACCCTGCGAGAAATCAAGCTGTGTTCCCGAGATGTTCGTTCCAAGACCGATGTTCAGCCCGAGCGGCTTCCGATAGCCGTTGCCGTCTTCCAGCCCCGGCTGCTGGCGCTCGATGTACATGAGGTCCTCGAAGCTCGTCGTGTTGGACTTGAACCCCGGGGTGTTGATGTTGGCGAGGTTGTTGGCGATCACATCGAGCTTGGTGCTCATCGAGTCCAGTCCCGTTGCTGCCGTGTTCAGTGCGATGTAGGTCATGTCTGTGTACTCCTGGTATCTGTTCAGGTGACGCGACCAAGCGTGTTGACCGCCTGTCCCATCGCCTGATCGTGGTATTGCATGAGCTTGACGTTGCTTTCGAGTCTCCGGCCGATCTTGATCATCTCCGTGAGCATCCGGATCGGATCGACGCCACTGTCCTCGAGGGAGCCCTGGAGGATCCGGGCATCGGACCGCCCGAGGTTGTTCGGATCGCCGGAGTAGGTGAACGCGTTCCCTCCGCTTGGAGTCAGGTTCGAGGTCTCCTTCACGTCCACGAGCTTCAATCGTGCGACGGTGCGGCCGGACTGGACGATGGTGCCGTCACCACCGATCCTCACCGGCTCGTCATCACGAAGCCTGATGGGACGGTTCTGGGTGTCCATGACCAGGCCTTCTCCACCGGTGCTGACAAGATGACCATGTGCATCCAGCGTCATCGAGCCATTGCGGGTCAGCTTCATCGCGCCCTGCTCGTCCGGTGACTTGAGGACCAGGAAGCCCTTGCCCTCGATGGCCACGTCCATGGGCTGATTCGTCCTGCTGTGCGTGCTTGGAGCGTCGAAATCGACCACTTCCCTGAGGAAGGTGCCTCCACCGAGTCTCTCCAGCAGCCACTGGGGGTCCCCGGTGACGCTGGTCGATTCGAGCCGCTGCGGATCCCGCTGCTGCACAATGATCGATTGTGGCTTGAAGGCGGGTGTTTCCGCATTGGCCAGGTTGTTCGCCAGGACGTCCATCCTGTGAAGGTCGTTGATGACTCCATTGGCCGAGAGGTACATGCCGTAGTTCATGCCTGGATCTCCTGTTCCTCACCATGGAGGTCGTGTTCGGGCTGACCCAGGGCGGCCTGGTGACGGTGCATCACCGATGCGATCGTGGCGATCCGGGCGACTCGTCGACCCAACTGGCCACTGGCGAGCTCCTCGAGAAGCCCGTCATCGTTCCGTGTACTTGTCTTCGAGGCCCTGACGGCCTCAAGAACCATGTTGTGGAGTCTGCTCCGCACTCTGGCACTCCTTGCCCTGGTGTCGGTGTTCGGAGGTACTGGTGCAAGTGCCGTGCCGAAGCGGGCGCCCCTTCAGGAGAAGCCCCGGCCCCTTCATGACCATTCAGAGCCCGCAGGTGCGCAAGAACTGCCGGCTCCAGGTGCGCAAGGCCGGTCCATCCGGCGAAGGGATGTTTTCTGGTGGCACCACCCCCGGGGCGTCGATAACTCAACCGGCATCGCACCATGGAAGGCCGCGGATGGACAGCACACGCCCTCGTGACGAACAGGCCGGGCACTGCCCGCACATCGACCGTGGTGATTCACGCTGTGCCTGCATGTTCCAGCTCGGTCGGATCGCGTCGATGTTCGAGGTCTGCTGCGACAAGTTCCTTCGCTGCGGCACGTATCACCAGATCACCCTCGAGCTCGATGCCGTCAAGACTCCGATGATCCGGGTCGGGGCCGTTGGGGAGATCCAGACACGCCAGGAGGGCGATCCGATTCTCGTCGGTCGGACCACGACCCCCCTTGACCAGGATTTCACCGCGATCAAGCACCATGCAGAGCCCATCAAGTTCCGTCCAACCGGTACGTGACTTCATCGCGTACATCCGCGTCGAGGCCGGCCTCTCCGCTGCGACGGTGGAGGCATACCAGCGGGACATCAAGGACCTGGAGCAGGATCTGCATGCAAATGGCGTCGGCGGCATCATGGACGCAGGCCCGGCCGACCTGGCCGATCACCTGAGGCGTCTGCATCGCGAGAAATCACTGCAACCGACCTCGATCGCGAGGCACCTGGCCACCATCAGGGTGCTCTACCGCTTCCTGCATGCCAACAGGCGTCTGCCGGCTGACCCGGCACGTCTCCTGGAACGACCGACACGCTGGAGGAAGCTGCCCGGCGTACTCTCACCGAAACAGATGAAACTACTGCTCGAGGCCCCGTCGTCGGAGCATGGGCAGATGTGGATCCGGGACCGGGCCATGCTGGAGTTGATGTATGCCGCGGGACTCCGCGCCTCCGAGGTCGGTGCGATCCGGCTGAACGAGTACCACGATGATCTCGGCCTGGTCACGGTGACTGGCAAGGGGCAGAAGCAGCGGCTTGTTCCAATCGGGACTCCCGCGCAGGAATGGACCTCTCGATACCTGCAGGACCTGCGTCCCAGGCTCATGCGGTTCAATGACGGAAGAGATGACCACCGCCTGCTCCTGTCGTTCACCGGCAAGCCTCTTGAACGGGTCGCCGTCTGGCAGATCGTGAGGAAGTACGCAGCGATCGTCGGCATGAAGGATGTTCATCCGCACATGCTGCGGCACAGCTTCGCCACGCACCTGGTCACCGGCGGTGCCGATCTCCGCGTGGTCCAGGAACTGCTCGGCCACGCCGACATCGGGACCACGCAGGTCTATACCCACGTGGACCGATCTCAGCTTCGCGAGGTCGTCAAGACCCACCACCCGCGGCCCTGACCGGGTCCGACATGCCGGTGCCCACGATCTTTGACAGCCGGACATGCTCTCGTGAAGATGCCATCGATGGTTCAAGGCGATCCCTGTGTCATGGTGATCTTCGGTGCAAGCGGCGATCTCACGTCGCGCAAGCTGATCCCATCGATGTATGAAATGGCCAGGGACGGTGGACTCTCTCCCGACACGTGCATCCTCGGCGTCTCCAGGACCGGGATGAGTGACGAGCAGTTCCGCGACAAGATCGAACCCGACGTCCGCGCATCGGTCGCGGACTTCAACGAGTCCACGTGGAGAAACCTGGCCGACCGGATCCACTACCAGGCCGGTGATGCCACCGACGCGGGGTTCTACCAGCAGTTGCGTTCGAGGATCGATCAGCTGTCGGGACAGCATGGATGTCGGGGCAACATCCTGTTCTTCCTCTCGGTTGCGGCGAACCTGTATGAGCCGATCATCCGGCAGATAGCCGATGCCGGGCTGGTCACCGAGGGCAAGCGGTGGTGCAGCATCGACCCCGGGGCTCGAAGCTGGCAGCGGGTCATCGTCGAGAAGCCGTTTGGCCATGATGCTCCCAGCGCCGTCGAGTTGAACCGCGCGCTCGGCCGCACCTTCGAGGAGGAATCGATCTACCGGATCGACCATTACCTCGGGAAGGATGTCGTCCAGAGCCTCCTCGTGTTCAGGTTCGCCAACACGGTCTTCGAGCCGCTGTGGAACCAGCAGTACATCGATCACGTCCAGATCACCGCGGCCGAGACGCTCGGGGTCCGGGATCGGACCAGCTTCTACGACCAGACCGGTGCGATCAGGGACATGCTCCAGTCGCACCTGATGCAGATCCTCGCCTTCGTCGCCATGGAGCCCCCGACAGACTACACACCGGAGTACATCCGCCAGGAGAAGGCGAAGATCATCGATGCCATCGAGATACCGGCTCCGGACCGGATCGGTGAGTTCGCGGCGCTGGGCCAGTACGGTTCGAGCGACGGTTCACCCGCCTATCACGAGTCCAAAGGCGTCGCACCCGGCTCGACCACCGAGACCTATGCCGCCCTCGCGCTGCACTTCGACAACTGGCGATGGGCTGGCACACCGTTCTACATCAGGACCGGAAAGATGCTGGCCGCCAAGCGGACCGAGATCGTGGTCCAGTTCAAGCCTCCGGCGGCCAACCTCTTCAAGCTGGTCCCGGGTCTTGAGGGCAAGTCGCCGAGGCCTGCCAACAGGATCGTCTTCGAGATCGCGCCGAGCGAGCGAGTGAGTCTCCGTTTCGAGGCCAAGAAGCCAGGCAGCGGTGTCGTCATCGAATCGATCGAGATGCTCGCCGACTTCAGCGAACAGTTCCACCTGCCTGTCGTCGAGGCGTATGGTCCGCTGATCGTCGATGCGATGCGAGGCGACCAGACGCTCTTCAAGGATCGATCCGAGATCGAGGGTGCCTGGAACGCCGTCATGCCGTTCATCGGTCCTGCGTCTGATTCGATCAGGCGTGACATCCACGCCAACTACGCCCCCGGCAGCTGGGGGCCGGCCACGGCGGATCAACTGCTTGCTCGACATGGCAGGCAGTGGCACAACGATTGATCCCGGTGGGCTGGTGCTGGTTGATCGCCACCATTTGTGCCATCATGGTCCCCATGAGCGATTCTTCCGACGACAGGAGCGACTTCGAGTTGAAGGAGCCGCAGGGCGAGGTCCTGTCTGACACGCCCTCGCTTCCCGGCGAGGTCATCGCCTTCCAGAATGCCGAGGCCGTCATGGATCAGCTCGGATCCGATCTGGTCGAGCACGCGTTGACCTGTGTCCGCCTGTTCGGCGACTTCCACATCGCGCTCTCCGGCGGCAACACCCCGATGCCCTTCTACAGGAGGTTGATGTACGACCCCAACTTCCGCAACCTGCCATGGAGGCGGACGCACCTCTGGATGGTCGACGAGCGTCGCGTGCCGTTCGATGACGATGTCAGCAACTTCAAGCACATCAACGAGATCATCGTGGAGCATGCGGACATCCCGCCCGAGCAGGTCCACCCGATCCATGCCGTGGACGATGATGCGCCTCAGGCGTACGAGAAGGCGTTGCGTGACGTGCTCGGCTGGCGGGAGAAGGGGCAGGACCGGCTTGACTTCGTGCTGCTGGGCATGGGTGACAATGGCCACACCGCAAGCCTGTTTCCCGAGACCTCCGTCCTTCATGAACACGATCACTTCGTCGGCATCTGCCAGGGGCCGACCGTGACCCCTCCGGACCGGGTGACCATGACCTATCCGCTTCTGAACGCATCGCGATTCATCGCGCCGCTGGTGCTCGGCTCGAACAAGGCGGAGATGATCAACCGCGTCGCGACCGGGGGCGACTCCTACGAGCAGATTCCCATCAAGGGCATCAAGCCAATTGGTGGTGTCCTTCGCTGGTACCTCGATGCCGCAGCATGCGGGCACGATCAGGACTGACCCAGGAAATCCTCGAGTATCGCCGCCGCCGCGAGCGCGTCGCGGAGGTTCTTCTTCTGATCGTGCGTGAGACCGCTTCCGGCAAGCTGCTGCTCCGCCGCGAAGCTTGTCAGCCTTTCGTCCTGGAAATGAACCTGCAGGCCACACGCTTCAGACAGCTTCTCGCCGAATCGCCGGGCCCCGGCCGAGCCGGATGACTCGGTCCCGTCCATGTTCAGCGGCAGCCCGATCACGATCGCCGTGGGGGCCTGTGAATCGATCTGATCGAGGATCGAGTCGAGCACCATCGACTCGCTGGCTGCATGGATCACCTTGAGCGGAGTGACGACGCCCGTCAGGTCGTCGCCGATCGCAAGGCCCGTTCGCCGTGCTCCAAGGTCGATTGCGAGGTACTTCATGTGACTATTGGAACCGTGCCGGAACCCTGCGTGCAAGTTCCTTGACCTGCTCGGACGATCCGGCGTCGCAGATCAGCGTCACGTCGGGCGTCCTGACGACCACCAGGTCATGGCAGCCCAGCACGGCAACGAGGTGGGACGGATCCTCGCTGATCACCGAGATCCCGGTCGAATCAAGGAACACGGACTCCGACGACGTTCGATTACCTTGTTCGTCCGACGCCATCATCTGGATGAAGCTGTGCCAGCTGCCCATGTCGACCCACTCGACATCCATGGGCAGTACGCAGACACGGAGATGCTCGTCCTCGATCGCCGGCTCGATCAGCCCGAAGTCGACGCTGGTCCTGTGGAGCGTCGGGTAGACCTCGTCGAGCACGTCCTGCCGATACTGGCTCGACCATGCGGCGGCGATCTTCTGGAGACCCTCGGCCGTGTCCGGTTGCAGCCTCGCCAGTGCGTTCATCACGGTTCCGGCGTGGAAGATGAAGATGCCGCTGTTCCAGCCGTAGGTTCCCTCGGCCAGGTAGAGCTCGGCCGTGACCATGTCCGGCTTCTCCTTGAAGCTGGCCGCCTCGTACGCAGCCTCGTGTCCGGGAACCGGCTCGCCGACCTTGATGTAGCCGTAGCCGGTTGATGGGTGTGTCGGTGTTATGGAGAACGTGACGATCCGGTTCGGATCCTCCTCCACGAGGGCGAAACCGTCCCGGATCCTCCGGGTGAATTCATCGACGGGCTTGATCAACTGGTCCGCGCTGAGCATGCAGAAGACAGCGTCCGGATCCTGTCGAGACAGCACGGCCGCGGACAGGCCGACGGCATTGAGCGTGTCCATGGCCATCGGCTCGCCAAGGAATCGATCCTCGCTGGCGGAGGGGATCGCCTTGAGCACCTGTTCCTTGCAGCGGGACGAACCACAGATGAACTGGTTCCCGGTAGGGATCACGCCATCGATGCGTGCCGCGGCCAGTCCAAGCATCGACTGTCCGTCGAACAGTTCAAGCAGCTGCTTCGGACGGTCCTGCCTGCTCATGGGCCAGAGCCTCGTGCCGGAACCACCTGCCATGATCACTGAGTATCGCATCGGGATCCGGTCCCCCTTTGTGTCCTGGCATCCGGGAGTCTCATGCAAGCTGCTTGATCCTGTACGCAGCGGTGACGACATCCTCTGCAGTCTCCAGCTCCGGATCGGCGGCCATCGCCCGCTCGACGAGTTCACGGGCATCGGTCCGTGATTCACCCAGTTGGACGAGCACGGCGATCGACTCGGCCTTGATTTCAGCGGCGGGTCCGACCGGTTCGTCGACCTGGCCCGGTTCGAGGATGAACTCGTCGATCCTGTCCTTGAGATCGACGATGATCGTCTCGGCCGTGCGACGACCGATCTCGGGAAGGCTCGTCAGCAGCGCCGTATCGCCTGCGGCGATCGCCGAGGCGATCCGGCCCAGCGGCAGCTGGAGGGATCGAAGGGCCTTCCTGTTCCCGATCCCCTTGACGGTCGTGAACAACTCGAAGAACTCTCGATCCTTGGAGGATGAGAACCCAAGCAGCCTTGGCACGAACGAAGTGCCCTGGCCCTGTGCCTCCAGGTACTCCAGGGTGTGGAACGAGATGGTCTGCCCGACCTGTTCGGCCAGCCTCTCGCTGTCGGAGGCGGTCACAAGGATCTCGTGGGACAGGTGTCCGCACCTGAGGGTCGCTCGACCCTGTTCGATCGATTCGAGTTCGCCTTCGATCCTGCTGATCATGATCTCATCCTACCGTTCCATCACGCCAGGTGGTGTCCGAATGGTCCGACCGTCGGTGGTGTTTCATGCTCGATGATCTGTTCGTCGTTCAGGGGCCATCCACTGGCCTGGGCGACCTGTTGACGCAGGTGCTCGGAGATCTCCTCGGGTGACTGCTTCTTCCCGTACTCGAAGGGGCCCATCGCCTGCAGTCGTGAATGGCTCGGTGACAGAAGCGATCCGTAGGCGGTCTCCTTGTAGGGCGTGCCGCTGATCCAGACGGCCACCACGGGCACACCCGACATCCTGGCAAGCAGGCCGACACCGGGGTGGAACGGCCGAAGCTGCCGGCCGGGTCGCTCGATGGCCCCTTCGGGAAAGATCCCGATGGTGCCCCCGGCCTTGAGGTGCCTGATCGCCTCCCTGATGCTCGTGGAATCCCGTTGGTCCATCGAGATCGGGATGATCCGCTCCCTCCTCCAGAGGGCGTCCAGCTGGGGGACCATCATCTTGTCCCACATCATCCAGCGGATGTGCCTGTCGATCCCGACCTGGACCAGGAGGGGATCGATCCCGGCGGTGTGGTTGGCGGCGATGATCAAGCCTCTGCCGGGTCGCCCGTCTGGGTCGATCGCGGCCGGGATCCGGTCCCAGTCGATGTAGGTGGTCCTGTGGATCACCCTGGTGACCCACCAGGCCAGGCATTTCATCAGTCCAGAGACCGGATCACCGTCGTTGAGTCGCCTGCCCAGCCATGGCAGAAGCCTGTACTGGAACAGGAGCATCAGGAGGACCCAGCTGGTCAGCAGGCCGAGGATCAGGAGGGCGAGCAGCACGCCCCTACGGTCGTTGGTCGAGCCCGGGCTGTCAATTGATCGGATGAATGTCCCACCTGAACCCTCCTGAGCATTGAGCGGGACAGCCACGTTAGGTACACTTCCACAAATGCGCGCTTGATTGAACAGATATGCCTCGAAGGGATGACATCTCGACCATCCTGCTCCTCGGTTCGGGTCCGATCGTCATCGGACAGGGCTGCGAGTTTGACTATTCCGGTACGCAGGCGTGCAAGTCCCTCCTCGAGGAGGGGTACCGGCTTGTCCTGATCAATTCGAATCCTGCGACGATCATGACCGATCCGAACTTCTCGGATCGGACCTACATCGAGCCGATCACGCCCGAGGCGGTCGAGCGGATCATCCGCAAGGAGCGGGAACTCGGAACCCCGATCGATGCGCTCCTGCCGACGCTCGGTGGCCAGACCGCCCTGAACTGCGCTTGCGCCCTCTCCGATTCCGGCGTCCTCCAGGAGCTCGGTGTCGAGATGATCGGCGCCGACCGGGACGTGATCCAGCGGGCTGAGGATCGCGAGGCGTTCCATCAGATCATCGAGGAACTCGGGCTCGAGCAGCCGTTGTCCAAGACCGTCAACACCCTCGCCGAGGCGCACGAATTCCTCGACCAGATCGGGCTGCCCGCGATCATCCGGCCCGCGTTCACGCTCGGTGGCACCGGTGGTGGAATCGCGTACAACCGCGATGAGTTCGACGACATCGTCCGTCGCGGCATCGATGCATCGATGATCGACCAGGTGCTCATCGATGAATCACTGCTGGGCTGGAAGGAATACGAACTGGAGGTCGTCCGCGACCACAATGACAACTGCGTGATCGTCTGCGGCATCGAGAACATCGATCCAATGGGCGTGCATACCGGTGATTCGATCACCGTCGCCCCGATCATGACGCTGACCGACAAGGAATACCAGCGCATGCGCGATGCGGCGATCGACATCATGCGCCGGGTCGGCGTGGACACTGGTGGATCCAACGTGCAGTTCGCGGTGTGCCCGAAGACCGGTCGCATGGTCGTCGTCGAGATGAATCCCCGGGTGTCCAGGAGTTCCGCCCTCGCCAGCAAGGCGACCGGATTCCCCATCGCCAGGATCGCCGCCAAGCTGGCGGTCGGGTACACCCTGGACGAGCTGAGAAACGACATCACCGGCACGACCTCGGCGTGCTTTGAGCCTTCGATCGACTACGTCGTGATCAAGATGCCTCGCTGGACGTTCGAGAAATTCCCCGAGGCCGACGAGACGCTGACCACGCAGATGAAGAGCGTCGGCGAGGGCATGAGCATCGGCCGCACGTTCAAGGAGGCCCTCCAGAAGGCCATCCGCTCGATGGAGGTCAAGCGATTCGGCTTCGGCCTCGACCGGAACGACAAGTGGCTGGCCGCCCATCGCGCGATCACGGCGAAGGGGCTGCCGCCGACGACCGAATCATTCGAATCCCTCACCGAGGAGCTCACGGCGGCCGACGGGACTCCGATCACGTGGCCGATTCCAGAGGAGACGCTTGTTCGCAAGCTCTCTGTTCCGAGCCAGGGGAGGCTCTACTACGTCCGCTACGCCATGAAGATGGGCTGGTCGATCCAGCAGGTGCACGAGCAGACCGGGATCGATCCATGGTTCCTCGATCAGTTCAAGCAGCTGATCGAGTTCGAGGATGAGCTGATCTCGCATGAACGACTGGAGGATCTCTCCAGCCAGACGCTCTTCGCCGCCAAGCAGATGGGCTACTCGGATCCACAGCTTGCGAATCTCTATCTCGGTGACATCAAGTCCGAGACGATCCTGAAGGTCCGCGATCATCGCAAGGGCCTCGGCATCGAACCGGTCTACAAGCTCGTCGACACCTGTGCCGCCGAGTTCGAGGCGGTCACCCCGTACTTCTACTCGACCTACGAGCGTCCCTCCGGCGACCAGGACGGCGGTTCGTTCCTCGATGACGAGATTCGTGTCTCCACCAAGGACAAGATCGTCATCCTCGGCGGCGGCCCCAACAGGATCGGCCAGGGCATCGAGTTCGACTACTGCTGCTGCCAGGCGGCTTTCGCCTGCGACGAGATGGGGTTCGAATCGGTGATGATCAACTCGAACCCCGAGACGGTCAGCACCGACTACGACACGAGTGATCTTCTCTTCTTTGAACCACTGACCCTTGAGGACGTGCTCAACGTGATCGAGCGGTTGAACGGTGGGGGGATCGACAACCCGGCACGCGAGGGTCGCGTGGCCGGCGTCATCGTCCAGTTCGGCGGACAGACACCACTGAACCTGGCCCACGGGCTGGTGGCAGCGGGGGTGCCCCTCATCGGAACCGGTCTGGACTCGATCGACCTGGCCGAGGACCGTGACCGCTTCAAGGATGTTCTCGAGGAACTCCAGATGCGGCAGCCGGAGAACGGGATCGCCCATTCGCTCGAGGAGGCCGTGGAGATCGCCCAGCAGATCGGGTACCCGGTGCTGGTCCGTCCCAGCTACGTCCTTGGCGGCCGCGGGATGGAGACATGCTTCGACGAGGAATCACTCCATCGCTACATGCGGGAGGCGGTGGATGTCTCGGAGCTGGCCGATGCACCAGTGCTCATCGACCGGTTCCTCCCGGAGGCGATCGAGATCGATGTCGATGTCGTGGCCGACTTCCCCCCGCACCAGGCGACCGCCTCCAGCCAGGTGGACACCAGCACCGATCCATCAAGGGCCGTGGTCTGCGGGGTCATGGAACATATCGAGGAGGCCGGCATCCACTCCGGCGATTCGACCTGCACCGTTCCACCGTTCTCACTGGGGGCCCCGATCGTGGAGCGGATCCGCCAGGCCGCTCGAGAACTGGCTTGTCGCTTGAAGGTTCGGGGCCTGATGAACGTCCAGATGGCATTCAAGGATGACAACCTCTATATCATCGAGGTCAACCCGAGAGCCTCCAGGACAGCCCCCTTCGTATCCAAGGCCAAGGGCATTTCCTGGGCCAGGATCGCAGCCAAGGTGATGATGGGTTCGTCCCTGGACGCCCTCGGGGCCCGGGAACTGCCGGAAACCGGCTTCTACTCGGTGAAGGAACCTGTCTTCCCGTTCACCAAGTTCCAGGGTGTCGACGTCATTCTTGGTCCCGAGATGCGGTCGACCGGCGAGGTGATGGGGGCGGATCGTTCACTGCCGGTCGCACTGGCCAAGGCCAGGATGGCAGCAGGGATCTCCCTGCCGACCGAGGGCAACGTCTTCCTCTCGGTTCGTGACTCGGACAAGGAGCACTGTGTCCAGATCGCCAGGAACCTGGTGTCCATGGGGTTCAAGGTCTTCTCGACCACTGGCACCCACCGCCTCCTTGAGTCATTCAGTGTCGACTCGACGCCACTGCCGAGGATTTCAGAGGGGACACGGCCGAACATCCTGGACAAGATGGCCAATGGCGAGATCGCCTTGATCTGCAACACCCCGACACGGAAGGGTGCCCATACCGACGAGGGCAGTATTCGAGCGATGGCCGTCAGACTCGGGATCCCCATGCTGACCACCGTTTCAGGTTCGCTTGCGGCTACGCAGGCGATCGCCGCTCTCAAGGCCGGCGACTGGACGGTCTCCGCCATGCAGGACTACTTCCCAGAGATGACCCGTGGTTCGGGCATTCCCGATAAGGCATCAAACGGGCAGGGCCAATCCGGGATCGACCTGGGCCAGCAGGCACAAGCGACCTCCTGACCGGATCACTCGTCCACTGGATGTCCTTCCGGTACCCACGCCCCTTCATTGATCGGTAAACTGTTGGCCCGATGTCCTTTGAACTGACACCCGAAACCGTTCAGCTGATCACCTCCCTGGCGGTGATTTTCATGTTGGTTCACATGATCCTGGGTGGCTGTGCCTACCTGATTCTCCTGGAGCGGAAGCTCAGTTCCTGGATGCAGGACCGGATCGGGCCTAACCGGGTCGGTCCCAAGGGCCTGCTCCAGCCGATCGCCGACGGCCTCAAGTTCATGCTCAAGGAGGACTACAACCCCGAGGGCATCGATCGAGCACTCTTCTTCCTCGCGCCAGCGGTCATCACCGCCACCGCGATGCTCGGATTCGTCGTGATCCCGTTCGCCGGGACCCTTGACCTCTCCACGCTTCCCTTTGGTCTGGCGACCACGCTCGGTCTTGATGGCATGACGGTCCAGATCGTCGGAGCGAAGGTCAACATCGGGCTGATCTACCTGATCGCGGTCGCCTCACTTGGTGTCTATGGCGTGGTCCTCGGTGGATGGGCCAGCAACAGCAAGTTCTCATTCCTGGGCGGCCTTCGCGCCAGTGCACAGATGATCTCGTACGAGATACCCATGGGCCTGGCGCTGCTGGCCGTGATCCTCCTGGCCGGAACGCTCGACCCGGGCCGGATGATCCAAGGCCAGCTCGACGGCACCTGGTACATCCTCCAGCAACCGTTGGCGGCGCTTCTGTTCTACATCTGCATGCTTGCCGAGAGCAACAGGGCGCCGTTCGACATGGCCGAGGCCGAGAGCGAGCTGATCGGCGGATACCACACCGAGTACTCCTCGATGAAGTTCGCCCTGTTCTTCCTTGCCGAGTACTTCCACATGATCACGGGTGCGGCCTTCTTCACGCTGTTGTTCCTGGGTGGCTGGTCGATCAACCCCCTGCCCTGGGGAGGCGATCTTCCGGTTCAGGGCGGCCTTTTGATGGTCCTGCTCCAGTTCGCGGTCTTCGCGGGCAAGGTCGTGTTCCTCGTTGCCTTTGCGATGGTGCTCAGGTGGACGCTTCCACGGTTCAGGTTCGACCAGCTGATGAAGCTGGCCTGGGAAGGCATGATTCCCACGGCCCTGCTCGTGGTGCTCGTGACAAGCGTGTTCGTCTTCCTCGGCTGGACTCCTTGGATGTGGGCTGGATCCATCGGCTGCATCATCCTGGTCTATATTCTCCAGCCGCTGATGCCGAAGCAGGAAGATCCGAACCGGAGGATCCCCATGATCGGCAGCCGGTTCAACCCGGTTGACGATGGCCTGGAGGTACCACGGCATCCCGTCGCCCTTTCAGATGCTGCGATTCCGGATCCTTCCCAGGGTCCCGTCTCGATGCACTGATCGATTCGCCCACGGGTATTCCGCGAACTAGGACCCCTATTGAAGGTGTTCTCCATGTTGGCGCAAGAGAAGACGCCGATCGTGTCGGAGCGTCGATCGGCGTCTTCACGGTGGTTCGAAGTGGAACGTGGGTGTTGTGCCCCACGTGCATATCTCCCACTCTAGGCAAAGTTCTTTCGTCCGTACAAGTGCCAATGCACTACCTTTTTCCACTTTTGTTGACTTGCCACAACGAACAATCGTGTTGAGCAGCCTGCTCGATGCACCCATGATGTTCGACGATGAGTGATCGTGACATGGCGTTGTCATTGCATGTACCTGGTTCCTGCTCCATGCCAGTCGCCTGGCCGTTGCGGCGGAGTGCGCGATACAATCACGGCATGAAACCCTGGCCCATACTCACATCCGCATGGGAACTGCTGCTGCTGGCTGCAGGATCCGGTTTCCGCATGAACAACCGCTACTGGAAGTGGCGTCACGAGACCGCATTCGGTTCAGATCCTGCAAAGTGGCCCTCGCCAGCCCAGAGACGACGAGTGATCATGGAGTACGGTCGCTGGGTCCACCAGATCAAGAGGGGGCGGTGACCTCTGGCATCACCTGTGACACCCTCCATTGAATCTTCAACAGCGTTTTCAGGCATGAAAACGCTGTTTTTCTCCCCAGATCAAGGTTCCTGGCAGCTTGGATGGCATTCATCCACTCCGCGACAAGCCATTGGATCACCCAGTGGTTTGAGCCGTTTTTGTCGAATCTGGACAACCCGGGGCATTTGTGAGTTTTTTTTTCTATCAACCCATGTGATGGGGGTTTTCTCTTGGCTGGTTAAGATATTGATATAAAAGCACTTACGTATCGATTTATTCAAAATGTAGCCTGTGCTATATCGCGATACACAGTCCCGTCATCCGCATCCCCTAGCGGATTCCACGCAGATCAGTATCATCTCCCGCTTATCAAATCCGGTCCATGGGGCCGATATGGAAATCACGTCCGGCTTCCGCCTCGTTGGTGGACGTTGACGGGCGGGTGGATGAATCAACAGGATGCACCGTCAAACGTAGGGCGGTGATCCGACCCTTAGATAGGAGAGCCAATAGATGACTCTGACCAAGCGAGTTGGTTTCGTTGCAGGTGCCGCGGCCATGACCCTTTCGGGCGTTGCCTTCGGTGCTGCTACCGATGCTGACAATGATGCTCTTGCACAGATCGCTGAACTCAAGGCTGAGCTCGCTGAGCTGAAGGCCACCGAAGGCGACAACTGGCTGACTGAGCAGAGGGCGACCGAGATTCGCGGTATCGTCCAGGACGTTCTTGCTGATGCTGACACACGGGCGAGCCTCCAGAGCTCCGGCGCCACCGCCGGCTGGGACAACGGCTTCTTCCTGGCCAGCTCCGACGGCAACTTCCGCCTCAACATTGATGGCCAGGTCCAGGTCCGCTGGGCATGGAACCATCGCAAGGATCCAAACGTCGGTGGTAACGCCGAAGAGAACAACTGGGGCTTCGAGCTTGCTCGTACCAAGCTGTTCTTCAGCGGCCACGTGGTTGATCCCAGCTGGCAGTACATGGTCAGCATGGCATTCTCAGGCACCAGCAATGTCAATGGCTTTGCCAACCTGCAGAACGCATACGTCAACAAGGACTTCGGAAACGGCTTCAGCCTCCGTGTTGGCCAGTTCCGTGCTCCCTACATGCGTGAACTGAACGTCTCCAGCGCCAATCAGCTCACTGTGGAGCGATCACTCCTGTCCAACTACTTTGGACAGACTGATTACTCCCAGGGTGCGATGCTCAGCTACGCTGCCGACGCCTTCGCCGTCCACGTGATGTACTCGGATGGTATTGCTCAGTCAGCGAACGGCGCTGGGCCAGGTTGGGCCAACCCGATCCTCAGCTCGCAGAACTCTCCCTTCACCGGTCGCACCACCGACTATGCCTTCTCGGCTCGTGGTGAGTTCAAGGCTGCCGGTACCTGGAGCCAGTTCGACGACATGACCAGCTGGCGTGGCGAGGACTTCGGTCTTCTGATCGGTGCTGCCATGATCTGGGAAAAGGCGAACAGTGCAAACGCTGGTGCTGCTGGCGACGAAGCACGGGTCTTCGGACTCACTGCTGATGTCAGTGCTGACTTCGGTGGAGCCAACCTCTTCGGTTCGTTCGTCTATCGACACGTCAGTGATGCCAATACCAACGCTGGTGCAGGCAACGAAGACAGCGTCAGCCAGTGGGGCTTCATGTTCCAGGGCGGCTTCTTCATCACCGACGAGATCGAGATCTTTGCTCGATACGAGTACGGCCAGGCCAAGACCGACGTCAACAACGCTCCGTTCGCTACGGATCGTCTGAACGCACTGACCTTCGGTGTCAACTGGTACTTCGCCAGGGAGACCGTCAAGTGGACGACCGACTTCACCGTCGGCTTCAACCCCATCATTGCGTTTGCTGACCCACAGGCCAATATCCTTACGGATAACACCACGCAGAAGGAAAGCGGCCAGTTCGCTCTCCGGACGCAGCTTCAGCTTCTCTTCTGAGGCACCGGGCTCCAGGCGACATCCACCCGTTGGATCCCAAGAGCCTTACGGCATGAAGTTTCACCGGCCAGCCCATTCGGGCTGGCCGGTTTTTCATTCAGCCCAGCCTGGCCCGACCTCGCCTAGCAGATTCTTAGCAATTCAAGGGCCCCGATGGACATGACAGGAGGCATTCTCCTGAGTATCGTGTCGCGCATGGCGGGAAGCGTGAAAAGCCCTCTTCTGGGTCACGTGGCCTGCATG
Source organism: Phycisphaerae bacterium (assembly GCA_002711415.1). GTDB lineage: Bacteria > Planctomycetota > Phycisphaerae > Phycisphaerales > SM1A02. The sequence continues at coordinate 69,585 of PARI01000011.1, read as the reverse complement.
GTGGTCGGCCTTGTAGGGTCACCTCCCGTTTTGAATGGCAGTATCAAGAACAGTTCCTTCAAACAGACAAGAACAGGAGTCACAACATGTCCATGAAGACCAGAGGGGCGGCCTGTGTTGTAGCCTTGCTGGGAGCTCCGGGCTTCGTCATCGGTTCGACCAATGACATCAACCAGGATGCTCTTTCACAGATCGCCGAACTCAAGCGCACCGTCGACATTCAGCAGGCGGAAATCGCCGAACTCAAGGCGGCCGATGGAAACGACTGGCTGACCGAGAAGCGTGCCGGTGAGATTCGCGGAATCGTCGAGGATGTTCTCGCTGATTCTGGCACACGCGCAAGCCTCCAGAGTTCCGGCGCCACCGCCGGCTGGGACAAGGGTTTCTTCCTGGCCAGCGCAGACGGTAACTTCAGGCTCAACATCTCTGGTCAGATCCAGACTCGCTGGGTATGGAACCATCGAAAGGATCCAGGAGTCGGCCAGAACGAGAATGAATGGGGCTTCGAGATGCGTCGCGTCAAGCTGAAGTTCAAGGGTCACGTCGTCGACCCGAGCTGGCAGTTCTATGTCAATGGTGGCTTTGGTCGGAACGGTGGCTTCTTCAATCTCGAGGATGCCTGGATCCGCAAGGACTTCGGCAACGGATTCGCCGTCAAGGTAGGCCAGTACAAGGCACCCTTCCTGCGTGAAGAACTCGTTTCAAGCAGCAAGCAGTTGATGGTGGAACGCTCGCTGGTCAATGAGTATTTCAACCAGGGCCGTGACCAGGGCATCTCGCTGGAGTATGCAGGCGATGCCATCCGTGGTTCAGTGATGTACTCCCAGGGCATCCAGGCAAGTGGCAACGGTTGGACCAACGGTATTGCCGAAACCCGAAACACCGCGTTCAACAACCGCACCACGGATTACGCCTTCGCCGCTCGAGCAGAGTTCAAGGTTGCTGGAGACTGGAAGCAGTTCAAGGACTTCACCAGTTTCCGTGGAGAGGACTTCGGTCTCATGATCGGTGCCGCGATGCTATGGGAAAGGGCGAATGTCGCGGGGAATACTCCCGAGGCACGAGTCTTCGGCCTGACCGCGGATGTGAGTGCCGAGTTCGGTGGGGCGAATCTGTTCGGCTCATTCGTGTGGCGTGATGTTCGCGATGCAACAACAACCGTTGCGGTTGCTCCGAATTCGGAGACCATCAACCAGTGGGGGTTCGTCATCCAGGGCGGCGTCTTCGTCACCGACGAGATCGAGATCGCTGCTCGTTACTCATATGGTGACAGTGACACCGGCAACAACGCTGCTGGTGATCCGACCCATGCCAACATCCTGACCTTCGGTGTCAACTGGTACATGGCCAAGCATGCGATCAAGTGGACCACCGATTTCGGCTACGCGTTCGACCCGGTCGTCAACTTCAGCAGTGGTGGTGCCGACTGGCTCCAGGACGCCCAGGATGAAAGCGGCCAGTTTGTTCTCAGGACCCAGCTCCAGTTGCTGTTCTGATCAAGAGAAGATTCATCCGCCTGCCGGGTCAGGGCGCAAGTTCTTGATCCGAACTCAGATGGTGGACTTTTCCGACCGGCCCCGACGGGGCCGGTCGGTCTTTTTTGATCGACCGTACCCAGTCGGACCACCAAGAACCCCGTCTAGGGGTATCATCCGGCCAGCCACAGACTTGGAGCACCTGCGCATGCCGGACACACGAGCGACCTGCCAGATCACGATGAGCACCATCACCGCATGGTTGCTCGCTCTTGCTCTGTTGCTTGTACCGGGTGTGATGGGGGCCCATGGCGAGACCGATTCCTCCAGCAAGGCTGGTGGGTTGGACGTCCAGGAGATGCAGGAGCTTCTCAAGCGTGTCGAGCAACTCGAGTCCGCCAACCAGGTCCTCGAGGACGAGGTGAGGCACCTGAAGGCTTCCGAGGGTGAACAGTGGCTCAGTGAGCAGCGGGCCCAGCAGATTCGAACCGTGGTGACCGACGTGCTTGCCGATGCTGGGACACGGGCATCGCTCCAGTCCGATGCCATGACTGCCGGTTGGAACGACGGCTTCTTCCTGGCCAGTCCTGACGGTCGGTTTCTCCTCAAGATCGATGGCATGACCCAGTTCCGGTTCGTCCTGAACCACACCCGGTATGTCAATCCGAATCCCTTCAACAACAACGGTGGACTGGATCGCTGGAGATGGGGATTCGAGAACACGAGGACACGGCTGACCTTCAGGGGGCACGTGTTCGGTCCCGATCTTCAATACCTGGTTCGTGGCGAATTCAGTCGCGGCGTCACTGGTCAGGTCACGCCTGATATCAGCAATGGGGACCGGGGTGGTTTCAGGTTGCTTGACGCATGGGCTCGCTACAACCTGACCGAGGACTGGAGCCTGAGGATCGGCCAGTTCAAGCTTCCCTTCAGCCGCGAGGAGCTTGTCTCCAGCGCGTACCAGCAGGTGATCGAGCGTTCCCTGGTCAACGAGGCGTTCAACCTCGGTCGCAGTCAGGGATTGGAGCTTTACTACCGCGGCAGCGACTTCTCCTGGGCCCTGTCGTACACCGATGGTGGTTCGGTGAATCTGCCCTTCACGATCGCCGGCACAGGTGCGAAGCAGTTCGGCGGCTTCACCAGGTTTGATTTCGCCAACTCGCCCTGGTCCGATCCGACCTCCGACTTCTCCTTCACCTCCCGACTGGAGTGGAAGCCTGCTGGTGACTGGCAGTCCTTCAAGGCGATGACCAGCCCCATGGGACAGCCTTTCGCGATGATGTTCGGATTGGCTGGTCACTACCAGAAGGACGAGAGCGGGGCCAAGCTCGAGGGGCAGTCCTTCCCGACTCCGGATGAAACCTTCACGACTGATTTCTGGGCAGTCACCGCCGATGCCTCGTTCCAGTTCGGTGGCGCCAACCTGTTCTTCTCCGGGTACTACGTCTGGATGGACATTGATTCGCTGGTCCAGAACACCGACAGCGCTTCTGGATGGGGTGCGACCGCCCAGGGGGGGCTCTATTTCACCCCCAAGCTCGAGGGGTTCGCCAGGTTCGAGTACGGGGATTACAACATCCACGGGTTCGACTTCCCGGGCAATCCTGCAGGATTCGCTCCTGATGGAGATCTCCTGGCGATGACCCTTGGCGCCAATTACTACCTCGACGGTCAGGACGTCAAGCTCAGTGGAGACATCAGCCTGACATTCAACGAGATGACCGAGTACTTCTCAAGCGACATCGCGGGATTCAGGCCCGACCAGAGCTCGGATGCCCAGCCCCAGATCGTCATCAGGACACAGTTCCAGCTTCTATTCTGAGTTACCGATTTCTCGAGAGAAGGATGCCTCGAGCCGCAGCAGAACCAGTGACCGATCAAGTGACCGACACCATCATCTGTCGCATCGAGGTCAGGCAGTCGCCCGGTTCGGCCGATGCCGCTGGTGAGGCAGTCGCCCGTTCTTCGGCGGACCTGGATGTCTCCCTCGTGCCATCACGAGTCGAGCACGCATGGATCTACTTGGTCCAGGGCCGACTCGACCAGGAGATGATCGAGCGGATCGCGATGGAACTCCTGGCGGACCCAGTCACCCAGTACCCGGTGATCTCGCTTGCTCCCGCTGAATGCGTCCAGCCGGAACCCGGTGTCACGACCATCGAGGTTCATCCGCTTCCCGGCGTCACCGATCCGGCGGCACAGAGTGTCATGCAGGTGATCGGCTCGATGCTTGATGTCGATGTCCAGGTTCGAACCGGTCACCGGTGGGATCTCCATGGTGTCGACGACCTGGCCGCTTCGAGGATCGCCGAGACGCTCCTGGCTAACCCGGTCATTCATGACATCCATGACCAGCCCTTCTTTCCCGAGTCGTTCCCCAAGGGAACCACGCGACAGCAGGCGACCAGGGAGATCCCGATCCGTGACCTGGATGACGGGCAGCTGGAGGAACTCTCCCGCAATGCGCACCTGTTCCTTGATCTCCAGGAGATGAAGTGCATCCAGGACCAGTACCGCTCGCTCCAGCGGGAACCAAGGGAAATCGAGCTTGAGACGCTCGCACAGACATGGTCCGAGCACTGCGTTCACAAGACGCTCAAGTCGACCATCCGCTACACGCAGCAGCAAGGGGACGACGATCCGGCCTCCATCATCGATGCGAGTCGCCCGGGACACGTGGTCGAGGCGGATGGTTCCGTGACCATCGAGAACCTGCTCAAGTCCACCGTTGCGGCTGCGACGCACGAACTGATCGAGGACGGCATTGACTGGTGTCTCTCGGTCTTCGTCGACAATGCTGGCGTGATCGGATTCGACGAGGAGTGGGGGGTCTGCTTCAAGTGCGAGACCCACAACCATCCGTCCGCCCTCGAGCCATATGGAGGTGCGGCCACGGGCATCGGTGGCTGCATCAGGGACATCATGGGTACCGGCAGGGCCGCTCGCCCGATCGCGTCGACGGATGTGTTCTGTGTCGGCAGCCCGTACCTGGATTCTATTCCGCAGGGATGCCTCTGGCCTCGGCGGATCCTTTCCAACGTGGTCGCGGGTGTCCGGGACTACGGCAACAGGATGGGTATTCCGACTCTCAACGGAACCGTATGGTTCGATGACCGGTACGTAGGCAACCCGCTCGTCTTCTGTGGATGCATCGGCCTGATCCCACGCGAGTTCGTCGAGGGTGAACCCCGGGCCGGTGACCGGATCATCGCCATCGGTGGTCGGACCGGTCGTGACGGGATCCATGGCGCGACCTTCAGCTCGGCCGAGTTGACCGACTCCCACGCGGACGAGTTCTCCCACGCGGTGCAGATCGGGAACGCCATCACCGAGAAGAAGGCCCTTGACGCGATCATCGCTGCGCGGGATCACGAGGACGGATGCCTCTTCAGCGCGATCACCGACTGTGGAGCCGGCGGGTTCTCCAGCGCCGTCGGCGAGATGGGTGAAACCCTCGGCGCACGGGTCGACCTTGAGAACGCCCCGTTGAAGTACCGTGGACTGACACCGACCGAGGTCTGGATCTCCGAGGCACAGGAACGCATGGTCCTGGCGGTCAGTCCCGAACACGTCGACACGATCGCGTCCATCTGCCTCGATCACGAGGTCGAGTGGTGCGATCTCGGTGAGTTTGGAACACCTGGCCGGGAACTCGTGCTTCGGTGGGAGGGGCAGGAGATCGGCTGTCTTCCGATGTCGTTCCTGCATGACGGGATCCCGACACCGGTCCGCCAGGCCGAGTGGCCGCCGCGGACACTGCCTGCGAGCACCATGATCCAGGGAATCGAACCGATCGATGTCTCCACCGGTCGGAACGCGATCGAGAGCGTGCTCCTGTCGCTTCTGAGCCACCCGAACATCGCATCCAAGGAATGGATCATTCGCCAGTACGACCACGAGGTCCAGGGCGGATCCGTGATCAAGCCGCTTGTCGGACCCGGTGCAGGGCCGTCCGATGCCGCCGTGATCCGGCCGCTTGCCGAATCGGACCAGGGCCTGGCGATCGCCAACGGCCTGGCGACCGGTCTTGCCAGCGATCCGTACCTGATGGGACTGGCCGCGATCGACGAGTGCGTGCGGAACCTCGTCTGCGTCGGTTGTGATCCGGATCGCATCGCGATCCTGGACAACTTCTGCTGGCCCGGCTGTCGCGACAGTGAAAGCCTCGGCGGCCTGGTTCGCGCCGCCGAAGCATGCTACGACGGCGCCAAGGCGTACCGCGCCCCGTTCATCTCCGGCAAGGACTCCCTGAACAACCAGTTCACCACTGATCAGGGCGTGACGATCCGGATTCCAAGCACGCTCCTGATCTCGGGCATGGGCATCGTGCCCAGGCTCGACCACTGCATCACGATGGACGCCAAGTCCGCCGACAATCTCCTGGTCATGGTCGGTTCGACGAGCGGCCGCATGGGTGGCAGCGTCTTCTCGTCCGTGTCACCGACCGATGATGATCGATTGCCCATGGTCGATCTTCAGCGAGGGCCCCGTACGGCCGCCGCCGTAGCCGGCCTGATCGCGAATCGCCTGGTCCGGTCGGCACATGATTGCAGCGAGGGAGGGCTCGCCGTCGCCGTTGCGGAGATGTGCCTGGCCGGTGGTATTGGTTGCCGGATCGAGCTGGACACGGTTCCCGTGACCGAGGACGGGCTCGATCCCATGACCATCGCCTTCAGCGAGGAACCCTCCAGGTACATGCTCGAGATCCAGCCCGGCGACCTGGATGCTGTCACGGATGCCCTGGAGGGACTTCCGTGGGCGGTCGTGGGGCGGTTCACGGACCAGCCTCGTCTGGATCTCCTGGTCGATTCCGGCTCGGAGCCCGGATCAGTCACCATCGAGCAGATGCACCGGGCCTGGTCTGGCTCTCACCAGTTCTAGTCTCGGCACAAGGAACCCAACGATGCCACGTGCTCTCGTCATTACGGCCCCTGGAATCAACTGCGATCGAGAACTGTTGGACGCATTCTCACTCGTGGGCGCCCAGGCCGAGTCCGTGCTGCTGAACCAGCTTCGCCGCAACCCGACGATGATCGATCGCTACCAGTTGATCGGGTTGCCGGGTGGCTTCAGCTACGGAGACGATGTGGCTGCGGGCAGGATCATGGGTCGACTGATCAGGCAGGATCTGTATGGCGCCCTGGTCGAGGCGATCAATCGTGGTGTTCCGATGATCGCACCCTGCAACGGGTTCCAGATCGCCGTTGCCGCGGGGATTCTCCCGGGGCCCTGCAAGGATGAGCCGTGGCCCGAATCACCCGCCCCCGCGACCGTCACCCTGTCTCCGAACCGGGAGGCCCGCTTCGTTGATCGGTGGACACGAATCCATGTGCCGGAGACCAGCCGCTGCATCTGGACCAGCGATCTCCAGGTCGATGCCGAGACCGATGTGCTGCCATCAGCCCACGGAGAAGGTCGGTTCATGACCACGCCCGAGCAGCTCAGCTCCTTGCAGGACCAGGGGCGAATCGCACTGACCTACGGCGAGGGTGAGAACTTCAACGGTTCCCTCGGAGCCGTGGCTGGCATCTGCGACACGAGCGGCCTGGTCCTTGGTCTGATGCCTCATCCGGAACGGTTCACCCGGTGGACCCAGCATCCGACGTGGACGCGACTGGACCCCGGATGCATGGATCCCGAACCCATGGGACTGCAGATGTTCAGGAGGGCGTTCGAAGTCGCCGTCGGTGTCCACGTCGCCTGAGCGGCACGAGTCGTTGTACCCTATGGTCATTCAATGGAGATGTTCATGACAGACGGGCCAATCAGGTGTGGAGTCATCGGGACCGGTCGGATGGGTCGCCATCACGTGCGCAACTACTCGGAGATCCCCGGCGTCGAGCTGGTCGGCGTCGTCGACAGCGACCCTGAGCGGGCCCGTGACATGGTCGAGCAGTTCGGTGGAACCGCTATGTCCAGCGTCGAAGAGTTGATCCAGGCCGGTGTCGAGGCGGTGTCCGTCGCCACCCCGACGATCCATCACCTGGAGTCGGTCGAGCCGCTGCTGAGGAACAACGTCGCCTGTCTCGTCGAGAAACCGCTGGCTCCCGATGCGTCCGAGGCCGAGCACATCGCGTCCATCGCGGCAGAGACCGGGACGCTGCTTCAGGTCGGGCACATCGTGCGATACGACCCGGTCATGCGGGCGATCCGCGGCATCGAGGGGATGCGACCTCGGTTCATCGAGGTGCACAGGATCAGCCCGATGACGTTCCGGAGCGTGGATGTCGGGGTCGTCCTGGACATGATGATCCACGACCTGGACGCCCTGCTGATGCTCATGGGATCCGAGCCCGAGGAGGTTCACGCCAACGCCGTCTGCGTTGTCGGAGAGGCCGAGGACGTGTGCAACGCCAGGCTCGTCTTCCCTCCGCGCGAGGACGATGACGTCCGATGCGTCTGCAACGTGACCGCGAGCAGGCTCGCACTGAAGACCGAGCGCAAGTTCAGGATCATCAGCGAGGACATGTACGTGTCGGCCGACTTCGTCGAGTGCTCCGGCACCGTGGTGCGCAAGACGGCCAACGCCGAGAAGCTCGAGGAGGTCAGATCGCAGCTGCGTGACGGCATGGACCTCTCCAGCGTCGACTACCTCGACCTGATCAACATCGATCCCCTGGAAGTCAGTCCGGGTGAACCCCTCCGCCTCCAGATCGATGACTTCCTCGACTGCCTGCGTCATGGCAGGAAGCCGCTGGTCGATGCCGATGCCGGATTCGCCGCGGTCCGGACCGCCGAGCGGATCGTCGAGGCCGCGCGCGAAGCCGGCGCCAGGATGGTCTGATCCCTGCAACGGAGCGCCGCCATGAACCTGATGCTCGGATCACACCTCTCGATCGCAGGAGGCATGGTCAATGCGCTGGACGAGGCCGGACGACTGAAGCTCGACTGCGTCCAGGTCTTCACCAAGAACCAGAGGCAGTGGAAGGTGCCGCCGCTGAAGGACTCGGATCGTGAAGACTGGCTTGAGGGTCTTGATCGACTCGGGTGGCGTGGAGACGAGGCGATCCGGGTCATCAGCCACAACAGCTACCTGATCAACATGGCCTCGCCCGAGAAGGAGATCTCGGAGAAGTCCATCGCCCTGCAGACGGAGGAACTGGAGCGATGCGAGCAGCTGGAGATCCCGCTGTGCGTCGCCCATCCCGGGGCACACCTCGGCAAACCACGGCGACGTGGCGAACTCAATACCCTCGGGGGTGACCCCTCCAGGGATGAGTTGGCCGGCCTCAAGAGAATCGCCAGGGCACTTGATCGGATTCATCGGGATCTGTCCGGCTACGAGACCGTCACCTGCCTCGAGACCACGGTCGGGTCAGGAACCAATCTCGGGTACGACTTCTCTCACCTGGCATGGATTCGCCAGAACGTCCGCGAGCCCGAGCGGATCGCCTTCTGCTTCGACACGTGCCATGTTACCGCTGCCGGGTACGACATGAGCACGCCCGATGGGGCTTCCTCGGTCATGGACATATGGGATACAATCTGCGGGAACGATCACCTGGCGGTCTTTCACTTCAATGACTCCAAGGGGGCCGTGGGATCAAGGATCGATCGGCATGAACACATCGGAAAGGGAACCTGTGGTCGGAGCTGTTTCAGGCACATCCTCCAGGAGGAGGCTTTTGCCGGCGTCCCAAAGATCCTTGAGACGGCCAAGGAGCAGGATGACCGTGGCCGTGACATGGACCGGGTCAACGTCGACTGCCTGAAGCGGATCGCTCGAGGGAGACCCTCAAGGGTTTGAACACCATGCAGCAGAACCAACAACCACAGACACGCGTGCGATGTGCCGGGATACCGGGACTCTTGCTGGCCTGCCTGCTCGTGCTTCCCGTGCTCAACGGATGCTTCCTCTTCCAGAGGAATCAGACCATCTCCAGCACGTCAGCGGAGTCCTCAAGCCAGCCCAAGAAGGGGTCGGACCAGGGCGAGTCCATCCAGCTCAAGGCAGCCGAGTCGGCGGCATCGGCCGGCGACTACGACACCGCGCTGCAACTGTTCCGCAACCTGCTCGCGGAGAACCCGACCCTGACGACCGCCTACATCGGGATCGGCGAGATCCACCTCGAGCAGGGCGACTTCGCCCAGGCCGAGCCCGCGTTCGAGCGGGCTTCCAAGCTGGAGCCGGAGAACTTCCAGGCCCAGTTCGGCTACGGACGCGTTCTCCAGATGCTGGAACGATACGACGAGGCCGTGAAGGCCTACCATCGCGCCCTGACCATCGAGCCAGACAACCTCGAGGCCAACACGAACATGGCGATCACCTACCTGGACATGTCCGAGCCCGGGCGGGCCATCGCCTTCGCCAGCAAGGCCGTCCAGCTCGATCGTGCCGATGTCAGGGCGCGGTTGAACCTCGGTGCCGCCTACGAGGGGGTCGGCCGGATCTCCGACGCGATCAAGCAGTACGAGACCGCCATGGAACTCGAACCCGAGCCCTCGCCCGGGCTGATGCTGAACCTCATCAACGCCTATTCAACCGAGCGTCGATACCAGGAGGCCGTGAACGCGGCCAACATCCTGGTCAAGGTCGAACCCAGTGCCAACGCCTACGAGCGATTGGGATGGGGTTACTTCAGGCTTGGCGATTATGATCGGTCGATCATCGCCTATCGCGAGGCCGTGCTGATCGATCCGGAACACTGGCCGTCACTCAACGGCATCGGCGTCAACGCCCTGAACACGTGGTTCAAGAGCAACAAGGAGGACCTGCTCGCCAAGGAGGAGGCCCGCCAGGCGTTCAGGCAGTCGCTCAAGGTCAACCCCGAGCAGCCCAAGGTCCTCGAACTGATCACCACCTACCGACTGTAAAGGCCTGCACCATGCCAGACCCCACGCTGCTTGAATTCTTCGACAACCCCGCCGACAGCCCGTACGTCATCGAGCACGTCAACGAGGAGTTCACCTCCGTCTGCCCGAAGACCGGCCATCCGGATTTCGGGCATGTCACGCTCAGGTACCAGCCGGAGGCCGTCTGCATCGAGTTGAAGAGCCTGAAACTCTACTACCAGTCGTTCCGCAACGAGGGAATCTTCTACGAGGCCGTGACCAACCTCATGCTCGAGCACCTCGTCCAGGGGCTCTCCCCGGCATGGATCCAGGTGATCACCGACTGGACTGGGCGTGGAGGGATCCACTCGAGGGTCCTGGCCAGCCATGGCCCCGTCCCCGAGGTCTATGCTGGCGGTTGATCGTCCTGGTCCATCCACATTCGCCTCGCCGTGGTTGCGGGATCCACCGCTGAGGCCGATACTAGGCATTCCCCACAGACCACTACCCAAGACCAGCTCATCTCTGGCCCAGGGTGGCCCGGAGGCTGTTGTCGTGGGGAGTTTCGGGTACTTCAAGGGGATTCCGACTGGGATCACCAGACAGAGTGAACATTGGTTGTTTGAAAGGAATCCGGATGTCATTTGAATCAGCAGTCTCGGCCAAGGCCATCGAGCTTGACCATCTCGTCCTGGACATGATTGCCGATTCCGGGAGTGGGCATCCCTCCACGGCCCTGAGCCTCGGTCAGATCGTCACCGTGCTGATGTACCACACCATGCGGTGGGTGCCCGATCATCCACGTTACCCCACGTCCGATCGACTCGTGCTGTCGGAGGGTCACGCCGTTCCGATCGTCTACGCTGCATGTGCCGATCTCGGTGTCGCCATCGGAACCGATCCCGACCAGATGCGGCCGATGACCCGTGAGGACGCCATGCAGATCCGCGCGATCGACTCGGAGATCGAGGGACATCCGAATCCTGTCGAGGGCTTCCCGCTCTTCGACGCAGCGACCGGTTCGCTCGGACAGGGTCTCTCCGTGGCGATGGGCCTGGGGGCTGCTGCACGAGGGGATTCGCTCGACAAGAGGATCTACTGCATCGTCGGTGACGGCGAATCCAGGGAAGGCCAGATCTGGGAGGCGATCGACTTCATGGCCGATCATTCCCTGTCCAACGTGCTTCCGATCTTCAACTGCAACGAGTACGGCCAGGCAGACCGCGTCTCACCACAGCAGTCCGCAGAGCGCATCGCGGCCAAGCTCGCGGCGTACGGGCTCACGGTGATCGAGATCGACGGCCACGACCCGGCCCAGATTCGTGATGCCTTCAACGAGGCGGCGACGACGGCCCAGGACGGTACGCTCACCGCGATCGTCGCCAGGACCGTCAAGGGCTGGGGTGCTCCGTGCATCCAGGGGCCCGGCTGGCATGGAAAGCCGGTCACCGGCGAACTGCTTGAAGAGGCGCACGAGCAGCTCGATGCCATCCGCTCTGAACTGGTCACGACACAGGCCGGCGATGAACTGGCGATCTACCCGCCCACGGAGTTCGAGCAGCCGGAGAGACCGGCGTTCACTCCGCCCACACTCGATCAGGCCCTCGAGCAGTTCGGGAAGAGCAGCGTGCTCCAGAAGGGCATGTTCGCCACCAGGCACGCTTTTGGAATCGCGCTGCACACGATGGCACGAAGCGAGCGTGACATCTGGGTGCTCGATGCCGATACCGGCAACTCCACGTTCACTGAGTGGGCCGCTTCCGACGAGCAGGTCAGCGACCGATTCCTCGAGTGCAAGATCGCCGAGCAGAACATGTTCTCCGTCGGAGCGGGCCTGTCCGCAGCAGGCAAGGTTCCGTTCATGGCGACCTTCTCAAAGTTCGTGACCCGTGGATACGACCAGATCGAGATGGCCATCAACTCCGGCGCGAACCTGAAGATCGTCGGAAGCCATTCCGGCATCAGCCTCGCGGCCGATGGACCGAGCCAGATGTCCCTTCCGGACATCGCCTGGTTCCGTTCGTTCGCGACCATGAAGGACCATAACGGCCAGCCCGGCTGCTACGTCCTCCAGCCTTCGGATGCCTATGCGGCCTATGCCCTGACCATGGCCATGGCCGAGCACGATGGCGCCTGCTACATGCGGGTGCACCGTCCTGATGTCGAGTTCCTCTACGATTCCTCGGCCAGCTTCGAGCTCGGTGGATTCGAGGTCCTCACCACCGGTCGCGACCTCCTGATCGTGACCGCCGGCTACATGGTCCATGAATGCAACAAGGCCTTGGACGCGCTGGACAAGGCGGGCATCGATGCGACGCTCGTCGACCTGTACTCGCTCCCGTTCGAGGCAGACGGACTGCTTGATCTGGCCAACTCCAACGGCGGCAACATCCTCACGGTCGAGGACAACTACGGCGCCTCGCTGGGTTCGGCCGTCGCCGATGCATGCACCGAGAGCGGAGACGGATTCACGATCCAACAGATGCACGTCAGGCGCGTGCCGAAATCCGGTCGCGCCCCGGACGAGGTGCTCAGGCACTGTGGCATCCATCACCGCGACATCGCGGCCACAGCCGCAAGCATGCTTGGCCTGGCCAACGTCTGATTCAATCCTGGTGACCGCCCTCGGCCAGATGCTTCCGCATCTCCGTGTGCCATCGTGGGAGGATCCTCGGAACGATGTCCTCATGGTCGGCCTCCGGATCAAGCAGCACGTACCCGCCGGATGAACCATCGGATTCGAGTTCCGCCCCGATCTCCCCGAGCAGCTCGGCGAGGTTCCCGGCGGCCTTCTGGCCATAGAAGGAGTCGCGCTCACCCGCGACGATCCGTGCCCGTTGGAGCATGATCGGTCCCAGCTCGTCCCGGTTCCGGTCGAGCAGCTTCACGATGTCGTACCGGCTCCAGTCCTCCAGGACCACATCCCGGTCGATCAATCCCGTGTCCTGGTCGAAGACCGGCCGGCCGGTTCGGCCAAGTCCCGTGCGGGAGAACATGTTCGTCCACGTATCCCATTGCATGCCTGAGCGGCCACCCGGGGACAGGCCGTGTTGCATTCCCAGTTCCTCGCGAGTCGTCATCAGCACCCTGTCCCGGAGCGGGCCGACAGGCATCCTGTAGCGTGGGTTCTCCTTCCCCGTCCCATCGACGAAGAGGCTCTCGTCCTCGTACAGGTCGATCGTACCCAGGGCGCTGAAGTCAATCGGATGAGGGGCACTGCTGAAGCACGCTCCGAACACGTCCGGATGGTTCATCTGCAGCCAGAGCGCGGACCATCCTCCGCCGGAATGCCCCGTGACGATGCGTGCATCGACCTGGTCGACGAGCCTGAACCTCTGGTGAAGCCATGGGATCAGTTCCTCGACCAGGGCCGTCGCCCTCGGTCCGTGCATCCCGGTGTCAGCGAACCCGTGATATCCCTGTGTCGACTCCGGATCGAGTATCACCCACACGGCTCCGGGTATGACATGCACCGACTCCGCCTGGAGGTTCAGCCTGGCCAGTCCCTCGATGATCGCATCGCGCCTGCCGGCAGCCGGTACGACATAGATGGTCGGCCAGAACCTCCTCGGGTGCCTGACATCGTCATAACCCATCGGCAGGACGACTGCGGCACGGTGCCCGGCTTCATGCCCCAGATGCGACTGGAGCATCGGGCTGGGTCGCTCGATCCACGTGATGTTCACACCCTCGGGCCTGGCTGTTCCAGGAATCTCCTCCTGGAGTGACAACTCGACGCGATCATGCCCGTCGGCGGACAATTCGACTTCGACGATGTTGCTCATGATGTTGCCCGGGTCCAGGTGGGTGCCATGCCTTGAATCCATGTCCATCACGGCCTGCACCCTGTATCGGCCATCCAGTTGATCCAGCGGAGTCGGCCATGACGACTCGGCTGCATGGAACTGCAGTGGCTCGCTCCAGTCATGTCCCGAGACCGGAATCGACGCGACCGGGTGAGGTGAGTCCAGGTACGGCCCTTCGATCGGACGGACCTCCTCCAGCTCGGGAACACCGGCAGGCACCAGCATCAGGACCAGCCTTCTCTGCCTGGTCGGCGGCGCATCCCCATCGGCCCGGTCATGCTGGAGCGACACGACCCAGGTGTCTGCACGAGCCGANCCCGTCGACACGACCATCGCGAGCGAGCCGACCACGAGGGTCGTCCATCGCGCCATGCCCGGGCCGGATTTTCTCGTCTCTGCAGTCTTCATGAGGTGGATCCTATTGCCAAGAACGAGTATTTGACTCCTTCATTCCGTTGAAGTTGTAGAATCAGTGCAGGAATCGAACCTACGGACGCTCACGATGCACACCAAGGCCACCCGTTCACGCCATCGGATCCCGACCTGCCTGTACTGCGCACTTGTCTCCATGGTGCTCATGGTCGGATGCACGGGTCACCAGAGCCCGGAACGCGTGACGATGCGGCTCTACGACGGACTGTACGACGGTCTCCTGGGATACCGTTCATCAAGCGACAAGGTGATCGAGCTGATCACCAATGACACCGTCAGCATCAACGTCGAGTCGTTCAACGGAGACGTGATCATCAGGGGTGACGAGCGGCGAGAGAATGCGATCGTCCGGATCAGCAGGCAGGCCCTGCACGGATACGGTCGACTGGACGAGTCGAAGGAGTCGCTCGAGCAGATCGATTACAGCATCGCGCTTCGCCCGGGTGAACTCGGTGACCATGTCATCGACATCCGCACGTGGACCGAGCATCCCGAGGATCATTACCAGAGGGCCCACATCGAGATCGACGCCCCGGCCCTGGACAAGGTCGATGTCCGGACCTCCAATGGCAAGGTCCTGATCACCAACAGCCGCGGAGGGGTCCAGGCCCACACCAGCTACGGTGACATACGGATGATGACGCCATGGCCACTGGTCCAGGATGTCGTACTCGTCAACAAGGAGGGTGACATCGACTTCCGCGTCCGCGGGGAATCAGATGCAATGATCGATGCTGAGACGATCGGTGGCATGGTCCGCCAGCGGTGCGAATGGGGCAGCTGGAGAATGATCGATTCACGCAACGGCGAGGATCGGCTGGTCGCGCAGCTGAACGAAGGGCGCCACGATGTCCTGCTTCGTACCGTTGAGGGTGATATCAGGGTTTCGATCGTTCCCGATCCGACCAACGTCGGCACGATGATCATCGATCCGTGATCAGGCGGCCTTGTTCCAGGCCGAGCTGATCTGGACGTCGATTGCGTCTCTCAGGTACTCCACGCGTTCATGTTCGATGTCCCTGATCCACATGGGAAAGAGCATCTTGCCGGAACGGTGTCTCACGCAGACGCGCCACCATCCGTCCTGGATCGGTCCGTCGATGTTCGCGGCATGGCAGTCCTGGAGCAGGATGCGTCTTCGGTATCCGACCCGACCGACCTGCTGGACACTGGTTCCATCAAGCATGACCTGGATCGGACCGTTGGTGCGCCTGGACTCGAACGCCCGCCAGCCCAGCAGAGCGATCGAGAGGCCGATCAGCACGATTGCGACGATCGCCGGTTCGACCGGCATCCAGCGAAGAAGGTAGTCCGGCAACAGTGCGGCCAGCATGNCACCGGTAAGCATCATCCCGATGAGCAGGACCGTACGGCGGTTGAATCCTCCGGGGAACCTGTAGCCCGTGAACACGAGCATCTTCTCGGAGACCCGGTATCCGCATTCAGGGCATTGGCAGGAACTCTTGAGCCAACCCAGCGGGTAGCGACAGCGGGGGCAGTTGCCCGGAAATGCCGTCCTGTTCCTGTTGCCTGATCGATGCATCCGTGGGTGTTCCTGACCGGTTCGATGGAGGTCCACATGTGACAATCGACAACTTCACGTAGTCTGTTCGGTGATATGCGAGAGATTCAGGATCATTGGTTCAGGGAGGCCAAAAAGGAGGGTTACCGCTCTCGTGCGGCCTTCAAGCTCCTCCAGGTGCTCCAGAAGAGACCCGCCCTCATGGGCCGCGGATCCAACGTCCTTGACGTGGGAGCGGCCCCTGGCAGCTGGACCCAGGTCGCTGCCAAGGCCGTGGGACCCCGAGGCGGCGTCTATTCGGTCGACCTGAACCCCATCAGCCCACAGGGCCTTCCCGACCAGGTCCGGCTGGTGACGGCTGACGCCCTCCAGATCGATCCCACGGAGGGGCAGGGGCCCGTCTTCGATGTCGTGCTCTCGGACATGGCTCCAGCCACCTCCGGGCACCCCTCTACGGATCACCTGCGGTCCGTGAACCTCTGTAACAGCCTGCTGGATCGCCTGATCCTCTGGCTCAGGCCTGGTGGGAACCTGGTGATGAAGGTCTTCGAGGGAAGTGAGTATCCAGCCCTGCTGGCCCGTGGCAATGCGGGCTTCAAGCGGTTCAAGGGCTTCAAGCCACAGGCATCCAGGGCTGAGAGCGTTGAGATGTTCCTGATTGGAGAGGGCTTCGTTCCCGATCCCGACCAGGCACCGCCCGAGTCGGTGGCTCCACGACGCAGCAGGGGCTGGAACCCGGGCTGAATTGGCGCAATTCCTGCCGCAGGGGCGCACGGACACATCGAGCCGGAACCCGCAGGGACCTCCAGATCACCATATCCCCATGGCACGCGTGTTGCAGCAAGTAACTCAAGAAGCCTTCACGGCGCACCGACACGAGGAGCCAACCATGGACATCAACCTGAACCAGCCGATCCCCGGTCTCATCAAGAGCATNGCGATCAGGCCGCCCCAGTCGAATCAGCTGGACAACGCCAACCAGGTCATCAATGCACCCGGATCACCCGGAAGCTCCTCGGGCGAACATCCCATGGGCGGGAACTGCCATGGCATCGACTTTACGAGCTTCAACATGGAGAGCTTCATGGAGGCCTGGGGAACCGACCAGGAGAACTTCGACTACAACAGTGACGGTGTCGTCGACGGGCTCGACCTTGGCCTTGCACTGGGTGCGATGGCGCAGCAACAGAAGAAATCGCTTGATGAGTTGATGGCCGAGTCAGTCGACAAGCTCATGGCTGCCTGGGGGACCGATGACTCCACGTGGGACATCAACTCGGATGGAATCGTCGATGGGATCGATCTCGGACTGTTCCTGGGAGGTGAACAGTCCAATCCGACCATCGACGAGAAGGACAAGGACATGTCCAGCCCGCCCAAGAGCGTGGAGCTCGAAGGCACTTCGTCGCATGTGGATTCCGATCCTATTCAGCAGCTTCTTCAGGCATGGGGCAGCTCTGACAAGGAGTTCGACCTCAATGGTGACGGCATCGTCGATGGCGAGGATCTCGCCCAACTGCTTGCTCAGGTCGGTGAAGGTCCGCTGTCGGACACGACCAAATCAAGTCAGTCCGGGCAACCCGTGGGAGCGACTGGTTCGGACATTCCGGCCTCGACCTTCAGCTTCACCGCGGTCGATCCCGGCGCAACGTCGATCGCCGCCAACCAGATCGCCAGACGCATCCACGATCAGTTCGTCAGCGCGGGATTCACCGCCCAGCCGCCGGCGAACATCGCGGAACTGGTCAGTGTGATGAACCTGCCACCATCTCTCACCAGTGGTGTCATGAAGAATCTCATGTCCATGTATCCAGGTGGTCTCGGACTGGACGCCACCATCTGAACCGGCCGTTCAATCCAGCTGGCATGGTTCCAGCGATTCGAGTCGCTGACACACCTGCGCGACCGCGTTCCTTGAGTTGAACGCCGAGATCCTGAAGAATCCTTCGCCCTCGCTTCCAAAACCAACGCCCGGGGTGATCATGACATGCGCCTGTCTCAGGAGCAGGTCGAAGGTCTGCCAGCTGTCCATTCCCTCAGGGCACTCGACCCAGACGTAGGGGGCGTTGGTTCCACCATGCACCCGCCAGCCACGGTCCGTGCATGCGGCGTGCAGCAGCCCGGCATTGCCCATGTAGTGATTGATCAGTTCGAGCGACTCGGCTCGACCCTGTTCCGAGTAGAGGGCTTCGGCTCCTCGCTGGATGGGGTAGCTGACACCGTTGCTTCGAGTGCTCCAGCGTCTTGACCAGAGGTCATGGAGTGAGACGGTCCCACCACCCGGATCCTTTCCGACCAGTTCCCTCGGACACACCGTGTATCCGCATCGGGTTCCAGTGAACCCTCCGTTCTTGGAGAAGCTGTGAAACTCGATCGCGCACCGCCGTGCTCCGGGCACCTGGTAGATCGATCTCGGGACCGACTCATCCTGGATGAAATCGACGTACGCAGCGTCGTAGAGGATCAGCGATCCATGTTCAAGGGCGTACTCCACCCACCGTGTCATCCTTGGCATGTCGATGACGGCGCCGGTCGGGTTGTTCGGAAAGCAGAGGTAGATGATGTCCAGTGGAAATTCCGGCGGTTCCGGAAGGAAGTCGTTGGCCGGTGAGCACGGCAGGTAATGGATCCCCTCGTAGGTCCCGTCCCCACAGGGTCCACCCGTGTTTCCGCTCATCACGTTCGTGTCGACGTAGACCGGGTAGACCGGGTTGGTGATTCCGATCCTGTTGCCCTGGCCGAGGATCTCCAGGATCGCGCCGCAGTCGCACTTGGATCCGTCCGAGACGAAGATCTCCTCAGGGTCGACCTGGACATCCAGCCTTCGGAAGTCACCCTCGGCGATCGCCTGTCGAAGCCACTCGTACCCGCAGGCCGGACCATAGCCTCGAAACGTGTCGGTGTGCCCCAGTTCATCGACGGCCTTCTTCATCGCCGTTCGAGCGGCATCCGGCAACGGTTCGGTCACGTCACCGATCCCGCACCGGATCAGGCTCGACTCGACCTCGGGATCCTCCCTGAGGAACTCGGAGACTCGTCGCTCGATCTCGGGGAACAGGTATCCGCTCTGGAGCTTCATGTAGTTGTGATTGATGGTGAACATCGACTGGGATCCTTCCTGGTCGACCCATGCCCTGGTCAGGCGACCGGCTGCAGGTGCACCGCGTACGCGGGTGGAATGTTGCACAGGACGGCTTCCCGTCTGCCGTGGAAACGTCTTCTCAGCGACTTGTTGATCCGTTCGATGTCGGTGCTTCGCTTCCGGCCACTTCTGCCGACCAGCGGAGCCCGCATCATCCTGACACCGATGTACTCGAAGAAGCTGAGTGTTCCCTCCTCGGCCATCAATGAAATCATCTTCCGGAACAGGCTCCTGACCAGCCATGGCTCGAAGTTGTTGAACGGCAGGCCGCAGAAGACGTGGTCGTATCCCGGTTCAAGTACCACGTTCTCGAGGGAGTCGCAGTGGATCCTGACCTGGTGCAGGTTCTTCGGGTCGATGTGCCTGGGCAGCACCTTCTGCTCCACGTGCCTGCAGAACGTGGGGTTGATCTCGACGATGTCGTAGGTATCGTCCGGCCGCAGCTGCTTGCAGATCTCCCGTGTGAACACGCCCGTGCCCGGCCCGACCTCGAGAATCCTCCTGGGTCCCTTGGAATCCAGCAGGGGGGATGTCATCGTTCGGGCCAGCCGCCTTCCGGACGGCCAGACGGCACCAGTCTGCTTGGTCTGCAGGATCGATTGTTTCACGAAGGTGAACATGAGGTGCTTCCAGTCTACAGAGCATACCAGTCAGGAGCCCGGACCGTGGGATGGCATCCGCTTCTTACAAGTACATGTTCACCGGGCCGCCATTGCTGCGATCCAGGTGCCTCACCGCGGTGGGCACATCCCTGCATATCGGCAGCTTCGAGTCGAGCCCAGAGGACCGGAGGTGGAATCCGATCTGACCGTCACCCGAGACGATCGCCAGTTCGCGCCGGTTCTCGGCCAGGCATCGTGCCAGTGCAAGTAGGCTGTTCATGGACTCCACATCCATCTCGTTGACGTTGCTCAGGTCGATCACCATCGAACCATCACGGGCCCTGGCGACCTCCTCGAACCTGCGAAGAAGGCCGGCCGCGGCCTTCGGGCCCACGAGATCACTGAGCGTGATGGTCAGTACGATCGTCCGGTCCCACGAATCCATCGATGCGATGTCGTCACGCGTGGTCGAATCAGTCCCCGGAACCGGGCCGCCGGCTCCATCGGGATGACCACATGACAGTCCTGGGCGAAATGGCCACATCGATGCAATCCCCTTGTCCAGTGACGGTCGACGGGTATCGATCCCACCACCGCATGAACAGGGTCATCGGCACCATGGCCATGTCAATCCACGTCGACATCCACGAGGGAGCCGGAAGCAATGCTTCCGGGTTCCCATCGTGCGGAATCTGT
Organism: Phycisphaerae bacterium; assembly: GCA_002711415.1. Taxonomy (GTDB): domain Bacteria; phylum Planctomycetota; class Phycisphaerae; order Phycisphaerales; family SM1A02. The sequence goes on along the minus strand of PARI01000011.1, from coordinate 49,138 downwards.
GGAAGATCCGGCCTTCTCAGTCCTGCTTCCAACCGTCCGTGTTGAAGGCGGATGGTCGCTTGGCCTTCGCCTTGAGCCTCGGCGTTTCGTTGTCGAACATCGACTTGGACGGTTCTGCCGGTTGGGCATCCTCCTGGAACTTCCTCATGCGGCGGTTCCGGGCCATGTCGATCGACTGGTCCATCTGCTTGAGAATCGATCGAACGCGATCGATCTGCGTGTGTTCAAAACTGTGATTGTTCATGAAATCAGCCTCCCTAGTGAAGAGGTGATCGGCCTGTGAGCCCGTTCACTTTGGCCGTACGGTTCAATAACGCCATTGGACACCCGTACAGCCGTTACAGACGGAGCAATGAACATACGGCTGGACCTCCTGGTGGGTTGCATCCCGGGGACATCTCCATGCCGGGGGCTCCACAGGCCTCATCCGGCTACACTGGAGGTCCAACAAGTTCGGAGATTCACGATGTTCAGCACACACCTGCTCCTGGTCTCACTGGCACTGGCTTCCATCACCACGATCCAGCCGGACATCCACAACAACGTGGACCTGCCCCGGCACCCATCGATCAGTCCGGATGGAACCACCGTGATCTTCTCGTGGAGGGGTGACCTCTGGATGGTGCCCACCGAGGGAGGCAGCGCCCGTCGGATGACGACACACTCGGCCTCCGAGGGGCGATCCCGCTGGCTGCCCGATGGCAGCGGCATCGTCTTCGAGTCCGATCGAGACGGGTTCCAGAACGTCCACATGATGCAGATCGATGGCACGAACCTCCGGCAGTTGACCGATGTCGATCGCAGCCTCTTCCTGTCCGATGCCTCCACCGGGCCCGATGGCAGCCCGGTTGTCCTGATGGCTGGGTATCTCGAGGGTGATTTCTACCGGGCACCACGCCCCTACATGATGAGCACCGAAGACGGACTTCCCAGGAGGACGCACGGCGCTTTCGGCCGTTCTCCGTCCCTGGAACCCGGGGGTGACCGGATCCTGTTCACCCGTGGTGGATCATCCTGGAATCGTCGCCACTACCGTGGGCCGGATGATCGTGATGTCTGGCTGTACGACCCGGCGGATGACAGCTTCACGCAACTGACCACCTGGGAGGGCAATGACGGCATGGCTCGATGGATCGGTCCTGGTGAGATCGTCTATCTCTCCGACAGGGAGCTCGACACCGTCAACCTGTACAGGATGAGGGTCGGCGAGCCCGAGTCACGGGCCCGCAGGCTGACCGGCTTCAAGGAGGACGATGTCCAGGACTTCGATGTCAGCGAAGATGGTTCGACCATCGTCATGAGTCACTGGGATGACCTGTACACGCTGGACCTCGATGATCGCGATGCCCAGCCCAGGCGCCTGACCATCCTGGCCAGCGAGGACGAGGCCGATCGGACCCGCCTCCAGTCGATCGGCCGTTCCGTCGACGAGATCGCCCTCAGCCCCGACGGCAAGGTCATGGCCTACGTCGACTACGGCGAGATCTTCGTTCGCAACGTCGAGTCCGGTCATCCGACGAGGCGGGTGACCGACTCCCATGCGAGGGAAGGTGACATCGCCTGGAGTCCTGATGGTGCGACGCTGTACTTCACCAGCGACCGGGACGGGACCGATTCGATCTACGCCGCGTCGGTGACACGCACCCGGGGGGAGATCCTCGCCGATCACGAGGAATCATCGACGCCAGTCCAAGTCGAGGAGCCCTCGGTCGAGCAGTCGCAGGAGACCACGGACGAGGAAGATGAGGATTCGTCCGACACCGACCCGGAAGCGACCGATCCGGCCGACGCCGACGAGGACTCCAAGGACCAGAAGGAAGAGGCGGACGAGGACAACCCGGCCGACCGCTGGCATGATGCGATCCGGTTCGAGATCACTCCGGTGATCGTCGGCACGACCAATGATCGCGAGGCCGCGCCTTCACCGGATGGTCGCTCGATCGCCTTCCGCAGGGGTCTTGGTGACCTGGCCGTGCTGGACCTGGAAACGGATGAGGTTCGAATCGTCCACCCCGGATGGGATTCATGGCTCGACTTTCGCTGGAGCCCGGACGGCCGCATGATCGCGTTCGCCCAGAGCGACAGGAACTTCAACAGGGACATCTGGATCATGCCCGCCGATGGAAGCGCCGAACCGGTCAACATCACCAGGCATCCGGCCAATGACCGGATGCCCCGATGGTCCGCCGATGGTCGAATTCTCGCCTTCCTCTCCAGTCGAAAGGACGACCAGCAGGACATCTGGATGGTCTACCTGGACCGTGATATCCAGGACATGACCGACCTTGAGATCAAGGAGTACTACAAGGATGCCGTCGCCGCAGCCAAGAAGCGAAAGCCCCTGAAACCCGGACAGGAAGAGCTGGATATGGACAATCCCGGGTTCGAGGAGCTCGACCTGGACGATGCCTGGCTGAGGCTTCGAAGGGTGGTCGAGACTTCAGGTTCCGATTTCGGATCACAGACCGATCTGGCGATCACGCCCGGTGGTGATCGCTACATCTTCAACGGTCGTATCGGGGGTTCATCAAGCAAGCTCAGGTCGATCAAGTGGGACGGGAGTGATGCGAAGGAGCTCGGCTCGACCGCCTCGCTCTTCGGCACGTCCCTTGATGGATCCAAGGTGGTCAGGATCTCATCCGGCCAGGGCGGCACGGTTTCACCGACCGGGACCGGTGCCAAGACACATGCCATCAAGGACACCCTGAGGATCGACCTGCAGGAGCAGAACAGCCAGAAGTTCACCGAAGCGGCCAGGACGGTCGGAGAGTACTTCTACCATCCGACGATGAAGGGCCTTGACTGGGATCGCCTGACCGACCGGTACCACCAGCTGGCCAGGCAGGCCCGCACCACCGACGAGTTCAACCACGTGGCTGCTCGCTTCCTCGGCGAGCTCAACGGATCACACCTGGGGATCACGGCAACGTCGCCGTCATCACCGATCAGGGAATCCCACGGGTATCTTGGAATCGAGGTCCGACCGGGAACTGGCGGGATCGGGTACGAGGTCGTCCAGATCATCCCCGAATCCCCAGCGGCCAATTCATCGACACCGCTGAAGGTCGGTGACGTCATCACATCGATCGACTTCATGGAACTTGTGCCCGGTGACAGCGTCGAGAGTCGCCTGGCCGGAAGGATCAGCGAGGAGACGGTCATCGGCATCGTCCGCCAGGATGATGCGACCGGACCGGTCCAGCTCGATCTGCTGATCGAACCGATCAGCTGGAACGCGCTGCGGGAGCTGAGGTACAAGGCCATGCAGGCCGGCAACAGGAAGCTCGTCGACGAGTTGTCCGACGGTCGAATCGGGTACATCCACATCAAGAGCATGGGCCAGGCGTCGCTCGATGAATACGAACGTGATCTCTACGCTGCGGCCGATGGCCGGGACGGACTGATCGTCGATGTTCGAAACAACGGTGGAGGCTGGACCGCGGATCGCCTGCTGGCATCGCTGATGGTGAGACCGCATGCGTATACCGTGCCCAGGGGCGCGGATCCTGGAATGACCAGCGGGTATCCCCAGGACAGGCTCTTCATCCAGCGATACATCCTCCCGGTGAACATGCTCTGCAACGAGAAGAGTTTTTCCAACGCGGAGATCATCTCCCACGCATTCAAGTCGCTTGACCGCGGAACGCTCGTCGGCCAGCAGACCTACGGGGGCGTGATCTCGACCGGCGGGACGACCCTGATCGATGGAACCCGCGTGCGCCTTCCATTCAGGGGCTGGTTCCTTCTCGACGGGACCGACATGGAGAACAACGGGGCGATACCCGACCTCGTCGTCATTCAGACGCCCGAGTCGGAGGCCACCGAACAGGACCTGCAGCTTGATGCGGCGGTCATGGATCTACTCGATCGAATGCAGGAGTGATTCACTCCTCGTCGAACTCATCCTCCGGCGCCGGTTCCGAGACCTCGCCGAGCTGATCGATCTCCTGCTGCATCGCCTGGGCGGATGCCGTGATCGAGTCGTAGATGCTCGCCAGGAGTCCGACCATCGGGAACCGTCCCTGCATGGGGGACGGGCCGAGTCGTCGAAGCAGCGCGTGGGAGACGTGATCTCCCGCCGGGGTCCGATCGAATTCATCGAGTTGCGGACCCGGACGCCAGAAATCATCCAGGCAGTCCGACAGTGGGGGGAACTTGACGTCGAAGCTGGGAATCGCGGCGGCCGGATGAGCCTGTGCGATCCCGCCACCTCGCAGCAACCTCGCCTCCTGCAGTCGTTCCAGCAGTTGCGTACCGGGAATCCCGCGGACCAGGAATGCATCCAGGGGCTGGTCATGGATCCTGTCGGCCAGGACCATGGCCATGGCTANCACGTGCTTGCACGGCAGCGTCGAGCCGCAACTGCAGTCCATCATCGAGGGGGGGACATCCTCCGGGACCAGGTGCTCGCCCGCCCTGGCGAACGGCAGCTCGATGACCTCGGGGATCTCTCCGCCGAGCAGCTTCGCCGAGTGGACCGCTTCGGAGGCCATCAGCGAGATCACGTTCGTCCAAGAGTCCTGCGCGATCACGTCGATCCGGAGTTCCGTCTTGTACGGTCGTGGGGCACGCCCCTGAACCTCGGCGTGGACCACGCCCGGCTCGATCTTGAACGAGGCGACCTGCCCTGATTGGGCGTATTCCAATCCTTCTCTGCAGGGGGTCTTCCCGGCATGGAACTCGATCCGAGAGAGCCACTTGGTCGCCAGCCAGGAGTATCCGTTGGGGGCCTCCTTGTTGCCGAGCTGGATTCCATGACGGACCTTGCGTGGGCCGGTGTCCTTGTCGTGGCCGTGCCTCATGTTGCCGTTGTTCTGGATCATGTGCCGACCTCGTTTCCACTGAGTTGGAAGCTGAGGAGTTCACGAAGCTGCCCGGTGGACATCTCGGTGAGCCAGTTCTCTCCGGAGCCGACGATGCGGGAGGCCAGCTCCGTCTTCTGCTCGATCATTTCGTCGATCCGCTCCTCGAGTGTGCCCGTGGAGATCATCTTGTGCACGTTGACGGTCCTCTTCTGTCCGATACGGAACGCCCGATCCGTCGCCTGGTTCTCGACGGCGGGATTCCACCAGCGATCGTAGTGGAACACGTGGTTGGCCGCCGTGAGGTTCAGGCCGACGCCGCCGGCCTTCAATGACAGGACGAAGATCGGCGCGGTGCAGTCATCGGACTGGAATCGATCGATCAACTGCTCCCGCTTGTTCTGCGGCGTGCCTCCATGAAGGAAGAGCGCCTCCCGGTCCAGGACCTGCCGGATCATCGCCACGAGGATGTGGCCCATCTGCCTGTACTGGGTGAACAGGAGCGCCCGATCATCGGCTGCGATGAGTTCCTCGAGCATCTCCATGAGTCTCATGGACTTGCCTGAACGATTCACCATCGCCATGCCCGACTCGTGGGAGGTGCCGGCGCCTCCGTGTTCCTCGGCCTCCTTGAGGTAGTGCGCCGGGTGGTTGCAGATCTGCTTGAGCTTGACCAGTCCCGAAAGGACCAGTCCGCGACGCTTGATGCCCTCGGCCCGATCGACCTTGTTGAGCATGTCCTCGACGACACCCTCGTACAGCTTCGTCTGTTCGTCGGTCAGGTGGACATGCTGTCGCATCTCGACCAGTGGCGGCAGGTCGGTGATGACCTTCGGATCCGTCTTGAGCCTTCGAAGGATGAACGGCTGAACGAGTCGTCGCAGTCTGTTGGCCTGGCCCTGGTCGCGATGTCGCTCGATCGGGATCGCGAAGCGCCTGCGGAAGTCCGTGGCTCCACCGAGGTATCCGGGAGTACAGAACTCCATGATCGACCACAGCTCGGTCAGCCTGTTCTCGACCGGCGTACCCGTCAGGGCGATCCTGCTACGGGATTCGATCGACCGGATTGCGGCGGTCTGCTTGGTCGGCGGATTCTTGATGTGCTGGGCCTCGTCAAGGGTCACGCGATCCCACGGAATCTGCTTGAGCAGCTCACAGTCCCTCGTGCACAGGGCGTAGGTCGTGATGACGATGTCTGATTCCTCTGCGATCGCGATGAACTCCTCGCCCATCGGTCTCTGTATGCCGTGGTGCACGTGCACCTTCAGTTCCGGTCCGAACCTGTTCAGCTCCTTGCGCCAGTTCCCGACGACGCTCATCGGCGCGATCAGCAGGGTCGGTCCGGGGCGTTCACCGTTGATCGCCCGCTCATGCTGGAGCAGCGCGATCAGCTGGATGGTCTTGCCCAGGCCCATGTCGTCGGCAAGGCATGCACCGAGGTTGAACTTGTCCAGGAACGCCAGCCAGCTCAGGCCACGGACCTGGTACGGCCTGAGGGAACCCTGGAAGTTCTCCGGTTGCACCAGCATCGGGAAGCTCTCGGAGGAGGATGAGTCCTTGAAGAGCTCCTTGATCCACCCGGTGCAGTCCATACCGAGCACTGGCAGCGAGCCCTCTTCATCAACGATCCCGTGAGCGAGCCTCAAGGCTTCCAGCGCCGTCATCTGTCCGCCAGGATGCTCCTTGAGGAACCTTCGAGCACCCTCGAGGTCCTCCGAACGGATTTCGACCCACTGGCCGTTGACCTTGACCAGCGGCGAACCGCTCTCGGCGAGCTTCTGGAACTCCTCGAGCGTCATGGGGTTCTCGCCGAGTGCGATCTGCCACGAGTACTCCACCAGCCTGCTGAGGCCGCCGGTGTTGATGTTGTTCTCTCCGATGGTGGCTGGATCCATTTCCTCCGAGTCGATCAGCAGCCGTGCGCCGAGCCTGCTGGAGGACTGCCCCCACCAGTGAGGCAGCATCGTCTCGAATCCCGCCTCGCCAAGGACGGCCTGGTACTCGCAGAGGAACGCATAGGCATCCTTCGTGTTGAGATCGATATTGCACGGGGTCGCCTCGTTGAGCATTGACTCCAGCCGTGGCCAGATCCGGGTTGCCCGACCCAGTTCGGCCAGCAGCAGGTCGGATGCCTGTCCGCCACGCCCGCCCAGTCGGTCGATCAGGGGATTCTTCCCGCTGGACTTGTGATCCCAGATCTCCTCCGCATCGATGATGTGTGGCGGATCGTCGTTGGTCACCAGGTGCAGGCTGAGGATCCACGACTCCTCCATCGACACCGAATCCTCGTCCTCGATGTCTGGCTCATTCAGCTTGAAGCACAGTCGGACGGACCGATGTTCTGCGACATCATCCAACTGGCTCAGCCACAACCTCGCCGAGCGAAGCAGTCCGACCTCNTTGGCCTGTGACGTGTGGATCGAACGCTCGTTGCCCAGCAGTCCTGACAGCCAGGCGACGTGCGGATCCTCCTCGGCGTCCCAGTCCTCGATCGCCTCCATGTAATCCTCGTGAACCAGTGTCAGCCGGACGCGTGCATCGGTCAGCCTGACGAGCATCGACTCGACGATCCTGCATGGATCCCCGCCATTGATGTCATCGACGCATCGCGCGATGGGCGGCATCGCCTGGATGAGCAGCTTCAGTTTCTCGCTCGCGTCGGAATCCTCGATCCACGGCTGCCAGAGGGCGTCGATCGAACCCGACCCCGACTTGATCATCGAGGGAACGACCCGCTGATCATCAAGCAGTTCCACGATCGTGCGGCCCAGGAGCATCCAGAAGCGGAGGCCGTGACCGAGCATCATGTCAGAATCGGGCGAGCCGTTCTGGAGCTTCAGCAGCACCTCGAGGCTGTTGCATGGGTCCAGCTTGATTGCCGTGACCGTCGTCCTCCCCAGGTGAAGATCCGTATCCAGGCCAAGATCGCTCGTGATGAGACTCTCAAGCCTGGCGCTTGGCATCGGGATCGAGTTCCCGGCATCATCGATCACGTGTGGGAGGAACAGTCCTACATTCGCCTTGGCGATGTTCCACGACTGCTCGAGCAGGCCAGATTGGACGAGCCGTTGCTGCAGTTGTTCCGGATCACTCGTGAACGGATGATGTTCCGGGCGATCTGCATCGCCTGTGGAGTGGTTCTCCTTGTCGAGGTACCTGGTTGCTTGTTCACTTGATTCCGCCCAGAGGTGCAGNCCGTCTTCGGTCCAGTTTGCATGAAGAACGAGCATTGGGCTGGACATCTCCCTTGAGACCGGATGCACCTGGGAATCGAGTCGCACCCCGCGTTGACGGGGGTGCACTCGATCCAGTGATTGCGCTGGGGGTCGAACCCAGGACCTAGCGATTAAAAGTCGCTTGCTCTACCAACTGAGCTACGCAATCGAGAATCTCACAGTGTAGTCCTAGGGCCACGCACCCGCCATCAGCTTGTGGATGCATCGGGGGTTCATGCAGGCTCATCATCGGGTCCGTTCTGATCTCACTGCTGATCCAGGGCGTGGGGGGGGGTGGGTTCCAGCTGGAACCGATCCATGGCGAGTCCATGCGGGCCTGGGTGCTTCAAGCAGGCCCCCGAATTCGTCCGATAAGAGATGGTGTTGGATGGCTGATCCAGGCCATCTGTTCGTCTTCAAGCTCCCCATGACAGGCCCCTGCAGATGCTGAGAACCGCCACACATCCATGTTCCACGGCCATTGTGACCCTCGGCCTGCTTGCCTGTGCCTCGCTCTCTGGCTGCCGTGGCACCTCCAGCAGTGGCCAGGCCCCGGCTCCCTCGGTATCAGCGACATCCAATGCATGGACGCCGAACAACCTGGGCATGTACGCCGGGTCCAGCATGGTCGGTGATCTCTCCCCGAGTTCGCCCGGACAGGAGACTCCTTCCAGCACCCGGGCGTCCAGGACGGACNGATCGAGCAACCCGATGTTCGTGGGTCTCTACGGCGAGACTGGTCCGAGTGGCCCGGGCCACTCGATCGAGTCTGATGGCAACCTCTTCCAGGTCAGCTTCGCATCCGAGGGCGCCGACTTCGATCCGGACATGGATCCATCGGGCCGATTCGTCGTGTACGCCTCCACTCAGCACCAGGCTACGAGCGACCTGTACCGGAAGACCGTCGATGGACGAACCATCACGCAACTGACATCGGATCCAGGAAACGACATGATGCCTTCGATCAGCCCGGATGGCGCATGGATCGCCTATGCGAGTGATCGATCCGGCAACTGGGACATCTACATCATGTCGATTGACGGGGGACAGACGATCCAGGTCACCAGTACCAACCAGGCGGAGATCCACCCGACATGGTCTCCGGACGGATCGACCCTGGCCTGGTGTCGACGAGGGATGCGGTCACAGCAATGGGAGATCTGGACCTGCAACGCCCATGATGCCGGGGGTGACCGCTTCATCACCTACGGCCTCTTTCCACAGTGGTCTCCCGCCGAGAGTGAATCCAAGATCCTCTTCCAACGAGCACGCCAGCGAGGCAGCCGCTTCTACGGGATCTGGACGATCGACATCGATGGTGGCCAGGGATCNAATCCCACCGAGATCGCCTCCGCCGCCAACGCCGCCGCCATCCATCCATCGTGGAGTCCCGATGGCATGAAGATCGCCTTCACCACCGTCCTGGATCCTGATCTTTCCATCTCGGAATGGCCTGAAACAGCGGATATCTGGTCGATCAACCGCGATGGGACCGGCCGGGTCCAGTTGACCTCTGGAAGCAATCGGAACATGCAACCCTCATGGGGCGGCGATGGAAGGGTCTATTTCGTATCCAACCGGGGTGGGACGGAGAACATCTGGTCGGTCCAGGCCGATTTCGAGCCGCTTTTGGTGGCCCCTGACCCCCCTTCAACGGTCGCTGAGGCGGGATTTGATCAAGAGTCCGAATAGCCTCAAAGCGTCCACATAAAGAGGCCGATAGTAGTTACCGGTTCCCTTGGAACCACCCCGGATGGGCGGAGCCGTCCGAGTGAGGCAGGACGCCATGGCAAGTACACAGTTCATGCTCGCAGTCAGGAGGCTGGTTTCGATCGGTTTGACGGTCGGATGTCTCCTGGTACTGCTCCCAGCGGGCTGCGGCCCGCAGTTGAAGAACCCGGATGTCCTGGTCGCTCCGGATGTCCCCAGTGTCTGGGCGGTCGTGCCGATGACCAACGAGTCCGGCGTGTCCCAGGCCGACATGCTCGCGTTCTCGGACATCCTCGTTCAACAGATCGAGGAGGTCCATGGTCTCCAGTGCCTTCCGTTGAATCGCACCATCTCCGCGATGCAGGCACTCGGATTGAAGACCGTGATGACCAACGCGGATGCGCGACTGCTTCAGCAGGTCCTCCAGGTCGACGGCCTGGTCGTGGGGACCGTAACCGCGTGGGATCCATATCCCCCGATCGTCCTGGGAGCCGCACTGCAACTCTATCTTCGGGATGCAGGCCACCAGCAGATGAATCCGCGTGATGTCGTGATGGCATTTCGGGAACGTGACGAAACGGGTTCCAACCATGGTGGATCGATCATCCAGGCCTCGGGTCTCTTTGATGCATCAAATCACAGGACCCTGGTCGACCTGGCGAACTTCGCCCGGGGCAGGCATGTCCCCGACAGCGCATTCGGCGAGGACGTCTACCTCGTGAGCATGGACCGGTACACGCAGTTCGCGAGTTTCCGCCTGGTCCGCCAGTTGCTCCTGCAACAGCAGATTGCATTGACGGCCCAGGCTACAGATGACTGACGGCCACTGGGCCGTCGACAGCAAAGTCGAGGGTCCAATGGCTCCAGCAGCAAGAAATGACCAGCTTGACACGCAGGAAGGGACGCCAGGAGGCGTTCCAGGAAGGAATCACGACCCTCAACGCAACCATTTCCCCCCTGTTGCGTATGAGATTATTGGCAGGTCCCAGTTCTCGGACCTCGACAGGAATTCGAATCCAGCGGGGGATTCCATGCGGCCGGCCGGGCCGGGCAGTTCCACCTCCAAGGCACTTCCCGGGAGTCCCGAAACCATCTGCGCCGCCTTCGTGCGTCACCAGCGAGGATTGTCTCGCATGACGCTGGGCCCGAGGTCTGACAGGAGGTCTACTCGGTCGTTTGCAAGTCACCTCAATCCGCACCGCGGGAACAACACCAGGGTTTGATCACATGAAACAGCAGCAGATTCCCATCATCACCAAGTTCCTTGAATACCTCATCGATGAGCGCCACTTCAGCCCGTACACCTCGCGCTGCTACGGACTGGACCTGAGGCAGTTCACCGAGTTCATCTGCACCGACCAGGGCATCGAGATCGACATGGCCGCCGAGGCCGCCGCGATCGAGAACTCCGGCTCATCCAACACCATCACGGCGAAGATCTTCTCGGAGGACATCGAGTTGATCCGTGGATTCCTCGCTCGGCTGGGCGAGCAGAACTACTCGGCCGCCACGATGGCCCGCAAGATCGCCACGCTCCGCTCCTTCCACAAGTGGCTGGAGAAGTGCGGCATGATCAAGACCAACCCGATGACGATGATCAGAACGCCCAAGCAGGCCAAGAGGCTTCCCAAGGCCATCTCGGTTGACCAGATCGAGCGACTGCTTTCGGCTCCTGACCAGAACACCCTCCTGGGCGCCAGGGATCGTGCGATCCTGGAGACCCTCTATTCCACGGGCATCCGCGTCAGCGAGGTCGTCGGAATCAACCGGGGTGACATCAACGAGGCCGGCGAGGCCCTGATCATCCGCGGCAAGGGTCGTCGAGAGCGGCTGGTCCCCCTGGGTACGCACGCTCTTCAGTCCCTGAATCACTACTGCAAGCTCCTGGAAGGCGAGACCGAGAGGCTCGGCCTGGCCACCGACAGCGATCAGCCGCTGTTCATCAACAAGCATGGCGGCAGGCTGAGCAGCCGATCCGTCCGCAGGAAGGTCTCCAAGTACCTCTCCGAGGTCGGACTTGATCCGGACATCAGCCCGCACACCATCAGGCACAGCTTCGCGACCCNCCTGCTGGACAACGGTGCCGACCTCAGGTCGGTCCAGGAACTGCTCGGTCACCAGTCGTTGAGCAGTACCCAGGTCTACACCCACCTCAGCCGTGAACGCATGCGAGGCGCCTATGACCAGGCCCACCCCAGGGCCGAGGCATCCTGACGCATTCACGCGTCCGACCATGAATCAAGGGAGCGGCCGGTATCAACCGGCCGCTCCTTTCACATTCCGTGTCCCGGTGCTGGTACATTCGTGTGCATGATCAAGGACCTGGGCAAGGTGTTGACCGGTGACTGCCTCGATCATCTCGCCGACCTGCCCGACGAGTCCGTCGACATGGTCTACATGGATCCGCCGTTCAACACGGGCAGGGTCCAATCCGGTACCGATCCCGATCACGCCTACGCGGATGACTTCGGAACCACGGGCCAGTACATCGAGTTTCTCAAGCCCAGGATCATCCAGGTCCATCGCGTGCTGAAGCCGACCGGTTCGATCATGCTGCACTGCGACTGGCGCAACTCGCATCACGTCAGGTTGCTTCTTGACCGCGTGTTCGGCGAGGACAACTTCATCAATCACGTCATCTGGTCCTACGGGCTCGGCGGGTCCTCGCCCCGTCGGTTCGCCCGAAAGCATGACGACATCCTCTTCTACGGACGGACCGACCAGTACTGGTTCGACCCTCCACGGATCCCCGCCACCAGCAGGCGGATGCAGGGTCGGACCAAGAAGGCCACCGACGTCCTGGACATCCCCTCACTGAACAACATGGCGAGCGAGCGGACGGGCTACCCCACCCAGAAGCCACTGCAGCTGCTCCGCATGCTCGTCCAGTCGGCGGCTCCACCCGGGGGTATCGTCCTGGACCCGTTCTGCGGCAGTGGTACGACGCTGGTGGCCGCAATCGAGACAGGGAGACGATGGATGGGCTTCGACATCAGTCCTGATGCCGTCACCATGTCCATCACTCGTTGCAACGAGGCCGGGGATGTGGCCGCGAATTCCCGTGGTCAGGTCGTCACGGGAATCTGAGACTCGAGTACGGCCTGCGCCTTGTCGGCCCTCAGCTTGTTGATTCGCCCGGCGACGTTCTCGTCGTGGATTCCCAGGATCGCCGCTGCGAAGAGGGCCGCGTTGATGGCGCCGGCCTTGCCGATGGCGAGCGTTCCGACCGGGATGCCCGCAGGCATCTGCACGATCGACAGCAGTGAATCCAGGCCCTTGAGGGATTTGGACTCGATGGGAACACCGAGAACCGGGAGGATCGTCTTGCTTGCCACGACACCAGCGAGGTGCGCGGCGCCACCAGCGGCTGCAATGAAGACCTCGACGCCTCGATCATGTGCCGAATCGATCCATTCGCAGAGCGCCTCCGGGGTTCGATGTGCCGAAAGAACCTTGACCTCATGCTCGATGCCCATCTGCTCGAGGGTCTTTGCGGCGTGCTCCATGGTCTCATAGTCCGAGATCGAACCCATGACGACGCCAACTCGCAGGTTTCCATTGCCTTGCATTGTTTCGTACACCTTCCTTCTTGTAGAAAACGACGATCTTTCCCAGATCGTACACTCCCGGGACCGATCCGTCCCGACCTGAACGGACAGTTATGATGTCCACAAGTTCCGCACCGGTTCCAGCAGGAGGCTCCCAGCGTGTCCATGCACCAAATCCAGACGCTACTGGCCCTTGGCGAGGACCAGGAGCCAGCCACTGAGAATTCCGCCAAGCAGTTCGCCGACACCGTGCTGCCTGGTGCGTGGGACTGGCTCGCCGGTCTCGGCAGCATCTTCTGGATCACCCTGCTGGTCCTCCTGCTGATCGCGATCGTCAGCAGCTTCCTGAAACTCCGGAAGCGGGATCGAACGCTCAGGCTCTTCAAGGACCAGTACATCAGCATCAACCTCGGTCCCGGCAGGCAGGTCCGGACCGGCAAGCTTCATCCCAACAGTCTCGGCAGCGTACAGATCGACTATCGATCGCCTGAACCGATCACCGACGGTCCGGACCGGACCGCGATGCTGCTGAGCGCCGGGGACATGCAGCAGTCACTGTGCGTGTCGAGGATCGTCCGTGGACTTGATCCGCATCACCTGGCCCTTCGTCAACGACAGATCCAGCGGAACTGCAATCCACGGTTCATTCGTCGCCGGATCCGCAACATCACCAACTTCATGACCACGATCAAGGACGCGATCGTCAACACGTTCACCCAACTGCTTGGAACCGTTGGGTCGGTCTCGCCGGTGGGCAAGGTCATCAGCAACCAGAAGTCCGGGATCACCGAGATCGCCGGCAACTTCAGCCAGCCGAAGGCCTACGAGCCGAACCTGGAACGCAACATCGGCAGGGGGGTCGAGGTCGAGATCGCGCTGCCTGACGGCAGCCCGGTGCCATCGGTTCATCACAGCGGGTGGCTTGTCTCGTACACGGAGAACTACATCGCCATCTTCGACACCTCTGAGCCCCGCGACCCCGTCATCTGCACGATCGACTCCACGCTGGAGAAGGACGGGCTCACCATGGAGCGAGGTGATGGTTGGTTCAAGGTGAGCAATGCCTCGGCGGATCCCTGCTCGCTGGGCACGGTGACATCTGGCCAGTCCAGCACCCTGGTCAACGCGGTGCTCCTGCCCGGTTCGAGCATCAACGTGGCGTTGCCTGGTTCCGAGTCGGTCAGCCTCGAGATCATTCCTGACGGCCAGATGGACCTCGTCTGTCCTCGAGCCTGCGCGACGGTGCGCTACGTCGTGGACATGCGGGCGACTGGTTCGTGAGGACCGGTTCCTACCGTCCGCTGTTGACCTGTTCCCGGAGGTTGGCCTCCGAGACCATCGTCGGGATCAGGAACAGGTCGATCAGTGTTCCCAGTCCGAAGAGCCCCCAGGTCAGCAGCCAGATGATTCCGCTGATGACCCGGCCACAGTAGAACCGGTGCAGTCCGGCGACTCCGATGAAGGTGAGCAGCCATAACAGGTACGCGGCGGCCGTGCTTCTCATGATCAGCTCCTTTGGTATTCCATGGACGGATCGTCCTTCCATGAGTGTACCCTGAACACCGATGCCTTCGCCCAGTACACTGGCTGGTTGGAGCAGCGCATGGATTTCCAATGGACATTCCCATACCCGTCACAGCGAATGCCGGTCCTGGCTCGCAACGTGGTCGCGACTTCCCAGCCCACGGCCGCTGATGCGGGCCTTCGGATACTCGCCGCCGGGGGCAATGCGGTCGATGCGGCACTGGCCACGGCGATCACCCTCACTGTGGTCGAGCCAACCAGCAACGGGATCGGCTCGGATGCCTTCGCAATGATCTGGAAGGACGGGCGACTTCACGGTCTCAACGCCTCGGGTCGATCGCCGGCGACTCTTGATGTACAGGGCATCGTCACCCGGGGACGGATTGCGCGGACCGGGTGGGAACCCGTGACCACGCCGGGCGCCGTGAGCAGCTGGGTGGAGGTCTCACGTCGGTTCGGTTCGATCGAGTTCGAGCGCCTGTTCGATGCCGCGATCACCTACGCCCGCGAAGGGTTCCTCGTCGCCCCCCAGACCGCGGGCTCCTGGGCGAGGGCTGCCGATCGATGGGGCCGGTACGACGAGTTCAACCGAACCTTCCTTCCCGGCGGACGATCGCCCGCCGCGGGTGAACTCTTCATGAATCCCCGGCAGGCGGAGACACTCGAGGCGATCGCCGGTTCCGGAGGCGCCGAGTTCTACCAGGGCGAGCTCGCCGATCGCATCGATGCCGCATCGCGTGAAGGAGGTGGTCATCTTCGTGGCAGCGATCTCCAGGCTCACACGATCGACTGGGTCGATCCGATCTCGATCGACTACGGCGGGTACACGCTGCACGAGATACCCCCGAACGGCCAGGGAATCGCCGCCTTGATCGCGCTGGGTATCCTCCAGCACTGCCCCATGGATCGGATGGATGTCGACTGTGCCGACTCGATCCACGCCCAGATCGAGGCGATGAAGCTGGCCTTCGCGGACGCCCATCGATACGTGAGTGATCCGGCGCATGCGGACATCGATGTCAACGAGCTTCTCCAGCGGGACTACCTCCGCCAGCGTGCCGACTTGATCCGGCCTGATCGTGCCCAGGATCCCGGGCACGGATCCCCCAGGCCTGGTGGAACCGTCCTGCTCACCGCGGCCGATGCCGATGGGTGCATGGTGAGCTTCATCCAGTCCAACTACATGGGCTTCGGCAGCGGTATCGTGATTCCGGATACCGGTATCTCCCTTCAGAACAGGGGACACGGCTTCACCGTCGAGCCCGGGCACCCCAACCACGTCGGTCCCGGGAAGCGTCCGTTCCACACGATCATCCCTGGATTCGTCACCCGAGACGTCGACGGTGTTCAACAGCCGGTCATGGCCTTCGGTGTCATGGGAGGCCCGATGCAGCCACAGGGTCACATGCAGGTCATGGTCCACATGGTCGACGGGCGACAGAATCCCCAGGCCGCGCTGGATGCACCGCGTTGGCGTGTCGACCAGGGGCTTCGCGTCCAGATGGAGCCTGGATTTCATCCGGGCGTCTACGAGGAACTGGAATCGCGAGGACACGAGATCACCATCGCCGGTTCGCGCACGGTTTCGTTCGGCGGAGGCCAGGCGATCCACGTGCTGGAGGACGGATACCTCGGCGCGAGCGATCTCAGGCGGGATGGACAGGCCGTCGGGTTCTAGTCGATCGATTCCTTCGCGCCTGCATTCGGATCGACGTATTCCGGGTTGGGTTGGCGTGGGACCTCCGCCCCGACACGATCTCGCCAGCGGTTCATGCGATCGAGCAGGTCCTGCCGCACCTCGGGCATCGTTCCGGCAAGGTTGCGCTGTTCACCGGGATCGACCTGGAGATCGAACAGTTGCATGGATCCGTCCTCGAATGACTCGATGAGCTTGTATCGGCCCTTGCGGATCACCCCGCACGGCGTGGCCCTCCATGTCCCTTTCTTCGCCGAAGCCTCCAGGTAGGCGGGGAAGTGCCAGTGAAGTTCGCGTTCGCCGAGTTCCTGCTTCGAACCCAGCAGGGGGGCCAGGCTCCGTCCGTCCAGTGACCGCGACTCCACGTCGATCCGGCAGAGCTCCGCGATCGTTGGAACCAGGTCCAGGTGCATCACGGGTTCGTCGACCGTTCGACTCCCGTTGATCCGATCCTTCCAGTACACGAACATGGGGACGCGGATCCCACCTTCATAGAGCATGCCCTTGGATCCCGCCATCGGATCGAGCGAGCTGGTCGCTCCCAGCGCTCCGTTGTCCGAGGTGAGGATGATGATCGTGTCGTCCAGGGCGTCCTGTTCCTCCAGCGCGTCGAGCACTCTCCCGACGTTCTGGTCGATGCACTCGATCATCGCCTGGTATTTCGCGTGGACGGGCGAAGCATCCGATCGAACTTTCGTGACGGACTCAAGGATGTCATTCCTCGGCTGCAACGGAGTGTGAGCGGAATAGAAGGAGAGGTACAGGAGCACCGGGCCGTCTCCCTCGCTGATCGAACGGATGGCTTCCGTGGTCAGGCGATCGGTCAGGTACTCGCCGTCCGTGCCGTCGGTGAGGTTTCCGTTGGTGTACGGGCTGAAGTAGGACTTGGGATGTCCCGCCTTGTTGCCGCCGATGTTGACCTGGAACCCCTGCTCGAGCGGATCGTCACCAAGGTGCCACTTGCCGACATGCACCGTTCGGTACCCGGCATCGCGCAGCATGATCGGGAGTTGAGCGGTGGAGGGTTCCAGGGACCGCCGGTTCTCGACCGGGATGATCCTGCGGTTGTGCGACCTGCCGCGCTTCGAGGTTCCGACCGTGTAGACCCCGTGGCGAGGCGAATACTGGCCTGTCATCAGGCACGCCCGCGATGGGGCGCAGTTCGGGGCGTTGGCATAGGTCGTCGAGAAGACGACTCCGTCTCCGGCCAGCCTGTCAATGTTCGGTGTCCGGTGATGAGCGTTCCCGGTGAATCCCAGGTCGTTCCAGCCTACATCATCGAGCATGATCAGGACGACATTGGGTCTCGGGCCATCCACGTCCTCCTGGGCCGAAGGACCCAGCCCCATGACCGGCATGAGCAGGACCGGCAACAAGGACATGGTGAATGATCGTCTCTTCATTCAGCCGAGGGTACCCGATCAGGGCCGCTGGGTTCCAGTGAACTTGAACGCCCCCGGTGCCTGATGCATCCGGGGGCGTAAGTAGGTTCAACCGTTGTTTTCAGATCACTCGAACTGGCTGTCACGCGCCTCCAGCATCTCGGCGACACCGGTCAGGGTCTGTCCTGCAAGCTCCGTGCTGCCATTGACGGCGGCCTCAAACAGGGCGTCGATCTGGGAATTGATCAGTTCCTGGATTTCCTTCGGGCTCATTGGGATGTCCTCCTGTGGTTTGCTCGACCTGCTCAACAGCGTCCTGCCTCGCATTGATTGGCCTCTCCTGGCCTGCTCACCATCACTACGCTCCAGGTGCAACAAATCTCTCAATAGTGCGTGTTTTTGTTCAAAAACCTGGGGTTCGGGCGTTTCCTGAAATTCGCATAACTACATTGCCACGATTGACTTACCGTGCAAGTCGGGAATGCGGAATCTTCGAATATCCCTTCCTACGGGGCTGGAAGCCAGCTTCCAAGGATGGCGGCCAGGTCGGCTCCATCAACCACGCAATCGCCCGTCAGGTCCTCCGGGCAGCCTTCAAGGCAGTCGTCGCAGGCGCCCCAGTTGCCAAGGATCAGTGCCAGGTCCTGTCCGTCGATGAATCCATCTCCGTTGAGGTCGGCCCCGTTGGAACAGCCCGTCACCGCCAGCAGGACCGAGTCCACAGCCGCTTCTACGACCGAGCCCGCACCCTCGTCACAGGCGATGAACTTGACCCTGAAGCTCTCGCTGGGNTCGATCCCGTCGATCCCCGAGATCGGGAACGACTTGTAGTACCANCCGCCCTGGACCTCCNCGCCGGCCGGGCCGACGACTTCCAGTTGCACCCAGGTGTTTCCACCATCATCCGAGACCTCGACCACGAAGATATCACTTTGTGGACTGGCACCGGTCGAGTTGTCATACCACCGCGCGTACTCCAGGACGACATCCGGATCGGTTGCATCCATGATGGGCGACACCAGCTCGGTGCAGCCGCCGTCGACGTCGGTGTTTCCATCGGCCGAGTTGGTCAGGTAGCACTGGCCNGAACCNCCGTAGGCGGTCGGTGGATCACCTCGATCACCCAGGCCCATTGGCTCGTTTCGATCCCACTGTCCGTCCGTGAGTCCACTGCCGTTGATGACGATCCAGTCGAGGTCATTCTCGAAGTCGTCAACGAACACCTCGACCAGCTCGATCACCGTCGCCTCGTACGGGTTCCTGTGACCCAGCGGTGGATCCGTGAACGTTATGCCGTCGTCCGAATTGATGGAGATGTAGTACTCGACCAGCACGCCGCAGGACTGCGCCTGGATCTGGCCCTCGTATAGATCCACCCCAAGAAACGACAGCGGTGAAGACTCCCATCGTCCTCCGTTGATCCTGGTCCAGAGTGTCGCGGAGGACTCGACGAGCGCACCGGCGGCCACCGGTGCGATCCTCAGACTGAGATCGCTGGGCTGACCCGCGACGATGACCTCGGTCGGCTGCTCGATGTAGTCGACCTGGATTCCATCGACGACTCGTTGCCACAGGAGGGCCATCGCTGCAACGAACTCCTGCCCGGTCGGGATGATCTGGTCCGGTGGAAGCAGGAATCCGAACTCGCCCGTGTCACGAAGTTCATAGGTCCACGAGAGGATCCCGGCTCCATCGAATGCCCAGTCCAGGCTGGTTCCGCTCGCCAGGTAGAGTGCGGCTGCGGGTTGTGGCGTATAGACCCTGCCACTCTGCTGGAAGATCGCTCCCGCCATGTCCGTTCCGATGTTCTCCAGAACCCATCGCTTCGGATCCTCGGGCGTGTCGAACGTGTATCCGTACGGCCAGAGGACCAGCTGCGAGAAGCTGTGGATGTCCAGGTGGACCACGATTTCATCGTGTTCGAGGATGAAGTCCCGCAGGGCCTGGCTCTCGGGTTCGCTGAACGGGAATGGCCCATGGTAGATGTCGCTGCTCGTGTTCGAGCTGGATCCCGGCCCACCGAACTCGGCATCGAAGTTGCGGTTCCAGTCGACACCGAACGTGCCGTCGCCATTGTTTCTCCGGGTCTTTCGCCACAGGCGGTCGACGTCCCAGGCGTGCTCGTATCCATCGGGATTGATCACGGGCAGGATGTACCAGGTGACCTCCTCGACCATGCGGTCGATCAATGAATCCCCATCGGGGTTCCGAACAAGTCGATCGACCAGGAGCATCACGGTCGCGGGACTGATCCATTCCCGGGAATGGGCCATGCCATTGATGCAGATGGCCGGCTTGCCCTCGCCTGGTTCCCCGATGGTCGCGGCCATGATCGGTCGGCCGAGCAGGCTGCTGGCATACTGCTGGATGCTGATCCGGTCCGGATAGGCTGCTTCCAACTGCGCGAGGTACTCGTTGATCTCGTCAACTCGCTGGTACTCGAGGAAGAAGCCAGGATCGAAGCCTCCGGCGATCCCGCCCTGGTTCTGCTGGGACTGGCTGATTCGCCGGAGTTCCGCGTCGATCAGGACCTGCACGTCCGGGATGAGGACCTCGAACTTGATGCCGGACGCCTTGAGAGCACCCATCCGGTCCGGAGGAATCCGGAACTCCACCATGCCGAGTCCGTGCGATTCTGCCCAGCAGTCGGGGCTCAGTTGCAGCATCGTCATGAGATCCCTGTTGGTACGAACCTCGGCTCGCACGATCGCGTGGCCGTCGTAGCGGACCCTGGTTTCATCCTCCGCCATCACTTGATGAGCCGGCACCAGGGCGAGGAGCGCCAGGAGAAGGCCGGACAGCCCGATTCGAAGTGAGTCGATCAACATGGTTTCTCTTTCAATGTGGCTATCGTGGGGTTCATCCAGTGTTGCCGGATCGACCCCGCCAGGCAAGACTCCTTCGTCGAATCAGGCCAAAAGAGTCGCTGCCGGAAGTGTACCATGGCTCCTGACATGTTCTTTTTCGCTCATCGACCTGGAAAACCGGAATGCTCGCCACTCTTTCGACGATCATCCTCCTGAATCTTGGAACCTTGCCCGTGAACTGCAACCAGGAACAGCCCGGCACCGAGGCCATCTCCTCGACGTACCGGATCCTGCGACCGGAGAAGATCGAGTCCGGGATGAAGTATCCACTGATCGTCTTCCTTCATGGTGCGGGCGAACGCGGTGACGACAACANGTCGCAGATGATCTACTTCCCGGAACTGATGCAGTCCGACACCATGCGACGTGCGCATCCCTGCTTCGTCCTCGCTGTGCAGTGCCCTCGCGATGACTCGTGGGTGGACTACGTCCTTGATGATCCCCATTGGTCCGGGTTCGAAGACGAGCCCACCGCGGCCCTGGAATCGGCTTCGCGTGCGTTGCTTCATGTGACCAGGAGCGAGCCGATCGACACGGACAGGATCTATCTCACCGGACTTTCCATGGGTGGATACGGCACGTGGGACCTGTCGATGCGTCACCCGGACTGGTTCGCCGCCCTGGTCCCGATCTGCGGGGGTGGATCGCCCGACCACGCCGGCAGGATCGTCGGCATGCCGACATGGGTCGTTCATTGCAGGGANGATTCCGTCGTCCCGGTCNANCTGTCCCGGANGATGGTCAAGGCACTCGGCTCACTCGGTGGAGCGCCCACGTACACCGAGTACAAGGGGGTCGGCCATGACAGTTGGACCCCCGGTTATCGCGATCTCGGGACCATCCCCTGGATGTTCAGGCAGCACAAGCAGTCATCTCCGGCCGGGATGTCGTCGCTCGGTTCATCCAATTCTCCCCTGGCGGCCGGAACGACGATCGTCTTTCTCGGGGACTCGATCACGCAGGCCGGCAATGAGCCCGGTGGGTACGTCGACCTGATCCGCGGTCACGTCACGACCAGTCGTCCCGATGATCGAATCAACATGATCGGTGCGGGCGTCAGTGGTAACAAGGTTCCCGATCTGCTGGCTCGGCTCGATCGCGACGTGCTGGTCCACGAACCTGACATCGTCGTCGTCTACATAGGAATCAACGACGTCTGGCACAGCCAGTCAGGTCACGGGACTCCCATCGACGTCTACGAGTCGGGACTCCAGGAACTGGTTGATCGCGTGAGTGCAACCGGTGCGTCGATCGTGCTCGTCACGCCCACGACCATCGGGGAGAAGCGTGATGGCACCAATCCGCTTGACGACATGCTCAACCAATACGCCGATGTCGGTCGCCGCATCGCGGATCGCAACGGACTCCAGGTGTGCGATCTGCGAACGATCATGGCCGACTCGCTGCTGGTCCACAATCCCCGCGATCTTCCTCACGGCATCTTCACCACCGATGGTGTTCACATGAACGCACGCGGCAACAGGTTCCTGGCTGATCATGTCTCCAGAAGCATCGCCACCCATTGCGCCGGAGCCGCGGACGATTGATCACCCCGTTTCGTCCGGGTCACTGCCGCCCAGCTTCACGAATTCGCTGGCTCGATCCCGCCACACGGTGTGCACGTGTGTCACACCACCCATGCCGTTTGCATACTCGATCACGAAGTTCCTGCCCGTGACCTGGTAGTAGAGATGGCTCCCGTCCTCGAGTGATCCAGTCCAGGCGAAGCGGATGACCGCAGGATCCGGCGATGTGCCATCCCGGTAGCTTTCAACCAGGACCGGCTCGTACCGGCCCAGGTACGTATCGATGAGTTTCCGGAGCTTCTGCTGCTGGGATCGGTCCAATTGGTCCATGGCGATTCCAGCCGGACTGACCGACTGGATCTTCGGCGACATGCCCGAGCGGATGTTCTCCGATGGCTTGCCTGGAAGGCGTGACAGTTTCCGCTGCTTCCCGTCCAGCGACCGCACCAGTGCCCTGGCCAGTTCGTCCTCGGCTCGAAGTGGCTGGAGTCCCTTGTCCGGACCGTCACCGACGACGATCGGATCGCTGCCGAAGAAGCAGGGTGTCAACGACACGACCCGCCCGTCGACGATCGCCAGCGACAGCGTCACGTGATGGCCTTCAAGCCTCCATGCCCACGTGGAACCGGGTCCTGGTGTTCCGTAGACCGCCACGGCGAATGCGTCCTTGCCGACGTCCTTTCGGCCCCGGTCGTTCACCCACTTCTCGACCCTCTGGATCCGGTCGAACGTGAGTTCACCGTCATCGCTGAGGATCGAGTCGATCATCACCATGGCCTTGGCTCGCTGGTCCTTGTCCAACTGATCCAGCCGTATGCCATCTCTCCGGCCCGGAAAGAACGACCAGTCCAGTCGCGAAGGGTGGCCCAGCTCAAGGGCCGCTCGTGTTTGTTGTGCGGGGTCGAGGCTCTCCAGGAACTGCACGGTCGCCTTCCAGGGTGGCGGTTCCAGGGTGGTCGGTTGTCTTTCCTCCTGAGGCTCCAGGAGTGTGCCCTGGCTGGCGCCAGCGACCAGGGTGGCCATGAGGATGATGGCGATCAATCAACGCCTCGCTTCTTCTCGATCCACTCTGCGACCGCGCAGAAGGCCAGTGCGAACCCGACCCAGGAGACGAAGATGATTCCGACCTCTGCAGCTGAAATATCCATGGGATCAAGTGTACTTCAATGTGATCAAAAACACAGCCACCCGCTGGTGCGGGTGGCTGTGCATTACAAACTCAAACGTATGTCGTTCAGTGGCTTACGCCGTGGAGGAAGTCCTCTTGGCGAAGATACCAATGATCACGAGCAGGGCGATCAGGCCCACGAGCCCGTTGGTACCGAACTGGCCGATCAGATCCATCAGGTTGGCAACGACTGCGCCGAAGTAGGGGATCTTGGTATCGCCAGTGCCGAAAATGATCTGCACAAGCACGCCGATCGCAATGAAGATCAGCATCAGGTCAATGAATTCACGTGCCCAAGTCTTGACAATTTCCATAGCTTTCATGTATTCGATTCCTCACTAGGTTCCCAGAGAAGTCCATCCAACGATCGGCATGCGGAAGAGACGTTTCCAGGTCTGGCCCGATGACTACCTTTCGGGCACGGCTTCCGTTCCGTGTTAGGTCTCGTTATCGGCAGTTCAGGTCCGAATTCGGTCATATCAAAGCTAAAAAGGGCCGACTTCAATCGGCCTGAATATACGTAAATCCTTGTATTAAAAGGACTTGCGTAATAATAATATCCTGCCCGGATGGCAGCAGTTTCACCGTTTTCCGCTGTAAATCAAGCGGATTCTGGTTCTGGCTGCTTTCTGAAGCTGCTTCCCATGGCGATCATCATCCACCCTCCAAAGAGCATCTCGATCCCCACCAGCAGCCCGATGGCCCATGCGGCACTGGTCGGGAGCTCCAGGAAGATCAGGGCGGCCACGAACAGGCCCGCAATACCGCTGATGATGGTCCAGCCTCCATCCGAACTGGCCGCGATCCCGCCGATGATCCGGCCGATTCCGCTGATGGCGAAGTAGAGGGCCAGCAGGATCGTCAGCGTCAGGACTCCGCCCATCGGGAAGATCAGCAGGAGCGCCCCGGCCACCACCGAGAAGATCGAGCAGAAGATGTTCGCTGCCAGCAGCCCGGACTGGTGCCGCAACTGGAATCCATAGATGAACTGCATGATGCCGCCGAGGATCAGGAGCCAGCCTACGACCAGTTCCACCGCGAGGGTCGCCGGGCCCGGGAGGATGATCGCGAGCACTCCGGCGATCACGTAGAAGACACCAAGCCCGATGCACAGCCCCGAGCTCTTCTTGACGACATCCCGGACATCGCCGACGACGTTGTGCATGCCCTGTTCCTGTTCAGTCGATGCCTGGCTCATCTGCAGCTCCTGCGTTGATCGTTCAGATTCGGGTGCAGAGCATACAACCTTTATGGTTGTGCTGCTGGTTCGAGCAGGAGCACCCGTCGAGGTGCTCCGGGCAGGAAGGGGTCGGGAGTCCCATCCTTCCAGGAGTCATGACCCAGCCGGTAGTAGGGGGATTCCGGATCACCGGACTGGCCGGCCGGCATGTGGAGGATTCCCAGTTCCTCGCGGCCTGGTGAAACCACCATCCTCGCACTGGCGCCGAACCGAGGTCGACTGACCCTGACCGCTGCCGGGTGTCCGGGCTGCGGATGTGGTTGGATGTTCCACCTGGAGTTGCCGAAGCCTCCCATCGCCGCGGCCATCGGGTGCATGATGCTGGCCTTGTTGTAGGTTCCCCAGTCCGGAAGCTCGTCCATGTCTAGATCGGCTTCCACCTGGCTCCACTGTTCGTCGAGGAACTGCTCCCAGCTGTCCCAACGCGGGTTCAGCAGATGCATCGGCTTCTGCTGGAGGACCTGGAGCATCGGTTCCTCCCGGACCAGTCTTCTCTTGAGCTTTCGCCCGCGTGCATCTCGCACATCCCACAGCAGCGCATCGACGATCGACCGCTGCAGTTGGGTCCGCCATTGGTCAAGGATGACCATGGCCGACTGATCCACGTCTGCGCAACCGTTCCACTGCTCGATCAGCTCAAGCGCGCCATCATCGGATTCCCCCGGCTTTCGTCCCCGGAGTGTCTGGACGAGCAGTTCCCTGTAGGGTTCGAATCGTTCGACCCTGGTGTCCAGTTGCAACCCGAGCATGGCCTCCTCGTTGACCGGAACATCCTCGGCGAGCACGTCGCGGATCCGACGTGCTCGATCGCCCGGTGCCCACACGAACCCGAGCAACGCAGCGTGATCCGGGTCGACCGTCCTGTTGTTGGCCGTGAAGAGGAACCCGCTCTCTGGGTCGACCAGCATCGGACGACGATCCTCCGGGATCTGCCCGTCCCAGCCCCTCGATCCATCCGCCCACGACACCGGGTAGCGACCGTTGAACCCGACCCGATTGGGCAGGTAGCCGGTCAGGACCCACCCGATCCTGCCGGTGCTGTCCCCGACGACCAGGTTCTGCGGAGGGCCATGCCATCGCCTGCCGATCTCGATCGCCTCGTCGACCGTGCGCGCGGTGGCCAGGTTCAGACTCTGGAAGTTCACCATGCCCGGTTCCAGCGCAATCCATTTCAACGCCAGTGGTCGCCCCAGCGCATCCTCGCCGACGATCGGCCCCCAGCGGGTCCATCGGACGGTGACGTCTCTCGGTTCCATCCCCCGTGGCTCGACGATGTCCTTGATCACCTCGAACGGTTCGGAGCCACCCGGTACGAGATAGTGATCCGGTCGATCAGGATCCTTCTCGACGATGACCATGTCCTGGAAATCCGCGGTCGCGTTGGTGAATCCCCAGGCGATGTGCCCGTTGCTTCCGATCACGACACCCGGTATCCCCGCCAGGGAGATTCCCGACTGGTCGACGCCGGGCCACTTCATCCGGACCCGGTACCAGAGTCCCGGCACCGTCAGCGGCATGTGTGGATCACTCGCGACGATGGCTCCACCGTGTTCGGTCCTGCTTCCAGCAACGGCCCAGTTGTTGGAGCCCGGATACTCGCGGTTCACCTCGTTCTTGATCGCCTCATCCTGCTGACCCACGGGGCGGGTCCTGGTCGTCGCCGCACCAGGGATCGGTACCGGCGTCTCCTGGAGTTCGGTCCCGGGGATCATCGGTGCGTCGAATCGATCGATCGGGCTGATCAGGAATTCCGCGTACTCCGGATCGACCGCCTCGAGGAGACCGAGGGTCGACAACTCCTCTCGCTGCGATCTGGTGAGCATGTCGAACATCACCATGTAGACCATCATGGTGTCGCTGCGCGTCCATGGTTCGGGCTTTATCCCGAGCATCCGGTACTCGACCGGGAGCTGCTCGAGCGAGGACATCCCCGCGTTGACCCCGGCCACGTAGGCATCCAGCATCCGGAGCTCGCCTGGAGCCAGTGAATCGATGATCCGATCCGCGACGCGCCGGAACTGGTACACCTTCATCTTGACATCGGACTCGAGCATGAAGCCGCCGAAGATCATGGAGAGTTCGCCGGCGCTCCGCCTGCGGAACAGTTCCATCTGGAAGAGCCGGTGCCTTGCATGGACGAGCCCTTCGGCGAAGTACGCATCGTCCTCGCTGTCGGCCGTGATGGTCGGGATGTCCCGGGCATCGAAGTCGATCCTCGTGTCAGAACCGAGACCGTCGGCACGGATCACCTGCTCGTCCGATTGCAGGACGGGTTGTGACAGGACCAATGAAGACAGGGCCAGGACGAATAGCTGGATCGGCATTGTTGGCCTCCTCTGCGGGCGTCACAGCATACCTGTCGAGCTGGGCACCCGCATGAAGCTGTTGCCGACAT
Organism: Phycisphaerae bacterium; assembly: GCA_002711415.1. GTDB lineage: Bacteria > Planctomycetota > Phycisphaerae > Phycisphaerales > SM1A02. Next base: position 22,065 of record PARI01000011.1, on the reverse strand, counting down.
CTGCTTGAACCGGTGGTATCGAACCTGTAGTGTGAGATCGAATCAGATGTGCCTCGTCGGAGCATGCCGTGCGCCTGGCCATACCGCTAATCCATTGTTTCCTGATCCTGCTGCCGAACACGTTGCTGCATGCGCAGGATGCACAGGATCAGCCGCTGGAAGCGTTCTTGGATCGATACTGCATCTCCTGTCATGACAGCGATGAGCCCAAAGGAGATCTGGACCTGACGGTGATGCTATCGGTGCAGCCGAATCAGCTCGACCCCGATCTTCTGGAATCGATCCTGGAACGGATCGTCGATCGCGACATGCCACCCGCCAGCAGCAGGCGACCTGACGAGCAGGAGTATGGCTGGATCGAGAAGTGGCTCAGGTCACGGCTGGACAAGGTCGTCGTCGAGATCACGCCGCCCGGACGCGTAGCGCCCAGGCGACTCAACCGAGTGGAGTACGCCAACACGATCAGGGACATGCTCGGGGTCCGGTTCGATGTCGAGGATCACTTTCCATCCGACGATGTCGGCGAGGGCTTCGACAACATCGGCGAGGTCCTTTCGATGCCCCCCATCCTGCTTGAGAAGTATCTCGATGCAGCCGAGACCATCGCCATGTCCGCGGTGCGTCCCCTGGATTCCCCGGCGCCCGCGACCTGGCGGGTCCACCCGGATCGCATGAGCTTCAAGCGAAAGGCCCGCAATCACAGGGGGATCGGCTGGATGTCCTCCAGGAGCGCCTGTTACGGTGAGTTCAACGTTCCCGTGCCCGGTCGATACAGGATGAAGGCGACCGTCTTCGGTCAGCAGGCCGGGGATGAACTGGTCAGGTTGTCAATGCTCGTCGACGGGAGTTCGGTCAGCAAGATCACCGTTGCGGAGACCAGGGAGAGTCCCGGGCGGTACGAACATGAGATCGAGCTCACCGAGGGACCGCACATGCTCGGCGTCGGGTTCCTCAACGACTACTTCAACCCTGATGATCCGGATCCCGGCAACCGCGATCGCAATGCCGCCGTCATCGAGATCGCCCTCGAAGGACCTCTGGAGCCCTGGCCACCGACCGAGTTCCAGGTGAAGGTGCTCGAGGGTACCGAGCAGCTTCGACCGGACGAACGACTCAGGTTGGCCGTGGAACGGATGGCCACCCTTGCATGGAGGCGTCCGCCCGAGCCGGATCGGATTGACCGGCTCGTGGAGTTGATCGAGCTTTCGACCGACGACCGGGACGCGATTCACGACAAGCTGCGCGTCGGACTCGCCGCGTTGCTGGTGAGCCCGAGGTTCCTCTTCAGGATCGAGCCGGGTCCGACCGGTGACGTGCCGGCGAGGCCGCTTGACGGCTGGGAGATCGCATCACGCCTGTCCTACTTCCTCTGGTCGAGCATGCCTGACCAGGAACTGATGGATGCGGCCGCCGACGGTCGTCTTCTCGAGACCGATGGGATCATCGAGCAGGTCGATCGCATGATGCAGGACCCCAGGTCCGATGCGCTGGGTCGACACTTCGCGACACAGTGGCTTCACATCCGTGATCTCCCGGATCGGAAGCCGGATCCCGGCAGGTTCAAGCACGTCAATCGCAGGCTGCTCGGCGCCATGCAGGAGGAGACGATCTCTCTGTTCAACTCGATCCTGCGCGAGGAACGACCCATCAACACGTTCCTGGATGCGGACTACACGTTCGTCAACGAGCCGCTTGCCCGCCATTACGGGATCGAGGGCATCAAGGGAGCCGGCTTCATCCGCGTGGATCTCGAGGGTGATCCGGTCGGACTGCTTCGCCATGCGAGCATCCTGACGGCGACCAGCAACCCGACACGAACCTCGCCGGTCAAGCGTGGCAAGTGGATACTCGAGTCGATCCTCGATGATCCGCCGAAACCGCCGCCACCAGGTGTCGACGGGTTTCCCGAGGATGTCGGTGACCTGGGCAATCTCGCGCTTCGCNAGATGATGGCGAGGCACCGATCCGATCCGGACTGTGCCGGTTGCCATGTTCGGATGGATGCGCTCGGGCTCGGCCTGGAACACTTCGATGCGATCGGCCGGTCCAGGCAGACCACGGCCGACGGGCCGATTGATGCGACGATCGAGATGCCCGACGGCACGATCTACGATGGGCCGGGCGGTGTTCGCGACCTGCTGCTGGAGGAAAACGCCCTCCACGGATCCCTGTCACGACACATGCTGACATACGCACTGGGCAGGGGATTGCGAAAGGGGGATCGGCCTCGGGTCGAATCTCTCGTGCTCCTTCTGGAACAGGACCCCACGCTGGGTACACTGATCAGGGGGATCGTGCAGTTGGACGTCTTCCGTCAACAGGGGTCCTGAGATGAACAAGTCCGTCGGCACCAAGGCAATTGATCGAAGAACCGTCCTTCGGGGACTCGGAACCGCCGTGGCCCTTCCCTGGCTCGAGGCGATGAGCCCCTCGCCACTCAGCTTCACCCGAACCGCCACGGCATCGGTGGGGCCGGCCGCGAGGCGAATGGCGTTCCTCTTCATTCCCAACGGCGTGCACGCGCCCGAGTGGAGACCGACCGGCGAGGGACGTGATTACTCGATGTCCAGNCTGCTCGCACCACTTGAATCCAGGCGGAAGCACATCAACATCCTCAGCGGGCTCGCCCACAACAACGCCCGGGCGCTCGGTGACGGTCCTGGCGATCACGCCCGTTCCGCGGCGTGCTTCCTGACCGGGGCGCATCCGTACAAGACGGCCGGCAGCGACATCAAGGTGGGGATATCGGTCGACCAGGTCGCCGCCGCACAGGTCGGCGAGCAGACCCGGTTCGCCTCGCTCGAACTGGGATGCGACCCCGGCCTGACCTCCGGTGGGTGTGATTCCGGCTACAGCTGCGCCTACTCGGCCAACATCTCCTGGCGGACCGACCGGACACCGATGGCCAAGGAGATCAATCCCCGGAACCTGTTCGACCGGATGTTCATGATCGGATCCTCCGACGAGACAGCCGAGGCACGGGCTCGTCGCCTTGCGACGCGAAAGAGCATCCTGGACTTCGTCTCCGACGACCGGAGTCGACTGCGCAGGGAACTCGGCACGAACGATCGCCACAAGATCGACGAGTACTTCCACGGTGTCCGCGAGCTCGAACAGCGCATCGATCGCATCGAGCGGATCGAGCACGATCCCGCCGAGCTGGCCCACCTGGAGCGTCCCGAAGGGGTTCCCGGGGACTATCGCGAGCACCTCAGGCTGATGATGGACATGATGGTCATCGCGTTCCAGCTCGACCTGACTCGGGTCACGTCGTTCATGTACGCCAACGAGGGATCCAATCGCTCGTTCCCGTTCCTGGAGATCCCCGAAGGTCATCACAACCTCTCCCACCATGGGGGTGACCAGCAGAAGATCGAGAAGATCAGGAGGATCAACAAGTTCCAGGTCGAGTCCTTCGGATACTTCATCGACCGACTGGCCTCCGAACGCGACGAGCATGGTTCGCTGCTGGACAATTCGATGGTCGTCTTCGGCAGTGCGATCAGTGATGGCAACCGCCACAACCACGAGGACCTTCCGCTGGTGCTGGCCGGCCGCGGCGGTGGCACCATCAGGCCGGGGCGCCACATCGTGTACGAGAAGAACACGCCCTTGTGCAACCTGTATGTCTCGATGCTGCAGCGGATGGGGGTGAGGGGACGTTCATTCGGGGATTCCACCGGCAAGCTTCACGACCTCGCCTGAACAACCATCCTGCATCAACTCCCGTGCCTCGTGGTGATTCAGGAGATCACGTTCGATGCCGAACTGGAAGATCGACCATCTCGTGATCGCGGCGGANGACCTGGATTCCGGATGCGATCACGTGGAGCGGTTGCTTGGCGAACGCCCGGTCATCGGAGGACGGCATCCAGGCTGGGGAACGCACAATGCCGTGATGACGCTTGGCCCATGGACCTACCTCGAGGTGATCAGCCTGGATCCGACACTCCAGGCACCGCCGGGTCCTGTTCCCTTCGGACTGGATCGGAGTGATCTTCCGGCCATGACGACCTGGGCGTGTTCGGGGATTCCGCTGGACCAGCTGCCCGGGCTCACCGCTGACTTGGCCCACCCGATCCCGCCCCCGTGCCCGATGAGCCGTGTCAGGCCGGATGGCTCCGTCCTGAGCTGGACCCTGACGGATCCCGCATGCATGTTCCATGGCGGTCTTGTTCCATTCTTCATCGACTGGGGATCGGATCCGCACCCGGCCGGATCGATGCCGGGTTCATGCACCCTCCGCGAACTGCTGCTTGAGACGCCCGATCCGGCCGGACTCGAAGATCACCTGCGGCTGCTCGGCATCGGGATCGATGTGCGACACGGATCCTCGACCCGTATGATCGCGATCGTCGATACACCTTCAGGCTCCGTCGAACTCTCCTGAAGCAGCAAGCATGACGACTTCAACAGCGGATGTAGCGGTACTCGGTTGCGGAGCCATGGGCTCCGCGGCATGCAGTTTCATCGCCAGGCGGGGCGCCAGCGTCATTGGCATCGAGCGATTCTCCAGGGCCCATGACAGGGGAAGTTCCCATGGACACTCCCGTGTCTACAGGGAGAGCTACCACGAGCATCCGGACTACGTTCCGCTGCTGATGGAGGCGGGGCGGCAGTGGGAGCAGCTGGAATCACGCGTTGGAAGCACGCTGCTGATCCGCTGCGGCGTCCTCTACATCTCCACGCCCGGTGGACAGATCCATGACGGTGTCCTGGAATCTGCGAGTACCCACGGCCTGGAGTGCAGGATTCTCCAAGCCGAGCAGCTGCGGGAGGAATACCCGCAGTTCCGTGTCATGGACGAGTACGTTGGAATCCTGGAACCCAACGCGGGGTTCATCGATCCGGAGCGGGCGATCCAGGCGTGGCTGCTCGATGCGGAACAGGCCGGGGCGACGATCATGGAGAACACGCCGGTGCGTTCCTGGGAGGAGACCGGAGATTGCGTCCGCATCGAACTGGACGACGGTGTCGTCGAGGTCGGCTCCCTCATCGTGTGCAGCGGCGCATGGACATCGCGCGTGATCGGGCAGCTCGGGGTTCCACTGCATCCGACCCGCCAGGTCATCGGCTGGCTGCGTCCGGATGATCCAGGCTGTTGCGAGATCGGCAGGATGCCCGTCTGGTTGATCGACACCTGCGGCAACGAGCCCTACTACGGGATACCGACATGGCCCGACCAGCTCGGCCCGGAGGGAATGAAGGTCGCGCTGCACGGTGCTGGCACACCGACCGATCCGGACCAGGAGGACGGGTGGGTCCGGCCAGAGGAGATCGAGCGACTTCGATCCGAGGTGCTCGAGCATGTTCCCGGTGCGGTCGGAAGCATGACCCATGCCACGACATGCATGTACACCAACTCGCCCGACGGCGATTTCATCATCGATCGTGTTCCCGGATGCGATCGGACATGGTTCGCCGCCGGGTTCAGCGGGCACGGCTTCAAGTTCTCCAGCGTCATGGGCCGGGTGATGTCGGACCTCTCGCTGGACCGCCGTACCGATCTGCCGATCGAATTCCTTTCGCTTGATCGATTCGACCCGTCACGGTCCGGAGACGATCGATGATCGACCCGCAGCCTGTTCCCGGTTTCGGTGTCATCGACTGGACCATCGTGGGACTCTACTTCCTCGTGACCATGGCCCTGGGGATCTTCATCACCTCACGTCAGAAGGACTCAAGGGACTACCTGCTCGGGGGTCGTCGCATCCCGGTTCTCGCCGCCTCGGTATCGCTCGTGGCCACGTCACTCAGCGCGGTGACGTTCATCGGTGGTCCCCAGGACGCCTATGTTGGAAACCTGACATACCTCTCGCTGAACATCGGGATGATTCTGGGCATCGTCATCGTCGCGACGATGTTCATCCCGGCCTACTACGCTCGTGGTGTCGGAACCGTGTACGAGCTGGTGGGGCAGGACAGGGGGGGTTCGGCGCAGGCTTGGACCAGCGGCATGTTCCTGCTGGGTCGCGTCTTCGCCAGCGGGGCACGGCTCTATGTCGCCGCCATCCCCGTCTCGCTCCTGCTGTTCGGTGACCTCTCGGTCTCCCACATGATCGCCTCCGTGATCATCGTGACGATCGCCGCGATGTTCTACTCCGTCGGCGGTGGAATCACCGCCGTAATCTGGACCGATGTCCTCCAGGCGGTGGTTCTCGTGTCCACGGCGATCATCGCGATGTTGATCCTGCTCTGGCGGATCGATCTTCCGCTGGGCGAGGTCTTCTCGTTTCTCTCCACCGCGACGACAAGCTCCGGCGGCAGCAAGCTCGCCCTGGTCGACACCTCGACCTCGCTGGGGAACCCGTACACGATCTGGTCCGCGACGATCGGGTTCACGTTGTTTGCGGTCGCCGCCTTTGGGACCGACCAGGACCTTGCCCAGCGTCTGCTGACCTGTCGGTCGGGTCGTTCCGGTGCGATCTCCGCCGTGTTGTCCCAGTTGATCTCGATCCCGGTCGTCCTTCTCTTCCTGTCACTGGGTCTTCTCCTGTTCATCTACTACCAGCACCCGGAACTGGTGGCCCATCCATCCGGACACGTGATCGATGATTCCAGGAAGGTCTTCCTCCAGTTCATCTTCACCGAGCTGCCGACCGGTGTTCGGGGACTGATGATCGCCGGGGTCCTCGCGGCAGCCATGAGCAGTCTCGATTCGGCGCTTGCTGCGATGGGCTCGTCGATCGTCACGGATTTCTACGTCCCGCGAAGACCAGGCGCGTCGGATCGCTCCAGGCTGAGAGTCGCGCGGGTCGCATCGTTCTCGTGCGGGATCCTCCTGGCCGCCTTCGCGTGCATCTGCGTCGCATGGCAGGACATGCTGCAGGAGGGACTCATTCCGTTCGCTCTCGGCGTGATGGTCTATGCATACGCCGGGCTGCTGGCGGTCTTCGTCACCGTGCTGTGGACCCGCCGCGGGTCGTCGCTGAGCATTCCCGCCGCGCTGGTGAGCGGATTCATCGTGGTGGGCGTGCTTCAATGGGGCCCCAAGATCCACGAATCGATGCCTGTGGTGAGTCTCGGCTGGAGGATGACTGCGGGCTTCGTCGTGGCGCTGCTGGTCTGCCTGATGGGATCCACCTCTCCTCGATCCAGCAAGGCCTGATTTTGTTTTTTCACTTGCCCGGGCCGCATTCCGTGCAATGATCGATGTAGACCCGGGGCCTCCGGCTCGAACCGGAGCCTGCCCCGGTGTCATTAGGCTTCATCAGCCATGATCGACCAGGTCACGGCACGATCACGTGGGGTGCATCGTCGGCTTCGTGATTGATCGCTGGTGATCACGGGTCGTTTCACTCCTCCAGCGAATGATCGGCCCCTCCCTTGAACACGATCACCCATATCTTCGTTCAACTGTCGCGCCGACTCATCAGAGGACAGGGCGGTCCGGAGGGATCAACGCCGGCAAATGGAGTTGCGGCCCAGACCCTGGATGTTCGTCGACATGATGCAATGCGGTTTCAGGATCGACCACTGGAGCATGCGATCATCATGTCGTGTTTGAACATTCACGGTTCGAGATATCGTGGTGGGTATGCATGTGCAGTGTCACGACCATCGCGTCATGGACCCCTGACCGGTCCGGCCCGCGATACGACTTGAGGTGGACGTTCCGGGTCGCGGACCAGGTGAGTCCGTGCTGCTGCGCATCGACATGGAGACGGCCGATCGGTCTGTTGTGAACCGATCGGCCGTCCTTGTCCATGACGCATCACCCCCGGTGCCGCCCTGCGAACTCCTCGTGGACCCTTCGCCGAAGCACCCCACCGGCTGATCCGGGTGCGAATGGTTCGATCACAGCTGCGGCTGGTGATTCCATTCACACTTGCTCGTTGCAGACACAATTCATCCGGGCGTGAAACAACTCATCGAAAGCCCGAATCCGGAAGGTTTATTTGGATTCGTTTCTCATCTTCAGCAGGCAGGCCCTGGCGGCATCCCGGGTTGGTTCGTCCTGGTCGCCAAACCGTGCCTGGAACCGTTCCTGGAGGGTGCCCTCGGTGCCGGCAGCGAGCAGTTGGCCGACCTGCTCGGTCAGGTCTTCCTGGAGCCTCCGGGATCGGGCGACTTCCTCCATCCGTTCCCCGAGGTTCACTGATTCCCAGAGCCAGATGCTCCGGTCATCGGACCCCGTGATGACCCTCTGTTCCTGGCCGCAGATGCTGACGGAGTTGATCGGTTCCTTGTGCGCCGGGATGACCAGGAGTTCCTCGCCCGCCTTGACCGACCAGACCCTGAAGGTGCCATCGCGAGAGGCGGTGAACAGCCTCGAATCGTCATCACTGAACTCGACGTGGATCACGGCCTCCTCATGACCCGAGATCCGCATCGGCTCCTGTTGTGATTCAAGCATGGTTATGAGGATGTCGTTGTCCCAACTCCCCGTTGCCATCATCGATCCGTCGTTGCTGAAGGCGATGGATGAGATGTCGCTCTCGTGGTCGTCCAGTTCCCGGATCATCTTCAGGTCATTGACTCTCCAGATGATCGCGGTGTCGTCACTGGAACCTGTCGCGATCAGCCGGCTGTCGGGACTCACCGCCAGCACCGTGATCGGATCGTCGTGCGCCTCGATGCTCCTGATCTGCTTCATGTCAGCATCAACGAGTGTCAGCATGCCGTCACTTGCAGCCGTTGCGACCAGTCCGGATCCCGGGACCTCGATGATGTCGTTGATGGTGCGCGCCTCCAGAGCAATGTCATCGCCGCGTGCGCCGCTGAGAACATCCCATGAACGAACTCTTGCATCCCAGCCCCCTGACACGAGGACGTCACCGCCCCTGGTGAACTCCAGCGCAGTCACCGGGCCGGTGTGCCCGTCCAGCTCGGCGACCAGTTCCATCGAGTGAAGGTCCCACAGCCGGATGATGTCATCGCCATGACCGGTCGCCAGGAGGTTGCCTCCCGGATGCAGAGCGGTGGACAGGACCTCGCTCCTGGGTCCGGTGAGCTGCTTGACCAGTTCCGGTCGAGCCAGGGCGTAGACCCTGATCATCCGGTCCTCGTAACCGACCGCACCACGGTTCTGCTCATGATCGATTGCGATCGAGCTGACCGGGGCGTCATGAATCGATTCATCGATGAGTCGCCCGTCGCCGGGATCCCAGCGACAAATCAGGCCGTCGTTTGAACCCGAGTAGAGCTCGGTACCTGCCGGGTTGAACTCCAGGCATGTCACGGCCTGGTCATGGTGATGAAGTTGCTGGAGTTCTCCATCCTCATCCCAGAGGAGGATCTGTCCGTCGATGGTCCCCGAGGCCACCTGGTCGGATGCCGGATTGATCGCGATCGACATGAAGTCATGTGCCGTCGATTCGAGCGTCCGTTCCAGGGCCCCGGACATCGGGTTCCAGATCCTGATCGTGTCATCCCTCGAGCTGCTCAGGAGCGTGCGGCCGTCCCGTGAGAATTCCAGGTCCGTGATCGTTTCCTCGTGTCCCTCCAGCACACCCTTGCTCTGGTTGGATGCCAGGTCCCACAGGGTGATCTTCCTGTCCTCGCCTGCAGCGGCAAGCATCCCATCGTCGGGCGAGATGGCCAGTGCATGGACGGATCCGGAATGCGGATCGATGGTCGACTCGAGTGTTCTTCGCACTGGATCCCAGAACTGGATCCTGCCCTTCTCGTCCGCGGTCACCAGCACGGATCCATCATGCGATGCGACGATGCAGTTGATCATGCAATCGTGGATCGGCATCTGATAGATGCTCCGTCCCGTCATGGAATCCCAGAGGTGGATCCGCCTGTCCATCGAGGTCGATGCGATCAGCCCCTTCCCGGGGATGTATGCGACACCGGTGACCGGGCCCTTGTGCCCCTCCATCTGCATGAGGATCGGTCCGTCCAACCTCGACTTGAGGTAGTTCCATTCATAGGTGGTGTCACCCGCATCGATCGAGGCGATCGACTCGAGTCGCATCCGTGCAAGATCCCGCTTCCGGCTGTCCAGCAGGTTGGAGGCCGCCGTGATGTTCGACAGGTACGTCCTGAAGTTGGCCTCGATCAGCGCCTGCCTGGTCCGCTCTCCCTCGATGCTCAGTTTCACCAGCAGCACGCTGGTCGTGATGATGCCCGCGACCAAGGCGACCAGCACCAGCGAGGCAGCCACGAGCGGCCCACGGTTCCGCCTTGCGAACTTCTTCATCCGGTACGCGGTGCTCGGTGGGCCTGCCAGTACCGGCTCGTTGTCCAAGTACCGCTGCAGATCCATCGCAAGCTCGTTGGCCGATGCGTACCGGCGATTCCTGTCCTTCTCCAGGCACTTCATGATGATCCAGTCCAGGTCGCCGCGAAGACGCTTGCTCTGGGTCCTGGCCTCGACTCCGAAGACCTCCACCACTCGGTCCGAGGACTGGAGGTCTTGGACGACACGCTGGCTGGGACGTGGTGGATCGACATCCTGGATCAGCTTCTGGATCTGGCTGATGCTGGAATCATGCAGCGTGTCCTCGCTGATGGGTGTCGAGGCGCAGAGCAGTTCATAGAGGATGACCCCGAGGGAGTAGATGTCCGCGCGGGTGTCGATGTCCTGCTCCGTCGACAGTCCCGCCTGTTCCGGGCTCATGTAGGCGGGGGTGCCGATCATCTGTCCCGCCATCGTGTTGTATTCCTGGTCCGTCAGGCTCTCATCGGTCGCCTTGGCGATACCGAAGTCGATCACGATCGGTCGGTTCTCCCTGGCATCGCCTTCTACGAGGATGTTGCCGGGCTTCAGGTCCCTGTGGATCACGCCCTTCATGTGTGCATGCTGGATGGCATCACAGACCTTCATGAACAGCTTGATTCGGTTCTTCATATCCAGGTCGTGCCTGTTGCAGAACCTCGTCATCGGTTCGCCGTCGACGTACTCCATGACGAAGTAGGGGAGGCCCCTGTCTGTTGCGCCACCATCGAAGATCTTCGCCAGCCCCGGGTGGTCCATGATCGCCAGCGCCTGTCGTTCGGCATCGAAACGAGCGATGACCGAGGCCGAATCCATGCCCGGCTTGATGACCTTCAACGCGACCCGGCGCTTGACCGGTTCGGTCTGCGTTGCGATGTAGACAACGCCGAGACCGCCTTCACCGAGAATGCGCTCGATGCAGTAGGGCCCGATGAACTGGCCCGGCCTGAGTCCCAGCTGCAGGGCGGCCTTGTCCTCCGAGCCGGCTAGACGGGTCCTGTTGCCCGGGAGTCCGGCGATCGTGGTCTGCTCGGCATTGCTGACGACCGTTGCATCGATCTGGACATCCGGCGCATCAGCCCGGTCCTGGTTGTTGTCCTTGGCCGGTTCCATCTGTGCCGGCGACCCCCATGAGCGTGTAAACATCGCCATCCTATGCTTTTGCAGCCATTTTCGGCAGTGCCTGGTGCCCGAATTGTTCATCAAGGGACCCATGGCTTGCCGGGGGTGGATCGCCATCCTTCACCGGGGGGTCAACCGGGGATGTCCTTGAGGCTATGATCGACCTCTCCATGTCCGTGCGGATGTCCCAATGAGCAAGTCCAGGAAGAAGAGTGGTTTCAGCGGTCGTCGCACCCGGCGATCACGGCATCACGCGGACATCCATGAAAGTCAGGGTGACGGGGTTGCTCCGATTCCCTCCGAGCTTCCGATGGTCCCCCGGCAGCAGCCGGAGTTCATCGTGGAGATGAGCGCGCTGGAGCAGCTCGTCGAGCATGTCCGTTCGGTCGGCTCCTTCGCCTTTGACACCGAGTTCATCGGAGAGGAGACCTACTACCCGAGGATCTGCCTGCTCCAGGTCGCGACCACCGAACAGATCGCCCTGGTCGACCCGCTCGTACTCGAGGACGAGTCTCCCATCTGGGAACTGGTGGCCGACGAGTCGATCGAGACGATCGTCCATGCCGGTGAGCAGGATGTCGAGCCCACCAGAAGATTGATCCAGCGCGAGCCGGCGAACATCATCGACATCCAGGTGGCGGCTGCGTTCTCGAACATGCCGTACCCGTCCGGGCTCGGCAAGATCATCGAGCACCTGACCGGCCACGTCATCGGCAAGGCCCACACCTTCACCGACTGGGACGCTCGCCCGCTGTCCGAGAGTCAGCTTCGGTACGCCGCGGACGATGTTCGCTTCCTGCCCCTGTGCTGGAGCCTGCTCAGGAAGACCCTTGAAGGCGATGGTCGCGTCGAATGGGCGCGGCGACGATGCGATGAGGTCCTGCTCTCGGCCAGGACGTTCGATCCTGAGCCACACATGAGGCGCATCCTTCGCGGGCATCATTTCAAGAAGAGGAAGCTGAGCCTGCTCAGGGAGATGGTCCTGCTCCGGAACGAGATCGCCAGGGAACTCGACCGGCCTCACAAGATCGTCATGTCCGACGAGACCGTCTTCGAGATCGTTCGAAGCTCCCCTCGAAGCAAGGACGACCTCATGGATGTCCCACAGCTTCCCCGCAGGCTTCGAATCGACTTTGGCGACAGGATCCTCGCATTGACCTCCATCGCGTCCGATCTTCCTCCGCACCCGGGCCTCGTCGGCGGCAAGTCCGAGGAGACCGCCTCCCAGAGGATGCAGATCGACGCCTTGTGGTCGGTCTTCAGCACCCGCTGCCTGGCCATGGGCATTGCTCCCGGCATGATCATGAGCCGATCCAAGCTTGGCGGCTGGTACCGTGGTCGGCTCAACGACCCGGACCTGCCCGTCTTCGACGCGGATGACTGGCGTTCCGAGGCCGCCGGCGACTGGCTCCGCGAGTTCGTGGCCGGTCGGGCCGGTGTCGACATCCGGTGGACGGGGGACGGCCCGACCACGGACCGGATCAACTGAATGCGTGTACCATCACCATCTCAGTAGATGATCCCACACCAGAATTCCCCCGGGCATATCCCATGAACCGCTACCTCGATGTCGATTGTTCCAAGCTCACCATCGCTGATGTCGGCCGAACCGTCAGGATCGCCGGCTGGGTGCACAAGAAGCGCGACATGGGTGGCATCATTTTCATCGACCTGCGTGATCACTACGGGATGACACAGGCCGTCTTCGCGCCTGGAACCGAGGCGGCCGAGATCGTCGAGTCCGCCCGATCCGAGTGGGTTCTCTCCGTCCGAGGCGAGGTGGTCGCCCGCGATGAGGCCAACAGGAATCCGAACCTCTCCACCGGGGACATCGAGCTGAAGGCCCTAGAGGTCGAGGTCCTGGGCAAGTCCGACGTCCTGCCGATGCAGGTCGCCACCGACGAGGACATCTCCGAGACCGTTCGGTTGAAGTACCGGTTCCTTGATCTGCGCCGGACGAATCCGCACCGGAACATCATCCTCAGGAGCCAGATCATCAGCAGCCTGAGAAGGCGGATGACCGAGCTGGGGTTCCACGAGTTCCAGACCCCGATCCTCACGAGCAGTTCGCCCGAGGGCGCCAGGGACTACCTGGTTCCCAGCAGGGTTCATCCCGGCAAGTTCTACGCCCTTCCGCAGGCGCCGCAGCAGTTCAAGCAGCTGCTGATGGTCTCCGGGTTCCCGAGGTACTTCCAGATCGCACCATGCTTCCGGGACGAGGATGCTCGTGCGGATCGATCCCCGGGCGAGTTCTACCAGCTGGACATGGAGATGGCGTTCGTCGAGCAGGAGGACGTCTTCGAGGTCATCGAGAACGTGCTTCATGGCGTGTATACCGAGTTCTCCGACCGCAAGGTCACCGAGCCGCCCTTCCCGCGACTGACCTACGCCGAGTCGATGAGTCGGTATGGTTCGGACAAGCCCGACCTGCGCATCCCGCTCGAGATCGTCGACGTGACCGAGCAGGTCTCTGGCACGGAGTTCAAGGTGTTCAGGGGTGCGATCGATTCCGGCGGCGTCGTTCGTGCCATCGCGGTTGACGGCATCGCCTCCCGTTCACGCAAGTTCTTCGACGGCCTGACCAGTTTCATCCAGGGCGAGGGTGGCAAGGGTGTCGCCTATGTCCTCTTCCCGGAAGGGGAGGAGCCCAAGGGATCGGCTGCGAAGTTCCTTTCCGAGTCCGAGCTGGAGTTCCTCGCCTCGATGACCAGTCCCGGTGGAGGCGTGCTCTTCCTGTCCGGGCCCGAGAAGGAGGCGGTTCGGTTCGCAGGTCGACTTCGCGAGGAGGTCGGTTCGCAGTTGGACATGATCGAGCAGGGCACCTTCAAGTTCTGCTGGATCGCCGACTACCCGATGTACGAGGCCGACGAGGAGACCGGTGCCATCGAGTTCTCACACAATCCCTTCTCGATGCCCCAGGGCGGACTCGAGGCCCTCGAGAACAAGGATCCCCTGGACATCCTCGCCTACCAGTACGACATCGTCTGCAACGGGGTCGAGCTGTCCAGTGGTGCGATCAGGAATCACCGGCCCGAGATCATGTACAAGGCCTTCGAGATCGCCGGGTACTCCAGGGAAGAGGTCGACGAGCGGTTCCGTGGCATGATCCAGGCGTTCAAGTTCGGAGCGCCTCCACATGGTGGTCTGGCTCCGGGCGTCGATCGGATCGTGATGCAGCTCGCGGACGAACCCAACATCCGCGAGGTGATCGCGTTCCCGATGACCGCCAAGGCCGAGGACCTCCTCATGAACGCCCCGGCGCCGGTCACGGATGTCCAGCTGGACGAGCTGTGCATCAACATCAACGTTCCCGAGGACGAGCAGTCCTGAGCCCTTCCCGGTCCGAAAAATAATTCCGGAAACCTGCTGATAGAAGTCCTTCGCTTCCACGGAAGCTTCATGGAAGGACTCATTCCACGTTCTGCACGGACCACGGACAGGTCACATTACAGGTAATAGGCACAAGAACTGCCCCAATTGAATAGGAGTCGACCATGACCATCATGAACATGCTGCGCGGTCATTCTGCGCACGGTACCCAGGACCAGGATCATTCATCCATCTTCAAGCCGATGGCCCGCAGTCGCTTCGGCTGCGCTTTTCTCGCCGGGCTGCTCCTGGTGAACCAGACGGTGGTGTTCGCCGGGGGAGGATGTCTCCCGACGGACATCGACGGCGATGACATCGTCACCGGGAAGGATCTCGCCGTGTTGCTCGGCCAGTGGGGACAGAAGGGCCCTGCATCATCTGCTGACATCAACAACGACTGTTCCGTGGACGGCAAGGATCTCGCCGCCCTCCTGGGAAGCTGGGGATCTTCCGCCGAACCCGGTGCTTTCCAGGACATGAACTTCGAGAACTACACCGTCGACATGTGCATGGGACGTGTCAGCCATCCCGTGACGTTCACCGGCGGCATCATGTTCGACCAGGTCTCCGGCCAGATCTTCGGATCAGTTTTCGCCGAGATGGAAGGCGGTGCGTATGTGCACCTGGAGATACAGAGCTGCCAGTACATCGCCATGACCGACATGAGCAAGATCTCGATCAACGGGAACGACCCGTCATCCACGGTCAGTGTCAACGGCATGGAGGTCCAGATCAGCACCGTCCTCGACAAGTACATGGAGGACATCGAGAGCGGACTGCCCCCGACCCAGTGGAGTCCGTCCAGTCTCTGCTCCCATGCATTCAGCTCGCTTGCCGAGAGTGAACTGTGGGGCAGCAACGTGTGCAGCGCCCAGTACAGTGATTCCAACGCCGGATTCGCGCCGGGATGCATGTGCAAGTTCGCTGCCTATGCGGCAGCGACGATCATCGCCGGGCTTGCCGCAGCCGGCTGCTTCGCGCTGACCGGTGGATGCGCGATCGGAACGACCGTAACGATCGGTGGCCTTGCCATTCCGTGCGTTTCCCTGGTCGGCCTGTGTGCAGGAGGTGCGTTTGCCGGAACGGCCGCTGCCTACGAGGTGACGCTCGCGGCCTGGGGTGGCTGACAGCTTCCAGTAATAAACTGGTGTGTGGACGACCCGGGGCATTCGTGTCCCGGGTCGTCCCGATGTGCGAGATGGCCTGGCGGTTGATTCCTTCCTTTGCTGTATGATCAGGTCAATGCCAGGCAGCACTGCAACAAGGGACAGTGAACTCGTGGTGGTCTCCAACCGCCTGCCGGTCCATCGGGTCGTGGTCGATGACCGGAAGGGGTGGGAAATCAGCCCGGGCGGTCTCGTCTCGGCGCTGCTGCCCGTGCTCCAGTCCAGGCCCAGCACATGGGTCGGTTGGTCGGGAACCTCCGAAACCGACCTGGAACCCTTCATGCACGACGGGATCCGGAACCAGCCGGTCCCACTGACAAGCGGCGAGATCGAGACCTTCTACGAGGGATTCGCCAACCGGACGATCTGGCCGCTGTACCACGACGCCATCGCGACCCCGACATTCAGGCGGCGGTGGTGGCAGCCCTACGTGTCGGTCAATCAGCGATTCGCGAAGATCGCAACCGACTGCACCTCCAAGGGCGGGATCATGTGGATACAGGATTTCCACCTGCAGCTGGTTCCGGCGATGGTCAGACACCAGCGACCGGACATCCGCATCGGGTTCTTCCTTCATATCCCGTTTCCGCCTCCCGAGCTCTTCAGCACGCTGCCATGGAGGAGGCAGATCCTGGAAGGGTTCCTCGGTGCGGATGTCATCGGGTTCCAGACGAGGGCCAACGCCGCCAACTTCAGGACGCTGGCTCGCAGGTACGCAGGCGCCGTCATCAAGGGCAGGGACCTGATCTACCAGGGGCGGACGATCAGGGTCGACGCCTTCCCGATCTCGATCGATGTGGGGCGATACCACCACCTCGCCGAGTCCGAGGAGGTCTCGAAGAAGGCGATCGATTTCCGCCGCTCGCTCGGATCGGCGAGGAAGATCGTCCTCGGTGTCGATCGGCTCGACTACACCAAGGGAATCGACATCCGTCTCAAGGCATTCCGGGAGCTGCTCAAGACCAACCGCATCGGACTCGAGGACGCCACCTTCGTCCAGGTCGCTGTCCCCAGCCGCGAGCGAGTCGAGGAGTACAAGGAGCTCCACAACAAGGTCGATCAGCTCGTTGGCGAGATCAACGGAACCTACGGGGAGATCGGACGCATGCCCGTCCACTACATACAGCGGAACATGCGGATCGAGGAACTCGTCGCCCTCTACCTCGCGGCCGACGTGATGCTGGTCACGCCGCTTCGTGACGGGATGAACCTGGTCGCGAAGGAGTACGTTGCAAGCCGGAAAGACAACACCGGGGTCCTCATCCTGAGCGAGTTCGCCGGGGCCGCCCAGGAGCTCAAGTCTGCCCTGATCGTCAATCCGCATGACATCGAGGACCTGAGCGATTCGATCAACCACGCGATCACGATCACCAACGCCGAGGAGGTCCGCCGCATGAGGGCGTTGAGAAGAGTGGTCAGGAACAACGATGTGTTCAAATGGGCGGACAGATTCCTGGAGATCCTTGAACGATGAACCAACTCGAGCAGGCGATCGAGCAACTGGCTCGTACCCCGGTATTGCTTGTCGCAAGCGACTATGACGGAACGATCGCTCCCATCGTCGATGATCCGGAAAAGGCGGTTCCCGACCGTTGCGCGATCGTCGCGATACGAAGTCTCGCCCAGTTGCGGGACACGCACGTGTCCATCATCTCCGGTCGCTCCCTTTCGGACCTGGACCGGCTGACGCGCCTGCCCGCGAGCATCCACCTCGTCGGCAGCCATGGAAGCGAGTTCGAGCCCGACTTCGCCGGGACGCTGCTGCCGTCCGCCATGGAACTCCGGACCAGGATCGAGGACCAGCTGACCGAGATCGCCGACGACTACGACGGCATCTCCATCGAGGCCAAGCCCGCCAGCGTCGCGCTGCACTATCGCAAGGCGAGCGAGAAGGATGCGACCACGGCGGTCCAACGGGTCAAGGCCGGGCCTGCACGCCTCGAAGGCGTCGTGGTCAAGGAAGGAAAGATGGTCATCGAGCTGTCCGTCGTCTCGACCAACAAGGGCGATGCCCTGGAGACGCTGAGGCACCGATTCGGTGCGACGGCGGTTCTCTACATCGGTGATGACGTCACCGATGAGGATGCGTTCAGGACATTGTCCGGTCCGGACGTGGGAGTCAAGGTGGGGGAGGGTGACACCACCGCCGCCTACCGGGTCGACACCACCGAGGATGCTGCGAGACTGCTTGCGAGCATCACGGAACTCCGCAACGAGTGGATGACCCACTCGGCCTGCGTCCCGATCGAGCAGCACACGATGCTCTCGGACGAGCGCACGATCGCGCTGGTCACGCCCGATGCCCGCATCACCTGGATGTGCGCCCCTCGGATCGATTCGCCCGCGATCTTCGCCGAGCTCCTGGGCGGACCATCCGCCGGCTTCTTCGCGGTGACACCGCTGGAGGAGGAAGAGCCCGTCTCGCAGGAGTACGACGGTGACTCCCTCGCCATGAAGACCCGTTGGAAGAACCTCACCCTGACGGACTTTCTCGATTGTTCCGGTGGTCGTCCCGCCCAGAGGGCGGGTCGAAGCGACCTGATCAGGATCATCGAGGGTTCCGGGAAGGTGCAGGTCGAGTTCTGCCCACGGCCGGACTTCGGCAGGCTCGCCTTCACGATGGAGCAGAAGGAGGGGGGACTCGCCGTCGATGCTGGTTTCGATCCCGTGGTCCTTCATTCACCAGGGATCAAGTGGGACATCGAGCATGTCGGCAACCACTGCAATGCATCCGCCGTGATCACGGTCGAACCAGGCTCCCCGGTCATCCTGGATCTGCGTTTCGGCACCGGCAGCCTCAGGCAGTCAAGCCATGCGCACGAGAAGAGGCATGAGCAGACCAACCAGTACTGGGAAGCATGGGCCGACAAGCTTGTTCTGCCCGAGCTCAACAGGGACATGGTCCGTCGCAGTGCCCTGCTTCTGAAGGGACTGTTCCAGCGACCGACCGGAGCGTTCGCTGCGGCGTCGACGACGAGCCTCCCCGAGTCCATCGGTGGTGTGCGCAACTGGGACTACCGGTTCACCTGGCTTCGAGACAGCTCGATGACCGCATCGAGCCTGGTTCGACTGGGCAGCACCAACGAGGCGCTTCGATACCTTGACTGGGTTCTCCAGGTGGTCAAGCGATGCGATTCGCCCGAGAAGCTCCAGCCTCTCTACACCGTGTCAGGAGAACCACCGTTTCCCGAGGCCGAGATCGGCGAACTCTCCGGTTACCTGGGCTCCCGCCCGGTTCGAATAGGCAATGGTGCGGCCCAGCAGGTCCAGCTGGACGTCTTCGGTGCGGTGATCAGGCTGATCGCGCTCCTGATCGAGATGGATGCGCCGATCAACGCCGATCACTGGCGGCTGGTCGAGCACATGGTGTCGGCGGTGGCCAACCGATGGCAGGAGCCCGACCACGGCATCTGGGAGATCCGCGGACCGTGGCGGCAGCACGTTCATTCCAAGACGATGTGCTGGGCGACGGTCGATCGAGCCATCACCATCGGTGAGCACTTCAACGGGAAGACCAATGCCGACTGGATCAAGCTTCGAGATTTGATCGCTGCGGACGTGCTCGAGCATGGTTACAAGAAGGCGCTCAACGCGTACACCGCCGCCTATGACGGCATGGACCTGGATGCCTCGACGCTCTACATCGGTCTCACCGGGCTGCTGGCACCGGATGACCCGAGGTTCGCCGGGACCGTGGCGGCGATCGAGGACGAGTTGTTCACCGATCCCATCCTCTACCGCTACCACCAGGATGACGGGCTGCCTGGAACCGAGGGTGGGTTCCTCATCTGTTCCTCGTGGCTGGTCGACTGCTACATCCTCATGGGAAGGCTCCAGGAGGCGCGCTCGTTGTACGACAAGATCGTTGAACTGGCCGGGCCGACGGGTCTGCTCACGGAGGAATACGATCCCATCAACAGGATCTGCCTCGGGAACGTGCCGCAGGCCTATTCGCACATCGGGTTGATCGACAACACCATCAGGCTCGAGGAGGCCGGGGCCTGACTCACGGGCTGGTTTGGATCCCGGCTCGTTGCTGCCAGAGTTCCAGTCCTTCCCGGTCTCCGGTCTCTTCCATCAGCTGCACCAACACCTTGGCCGCGGTCAATGTGCGCTCGTGATCCGGTCCACGTGCCTGCTCGAGTATCGTCCACGCCTCCTCAAGCTGCGCCTCGGCCTCGCCGTGGCGGTCGGCGGCCAGGAGGTTCTTGCCGTGGTTGGTCTTGAAGACGCCGATGATCCAGTGGCTCTTCTTGTAGACCTTCGGGGCATCCTTGAGAACCAGCCCTGAATACTCGATCGCCTCCTCGAGCTGGTCCGGTTCACCCAGGCCCCTGAGGCAGCTGGAGATGTTGTGCCTGGCGGTCAGCAGGAACGATCTTCCTGTCATCCCGAACTGGTGTTCCATGAGGAGCGCTTCTCCCTCCCTGAAACGCGCGAGGGCATCCTCGAATCGTTCCCTCCTCAGCAGGAAGAGGCCGATGTCCCCGATCGAGTTGATCGTGTTGATGTGTGTCGGACCAAGGACACGTCCACGATCCTGGTAGATCTCCTCGAGCATGTTCAGTGCCCGTTGATCCTCCCCCAGCCGGTCAAGGTTGATGGCGACGCTTCTCTTTGCCTGGATGGCATAGGCGGGGTTGTGCTTCTGGAGCACCGGCAGCGCCTCCTCGGCGACCTCGATCGACTCGGCACGGCGACCGCAGTTGCTGAGGTAACCCGCCAGTTCGTTCTTGACCAGTGCGACCTGCAGGTGATCCTCGTCGTAGAGCCTGATCCAGGCATCGATCGCCTCCCGGGCGATCGTGACGGCACGTTCCGGATCACCGTCCTTGTCGGCGAGGTTCGCCAGTTTCTGGAGTGACTGCGGGATGTCCGGATGCGGCGTATCCCCGTGAAGCAACTTCACCTGCTCGTGGTAGGACTGGGCCAGTTCCCTTGACCTGTCGAACTGCTTCAGGTCGAGGTAGATCGTCGCGAGGTTCCCCATGGTGGACAGGGTGTCCTCGTCAGTCTCCCCCAGTGTCCTCCGGCGAGTCTCCAGCAGCAGTTCCATCAGCTCGACCGCCTCCTCGAACTTCGAATCCCCCATCAGCGCGGTTGCGAGATTGCTCCTGACGGTCTGGACCCGGCTTGAATCGGGATCCAGTTCCTGCAACATCTCCTCCAGGTTGTCCTGGTGGACGGCGATCGACTCCTTGTAGTCACCCGATTGGCTCAGTGCGAAACCCAGCACGTTCTTCCAATCCTGGATGGTCGCCTTGTCGACCTGGTCGCCTGACTCGAGGATCGAGATGACCTGTCGGAGTTCACTGACGGCCCTGCCCGGATCCCCGAGGTTGATGTGGGCGATGGCGATCACGCCCAGCAGTTCCGCTCGGACGGTCTCGTTCTCGAACGAGTCCTCGTCAAGCTGTCGAGCCGCATCGTTGATGATCGTCTCCAGGAGCTTCTTGTCCATCTCGCCCGAGATCTTCGGATCGACGTTCTGGAACATGTCCTTGACGAAGACGAACATCTGCTGGAACTTCCGGGTCTGTTGCAGGGCCTCCTCTTCCGCGGCCCGTGCCTGGGCTTCCTCGGCCCTGGCTTCACGGGCGTTGGCCGCCGATTGGATCGCGAAGAACGTGGTCGTGACGATGCCCACGACCAGCGCCAGCAGCACCGCGGCGATCGCACCGACAAGCCCTCGATTCCTCCGGACGAACTTGCGCATCCGGTAGGTCGTCGATTCGGGGCCGGCCACCAGGGGCTGGCCATCCAGGTACCGCTCGATGTCATCCCCGAGCGCACTGGCCGAGTCGTAGCGATCAAGCCGATCCTTCCGGATCGCCTTCATGGGGATCCATTCCAGCTCCTTCTTCAACACCCTGGCCAGTTCGCTGATGCGAGTTCGATGTGCCTGCTCGACATGCCCGGCCTGGTCGCCGTCCATCTTCTGCACTCGCGTGCTCGGCTTGTCCGGTTCCGCCTGCCGGATCATCTGCTGGATGTCGATGATGCTGTGTGAACGCAGGGTTTTCGAATCAAATGGAAGTACGCCGGTGAGCATCTCGTAGAGGATCACGCCGAGGGAGTAGACATCGCTTCGAGTGTCGATGTCGACGACCGTCATCTCCGCCTGCTCGGGGCTCATGTATTCCGGTGTGCCGATCAACTGTCCATGCTGGGTGTGAAGCGTGTTGGAGGTCAGCGGCTGGCTGGTCGCCTTGGCGATCCCGAAGTCGATCACCTTGGGTTGCG
>PARI01000010.1 GCA_002711415.1 Phycisphaerae bacterium | reverse complement strand
CTCATCACCCAGGGTGCGGCGGCGTGCTTCCAGAGCCTCCACATAGTAGGGCTCCGCCTCGTCGTACTTGCCTAGATCTCGGAGTAGTTCGCCCATGTTGTTGATCGAAATGAGCGTGTCAGAATGCTCGTCCCCCAGGGTGCGGCGGCGTGCTTCCAGAGCCTCCACATAGTAGGGCTCCGCCTCGTCGTACTTGCCTTGACTCTTGAGCATGACGCCCATGTTGTTGATTGAGGTGAGCGTCTCGGGATGATCTTCGCCTAAGTGTTCGCTGCGTAGTTGCAGCGCTGTTTCCTGTGGACCAGTCGCCTCTTCAAGGAGGCCAAGTTCGCGCAGCGTGTCTGCCAGCGATTGCAGCAACTGCGCCCGCACCAGTGGCTGGTCCGCGAACTGCTCGTTGATCGCCGTCTGGGTTCCTTCAAAGACATGCTCGTTCAGGAGCTTCAGCGCTGCACCCGTGAAGTCCGCCCCCGCCACATCCGTTGGTTCAAGCTCCAGCTCCTCGAGCATCTTCCCGCGCAACGACCAGCCCATTGCCGGGACGTCAACCCCGGCAAGCTGTTCCGATTGAAAGTCCGCGACCTGCTGAAGTTCTTCTGAACGTTGCTCGGCGATCCGCGCCTGCTCTGCCGCCCGAACCGCGAAGATCGACGTTCCGATGATGCCTGCAATCAATGCCAGTGCGATCAATGCCGCAGCGATGAACGGGCCGGTGTGCCGACGCACCAGTTTCCTGAAGCGGTAGCTCGCCGATTCCGGGCCCGCTTCCAGTGGTTCGCCGTCGAGGTACCTGCGAACGTCCTTGGCCAGGTCGTCCGCTGTGCTGTATCGCTCCGTTCGCTCCTTGCGCAACGCCTTGAGGGGTATCCACTCAAGTTCGCGGCGCAGGGTCGACTGAAGCTCCGCGAGTTTCGTGTCGCGTGCTTGGGCGATGCGCGTGCCTTCGTCGCTTGCAGTCGTCGTCAGCTTCGTGCTCGGCTTGGGCGGGTCTTCCTCCCGGATGATCCGCTGGATCTCGGCGAAGCCTTTGGAACGAAGCGTCCTGGGGTCAAATGGCAACTGGCCACTCAGGAGTTCATAGAGGATCACGCCGAGGGAGTAGACGTCGCTGCGCGTGTCGACGTCGACCGCACTCATCTCCGCCTGCTCGGGGCTCATGTACTCCGGTGTGCCGATCAACTGGCCATGCTGGGTGAAGAGCGTCTTCTCGGTGAGCTGCTGCGCGGTCGCCTTGGCGATCCCGAAGTCGATCACCTTGGGTTGTGGCTCATCGCGCGAGTCGATCGTGACCAGGATGTTGCCCGGCTTGAGGTCGCGATGGATGATGCCCTTGGTGTGGGCGTGTTGCACGGCGTCACAGACCTTCTTGAACAGTTCCAGCCTCGCCTTGGTGTTCAAGCGGTGCTTGTCGCAGTAGACGTCGATCGGTTCACCCTTGACGAACTCCATCGCGAAGTACGGTCGGCCTTCGGGTGTTGCGCCAGCCTCGTAGACGCGGGCGATCCCCGGGTGATCCATCATCGCCAGGGCCTGGCGCTCCGCTTCGAAGCGGGCGATCACGGCCTTGGTGTCCATGCCGGCCTTGATCAGCTTCAGGGCCACGCGTCTCTTGACCGGTTCTGACTGCTCGGCGAGGAAGACGACACCGAAGCCGCCTTCACCGAGTTTCTGGAGGAGCTTGAAGGAACCGANNTGGTCACCTGGCTTGGCATCGATGCCGTCAAGCTCGGCTGGCGGCATGCCAAGACCCTCTGAATCCCCGCCGGCCTTGACGGTCGGATCGATCGTGGGATCCACGGGATCGGGGGCGTGGTCGTTCCCGGAAGTCATGTCATCAGAATAACGATATTGGCCGGGATTCCATCGTTGCCGCCAGGTCCAGGGCCCTTGTGACCGCTGGAATTTCGCTTCAATCGAGGATTCGGTGTCGGGTCATGCCTATGGTTGGCTTGAAGTCTTGAATCCGCAGATCAAGGAGAAGGTCATGGTTTCCACACCGAGAGTCAGCACCGGAGCCTTGATGGCAGCCTGCTGCGCCGTGCTTGCCTGCGTCAGCACCACCGCCCGGGCCCAGTTCGTGGGCAACGACATCGTCAGCGGGATGCTGTGCGATGCCGTGGATTCACTGAATCCATTCTGCTACGTGCATGAACTGGCACCAGTGCAGCAACCGGGGCGCGTGATCTGGGATGGCAGCTTCTCATCAGGTGATTCAGCCTGGGATGGTCCTGGTGGCCGCTGGGTCGGGAACACCTGTCGCGTGGATTGGAGCGTGCTCAACCGGTCCGTCCAGGCGATCGATGGTGACGGCAAGCTGGTGCTTCTTGGTGGTGTCGATTCCATCTCGGCACAGGTCTTCGGGCAGACGTTTTCGGATGCTGCCGGTGAACCCGTCTTCGTCCATGGACCTGGTGCGATCCGGGTGAGCTTCACCGCTCGAATGATCAACGTGAACGAATGCGGCCAACTCTGCTGGATCAACGTGCTCTTCGGACAGCGCCTGCCGGATGGTTCGCATGTTCCGGCGGACAACAACGCGCTTCCAGGAGCCGGTCAGAACGAGTACTGGTACATCGAGAACCCGGCCGACGGCGACGGGACCCTGGTGTGCAGCATCGACATTCCGATCGATCAGCTCGGCTGCCACGTGGACATTTCCGACTGGCTGCCACGACTGAGGTTCGGCGTGGACTGGCACAATCTGGCGGATGGGTTTCAGCTCCACCTGGATGACATCCAAGTGCAGCTGGTCGAAACGGCCTCGGCAGCTCCTGTGAACCTGGTTCATTCATCGGAAGCCGATCGTTGNAGCCAGATTATCTGCCCCGATTACCGCACGTGGACCCTGATCACGGGCTCGCACTGGAATGGTGGTGGTGCCGACAACACCGAGCCCTTGGCCCTTCCTTGGAGCTCGTGCCAAGCCGACCTCAACGGTGACGGATTGGTCAACGTGTCCGACCTGCTCCTGGTCATCGGCAACTGGAACTCCACAACGGGCATCGGCGACATCAACTGCGATGGCGTCGCCGACATCGAGGACCTCGTGATGGTGCTTGGTGGGTGGGGAACAGCCTGCCCCTAGATATACTCAAGGTGCCCCAGCCCCTGTGGCTGCGTCAACCTTGGGCCTGGCCCGCTCCAGCTGCGCCCGGTACTCCGCGGCCTTGGCGTCGTGGCCGGCTTCGGGCTCGGCTTCGTGCCAGGCGTCGTGGAGCCGGATCAAACCTTCAAGGGATTCGAGTGTCCGAGGATCATCCACACCCATCGAGCGACTGGTCGTCTCGAACATCAACTCGTGGTAGGGGAGGGCGTCCTGGAACCGGTTCAGCTTGAACAGTACGGCCCCGATGTTGTTGATGGAGTTCAGGGTGTGGGGATGATCATCTCCGAGCGTGCGTCGACGGGCTTCAAGCGCCTGCATGAAGAAGTCCACGGCCTTTTCGTACTCTCCCTTCGAGTACCAGAGGATGCCCATGTTGTTGATCGAACCGAGCGTGTCCGGGTGCTCCGCCCCGAGCACTCTCCGTGACGTAGACAACGCCTCCGTGTAGTAGGGCAGCGCCTCGTCGTGCCGGTCCAGTGCATTGAGCAGATAGCCCATGTTGTTGATCGAGTTGAGGGTGCTGGGATGTTCATCGCCCAGGACCCTGCGTCGGGTCTCGAGGGCCTCGGAGTAGTAGGGCATCGCCTCCTCGAAGAGTCCCTGGTCGGTCAGCATGTTCCCCATGTTGTTGATCGCCGTCAGCGTGTAGGGATGCTCGTTTCCGAGCGTGCGTCGACTGGTCTGGAGCGCCTCCAGCTGGAGGGCTCTTGCCTCGTCGAACAGTCCCATCGATGCCAGCAGGCTGCCGACGCTTCCGATCGAGATCAGCGTATCGGCATGATCATCGCCGAGCAGTTCTCGCCGTACATTCAGGACCTCCATGAATTGGTCCCTGGCCTGCTCGTACATGCCCGTCGCATGGAGCAGGCCGCCCATGTTGTGAATCGAGATGAGTGTTTCGGGGTGTCGGTCGCCAAGGACCTTGCGGCGGCCTTCCATCGCATCGGTCCAGTAGGGCAGCGCCTCGTCGAAACGACCCTGGTACACCAGGACGAGCCCCATGTCGTTGATGGCCTCGAGCGTCACCGGGTCCTGGTCACCAAGAACGGACCTGGCGTTCTCGAGCGCCTTGCTGCAGTAGGTGGCGGCCTCCTCGAGCCGACCCTGTTCGATCAGGAGCTTCCCCATGTTGCCGATCGACCGGATGGTGTCCTCGTGCTCGTCTCCAAGCCATTCTCGCCGGAGTTGCACGGCTGTTTCCAGAGGTTGCTCCGCATCTTCGAGCAACCCGACACCGATCAATGTCACTCCCAGGGAGTCGAGGAGTTGCGCCCTGACCAGGGGCTGATCCTCAAACTGCTCGTTGATCGCCGAGTACGTCCTTGTGAACACCTGTTCGTCCAGCAGTTCCAGTGCCGCACCGGCGAAGTCCATTCCGGCGGCAACCGACGGCTGGATTCCCATGTCCTGGAGAATCCGTCTCCGAAGCGACGCGCCCATGGTGGACACGTCGATCTCAGCGAGCTGTTTCGCCTGGAAGTCCGCGACCGCCTGGAGTTGATCCGACCTCCTCTGGGCAAGTTCCATGTTGATCGTGGCGGTATGCGCATTCTTGCTCGCGATCGCCGCCTGCTCGGCGGCGTAGTTGGCGATGATCGCCATGCCCACGATTCCGGCGACCAGCACCAGCACGATCAGTGCCGCCGCGGTCACCGGTCCCTTGTTCCGCCTGACGGCCTTGGAAAACCGGTAGAGCCTCGATTCAGGACCGGCTTCCAGCGCTTCACCACGCAGGTACCGCTCGACGTCGTCACCGAGCGCCTTGGCGGTTTCATATCGCTCGGTCCTGTTCTTCCGGATCGCCTTCAGCGGGATCCACTCCAGCTCCTTCCGGAGCTTCGACGTCAGCTCGCCGATCCGTGACCGTCTCGAGGCCGCGATCGTGCTGGCGTCGATGTTGTCCAGGCTTGACAACCTGGTGCTCGGCCTCGGCGGATCCTGCTCTCGGATGATCCGCTGGATCTCGTTCATGGGGGCGAGCCGCAGGCTTCCCCCGTCGAACGGAAGTTTCCCAGCAAGGAGTTCATAGAGGATGATTCCGAGCGAGTAGATGTCCGTGCGGGTGTCGATGTCGACGTTGGTCATCTCGGCCTGCTCGGGGCTCATGTACTCGGGCGTCCCGATCAGCTGGCCCTGCTGCGTGTAGACGGTGTGCTCGGACAACTGCTGGCTGGTCGCCTTGGCGATCCCGAAGTCGATGATCTTGGACTGCGGAACATCCGACTGGTTGACGCTGACCAGGATGTTGCTCGGCTTGAGGTCCCTGTGGATGATCCCTTTGGTGTGGGCATGCTGGACCGCGTCGCAGACCTTCTTGAACAGTTCGAGCCGCTCCTCGGTCGTGAGCCTGTGCCTGTCGCAGTAGGTGGAGATCGGTTCTCCCTGGACATGCTCCATGACGAAGTAGGGGCGTCCCGCCTCGGTGACCCCCGCCTCGTACACCCTGGCGATCCCGGGGTGATCCATGATGGCCAGTGCCTGACGCTCGGCTTCGAACCGAGCGATCACGGCCTTGGTGTCCATGCCTGCCTTGATCAGCTTCAACGCAACGCGACGCTTCACAGGGGATGATTGTTCGGCGAGGTACACGACACCGAACCCGCCTTCACCGAGCTTGTCCAGGAGCTTGAAGGGGCCGATCGACTCCCCGATGGGGATCTCGACCAGGTCCTCGAATGCGCTGGAGCCCGTGCTCGGGTCTTCGAATCCACCCGGTGGATCAATGGTGGGATCGGGATCCTCGCCCGGCTTGTGTCCGCCTGAATCCATTTCTACAGGATACAACTCCTGTTTGCATTGTGAAAACGCCGCCCATGAGCTCTCGATCCATTTCATGCCGATCCGACCGGGGCTGAGGTGGTACCATCCTTGCCTGGCCATACAAGGAGATACCGATGATTCGATCATTCCTCACCTCGCTTACCGTGCTCACCGCTCTCACGATGCTTCCCTGCATCGCGCAGGCACAGGCGGTCAACGACACCTGTCCGCTCTCGGGCCAAGCCGTGAGCAAGTCGAGCCCGACTCGAACCTACAAGGGGACCGAGGTCGCCTTCTGCTGCAACAAATGCACCGCCAGCTTCGACAAGATGAACGATGAAACCAAGGCGGCCCTGGTCGCCAAGGTCGACACGAAGCCGACGACTCCCGAAGGCAAGAAGTCGGCGAAGCTCGACCCGGCCGAGGAGATCTCGCTCAACAGCGCCTACCTGCTGACCACGTGCCCCGTGAGCACCAGGCCTCTCGGCAGCAACGTGGTCTTCGCGATGGTCGATGGGAGGCAGGTCGGCTTCTGCTGTGGCGGTTGCAAGACACGCTTCAACAGGGACAAGGATGCCTACAACAAGAAGATCGACGAGCAGATCGTCAAGAACCAGATGCACTACTACCCGATGGACACCTGCATCGTCAGCGGGAGGAAGCTCGGAGACAATCCCGTCAACCATGTCGCCGGGAACCAGCTCGTCAGGCTCTGCTGCAAGGGTTGCGTCGATGGATTCAACGACAACAAGGACAAGTACCTGCTCCAGATCGACGAGATGGTCGTCAAGACGCAGTCCAAGGACTACCCGTTGAAGACCTGCCCCGTCAGTGACAAGGCGCTTGGTTCAACCGCGGTCGACGTCGTCGTCGGTGACCGGCTCGTCCGGCTCTGCTGCACCGTCTGCAGAAAGTCGTTCGACAAGGATCCTGCCCGGTACATGTCGACGGTGGACAAGGCCTGGAAGACCCAGTGCGAGGAAGAGGCTGCCAGCAAGAAGACCGCTTCTCGCTGAACTCACGGCATCCTGGATATTCAATGTGAACACGATGGGGAGCCCCGACGGGGTTCCCCTTCTTCATGGTCGGGTTCAGAGCAGGTCCGGGTTCTGCGTGTACGTGCCCACGATCTCTGCCTCGGCGATCACGTGATCCTTGATCGAATCGACCACATCATGTCCCGTGAAGTCGGAATCAACAGGGCACCGATCGATGTTCAGCGCATAGAGCCTGAACCGGTAGTGGTGCATGAGCTCGTCGTTCCATGGCGGGGCCGGCCCGTCGTATCCACGGTACTCGCCACCCATCTGCTCGTGACCGGAGAACCATCCGGTGAAATCATTGATTCCATGACGTGACCCATCTGGACCGGTTGGGTCCGACTTGCCGCCGGCGACGACACCATCGCTGTAGGCGCCCTCGACGATCTCGCTCGTGTCCGGGTGAATGTCGACCATCACCCAGTGATAGAAGTCGCATCGGGGGAGGTCCGCCGGTACCGTCCTGTCCTCCTGGTTCACGTCATCGCCGACGGTCGGAACATCTCCGTCCACGCAGACCAGGACGAGTGAACGGGCCTCCCCGGGAATGTCATGAAAGGCCAGGTGCGGGTTGACGTTGTCGCTGAACTGGAACCGATCCTCCGGATGAGGCCTGGCAAAGGCGTGCCGTTCGGGAATCGGATCCATGTGTTCGAAACTGTTGCTGGTGATCTGCATGACCTGCTCCTGTTCTTTGGTCCCTTGAAGCGTTTCCAGTGTACGTATTCCACTACGACGCGGCCAGAACCGGTTCCAGGGTGTTCCGCCAACAGGCATCATGGCAGCCGGCGGTGTACCATGCGACATCGCATCCAATTCCGGGCCCGATCCGATGACCGATCCCTCCAGTAAACAACCAGAAGTATTCGAACTTCCCGGCGCACTCCTTGATGCAGTATTTCCGTTCCACTTCATACTAGACAGGGGCATGGGTTTCATGCGAGTCGGTACGGGGCTTAAGAAGTACTTCGCCCGATCCGGAATCAAGGATCTCATGGATCACTCGTTTTCAGACTGCTTCCATATCGAGCGTCCTTCGGCGGCTCAACCGACCTTCGATTCAATCAGCACGATGCTGCAGGACCAGTTCGATTCGATTCAAACTGCGTATCGATCGGTCTTCGTGCTTCAGACCCAGCCAGATGATCCCATCCGGATACGGGGCCAGATGCTCCTCGACACCGATCACGACCAGATCATCTTCATCGGGAGTCCATGGATCACGAGCCTCGACCAGTTGGACAGGCACGGATTGTCACTCAGGGACTATCCGCCCCATGATCCGATCGGTGAGATGCTCATCCTCATCCAGGCGAAGAACAGCGCCGTCAACGACCTGCGTAAGTTGAACGAACAGTTGCAGTTCGAGCTCAAGGAGCGGGAGGCCATCGCAACGCAATTGAGGCATTCCCAGAAGCTGGAGGCGGTCGGGCAACTGGCCGGTGGGATCGCGCACGATTTCAACAACGTTCTCATGGCGATCTTCGGTTACTGCTCGTTGTCGATTGAGAAGACCAAGCATGATCAGGAGCTCTACTCGAACATTCGCGAGATCGGAAAGGCTGCGGAAAGGGCGAGCCACCTGACCGCCCAGCTGCTGGCCTTCAGCCGAAAGCAGGAACTGCATCCCAGGAACCTCAACCTCGGAACGGAGGTGCGTGACGTGGAGCGGATGCTTCGTCGGCTCATCGGCGAGAACATCCAGCTCAAGAGCCTGGTCGATGAGGATCTTCAGAACGTCAGCATCGATCCAAGCGCCTTGCACCAGATCGTGGTCAATCTTGTCGTTAATGCCAGGGACGCGATGCCTGACGGTGGGAACATCAAGATCGTCATCTCCAATCGCACGCTCTTGACACTGAATCATTCAATCCACGAGGACATTCCTCCCGGGTCATACGTGCAGCTCGACGTGACCGATGACGGGACCGGTATCGATCCAGAACTGATCAGCAAGATCTTCGAGCCCTTCTACACGACCAAGGATGTATCCGAGGGCAGTGGCCTTGGCCTGGCGACCGTTCATGGTGTCGTGAAACAGAGTGGTGGGCACATCGATGTCACGAGCCAGGTCGGTAAGGGGACCACCTTCTCGATCCTGCTTCCGGTGACGAAGCAGGAGGTCGATTCCGAAGCCGCCTTTGAACTGGACAAGGTCAAGTCAACAGACAGTGGAACCGTGCTCGTTGTCGAGGACGAAGTCACCATCCAGGCCCTTCTCAAGAGCCTGCTCCAGGATCGCGGATACCACGTTCGAATCAGTTCATCCGGGGAGGATGCGCTGGAGTTTCTTCATGCAAACGGCGCCGTGGACCTCATGATCACGGACATCGTCATGCCCGGCATCAACGGTCGGGAACTGGCTGATCGGGTCAACGAGAACTTCCCCGGCATCAAGGTCATCTACATGACCGGCTACACCGATGACGAGATCATCCGGAGAGGGATGAGCACGAGCGGCCTGCCCATCCTCCAGAAGCCGTTCTGGCCCGATGACCTCTTCAGAATGATCGATTCCGTGCTTAAAAAGGGCCCCTGAGCCATATGGAAAATTTTCTTGAAACGTGGGAGTGGTCAACCGAGCCTATTGATTGTCTACATGGCGTCTGGAATCGCCGGTTCCCGGATCCTCCTTGGACCCGACCCGGCATAAGCACCGTTTTCGAGCACAGGGACCCTGATCAATGGATGGTGTGATCAACAAGGGCATAGAGCAGTTCGTCCTCTTGATTGCCGACGAGGAAACCTGGTGTCGGATCAAGAACCAGGCGGAGGTTCCCTACATGTGCTTCATCCAGACAGAGCAGTATCCCGACAGCATCACCTACGACCTCGTGATGGCTGCCAGCGATGTGCTGGGTCTTGAGCCTGCAGATGTCCTGTCGGGTTTCGGTCGATTCTGGGCCAAGTACAGCGAGACCCTCGGATACAACAGCCTGCTGGGCCTGTCTTACGATGATTTCGACCAGTTCATGCTGAACCTCGATGATCTGCACTCGAGGATCGCGCTGTCATTTCCCGGATCGAAGCCACCCTCGTTCAAGGTCACCTGCAACGAGGAGGATGGCATCCTCAATGTCAGGTACAGGTCACACAGGCCAGGCCTGTCACCATTCGTCGAGGGCGTTTTTGAAGGCCTGGCCGAGCGGTTTGATGTCGACATCAGGATCGATCACGAGCAGGTGGATTCCGAGGACGACACAGAAAAATACAGGATCACACGTCAATCGAGTCCTGCGACGACGGATCCCGCACGTGGACGATGTCCATTTTCCGGAACTGATGGCTTCGAGGAACTCCCTGAATCAGCAGAAGACTGAATCCAAGCCACGAGGAGACATTCCTGGTTGTCATATCAAGGACATGATTCGGACAGGACGACACTTCTGTCCGCACAAGAATGATCAAGGGCACGTCCCCATGCATTGCTGGTGCTCTCAAGCATGGGAAGCGGAGCCGTCCGGCCAAATTCCACGGCGGCCACGGCGATTCCCGCTCATGAAGTCCAGACGGTGTTAGAAGACCTCCGACACTCTCTCCCCACACTGGATTTCACCAATACGTACGATGCCCGGATCAAGCCCCGGGAGCATTGAAAGATGTTCCCGGGGTCTTTTGCTGCACAGCACCATGGATTCAATCTAAAATCCGATCGAGCCACACTCGCAACAAGCATCAACAGGAGATCACCCATGTATGGCTTGATCAACAAGGCCATCCACGACTTCGTCCTCGACCAGTTCGATCAGGCGACATGGGATAGGATCACCGAGAGGGCCGGGATCCCCGGCAAGGTGTTCGAGCCAATGGAACAGTATCCCGATGCCGAGACGTACACGCTCGTCGCATCTGCCAGTGACGTGTTGAATATGGATCCCGAGGACATCCTCTCGGGCTTTGGCCACTACTGGGTCATCTACACGGGGATTCATGGGTACGGCGACCTCATGAAGAGCTCGGGCAGTTCCTTCGAGGAGTTCGTCTCCAACCTCGATCAGCTTCATACGCGGGTCGGGCTTGCCTTCAATGACCTAAAGCCGCCCTCGTTCAAGATCAAGCGAGAGGATGTCGGCACGCTCCTGGTCACGTACACGTCAGAGCGACCGGGTCTTGTTCCGCTTGTCGAGGGTCTGTTCCACGGTCTCGCGGAACGATTCGGCCAGTCGATCGAGATCGAGCATCTAGGTCCCGGCCAGGGCGAGCACGATGAGCTCTTCAGGATCACGGTCCTTGAAGAACCCGACCCCGACAAGGCGATCGATTCGGTCACCGCGGGATGCCCGTTCACGCCGGATGCGAAGACCGAGTGAACCTGTCTCCACCAGTTCAGCCATGTCATTGGAAGTGGTGGGTCAGGCTGCGTTAGCCGCCGTGCAAATGGGCGATAAAGGACTCGAACCTTCGACCTCACGGGTGTGATCCGTGCGCTCTAGCCAACTGAGCTAATCGCCCTCGTGTCCCCGAGGGGGGTTGGAAAGTATAGCCGATGCCGTGTCCGTCCGGGATCGAAGTTTCAGCCACGTGGGGACTGTTCGATGCATGACACCAGGAGTTCGCCCAGCTGCTGCNGGAGTTGGTGCCTGTGTGAAAGGGAAAGACCGATTCCCTGCCTCGGTGGCGAGGAGATGCTGCTCCACTCCGGGTGAGCTCGTGCAGGCTTGAGTTTCTTCACGACTTCGTCCGTGTCCACGGGCCTGGTTCCCGAACCAACATCGATGGGCACCTGTGAAGCATGACCGCGCTGCAGGAGTGCTCGTGCCAGTTCCATCTGTCTTCCAAGCAGGAGTTCGATGGTTCCGTCACCACATCGCAGTTCCGTGCCGCCTGCAGCAAGGCGGAACAGCCTCCGTGACTGCATCGCCGTGGAACCGAGTACTCCTCCGACGAGTGCCCCGATCGCTGCAGCTGCACCAAGGCTCAGCCCCCCGACGACCAGGTCGATCCCGGCGCCGGCGGCCGCACCACCGGCCGCACCAGCAGCCGCGTTGCGACCATGTATTCGGATCGATTCCGGTGAGAAGAGGTCCAGTCCGAATCGTCCCTGGTCGACGACGAGATACTGCGCCGCCACCGACTCGTTCTCGAAGCCGAACAGCGAGAGAACATGGCTTGTACAGCGTGCTTCCCGCTTCTCCAGCGCGTCCTGCATGCGATCCCGTGCCGATGAACCTGTTGATTCCTCGGTACCAGTTTGATCCGGATCCACCTCGAACATGGCTGCGGCCGCATCGATCAGCAGGTCGGCGACCAATGCCGAGGTCGAGCGGATCGCTGATCGTCGCCTGTCCTGTCGATCCTGCTTCAGCAGGAGCAGGTCCTTCCTCCTGGAATCCAGGAGTGTCGCCATCTTCTCGTACAGCAGTTCCTCGCCAGCGGCGTCGAAAACCACGGTGTCGAACTCGACGACCGCGTGCAGGTTCAGCCTCGCGAGGGCTTCTTTCCACTCGTTCGTCCGTGCCCCCGGATCCGCAACGAAGTTCAGTACCGGAACGATCGGCAGGCCGCATCGGGCGAGGATCTCCAGTTCGTCCTTGTGCCGTGGGAGGATCCTGTCCCGGGCATCGATCACCTGCAGCGCGATCTCGCACCTGAGCAGCTGTCTCAATGCCTTGGTCTCCTGCGGGAACGTCGTCAGGGCCTCGTGGTCGGACAGCAGCAACTGCACCTGCGCGGGACCGTCGATGCGCTCGGGTCCCCTGAGCCCGTCAAGGAACTCGAGCAGGCTGATCGAATCCTCCAGGCCCGGCGTGTCATAGCAGTGGGCGACCTCCCTGCCACCGGCGACCAGCGCAATCGCTGAGACCTCCCTGGTCGTCGCCGGTGAAGGTGAGACCTCACCGAACCCGCTGTCCCGGGCGAGCGTGCGCAGCAGGGACGTCTTGCCTGCGTTGGTGTGGCCGACGACCGCGATGTCCAGGAGTGTTCGGGCGTCAGTCATCCCGATCTCCTTCCCGATCGTTTCCAGACGACTCGAGTCTCTTGAGTACCTCGTCCAGCCACAATCGTGCCTGGCCGGCCCCATGGATCACGCCGGGTTCCCCAGGTCGCAGTGCATCAAGCAGCTTCTGCTCGATGCGATCCTCCCCGAGGCCTTGGAATTCAAGAAGGATCGCGAACAGCGCTGCCGACTGCACGGCGTCGGAGATGTCCATCATGTCCTCCTCGTCCCTGTCGGCATCCTCCGGCTTCAGGGACTTGAGCAGTCCACCGAGTGAACCTGCGATGACCGACCACATCGGCAGCGCAGAGATCGCGGTCGGGGTGATCAGCGCCGCGACGGCGATGCATCCCAGCGCTCCGGCGGCGAGCCCTGCGGCAGCCCACTTCGGATCCAGCCGGATGCCCGAGGGCAGAAGATCCTGCACTCGTTCGGCGGCCTTCCGCAATGTCGCGGCGGGGTCCTGTTCCATGCGGGCATCGATCCTGAGGAACTTCGCCCATTCCTCCCGCTGGTCGGCGTAGATCGATGCGATGCCTCTCTGCAACGCGGCGCGTTCTGCTTCCGGGGGGGCGATCGACCAGGTCCTGGCCCGTTCGACGATCAGGTCGAAGGCATCCTCGAGTTTTCCTGCCGGCCTGGACTGGTCGTCTCGTCCACCGAGAAGTGCATGCAATCGACCGGATGAGTTTGCGGTCAGGTGATCGAGGTCGATCTCGGCGACCATCTCCTTCTCGACCCCACACTCCTCCGAAAGGCTGCGCCAGTCCGCGATTCGCTGGGAAACGCTTGCGTGCTCGCTTCTCTGCCGAAGTGAATCACCCTCGGTCAGGATCAGACCCACCGGAACTGACAATGAACCGACAAGATCCGTGAGGAACCGACCCACGCCCCGATCGGGTGTGGTCAGCAAGCTGCAGAACATGAGGACGCGCGAGGGTTCCGATGACCTGTTCCTGAGAGCCTCGATCAGTTCCCGCCTCTGCTGTCCGGACTCGACGATCCCGAGATCCTCGACCTCGGCTCCGACCGTCGGTGGCCAGCCGGTCGAGGGCACCTCCATCTCGAGTCCTACAACCGCTGGATGTGCGAGCCGTCGCTGTTCCGCCGCCGCCGCATGTGCCGCCGCGATCTCGGCCTCGTCACTCTCATTCCTGATGATGCCGATCCGTCGGCTATCCGGATCCAGACGTCCCCTGATTCTCGCGATGGATGGCTGGTCCAGGTCGAGCCTGAATCCCCGTGTCGATGCACGTACCTTTCCGAGCGAAGCCGCCGTCAGCAGCAGCCTCGGCATGATCCCGTAGAGGATGATGGAGCCGATCAGGAAACTGCTCCATGCCGACCGTGCCTCGGCATCGGCACCCGGGAATCCGCCTGGATTGGCTGGATCGAACTGTGCCTGCTGGATCTGTTCAAGGGTCGGGACGAGGAACCCGAACATCGATGGAAGCCACGCGATGATCTCCGTGATCCTGACATACGTCTCCGGGGAGAGGATCGTCGTCTCCCATGCGAAGTCGTACTGCCTGACACCGAGCAGCACCACCGTGGTGACCAGGAGCGAGATGTCGAATAGGAGCCAGAAACCGTTGCTGATCGTCGCCAGACGCCATCGACCGAGAGACCCGGTCATCGTCCTGCGACT
Organism: Phycisphaerae bacterium; assembly: GCA_002711415.1. Classification (GTDB taxonomy): domain Bacteria; phylum Planctomycetota; class Phycisphaerae; order Phycisphaerales; family SM1A02. The sequence continues at coordinate 126,145 of PARI01000010.1, read as the reverse complement.
GTACGCCTCGATCGTCGTCGACTCCGCGGTACTTCTTCCTGGAACGACCATTGTCCTGGCAGCGACCCATCGCCAGGAACCGAGCAGCATTCCACCGATGGAGAATCGCGAGGAGATGCCGGGGCCCGGCAACATCAGGATCACCCACAGCAGCAGCAGCAGCGTCTGCCCGCCAAGCACGCCGCCGACCAGCCAGAAGATGTTGATCGGTCGCGTGCCGTCCGGGCTGAGCGAGCCCTTGGCGGCGCCGTACCCGCATGCGATCGCAAGCAGGACTCCGATCACGCAGAGGCCTCCGAGTACGCCGCGGATCCGCTTGAACGCGGAGAGGTAGTCGGCGCTTGTCGGCAGGGCCTTGAACCGCTGGATCAACTGCAGCTCCGGGTTCCTGGTGGATTCCCTTGCCGCCTTGATCGCAGAAACGTCATCGACCTGGTCGTCGACACGTCCCTGGTGCAGGGACTGGGCCTCCGTGCAGATGCGATCGATGAAGGTCGCCGCTGCAGGCCGTCTCTCGTGGGTGCTGTCGTGATCCCTGTTCATCAAGGGCATGCCTGCATGTGATTCAAACACGTGGAATAGGATTCCCGGCCGAACGGACAAGGCCGGACTCCAGCGGAGCTGCTCGGCCTGGTCATGCGGTTACGTGGTCTCGATCCCGGCGCCGGCCTATGCCTTCGATTCCGGGTTGGCATAGGGGTTGCCTTCCTTCTCCAGCTTGTCCAGGGCCTCCTTGGTGGAGTTCTCGACCAGCTGTTCCGGGGGCGTCGATGGCTTGTCGATCTCGGTGTTGATCTCCTGCTCGATGCCCTTGATGCCCTTCTTGAACTCGACGATCGAGCGGCCGACGGAGCGACCAACTTCTGGAAGCCTGCGTCCGAAGACCAGGAGGCCGATGATCAGCAACACCATCCATTCCCAGCCTCCTGGAAGTCCGAAGGCGAGGTGGATTGACTGAAGTTCGATCTGGTTGGTGATGTCGTACATCGATTGAATCCCTGTCGCTGTCTGGCTTTCCATCATTGTACCCTACCGAGGGGGGGGCGAGCGAACATGCATCTTCAAAGACCCCGTTCCACCGTATTCCTTGCCACGGGAGGCCTCCTCGGGACATGCAATGTCCACCCGGATCATCCTGTCCGGCACCTTTCTTCCCATAATTGATGCCCTCCCGATGCCATGGCGTTGGCAAGAGCCTGCGATCCCGGTACAAATGGACATATGAGGTCAAGGAGGACATCAGCAATGGCATCCCATGCATATTCGGTTTCGCGGCCATCGATTTCCAGGCAACTTGTCAGGGTCATCGCGACCTGCGGCCTCCTGGCCGTGGTGGGCTGTTCCAGCAAGCAGGAGCCGGTCAAGCCCGACTATTCCCGTCCGCTGGGTCCAGGAGAATCCGCCCTTCGGAAGCTGGGCCCGGGCCAGCCATGGCCTGACATCGCCAGAGCGTACCGTGAACGCAGTGCCGACCTGGTCGAGGGCATCGATCGGAGCATCGCCTGGTTCGCATTTCCCTCGAGCCGCCAGTTCTTCCCGTTCGAGGACATCTGCACGCACGAGCAGGCCCTCGAGTCACTGGTCCGATTCAGGGAGCTGGTCCAGACCAGCAGTACTCCGGAGCAGTTCACCGAAGCGGTCAAGGATGAGTTCGATGCGTACCAGTCCGTCGGATACAACGGAGAGGGCGTGGTCCTCTTCACCGGGTACTACGCGCCGATCTTCCAGGCCAGCAGCATCAGGACGAGTCGTTTCAGGTTCCCCATCTATGCCCGACCGAACGACCTGGTGACCGAGCCCGTGACCGGCAAGCCGATCGGCCGGAGGATGTCCGACGGCACGGTCACGTCTTGGCCGACAAGACGGGACATCGAATCCAGCCGCATGCTCGAGGGCACGGAGGTGGCGTGGCTGGACAACGCCCTGGACGTGTACATCATCCATGTCAACGGCTCGGCTCGACTGGACATGCTCGACGGATCGACGATGTACGTCGGCTACGCAGGCAAGACCGATCGTGAGTACACCGGGCTCGGCTATGCGATGATCGAGGAGGGTCTCATCAAGAAGGATGACCTGACGCTCTCGGCCATCAAGGCCTACTACCGGAAGCACCCTGAACAGGTGCAGGAACTGATCTACCGGAACGAGAACTACGTGTTCTTCACCGAGTACGACGGCAGCAACTGGCCCGCCGGTTCCCTCGGGGTCAAGGTCACCCCGAAGGTGACCCTGGCGACGGACAAGGCGATCTATCCCCGTGGTGGCCTGGTCCTGGTCGACACGAAGTCGCTCGAACTGAGCGCCGGTCGCGTCGATTTCAACCAGTTCATGCTCGACCAGGACACCGGTGGAGCGATCAAGGCGCCCGGTCGTGCCGATATCTACATGGGCGTCGGTCCGCGCGCCGAGGTGCTCGCCGGTGGACAGTATGCCGAGGGCAACCTCTTCTACTTCTTCCTAAAGCGGCCGTTGAACTGAACGGTCCCACCGGTTGCTACAGGTCGTCGCGTGGTTTCCAGCCCGGGATCCTCGGCCATCCCCTCAGCTTCACGGATCGGAAGCCCTCCGCCGGGTCGTAGGCCATGATGAACCCGTCTGCAGGCCACTCCCTGTGTCGCCGCGATGAAATCGATGCCTCGATCGAACCAGCGGTCTCGACCGAGCGACGGAAACCGCTCTCGTCCCGCCATGACCACCACTCGCCGACCACGCATCCAATCAACCACCCGAGCAGTAGCATGAGGCTGAACCGCTGTATGGTGGCCCATCCAAACCGGTAGGCACCTGGTGTTCGCCCGTCATGACCACACTCCGGGCAACTGCTCGTGGTCGCCGAAACATCATGCCCGCATGCGGGGCAGAGGCCTCGTCGTGCACGGCGGGTGGGAATCCAGTGGCGATGGATCAGCTCCGGCAACTCCGCGAACATGATCATCCACACGAGGAATCCTGACATCAGCAGGCTGATGCCGATGGTGGTCAGCACTCCAGCGACGGATGTTCCGAAGATCGCCAGCATTCCTCGAACGTTGCAATAGACCACGAAGAAATAGATGCCCACGAGACCGACCATGGTGATCCCGTGAACAACGGACCAGGACGGGGGGACCTGGCCGACACCCGTCGGATCGGATTCATGCCTGGACATCGCCACTCGCACTCGTGGTGGTGCAGGTCGGATCACCCGGCGACCGGATGCCATGGTCGAGTTCTGAATCGACCGGCTCGAAGCCGTATTCGCTCCACCTGGAGTCCACGAGATCGCTGGTGTCCTGGTCCATCCGGAGAATCGGCGGGAATGGCCTGACCCTGCGACCATGCCGATCGGTCCCCGCCTGCTTGGTGGTTCCATCGATCCCGATGCGGTGTCCAGTGCATGTCATGTCACGACCTGGATCCGAATCGGCGCACATCATGAACAGTGCCTGCTCCAGGTCGGTCGAAGTGCAGCCCGCATCCACGCAGATGACCAGGTCGGCGATCGGATCATCCGCCGCCGCATCATGGATCCGCCTGATCACGTCGCCGACATCAGCGGACGATCCGCCCTCGATTCCTGCCAGCACGATGCGTCCAAGCCCGGGAGGGGGGGCGCTGATCCAGCTCAACCCCTCGATGGTCGAAGTCTCTTCGCGCAGGCGTTCCAGGCACTCATCCAGGCGGTCGGTGTCCGCGAGTTCCGGATCGGCTGCTCCATGTCCTCCGACTGACTCATCCTTGAACCGACCGGTCGCGTCCAGGCCGAGCTTGCCGCCGGCCCCGAGTTCCTCGGCGGCATGATCGAGTATGTCCAAGGGCCCCTTCACGGACTGAATGTCCCTGGCGAAGTCGCAGTTGCGGGCGATCGCCTCGATCACGGCATCGTTGTCATGCACGTCGACGCTCTCGTCGACGACGACGATGTACTTGGTCCATGCCATCTGTCCGGCCCCCCAGATCGCGCTGATGACCCGGTGGGCCTGGAGCGGATAGCTCTTGCTGATCGCGATGAAGGCGCAGTTGTGGAAGCAGCCGAACATCGGAAGGTGGTAGTCCACGATGTCGGGCACCAGGGTCTTCAGCAGTGGCAGGAAGATCCGCTCGGTCGCTTTGCCAATGTAGTAGTCCTCCTGTGGAGGCAGTCCGACGATCGTCGCAGGAAACACGGCATCCCTTCGATGGGTGATCGCCGTGACCTCCACGATCGGGTAACGGTCCGGGAGCGAGTAGAACCCGGTGTGATCACCGAATGGTCCTTCGAGTACAGCGCCTTCACCCAGGGGTTCGCCGGAGCCGGGTTCCATGCCGATGAATCCTGCATCGACGTTGACCCAACCTTCAATCACGATCTCGCAGTTGGCGGGAACCCGCAAGGGGACCGTGACCGCGGGAGCCAGTGGAATGCCGCGACCTCCGAGGAAACCGCACATCAGGAGTTCGCTCATGCCCGGTGGCAGCGGGGCTGTAGCTCCGTAGGGCATCACCGATTCCCCGCCGAGACAGATCGCGATCGGCATCCTGCTTCCGAGCCTCTTCCAGCTTCGCCAGTGGGCCGCGCCGTCATGGTGCATGTGCCAGTGCATCGCCAGGTGCGTCGAGTCGACCAGTTGCGACCGGTACATCCCGATGTTGTGACTGGCCGGCTTGCGGCTGTTCCGATCATCGGCATGGATCGTGTGCATTCCCGCGAAGGTGATGTAGCGTCCGTTTCCCGCGGCGGTCCCCGCGGCGTCGACGGGTCCATGCCCGACCGCCTCGGTGTCCCCGTCAAGCGGCCAGCACTTGAGCATCGGCAGCCGGCCCAGGTCGACTTCGCCCCTGTCGGTTCGCTTGATGATCTCCTGGCAGGGGACGCGGCGAGCCTTCTTCGGAGGCATCTTCAGAAGCGGCTTGAGCTTGCCGGCCATCCTGATCATCTCCGTGATTGAGGAGGGGGGTTCCGGTTTGAGCAGGTCACCGATCTTCGAGGCGATTCCCTCGAATCCATGTTCATCGGCGCATCCCAGCGCCATCTCCATCCGTCTGTAGGAACCGAAGACGTTGATCGCCAGCGGAAAGTCGCAGCCCGCGACGTTCTCGAACAGCAGCGCCCTGCCGCCGAGATCACAGTGAGCCGGATCGAATCGGGTCGCGGCCTTGCTCCGCGTGCGGCAGTCCAGGCGCGCCTGCCTGTGAGCGATCTCCGTGATCTCCAGGATTGGACTGACCTCGACACCGATCCGGTGAAGTTCACCGGCCTGGTCCAGTTCCTCTAGGAATTCTTGGAGTCCCTGCCGCATTCGAATGAGTGTATGCCGAGCATGATCAGGTGGCCACATCGATCGGATATCATGCCAGGATCCAAGCCACGGTAGATCACGGATTCATCCCATGCCAGGACAACTTGCCATCGATCTCGAAGATGTCTGCAAGATCTACAAGGGTCGCATCGAGGCCCTTGCCGGAATCAGCATGCAGGTCAGCAAGGGCGAGATCTTCGGACTGCTCGGACCGAATGGTGCGGGCAAGAGCACGCTCGTCAAGATCATGATGACCGTGATCCATCCGACGAGGGCCCGCGGCACGATCCTGGGAAGGCCCGTGGGCCATAAGCCGACCCTTGCCCGGATCGGCTATCTGCCGGAGCACCACAGGTTCCCCCTGTACCTCACGGGCAGGCAGACCGTCATGTACCAGGCGGCGATGTGCGGCGTCTCCCGCACCCGGCGGAAGAGGGAGACCGACCGTCTTCTCGACGTCGTCAGGATGAAGTCATGGGAGAACAAGAAGCTCTCCACCTATTCCAAGGGAATGATGCAGCGTATCGGCCTTGCCGCGAGCATGGTCAATGATCCGGACCTCGTGGTCCTGGACGAACCTACCGACGGCGTCGATCCCGTCGCCAGGCGGGAGATCCGTGACGTCCTCTCCAGCATGCGGGCTGATGGAAGGACGGTCTTTCTCAACAGCCATCTCCTGAGCGAGGTCGAATTGGTATGCGATCGCGTTGCGATCCTGCTTCAGGGTCGGTTGAGCAAGGAGGGCACCATCGATGAACTGACCGAATCGTCCCAGCGATACGAGATCATCATCTCGGGCCCTGCCCCGGACTGGATCGGGGAGTTCGAGGGTGAGGCGATCAGCCTTGAGGATCCCGAGCGGACCAGGATGAACTTCCAGGGTTTCAATCCGGAGCAGGTCCAGCCGGTCATCGACCGCCTCCGGGCCGAATCCATCCAGGTCATCTCCATCAAGGATGTCCGTGAAACCCTCGAGGATCTCTTCATGCGACTGGTCACCGATGAGAAGACCGGTGCGACGATGGGACCCGGAGGTCGGGTGGCGGGCAGGGGAGGTGACGCCCGATGATCATCACCCAGACCATCGAGATGTTCATCGCCGCCTACCGGGAATTGAACGCCAGGATGATCTTCTGGCTGGCCATCGTTCTCAACCTGGTCGCCGTCGCCATGTTCGCGACGATCGGTAACAACTCCGAAGGCCTCACCATCCTGCACTGGACCATCGAGTTCCAGATGCTCAGCACGACCTGGTTCACGCCGGCGCAGTTCTACCTGCTCGTGTTCTACAATGTCGGGATCGCGATCTGGCTCACCTGGATCGCGACGATCCTGGCGCTGGTTTCGACATCAACCATCTTTCCCGACATGGTGATCCCCGGATCTGTCGAGACGCTCGTCTCCAAGCCGATCTCCAGGTGGAGGCTCTTCCTCACCAGGTATCTCACGGGGATGCTGTTCGTCCTGGTGCAGGTGTCGATCCTCGCATTCGGATGCTGGCTCGTCATCGGCATCCGTGGAAGCTCCTGGCAGCCGACGATTTTCCTTTCGATCCCCATCGTTCTTGCCTTCTTCAGCTACCTCTTCTGCGTGTGTGCGCTGATCGGAGTCATCACCCGGTCCACGATCGCCTCGCTGCTGTTGACGATCCTGTTCTGGTTCCTCCTGTTCTGCGTGAACATCACTGAGGCCTCGCTGCAGATGATCCGGGTCAATCGTGATCTGACGGTCGAGTCGCTCGTGCTGGAACTCGAGGAATACCGCGAGAAGGATCCCGATGACCAGCGTGCCGACCGCATCGAATCCCTCGAGGACGAGCTGGCCGAGCGGAGGGAGAGTCAGGAGACCTGGCATCTGGTCACGGACATCGCGTTCACGGTCAAGACCGTGCTACCCAAGACCGACGAGACCATCGAGCTGCTGGAGAGGGACCTCGTCCCGGATGAGCTGATCTTCAGGTCGCGTGATGACGACGAGAACGAGGAGATGTACACGAGTGATCGAGTCAACAGGCGGCAGATCCAACGTCGCATGGTCGAGGAGCGTCGTGGACGATCGGTCGGCTGGATTCTCGGTACGAGCTTCGCCTTCGAAGCGGTGATCCTGCTGATCGCGATGGGTCTCTTCGCCCGCCGGGACTACTGATCCGGTCAGGAATCCCCGGCCAGTTCCCGACCTCGATCGGCGGCCGCCTCTATTGCATCCTTGACGATCCCCGGGATGTCGCGCTGGATCATCACGTCAAGAGCGGCGGCTGTGGTCCCGCCCTTGCTCGTCACGGCCGCCCTGAGTTCGGANGGCTCGATGTCGTTCTCCAGCATCATCGCCGACGCGCCCCGGATCGTCTGTTGCACGAAGTGCCGTGCGTCCGACTGTTCCAGGCCGAGCTCGATCGCGGCCTTCTCCCACGCCTCGGCCAGGAGGTAGACATACGCCGGCCCCGACCCGCTGACCGCGGTCACGACATCCATCATCGATTCGTCGACCATGATCGTCGTGCCGATGGAATCCAGCAGTTCCCTCGCGAGCAGCTCATCACCTTCACGCGAACCATCTCCCATCGCGACACCCGCAACACCATGTCCGATCATGGCCGGGGTGTTGGGCATCGTTCGAATGACCCGCGCATGTTCGCCGAGAGCCTCTCGGATCCTCGAACTCCGGATGCCCGCCATCACGCTGGTCACGATGCAGGGGTGATCAAGCCGTCCGAGTTCATCGGCGACCTCCGGAAACGACTGCGGCTTCACCGCCAGGACGAGCTGGTCGACCGGCTGCAGGTCCGCCACGTCGGTCAGTGCCGCGCATCCCTGAGATTCTGCCCATTCCCGTCTTCCGGCACTCTTCTCTACGATCGAGATCGCGGATGGATCGATGACACGGTGTGTGATCGCGCCATGCACGATTGCATGTCCCATGTTTCCGCACCCGATGAATCCGATGGTTCCCGGCATCGGCTAAGCGTCCCCCCATGCACGCTCCAAGTCAACCCCCGCATGGCTGCTGCAGGCATCTGCTAGAATGCCACCATGGCCAATTCACCTGGATACACCGGGACATACACCCTGGACTTCGAGGAGCCAGTCAACGAGATCGATCGCCAGATCGAGGCCCTGCAGTCCAACGAGAACGCCGACGAGTACGCCGACGAGGTGTCACAGCTGTCGCAGACCCGTGAGCAGCTGCTGGCCAAGACCTACTCGAATCTCACGCCCTGGCAGACCGTCAGGGTTGCCCGACACCCGGCCAGGCCCCAGACCTCCGACTACATCAGGCTGCTCTGCAGGGATTTCTGCGAACTGCATGGTGATCGAGCCTATGGCGATGATGCCGCGATCATCTGCGGGTTTGGCCGGATCGGTTCGATCAAGGCGATGGTCATCGGGCACCACAAGGGCAAGGACACGGCCGACAAGATCAAGTGCCATTTCGGCTGCGCCCACCCTGAGGGGTACCGCAAGGCGTTGCTGAAGATGAAGCTGGCCGCCAAGTACCGGTTGCCGATCGTGACGTTCATTGACACCCCCGGGGCCTATCCCGGCATCGGGTCCGAGCAGCGCGGGCAGGCCGAGGCCATCGCGGTGAACCTGATGGAGATGAGCAGGCTGGAGACGCCCATTCTCTCGATCGTGATCGGCGAGGGTGGTTCCGGAGGCGCGCTCGGGATCGGTGTTGGTGACAGGGTCGCAATGCTTGAATACTCATGGTACTNGGTGATCAGTCCGGAAGGCTGTGCCGCGATCCTCTGGAAGAAGTCCAACGAGGAGACGAACAACCTGGCGGCCCAGGCGTTGTCGTTGACCGCCAAGGACAACCTCAAGAACGGACTGGTTGACGAGGTGATCCAGGAACCAGTCGGGGGTGCGCACAGGCATCCCGAGCAGATGGCCGAACGCATGCAGAACTGGATCGTCGAACAGGTCCGGCAGTTGAGCCGGGTCCAGCCAGAGACACTGGTTCGCCAGAGATTCGAGAAGTTCCGCAGCATCGGTTCCGTGACCCATCGTGACCTGCAGGACCTTGCAGAATAGGCCTGGATCGCTGCATCAATTGACGGATCCATCGTGCGTCAATAGCATGCCTCTCCATACGTGACACATGTCGATGGCCTGGGAATCCCCATCCCTGGAGTCCATTCATGGCTGCAAAGAAGAAGACGACCAAGAAGACCGCCAAGAAGACCTCGAAGAAGACGGCCAAGAAGTCCGCTTCCAGAAAGAAGGTCGCCAAGAAGACGGCCAGGAAGCCTGCCGCCAAGAAGAAGGTCGCCAAGAAGCCTGCAGCCAAGAAGAAGGTCGCCAAGAAGCCTGCAGCCAAGAAGAAGACGGCCAAGAAGCCTGCAGCCAAGAAGAAGACGGCCAAGAAGACCACAAAGAAGACAGCCAAGAAGGTCGCCAAGAAGACGGCCAAGAAGACCACGAAGAAGACAGCCAAGAAGACGGGCTCCCGATCGACTGAATCAGGGGGAGTGCACTCCGTCGCCCATGTCGCGGCCGGGCTCAAGGCCGATTCCAAGGGCTACGTCTTCTACAAGGGCCGACGGATCCGGATGATCACCCCGAACCAGGAGGCGATGTCCAAGAAGAAGAAGAAGGTTGCCGCCGCGGAGAAGATCACGACTGATACCGAAAAGATCATCAACGTCAAGACGAAGATGGACCGCAAGGAGCTCAAGGAGTTCAGGGAACTCCTGCTTGTCAAGCGTCGACAGCTCGTCGGCATGCTCGAGGAGATCGAGAACGAGGCACTTCGTTCATCAGGCGGGAACCTCTCGCACATGCCGATACACATGGCCGACATCGGATCGGATGCCTATGACCAGGATTTCAACCTGGGCATGGCGGCGACCGAACGGGAACTACTCAACGAGATCGATGCGGCGATCGCAAGGATCGACGATCGGACATACGGCATCTGCCAGAAGACCGGCAAGCCCATTCCAAAAGCGAGGCTTCAGGCCAAGCCATGGGCGAAGTTCACCATCGGTGCGGCCCGCGAGAACGAAATCAGCAGGTCTGAGAACGGATGAACGCGGATCATGAACCTGGCGCTCAGGTGAAGCCTGCCGAGGTCGCCACTCCAGACACGCCTGCCTGGCGATCTGCTTCGGCATGGGTCGTGCTGCTGGCCTGTTTCGCCACGGGGTTTACCCTGGACCTGCTGAGCAAGCATCTTGCATTCGAGCATGTCGCCTCCAGGCCCGTCGAGCTCCGGTTTGGCGAACTGGTCGGCGACGAGGACTACATCCCGTGGCACGAGGGGATCTCCGTCATACCGCCTGACCTGTTGGATTTTCACCTCGTCCTCAACAGGGGGGCCGTCTTCGGATTGGGCCAGGACCAGCGACTGCTGTTCATCTGCTTCACCGTCATCGCCGTCTTCGTCTGCCTGCTGGTCTTCAGTCGATGGACGACATCACGCGACAGGCTCGCCCATGTCGCGTTGGGACTGATCCTCGCAGGCGGCCTTGGCAACCTCTACGACCGGATCGGATACGGTGCCGTTCGCGACTTCCTGCACATGTTTCCCGGGCGTGNACTTCCCTGGGGCGTGTCCTGGCCCGGNGGAAGCCGGGAGATCTTCCCATGGGTCTTCAACGTGGCGGATATGCTGCTGCTTGCGGGAATGTTCTGCCTGCTCCTGTTCCTTCATCTCGGTGATCGCAAGGCTCGCAGGGCGAAGGCAGAAGCTCAGGAACCGGGTTGATCAAGGAGCATGGCGGCGACTTCCTCCAGTGACAGCAGGTGTTGCCGTGTCACCGGTTCGGGAACATCCCCGGGCGAGAGCGCCATGCTCTCGTCGAACGGACCGACGGCAAGCCTCCTGATCGACAGGCAGTATCCACCGGTGCCCAGCTGCGTTCCGAGATCCCTGGCAAGGCTCCTGACGTAGAACCCCTTCCCGCACTTGATCTCCAGTCGGACCACTGGCCACTCGTACGAGAGCATCCTGATCGAATGAACGATCACCGGCCTGGGCTGATGTTCTGTCGGCTTGCCACTCCGGGCGAGCTGGTATGACCGTCTTCCCTTGACCTTGATCGCGCTGAATGCCGGCGGTCTCTGCATGATGTCACCTTGGAATCCCGAGATCGCCTCAAGCACGTCTTCGGCTCTCGGGGGCTCGTCGATCTGAACCGGCTCGATCGTTCCTTCCCTGTCCTCGGTCGTGGAGAACCCGGAGAGATCGATCTCCGTCCTGTAATGCTTCCTCGTGTTCATCAGCGACTCGATGCTCTTGGTCGCCCTGNCCAGCGCCAGGACGAGGACACCGGTTGCCATGGGATCGAGGGTCCCGGCATGTCCGGTGCGCGTGCCGCCGGCCTTCCGGCGTATCGAAGCGACCGCCTTCATGGAGGAGATGCCTTCGGGCTTGTCCAGGACGAGGATGCCTTCAAGCGGGGGCTCTTGGCCGGTTCTGGCTGGGTTGTCCGGTGCTGCCATGTGGGTACACTAGCAACGCTCTGGGACAGGTGTCCGAGCGGCTGAAGGAGCGGCACTGGAAATGCCGTGTACGGCATTGTCCGTACCGTGGGTTCGAATCCCACCCTGTCCGCTTGAAACATGTCCATCCCCGACGGGGGTGGCCAGGCGGGGTGTAGCGCAGCTTGGTAGCGCGCTTGACTGGGGGTCAAGAGGTCGCAGGTTCAAATCCTGTCACCCCGACTCGCACATGATGAGCCCCTTGGTGTCATGCCAGGGGGCTCATGTGCTTCATGGCCGAGCCCCATGCCTTGTGATTCACCCATCCTCTCCGGGCGCCTTGTCAACGGGATCCGCATCAGCCCTGAACAGGGATCTCGTCCCGAGGATCCATGCCAGAAACCAGGCGACGATGGTCAGCAGGCCGACCAGTCCGCATGGCGCGATGACCGAACCTCCCCAGATGGCGGCGGGTATGCAGATCGCTGCGAGAACCAGCATCGCGGTGGCGCCCTTCCTGAAGGCCTCCTTCTGGAAACGAGCCTGGATCGCCGACATCAGCCGTGGGTCGTTCTCCGCCTGATTCCAGATCCTGTCGCCTTCCTCGATTCGGCGCTGGTGGTCCGTGTGCGATCTTGGTTCCTGTTCATTCATCCGTGTTGCATCCCGATCCGATCATGACGTCGGTGCCGTTTCAATCGGAGCCCCGCATTCGGGGCAGTTGCCCGACTCGATGTTCCTCGTGTCGTAGCCGCACGTCGGACAGCACCCGAGTCTTCGAATGATACGAAGAAGCCTCCAGGCCAGCAGGAATTCGACGACCAGGAGCAACGGCCAGAGTGGGAGTTCTCGTTGTACCAGTGATGCGACGCGAAACGTAGACGGGACCAGCTTGAGTTCAGGTGATCCCAGGTTGTTGATGAACTCGAGGCTCGGCTGGCCCGAGTACAGCAACAGCCTGGTCCCCGTGAGCCCGCCGCTCCTGGCCTCGTCCGGATCCCACGTGGCCACCACCAGGCAGCCGTTGAACTGTGAGACCATGTAGCCGCTTGGCAGGGTCAACATGACTCCGCCCGCGGCGGATGCGAAGTAGGCGGCCAAGAGCACGATCATGAAGATGCACACGATCCTCGCCTGCCTGAATGCACGAGCGTTCAGGTTTCGTCTGGCGGTCGTCATGTGTGAAGTCCCGGCCCTTACAATGCAGGTGGTCTCATAGATAGGGTAGCGGGTATCCTGATGAAGACGGTCAGCAATCCAACCTGCATCGACTGTGGTTACAGCCTGCTTGGTGCCACGCAGTGCGTCTGCCCGGAGTGTGGGCGATCCTTCGATCCGGATGATCCCGCCAGCTTCGAGCATGGAACCCCGGTTTCCAGGTGGCTGCTTCGTTTGCTCAGACCCATCGGCTGGCTGACGATCGCCTTGTGGCTGATCCTGTTCTGCGTGGCATGGATCGGTTACTCCTACCCGGGACAGAGGTACTGGATCTGGCTGATCAGCCTGTTCGGTTTCTTCGTCCTTGGCATGTGGTGTGTCCTGCTGTTGATCATTCGCACTGGACTGGCTCTCTGGTNCCGCAAGCCAGGACCGATCCGATCGCGCGAGTATCGTTGGCTCGTCCCCCCGATCACCGTGATGCTCCTTGTCATTGCCGTCCAGTTCCAACTCCCCTTGAGGTCGATGCTGCTGATCAGCATCGGTGGGCTCGAGAGAGCGGGAGGGATCCTGATGGATCCATCGGCTGTCGCGACCGCCGGTATCGGGCAACGAGGAGGTGTCACTGGAATGGCCGCGGGGATCTACACCATCAGTTCCGGCACTCGCTTCGGGGACGGATACCTCCTGGTGATCAATGATGCGGGATTCCTCGCCGAATCCGGTTTCGCGTTCGTCCCGGGGCAGCCGAACGAATTCACGCTCGATGGGGTCCGCTGCAGTAGGCTCTGGGGTGACTGGTACGAGGCGAGGATTCCGTTCTGACTCGAGGAGAAGACGATGATTGATTCAAGCATGACAATGAAGCTCCTGGTCGCATTGCTGGCCGCCACGACAACGGTGGCCGGCATCGGCACACCTCCCCGGTCCATCGACACCTACGTGGACAAGCTCAACCAGGTACCCACGGACGCCAGCCTTCACGACCTGCACCAGTTGCTTGGTACGGCGCCACACGTGGCCGGATCCGAGGGCGACTGGATGGTGATCGAGCGGATCGCCGAGTACTTCGACCAGCTTGGGTTTGAGGTCGAGTTGCACGAGATCTACCCGCTGCTATCCAGCCCGGTCCATGCTTCACTCGAGATCGTCTCCGGATCCGCGCAGCCGAGCGGGTCCTCCGGTCGAAGGCGCGGTGTCATGCAGCTCGGCCTGAAAGAGGATGATCTTCTCGACGATCCCTCCACGTCGCATCCCGGCTTGAGTTGGGGGTGGAATGCATTCAGTGGAAGTGGTGATGTCACCGCAAACATTGTCTACGCCAACTACGGTCGCAAGGAGGATTTCAAGCGGCTTGCAGAGCTGGGCATCGATCTTGAAGGGAAGATCGTCCTTGCGCGGTACGGGGGCAACTACCGCGGATACAAGGCCAGGTTCGCCCAGGAAGCCGGCGCCGCTGGCCTCTTGATGTACACGGATCCCGCTGACAGCGGGTTCGTCCGGGGCGAGGTCTATCCCGATGGTGGGTGGGCCAACCAGACATGCATCCAGAGGGGGTCGGTCCTGACACTGCCGTACAAGGGCGATCCTCTGACTCCTGGATACGAGGCATCCATCGATGCTCGCAGGCTCAGGCCCGAGGACGTCGACATGCCTCGCATCCCGGTCCAGCCGATCGGGTATGCCGCAGCCGGGGAGATCATCTCGAGGATGCGTGGGGAACCGGTTGGCCAGGACAGCGGCTGGCAGGGTGGGCTCCCGATGCCGTATCGAATCGAGGGCGGTTCCGATCTCGAGTTGCGCATGGTCGTCCAGCAGGAGCGCCGGATCACGCGGACGGCCAATGTCATCGGCACGCTGGCCGGGACCGACCCGGATGCCGGGGAGATCATCGTCGGATGCCATCACGATGCATGGGGATTCGGTGCGGGTGATCCACTTGCCGGAATGATCTGCCTGCTCGAATGCGCTCGCAGCTTCGCCGAAGTGGCTGCATCTGGAACCAGGCCGCTTCGAACGATCAGGTTCGCCGCCTGGGGTGCCGAGGAGTTCGGGATCATCGGCTCGACCGAGTGGTGCGAGCGAAATCGCCAGCGGCTTTCGGATTCCGGCATCTGCTACGTCAACCTCGACATGGCCGCCATGGGAACACGCTTCCGATCCTCCTCCGCACCAACGTTGAAGGCCGCCATCGCCGAAGCAGCGAGCCGTTGCGAGCACCCGGCACATGAACCCGGAACGACCGTGTTGCAGACGTGGCAGCAGGACCGCCCCTCACCACCAGTCGGCAACCTTGGCGGGGGATCCGACCATGTCGGTTTCTACTGCCATGTCGGAGTGCCCAGTTGTTCGCTCGGTGGTTCCGGCGCCGCCGGCAGCAGCTATCACTCCAACTACGACACCCTGGCCTGGTATCGAAAGATCGTCGGTGACGACTACCTCGCGGCACTGATGGTCACCCGTGTCGCCAACGCGCTGATCGCCGACATGGCGACCTCGCCGCTTCTTCCATTGAATCTGGTCGATCACCTGGAGGCCGCCACAGCGTTTCTCACCCAGGTCGGGTCCAGAGCCGTGGAGGTCGGGTTGCCCCTGGACCTCGATGCCGCCCTGGAGCGGTTGGACAGGATGAAGCTGCATGCCATCACCATCCATGACACCCTTGACGCCGTCGACATGGAATCACTGGATGCGCGGACGAGGAACTCGATCAACAGTCGGCTCATGTCGTTGGATCGTTCATGGATGGATCGTGATGGCTTGGAAGGACGCGGTTGGTACAGGAATCTCTTCGCGGCCAGCAAACGTGATTCGGGCNACCAGTCGGTCATGATCCCGGTGCTTGCCGAACCGGTCGAGGACAACGATCCGGTCGCACTTGAAGCGGCAATGAGGCGGTTGGACGCGGTCCTGGCCAGGCTCGAGAACAGCCTGGATCGGATCATGGCATCGATACCCGGTTCTCAGGATCAGCAGGAAGCCCTCCCGCCCTCCGTCCAATAACGCGAAGACCGGATCGGTCCACATGACCGACCAGTGTGACCAACCGTTGAAATGAGGCCATTCAAGGCCGTCCAGAGGATTCTCGGACTGAAAATATCTTGTCTCCCTTCCAAGCTGGGAGTAGGCTCTACAGGTCTGGAATCGAGGTTTTGCTCTCCCAATCAATGGGAACAAGACACGTCATTCCTGCGTCATACTCCAGTGGGCCATGTACGGCTCGATCCCCACACCAACGGGCAAGAAGACCTGAACACCGAGAGAGGAACGATTGAGATGATCAACAGGACATTCGCGGCTGTCGTGGCTGGGCTCGTGATTTCCACCGCGGGAATCAACGCATCACATGCACAGGACCTCGCCACCACTCGCGTCGCCAGTGGGCTTTCATATCCCGTCTATGCAACCTACGCCCCAGGTGATGAAAGCCACCTGTTCATCGTCGAGAAGCGGGGGATCATCAAGGTTCTGGATCTTGAGACCGGCAGCATCCTGAGTCCGAACTTCCTCGACATCGACTCGATCGTCACTGGCGGTACCAGCTCCAACAACGAGCAGGGCCTGCTCAGCATGGCTTTCAGCCCGAACTACGAGGACGATGGATACTTCTTCGTCTGCTACACGGCCGTGGCCGGTTCTGGTGACATCTACATCCGTCGCTACAGCGTCTCCTCATCGAATCCGTACGTCGCCAACGCCACCAGTGGCACCAACATCTGGAGCTTCAACCAGCCGTTCACCAACCATAACGGCGGGCTCATCAAGTTCGGTCCCGATGGATACCTCTATGTATTCTCCGGTGATGGTGGCTCGGCCAACGATCCTTCCAACAGGGCCCAGGACCTGACCAACCAGCCTCTGGGCAAGATCCTCCGGATCGATGTGTTCTCGGATGACTTCCCGTCCGACTCCTCGAGGAACTATGGAATTCCCGTTGACAATCCGTTCGTCAGCACCACCGGCGACGACGAGATCTGGGCCTACGGAATGCGAAATCCATGGCGTTGCTCCTTTGATCGCCTGACCGGCGACCTGTACATCGGCGACGTCGGCCAGAACGCCCGCGAGGAGATCACCGTCATCGGCTTCGACTTCCCGTTCGGCCAGAACGGCGGCTGGCGATGCATGGAAGCCAACGCATGCACGGGTCTCTCCGGGTGCACCTGCAACTCGAGCTCGCTGCTCGACCCGATCTACTCCTACACCCACAACACCGGTTCGACCGGCGGGTTCTGCGTGACGGGCGGCTACGTGTATCGCGGTTGTGCGATTCCCGAGCTCGAGGGAACCTACTTCTTCGCCGACTTCTCGCTGGCCAGGCTCTGGAGTCTCCGCTGGAACGGCAGTACCTCGTACACCAACTTCACCAATCGCTACAGCGAGCTTTCGCCCTCGATCGAGGGATCCTCGATCAACCAGATCTCCTCGTTCGCCGAGGACTTCCACGGCGAGATCTACATCATCGATCAGGGAAGTGGCAGCTCCGGCGCGATCTTCAAGATCATTCCAGACAGTGGTGAAGTCGACTGCAATGTCCCCGAACCGCTGTTCGGCGACCTCAACAACGACTGCAAGGTCGATGGTGCTGATCTCGGCACCCTCCTCGGTTTCTGGGGTTTCCGCGGCGACTACCCGGCCGACCTCGATGGCAACAAGGTCGTCAACGGCAAGGACCTCGGGTTCCTGCTCGGTGCCTGGGGCGACGTCTGTAAAAAGCCGTGATCTAAACGCTTCATGATGACCACATCACGGGCCCGGCCATTCGATGGCCGGGCCCTTCTTCATTCATTCCATGCATGCGGTACCCCCGGTACAGGCTTGTTGGATACACTGAATGGATGAAGCACGTGATCACGACATCCATCATCCTGTGCATGCTGGCCCTGCTGCCAGCGCATCCGGCCATCGCCCAGCAGGGAGTCGGCGGACAGGCGTCCTCCCCGATCATCATCGAACCACCCGTGCGTGACTTCGGCCGAATCGAACCGGGCTCGAAGCATCCGGCCACCTTCCTCATCCGGAACGCCACCAGGAATCCACTGAGGATCAAGGCCGCGATGCCCAGCTGCAAGTGCACCGCTACCAACGACATCGCGGGAAAGGTCATTCCGCCGGGGGGCTTCGTCGAGTTGCAGGCCACGCTGGACGCGCCGAACACCCCGGGCGTCAAGAACGCGACCATCCAGCTCGTGTTCGACGGTCTGAACAAGCCGTTCGCAGCGACGCTCAAGGGCGAGGTCGTGATGCCCGTCCTGGCCACCCCGCCGTACGTTGATGCACTCAAGGGAGTGACGTCGGGTTCGATCACCCTGACCAGTGCCGACGGATCGCCCTTCTCGGTCCTCAGCTCCGACGGCAAGCCGCCCCAGTTCATCGGTTTCAATCCGGCGACCGACGCACCGAGAAACCAGTACGTCGTCAAGTGGTCCATTGCGGGAATGCCCTGCCAGGGCATGAAGCGATGGTGGATCTTCACCACGGACCGAGCGGACTGTCCGGTCATACCGTGCCGGATCCGCAACGAGTGCACCGGCTCCAAGGCCGACATGGCACGTTTCCAGCGATTCTGGATCTTCCAGGAACTGATCGTCAATGCGGGATTGATTCGGTCGGGCAGGCCTGTTGTCCTGACGGCCGACATCGATCACTACAACCCACGGGAACGTGGTCGAGTGAGCAATCCCGGATTCCGGAACGTGATCTCGGTGCGATCCCTGTCGCCCGAGGCCACGGCGGAACTGGTCTCCTCCAAGCCTGTCGGGCAGGAGGAAGCCAAGGTCACGTTCAAGCTGACNCCCCGTGCCGGGTTCACCGGACCGTTGTTTGCAAGGGTTCTCGTGACCACGGCGACCGGTTCGGGCGAGATCCCGGTCGTGGCCCGTGTCGTCGATGGATCGCCATGAACCGATTCCGGAGTCGATCGTGACCAGCAGCACCCCGGATCTCCAGAACGCCTCGGAAGTCATCGACCTGTTCGAGAAGGCCAGTGCGTACCTGGAGACCTCCGACGACGTCAAGGGATGCACCTGGAGGCTTCCCGACAAGGGAAGGCTGGTCGTCACCGGAGACCTTCACGACAACCCGATGCACCTTGAGCAGATCCTCTCGATCGCCCGGCTCGATGAATCTTCCGAGCACCACGTGATCTTCCACGAGATGATCCACGGCGATCGACTGGTCAACGGCGCGGACCTGAGCTACCGGATGCTGGCACGGGTCGCATCACTCGTCCTGGCGTACCCCGGACAGGTGCATCCACTTCTCTCCAACCACGAGCTGGCCCAGTGGAGCGGCCGTGGTGTGAGCAAGGGTGCCGGCAACAATGTGGAACTGTTCAATGACGGGCTTGAATGGGTGTTCGGAGACGAGGCCGAAAGCGTGGCCGTTGCCATCGGCGACTTCATTCGCAGCTTCCCGCTCGCCTTGATCACCAGCAACGGGGTGTGCTGCAGTCACTCGCTTCCCAATGCCGCATCGTTGGACACGTTTGACATCGACATTCTCCAGAGGCGACTGGTACTCGCCGACTACGAGCACGGGGTCGGCAGCGCCTACCTGATGGTATGGGGACGCCAGTGGACGCCCGAGCTGATCGATTCCCTTCGACAGGCCTGGGAAGTGAAGCTCTTCTTCGTGGGTCATTGCCACGCCGATACCGGAATCGAGAAGGCCGCCGATCATCTCCTGGTCATCAACAGTGATCACGAGAACGCCAGGGCGGTCACGATCGACCTGGCTTCGGATGCGCCCGAACTGGAGGAGGCGATCATCAGCTCGATCCCGCTGAACTCGGTCCAGGTCCGTTCATCGGACCGGGTGATGAAGCAATGAACCATCCCGTGATCCTCGCCGTCGAGCGCACTCAGCGGTCAGGCGGGGTTGCACTGCAGCGACCCGACGGCGACATCGATTCGGTTCTCATCGAAGGCGTGGATCGCCGAAACGACCAGCTGCTTCCGGCAATCGACAGGTTGCTGAACTCGGCCGACATCTCGCCATCCCGGATCGATTGCGTCGGCGTCTCCATCGGCCCGGGCAGCTTCACCGGCATCAGGGTCGCCGTCGTGCTGGCGAAGATGATCGCCGCGACCAGCAGTGCCAGGACAATCGGGATCCCGAGCGCCCTGGTCGCCGCGGAAACCTGCAGCCAGGACCCTGGCGTTGATCCCGGTACACACGTGTGGGTNGTCTCGGCATCCAAGGACGACAGTTGCTGGCTCACCCGGCTGGAACGAACCGACGAGGGATGGTCTTTCCTTGAGCCTGCATCACTGTGGCATCCTCGAATGCAGGGACCCGTCGCCGAGCGGCAGGGAATCCTGCTCGCCGACGAGTTCTGTCCAGCCTCCCTGACCGAGGCTGCTTCTGAAGCGGGGTGGGCCAGGTTCCAGTCCAGGCTCGACCCCATCGCGTGTCTCCACATCGCGATCGATCGATTCAACCACGGGGACTGTGTCCAACCGGATGCCCTGGCACCTCTGTACCCGAGGGAACCGGAGGCCGTCCGGCTCTGGAAGGGCCGTGAATCCTCCGGTTGAGGTTCCCTGCGGCCCTCAAGGCCCCTTGGAAGGGCCCTCCTGCTCGGAGCGGTCCCGATAAGGTCTTCGCTCCTGTTTTCAGGGTATATTTTGATCCACATCAACCCCTTGCCTATATTGCCTCGCCTCACACTCGATGACACACTAGGAATACTGGGTAATTACCAGCACGATGGAAGGGCACACTGATTTCCAGAGACAGCAACGAAAACCAGTCACTGCACGAGAAGCAGATCTTCACCACCGGTGAAGCTGCCGAGGTATGCAACGTCTCGCAGCAGACGATCATCCGGTGCTTTGACAGCGGTCGTCTCCAGGGGTTCCGTGTCCCCGGGTCCAAGTTCAGGCGCATCCCCCGGGCGGAACTGATCCGCTTCATGAAGGAGAACGACATCCCGTCCGATGTCCTGGGTTCAAGCCAGAAGCGGATCCTCATCGTGGATGATGATCCTCAGATCGTGACACTCCTGACCGAGTTCCTTGCAATGGATGACCGGTTCGAAATCCAGTCCGCGACCAACGGGTATGACGCCGGGATCCTGACCGAGCAGTACAAGCCCGACCTGATCCTCCTGGACTACATGCTCCCGGACATCAATGGAAACGTGGTCTGCCAGCGAATCAGGAACAACCCTGATCTCTCCGGTGCCAGGATCATCATCATCTCCGGGGTGGTCAACCAGGACGAGATCGACCAGCTGATCGGTTCCGGTGCCGACGGCTTCATCAAGAAGCCGTTCAACGTCGAACAGCTGATCACGACGATCTCCGACACCCTTGGAGTCGACTGATCCGGTTCGGGCCATACCCGGTCCACGGTTCGAATCCACCCGTCTTCAACCTCATTCGGAATATATCGAGATTTCTTGTGCTTCCGCAGCCATACAGGTATCACCACCTGCAGGGCTTCTTGGCCACTTTTGCTCATCAAGGTGAAATCGGATCCATGCCGAGCCGATCTGTTGGTGAACACATTCTCCCATGCCCAGCGGCAGGGAGGTGATCCGGCAAACGCAGGGAGGTTGGACCGATGAGTGGAGCAGGAAACGAACACGTGAATCCCGGGGTGAACCCATCCCATGATGATCCAGGAACGGTGNTGTTGGTCACCTCCAACGGCCCGCTTCGCTGCTGGTTGCGAACGCTTCTCCAGGATCAGGGACTGCGTTGTCGCGTCGCNGCGAGTTTCATCGAGGCCATTGCATTTGTCCAACGCGAGTCATTCGATCTCGTGCTCTCCGATTCAAGATGTTCATCGAGGGAGACGTCGGAGTTTCTCGAATCCCTGGCCTTGCACGCGCCCTCGGCCGTGAAGTACTTCCTCTGCGAGGACTCGACCGTCGATGATGTCGTGGAGGCGATGAGGCGGGGAGTCTCCGACTGCATCACGCTCCCGGTCCAGGAGGATGAGCTGGTCGATCGAGTACGCCAGGGAGTCCGGAATGGGCAGGCCAGACGTGATCGTGATGACGAATATCTCAGCCTCAAGGATTCCTACGAGCAGATGTGCCAGTCCCACGACGTGGTCTCCCAGAAGGCCGATACGCTGAGCAACGACCTCGTCGAGGTCTACCAGGACATGTCCGAGCAGCTCAACGAGGTCGCCATGTCGAGTGAGTTCCAGACGCTTCTGCGTCAGGAACTGGATATCGAGGAGCTGCTCAGGACAAGCCTGGAGTACATGCTCACCAAGACCGGTCCGACCAATGCCGCGATCTTCCTGTCGGATTCACAGAACAGGTTCGGTCTCGGTGCATACGTCAACTACGAGTGCGCCCGTGACCAGGCCCAGCCGCTTCTCCAGCATTTCGCCGACAACGTGTGCCCTCGCATAGCCGACAAGACCGACATCATCAGGTTCGATGATGCCAGGGACTTCGCCGATTCGATCGGTGCCGACGCGTCCGCAATCGGGCAGAGCGACATCGTCGCCTTCTCCTGTCTCAACAACGGGGAATGCATGGCGGTCGTCCTGCTGTTCAGGAACGGCAACGAGAAGTTCGATGACAGGCTTCCCTGGACGATCGACATCCTTAGGCCGATTCTGGCCGGGCAGCTGTCACGGATCATCAACATCCATCATCGGGCCAGCGCCCAGTGGCCGGAGGAGGCGATCGACGGTGTCGATGACGAGGATTACGGTGCCGACGACCTGGCGGCCTGATCCGATGCTTCGCCCAGTGTCGCGAGGATCGTGACGCCGCCGGTCACCTTCTGCCCGACCGTGACCCGTGTCGTGACGTCGGTCGGTCGGGGAAGAATGAGCTCGGTCGTCGAGCCGAACTTGATCATTCCGTAGCGCTCGCCCCTGGTGAAATGCTGGCCCTGCTCCGCCCGGCACACGATCCGCCTCGCGATCGCCCCCGACACCTGCCTGATCCCGATCGTCTCACCCGTAGTGATCTCGAGCATGACGAGCATCGACTCGTTGACTCGGGCCGACTCTTCGGTCCTTGCATCGAGGTGTCGTCCCGGCTTGTAGATTCGTCCCGCGATCGTCCCATCGCACGGCATCCTGTTGACATGGACGTTCAGGACGCTGAGGAAGATTCGGATGATCCGCGCCGGTCCGTTGGTCGCCTCGTGGTGATCGACATCCTCGATCGCGCTGATACGGCCATCGGCGGGAGACACCATGTCGGAGTCTTCCCCGGTCGCCGGACGGCGCCCGAGCGGGTCCCTGAAGAACGCGCCACCGGCGCACCACGCCAGCCCGATCGGAATCACTAGATACCAGGCGCCGAACCATAGGGAGACCACGGATGCCAGAACAGCGACCACCGAGATGGTCAACCACTCACGGAATCCATATCTGGACAGCGCCATCATCATGGCTGAGCTCTGCGTACGATGCCTACTCGCTCGCCTTGCCGATGAAGAATCCCACAAGGCCGAAGATGATCGTCAGGCCGAACAGGCCACCGCACCACATCCAGAAGCTGCCGGAAATGGTCTCGGCGATGCCGGGAGCGACGCCGGAAAGGGCGACCAATGCGATCCAGCCGCTGAGGATCAGCGAGATCAGGGCGCCGATCATCAGGCCCACACCCAGTCCGCTCCAGCTGCCGTCGTAGGATTCGACCATCATTGGCATCGTGGCGATGCCGGCAGGCTGCGACTCGATGTTCCCCGAGCTGTCGACGCCTGCGGCATCGAAGAGGCCGCTTGCATTGGCCGGGATGTCCATCTCGGCGTCGCTGCTCATGACGTCCTCGAGCAGTTCGGCTCCGAGCGACGTGTCATCCGATTCGCGTGTCAGGTCGAGCAGGCCGCTGCCGGATCCGACGGTCTCCAGGCTCAGCTCATCATCGAATGCGCCCGCCTTGGTGCCGTCACCGAGTGATTCCTCGTCAGTCTGGGAGCCGGCCAGATCCAGGCTGCTCTGCTCGCTGCTGTCGCCGATGATGCTCGACCCCTGGAGCCCGAGGGCGGATTCATCGACCCTGCTGTCCTCGAGTGCCAGTGGAATTTCCGTCGAGTCCTCGGCATCGTCACCATCGCCCGCGAGAAGATCGATCTGGTCAACCTTGAACATGATCTTGTCGCGGTCCCTGAATTCCTGGATCTGACCCGTCTGCGCCATCTGCATGACGTCATCAGTGGACGTGCCGAGCTTCTCGGCGACTTCCTCGACTGTGTAGAACATCTTGGCCATCTGGCACCTGCTCCATTCTGGTTGCTTCAACCGTTATTCATGGCCGCTCTCAGCAGCCGGGCAATCACCTACGCTATCGCCTCCAGAGGCCCCATGCAAGGCAGCCGGGGATCTGCCCAGGCTGGTTCCATGCTAGGCTTGGGTGATGGGCCTGCACGTGAGATCATACGAAAGCACCCCGAACCCCAATGCTGTCAAGTGCCTGCTGACGGCCCCGATCAGTGATCGTCCCAGGAGCTTCAGGACCCCCCAGGATGCGGCAGGAGATCCGCTGGCAAGTCGCCTGTTCCTGGAGGCGGGGTTGACCTGCCTGTACCTCTGTGGCGACTGGATGACCATCAACAAGGATCCGGCCGACCAGTGGGCACCGATCAAGGATGCCGTCGAAAAGGTCCTCTCCGAGCATGAACCGGGAGGGGGGGCTTGAGTCGTTGTTCCTTTGGAGATCGGGCTTCGGATCGCCATCTCTGCCAGAGCCTGGTCGACTGGTTCGGTCTCTTTGCAAGGGACCTGCCATGGAGAAGCGGACGCAGCGCCTACGCCGCCCTGGTCTCCGAGGCGATGCTCCAGCAGACCCAGGTGTCCCGGGTCGTCGACCGGTTCAACCAGTTCATGAAGCGATTTCCCGATGTTGAATCACTCGCAGCCGCCGAGCAGATGGAAGTCCTGGCGATGTGGCAGGGACTCGGTTACTACAGCCGCGCTCGGAATCTGCACCAGGCCGCCCGGGTGATCATGGACCGGTTCGAAGGCGTGATTCCATCATGCCCCGAACAGTTGCAGTCGCTGCCAGGTGTCGGTCGGTACACCGCCGGCGCAATCGCATCGATCGTCTTCGATCGACCCGAGCCGATCGTCGATGGCAATGTCCAGCGTGTGCTGATGAGGTTGCATGCCAGGCGTGGGGAACAGTCAGGCAGTGCCAACATCAACTGGACGTGGAAACGCGCCGCCGAGCTCGTCGGCACGACCGACGACCCCGCCGCGTTCAACGAGGGACTTATGGAGCTGGGGGCGACCGTGTGCTCGAGGAACTCACCCTCGTGCGACTCCTGCCCGCTGGCGGATCACTGTCGATCCCTCGAGGCAGGGATGGTCGATTCGATTCCTCGACCACGAAAGCGAGCCGCACGGACGGCCCTCCACCAGTACTGCGTCGTCTTCAGGCGAAGGGACAAGCTCCTGCTGCAGCAGAGGGCGGGCAAGGGCCTGTGGGCCAACATGTGGGAGGTTCCGACGATCGAGTCCCGTACGAGGATTTCCAGCGAGTCGATCGTCGATCGGTTCCCAGTGCCGCTGGTGGACATCGAGCGGATCGATCGATTCGTCCATCGCACGACTCATCGTGACGTCACGTTTCATGTCTACCGGGGTTCCACGCGACAACGCTCCGGGCACTGGCACGACATCGGTCACCTCGACGAGGTGCCCTTGAGCAATCCACAGCGTCGATTGATTGCTGCGGTCCTGGATTGAATCCGAATCAACCGGCCTCGACGCGGACCGACTCCTGGTCGATGTCCTCTTCGAGCTGCTCGGTCGAGGGGTAGCTGATCCTGACATGGTGGATCGCGCACAGGCTCTTGATGAGTGAATCCTCGATCCTACTCAGCTGCTGGAGTGTCAGTGGGGAGTCGTCGAACTGACCGTCTTCCAGCTTCTTGCGAGACATCGTCTTGACGAGGTTCTCGATCCTGCTCGGGTTCGGGTCGGCCATCGCCCGCGCCGCGGACTCGACAGAATCGGCCAGGAGGAGGATCGCGGCCTCGACCGTTCTCGGTCGCGGTCCCGGGTAGCGGAACTCGAACTCCTTGATCCCTTCCTGGTCCTCTCCCTGCTCCTCCGCCTGGTTCTTGGCGGCCTGGAAGAAATACTCGACGAGCGTCGTGCCGTGATGGCTCTCGATGAAGTGGTGAAGAACCCGTGGAAGCCCGTGTTCGCGAGCAAGCTCAAGGCCATCCTTGACATGGCCCACGATCACCAGGAGGCTCATCGCAGGACTGAGCTTGGCGTGCTTGCTGTCTCCCTCGCCCTGGTTCTCGATGAAGTAGTCGGGCTTGTTGATCTTTCCGATGTCATGGTAGAGGGCGCCGACGTACACCAGCAGTCCGTTGCCACCGATGCTCTCGGCAGCGGCCTCGGCCATGTTGGCGACCTGGAGCGAGTGGTTGTACGTACCGGGAGCCTTCTGCTGCATTTGACGCAGCAGCGGTTGCCGCGTGTCACGGAGCTCGCTCAGGGTGAGACCCGTGGTGATGTCAAAGAGCTTCTCGATGCTTGGGAGGATCCCCAGCATGAGGAAGCCGACAAGGTACATGCCGACGACGGCGAGCATCGCGTTGAAGAAGATCTGTCCCCAACCGGCAGTCGTCGGGACAGACTGGTACATGCCAAGCAGGATGAATCCGATCCCGGAGACGATCGCGCCGACGGTCGTCGCCCGGATCAGCGCCGCTCGATGTCGGATCTCGTGCAGCAACGTGATATTGGCGGCACTGCCGGCGAAGACCACCAGTGCCAGGCCGAGTCCCTGTTCCAGGGCCAGCATGGTCAGGAGGCACTGCATGGCGCTTGCCAGGATGGCGAACCGACGATCGTAGGAAAGCACCAGGACGGTGGAGACCACCATGTTGGACGCGACCACGGCGAGCACGAGACTCCTGGGGAACTCGATCGTGAGCACCGTCGCGGTGATCGTCAGTGCGGCGACCAGCGTCATCAGGGCCAGGAGCCTGATCGAGTTGTCGAGCACCCTCGGATAGAACACGCCGGCGTAGCTGATGAGGACGATCGTGATGATCCCGATGAGTCCGATCGTTCCGAGGTAGTCCATCCAGATGATCGACATGGGTGCCAACGCCCTGAACTGGGCCCGTTCCTCGTGCATTGCGTCGATCTTCTCGGAGTCGAGGATGTCACCGCGCATCGCGATGACCTCGCCCCTGGGGTGTGATTCCATCACGGGTTCGACCGCCTCGGCGGCGCTGGAGGCCCTCAACTCGGTCGTCGTCGTGTCATGGACCAGCGTGGACTGCGGGTCGTTGACGATGGGGGAGACCACGTATGGAATCACCTTCTCCGGGAACCCTGCGTTCAATGCCAGCCGATTCAGCTTTGACCGGAGGTTGATCTCGTCATCGGGCAGCAGTTCGATCGCCTCGTTGGAAAGCAACGTCGAGGATGGCTTGCCCTTGCCGACCTGTGTCTCCGGAAGCAGGAGCTCCCTGTTGACCGTGGTCGCGAACTTCTGGTACTCCTGCGAGGAGATCATCGGGGAGTGCCTCGAAAGTTCCTGGATCAGCCTCGATGTCCAGTTCTTCCATTCGCCCGTGCTCTCGCCGTCGATCGTGTACCGCTGCAGTGATTTCAGCCCCGGGCCCGTCAGGTTGAACTCCTCCCTGACTTCGTCCTGGATCTCGGAGATGTCGGTCTTGTCGGCAACGGCCTGTGGCAGACCATCAATGAGCGCCTCGACCCGACCGAGGTACTGCTGGTTGAGCGTGTAGACCCGTGGAGCGTTCTTTCTCGCCTCTTCCTGCTTGGCCTGCGTGGCCGAGGCGTTCTCGACCTGGTAGTCGGAGCGGTTGATGTAGTTGGTGTGGATCACTTCGCCGTTGAAGTGCTTCACCTGGCCTCGCGACCATTGCACCACGAGCGTCATGAGGATCACGAACCCGATGCCGACCAGGAAGCTGTTGATGAACTCAGGCCTCCGAAGGATGGAGCGCCACGTCATGCCCTGCCGGGGAACCGACTTGCGGACCTCCTGGCGACGCAGTTCCGACCGCGGGGGACGACTCGATTTCACGTTGCTGGGCATTCGGTGATGGGTCCTTGAAACCGTCCGGGCGATGTCCACGCAATCGCGGGAAGGTTCCTGTTGGGCCTGGTGCCGGCCATGGTTCAGGGCCGGGCTTCCAGAGAGGCTCATACTCTATCGGGGCCAATCAACCGGTCCAACCACCTCAATATCGTGAAATGGATCACAGGCCCCCTCGCGGCCCCCAGAAGCGGCATGGGCCCATCAACGGGTACCATGATTCTCCATGAAGCAGACGTGCTGCATCCTCTTGGTCGGGTTCGTGCTCGGGTGCGAGGCATCCCAGCCAGCCGGGCGTGTTGATGAACCGGTGGTCTCACCGGTCGATGCTCCGCCAAGGGTACTACTCGACCAGGTGATCAATCCGTCGGAAGATCGTGGCTCAACGATCGAGACCGCGGGCATTCTCACGGCCATGAGATCGGTCGTCCCACCCGGGTACACGCCCGCCCCGATCAAGGTCCAGTCCCAAGGCGGATTCGTCAACGCCGTGGAAGCGGCGAGAATCGCCGCATCAAGGACCGAGATGGCGATCGTCAGCTACACGGAACAGGTCGCACCGATCGGGCGGTTCGAGTTCCGGTTCATACTGCTCAACGGTGAACCGGGGACGATGATCGTCGAGCAGGTCGACGGTCCTCGCCAGTACACCGCGGTCGCGTCGTTCGGCGTATTCGGTGATCTCGATGAGGTCACCGTGACCTATCTCGAACAGTTCGACAGCGCGATGCAGATGCTGTCGTCGGGCCTTTCCTCGGATGAATAATTCAGCCGGGCGAGTTTTCCGGAACCGCCTCGTGGTGCGCCGTCGCTGACTCGAACATCCGAGCAGCCCTGAGCAGCCTGTGTTCCTGAAACGGTGGAGCCTGCAGGTGCAGTCCGACCGGAAGGAGCCCGTTGCCCGAATCGGTGAACCCTGCCTGCAACGAGATCCCGCAATGTCCTGAGATGTTCGTGTTGACCGTGTAGACGTCGCACAGGTACATCTGGAGGGGATCCATGTCGTCTCCGATTCCGAATGCAGGCATCGGTGAAGTCGGTCCGAGCAGGATGTCGCACTCGTTGAATGCCCTGTCGAACTCCTCCTTGATGAGTCTCCGGACCTGCAGCGCCCTCTTGTAGTACGCGTCGTAGTACCCGGAACTCAGGACATACGTGCCGAGCATGATCCGCCGCTGCACTTCGTCACCGAAACCCTCTGACCGGCTCCTGGAGTACAGGTCTTCGAGCGTCTCACCGGGTTGCTGCGTGCATCGATGTCCGTAGCGTATCCCGTCGTACCTGGCGAGATTGCTCGATGCCTCCGCCGGTGCGATGACGTAGTAGGTTGAGATCCCGTAATCGGTCAGTGGCAGATCGACACTGGTGATGGTCGCCCCCATGGATCTGTACACGTCGATCGCCTCCTCGATCCGAGCGTTGACCCCTGGATCATTTCGATCGGACATCATCTGGACGGGCACGCCGATCCGCAGGTTCTCGATCGGTCTGTCCAGGTTCTCGCTGAACGGATCGACGACGACGTCGGCGGAGGTCGAGTCGTTCGGATCGTAGCCCGAGATCACCTCCAGCAGCATCGCCGCATCCTCGGTGTTTCTCGCGAACGGGCCGACCTGGTCGAGACTGGAACCGAACGCCACCAGGCCGAACCTGCTCACCCTTCCATAGGTCGGCTTGAGCCCGACGCACCCGCAGAACGACGCCGGTTGCCGGATCGATCCACCGGTGTCGGATCCCAGTGCTCCACTGCATGTTCCCGCAGCCACCGCCGCGGCGCTGCCCCCACTGGAGCCGCCCGGCACCCGGTCGGTATCCCATGGATTCCTTGTCGGTCCCCATGCACAGTGTTCGGTCGATGAGCCCATCGCGAACTCGTCGCAGTTGGTCTTGCCGACCAGCAGGGCGCCCGCATCCTTCAGCCTGCGGATCACGGTCGCATCGTATGGAGAACGGTACTCCTGGAGCATTCTGGAACTGCACGTGGTCCTGCCGGACCTGGTCGCGATGTTGTCCTTGATCGCGATCGGCACGCCGCACAGCGGTCCCGGATCCTTCCCGTCGGCGACCTGTCGATCCAGCGCCTCCGCGGTCTCGAGGACTTCCGTGTCGAAGACCTCGTGGTAGCACCCCAGTGATTCGTCGACGGTCCTGATGATGTCGATCGCGTTCTTCGCGACATGGGCGCACGTCGTGCGGCCCGACATGACCTCGTCTCGAACCTGCCTGCAACCGGGTACCTGGTTCATGCGCCGCCCTCGTCAAGGACCTTGGGCACCGCCAGGTACGCCCCCTCGACCTCGGGTGCGTTCATCAGAAGGTCTTCCACCGGCATTGGGGCGCTCGGGATGTCATCGGCCAGCCTGTTGGTCAGCGGGAGCGGATGGGCCATCGGCTCGACACCATCGACATCCAGCTCGTTCAGCTTGGCGATGTGCTTGAGGATCAACCCGAGCTGCCTCGAGTACTCGCTGACCTTCCCGGGATCCAGTTCAAGGCGGGAGAGCTTCGCCACATGGCGGATCTGGTCCGGGCCGAGTTCCATTTCACGTTCGTTCATGTGGGCGAG
Organism: Phycisphaerae bacterium; assembly: GCA_002711415.1. GTDB lineage: Bacteria > Planctomycetota > Phycisphaerae > Phycisphaerales > SM1A02. Next base: position 95,725 of record PARI01000010.1, on the reverse strand, counting down.
GTTATCAGAAGCCGCTCCTGACAGCCCGAAGATGGTTTCCTCCGGGATCCTTCAGCCGATACAATGAAATGTCCGGGCCCTGGATCTGAACCCGACGGCGACCCCCACTGGAAGGCAGCACCGCCTTGAATACGGAACAACACAGGAACAGGCTGGTACCAATGCTGTTCAGGCTCCTGCTTGGCGCATCCGCCCTGGTCGTGGCCTTCATCATCTTCTCGTGGCTGTTCTGGACCAGGCCGATGGCGAGCATGGAGGACCAGGACACCTCCGCGCCACGGATCACGGTGGTCGACTCCCAGCCGATCACGGTCAAGCGTCGCTGGGTCGGATACGGAACGGCCATGTCCATGGATGCGGCCGATGTCGCCGCACGGGTGACCGCGACCGTGGTCGACCATCCACGCAAGATCGAGCCCGGGGGCGAGGTCGTCGAAGGTGAACTGCTGATCGGGCTTGACCCGGTCGATTACGAGCACCAGATCTCCATCGCCAGGACGGTGATCGAGGATCTCCAGTCACAAGTGATGCAGTTGGAGGTCCAGCAGGAGGCCGCCAGACAGCGCGTCCTGATCGCCTCTGAGGATGCCGAACTGGCCAAGGCGGATCTTGATCGTGTCAAGCAAGCGTTCGAGAACGAGGCGGCGCTCCAGCGAGAGCTCGATCGGGCGCGGCAGACGGTGATCGTCGCCGAGCGACTGTTGATCAACGCCCAGGAGAATCTTGACGCGATGCCCGCCCAACGGGCGAGCCTCCAGGCCAGGCTCGACAGCCAGAAGGCGACGCTGGCTCTGGCGATGGAGAACCTCCAGAGATGCTCAGTCAGGAGCCCGCTCAACGGTGTGCTCGAGTCCGTCGACGTCGAGGTCGGTGAGAACGTCGTTGCCGGCCAGAAGGTCGCACGGGTCGTCAACCTCACTCGGATCGAGATCCCCCTGAAGCTGCCTGCAGCCGCCCGTTCGACCGTCCTGGTCGATGACCCGGTCCAGCTCAGGAGCGATGGCTCGATCAGTCGACGCTGGAACGGCAGGATCTCGAGGATCTCCCCCGCGGACGATTCAAGTACGCGGACGATGACCGTCTACGTCGAGTTCGTCCAGGAGGCCGATGCGGAGAGCAAGCTCGTTCCAGGTGTCTTCCTCGAAGGCACGGTCGTTTCAGGCAGGACCGTGTCCAGAACCGTCCTGCCAAGGCGTGCGATCCGGAATGACCAGGTGCTCGTCATCAGTGACGGCACGGTCATGGCGATGCCCGTCAGGGTCGAGTACCACGTGATGCTCCAGAGACCCGAGACCGGTCTGCCCGACCAGGACTGGGTCGTGCTGGCCGAGTCGCTTCCCGCCGACACGCTCGTCGTCGTCGATGCGGCACGTTCACTTCCGGTCGGATCAGCGGCGACTCCAGTGGTCGCGGCCCCGTCGCCTTCGAGCGGATCCCAGGCCGACTCCCGGTCCACTGGCACGGCTGATTCCGGAGATTCCCAGTGACACTCCCGGAATTCGGTGTACGCAGACCCGTTCCCGTCAACCTGCTGATGCTGGCCTTGATCATTGGTGGTGTGGTCGCGGCGTTCACCATTCGGCGGGAGTTCTTCCCCGACACCGATTCGGATGTCGCCCTGATCAACATGTCGTTTCCCGGCGCGACCCCGCTGGAGGTCGAGGAGTCCATGGCGCGCAAGATCGAGGACGCCATCATCGATCTGGACGGGGTCAAGCAGGTCAACACGACGATTCGGGAGGGTGGGGGCTCCATCTCGGTCTCGTTCGAGGACGGAGTGGACATCCGGAAGGGGATCGACGATGTCGACCGGACGGTGAACCAGCTTCAGGATCTTCCACCGGATGCCGATCGAATCCAGGTACTCGAGTTCGAGCCGAGGCTTCCTGTGATCATGGTCTCCCTCTTCGGTGATTCCGACGAGGAGACCATGAAGCAGGCGATCCGCAAGATCGGCGACGATCTCAAGACCATGCCCAGGATGGGATCGATCGTCTACCTCGGCGTGCGCGACTACGAACTCCGCGTCGAGATCTCCCCGAGCGAGCTCGTTCAACATGGCGTGAGCCTGCCCCGGCTGGCTGACACGATCTCCATGTGGATGAGGGACGTGCCCAGTGGTTCGCTCAGGACCAGCGAGGGAACGATCAACGTCAGAACGCTCGGGGTCGAGGAACGAGCCGAGAGCATCCGCCAGATCGTCGTGAAGGCGACACCCGACGGCGATGCGATCCGTGTCGGTGACATCGCGGATGTGAACGAGGGATACGTCGACACGCAGATGGCTCGAAGGTTCAACGGCCAGACCTCCAACAACCTCGTCGTGTTCAAGACCGGTGACGAGGATGCGGTCATGATCGCCGAGATGGTGAGGGCGTACGTCGCCGGGCGCAACGGCGAGTCCTACCCCGGTTCGACCCTGAGCGGCCTGTTCAAGCGCCCAAGCTGGCGAGCCTGGAAGACCGGTCATGATGCCGTGGCACCGGTTCCGGGACAGATCGTGACGCACTCGGACCTTGCCAGGTTCATCGAGGGCAGGCTCGACCTGCTGACCCGAAACGCCATGCAGGGCGGAATCCTCGTCTTCATCGCGCTGCTGCTGGTCCTGAATCTTCGTGCAGCATGGTGGGTGATGGTCGGTCTTTTCACGGCCATCTGCGGAACGCTCGTCCTCATGACGATGCTGGATGTCACCCTGAATCTCCTCACGATGTTCGGACTGCTGGTGACCCTTGGCATGCTCACGGACGACGCGATCGTCGTGAGCGAGAACATCATGTCCCGGTACGAGAAGGGCGAAACGCCCGATCTCGCTGCCATTTCCGGCGGCAACCAGGTCTTCTGGCCAGTCGTGGCCACCGTCACGACGACGATCGTCGCATTCATGCCGCTGATGTATGTCCGCGGCAGGATCGGTGATCTGCTGGGCGCTCTTCCAATGGTCGTCTTCTGCGCACTGGCCATCAGTCTGGTCGAGTGCATGCTGATCATGCCCAGTCACATGGCCCACGCGTTGAGACAGTACGCCAGGAGCACGCCCGGGAGGATCATGTCGGCCTTCGATCGCTTCAGTACCTGGCGTGACCAGCGCATCATCAGGCCGTTCATCCAGTGGTATGGACGACTCGTCCAGCGGTGCATCGAGTACCGGTACCTGACGACCTCGATCGCGCTGGCGATCCTGGTGCTCTCGGTCGGCATGATCGCCGGTGGACGTGTTCCATTCGTCTTCCTGCCCTCGGATGATTCCGAGACCATAGTCATCGACATCCGGATGCCGATCGGAACATCGATCGAGCAGACCAACATCGTGGCCTCGAAGATCGAGCAGGCCGCCGTCGAACAGGACGAAACCCGATTCGTCAGCACGACCGTGGGCCAGAGTTCCGACGTCGACAGCGGAAGCCTTGGTGCATCGGCGACCCACGTTGCACAGATCTTCGTCGAGCTCGTCGCGATCGAGGATCGGAACCGAGAATCCTCACGGATCATCGACTCGATCCGCCTGGGTGCCGGCGACCTCACGGATGCAGAGCAGGTCAGGTTCAGCGAGATTTCCGGCGGCCCAGGAGGCGCGGACATCACGTACGAGGTTCGAGGGGAGGACCAGCAGCAGATCAACGCTGCCGTCGATGCCATCAAGATCGAGCTGGCCAACTACACGGGTGTCTTCAGCATCACCGATGACAACTGGGATTCACAGCGTGAACTGCAGATCGAGCTGCGGCCCGGTGCCGCGACGCTCGGCTTCACGGTCATGGACATCGCCAGGCAGGTCAGGGGGGCGCTGTTCGGTCTGGACGCACATGTGTTCAGCGAGAAGCGAGAGGACATCGATGTCAGGGTCCGGCTCTCGGACTCGGTCCGCGAGCGGATCGGTAACATCGAGAACCTCTGGATGATCAGCTCGACGGGAACGGCCGTACCGCTCCAGGAGATCGCCTCGATCACCGAGGACTCCAGCTTCGCGACGCTGAGAAGGATCGATCGCAAGCGTGCGGTCTCCGTGACCGCCGATGCGGCCACGGGCGTGAATCCCGAGCAGGTCACCGCCTCGATGACACCGTTCATCACGAAGCTCCAGGACGAGTATCCGGGCATCATCATCGGATCCGGTGGAAGACAGCAGGACATGGCCGATGCGTTCAGCTCACTTCCCTACGCCTTCATCGCGGCGATGCTGATGATCTATGTCATTCTCGCATGGCTCTTCTCCAGCTACACGCAGCCGTTCGCGGTCATGCTTGCGATACCGTTCGGTGTGATCGGGGTCGTCTGGGGCCACTTCATCATGGGATACGAGATCACCTTCCTGAGCCTCATCGGATTCGTCGCTCTGGCAGGTGTCGTGGTCAACAACAGTCTGATCCTGGTCAACTTCTTCAACACCCAGCGTGAATCGACCGGCAACATGCGCCAATCGCTCATCAATGCCGGCATGCAGAGGATCCGACCGATCCTCCTGACGACCGCGACGACCGTTCTCGGTCTCTCGCCGCTGATGCTGGAGCAGTCCTTCCAGGCGAGGTTCCTGATTCCGATGGCGATCAGCATCTCGTTCGGGCTCATCAGCGCGACCGCGCTGACACTACTCGTGCTCCCGAGCCTCCTGGTGATCAACGAGGATCTCAAGGATCTGCTTCACTACCTCTGGAACGGCACGCGACGTCTCGATGGCCGCCAGCCGGGCATGCGCCTGGATGCGGATCAAGCGGTATAGTGCGGGCATGGCGAAGACGGCGACAAGGACTGGTTCAAGGGGTCTGGTTGCTGGCATCGATCTCGGTGGCACCAACATGAGCATCGGCATCGTCGATTCGGATCACCGGATCATCGGCCGATGCAAGAGAAAGACCATGGTCATCGAGGGGTCGGATGCGATCATCGACCGGATCTGCGAGGGGGTCGAGAAGGCCTGTGAAGATGCTGGAATCAAGGTCAAGGATCTCGACGCGGTCGGCATCGGGGCACCTGGTGCGATCGATCACTCACGGGGGGTCGTCCTGATCGCGCCGAACCTCCACTGGCATGACATGCCCCTTCGCAAGAGACTCGAGGCGAAGTTGTCCCGACCGATCATCGTCGACAACGATGTCAACGTCGCCGCCTGGGGCGAATCCCGGATGGGATGCGCCAGCGGACGGGGTGACCTGCTCGCGGTCTGGATCGGTACCGGGATCGGAGGCGGCCTCGTCCTGGATGGTTCCCTCTACCGCGGCGAGTTCTTCACTGCTGGCGAGATCGGCCACACGGTCATCTTCCCGGGTGGATCACCGAGTGCGAGGACCGTCGAGCAGATCTGCAGCCGGAGCGGGATGTCCCACTCGGTCCGAAGGCTCCTGCCTCTCTACCCGGATTCGGCGCTGCATCACCTGATCGATCACGACAGGCCCGATGGAAAGATCGGTTCGAAGGTCTATGCCGACGCGTACAAGGCTCGTGATCCGCTCGCGATCGAGATCATCGAGCATGCGGCCGAGTTGCTGGGAATCGCAATCGCCAACTGGATCACCGTCCTTTCCATCGACACCGTGGTGCTCGGGGGCGGCATGACCGAATCCATGGGCTCCGACTGGGTCAAGCTGGTCAGGAAAAGCTTCGATGCGAACGTTCAGCCGATCGAACTGCGGCAGTGCAAGCTGCTGGAGACGGAGCTTAAGGACACCGCAGGGCTTCTCGGCGCCGCACTGCTGGCGGCCGATGAAGTTCACGCCTGAATCTCAGGCAAGCCTGAGCGGTTCGACGTCGCGATCACTCACCATGATCGGCAGCCTGTCCAGCCGCGATTCGAGCATGTCCCTGAATTGGTCGAGGTAGGGTCGTTCGGTGTTGCTGTGCCCCGCCAGCATCACGGCACATCTACTGGAACGTGCTTCGAGAACATCATGGTGCCTCATCTCGCCAGTGATGAACAGGGTGCATCCCTGGTCCATGGCGGCACCCAGCAGGGAGCCGCCCGCACCCGGGCACAGACCGATGACCTGGTGACGCATCGGTGAGCCAGCCTCCGGGTTCTCCGGTTCACTGACCTGCAGGCTGGTGACGCCGAGCAGGTTCTTGAGATTCCTGCCGATCGTCTTCAGGGTCAGCGGTCGATCCAGCGTGAGGCGTCGTCCCTCACCGACGTTTCTCATCGGCTTGGGCTCGAGGGCATGGATCTCGATCGGTGGTTCCTCGTATGGATGGAACTGCCGGATGTTCAGTACGGCCAGTGCGACCAGTCGGTTGGAACAGGCCATCTCGAGTCTGACCTCCGGCACGCGTTCCAGTGCTCCCGTGCCTCCGACCGACGGGTTGGCCTGGTCCGAGGCGAGAAACGTGCCCGTCCCCTGGATCTCGAACGAGCAGAGCGAGTATTCACCGAGGGTGCCGGCACCCATCGCCCCGAGCGCGTCGCGGATCCGAGCGACCGATTCCTCCGGGCAGATCGTGACGATCTTGACCTGTTCGTTCTCCGGCAGGTTGTCATGGGGGACCAGTGCCCTGACATCGCCGGGGCCGATGCCGGTGGCAAGCCAGTCGTTGATCCCACCCTCGCAGGCGTCCAGCGCCGTGTGCGGGCTGTAGATCAGCATCTTCTCGCGGGCCGCCTTCAGCAGGATCCGTCCCGCAGGATCCGAATCGGTCAGGTTCTTCCTCGCGTGGAAGAAGGGGGGGTGGTACGCGACGATCCCGTTGGCCTTTCGCTGCCGGGCCTCTTCCAAGACATCCTCGGTCAGGTCGATCGCCAGGAGGACCCCGTTGATTCGATCCTCGGGACTGCCCATCAGCAGGCCGACGTTGTCCCATTGAGCAGCCAGCTCTCGTGGAGCGATGCTCTCGATCACCTGCACCAGTTCCTTCGCCTTTCGTGCCACCGTGTTCTCCAATGTGCGTCGACGGCTCAAGACTAGCCGAGATGGACCCGCCCCGCCATGTGAACCACCTGATGGAAGGGGTGTATGAACAGTTGTTGTGCAATTGACTGTTTATGTTCTAGTATTGCGATCCCCGGGAACAACGTCCGGGCTCAGGCTCATCCAGAGGAGACACAGACGTGCTGCGACTCAGATCAACCAATCCAGCTCTTGCCGGCGACACGTTCCAGCAGTTCAGTGATTCGCTGCCGACCAACCACGAGAAGGCCGACGAGGCGTCGATTCAGGGTGTCATCAACAAGACCACGATCCTGGTGATCATCGCCGTCATCTCCGGCAGCATCGGGTACTGGGCGCTGGGCCGGGCCGGCTCATCATTGCTGTGGATCGGCAACATCATCGGCATCATCGCCACGCTGGGGATCTACTTCGTGATCTCGGCACGACCGAACCTGGCCCGCGCCCTCGCACCGGTCTACGCGGTCATCCAGGGCTTCCTCCTGGGCATGTTCAGCTCCCTGCTCCAGAACATCCTCGTCAGCCAGGGCGTCGCCGTGCCCGGCGGGATCGCACTGCAGGCGTTCATCATCACCGTCTGCATCATGCTGGCGATGCTCGCTCTCTACACCTTCGGCGGCATCCGTCCAAACCGGCTTTTCATCTCCGTGCTCTCGGTCGCCACGCTCGGGATCTTCCTGGTCTACATGGTCAGCTTCGTGCTGGGCTTCTTCGGGATCCAGCTCCCGTTCATCCACCTGGGCTCCGCGATGGAAGGCGGGTCGGCCGCATGGATAGGTCTGGGCATCAACATCCTGATCCTCGGGATCGCGAGCCTCTGGCTGATCGTCGACTTCCAGCTCGTCGAGCGGGTCGTCACCGATCGCTCACCGAGATCGATGGAGTGGTACTGCGCGTTCGCTCTGGTCGTATCGCTGGTCTGGGTGTATCTGGAGGCGCTCAAGCTCGTCTTCAGGGTCGCACTGCTGTTCAACAACAGGGACTAGGATCCCGGGTCGGCGTTTCTGTCAAACGCATCGACTCGTTCATCCAGGTTCCCCACCGAGCTGAGCCTGATGCCGAAGTTCTCCGAGACCTTCACGGCCCTGCCTCGCCCGATGACCTTGTCATTGAGCAGGATGTCCAGCTCGTCCCTTGAGTCCTTGGGCAGCTCGATGATCGAGCCCGGCTGGAGTCTCTTGATCTGGCCGATCGGCATCGTGTGCCTTCCGATCTGAACGATCAGCGGCACTTCCAGCTGCAGGATTGCATCAAGGCTTGCGGCCATGAAAGTGGTATCGGCCAGATCGCCGTTTCAATGTCGAATTTGATCGAAGGGGGCCGGTCAGGCCTTCTTGAAGACCAGGCTCACGTTGTGCCCGCCGAAGCCGAAGGAGTTGTTGATCGCGTACTCCATGCTTCGCTCCTGGGGCTGGTTGGCGGCGAAATCCAGGTCGAATCCTTCATCCGGGTTGTCCAGGTTGATGGTGGGGGGGATGACCCCGTTCCGGAGGGCGAGGATGGTGGCGACCGACTCGACGCCGCCTGCGGCGCCCAGGGTGTGCCCGGTCATCGACTTGGTCGAGCTCATGCAGAGCTTGGATGCGTGGGCTCCGAACAGCTGCTTCACCGCGATGACCTCCGCGGCATCACCCAGGGGTGTCGATGTGCCATGCGCGTTGATGTAGTCGATCTTCTCCGGATCCAGCTCGGCGTCCTGGAGAGCCGATTCCATCGATCGCCGGGCACCGGTTCCTTCCTCGTCGGGTGCCGCGATGTGCGAGGCGTCACCGCTGGAGCCGAAGCCGATGATCTCCGCATAGATCTTCGCTCCACGCTGTACGGCGTGTTCGTATTCCTCCAGCACGAGGACCGCACCGCCCTCGGCCAGGACGAATCCGTCCCGGTCCCGGTCGAAGGGTCTCGACGCCCGCTGTGGATCATCGTTCCGGGTCGACAGGGCCTTCATGGCTGCGAACGAGCTGATGCAGAGCTGGCTGACGGCCGCCTCGGCACCTCCTGCGAAGATCACCTCGGCGTCGCCGCGCTGGATCAGCTGGTATCCCAGGCCGATCGCGTGCCCTCCGGTCGCACATGCGGTCGCGGTCGCGGAGTTGACTCCCTTGAGGTTGTGCATGATGGATACATTGCCGGCGCAGGCATTGACCATCAGCTTGGGAACCGTGAACGGGCTGATCTTGCGAGGGCCTCCATCAAGCAAACGCTTGTGCCCCTGTTCGATCGTGATGATGCCTCCGACACCAGAGCCGATGACGACACCCCTGCGATAGGGGTCCCCTTCCTCGAAGTCGATTCCACAGTCCTTGGCCGCCTCGCCCGCGGCACAGATTCCAAGGGCCGCGAACCGGTCGATCCTCTTGAGTTCCTTGTGGTCGATCCACTTGGTTGGATCCCACTCGTTCGCCTCTCCGGCAAATCGAACCGTCCAGCGGTCGTCCTGCTCGAACGCGGTGATCGGCCCGATGCCTGAACGGCCCTGGAGCATGGAGTCCCACATGGTCGGGACATCCTCACCGATGTCGGTGACGACACCCATTCCAGTGATCACGACCCTACGAAGGGTGATTGTCCTCATGTCCTGCGCATCCCTTGCATGGGTGGAGTTGACATCGACACGGCACCGGACCCGCCAGGGCCCGTGTCAACATCCAGGTTCCTACGAGGGGCTCAGCCTGCGTTGACGTTCTGCTTGATGAAGTCGATGGCTTGGCCGACGGTATGGATCTTCTCGGCCTGTTCGTCCGGGATGGAAGTCTCGAACTCGTCCTCGAACTCCATGACCAGCTCAACCGTATCGAGGCTGTCGGCGTTCAGGTCATTGGTGAAGCTGGTTTCACGGGTGATCTCACCCTTTTCAACACCCATCTGCTCTGCCACGATGTTAATGACCTTGTCTTGGATCTCAGCGTCGTTCACGTTGGGCTCTCCTGTTGCCGTTGCGACACATGGTGCATGTGTCGAGATGAATCACTCAACCTGTGTGGAATCTAGCACAAATGCCCCGATCTGGCCTCCCCGGCCACGATTCAGGAGGCCATCCCTCCGTCGACGACCAGGACCTGCCCCGTGACATACCCGGCCTGTTCGGATGCGAGGTAGCTGGTGGCCGCAGCGATGTCCTCGGGCTGGCCGATCCGCCTGAGCGGGATCCTGGGCACCACCTCGTTCTTGATCATGTCCCCAAGCACCTCGGTCATGTCCGTCTGGATGAATCCCGGGGCGATGACATTGGCGGTCACGCCCTTGGGCCCCAGTTCCTTGGCGATGGTCTTGGTCAGTCCGATCAAGCCGGCCTTGGCGGTCGCGTAGTTGGCCTGGCCCGGGTTGCCCGTGATGCCTGAGACCGATCCGATGTTGATGATCCTGCCGTACTTGGCCCTCATCATGGGCCGAGCAGCGGCACGGCACGCCACCATGCACGAACGCAGGTTGACCCGGATGACATCATCGAAGTCCTCGTCGGACATTCTCAGCAGGAGTCCGTCCCTGGTGATGCCGGCATTGTTGACGAGAATGTCCAGTCGACCGTGATCGCTCACCACGTCCTCGATCAACTTGGAGAGGGCCTCTCCATCCCCGATGTCGCAGGGCCTGGCATGTCCCTGTCCTCCCTGATCGGAGATCTCCCCGATCACGGGCGACAGTCCTTCCTCTGTTCGGCTGACTCCGACGACCAGGTGACCATCGGCGGCCAGCCTCAGGGCGATGGAACGGCCGATGCCCCGACTTGCTCCAGTGACGATAGCGACGCGCTGTTCGATGATGATGACTCCTTTGCCGGTGATCCCGTCGCTGTCTCATCGACGATGAAAGAAACAGCCCGCCGCATGAGCGACGGGCCGGATTGTAACGTGAATCAGTCGGTTGATGCCGGGTGCGTCACTGGCCGGCAGGACCACCTGGTGGGAGTCCCGGAGGCTTGACGCGTGGTGCGGTCGGGCGCTTGCCGGGCCGGCCCGGTGCTCCAAGTCCTTCGCTGCCACCGACATTGGCCGGGGTGTCCTCTTCCTCGTCGAAGTTTTCCTGTGGGATCTCGATCTCCTCGTCCGGAGCCATGGCGATCTCCATCTCCCTGGCCAGCAGGTCAAACCACGCCTGGATCCAGTCGTCACCACTGAGCTGGTTCATCACGTCCAGCGGGGTCGGTTCGGCGCTGAACTCGACCGGTTCCATGTAGTAGGTCCACAGCTGCGGTTCGAACTCCATGCCCACGTGGAAGATGGCCAGGGTGACCTCGTCACCATCGTGCTGTCCGGTCTTGACATCGATCCGGGAGATGTTCTCCGTGGTGTTCTTCCATGAGCCGTTGTCCACGATCAGGTCCATCTGGACCTGGTCAGGGAGCGAGAGCATCTGCTTCACGGCCTCGTTCCGACCACGGGCGAATCCGTCGTAGAACTTGAGGACGGCGATCCTCTTCTCATCGGTGTCCGGGGCGTCCGCTTCCATCAGCTTGACTCGATCGTCGATGTTGTAGGTCAGCATCAACTCCGAGATCGGGGTCAGCTTCGGCGGTGGTGGTGGTGGTGGCGGTGGCGGCGGAGGAGCGACGACGACCGGCGGGGGAGGTTCCTCCTCGGCACAACCCACCATTGACATCGTCAGCATCGAAGCGCCGATCAGTCCGCACATGGCCAGCCTGGAAACATCAGGCATTGTTGTCAGCATGCTGTGTCTGGTTCTCATCATGTGAAGTCACCTTGGTCTTCCTGTCTATCTTGCGCATCAGCCCCCTGAGGACCGATCCTGGCGCCAGCTCGTGAAACTGCACTTCATGGCCTTCTTCGTCAGCATCGACGGAGTCGATGATGTCGCTGCAGCACTGGCTCCATTTTACGGGCGATACGATTTGTTCGACCAATCTTTGCTTCAGAAGTTCCGTATTTTCGCGTTCATGGGGTCTTCCGGTCACATTCGACCAGACATCGTGTCCCAGTGGCTGGAATTCCATCTCGTCCAGCGCCTGCCGCATTCCATCGGCCGCCGGCTGCATCAGCGGGCTGTGAAACGCCCCGGCAACCTTCAACTGGGTCGCCCTGAGCCCCATGCCCGATGCGATCTCGCCCGCCCGCTCGCATGCTGCGAGATGACCGCTGAGAACGATCTGACCAGGGCAGTTGAAGTTGGCGCACACCAGCACGTCATCGCCAGCGGCTTCGCTGCAGACCTGCTCGGCCTGTTCCTGGTCGGCGCCGGTCAGCGCGACCATTCCGCCCGAGGAACTCTCGGCGGCCTCCTGCATCAGGCGGCCCCGGGTTGCGACGAGCCTGAGGCCCTCGATGAAGCCGAACGCGCCCGCCATGTGAAGCGCCGTGTACTCGCCGAGCGACAGTCCGGCCAGCGCGACGATGTTCGACGGCAGCCCAGATTCGAGCAGCCCCTGGTAGCTCGCAACAGCGCAGGCATACAGGGCCGGCTGGGAGATGTCCGTGCGGTTCAGTTCATCCTCCGGTCCATCGAAGCAGAACTGGCTCAGCAGGGTCGGGGTCCCGTCCCTGGTCGCCAGTTCGAGCGCCTCGTCGGCGGCTGCCAGCGTCTGAGCAGCCGCCTGGTTCGTCGATGACCAGTTGCTTCCCATCCCGATCTTCTGGGCGCCCTGTCCCGGGCAGAGCAGCACGCATGAAACCTGTGTGTCCATGGTTGATCTCCAGCTTGAATCAAGGGTTCACGAGGACTACATCCTCCAGACGGAGCTGGTCCATGTCAGACCTCCGCCGAAGGCCACGAACAGCACGATCTCACCCTCGGAACACTTTCCGGAACGGGTCAGTTCGTCCAAGCAGAGCCCGACGGAGCCCGCCGAGGTGTTCCCGTACCGATCGATGTTCGTGTAGACACGATCACGATCGAGCCCGAGCTTCTCGCAGGCCGACTCGATGATCCTGATGTTCGACTGGTGGCAGACGAATTGCGAAACGTCGTCGATTCCGAGCCCGGTCTTCTCCAGGGCATCCTCGATGATCTGCCGGAACTTGTTGACCGCGAACTTGTAGACCTCCCTGCCGTTCATCCTCAGCCTGCCCAGGTCGATGTCGCATGGCCCCTGGGTGGTCTCACCCTCGGCGGCCTCGACCTGGCGTCGCGGCATGTACAGCGAGTGCCAGTCGCTTCCGTCAGACTCCATCAACTGGTAGAGGCAGCCACGTTCGGGATTCTCATCGGCCTCGAGAACGGCCGCCCCGGATCCATCGCCGAAGAGGATCGAGATGGTCCTCTCCGTGTAGTCGATCACCGAGCTCATCGCGTCCGCCCCGANGACGCCGATCCGCCTGTATCGACCCGAGCGGATCATCGTGTCGGCGATGTTCAGCCCGTACACGAAGCCGCTGCATGCGGCGGTGAGGTCGAACGCACCCGCGGGGATCGCGCCGACGGCAGCAGCCACTCGGCAGGCGACCGATGGACACGTCATCTCCGGCGTGCAGGTCGCGACGATCACCAGGTCGAGATCCGATCCCTTCAGGCCCGCCGCGTCCAGCGCGTTGGTCAGGGAGTCCCTGGACATGGTGAAGGTGCCCTCGGTCTCGGGGTCGCAGATTCTTCGTTCCTTGATCCCGGTTCGTTGTTGAATCCACTCGTCGGAGGTGTCGACCATCTTCTCCAGGTCGGCATTGGTCAGGTGCCTTTTCGGAGCAGATGAGCCGGTACCCCTGATTCGGACACCGATCGATCCATCGGGTTGGTTCATGCGGGGACTTCTTCCATGGATGCAAGCCGCTGGGTGATTGCATCATTGACGCCTGATCTTACGAAACGCATCGCATGCGTGATCGCGTTGTTGATGGTACGTCCAACGCTTGAACCGTGCGAGATCAGGCAGACNCCGTTGACCCCGAGCAGCGGCGCGCCACCGTATTCATGGTAGTCGTACTTGCTGTAGAGGCTCTTGACGACCGGATCCAGCCTGAGGGCCAGGTCCGGATCGATCTGGAGAAGTTCCGTTGCGAGGGCCTTGAAGATGCCGGAGGAGAGTCCCTCGGCGAGCTTGAGCATCACGTTCCCGACGACGGCTTCCGTGATGACCACGTCGGCCTCTCCGTCAAAGACGCCCCGCCCCTCGATGTAGCCCTTGAATTCCATGTCCGGGACGCTTCGCAGCAGGTCCCTTGCCAGCTTCATGTCCGCGGTGCCCTTCTGCTCCTCGCCACCGACGTTCATCAGGGCGACCCGCGGTCTCTCGACCCCGAGGATCTGCTTGGCGTAGATCTCTCCCATGATCCCGTACTGGGCGAGGTGGTGGGGCTTGGGCTCGATGTTGGCCCCGACATCGATCAGGGCGACCGGTCCGTTGAAGGTCGGCACGGTGACGGCGATTCCGGGTCGATGAACGTTGGGCAGCCTCCGCATGAACATCTGTGCTGCGGAGACGCAGGCGCCGGTGTTGCCAGCAGAGATGATCGCATCAAGCGGCTTCTCGGCCTTCTTGGAGGCGAGCCTGTTCAGAACCACCAGGGAGCTGTCCTTCTTCGTGCGGACCGCTTCGACCGGCGGTTCGGCCATGTCGATGATCTCGGTGGTGTTGACGATCGTGATCTGGCTCATGTCCACATCACGTTCGGACAGCATCTCCCTGATCAGGGATTCCGGGCCGCACAGGTATAATTCAACATCATCCGGCAGGTTCTCGGCTGCCAGGGCAATTCCCTTCAGGATCTCGTCGGGGGCGTTGTCGCCGCCCATGACATCCACACCGATCCGCATGATGGATCACTCTTCCGATGAAATGGAGTGCTTGATCTGAAGTCCCGGACGCACGTAGCCGCAATCACTGCATGCAGCGTGAGGTCGCCTGGGAGTGCCGCAGTTGGGGCACATGACGGTCCTGGTCTTGGAAATGGCGTCATGGCTTCGGCGTCGACGCTTTCGACCGGGCGAAGTTCTGAAGGCTGGCACTGGCATGACGCTTCCCTTTGCTGCTTGTCCCCTCGAGGGGATTGTTCAGGGTGCATTTGGGGCACACTGGTTGAATATCGAGTCGATAAGGGTACCTGAATCCGTCGGAACATGTCAAGGTTCCACGTGGTCACGGCTCATCCATGTAGAATCATCCCGGCATGGCGAGTGACCAACCTCATTTTCAGCTCCATACGGACGGTGCCTGCTCCGGAAACCCCGGTCCCGGTGGCTGGGCGTTCATCCTGGTCGACGAGGCCACCTCTCAGGAGATCGTCCAGAGTGGGGCCGAGCCCGACACGACCAATAACAGGATGGAACTTCTGGCCGTGATCCGAGGCCTGGAGGCCCTGTCGGAGCCATCGAAGGTGGATCTCTACTCGGACAGCCAGTACGTGATCAATGGCATCACCAAGTGGATGGACGGGTGGAAGGCAAAAGGATGGAATAGGGGCAAGTCCGGCCGTGTCCTCAACCTGGAGTCGTGGCTCAGGATCGACGAATTGCGATCGATCCACACGATCAGCGGGCACTGGGTCCGCGGACATGCTGATCACGAGTTGAACAACCGATGCGACGAGCTGGCCGTCAAGGCAATCCAAACACTGTGAGAAGACTGGTCCCGGCGATGCTGGTGGCGATTGCCTGCCAAGGAGCGTCCGGTGCTGATGACGTCGTGGATCCACGGATCCAAACGGCGTCCGTCTTTGACGGTGTTCACCTCCAGTGGTTCAAGGACCAGGAGCAGGCATGGAAGGATGACCCCAATCGTGCCGTGGTCCAGGGCCCCTACATCATCACGGGCACCGGCCAGGTTGCCCAGGCTTCGGTCCGTCTGCCCGTGGCTCCCGATGACCGGTCGACCGGAATCAAGGGGATTATCAGGGTCGAGCCTGTTCCTTCAGAAGACGGATCCGGCACTCCCGGCGATCCCTGGACTCGGTTGGGTTCGATCGTCGTGCTGGATGACATGGGTCAGCCCGTCGAGCTGATTCGGTTCGTCACGGGTTTCGGCGGGACATCCACCTATGAGGCCGACCTGACCGCTTTTGCTCCCTTGCTGAGCGGTGAACGCACATTTCGCGCAACGCTGAGCAGCTTCTCGCAGCCGGGGTGGAAGCTCTGGTTCGAGCTGGTGTACTACCCGGATACCGCCGGGGCCAGGAGACCGCACATGGTCCAGGCACTGTTCATGGAACCGGAGATCGAAGCCGGTTCCGGGCTCATCCGCAAGCGAGTTCGGATCCCACGCGGCCTGAGCCGTCCTCGCATCCGGCTGATCAGTACCGGCCATGGCAGCCAGAAGGGTGACGAGTTCATCAGTCGGACGCACGTACTTCGAGTTGATGGCCAGGAGGTACTTCGGTTCAGGCCATGGTCCGAGCATGGTGCCGGCGTCCGGGGCCTGAACCCNTGGTCAGGCCGGTTGATCATCGATGGGCGAGAGATCTGGGCCAGCGACTTCGACCGATCAGGCTGGGCACCGGGCCTGATGGTCCAGCCGCTCGTGGCTCCCATGCCTGAACTGGGTCCCGGGACGCACGTGATCGAACTGGAGATTCTCGGCCTCCAGGCACCTCCTCCAGGGGCTCCAGGCAACTTCTGGTCCGTTTCCGCGTGCATCCTCGCGGACCAGCCTTGGCCGGCACCCCGAGGGAGTGATCTCCAGGACGCCCTCGAATCGCCCTGAAGCTTGCAGGAATTCCATCCAGCGTGTACGCTCATCCGTTCGCGATCTGGCAGCGTTGCCGGAAAGAACATGGAGCTTTGGACCACATGCCGACCATCAACCAGCTTGTCAGGAAGCCACGCCGGTCTCCCAAGTCCAAGAGTAAGGTCAAGGACCTCGATGCCTGTCCCCAGAAGAGGGGCGTGTGCCTTCAGGTCCGTACCGTGACACCCAAGAAGCCCAACTCGGCGCTTCGCAAGGTGGCTCGTGTCCGCCTTTCCAATGGCAAGGAAATCACCGCGTACATCGGTGGTGAAGGCCACAATCTCCAGGAGCACTCGATCGTGCTCGTTCGTGGCGGCAGGGTTCGAGATCTTCCCGGTGTTCGTTACCACGTCGTCCGGGGTTCACACGACTGCCTCGGCGTTGATGGCCGGAAGCAGGGTCGTTCGCACTACGGCGTCAAGCGGGGCAAGTAGCCCCATCACCTCGATCCGATCCCGGATCGATTCAATCATTGGGCAAGTAATTCCGGCACCCCTTTCAGGATGGATTCCAGCCGGAATGAACACGACCTTCCCCGCGAAGGTGGATGAGCCCGGAAAGGAGCACCTGCGATGGCAGGCAGAATCACCAAGTCAGAACAGCAGTTGAAGCCCGATGCCAGGTTCGGGGACAAGGTCCTGTCCAAGTTCATCAACTGCATCATGATCGGCGGCCGCAAGGCCACGGCGACCCGGGTCGTCTACGATGCTCTCGATGAGATCCAGCGTCGCATCGACAAGGACAAGGGCGAGGGCATGCCCGAGACCGCACTTGAGCTGTTTCACAAGGCGATCGACAACGTCAAGCCCCAGGTCGAGGTCCGTTCCAAGCGTGTCGGCGGTGCCAACTACCAGGTCCCGATGCAGCTGAACAGGCGTCGCCAGCAGTCCCTGACCTTCAGGTGGATAATCCAGTCCGCCCGGGAAGACAGTGGCAAGCCCATCCACCTGCGTCTGGCGAAGGAGCTTATGGATGCCGCTCGCGGCGAGGGCAAGTCCATGACCACCCGCGAGAACACCCACCGAATGGCCGAGGCCAACAAGGCCTTCGCCCACTTCGCCTGGTGATCAGGTCCGTTTATCAGAGCAACAGGGCCCCGGAAGGGGCCTTTTTTCTCACCATTTGGGATTCCCTGTTTTTCTACGGGTATCCTCGTTGGGTGGTCCACCGGATGATGCGATGAAGGACACCGACGCGATGAACCAGCCGAATGCCCCGGGTGATCCCACCCTTGAGCGTTATCACAGGCAGATGCTCCTGGAGGGCATCCAGGAGCAGGGGCAGCGACTGCTTCGAGGTTCGCGTGTGCTCGTCGCCGGGTGCGGGGCCCTTGGTTCCTTCATCGTCGACCAGCTCGCCCGTGCAGGTGTCGGGCACATCATCATCGTCGATCGCGATGTCGTCGAGTTGACGAACCTGCAGCGGCAGACGCTGTTCACGGAGCAGGATGTCAACGAGGTCGCCGCCAAGGCCGTTGCGGCCAGGAACAGGGTCCGCCAGATCAACAGCCAGGTGCGTTCGGAGGCATGCGTCGATCACCTGGACGCGGAGAACGTCCTTGAATACGCCCGGGATGTCGATGTCATCANGGATGGCCTGGACAACTTCGACACGCGATACCTGCTCAACGACGTCTCGGTGAAGCTGGGCATCCCGTATGTCTACGGGGGAGCCGTCGGAACGACCGGGATGTCGTTTCCGATCCTGCCGGCGACAGGCCGATGGAGCAAGGAACTGGTGACGCCATGTCTCCGGTGCCTGTTTCCCGACCCTCCATCCCCCGGAACAATGCCCACGTGCGACACGGCGGGTGTCCTCGCTCCGGCGATCTCGATGATCGCCGGCCACCAGGTCACCCAGGCGATCAAGCTGCTGACATCCAACGTGCACGCTGTCGATCGGGCGATGTGGTCGATCGACCTGTGGAACAACCGCTTCAACAGGATCGACGTCACCGAGGCACGAACGCCTGAGTGCCCGTGCTGTGGCCACGGAATCCTCTCGTGGCTGGATGGATCCGAATGTGACGAGGCGACCACGTTGTGTGGTCGCAATGCCGTCCAGATCATTCCGCGCAGGCAGGGGGCGTCCGACGCACCCATCGATCTCACGGCACTGGTCCATCGGCTCAGTGGTCACGGACGGTTCACGCAGGATCAGCACATTGTCCATGGATCACTGCGGGAACGAACGCCCGGTGGAGATCCGATCGAGTTGACCGTGTTTCCGGATGGTCGCGCGATCATCAAGGGCTCGACCGAGCCCGATTTTGCCCGTGGGGTGTACGCCCGCTACGTGGGGACCTGAGGAGCAATCAATGAAAAGTTCGTACCAATCTCTTCTTGCCCTTGTCCTCACGTAATCGATCCTATCTCGATGAAGCTTCCAGGAACACGGAACCCAGCATGAACTCATCAGCTACACATCCGATCCATTCCCTGATCTGCATCCTCACCTTCGTCCTGGTGTTCAACCTGCAGGCGATCGGACAGGGAACCTCCGAGACACTTNCAGATCCGATCAGCAGTCAAAAGCTGGAATCACTCCTCGAGCTCTACATGGAACTTCGTCCCGACCAATGGGATGTACTCGAGCCCGCTCATTCTGACTACCTGGACCGGTTCAAGAAACTTCGTGAAGGCGAGATCGCCGAGTACCTCGCCTGGATGCGATCGCTGCAGGATGGCGGCATGCCCGAGCTGGAGGTGATGGAGCAGTTCTTCGACAGGCGAACGGAACTGGTAAAGAAGATCGTCTCTCTGGACAACCAGCTGTTCACCAGTGTCCAGGCCGGCCTTGATGAATCCCAGCTTCCAGCCCTCCCCCGTGTTCGCAATGCCCGTTCCCGGCAGCGATCGATGCAAGGCATGACGGGGATGTTCTCGGGCATCCAGCAGGTCGACCTCTCCGTATCGATGATGTCCCAGGACTGGGGCCCGGAGGTTCGAGAGCGGATCGATGCGATCCTGATTCCATACGAGGCAAAGCTCACCAAGCTGGCCGAGCAGATGTCGATCGCATCGACCCGGCAGATGATCGACATGGTCACGATCCTGAATGAATCCGGCTTCGGGGACATCGACAACGAGGAGTTGATGGAGAATCCCGATCGGATGACCGAGTTCATGGAGCAGATGAACATCGCCATGCGCCAGTCAGGCGCCAAGACCCGGGAGCTGGGAGCAGAGATCCGGAAGCTCAACCGGCGCACCTATCGGCAGCTGGCCACGTCCGTTGATCGGGAAGACAGGCGCACCTTGGCCAAGGGCTTCCTGCAACAGGGGTACCCGTTCCTATGGGGCATCATCTCCGACGACGAGATCGTCGGTGCATTCAATCTCGCTGAGGCGGAGCAGCTGGATCCAGAGCAAGTGGAGATGATCGATTCGATCCGCATCGACTACGAGGACAAGCTCGCGGTCGTGATCAACAGGATGATGGACAAGTCCGATGCCATGAGCGACGAGCGTGATGCGTTCGACTACGAGCGATACCAGGATCTCTCGGACAACCTGTCCGAGGACATGGAGAAGGTCCAGTCGCTCCGGACCGCCGTGTACCAGCAACTGGTGGCCGTCGTCGGTCATGACCTGAAGAAGGATTCGCAGGGTGTTGAGCAGGAGCAGGCGATCACCACGGATGACGGGGTCGTGGTCTCGACGGAGGCCGCCTTGGCAATCGGGACGACGGGAATCACCCCGTATGACAACGTGACCACCTACATCCCTCGGCCGATGACCGTCGTTGAGATCGCCAGGCTCAAGAGGCTGCTTCAACTGGACGAGTCTCGTGCAGCGATCCTGGACTCCCTGCACTCGGACTACCTGCAGGCATACGCCGAATCGGTCGGCACGCTCCGGGCTCTTTCCGTGAAGGAGGCCGCAGCGATCTGGTCCACGACCGGTGAGGAGGAGTTCGCCTACGTCGGCGACCCCAAGGTCCTTGCAGCATCGTTCGACGCTGCCAGCAAGGCGGTGCATGCGGCCCGGATCATCGATGCACAGTTCTTCTTCGATGTCTTGGAGACCGTGGCCGGGGAGGAGTCCGAGGACCTCATCGTGATGGAGATCACCAGGCGGTCCCAGTCGCTCGATCGCCCGGGTGATTCGCCCGAGGACCAGATGACGTGGACTGGACTGGTGGTGCCCGTCGAGGGAACGATCGACCTCTTCGAGGTGCTTGACCGCAGCGACCTGTCCGAATCCGAGATGGAGGTGGCCATCGAGGTCCTCGTTCGCAGCGCCACGAGTCTCAAGAACAGCGCCGAGCAGTATGTCGACAGCCGCATGGCGATCGCTCGAAGCAACTCGGAGTTCGCAGTGAATTTCGACAATTCAAGTCTCACCGACCGTGACCAAATGGCCGGTTCGATGGCCCGATGGAGGGAGCACATGCGCGAGGTCAACAGGATGACCGAGGACTCCGAGCAGGCCCGTGTCAGCCTCCTGCACCAGGTCCGGGACTCGATCATCGAGGCGCTTCCGCCGGGACCCGGCGGACGGGTCGAGCGGGCATACCGCCATGTCGCCTTTGCCGATGTCTACGCAGGCGACCGGCTCGCGCTTGAGCCGTTGATCCAGAAGGTCATGAAGCTGAAGGACCTGGACGAGTCGCAGAAGTTGGCCATCGACCAGCTTCGTGCGGAATACCTTCCCGAGTACGACGGGTTCTGCGACCAGCTGGTCGACCTGGCGAACATGTCACCTCAGCAGATGTTCACCAACGAGGACGTCGACTGGCAGGAGTACTCCAGGTCCAACGACCAGCGACAGAAGATCATGTTCGAGCGTGATGAACTCAGCATGAGAATGGCGAGAAAGCTGCGGAGGATTCTCAACGAGTCACAGCTCCAGCGTATCGAGGGCCTTGCCGCCTACGGGGACACGGGCCAGTCATCGATGGATGAATGACCCGGTGGTTGCACTCAGGAGGTGGGTTGTTAGCCTGTCCGCATCGATTCCAGGTGCAACAGGAGCCTGCCCGCCATGGCCTACATCCTCAGCCTAGACCAGGGAACAAGCAGCTCCCGTTCCATCGTCTTCGACCATGACGGTTCGATCGTCGGGGTCGACCAGGTCGAGTTCCCACAGCACTTTCCGGAGTCAGGGTGGGTCGAACACGATCTCGAGGAGATCTGGTCGAGCCAGCTCAAGACGATCAAGGGTGCCCTGGAGAAGGCGGGCATCACGGCGGGTGATCTTGCCGCCATCGGCATCACCAACCAGCGTGAGACGGTCGGCATCTGGGATCGCAAGACCGGTAAGCCCGTGTGCAACGCGATCGTCTGGCAGGACCGCCGGACTTCCGACTACATGCAATCGCTGAAGGATGCCGGTCATCTGGACATGATCAGGGAGAAGACCGGCCTGGTCCTCGACCCGTACTTCTCGGCCAGCAAGATCCGCTGGATGCTCCAGAAGGATCCCGGTCTTCGTGAACGGGCGATCAAGGGTGAACTGGCAGCGGGAACCATCGACACGTGGCTGACCTGGAAGCTCAGTGGTGGGAGCAGCCACGTGACCGACGTGACCAATGCATGTCGCACGCTGCTGTGCAACATCCACGACACCGCTTGGGACAGTGAACTCCTGGAACTCTTCGAGGTTCCAGCCGAGCTTCTCCCCGAGATCGTCCCCAGCAGCGGCGACATCTCCTGCTCCGATGAATCCGTGCTCGGGGCGAAGGTCCCGATCACCGGGATCGCCGGTGACCAGCAGGCGGCCTTGTTCGGTCAGCTGTGCACGAGCCCGGGCATGTTCAAGAACACGTACGGCACCGGGTGCTTCATGCTTGCCAACACCGGTACCGAGGCCTATCCCAGCCCGAGCGGACTCCTGACCACGATCGCCTGGAAGATCGGTGACGAGCCCACCGTCTACGCGCTGGAGGGCAGCGTCTTCGTGGCCGGTGCATCGATCCAGTGGCTTCGGGACGGCCTCAAGATCATCGACTCGGCTCCCGAGGTCAATGACCTCGCATCGCAGGTCGAGGACACCGATGGGGTCTACATGGTGCCCGCGCTGGCGGGCCTGGGCGCACCCTACTGGGATCCGACCGCTCGCGGCACGATCATCGGGATCACCCGGGCGACGACCGGCAGCCACGTGGCCCGTGCCACGCTCGAGGGCATCGCGTTCAGGGTCGCCGACATCATGCAGTGCATGGTCAAGGACGCCAACATCGATCCGAAGTCTCTCAGGGTCGACGGTGGTGCCGCTGCAAGCGATCTGCTCCTGCAGATTCAGTCGAACCTGCTGAACATTCCCGTTGAACGACCGAGCGTCCTGGAGACCACGGCACTGGGCGCGGCGTACCTGGCCGGACTCGCCGTCGGGGTCTGGGACTCGACCGAGCAGATGGAGTCTCATCACCAGGTCGACCAGGAATTCACGCCGGACATGGATGAATCGACCAGGACAAGGAAGCTCGCCGGCTGGAAGCGGGCGATCGATCGAGCCAAGCAATGGGCATTGGAGGATGAAGCATGAATCGTGACCGGATGCTGGAACAGATCGATCGGGAGTTCGACGTCCTGATCATTGGTGGTGGGGCGACCGGGCTCGGTTGTGCCGTGGATGCG
Organism: Phycisphaerae bacterium; assembly: GCA_002711415.1. Taxonomy (GTDB): domain Bacteria; phylum Planctomycetota; class Phycisphaerae; order Phycisphaerales; family SM1A02. Next base: position 72,663 of record PARI01000010.1, on the reverse strand, counting down.
AGCAGCCGTGGATACCGCACGTTGCTCCTGGAAGCCCATGACTTCGCCAAGGCGACCTCCAGCAGGAGCACCAAGCTCGCCCATGGTGGTGTGCGGTACCTGCAGCAGGGGAACGTCTCCCTCGTGCTCGAGGCTCTTCGGGAGCGAGGCCTGATGTGTCAGAACGCTCCGCACCTGGTCCATGACCTCCCGTTCATCGTTCCACAGTACAAGTGGTGGGAGGGTCCCTTCTACGGGATCGGACTGAAGATGTACGACGCACTCGCCGGCAAGCGGAACATCGCACCCAGCAAGCACCTGTCCAAGGACGAGACCGTCAAGGAGATCCCCAATGTCGAGACCGAGCACCTGCTCGGAGGCACCAGGTACCACGACGGCCAGTTCGACGATGCGCGAATGGCGGTTGCGCTGGCACGGACCGCGGCTGATCACGGTGGCGTCCTGCTGAACAACTTCAGGGTCACCGGTCTCACCAGCGATTCGGGTCATGTCAACGGGGTCGAGGCGACCGATGTCGAGACCGGTGAGAGCCACGTGATCAAGGCGAAGGTCGTCATCAACGCCACAGGCATCTTCTCCGATGAGGTCAGGAAGATGGACGACCAGGACGTCGAGCCGATGGTCAGCCCGAGCCAAGGTGTGCACCTGGTTCTGGACAAGTCCTTCCAGCCCTCGGACACCGCGATCATGGTGCCCCACACCGATGACGGACGTGTTCTCTTCGTCATTCCGTGGCACGACCGGGTGCTCGTCGGAACGACGGACACGCCGATGGACAATGCCGACCTGGAGCCGCGGGCGCTTCCCGACGAGATCGACTTCATCCTGCGCAACGCCAACCGCTACCTTTCCAGGGACCCCGAACGATCCGACGTGCTCGCGGTCTTCGCCGGGCAGCGACCGCTGGTGCACGAGGGCGGATCGGTCAACTCCAACAGCAAGAAGATCTCGCGCGAGCACGTCGTCCTCGTGAGCAAGTCCGGTCTCGTCACGATCGTCGGTGGCAAGTGGACCACGTATCGCAAGATGGCCGAGGACACGATCAACGACGTCGCGGGTGTCGGTGGCCTCGAAGAGGCCAAGTGCGTCACGGAGAACCTGCAGTTGCACGGATACCTGGACCGCGACGCCCCCGACTTCCCCGAGGAGGGCTGGCTGCAGATGTACGGGGCCGACTACAAGGCCGTTCTCGAGATGGCCGGCGAGAATCCCGACTGGTCGAGGAAGCTTCACGAAGACCTGCCGTACCAGGAGGTCTGCGTGATCTGGGCCGTGCGGAACGAGATGGCGCGAAGTGTCGAGGACGTGCTGGCACGTCGAACCAGGAGCATCCTGATGAACGCGCGTGCCTCGATCGAGATCGCTCCTCGTGTCGCGGAACTGATGGCCGAGGAACTCGGCCTGCCCGAGCAGTGGCAGAAGGATCAGGTCGCCCAGTACACCGAGCAGGCCAGCGGATACGTCCTAGACTGAGGAACCAGATCATGAGCAACATTCCACTGTATGGAGCTGAACTGGTCGGCACCTTCCTGCTGGTTCTCCTGGGCAACGCCGTCGTCGGCAACGTTGTTCTCAAGGGGACCAAGGGCAACGGAGGGGGATGGATCGTGATCACTGCCGGGTGGGGCCTTGCCGTGTTCGTGGGTGCATTCGTGGTCTTCAGCACGAGCGGCGCGCACCTGAACCCCGCTGTGAGCATCGGCCTGGCCAGTGCCGGCATCTTCGACTGGGCGCTCGTTCCGGGATACATCACCGGGCAGATGCTCGGTGGATTGCTTGGTGCACTGTTCGTATGGCTGCTGTTCATCCCTCACTGGCCGAAGACCGACGATCCCGATCTGAAGCTGGCGTGCTTCGCGACGATTCCCGCGATCGAGAGTGTCCCGAACAACCTGTTCAGCGAGTTCCTGGGCACCTTCGTCCTGNTCTTCGGGATCCTCTGCATCAAGCCCGCCTACCTCAACCTGCACGAAACGACCGCCGTGATCGACCTGGGCGCCGAGGGCCTCATCCCCGTGTCCCTGCTGGTCATGGCGATCGGGCTCTCACTCGGTGGAACGACCGGGTACGCGATCAATCCCGCCCGTGACCTGAGCCCGAGATTCATGCACTGGATCCTCCCGATACCAGGCAAGGGCAGCAGCCAGTGGCGTTACGCGAGCATTCCGGTCGTCGGCCCGATTCTCGGATCGGTCGCCGCCGCCGGGCTGTACGTGCTGCTGATCAGGTTGGATGTGCTTACGGGCAACTAGCTCATCCATCCATCGTGCTCGTCAACGTGAACCGGCCCCAGAGGTGTCGACGTGTCCGGATGTTCTCCAGGCCGACCTTCCTCGCCATCGTCACCGCCTCCCGGATCGTGAAGCCCTTTCGAACGCTCAGGATGGCGTCGTTCCTGACCATTTGAGGCATTCCGGTCGTCACGATCTGCAGCGCGAACACGCTCAGCCAGCTCCTGAGAAGATCATTCCAGATCAGTCCTCGTCGGGCCAGCTTCTGCATGATCCGAAGGACCGTCATGACCTCGATGTCATCGAGATGATGCAGCATCATCCCCGCATGAACGATGTCGAAGGAACCAGGCTCATACAGCTCGATCAGCTCCACAGCGTCGGCCTTGACGACCTCGATCGAATCCATCCCCTTGATGGCCTCTCGTGCGACCTGTAGGCATGCCGGGTGGTTGTCGATGCAGGTGATCGACACCTGCATCCCATTCCTGTCGGCCCACTCATTGATGGCGATCGGGATGTCTGCGGCACCGGTTCCGATGTCCAGGATCCGGATCGCCTGGTTCTGCGGCATTCGCTCGTGTATGTGCCGGATGCATCGGAGTGTGGCACTGGTTCCACCGAACCACCGGTTCACCTGGCGGATGAACTGGAACGATTCGGCGATCTCCTCCCTGTCCGCTGAGGGATCGTCCATCATCTCCCGGCCTGTCGCCCTGGTCTTCACGTGCTGCTCCCTCCAGATCGATCCTGTCCCCGGTCATTGTCCATGAAATTACCATCATGGTGTTGAGCGGCGACCACCCGGTAACCAGTCAGGATGGTCGGATCTGTGCGTCATCGGTCCGGTTCTGGGCGAAGGATGAATGCGAACCCTTGTCCCGTGTTCCCGGATCAGGGATGCTGGAGGAGGGCGGCCCGGCCGTCACCACCATGGAGAACGAGATGTCGATCCGAAGAAGCAGCTGCCTTGCCCTGTGCCCGATCCCGTTGTTCTGTTCCGGACTCGCGGCGCAGGTGCCGGCGGACGTCTTCGTCAATGGTGGTTCCACTGCAACGATCACGCTCCAGATCACGGTGAGCTCGTCGCTGGGCACCGAGACCAGGTCCGACACGATCACGGTTCCTGCCGGGGGTGGCGGATCGATCCTGCTGTATCCCACGGAGGAGCCGTTCAACGGCGTGGAGCTGACCTCGATGCAGTTCGTTCTTGGTGACGGTCAGTTGAACTACGAGTTCTTCTGCACGCCGTTCGGCTGTATAGACGTCACGATGAACCTTGCCAACCTCCGTGCAACCCTCGCGTCCGTGCCTGGGGCGACGATCATCGAGACCGGGCNTGCGGACTTCTTCGCCCCCTGGAACCTCCAGGCCAACTACTCGATCGACAGCATCCTGTTCAGCAGCTCGGGCGACATCGACACGACTTCCGAGGTGAACTTCGGCACCACCTTCGTCACCGGTGGAGGCAGCGTGTTCATCCACGAGCTGTCACTGGGACAGATCTTCAGCCAGGTGCCCCCCGAGAACCTCCCGGACGGATTCGCGGTCGATCTGTTGACGATCGTCGATCTTTCCGGGGCGAGCCTCTCGGGCAACTACGAGGTGCCACCGGAGTTCGACTGCGGCAACGGCGGTGATTGCGGGAGCATCGGTGGGGCGGGGTGCAACGATGTCGACTGCTGCAACAGCGTGTGCTCGCTCGACGCCTCCTGCTGCGACCAGGCATGGGACGGACCATGCGTCACACTGGCGACCCAGGTGTGCGGCATCGCNCCCGACAACGACGGCTGTGGCAACCCGAGGACGATCGGCCTGGAGCGGCTCGAGTTCACGACGTACAACTGCGACACGGACGGTCCGAACCTCATCACCGAGTGCGGCAGCAGCCAGTCCGGTGTCAGCTTCGTGAACGATGCGTGGTTTGTTCACACGGCGCTGGCTGACAACGGCATCGAGGTCTCGACCTGCGGCCATGCGGGCTTCGACACCCGGCTGGCCGTCTACGACCAGTGCAATGGCACCTTGATCGCGTGCAATGACGACTCGTCAGGTTGCCCCGGTGGTACTTCCAGGATGTCCTTCATGGGCACGGCAGGCCAGCAGTACCTGATCCGTGTCGGTGGTGCCACTGGCCCCGGCAGCGGCGAGATCGATGTCGCATGGACCGAGCCACCCCTGGCACCCACCTCGCTGGCGGCTCAATGGCCCCGGGCCGGTGGCGGCAATGGGCACTACTACGCGGTCTATGCACTCAGCGGGGACCTGGACTACGCCGAGGCGATGGAAGCGGCCGAGCGGTTCGGTGGTCACCTCGCGACGATCACCTCCCCGGAGGAGCAGGACTTCATCAACCGGAACCTGCAGATCAGCCAGCTCGGCGGTCCGACAGCGATCGGTCTCTACCAGGTCGGGGATGACGAGCCTGCCGGTGGCTGGACCCGGGTCACCGGGGAACGATTCAACTGGTCCAACTGGGCCGATGGTGAGCCGAACGACTTCGGTGCGGCCGAGGACTGGGCGATGATCTATCCCGGTGGAACCTGGAACGACAACACGGACAACTGCCGTTACGCATTGATCGAGTTCGAGTCGGATCCGATGCTCGACACGGCAACGTGGAAGGCGTCCGACGGGGGGAATGGAAGCACCTACAAGGCGATCATCCTCCCCGATCGCGTCAGCTGGTCAGAGGCGAATGCCATCGCCATCAGCGAGGGTGGATCGCTCGTCAGCATGGAGACTCCGGAGGAGGCCCAGTGGCTGCATGCCAACATGGCCGCATTCGTTCCGATGTGGTCGATGACCTTCTACAACGGCGGTCCCTGGATCGGGCTGGTCAACCAGGGCAAGGGCTGGGAATGGCTCAGTGGCCAGCCGTTTGACTGGGATGGCTGGTTCCCCGGCGAGCCCAATGGAACCGGAAGCCATGGCTGCTTCTACGCCTCGACCCAGTTCTCCTCCAACCAGTCAGAGGACTTCGACGGTGTTCCATCCGGCGAGCTGTTCAACTCGGCGGTCTATGCCGATGTCTTCGGCAACAAGAGACTCAAGCTCGTCTCGGATTCACAGCCCAGCACCACCGGTGCATGGAAGGCCGCACCGATCGATCGTACGCTCATCGGGTTCACTGCGAGCTTCAGGTTCAGCTTCAAGAATCAGGATGGTGGTCCTGGCGACGGCTTCTCCTTCATCTGGGGTGAACTGTCCGACACCAGCGGCAATCGATTGGATGGTGGGGAGTTCGGGGTCAATGCTTTCATCGAGGACGGTGCCGGGCTGTCAATCGGTCTGCGGGCGTATCCGGCCGGCGGACTCAACGGCATCGATGGTCGGTGGGGAGGGAGCGAGTTCGCCTTCTCCTCCATTGACTTCAGTTCGGTGACCTACACCGACTACCAGCAGGCGGGTCAGCCCGAGAACATGCCCACGCTCTACGTCAACTGGAGCATCGACAGCGGCGTCTCGGTCTCGATCGCATTCCCCGCGAGTCCTCCACAGCAGGTCTTCTCCGGGGCCGGCCTCGGCGAACTGCAGGACATCGATCCGACCGACTGGAGTTTCGGCTTCGTCGGTCGCAACGGGGCGATCGACATGGACGTCCTCGTGGGCGATTTCGTGGTCCAGTACGACTTCATGCCGACCGATGCGGACACCAGCGGTGCACCTGCCCTGAGCTTCGACGACACCTACGACCAGAACCTGCGCCGCTCGATGATCATCGAGATGGAGAAGGTGGGTCCATGCCCCGAGGACCTCAACCTCGACCAGATCGTCGATGGCGGGGACCTCGCGATACTCCTGGCCCAGTGGGGCACGTGCACGAGGCCACCCTGCCCGGCCGACCTGGATGGTGATGGTGTCATCGATGGAGTCGATCTGGCGATCCTGCTGAGCCGATGGGGATCCTGTGGCTGAGCAGTCGACCCACCCGTCTCGAGATCGTCACGTGCCGGGTTGGATCCTCCTATCATGAGTGCATGCACGTCACGTTCGTCCTGCTCGGCCTTTCACTCCTGATCCAGCCGCTGAACGCGGCCGCGTTCCAGGAGAGTCCGCCGGAGCAGGAGATTCCCTGGCCGGTCAAGCTCGGGCTCCGCGTCAACGGCGTGGAGCAGAACACCGGCCTGGTCGACCAGGTCGTCCTGGTTCCGGATGTCGAGACGTACCTCGACGAGATCAACCGATGGACCCTGGCTCGTCGGTGGCCCGTGCTCCTGGACGACGGGTTCCACGCCGTCCGTTTCATCCATGCGTTCAATCCAGCGGTCGTTCTCAGGAGAGAGCCGGTCAACAGGCCGCTTCCTGGTACGGCGGCCGATCGCCAGCGGATCTTGCAGCAGGTCCTCGTGAGGACATGGTCTGGAGACGTCCGTGATTCAACGATTGAGGATGTCTTCTCGAGCCTCGGCTACGTTCCGCCCGGCATCGTGCTGACGAGTGTCGACGATCCCGCCTGGACCGCGGCGATCGCCCTGGCAGCCGGTCGAGGCCAGCCACTTCGATTTCTCGATGGCGACTTCGGCAAGGTCAATGCGACGATCGGTGATGAGAAGTTCCTCCGTTTGAAGCAGCAGGTCCGCGAGCAGGTCACCTCCACCGGGTATACCTGGAATGCTCTCGGGGATGACCTGGAGACGATCACGATCTGCCGGTCCGTCGCCTCCAAGGCGAGGGTGAACCTGCCCCAGTCCGCCCGCGTGTCGGGGGTGTCGGCAACGGGCAAGTTCGGTCACAAGGATCCGAACTCGGTGACCGATCTCCTGTGCAGGAACGAATCCGGACGCCGGTGGGGGTTCGCCGGATGGATTCATGGCGACTCTGTCGAATCGGCTTATGTCGCGATGTGCTCACTCTTTCTCCAGCGTGAATCCGTCTGGCTGTTCAACGGGTATCCGCAGGAGGGCAACTGGAACCGCTACGAGATGAGCGAGGCTGCCGAGGTCCTCTCGAGGGAGCAATGCCATGTCGAGATCTTCCAGGATTCCAGGAGCGGGTTGAAGGACTGGCTCCGAATGCTGGTCGGAGGTTTTCGTGCCGACGTCCTGCTGGCCAACTCCAAGGGCAATCGCGATTTCTTCGACCTGGCAGGCAAGGATCGTGGATTCGTCCCGGATGTTCCCCTCCTGGATCGTCCGTTGGCCCTGCACCTGATTCACAGCTGGTCACTGGCCGCACCGGACAACGAGGCGACCGTTGGAGGGCGATTCATCGCCAATGGCGTCTACGCCTACGCCGGATCCGTGCATGAACCGTTCCTGACCGCGTTCGTTCCACCGGAACTGGTCGCCAAGCGGCTCATGTCGCTTGTCCCGTTTCTCGTCGCAAGCAGGCACTGGGACGGACCGTTCTCCAACGCATGGCGTGTCACGACGTTCGGTGATCCCCTGATGCTGATCCAGCCTCCCGCTCGATCAAGCCGGATGAGGCAGCCACCCGGCGAGGGTGAGGGATATTCCAGTGTCAGGGACTCGCTTCCTGACCTGCTTCGCCTCATGCAGCAGGCACCGACGGCGGAGTCCTACCGTCGCGCGATCCTCGACCTGAGGCTGCTGCAGCAAGACGCGATGGCGATCCAGGTGTGGCAGAACGCTGACAAGGTCGGACTTGCCGCGGCAACGGCCGGTTCGATCCTGCCGGCGATGTTCCGGGTCCGTGATTTCCAGGGCTTCATCAGTGCGTGGAAGCTGATGGGTGAGCACACGAGGGTGGAGCGTGACATGCTCTGGCACCTGTTCACCCCGCGCCTGGACTCCATCGATGATCCGGACCTGGTCGCGCAGTTGCAGATTCATGTCCGACCCGAGCGACCGGACGAGGATCTCAGAAGGATCCTGCCGCTTCTGGAGCGGTTCTTCGGTCGTGACGTCGCTCGCTCGGCCGTCCAGCGTCAGATCGAACGGACCACCGACGAGAAGACCCTGCAGCGACTGCGGAAGCTGCAACCTCGCTAGATGCCTACTGGCCGGGATTCCCGGCCGGCTCCTTCGATTCAAGGGACTTTCGCAACGCCTCGCGACGCTTCTTCTCTTCGAGCTTTCTCGCCGAGAGCCTTCCGGTCACGACCTGGTGATCCAGGTCGAATCGATCCCGCATGCGTGGAATCGATCGATCGGCCGGGATCGACTCGTCGACGACCACGCCGACCTTCTGCGCGATCGCGATCACGCCGCTGGCGGTCGGATGAAGTCGATCCGCATTGATCAGCGTGCCTGTCTGTTCGATACTCCACGAATGCGCCCCGATCCGAAGGGCTTCCCCGGACTTGATCCGGCCGACAAGGGCCGAGAGTGGAAACAGCATCCGACCCGGTCTCGCCGCCACCCATTCACCGATGCGCTTGTTGGCGGCCTCGATCGTCTCCATCGTCGGCAGCTGCTTCCGGGAGAGCATGAGGCCGACCGCGTCGTCCATGTACGGGATGTCCCCGACGATGACCGGGCACTTGAACCGATCCAACTGCTCCAGTCCCTTCTCGAGCAGCTCAAGGCGACCGGCCTCCGACTCCAGAGGTCTGCCATCGGCCCCGCGTGTTCCGTAGGTGTACCAGAAAAGGAAGTCCACGCCGATGACCAGCGTCGGCCGAGTCTCCAGGATCTCATCCACCATCTTCCTGCCGTTCCTGACAGGGCTCATGAAGAAGCTCGCCGTCGATCGATCGGTCACCATGGTTCCACCCTCGTCATCGTCGGGCGCGGCCACCTCGAACACTTCCGAGAGCGTCATCGAGTTGAACATCTCGCGACCATCGAACTCATAGTCGACCCTCGTGGCGAACCCGGCACTGGCGCTGGCACCGATGAACCCGATCCGATCAAGCAGGTCCGCGTTCCATGTTCCAGTCTCAACCTCCTGCGTCGCAGTTTCCTGGACGCGGCCATCCCGCCCGGCGTCGAACATCAGGCAGTGGCCCAGGCAGAGCAGTGCGAGCAGTGTCTTCATCGTTGTGTCGACTCCCGGGTGACCAGGCGATGGAAGGGAATCCGTCTAGCTGGCTGATTCGTCCATGACGCTCACGCCGAGGGATTCGGCCATGGATCGTCCGAGGATCGCGGGGCTCTCGGCGACGTTGACCCCGGCCTGGTCCAACGCCTTCATCTTGGCCTCGGCGGTATCGTCGGCGCCACCGATGATCGCGCCTGCGTGCCCCATCCTCTTGCCGGGCGGCGCCGTGCGTCCGGCGATGAACCCGACGACCGGCTTGGTCATGTTCTGCTGGATCCATTCGGCGGCGATGTTCTCGTCGGAGCCTCCGATCTCGCCGATCATCATGACGCCGTCGGTCTCCGGATCGTCCTGGAACAGCTCGAGCAGTTCGATGAAGTTCATTCCCTTGACCGGGTCTCCACCGATGCCGATGCACGTGGTCTGCCCGATGCCGAGATCGCTGCACTGCCAGACCGCCTCATAGGTGAGCGTTCCGGAACGGCTGATGATGCCGACGGACTTGCCGGTCGGCGCGTCCTCTCTTGCGAGATGGATGTAGCCGGGCATGATCCCGATCTTGCATCCATCGGCGAAGGTCGCATCCGCGCCTTCGCCGGATACCCTGCGGCCCGGGGTGATGATTCCAGGGCAGTTCGGGCCGATCAGCGTGACCATGGGGAAGTCCCTGAGCAGTTCCGTGCAGCGAACCATGTCGAGTGTCGGAATGCCCTCCGTGATCGCGCAGATCACGTCGATTCCAGCCGCCGCCGCCTCAATGATCGCGTCAGCTGCGAACGGTGGGGGGACGAAGATCATCGTCGCGTTGGCACCGGTCTCGTCGACCGCATCGGACACGGTGTCGAAGATCGGCAGCCCGTTCGCATCCTCCTGGCCACCCTTGCCCGGGGTCACGCCACCGACCATCTTCGTGCCGTAGTCCAGGCATCCCTTGGTATGGAATGCCCCGGCGGAGCCTGTGATGCCCTGGCAGATGACCCGAGTTGTTCCATCGATGATGATTGACATGGGGGCAACAGCATACACATCTTCACCGCCGATGACATCCCTCCCGCCTCTACTTTCAGGCGACTTCGTCCTCATCAGACGCTGACACCCGGTACACTGGGGTCGATGGCAGCATCCCCGGCAACACGTTCGGATCACGCCCCCGGGCAGGGGGACGGGCTGACCTACGCCCAGTCCGGTGTGGACATCCAGGCCGGTGACAAGGTCGTCGACCTGATCAAGGCCACACTGCGCAAGACGCACGGCCCTCGTGTCCTGGGTCCGCATGGCGGATTCGCCGGCATGTTCAGGCTGGATTTCAACGAGAAGCTCTTCAAGCGGAACTACCGTGACCCTGTCCTGGTCGCGTGTACCGATGGGGTGGGAACGAAGGTCAAGCTGGCCGCCGAGCTCGAGGTCTTCGACACGGTCGGCATCGATTGCGTGGCGATGAATGTCAACGACATGATCGTCCAGGGGGCCGAGCCGCTGTTCTTCCTCGACTACCTCGGCCTGCACAAGACCGATCCTGAACGGACGGCCCAGATCATCTCCGGTGTCGCCAGAGGATGTGAGATCGCCGGTTGTGCGCTCATCGGCGGAGAGTGTGCCGAGATGCCGGACATCTACGCCGAGGGTGACTTCGACATCGCCGGATTCGCGGTCGGTGTCGTGGAACTCTCCAGGGCGATCGACCCGATGCGAGTCGAGCCGGATGACGTGATCATCGGTCTTTCATCCTCGGGCATCCATTCCAACGGCTACACGCTCGTTCGCAAGGTCATGGAGGTGGCCGGACTGGATCCCTCCTCGACCCATGAGCAGATCGGGGCCGGGACCCTCGGTTCGATCCTCCTGGAGCCGACCCGCATCTACTCCAGGACGATCGTGCAGTTGCTGTCGGGGTACAAGAAGAAGCGGGTGATCAGCGGAATGGCCCACATCACCGGCGGTGGGATCGCCGGCAACCTTGCCCGGGCGCTTCCGGGCGATGTCGACGCGGAAATCGACATGGCCTCGTGGCAGGTCCCTCCACTGTTCGGGTTCCTCCAGGACCACGGACGCATCGACCGGGAGGAGATGTACAACGTCTTCAACATGGGAATCGGGTACACCATCATCGCCCGGCCCGCCTTCGTCGATTCGATCATGAAGAAGCTCGTACGGCTCGGGGAGACACCCACCATCATCGGCCGCATCACGAGCGGCACCGGCGAGGTCAGGCTCGAGGACAGGAGCTAGTCCTCGGGGGACCATCTTCGGTCGGACTTGCGCTTGGAATGCTGATCCCTGCTCTTTCGCCTTCGATCCATTGCGCCCTTGCTTGGACGTGTCTTCTGCCTTGATCGCGGCCTGACCGCGGCCTCGGCGACCATCGAAGCGAGCTGCTCGATGCACTCACGCCTGTTGTCTCTTTGTGACCGGGATCGATCCCTCGTGATCAGGAGATCGCCGCTCTCGAGCAGTTTCGAACCGGCGATCGATGCAAGCCGCTTCCGTCCCTGTTCATCGAGTCCCTTGATGCTGCTGACAGGCACGCGCATCTGGACCCTCGTCTCCGTGGTGTTGACGTGCTGCCCGCCCGGACCTCCGGACCGGCTGAAGCTCCACTTGATCGCACGTTCCTGGACCGAGCAGCCCCGGCCGAGTTCGATCGACCCGGCCTGATCGGGACCATCTTTCCTTGGATCTTCGCCTGGACCGTTCATGGTGTACCCTCTGTGGACCAAGAGCAAGGAGATGCGTACATGCGAGGACACATGACCACGCTGGCTGCACTGATCATATCGACACTCACGGTGGACCAGCTTTCAACAGTCGTTCTCGCCGACACGTCCGGGCTGGAGTCCATCGAGGAACTGTCACGTCCAAGCGAGTCCTTCAGGCTCGAGTTCACGGCGGCCGCCTGGCTCCCGAGGCTGGTGGGCGACATCACCGTCGGCCCGGCCGGAACCGAGTTCGACGTCGACAACGACCTTCAACTGGATTCAGTCGAGCCGACCTTCACCGGCGAGATCAAGGGGACCTGGAACTGGATCGAAGCGTCGATCTCCGGGTTCGCCTTCTCCACGAGTTCCACAGTCACTGCTCCCACGGCCGGACGCTTCGGTACGATCAACGTCAATGCTGGCAACCGGCTCGACTCCAGCGCGGACATGTGGTCTGTCGCTGGAACGTGCTCGGTCGCCATCTACAGGCCCTTCGCCGATCACAGGTTTCCCTGGAGCGGATCGGATCCGGATCCGGCGAACACCCGGCCCGGCGGAGGGTATCGCGCCGACCTGAAGCTGATGCTTTCAGGAGGATTCAGGTACGTTCATTTCAGGCAGCAGCTGACCGACCTGACCCTGTCACGATCGGACGAGTTCGAGCACGGCTGGTTCGCGGTGAATGCGGGCGGCGGGATCCAGCTGGACATCTGGATGAAGGACCAGTTGCCGTTCATCGATCGATTCAGCCTGGACGTCAATACGATGCTCGGCCCCGCCTTCGGAGGCGATTCCAGCTGGATCTGGCAGGTCGATGCCGGGCTCAGGCTGCATTTCACCCCGAACATCTCGGTCTACACGGGGTACAAGTTGCTGGACGTCGACCTGAAGGCTGATGACAGCAAGTTCAAGGGTGGGCTCCAGGGACTCGTTTTCGGAGCCACGCTCGAATTCTGAACCGGCGACCAACATGCCTGGACAAGATGATCACAAACGAAGGACCAGCGGCAAGTTCAAGCGAGCTCGGTTCCGTCATGCGCTCTTCACGATCGCGCCGGACCGCTTGTCCGGCGGAGCGTTGGTCCGGAAGCACCTCAAGCAGGAGATCGTGACCAAGCACGTCAGTCTGACCCTGCCCGGATGGCCAGCCCACTGTGACGGGATGCGCATCGGTCACTTCAGCGACTTCCACTACGGGGATCTGCTCCCCCTCGAGCGGGGACTCGAGGCCGTCGAGATCCTCTCGAACCTCTCACCCGATCTCGTGGCCTGCACGGGTGATGTCGTCGATCTGCACCATGAGGGGGTCGACCCGCTCATGCAGGCGATCGGATCGATCGACGCGCCACTCGGCTCGTTCCTGGTCCTCGGCAATCACGATCACCTCGATGACCCCGTGGCCGTTGCATCCATCGCCGAGGACTCGGGCATCAACGTTCTCGAGGACAGGGTGATGCGGGTGCCGGTGGGTGACCACGTCCTCAATGTCGGCGGCATCGGCTGGGCCAAGAAGGTCAAGCAACTCTCGGGCATGATCGATCGTCTCGAGACCGATCACGTCGACCTGCTGCTTTCCCACAATCCGAAGGCGTTCATCGAGGCCTCCCGGAGGCGGATTCCGCTCACCCTCGCCGGACACACCCATGGTGGACAGGTCGCCGCCCGCAACAACACGAGGCGGAACCTCGCCTTCGCCCACAGGCACAACGCGGGTCTCTACTGGAGGGAACCCAGCGCACTGTACGTCACGACTGGCATCGGGTCCTGGTTCCCGATCCGTGTCCACTGTCCACCGGAGGTGGTGCTGATCGAGCTGAGGAACGGCCCGTTCTCTGCGAGCGAGGAGCCAGCCTGATCGATCAGGTGTCCCCGGGGTCGCTCGCGACCCGGCGGATGTTGCTCCACGCCCGTTCCACGTTCGAACGCTCCACCCTCGACTGACCGATCGACATGCGAAGCGTGTACCGGTCATCGAGCCGCGTGTGGCTGAGGTACATCTCGCCCTCGTGGTTCAGCTTCTCCAGGAGGCGCTCATTGAACTCGTCACCCTCGACGTGCCTGAAGCAGACCAGGTTCAGCGGCGCCGGGGCGGCAAGCTGGAACCGGTCGTCCTCCTCGATCCATCGGGCGAATTCCGCGGTGAGGTCGATGTGCCCGCGCACCAGTTCCTGCAGGCCGTTCACGCCGTAGTGCCTGATGACGAACCAGAGTTTCAGTGCACGAAACCTCCGTCCGAGTGGAATCTGCCAGTCCCTGTAGTCGATCACTCGTCCGCTTTCGGTCGCGCTGTTCCTGAGGTACTCGGGCAGGATGCTCAGGGATTTCACCAGGTCGGAACGGTCCGCGACCCAGAAGCAGTTGCAGTCGAAGTTGGTGAACATCCACTTGTGCGGATTGAAGCAGTAGCTGTCCGCATGCTCCACTCCGTCGAAGAGGTGCCTGTGTTCCGGGCACAGCATGGCCGTCCCGCTCATGGCGGCATCCACGTGCAGCCAGATGCCATGTTCTCGGCACAGTGTTGCGATCCGGTCGATCGGGTCGAACGCATTGCTCGAGGTCGTTCCCGACACCGCGACCACCATGCAGGGGCGCCTGCCCGCGTCGATGTCGTCCTTGATGACGCGTTTCAGGTGTTCGACATCCATCGCGTAGTCGCCATCGACATCGATGATCCGCAGGTTGTCGGTTCCGAGGCCCGCGATGCGAACCGCCTTCTCGACCGATGAATGAGCCTGGCTGCTGCAGTAGGTGATCATCGATGAGTCGGCCTGGTTCACGCCGCTGGAACCCGACTCGAAGGAATCCGTCCGCTCCCTGGCCGCGATCAACGCACACAGGGTGGCGCTGCTGGCGGTGTCCTGGATCACGCCTCCGCCGCTTCCGGATGAGAGGTACCGCTCCGGCAGTCCCTTCATCCGCACCAGCCAGTCCAGCACGTGGGTCTCGAGCTCGGTGCACGCCGGCGAGGTCGACCACAGCATTCCCTGCACCCCGAGCCCGGCCGAGAGAAGTTCCCCCAGAATCGACGGCTCGCTGTTGTTGGCCGGAAAGTAGGCGAAGAAGTCGGGGGACTGCCAGTGCGTGATGCCCGGCATGATGATCTCGCGCACATCCTTCATGACGGATTCGAACGGTTCGCCGGCTTCCGGTGGATGTTCCGGGAGCCTTGAGCGGACGAAGCCGGGTTCGACCTCGCTGCGCACCGGTCGCTTCGGTTCCCGGCCCAGGTACTCGGCGATGAAATCGATCATCGCGTGACCGTGCTTCCTGAACTCCTCGGGATCCATGTGGATCGAATCTGTCCGGCTCATGTCCATGGCATTGGCATGGTAGTCCAAGCCGCTGTGGATACGAAACACCCCGACCGAGGTCGGGGTGCGCACTGGTGCTTCTGTGTCCGGCCCCTGCTACGTGGGCTTGGTCGTGCCGGGCACGGCGTATCCGTTCGACGGCAGCGAGGACTCGAGCGTGAGATCCTTCGGGAAGGTGTCGAGCTTGGATTTCTCGGTCACGAACTCCCAGGTCACTTCCTTGCCCGTGTAGGAGGCCATCCGGCCCATGGCGGCGGTCAGGCTGCTGTCGGCCGTCTGGTTCAGTTCCACGATGGGACTTCCCGCCTTGATCGATTCGACGAGGTCCTTGTGTTCCTGCCGGTACGCGGCGCCGATGTTGCCCGGAGCCGAGTAGATCTCGCGACCGTTCTTGTCGACGATCCTTGAGCCGCCGTTGATCGCCTTGATGTAGCAGGTGCCCTCGGTGCAGTAGATCACGTTGTCGACGTCGACCGTGGCGTCAGGAAGCTGCCTGCACATGAACGAGACGAGCTTTCCGCCGGGGTAGTCGTAGTCGACCGACATGCTGTCCCACATCTCGCTGTCATCCGGTCGAGTGAACCGTCCGCCCGAACCGAACGCCCGCTCCGGGGTCGAGTTCATCGCCCAGTTCATGACGTCGATGTTGTGCACGGCCTGCTCAGCGATCTGGTCGCCTGACAGCCAGATGAAGTGCATCCAGTTGTTGAGCTGGTACTCCGCATCCGTCTGACCCTCCTGCCTCGGCCGGTACCAGATGCCGGTTCCGCAGTAGCGGCCGGTGGCGGTCACGGGCTCGCCGATCACGCCCTCATGGATCATCCTGATCGCATCGACGTAGTTGTCCTGTCTGCGGTACTGGGTTCCCGTCACGATCGCTGTTCCCTGCTCCTCCGCCATCGCATGGGCGTTCCTGCACGCCCTGTACCCGGCGGGGTCGATGCAGACCGGCTTCTCCGCGAAGACATGCTTCTTCGCCTTGACGGCCTCTTCGACATGCTGCGGCCTGAACCCGGGGCTCGTCGTCAGGAGCACCAGGTCGACGTTCGGGTCGTTGATCACTTCCAGGTAACCGTCAAGACCGCCATGCATCTTGGAGTCCTCGACGGCCACGCGGTCCCCGTGGGCCTTGGCCAGGTTGTCGCGGGCCGACTGGCACTTCTGCATGTTCAGATCACTCATCGCGACCAGCCGGACATCCTTGTTGGCGGTCAGCGTATCGTTGCACGCGCCGGTTCCCCGGCCACCGGTGCCTACGATACCGATGTTCAGCATCTCGAGCGGGTTCTTCCGTCTCGGGGTGGCCATGGTGACCGGTCCCATCGCCGCAGCGGCTGCAGCAGCTCCTGCGGTCACGATGAAATCTCTCCTGTTGGGCGTGTCCATCATGGGACTCCTTTGATTGCCTGCCGATAGGAACACTGTAGCGTCATCACGCCATCGCATGGATGGCCGATCCCCGATATTGAAAAACGGGTGGAGCCGTTGCTCCACCCGTTGAACCGGTTCCGTGCGGCCTTGATCAGGCTGGGAGCGTCTTCAGCGTTTCCTGGACGTCGTCCATGAGGCCCTTCATCATCTCCGGCCCGAATTCGAACTCGAGCCCTGCGGCCTCGAAGAGGGCGGGAAGCGGCTTGGCTCCCCCGATGGTCAGGCCTGACTTGTAGTGTGCCAGCGCGTCGGCCGGATCCTTCTTCGACTGGATCCACATCTGCAGGGCGCCCAGCTGGGCGATGCCGTACTCGATGTAGTAGAAGGGGACGCCGAACAGGTGCAGCTGCCGCTGCCACATCATCGCCAGCACATCCTCGTAGCCCGTGTAGTCCACATCGGGACCGAAGCGACCCATCAGCTCGACCCACTTGTCGGTCCGCTCCTGTCGGGAGTGTTCCGGATTCGTGTAGATCCAGTGCTGGAACGCGTCGATCGTCGCGATCCACGGGATCATCGTCGCGAGTGTCTCGAGATGATGTCGCTGCGATCGATCCGCATCCGCCTCGGAATAGAAGATGTCGAGGTACGGGAAACTGAGAAGTTCCATGCTCATCGAGGCGACCTCGCAGAACTCCATCGGTGCGTGCCTGTATGACAGCAGTGGTTCGTGGTTGCACAGGATCGAGTGGAAGGCGTGTCCGGCCTCGTGCACCATGGTCTCGAGATCTCGCTGCAGCCCGGCCGCGTTCATGAAGATGAACGGCTTCCTGGACCATGGGCGGTAGTACTGGTATCCACCGGGGGCCTTGCCCTTTCTCGATTCCAGATCCAGTGATACGCCGTCCCGCATCGAGTCGAACATGGTGCCGAGCTCGTCGTCCATCTTGTGGAAGAGGGTCGAGGTCTTCTCGATCAGATCATCGGCCCCATCGAACGGACGCAGTGGCTTGCGGCCCTTGGTGTCCACGGCGACATCCCACGGCCTGAGGACGTCGACCCCGAGCTCGTGCTTCCGCTCCTTGTTCAAGGTCCTCAGCAGGGGCATGCAGACCTTCTCGGCACCCTCGTGGAACTTCTCGCAGTCGACGGGGGTGTAGTCGAACCGGAGCATCTTCTGATGCTGGTAGTCCCTGAAGTTGTCGAAGCCCGCGTTCAGCGCGATCTGGTGCCGGCGCTTGATCATCTCGTCGAAGACATCGTTGATCCGCTCGGAATCCTTGAGCCTGCGTTCGGCGATCGCGGTCCAGGCCTTCATCCTCACGTCCCTGTCGGTCTCCTCGAGGTAGCGAGCCATCTGGGGCATGGTCCTCTCCTCGCCTTCGAACTCGACGGTCATCGCACCGTTGATCTCGCTGTAGGACTGGTCGAGCTTGGTGATCTCGGTGTAGATCGGGATGTTCTCCTCGCGGAACATCTCGACGCTCGTCCTGAGCGCTCTCAGGAGCACCTGATACCGGTCCTGGTCCAGGTCCTTGGCGAAGGGGCACTCGGCGATCTTCTTGTCCAGTTCGAATCCGACCTTCTTGAGTTCCGGTTCGACGTTCTCGACGAAGTCGAGGTACGCCTTCTTGCACGACTCGTCATCGGTGTGACAAGTCATGTTGATGTAGAGATCAGCCTCCGCCTCCGACGTCCTCGCGTCGAGGTTGCTGCGATCGAGCAGCAGGGTCTCCAGGCAGCCGGAGCAGTTCAACTTCCGATCGAGAAGTTCCTGGTAGAGGGGCTGGATCTGTGACCACTGCGTGGCGTCGAGTTCTTCCGGGATGGTAATCGTGCTGCTCATGTTCGGACCTGCTTGTCGTGGTTGCGTGGTTCAATGTCACGATGACGTCCTCGCCAGGGCATGCGCCACGGCGGGACCTCATAGTGTAGACGCTTCCAGGTTTCCTCGCAGTCGCGGGAGAACAGCCTCAACGGCTTCAGGAGCCCTCTTCCTGCTGCGAACCGGTTGCAATCGCGGGGATCTCCAGCTGCTCGCTGATCGCTGCAGCCAGCGCTTCGGCATGCAATGGGTCGTCACAGATCACGTACAGGGTGGAGCCCGAACCTGACAGGTGCACCGACCTCTCGGCCAGCGCCTCGACCCGGGATGCGACGTCGGCAAGTTCCGGGTAGAGGTCCATGGCCGCATCCTGGAGATCGTTGAACGGCGCATCGGGTGAGACGACGGCCGAGTCGATCAGACCGGAGACGCGTTCATCATCGATCACGTGATCCTCCCGGAGCATCGTGTCGAAGTGACCATAGACGCTGCCGGTCCGGCACGATGCCTCGGGGAACACCAGGACCATGTGCAACCCGGGGACTCGACCCGGGCTCAGCTTCTCGCCGAGTCCTCGGACATGCGCCGAGCCGCCCGAGACCAGAAACGGAACGTCAGAGCCGAGTCCTGAGCCCACTTCCTCGAGCTGCTCGTTCGGAATCTCCAGTTGGAACAACCGGTTCAGGCCACGCAGCATCGCCGCTGCGTTTGACGAGCCGCCTCCAAGTCCGCCGCCGACAGGGATTCTCTTGGTCAACTTCATCTTCACGGGCAGGCGTCTCCGGACCTGTCGCTCCAGCGCCATGTGCGCACGAACGGCCAGGTCGTCCTGGATCGGCCACTCGATCTCGGTCTTTCGAGGCGCATCATCTGCCCAGACGATTCCGTAGCAGGAGATGCCATCATCAGGCAGGGCGGTCAGCTCGAGCGTGTCCTTCATGTCGATCGTGATGAACCAGCTGCTGATCTGGTGCATGTTGTCCAGCCCCGGGGGGGCGACGGCGAGGGCCAGGTTCACCTTGGCCGGGCAGTCGACTTGGAGGGTTCCATGCATTCTGAGCAGCATATCCACTGTTTCAAACCAGTAAATCCCCCGATCCGGCCACATCGACCAAAGTTCGCCCCGGTTCCTTCCGAAGACATGAGGGTCCTGAGGCCCGAAACGCCCCGCCGGTCCAATCACCCGATCCGCGCGACCCTTCGGTCTCAGGCACCTTGATCCCTTCCAGCACCACGAGACTCCATACATGAACACTTCCTCCCACATTGATCGCAGGGTCCACGATCGCATCGACATCAATCGTCCCACCAAGGTCCATCACAAGCGGCTGGATCGCTATGTCGCGGGAACGACATCCAACCTCAGCGCCGGAGGCGCCTGCATCGAGATCGAGACCCAGGTGCCCTTCGAACCGGGTACGAGGATCCACGTCGGAGTCGCGATGAAGCGACGCGACTCGCTCCTCTTCGCCGACGAGATGATCCCTGCAACCGTCCTCAGGTCATTGTCCTGCGAGGGCCGCACGAACATTGCGATCAGGTTCGACAGCGTGCTCGAATCGATGACGGGTCCTCAGCTTCAACTGGCCGCCTGAGGCCCGTCGAGGGATTCGCTCATTGAAGCCCACCGCTGGAACGTTGTTCCGGCGGTTTGTCCTTCAGGATCGACACCATCGCTCCACTCTGGTGAAATGAACCGGTCGTGTCCGGGCATGCCTCCGGGCCGGCGTTCCCCTCCACCCGGAGCAAGCTCGATGTCTCGGCCTTCACGTTCCAAGAAGCTGATACGGATCCTGGTGCCCTTCGTACTCGGTGCACTGCTGCTGGTGCTGATGGCACCGACGATTGCATCATGGACCTTCGGGTCGCCCGTCGTCGCTGGTATCATCCAGAGACAGGTCGATGGACGTGTGTCGGTCGGCGCAACCAGCTTCGGTTGGTTCAGCAGCCAGGAGATCTCCGGGATCCTGGTCAGGGATGATTGTGATGAATGTGCCACGAGCATCAAGGCCGATGTCGTCGTGGATCGCTCACTGTCGTCGTTGCTGCTGCATGGCCTCTCCGGGACATCGATCGACATCAAGTACATGGTCACGGATGAAATCGGCGAGGATGGTCTTCCGGGCCTGGTGCACCTGTTCAACGCTCCGGAGACCTCCCCGGACGGGTCCGACGCAGCCCCGTCGCAGGGTGAATCGGGTTCAGCCGGTGGTGACTCGACAATTCCCGACCTGGACATCACGGCCGATGGTTCACTCTCGCTGGCCGCGATCGATGGACGTCGGTACGACATGAGCTCGACCATGAAGCTCTCCCTCTCCACGAGCTCGACGACCACCGTGTCATTCACTGTGGATGCCGCCGATGAAGGGCGGATGACGCTGGACGCGGAACTGGCCAACGCATTCGATTCCAACGGTCGGCCCGACCTCGCATCAGCCGGGCTCCGATGCACCGCCGATGCCAGCGACATCACCATCCCGATCGGGGAGGACGTCCTGGTCCTGGATTCAATGGCACTCTCGATCGACAGCACCTCGCTCGGCAAGGGGGCCAGTCTCGAGATGGACTCCGATGGTCGCTATTCCGGTGGAGATCGCAGCACGGTCAGTGCATCGATTGACTCGGGTGGCCTTGTCGGGACCGATGGCCGGTTCCGTTTCGACACCGATGCCGTCAATGGGACGATCCGTGCCAGTCGGTTCCCCGCGGCCCTCTTGCAGTTGGCCTTCATCGACACGCCGATCGACGCCCAGCGTGACTTCGGCCCGGCTGTGGACCTGGATGTGACCGCATCCGGCATCGACACCAGGACGCTCGCAGCCTCCCTGTCCTCGCCACGGACGAGCATCAGGCTCTCCGCGAGCAGGGACAGGGGCGGCCATCTCATCGTGGGTGACTCGCTCGAGCTGAAAACCGGGGCGATCGCCGACATCGTCGCGAGCCTCCTGGAAACGAAGGTGTCCGGGTCGTCCACAGGCATGATCACTTTGGACTCGTTCTCGATCCGGTTGCCGGATGATGATTCGATCCCTGGAATCGGTGACGTGTCGTTCAAGGGACGACTGTCGCTTGACGGTGATCTCGAGCTCGTGGACGTCCTCGAGACAGCTCCAGTCACGATCACAGACGTGGGGCTCTCTCTTGAATCCGTCTCGCTCCTGGATTCGCTGGTCGTGACCGGGTCCGCGAAGGTCGATTCCACGACCATCGACATCCGCCAGGAGCTCACTGGCCTCATGTCGAGATCGGGTCGGCTCAGCGAAGACTGGTACTCACGCATCGATGGAACGATCAACCTTGACGGGATCACGCCTGGCACGGTCGCGACCTTCAGCGGCCAGGCCCCGTCGCTTCTGGAGGCAGCGCTTCCAACGAGCAGCAGGATGCTCGCGACATTCGCCCCGGCCCGACCGGGTGACGGCAGGTCCGGACTGTCCGCCTCGATCAAGCTGACCGGAAGCGGACTGGACTTCTCCTGCGAAGTGCAGGGGGATCCTGCCGGAACCGTGGGACTTGACCTGTCAGGCCGGTACGTGATGCGGCCCGTACTGGTCTCAATGCTGCAGGACGAATCCGATGATCCTGTGCAGCTGGTTTCACCGGCATCACTCGGGTTCCGGCTGGATCGCATCGAGATCCCGGTCTCCTCGCTCGGTGACGGTTCGTTCTCCCCGCCCGACATCACCGGTGCGATCGACTGCAGCGAGATCATGCTGGACAGGCTGCCATCGGTCACCGGACAGCTCCGGGTCAAGGACGTCGACCTGGAGTTCTCCATGCACGAGCAGGAGCTCTCGTCGCTGCAGATCACCTCGACCGTCATGGATGCGGATGGATCGAAGATCCTCAAGCTCGATGCAAGCGGCTCGATCACTCCCGATGAAGAGACCGCAAGCAGGACCGACGCCATCATCACCGCCGACCTGGTGAGCATCGAGGGTATTGAAGAACTGCTCGGTACCCGCCCCGGAACGTTCGTGGATCTGCTGGGTGGCCGTGGCTCGATCAACGGCAACATCAAGGCGATCGGAACCGATGCCCGGTTCGACATCGATCTCCGCACGCCGCAGTTCGACGGAAGTCTCTCCGGCACCGCATCCACCGCCGCGGTGGAACTCGATCCGACCACGGTCAACTTGAAGATCCCACCAGCGAACCTCGATCGAATCGCCGAGGCCGGCGCCGGTCCGGGCACGGTGGGCGCGTTCAAGGCCCCGATGGACATCAGTGCTTCGATCGATGGATTCAGGGTGCCCACGGCCCTCTTCCGAAACGAGCCGTTTCCCGCCGACCAGTGCGTCTTCAAGCTCGCGCTCTCGGTCAGCCCGTTCACCCTGGACCTGGTCGACGCGGGGAATTATGAGTTCACCGATTCGACCGCGATGCTCAACTGCGACGACCTGTCATCGGGCATCAGGCTGGACATCCGTTCCAGCGCGGCCGGCGATCACGAGGGGACGACCTCGCTCTCGGTCCGTGGATCCGCGACCAGGCTCATCGATGACGATGGTGCGATCGACACGAGCACGATGAGGCTCGACCTGGATTCGGTCATCAGTTCGTTTCCCACGCCTCTGGTCGACATTCTGGCCGATACCGGTGGCAAGCTGACATCGGCCCTGGGCGCAACGGTCAACGCCACTGCGAAGGCCGTGGATCTCTCACGGGACACGGGTACCTTCCTGGCGGACCTGGATTCCAGGGAGGGCTCGCTGAGCGTTCCCGGGATGAAGTTCATCAAGGGAATCGCCACGCTGGAGGGGGACGCTCCGATCACCGGGAAGTTCGCACTCAGCGAGTCGATGCGGGAGGAACTGCTCGCCCTGGTCAACCCGATCTTCTCCGACCTGACCGTCGGTGGTGATCTGGTGGACCTCTCGATACCGGCTCTGTCGATGCCCGTCGACTCGGACTGGAGCAGGCTCAACGGGCTCGTGAAGTTCAAGTTCGGGGAGGTCCAGTTCCAGACCAAGGGCGTCCTCAACCGCTTCCTCAAGCTCACGGGAACCTCCCAGGCCGATCGTTTTCCCGGCACGATCGAGCCGCTGACCATCAACATGGTGGATGGAATCGTCTTCTACGACGATCTCGTCTTCAACGTCGGCCGGTACGGACAGGGATACAAGTACAGCATCACCTCCACTGGTCGGATCGACCTGACCGGCAAGGTCCCGATGGTCGACCGCATCACCGCGAAGTTTCCCGCAGAGAGTTTCGCCAATTCGGTGAAGGAACTCAGGCAGGTGCCACCATCGATCCTCAACACGTTGTCGGTCCAGGTCGTCTGGTCGGGACCGCTGCTTGATGAGCAGGGGAGGCGCCTGCCCCTGAAGGAGAAGATCGAGCTGCCTGATCTCGGCGACATCCTCAAGGACCCCGAGGGGGTCGGGAACCTCATCAAGGGGATCTTCGACATCATCGAGAAGAACAGGTAGCAGCGGCCAGGCGACGATCTTCCCTGGAGAAACGTCGATCATGGATGGCTTGCAGTGACCGCGGTGCGTGATCTTATCCGACCAAGAGGCCTGGGCCTTCAATAACAGGCTTGCTTCATTGGCCCCTTGCCTGAAGCGGTCGTACAATACCTGCTTGGTCGATCGCGAATGCTCGCGACGGAGAAGCCGCAACCATGAAAATCATCATCTGTGGAGCCGGTGAAGTCGGCAGCCATGCCACGGAAGTGCTTGATCAGCGTGGTCACAGCATTACCGTCATCGACACCAACAACCACAAGCTCCGGTCGATCGAGGAGATCGCCGATCTCCGCACCCTGCACGGGAACTGCTCCCACGTGGACATCCTCGAGCAGGCGGGTGTCTCCAAGGCCGACATGGTCGTCGCCGCCACGGAAATGGACGAGGTGAATCTGTTGACGGCCTCGGTCGCAAAGAGGCTCGGAGCCGGCAAGACGATCGCCCGCGTGCACGACTACGCGTACCTGGGTGAACGGGGGGTCGACTACCGGATCCACCTGGGCATCGATGAACTGATCTGCCCGGAGTTCACGACGGTCTCGGCAATCTCGCAGACGCTTCGAAACCCCGCCGCGATGGCCGTCGAGTCGTTCGCGCGAGGCCAGATCGAGCTTGAGCAGTTCCCGGTCACCGACGATGCCCCCGCCATAGGGAGGCCTTTGTCGGACGTCCCGCTGCCCGTCGGATCGAGGCTCGTCGCGATCGAGCGGAACGGCGAGGTCATCATTCCCGACGGCGCCACGGTCGCACAGCCCGGTGACGTGGTCTTCCTGGTCTCCAACTCGGGCATCTTCGAACAGGCGAGGAAGCTCTTCAGGGAGAAGCAGCCCGGCCGTCGCAAGGTGGTGATCATGGGTGGAGAACAGATCACGGTCTGGCTCTGCAACGCATTGCACGACCGCACGCACTCGATCCGGGTCTTTGAACGCGATCATGCCCGTGCCGAGGAACTTGCCGCGGAACTGGACTGGGTCACCGTGATCAACGCCGACCCGACCGACGAGAACACGTTCCTCGAGGAAAGGCTCGCCGAAGCCGACGACTTCGTCGCGCTGCTGGACGATGACGAGGACAACATCATCGCGGCCGTCTTCGCGAAGATGCGTGGTGTCCGGAAGGTGGTCTCGATCGCCCAGAGATCCAACTACCTCGACCTGCTTTTCGACATCGGGGTCGATCGTGCGTTCAGTCCGAGGATCGAGGCGGCCCGCCAGATCGAGAACGTGCTGGACAGCAGCCCGATCCGCAGGATCACGTCCGTCGCACGTGGCGTCCTGGACATCTACAGGATCGAGGTCGGCGACCAGTCACATGTCCTCGGCCAGCGACTGCGATCGATCAAGCTCACGCCGAACTGGTCGGTCATCGCCGTGCAACGGGATCAAACGACCATGGTCCCGAATGCCGATGACACCATCGAGCCCGGTGACATCGTCATGATCATCGGTCGAAAGGACCAGGAGAAGCAGTTGCGTGAACTGTTCGACGTCTCCTAGGGCACGTTGGCACGAACGGGGTGAACCTTGAAGTTCCGGACCGTATTGAATCAACTCGGCCTGCTCTCGCTGGTGTTCGGCCTCGTTCAGTTGAAGCTGGCGGCCTGGTCGTTCGTGCTCTGGCAGTTCCTCAGGGACAGGGACGAGTTCGAGTCGATCATCGCGCTCTGTGGCTCGAGCGTGCTCTGCATGGCGATCGGGATCCTGCTGCGACCCTATGGAGGCAGATCCACGGCCCAGGTCGGTCGACGCGAGGCCGTCATGCTCGTTGCTACGAGCTGGATCATCGGTTCGTTCCTCGCGGCGTTTCCGTACTGGTTCTGGGCGATGCTGGTCGGCCCCGACTTTCCCGAGCAGGCCCTGGCGACCTACAGCGCGTGCTACTTCGAGGCCATGAGCGGACTTACGACGTGCGGCGCGACCGTGCTGACGGACATCGAATCACTGCCCGACGGCATACTGCTCTGGAGAAGCCTCACCCAGTGGATCGGCGGTCTGGGGATCGTCGTCCTCTTCGTCGCGATCCTGCCATCGCTCGGACTCGGGGGCAAGAAGCTCTTCATGGCCGAGAGCACCGGGCCCAGCCCGAAGGGGATCCGACCTCACGCAAGGGAGACAGCTCGCGTACTCCTGACGATCTACCTGTCGCTGACCACGCTCGCGATCATGCTGCTCCTTCTCAGCGGAATGGACCTGTTCGACGCGATCAACCACGCCTTCACAAGCGTATCGACGGCTGGATTCAGCACGCGCAACGCAAGCATCGCGGCCTTCGAGTCCAGAGCGGTCGACCTCAGCCTCGTACTGATCATGATCCTGTCCTCGGTGAGCTTCTCGCTGTATTACCTCATGCTGAAGCGGGATCTTCGATCCCTGCTCCAGAGCACCGAGCTGCGACTTTTCCTTGCGCTGCTGGTGTGTGGAATCATCGTCACGATGTCCGTGCTCATGGTCTCGGGCGATCCGATCCAGATGATCAACGGATCCGAGGAGCCGGCGAGCCTTCTCAATGCATTCTTCGCATCCCTCTTCACGGTTACGGCGATGGCGACCACGACCGGGTACTGCGATGCCAACTATGCCACGTGGTCCGTCCTTCCCCTGGCGATCATCTTCACACTGTGCTTCATCGGCGGATGCTCGGGCTCGACCGCAGGTGGCGCGAAGGTGATCAGGCTGTGGATCGTGTTGAGGATGACCGGCGGGGAGATCGAACGCGAGTTCCGTCCCAATGTCATCCGCCCGCTCAAGATCAGCCGTTCTGCGGTCGACGTCTCGGTCAAGATCGCCGCCGCAGCGCTCTTCTTCGGGTTCCTGATCATCATCGGGCTTTTGACGATCTCGCTGATGGTGTTCGAATCCGATCACGGGATCGACCTGACGACCGCCGGCAGTGCGGCCCTGTCCTCGGTCTGCAACATCGGTCCGGCACTCGGCGAGGTTGGTCCGATCGATCATTACGGCTGGCTGAGCGGGCCGAGCAAGATCCTGCTCTCGATCGGCATGCTCCTGGGAAGGCTCGAGTTGTTCGCGGTGCTGGCCCTGTTCAACGCCAATCTGTGGAAGTCCGACTGATCGCGGCCAAGCCGCGGCTCACATCGGCTTCTCGTCGATCGTGCGGTCGAAGACCTCGAGAAGCTTTGATTTATCGAGGATCATCTCAGCCCGTGACAGGCCCGTGATCTCGTAGTGGGGCGTCAGCTCGATGGCATCACAGGGGCACGCCTCCTCGCACATGCCGCAGTAGATGCATCGAAGCTCGTCGATGTCGAACTGCATCGGGTACTTCTCGCGATCCTCCCACGGGCTCTCCTCGGCGACGATGTGGATGCAGTTTGCCGGGCACGCCGTTGCACACATGAAGCATGCCACGCACCGGACGCGGCCATCCTCGTCCTTGTTGAGCCTGTGAACCCCCCTGAAGGTCGGCCGGTACTGTCCGCCATCCTCGACGTCTCGATCATCCCGCTTCTGCTCGGGGTACTGCAGGACCCAGATGTTCTTCTTATTGGTCCCGTTGCGGCCGAAGTTCTCGAAGGCATGTCTCATCGTCGTGCCGATCCCCTTGAATACGCTTGGAATGAACAGGCTCTCACTCCTGTTGAGCTTCCTGGGGGTCACATCGATGATGTCCTTGTCATCTATGGGCATGGTGATGCTTTCGTATCAAATATCTTACTTGACCTGCGGTTCAAGTATCAGAATCTCCCCGCACTTCTTTTTGCAGGTCAACATGAGCCCGGATATCTTCTGAAGCGATGGATGATCAAGCCAATTCTTCAGGAAGGGTGTCCACGGGCTCTCGCCGAATGCACAGGGCGGAGTTTTCAGCCGGTCTCAAGATGCTCGGTCTGGCCGGGGAGGTCATCGGGCAGGTCATCGCCGGAGGTGGGATCGGTTGGCTCATCGACTGGTGGCTTGGCCAGGAATACGTCTGGGTGACCGTTGGTGCAGGGGTCGGTGTACTCACCGGCCTGGTCACCCTGGTCCGGGGTGCCTGGAAGCTCAACTCGATGCTCGAGCGGACGGCTCCGACCAGGGGCAGGGGGACCCCGTTGACGGACGACGATTTCCAGGAGCAGGACGACAATGATGACTGAGGCACCAGCAGGCCTCGATGGACCCGTTCGGACGATGCCAGTCATGGGGCTTCTGTTGTCCGTGCTCGGTGTGGGACTCCTGTGCGGCCTGTTGATGCTCCTGCTCGGCCAGCTCATGGACCTCGAGGCCCGAACGGTACTCTCCGGCATCGAGGGGATCGGTGTCGTGCTCGCCGTCGGATTCGCCTCGATCATCGTGCTGGCCCCCTGGAAACCCCGGACCGTCGGCACCTGGATGACGCTCTGGCTGGCCTCGACCGTCATACGACTGCTGGTGACCCCGCTGCTTGGTTTCCTGATATACTCCGCAACTCGACCCGAGCCAGTCCCCTATGTTCTTTGCCTCGCGGGGGCCTACCTCCTGACCCTAGTGACTGAGGTCTGGGCCATTTCGAGATCCCTCCACAGGCAGGGATCCTGAGAGGACCATCGGACATCGTGGCAGGTCGAGACGGACGGAAGCCCATCGCGTTGATGGGTTCGAGAATGCCCGCCCGTCCATGTTCGCAGGAGCACCCGGACTAATCGGGTGTGATACCGGAGTTCCAGGTCAGGTATGTCGCTTCTGATCGCGGAAATGAGTCCCACCTCGCACGTGGTCGATCACGTCCTCTGGTCGGTTGGTGGCACGCCCGTGCTGACGACCCAGATGGTGACGATGGTCATCGCGGGGTTCGTCACCGTGTTCCTGCTCTGGATCGCCTCACGAGCCATCGTGACCGGCCCCGAGACCGAAGGCAACGCCAGATTCGTCACCAAGGGCAAGTTCGCCCAGCTCATCGAGGCGATGGTCGTCTACCTTCGCAACGAGATGCTCCTGCCCGTCATGGGCGAGCACTCCACCCGCAAGTACCTGCCGTACCTGCTGAGCCTGTTCTTCTTCATCCTCACGATGAACCTCTTCGGCATCATCCCCTTCGCCGACATGCAGGCTCTGCTGTACGTCTTCTTCACCGGTTCGGACAACTATCACCACTACTACTTCGGCGGGACGGCGACCGCGAACATCGCGATCACCTGCGGCCTTGCCCTGATCTCCTTCGTCGTGATCCAGGTCCATGGATTCCGGGAGCTCGGGGTCAAGGGTTTCCTCGAGCACATGACCGGTGGCCTGATCGACGGCCCGATCGGCCTCTGGCTGATCGTCCCCATCGTCTTCGCCGTCGAGATCGCGGGCCTGTTCATCAAGCCCGCCGCCCTGGCCATCCGCCTCTTCGCCAACATGGTCGGTGGCCACACCATGATGGGCACGCTCCTCCTGTTCGGCTACATGGCCTTCAGTGGAGGTCTCGGCCTGCTCGGAGGTGGCACGATCACGCTCGTCAGCACGATATTCACAGTCATGATTTCATTCCTGGAGATCTTCGTTGCGTTCCTCCAGGCGTTCATCTTCATGTTCCTGACCGCGGTCTTCATCAGCCTCATGTCTCACGAGGAGCACGAGCTCGAACTCGAGGAGGCGGAGGATGCAAAGGCGGCGGTGGCGGGGCACTGATTTTCAAGCACTATGGTCGCGACAGTGGGAGGTCACGACCAGCAATTCACGAGACCAGAAGAAGACGCGACCCACCGCGTCAAGAAAGCTCAACGGAGAATCGACTCCAAATGAAGAATCTCATTTCAATGTTCGTTATCGCCTTCCTCGCCCTCGTGGCATTCGATGCAGGCATCGCGCTTGCACAGGACACCGATGCCGAAGCTCGTGCACAGGCACAGATGGCCGCCTCGGTCAATGAGCAGATCGGTGCAGGTGGCTCAGGCTTCGGCAAGGGCATCGGTGGTGGTATTGCCGCCGGCCTGGCCGCAGTGGGTGCGGGTATCGGCATCGGCCGTATCGGTGGCGACGCCGTCCAGGCAATCGCACGCCAGCCCGAAATGGCCGGCAGGATCTTCATCAACATGATCCTGACGGCGGCACTCATCGAAGGTGTTGCACTGTTCGCCATCGTTGCAGGCTTCCTCGCCTTGCAGGGAACACTCGGCAGCGCAGGTTGACCGGAGTCGGTCTTCCGCTACCTGAAGGAGTTCATCGATGAACCCTCTTGTTCTCGCTGCAGACAACCCTGCGGCGTTCAACTGGATGCCCGGTGTCACCGCGATCGTGGTCTTCCTGATCGTCCTGGTGGTCCTGTCCCTGTTCGTCTGGCCCAAGATCAGCAAGGGCCTCGATGATAGGAACGAGAAGATCCTCTCCGAGATCAAGTCGGCCGAGGAAGCTCGTGAACAGGCCAAGGCCGCCCTGGCCGAGTACGAACGCAATCTTGCGGAGGCCCGCGAGGAGGCCAACCAGATGATCCAGTCCGCTCGTGCCGAGGCCAAGCGGGTCGCTGAGGATCTGAAGGCCAAGAACGAGGCCGAGCTTGCCGAGCGCCTCAAGCGGGCATCGCATGACATCGAGACCGCCAAGAAGGCGGCCATCAGCCAGTTGCACGACAGTGCAGCCGACCTGGCCGCGGCGGTCGCCGGCAAGATCCTCGATCGCGAGGTCAATGCCGCCGACCAGAAGCAGCTTGTCGAGGAGTCCTTGAAGGAACTGTCCGAACACGCCGTTTGAAACCGGCACTCACGGAGCACCAGAACGCAATGCCGAAGCAGATGGACCAGGTCGCCAACGTCTACGCACGGAGCCTCTTCGAGCTCTGTGCCGACGATGGTGGTACCGAGAAGGCCCAGGCGATGGCAGGCCAGCTCGAGCAGGTCTGCGAGCTGGTGCGTGGTGATGCCTCGTTCGCGGAGTTCCTGAAGACACCGATCATCGACCAGGGGCGTCGGGAGGCTGCCTTGAAGCAGATCTTCCAGGGTCGCATCGATGATCTCCTGCTTCGATTCATGCTTGTTCTCAACGTGAAGGGCCGGTTGGGTCATCTCTCCCACATCAATGATGCCTTCGACCACCAGCTTCAGGAGGCGTGCGGCCGCGTGGAGGTCGACGTCTACACGCCTGAAGGCCAGTCCTTGTCGCCCGAGATCTCCGAATCGCTCAAGCAGCGCATCAAGTCAACCATCGGCAAGGAGGCCATCCTGCATACCTACCAGGATGACTCCATGATCGGTGGTATCAAGCTCCGCATCGGGGATGAACTGATCGACGGATCGATCCAGACCCAGCTTCGCCGTCTCCACCAGGAGATGATCGATTCCGGTTCCGCGAGGATCCGGGAGCAGTACACGGATTTCATGGACGAATCCGCCTGAACCAGTCATACCACCCGGGAGTGATGAGCCGACTCCCGGTCATGGCGAACCAAGCAGGCTCATGAACACCGGCGCCAGTCGCCACAGCTTTCGAGGTCAGGAACGTGAAGATCAAGACCGACGAGATCACATCAGTCATCAAGCAGGAAATCCAGCAGTTCACGAGCGAGCTGGAAATCTCCGAGGTCGGCGAAGTAGTCGAGGTTGGAGACGGTATCGCCCGCGTCTACGGACTCAGCAGGGTCATGGCTGGAGAGCTCCTTGAATTCCAGGGCGAGGACGGGGTCGTGACCGGCATGGTCATGAACCTCGAACTCGACACCGTCGGTGCCGTTCTCTTCGGTGAGGACACCGGCATCCGTGAAGGCGACACCGTCAAGAGCACCGGCAACCTGCTCGAGGTTCCGGTCGGCCCCGAGCTTCTGGGCAGGGTCGTCGATCCGCTGGGCAATCCCATCGATGGCGGCGCCCCGATCAAGACAGCGCAGACCGGCAAGGTCGACATCGTCGCCCCCGGCATCGCCGCAAGGCAGCCCGTCTCCGAGCCGCTCCAGTTCGGTGTCAAGGCTGTTGACTCGATGATCCCCGTGGGCCGAGGCCAGCGTGAGCTCGTCATCGGTGACCGAAAGACCGGGAAGACCGCCGTCTGCCTGGACGCGATCATCAACCAGAGAGAGTCCTGGGGAACCGATGAGGCCGTAGTCTGCATCTACGTCGCCGTCGGCCAGAAGGACTCCACCGTCGCCGGCGTCGTCGACGCCCTGACCGAGCACGGTGCGATGGACTACACCATCGTCGTGAATGCCGGTGCCTCCACGCCCGCACCGCTCCAGTACATCGCTCCATACGCCGGGTGCGCCATGGGCGAGTTCTTCATGTGGCAGGGCAAGGACGGGAAGACCCCCAAGCACGTCCTCTGCGTCTACGACGATCTCTCCAAGCAGGCAGTCGCGTATCGAGAACTCTCGCTGCTGCTTCGACGGCCACCGGGTCGTGAGGCCTATCCCGGCGACGTGTTCTACCTTCACAGCAGGCTGCTCGAGCGTGCGACGAAGCTCTCCGACGAGCTCGGTGGAGGTTCGCTGACCGCACTGC
Organism: Phycisphaerae bacterium; assembly: GCA_002711415.1. Classification (GTDB taxonomy): domain Bacteria; phylum Planctomycetota; class Phycisphaerae; order Phycisphaerales; family SM1A02. The sequence continues at coordinate 40,421 of PARI01000010.1, read as the reverse complement.
CGATCATCGAGACACAGGAAGGCGACGTGTCGGCCTACATCCCGACCAACGTGATCTCCATCACCGACGGCCAGATCTACCTGCAGCCGGAACTTTTCTCGGCTGGTGTCCGTCCCGCGATCAACGTCGGTATCTCCGTCAGCCGTGTCGGTGGCGCTGCTCAGATCAAGGCGATGAAGGAGGTCGCCGGTTCACTTCGACTGGACCTGGCTTCCTATCGTGAACTCGAGGCCTTCGCCCAGCTGGGTACGGATCTTGATGCCGCGAGCCAGAAGCAGCTGGACCGTGGAGCACGACTCGTCGAACTGCTCAAGCAGGGCCAGTACAAGCCCTACACCGCGATCGACCAGTGCATCTCGATCTTCGCCGCCACCAAGGGATTCCTTGACGACGTCGACCTGGACAAGGTTCACGACTTCGAGTCGGGCCTGCTCGAGTACTTCAACGGTCCGCAGGCCGCACTGAAGGCCAAGCTGACCGAGTCCAAGTCGTTCAAGGGACTCGAGGATGAGTTCAAAGCAGCGGTCGGTGAATTCAAGAAGAACTGGGCGCCAACCTCCTGATCGATCAACCATGAGACGACACTCAAGGGGTCCTGCCGCAGGCGGGACCCCTGTCCTTCGTCTTGAACGCATCATGTTGTGATATCCTCATCCCCATGAGTGTCATCCCCGAAACAGTCCTCGATGCTCATCGCGAGGCGTACGTAACCAAGGCCGTCTGCGTGACCGGTGGGGCCGGCTTCATCGGATCACACCTCTGCGAGGCACTCGTGGATCTGGGTGCCTCCGTCACCATCATCGACGACCTGTCCAACGGCCGGATCGAGAACATCGCCGGATTCGCCGATCGTGTCCGTTTCATCGAGGGAAGCGTCCTCGATGCCACTTCCGTGGCTGATGCGGTCGATGGAGCCTCCGTGGTATTTCACCAGGCGGCACTGGGCTCGGTGCCCAGGAGCGTCCAGATGCCACTGGAGTACCTGCAGGCCAACACCCTCGGAACCGGGCTGGTCCTGGACGCGGCACGCCGCAACTCCAGTCGGGTGGTCTATGCGGCCAGCAGCAGTGCCTATGGCGACCAGCCGTCGCTTCCGAAGACCGAGACCATGTGCCCGGACCCACGGTCACCCTACGCCGCGAGCAAGCTGGCTGGGGAGCACCTGGTCCGTTCGTACGCTCTCTGCTACCAGATGCATGCGGTCTGCCTGAGGTACTTCAACATCTTCGGTCCAAGGCAGCGGTCCGACTCGACCTACGCTGCGGTGATTCCGAGGTGGATCGAGTCGCTGTTCCAGGGAGAGCAACCAATCGTCTACGGCGATGGTCTCCAGACCAGGGACTTCACCTACGTCGCCAATGCGGTGCATGCCAACCTGCTGGCTGGTGGTGCCGACGCTTCCCTGCAGGGACAGGTCGTCAACATCGGGTGTGGTGCCCGGTACAGCCTCCTTCAACTGCTGGAGACGATCGCCTTGAGCATCGGCCACTCGGCCGAACCCGTCCTTGAGCCGGCCAGGACCGGTGATGTTCGTGATTCCGAGGCCTCCATCGAGGCTGCAGCAGCATTGATCGGGTACGAGCCAATCGTGTCATTCCAGGACGGAATCGTCTCGACGGTTGATTCGATGAGGCCTGCAGCGACATGAGTGATCAGCGCCACAGGCAGTGGATGGACGAGGCGATCGAGCAGGCCGAGAAGTCGTGGAACGAGGGTGGCATCCCGATCGGGTCGGTCCTGGTCGATCAGGGTGGGCAGATCATCGCTCGCGGACACAACATGCGAGTCCAGGCCCATGACACGACCGCCCATGCCGAGGTCGTCTGCATCCGGAATGCCGGACGTCGCCGTGACTGGAAGAGCCTGACCCTCGTGTCAACGCTCAGTCCATGTCACATGTGCACCGGAACCGCCATCCTCCATGGGATTCCACTGGTGATCATCGGCGAGAACGTCTCCTACCAGGGTGCCGAGCACTGGATGGACGATCACGGGGTCGAGATCATCAACCTGGACTGCAGTCGTTGCAAGGAGCTGATGCAGCGGCTTTTCGATGAGAAGCCCGACCTGTGGGCCGAGGACATCGGGGAATGAACAACGCCGTCACCTCGCGGTGACGGCGTTGCATGTTGAGGCACTGTGATTCTGGGTTCAGCCCTTGACGCTGCTTGCAGCGGTCGGGGTCGATTCCCTTCGGTGGTGCGATTCAGCCCTGTTCCAGGAGTCGACGGAGCCCGCGGCATCCCTTCGGGGATATCCATGGACATCGTAGTAGGGGTCGTAGTAGCCGTTCCAGTACGAGCCCGAGTAGTAGTTCGATCCCGAGTAGCCGGTGGAGCCACGGGAGATGCCCTGTGTATCACCTGAGCCACCGTAGGTTCCGCCCTGGCTCACCGGGTAGTTGTAGTCGAGGCCGGTGGAGTACCCGAGGTAGTCCCATCGCTTCTGGAGCTCGTTGTAGGCGGCATTGATCTTCTTCTGCTTGGCATCCCATGCAGCCTGCTCCTTGGCGGCGTTCTGCTTGGCGATCTTCTTCTGCTCGGCCTGGTAGGTCGGTCCCCATGCCGTGTAGTCGTTCATCATGCCCTTGTCGTTGAGAAAGGCGGTCATCTCGGCGACATCCTGTCGCTTGCTGTTCAGGTTCGCCCAGCTCTGCTTGACCATGGACGTGGTTGCGTCGACTTCCCGGCTGAGCAGGCCGAGATCCTTCGTGCTGACGGTGACCGTGCCCTTGAGCTTCTCAGCCTTGATCGCCTCGTTGTACGCCTGCATGAAGGTCAGGCTCGGCTTCTGGGGGGCGTTGTCGGCGGCCTTGAACGACGAGTACTCGCCCGTCAGGTTCTTCTCCTTGATGAACGCCTGCATCTGGGCGAGCCTCTGCTTGGCATCACCGACCATCGGGCCGATGGTGTCGGTCATCGAGTTGAGTGCGTTCAATTCCAGCTGGAGATTCTGCATGGCCTGGTCGGTCTGTGCCATGACCTGGGAACCGGTCACAAGGACCATTCCAGCAAGCAGGAGACATCTGAAAGCATGAGTCATTGATAGTGCCTTTCTCGTTTCTGTTTCGAACCCCGGCTACTGTCCGGGACCGCCCCTTGGCGAGGGGAGATTGTATCCGAACCCGTCATTTCGCACATCAGCGGGCCCACCCCCTTGGAGGCCCCATGGAGCGGTCTTCCAGGTCTGTCTCAGGGAAAAAACGGACCCGGCAGCGTTATGCTGCCGGGTCCTTTTATCGCTTGGGTGGCACGCTGTGCAACCCCGTCGGGCGCAAATCCTATGCGTGCCGACCCTTCGTACAGTCACAATTGATCACTGGACCACCTCCTCTCATGAAGCGCTCCTCTCCAGCAGTCACAGGGCCATTGTGGGCTCCTGCCGCTGGAAGAACCATCTCCTCGGCGTCCCAAGGAGCACATCGCCCAGCCCGACCAAGATCAGGCCGGTCGTCGCACGGTTGTTCGAGGTGGGTGTGCAGCATTTCGCACGTGCCCATGACTCGTTTCGTGTGCGATACTTGATTATTGATCGGTCGAACCGGAACGGCAAGGCCAATTCCAGGGAAAGATCAGTCCAGGTACTCACCCTCGAGCTCGGCCGGGACCGGCTCGTCCTGGTCCTCGGTCATGCCGTCCTGCAGATCCTCCTCCTCGTGACCGTCTTCCATGGCCTGCATCCGCTGCCAGTCCTCCAGCGAGATCATGACTTCGCGGGCAACGGATCCCTTGTGCTCACCGAGGATTCCGGCCAGTCCCATCTGGTCTACGAGCCGGCTGGCCCGGCTGTACCCGATGGCGAGCCGACGCTGGAGCAGGGAGACCGAGCCACGACCGGACTCGATCATGATCTCCACGGCCTTTCCAAACAGCGGATCCCGTTCCGAAGCACTCACTTCGCCGTCCTCGTCACCCGAGGTGCCACCACCGGGCCGGATCTTCATCAGGCTGCGTTCGAAGCTCGGTCCGGCCACGGTCTTGAGGAACTTCGCCACCTTGCGGATCTCACCATCCGTGACCAGCGTGCCCTGGGCCCGCCTGATCTCGGAGATCTCCGGTGACTGGAAGAGCATGTCGCCCTGACCAAGCAGGAGCTCCGCACCCTTCTGGTCCAGCACGATCCTGCTGTCCATGCCGCTGGCGACCCGGAAGCTGCACCGGCTGGGCATGTTGCTCTTGATCAGGCCGGTCACGACGTTGGCCTGGGGTCGCTGGGTCGCCAGGATCAGGTGCATCCCGACGGCCCTGGCCTTCTGGGCGATTCGCACGATGGAGTGCTCGACGTCCTTGTTGGTCATCATCAGGTCCGCCAACTCGTCGATCACGAACACGATCAGCGGCAGCTTCTTGGGTACCTTGGCCTGCTCGACCTCGTCAGTGAGTTCGAGACGCTCGTAGAGATCCTGCTCTTCCAGCTCGTTGTAGGCACTGACGTTCCGGACGCCGACCTCCCTGAAAAGCTCGTAGCGTTCCTCCATCTTCCCGACGGCCCATTCGAGGATGCCGGCCGCTCGAGCAGTCTCGGTCACGACGGGGGTCATCAGGTGCGGGATCTGCGAGAACTGGTTCATCTCGACCATCTTCGGATCCACCAGGATCAGCTTCAGTTCATCCGGCCGCTTGGTGTACAGCCAGCTCATGATGATCGTGTTCATGCAGACGCTCTTGCCGGAGTTGGTGCTGCCCGCGATCAGCATGTGCGGCATCTTGGTCAGATCCTCGACCAGCGGTTCCCCTGCGGAGTCCTTGCCGAGGAACATCGGTAGGGTCATGCCCTTGGCGTGGCCGCCGGACATCAGTTCCTTCAGCCTCACCTTCTCCTTCTGCTTGTTGGGGATCTCGATTCCGACCGTGGTCTTGCCTTCCATGTTCGGAAGGATCCTGATGTTCTGGGCACCCAGTGCACGCGCGATGTCCAGGGAGATCGCCTGCAGCCGCGCCACCCGTGTTCCAGGAGCCAGCTGGATCGAGAACAGCGTGACGACCGGGCCGCTCTCGATGCCGGTGACCTCCGCATGGATCTGGTAGTTGTGCAGCGCCTCCTCCAGGTGCTGGGCCTGCTTACGGACGATGGCCTCGATCTTCGCACTGAAGTTGGACTCAGGATCCTCCAGCAGATCCAGGGTCGGGAACTGGTATCCCTTGTAGTCCTCGTCACGTGGGATGTCCTCGTCCTTGGCGACGGCCGTCGACTGGTTGGACATGCGGAGCGGCAGCTTGTCCATCTTGTCCTTCAGTTCCCGTGAACTGAGCTTGCGAGGAGGTTCCTGGGCCGCCGGCCGTGCACGCCTGGGTTGTGGGGGGGCCTCTTCCTCGTCCTCTTCCTCGTCCTCGTATTCGTACTCATCCTCCTCGTACTCGTCCTCCTCGGCGTACCCCTCGTCATCGATGTCCTCGTCCTCGTATTCCTCCTCCTCATCCTCGTACTCGCCGTCGTAGTCCTCTTCCTCCTCGTACTCATCATCCAGTTCGTGCTGGATCGAGCCGCCACGTCCACCGATTCCGGCAAGGACGGGGATGTTGGCGAGCTTGAACCTCGAAGCGAATCGGTGCGGCTTCATCTTCCGCAGTGGTTCGAGTGACCCCAGACCCTTCCGGATCAGGCCCGGAAGCGCCAGAACGAACTGGTCGATTGCGACGACCGTGCCCATGGCCAGGCTGACCAGCAGGATCAGGGACACGCCGACGCCGTTGAACCGCTGTTCAAGCTGGTCGACCAGGAACATGGGGAGCATTCCCGCCTCCGCTCCGGTCAGGCTGCCGCTTCCGGAGAACCAGAGGGCGTGCAGGCATGAGACCGATATGGCCATCATGACCAGGCCGACGAATCGAACGACCGGGTGACCGATCCGCCCGCCCGCCGCGGTCACCCACAGGGCCAGTCCGGCACCAGCCAGCAGGATCCATGCCCCATTGCCGATCGAGACCTTGATCCAGTAGGCCGTGGTCGAGCCGACCCAGCCGCAGAGGTTGGCCACCGGATCATTGTGGTGACTCACGACGTGGCTGGGGGGGTCCTCGGCGTTGAAGCTGGCCAGGCTCAGGACCAGGAACAGCCAGCAGCCCAGGAGGGCGATCCATGCGATTCTCATCCAGAGCAGCCCTCCCGGGGTGTTGTCCAGGAGGCTTCCAATCCTGCTGCTCGACCGTGATTTCCTGCTTGATGGTGTCATTTCGCTTACCCTCATCGACAAAAGAGGCCTCCCGGGCATAGAAACAGCACTAAAGGATGCCCGGATCTTGCTTGAATTCCGGCCATAATCCGATGGTGAACCAGTATCAGGCGGCCAAGGAGCAGATGAACTTCAACCTCGTTGACACAATCGTGGAGCTCGAGCAGGACCACGCGATCGTCGTGAAGGACGTCAGGGAGGACGAGTCCTATCTGGCGGACCACTTTCCCGGCTTCCCGATCCTGCCGGGCGTCTTCATGCTCGAGGTCATGATCCAGGCAGCCCGGAAGGTGACCGAGCTTCATGGACACCCCCGCACGGTGCTCGGTCAGGTCAAGACGCTGAGATACGGCAACCTTGTCCGGCCCGGCCAGAGCCTCCGAGTTCGCGTCGAGTTGAAGAAGACCGTTGATGACCAGTTCGATTTCAAGGGCTCCGGTCAAGTTCTGGCAACTGGAGCGGCCGACAATGCCGATGAGGAGACAGCGGTATCCGGTCGGTTTACAATGCGGCCGATGAAGTGCGGACCTGCCGGAACAACCGGGCAGGGCTGAGTTTGAAGGGTGTCGCCTGATCAGAGCAAGGAGAGATCCATGGAAGTCATGACACGAGATGAGATCATCGAGAACGTCCAGGATGTCCTTGAGGAAGCCCTTGGTGTCGATCATGACGAGGTCACCCTCGATGCCACGCTCATGGGTGATCTCGAGGCCGAATCCATCGACTTCCTCGACATCGTCTTCCGTCTCGAGAAGAAGTTCTCGACTCCCGAGAAACCCTTCAAGATCGAGCAGGGGGAGTTGTTTCCCGAGAATCTCATGTCCGATGAGTCCCTCGTCCAGGACGGGAAGGTGACCGACAAGGGAATCCAGATGCTCAAGGAGCGGATGCCGCACGTGGACTTCTCCCTGTTCGACCAGGATCGAAGCATCGACAAGATCTCCGAGGTGTTCACCGTCAAGTCCCTCGTTGATTTCGTCGAGCGGAAGCTCGATTCCTGAGAACATGGCGCCCCGTCCCCTCGATCGATCGATGGAGCATGAATCGTGAGATGGATGTGGATCGACACCATCATCGACTGCGAGCCTGAGCAGCAACTCGTTGCGATCAAGAACGTATCGCTTGCCGAGCTTCACCTGCACGACCACTTTCCTGCCCAGGGTGACCTGTCCGCCTACCCCGTGATGCCGGCCTCCCTCATCATCGAGGGAATGGCCCAGGCGGCCGGAATCCTCGTCGGCAGCACCAGGAACTTCAAGGAGAAGGTGATTCTCGCGAAGATCATCTCCGCGGAACTGCTCGACGACGTCGTTCCCGGACAGACCATCCGGTACACCGCGAACCTCCAGAGGATCGACCAGACTGGCGCATCGACGGCCGGGGTGGTCCAGTTGCTGGATCATCGTGATGGTGCCTGGAGGGATCTTGGTCGGATCGACCTGATGTTCAGCCATTTGGACCAGAATCGGGCGGGCATCGAGTTCCCGGAGGAGAACTTCGTGTTCGGTGAGAATTTCAGGACCATCCTGGCCAACAGTGGAATCCTCGAGCGACTCTGCACCACGACCTCGGAATAAAAAGGTGGCCCCGCACGGGGAGGCAAACCGATACGGGGCCGATCCAGGGCACGCTATCAACAAGACCAACAATCCAATTCCACCCTTGCCTTGCAAGGGCCAATGGAGACATGATCAGGTCGATCGTCGGTCTGTTCCTGTTGTAACGGCCGCGCCGGGATCTGTGTGATCCGTTCGCATCGTCTACAATGGCTGCGTGAGAAGCGACTTGCACATAGCCGTCTATGCTGGCTCGTTCGACCCCGTGACACTCGGGCATCTCGATGTCCTCAGGCGGAGCCGGGGGATGTTCGACAAGGTCGTCGTTGCCATCGGGAACAACCCGGAGAAGCCCGCCCTCTTCAGCTTCAAGGAACGCCTGGAGATGCTCCAGACCTTGGTGGAACAGCTCCTCGGCGATGATGCCCCGGGGCTGGCCGAGGTCTCCGTGCAATCCTACGAGGGCCTGACCGTCGACTTTGCACGCAAGGTCGGGGCCTGCGCGATCATCAGGGGCATCCGCAATGTCAGTGATGTCGCCGACGAGTGCCAACTGGCGATCACCAACAGGCAGGTGGCGGGCATCGAGACCATCTTCATCGTCACCGGCGAAGCCTACGCCTACACCAGTTCCAGCCTCATCAAGCAGATCACGGCCCTTGGCGGCAAGCCTCAACAGTTGTCGGCGATCGTGCCGGATCTCGTGATCGACGCATTGATCCGGAAGCAGACGGATCCCAACCAGCCCTTGTCCAGGCTGATCAACGATCCACTGGCGGAGTGATTTCATCGCATGGACCTTGAATACACCGTGATCTCGATCGGGCAGATGTCCGCCAATCCTCTCTGGAACGAGAGGACGGATGTCCGACCGGGCCATGCAACGACGACACTTGTTCGAAGCGAGGAAGCCGTGATCCTGGTCGATCCATCGCTTCCCTGTGAGCTCCTTGTTCCACGCCTGGCGGACCGGGCCAACCTCAAGCCCGACCAGGTCACGCACGTGTTCCTGACCTGCTATCACCCCGAGATGCGGCGTGGCATCGAGGCATTCGACAGCGCCTCGTGGCTGATCTCCGAGCATGAACGTGAAACGGTGGGAGTCGGCCTGATCGAGAAGATGGAGGAGGCCCAGGAGCATGACGACCAGGACCTCGTCCAGGTGCTCAAGGCTGAGATCGATATGTTGCGACGAACCTCCGCGGCCCCGGACTCGATCGCTGAAGGCATCGACCTGTTCCCGTTGCACGGCGTGACTCCAGGGCTGACCGGCCTGCTGCTCACGCCTCCGTCGATGAGCCTGCTGGTAACCGGTGATGCCATTCCCACTTTTGGACACCTGCAGCAGGGCAAGGTGCTGCCGCATTGCGCGGACCTGGAAAAGGCCAAGGAGTCGTTCGCCGAGGCCGTCGAGATCGCCGATGCCATGGTTCTTGGTCGCGATAACCTCGTGCTGAACCCGATTCGCCGACCTTTCTGAACCGATCTGTACAGCCGGTTCGACGAGTGCGTACACTGACAGCATGGATCTCTTCAAGCGACCACTTTCACCTGATCCCGGTGAGTCATCGGCTCCTTCGGACACCACGGACGACAAGCAGCAATGGCATCCACCCATCACGCTGCGAACCCTGGCCCGTTGGATGCGGGAGGACACCAAGTTCGCCTGCCTGACGGCGTACGACGCGACGACCGCCAGGTGGCTCCAGCGTGCCGGCGTACCGGTGCTCCTGGTCGGTGACACCGCAGGGGAGGTGATCCTCGGCTACTCCAACACGATTCACACACCATTGGACTTTCTCGTGACCATCACCGCAGCCGTCAAGCGAGGCGCGCCATCCACCTTCGTCATGGCCGACATGCCGTTCCTGAGCTACCAGGCCGACGAGGCTGAAGGAATCCGCAACGCCGGTCGCTTCATGACCGAGGGACTCGCCGATGCCGTGAAGATCGAGGTTGATGGTTCCTTCGCGGACCTGGTCGGACGGATGTCACGTGCAGGCATTCCGGTCGTCGCACACATCGGTGCACGCCCCCAGCAGTCGATGCTCAAGGGCGGGTACTTCTCCGTCGGCAAGACGGCCGAGACGGCGAGGAGGATCATCAACGATGCTCGGCTGCTCGAGGAGGCCGGTGCGGTCATGCTCCTGCTGGAAGCCATTCCCGAAGCGGTTTCAAGAATCATCGTTGAACGTGCGGGCGTCCCCGTGATCGGTTGTGGAGCAGGAGTAAGCTGTAACGGGCAGATCGTCGTGCTCCAGGACCTGCTGGGCCTGACAGACTGGCAGCCCGGATTCGCGCCACCCTTGTGCCAGATGGGTACAACGCTGATGGAGTCGGCCACGAATTGGATCGACAGGGTCGAGCGTGGCGACCTGCCCCCGTTGCCGTACGAGATGGACATGGATGAGCTGCGAAAACTCGAGCTTGATTGATCCAAAATCACGGTCTCGGACAAGTTCTCAACGTACCATGTACTACTGGTATCCAGCTTCGCCCAGGATATTCAGACAGGAAGGTGTCTCATGAACTTCAGGTACCTCGCCCCCGGAATCATCGTCATTGTCGCGGCATCATCCCTGCTCCTGCTCGGCCCTACGGCTGTTCGCAAGTTCAGCCATGCCCAGGCCGAGGTCCAGATCGTCCAGGCATCCAACTACCTCCAGTCGACGACGATCCTCGAGGAGTTCAACATGGCGACCAGGCAGATCGCCCGCCTGGTCGAGCCATCGGTGGTCCATGTATCGACGACGGGTGTCGTCAGCGGTCGTCGGGGTGCCCGTGACTTCACGTCCTCGGGTTCCGGATGGATCTGGGATGAACTGGGACACGTCGTGACCAATGCGCATGTCGTCGACGGCTCACGCCGGATCGAGGTCCAGTTGCACGACGGCAGGATCCGCCAGGCCGAGCTGATCGGCATCGACCTGAGGACTGACATCGCGGTCGTTCGAATCGACGACGGTGATCTTCATCCGGCCCATCGCGGCAGCAGTGCCACGGTGTCCCAGGGCGATCTCGTGTTCGCCTTCGGATCCCCGTTCGACTTCAGGTTCTCCATGTCAAGCGGCATCGTCTCCGGTCTCGGTCGATCAGCGGGTCTTGCCGACATTGATTACGAGAACTTCATCCAGGTCGATGCAGCGATCAACCCCGGCAATTCCGGCGGGCCGTTGACCGACATCCATGGCGATGTGATCGGGATGAACACGGCCATCGCCACCGGCAGGGGCCGCAGCCTTGGGCAGGGACAGTTCGCCGGCATCGGCCTGGCGATCCCGATGTCGATGATCGAGAACGTCGTGACCCAGTTGATCGACGGTGGCGAGGTGCAGAAGGGCTTCCTTGGCGTCAGCCTTCAGGAGATCGGCCAGATTCACCCAACCTATCTTCGATATCCCAGGATGCGCACGATCGACGAGATGTACAAGGGTGAAGGCGTCCTCGTCACGACCGTGACTCCGGGAAGTCCGGCCGAGAAGATCGGCATCCAGACCGGTGACATCATCACGCACTGTGACGGGACCAGGATCACGCAGTACGACCAGATTCCCGCGATGGTCAGCTCGAAGAGACCAGGACAGACGATCACCCTGGACATCCATCGCCTCGACGAATCCGGTGAGCAGTTCGAGAAGTTGAATCTCGAGGTCGTCTTGGCACGACTGGAACCCGGCGTCAACGCCGAGCAGATCGTCCGGAGCCTCCGGATGGCCGGATTCAACGACCTGCAGACCGCCACGCGGGAGCTTGCAAGGATCGAGTCCGTGGATTTCCACAGGGGGGTCATCATCCTCGATGTGGAACCCACGCTGGAGGAGGCGCTGCCCGTGGGCAGCATCATCGTGTCGGCGGTTGATCAGCCGATCGGCACGCTGGACGACCTCTATACGAGGCTGAAGCGGTATCGCGACCAAGCCGTCCGGTACAACCTCGAATCCAGCGTCCCCCTCATGGCGATACTCCCGGACGGATCCACGCATACCTACCAGCTCAGACTGCGCTGATCCCACCACGGCTCCAGTGGATCAGCTACCATGGTCCGAATGTCGAGTGAGGCCAACATGGACCATGAAACCAGCCAGCCAGGAAACGGGCACGATCCTCTCCTGGTCGTCGAGGACCTGAAGACCCACTTTCCGATCCGTCGTGGTTTCTTCCAGCGAGTCGTCGGGCACGTCAAGGCCGTTGATGGTGTGAGCTTCTCCATCGATCCGGGCAGGACACTCGGCCTGGTCGGTGAAAGCGGTTGCGGCAAGACGACCGTCGGTCGATCACTCCTCAAGCTGATCCCAGCCACGGGTGGCCGCGTACTCTACAAGGGCGAGTCCGTCTTCGATCAGCCACCCCAGGAGATGCGAAGGCTCCGCAGGCAGATGCAGATCATCTTTCAGGATCCCGCGGGCAGCCTCAATCCGAGGATGAGGGTCGGCCGGATCGTGGGCGAACCCCTGGAGGTTCACGGCATGGCGTCCGGCGACGAACTGCAGGAACGAGTCGAGCACCTGCTCGAGCGGTGTGGCTTGTGGAAGCAGGCCGCTGACAGGTACCCCCATGAATTCTCCGGAGGACAGCGCCAGCGAATCGGTATTGCACGAGCACTTGCACTCGAACCGAAGCTGATCGTCTGTGACGAGCCGACCTCCGCCCTGGACGTCTCTATCCAGTCTCAGATCCTCAACCTTCTTGATGATCTCCAGGAGGAGTTCAACCTCTCCTACCTGTTCATCAGCCATGACATGGCCGTCATTCACCATGTCTGCGACAGGATCGCCGTGATGTTCAACGGGAAGATCGTCGAGGAGGGTGATCGTGACCAGATCATCAATGATCCTCAGCATGAGTACACGCGAGCCCTCCTGTCCGCGGTTCCCGACGTGGATCCGAGACGAGTCAAGAACCGAATCAAGTACGAAGGCATGCGAATGTGATGGCTGGTCAGGATCGCTCCGGTCGGATCTTCGTGATCTGCTTCATCATCGTCCTGGTCGCTTCCCTTGTCGGGACGGGGATCTTCGGTGCCTTCGTGGTCAGCGATGTTCGGGAGCAGGCTCGTAGCACGGACTCGGCCTTGCGGTCGGTGGCGTGGACCATGCTGGTGCACGCGACCGAGGATGAAGGTCGGTTCCCGACATCGCAGGAGCAACTTCTCCAGACCAGGCCCAGTGAGCAGATCACGCTTCCTGAATCGGCCGGATCGGACATTCCGTCGTCGATGGAACAGGCGCTCCAGGGGCTCCCCTGGATGCCCCTTGATGAAGCCACCGAGAGCATCAACATCACCTATGCAACCGATCCGACCCTGGCGCCCGTTCTCGGAACCGATGGGCGACCGAGTGGGCTGGGTACGATCGAACTGGTTAACTCCTGGCTGCTCCAGTTGCGTGAAGCATCCTCTGGCTGACACATCCGGATCAGAGATTCATGGCAAGACACCAGTACACGATTAGTTCTCCCGACGGGTCCAGTATGGAGTGCTCGACGCAAGAGGAGGTTCTGGACCTGATCGACCAGGGCCGGCTTCCCATGAAGTCGACCATTCTCGGCCCCGATGTGCCCGGCCAGGAACCCCTTCCCCTGTTCCAGGTTCCATGGATCCACTCGCACGTGACTCAGGCCTCTCCGGCGGTTCCCCCAACGATCCCTCCGACGAGTCCGGGTCCTGTTGAATCACCCGATGTGTCGTACCCCGAGCCCAAGACCTTCATGGGAAGGATGATCCCTTCCAAGAACCCGCCCGCCCTGATCGGTTACTACCTCGGGGTCTTCGGCCTGATCATCTGGCCCCTGGCCCCCTTTGCCTTGGTTCTGGGGATCATCGGGCTGTACAGGTCCAGGAAAATCAAGGGCATCGGTGGTGGGGTTCACTCCATCGTAGCCATCATTCTCGGGGTGTTGTTCATCGGTGTCATCGCGATGTTCCTCCTGCTGTGATCAGGCCTGGGTGAGGGTGTTCGATCTGGATGAATCGTTGATCGATCGGGCTCTGGAATCCGGGCTTGAGTTGTGCGAATATAGACCCCATGAGCAACCCGACATCAACGGAAGATCTTGCCTCGACGATGAACCTCCAGGTCCAGAAAGTGGAACCGGAAACGCCCCTCGTCGACGTGATGGATGGTGCATCAAGGTGGCAGATTCCAATCCATGAGCATGGTTTCATCGCGCTGGTCGACTCGATGCCGCGGCTGGTGCCGGAAGGCCAGACCGCCGACCAGGCCATCGTGCAGGCGGCCCGTGTCTCCTATGGTGCCGGCACCAAGAAGGTCAACGAGGATCGTGGACTCGTCCGGTACCTTCTCAGGCATCGGCATACGACTCCGTTCGAGATGATCGAGTTCAAGTTCCACATCTCGATGCCGATCTTCATTGCTCGACAGTGGATCAGGCACAGGACGGCCAACGTCAACGAGTATTCGGCCAGGTACTCGATCCTCCCGGATCGGTTCTACAGGCCCTCCATCGACAACATCCGCAAGCAGAGCACGACCAACCGACAGGGAGGCGATGAGCCCGTCGAGGTCGGAACCGCCGAGCAGTTTCTCGAGCTTCTGGCGAAGGCGGAGTCCAACTATCAGGAATACCTGAACCTGTCCGAGAAGGGTGTTGCTAGGGAGCTTGCTCGCAGCGTCCTGCCAGTGAACGTGTATACAGAGTGGTACTGGAAGTGCGATCTTCACAACATCCTTCACTTCCTCTCCCTGCGCATGGATCCACATGCGCAGATCGAGATCAGAGAGTACGCGGTTGCGATGTTCGAACTGATCAAGCCGATCGTCCCGATCGCGTGCGAGGCCTTCGAGGACTACAGGCTCAACGCGGTCTACCTGACCGGTCTCGAGGTCGATGCCCTGCGGAACAACAAGCCGCTGGACACGACCAACAAGCGAGAGAACAACGAGTGGGAGGCCAAGAAGAAGCAGCTCGGACTGGTGGACTAGGGTTCCAGTCAGCCCTTCAGGCCACCACGACCCAGTCCCTCGATGAAGTACTTCTGCGCGGCCAGGAACAGCAGCACGCACGGGACCATCGTCACGATGCTCACCGCCATGAGCAGGTGCACGTCCTCGACGCCGCTGTACTGGGTCCTGAACGAGTTCAATGCAACGGCGAGCGTCATCTGTTCGTCCGAATGCAGGTAGATCAACGGTGCCATGAAGTCGTTCCACACGTAGATGAAGGTGAAGACCGCGGTCAGTGCCGATACCGGCTTGCAGATCGGAAGGATGATCCTCCACCAGATCCCCAGCATGCCTGATCCGTCGATCCGCGCGGCCTCCACGAGTGACTCTGGTATCTGCGCGATGAACTGCCTGTACATGAATATGAAGAACGCGGTGCCGAAGAACGACGGCACCACCAGGGGCAGGATCGTGTCGACCCATCCGAGGCTTCTGAACAGGAGGAACAGCGGGATCATCGTGACCTGTGCAGGGAGCATCATCGTCGACAGCATCAGTATGAACAGGAACCGCCGTCCCCTGAAGCGGATTCTCGCGAAGGCGAACCCCACCAGGCTCGAGGACAGGACCGTGCCGATCACCACGAGCACCGTGATCACGATCGAGTTGGCCAGGGCATCGAGGAACCCGGTCCACGCGACCGAGCCGACCTCTCGCAGGGCATCCGGGTAGTTGTTCCACTGTGGATCCTCGGGCATCAGGCGAAGCATGCTGCCCGAGACCATCGCGCTGCCGGCCTTCTCCTCGGTCTCCAGGCTCACGATGAACATCCACCAGAGTGGAAAGAGCATGACGATCGTTCCCAGAACCAGCGGGATGTAGGCCAGCGGATTGGTGCGCATCGGATTCCTCATCGAAGTCCCTCGTAGTAGACGAACTTCGAACTCCCCTTCATGACCAGCATCGTCAGGAGAAGGACCATGACCAGCAGTATCCAGGCCAGCGCCGAGGCGTAACCCATCTCGTAGTAGTCAAAGGCCTGGTTGTAGATGTTCAGCACGTAGAACCGCGTGAGGTCGCGGGGTTCGCCCCCGGTCATGATGAATGCCTGTGTGAAGACCTGGAACGAACCGATGATCGACATGATCCCGTTGAAGAGCATCACCGGTCCGAGCATCGGGATGGTGATCCTGAAGAACTGCCTGATCGGACCGGCACGATCGATCGATGCCGCCTCGTAGAGCGACGTTGGGATGCCCCTGAGTCCGGCCAGGTAGATCATCATGCTGGCTCCGACCATCCAGAGACTCATCAACGCGAATGCCGGCACTCCCCAGGTCGCCGCATCCTTGTTGAACCAGTCGGGCGGGGAGGCGCCGACCAGGCCGAGCATCGGTTCAAGCAGCGTGTTGAGCAGTCCGTCCTGTCGGAACACCCACAGCCACAGGATCGACACGCCCACACCGGCCAGGACGCTCGGCAGGTACCACGCGGCCCTGAAGAATCCCATTCCCGGAAGTCGAGAACTCAGGAGCACCGCGCCCATGAGTGCGCAGACCTGTCCGATCGGGACCGCGAGTATCACGTAGTACACGGTGACCTTCAGGCTCGTCCAGAACGTCTCGTCATGGAACAGGATGTGCGCGAAGTTCCCCAGACCCACGAAGCCGGCCGTGTCCAGCGTGCCGATCCCGTTCCAGTTGGACAGGGCCAGAACCAGTGACAGCAGGACAGGGAACAGCATGAAGAGGGAGAATCCGATCAGCCACGGGCTCGACAGCAGGTAGCCCCATCGCTCCTCCGAGCGTTCGGATCGGCCCGGCCGCGTCTTCCTGGCCAGCAGGAGCAGGCACAAGAATCCAAGGACCAGGCACGCGATCATGACCAGCAGCACCAGGCCCCAGCGGATTGGGGGGTGTTGATCCCTCAGGGGCGATTCTCGCCTGGCCGACCACCAGTCCTCGAATCCCGCCGTCGCCTGTTCGAGTGAACCACCCGCCTGCAGGGACATGTTCATGTACTTGCCGAACTCATCCGGAAACTTGATGTCATCCGGCCAGTCTGCGACCCGTGCCGTGGCGACCGTGTCCAGGAACTCCCGATCCCGGTACGGGGGGACATCCGGATCGATGAAGGCATCTCCCTCCGCGGCGTTGATCCTGCTCGGGATAGCGAGTCCGAGTTCAGCCAGTTCCATCTGCATCGGTTCGGATGTCAGCCACCGAACCAGTTCCATTGATTCTTCCGGATGCTCGGTCCCGCTGGACATCGACCATGCGACGGTCGCCAGGACGTTGGCCTGCTCGCTTCCTCGCGGAAGCCTGGCGAAGTCCCATTCGAATCCTCCCGGTGTTCCTGGAGCGGGGATCTCCCGGTAGGTGGGCACGATCCATCGTCCAAAGGGACCCGCGAAACCGAGCCTGCCAGTCAGGAACATGGACGCCGGATCGATGCCGGGTTGCGGCCTGGCCAGTGTCCCGTCCTCGTCATGTCTCCAGCTTCGAAGGCGCTCCAGCGGACCGATCACCTGTTCATCGGTGATCCGAAGCCGACTCCAGTCTCCATCAGCAAGGTCGGTGCCCTCGGACCACAGGTACCCGCGTAGGATCCAAGGCCATGTGACGAACTCCGCCCCCGTGCAACCTGGAAGCCGCCCCACGGCACGAGCCGATTCGATGAAATCGTTCCATGTCCAGCCCGGAGATGGTTCCTCGACACCTGCACGTTCCAGCAGATCCTTGTTGTAGTAGAACCCGACCGTCGTGAAATCCTTCGGTACACCCCAGATCGGTCCCTGTCCCATCGACGTCCCGTCATGCCTGAAGGCCTCGATCGTGCTCGGGTAGAACTGGTCGATCGAATTCCCGAGTAGTTCATCCATCTGGGCGAGCTGACCGGCCTTCACGTAGGGTCCGAGCCGGGCGTAGTCCATGTAGAAGACATCCGGTGCCTCTCCGGCGGCCATCATCGTCTGGAGCTTGGTGAAGTACTGCCCGCTGTCTCCAGAGTTGATCCTCCTGATCCGGATGTCCGGGTGCTCCTCCTGGAATCGGTCGAGTGCGTCCTGGACGATCTGGTCCTCCTGCTGGCCGCCACCACCGGACCAGTGCATCACGACCAGTTCGATCGAGTTCTCCCTGCCGATCAGCCGATCAGCCTCCCTCGCGATGACCCGAGCGAATGCCCAGGTGACCAGGACCACGGCGATGAGGGCGAGGCTCCACTGGGCTCCCCGTGCCAGGCATCCTGGGATGTTCGAGTTCACCCGTGACATGAAGGGCTATAGTACGTGTTCCTGCTGGTCAGAAGAGGTGGTTTCCCGTGTTTCCATCAATACTGCTGCTCGCCCTGGCGACATCCCACATGCACATGCTGGCCTTCCAGCAGCACGTCGAATGGCCACCTGGACACCCCGAGTTCCAACTCACCCGGCAGGAGTTGTCGAGGATGCTGCCCGGATCCGTCCAGGGCATGATCGTCGAGGATGATGCATGGCTCATCGACCTCCGTCATCGGCCTGAGTCGCCCGTCGACACGGTTCATGTCGCGGGGAACTTCAATGGATGGAATCGCAACGCCCACGAGATGACCCCGCTGGGCGACGGATCATGGGGCCTGCAGCTGCGACTGCCACTTGGGGTCCATTACTACAAGTTCGTCCATGACGGCAGGGACTGGCTTCCCGATCCCCTGAACACCGAACGGGTGGAGGACGGCTATGGCGGTTTCAACTCGATCCTCAGGATCGGGGCCGGGTCGCAGAAGCCCCCGCCGGGTTCGAGCATCGGGGATGGGACCATCCACGTGCCGTCCCTTCAGCATCTTCCCGATCGTTCCCTGTATCGGAAGCCGGGGATCAATGGCGGTCACATCCTTCGCTACCGGACGGCCGGTTCCGACGTCGAGTCGGTCCGATGCGTGCTGGACAGTGGCCTCTTACTTCAGCTGGAGCCCGTCATCTGTGTCGATGGGTTCCAGTTCTGGCAGGCGGAACTGCCCGCTGATGCCGATATCGATCAATATGTATTCGTCCTCCAGGATGGAGAAGTCACCTTGCAGGATCCACAGTTCTACTCCTTGCCCGAACACGAAAGCCTTGAGGGGGTTCCCGCATGGGCTCGCGATGCGATCTGGTACCAGGTGATGGTTGATCGGTTCTGCAATGGCGAACGGTCCAACGATCCCACCCCGATGCGCCCCTGGACCAGCGAGTGGTACACGCCGAGTGATTTCGAGGGCAACGACGGTCAGACGTTCTACGAGTACTTCGTGTTCGACCGGCTCTACGGGGGAGACCTCCAGGGGCTCACGAGCAAGTTGGACTACCTGTCTGAACTGGGCGTCAACGCCTTGTACCTGAATCCCGTCTTCCAGTCACCGTCGCATCACAAGTACAACGCGACGAGCTATATCCATGTGGACGAGCATTACGGGATACCCGGCGACTATGAATCCATTGCAAGTGGCGAGGATCTGCTGGATCCGACCACGTGGAAGTGGACCGAGAGCGACATGATGTTCCGCCGGTTTCTCAAGGAAGCCAAGGCGCGTGGGTTCAGGGTGATCATCGATGCGGTCTTCAACCACGTCGGCGTCGATCATCCCGCGTTCAAGGACGTGCTCGAGCATGGCAAGGATTCACGGTATGCCGATTGGTTCTCGATCATCTCGTGGGATCCGATCGAATGGCAGGGATGGGGGGGCTTCAAGTCGCTTCCCGTCTTTCGGAAGAGTGACGACGGGATCGCCTCTCAGGAGGTGGTCGATCACATCGCCGCGGTGACCCGTCGATGGATGGATCCGGATGGTGACGGGGATCCTTCCGACGGGATCGACGGGTGGAGACTCGACGTTCCAAACGAGATCGCGCGTCCCTTCTGGGTGCAGTGGCGCAGCTTGGTCAAGTCGATCAACCCGGATGCGTACATCACCGGGGAGATCTGGACCCGTGCGGATGAGTGGCTGGACGGAACATCCTTCGATGCCGTCATGAACTACCAGTTCTGCGAGGTTCTCTACGAGTACATCGGGAACAGGGACAAGCAGATCAGCCCCACGGAGGCCGACAAGAGGCTGTGGGAACTCCGGGAGGCGTATCCCGCCGAGATCAGTTACGTCCTCCAGAACCTGGTCGACAGCCACGACACCGATCGCATGGTGTCGAAGCTCTTCAACCCGGATCGCCCATTCGACGGTCCACAGAACCGTGAACAGGACGATCCTTCCTACGACGGTTCCAAGCCGGATGACTACTCCTATCGGAAGGCCCGCCTGATCGCGTTGGTACAGATGACCTATGTCGGTGCACCAATGATCTACTACGGCGACGAGGTCGGCATGTGGGGCTCGGACGATCCCAACAACCGGAAACCGATGCTGTGGCCGGAGCTGCAGCCGTACGACGAACCCGGGCAGAACCACATCGACCAGGAGCATCTCGAGTACTACAAGAGGATCATCGCCCTTCGGAACGACCATGCGGCTCTCCGCCAGGGCGACTTCCGTACGGTCCTGGTCCACGATGATCTCCGCACCTGGATCTTCCTCCGCCAGGATCAGTCCGAGAGGGTGCTTGTGGCCATCAACGCTTCGGGTGAAGATGTCTCCATCGAGGTCCCTGACCTGCCCGGTCCCTGGGAACAGGTGTTTCCCGACGAACCGGCGGGCAGTCCACCCTCGATCACGATTCCCTCCCTTGGCGGTGCTGTGTGGAGACAGAAGGTCTGAGCGATCCACATCCAATCTTCGATCGCAGGAGTTCAGGCCTGCTGGTGCACCTGAGCAGTCTTCCGGGGCCACACGGTATTGGTGATCTCGGGCCTGCCGCTCACGGGTTCATCGACTGGCTCGTCGCCGCCGGGCAGACCTTCTGGCAGATGCTTCCAGTCGGACCGATCGGCTGCGGATTCTCGCCATACAGCTCGACGTCGGCGTTCGCCGGGGAGCCGCTGTACATCTCGATCGAGGGGCTCGAGCAGGACGGCCTGCTGGATCGATCGGAGATTCCCGCGTTCGCGGATCAAGACCGCTGCCATGTCGATTTCGAAGCCGTTGCGGCATTCAAGAAACCCCTGTTCAGGATCGCTCATTCCAGGTTCCGCGAGAGGTTCGACCAGTGGTCCGGACCGTACGAGCGGTTCATCCATGAGAACGCGTCATGGCTTGAACACTGGATCGATTTCGTTGGTAATGACCGTGACTACGAGACATTCCTCCAGTTCATGTTCGATCACCAGTGGTCGAACATGCACCGGCATGCACGGGACCGTGGCATCCTGCTGCTCGGTGACGTTCCCATCTTCGTGGTCGCTGATTCGGCCGATGTGAAATCCAATCCCGAGCTGTTCAGACTCGACCAGCACGGTAACCCCGAGGTCCTGACCGGAACGCCTCCGGACCAGTTCACGGATACCGGGCAGCTCTGGGGGCATCCGCATTACCAGTGGGGGGCCCACCAGGCCAGCGAGTTCCGGTGGTGGCGTGACAGGATCAGGGTCCAGCTGGAGCGGTTCGATGCGTTGCGGATCGATCACTTCATCGGGTTTCACCATGCGTACGAGATCCAGGCCGATGCCAGCGACGCCACCAGCGGCACCTGGGTGGAGGCGCCGGGACGTGATTTCTTCGGCTGCCTGCAGGATGCACACGGGGTGCTGCCGTTGATCGCGGAGGATCTCGGGGTGATGACTCCCGAGATCGTCTCGATGCGGGATGATTTCGGCTTCCCCGGGATGCGAGTCCTCCACAACGCCTTCGGTGAAGAGGATTCACCCGACCTGCCTCACAACCACCCTCACTGCTCGGTCGCCTACACGGGCACCCACGACAACGACACGACCGTCGGTTGGTGGGCCACCCTGCCTGATGAGGATCGCGATCGAGCGATCCTCTATGGCGGCCTCGAGCCCGGCGAAATTCATATCGGCATGATCCGCCTGGCCTTGACATCGCCCGCAAACACCGCCATTGTTCCCATCCAGGACCTTCTTGGCCTGGGCAGCGATGCGAGGATGAATATCCCTGGCACCGCTGAAGGAAACTGGACTTGGAGGCTGGATGGTGACCTGCTGAGCAGCGAACTGGCCGAGTCCTACCGGGAAGAATGCAGGACATGCGGTCGGATGCGCGAGCATTCACCGGAATCTCAGGATTGATTCGCAGGAGTTCTTGATCAATGGGAAGTGGCAACAGTCGCAAGTCGGTCGATACGAGGTTGGCTCAGCTTCACGAGTTGGCGATGAATCTTTGGTGGAGCTGGCATCCTGTGGGCCGACGTCCGTTCGCCGCTCTCGACCCGGGAGCCTGGGAGGCCCTCAACCACGATCCGCTCGCCGTGCTGCGGCAGGGCGATCCGACTGATCGTGAATACATGCTGTCCCATGACTCCTGGGGCAGCATCCTCCAGGAGGCGATCGATCGGTGTGACGAGTACCTCCAATCCAGATCGTGGTTCCAGAAGAACCAGAAGAAGTCCGACGCTGGAATGAAGATCGCCTACTTCTGCTGCGAGTACGCCCTGCACGAGAGCATCCCGCAGTACTCCGGAGGTCTCGGCGTCCTCGCAGGCGATCACCTCAAGGCCGCGTCCGACCTGGGAATTCCGATCGTCGGGGTCGGGCTTCTCTACAAGTCGGGGTACTACAGGCAGCGGTACGCACCGGATGGTTCGACCGAGGTGCTGCGACAGACATTCGACTACTCCAGGATGCCGATCATCGATACCGGAATCGAGATCACCTGCCCGCTCGAGGATCGGCTGGTGCGACTTCGCATCTGGAAGATGCAGGTCGGCAGGGTGGATCTCTATCTTCTCGATGCCAACCTTCCATCCAACTCCGATGAGGACCAGCTCCTGACCGAGGGTCTGTACCGTGGTGCGCCTGATCGCCGGATGAAGCAACAGGTCATTCTGGGCGTCGGTGGCGTCATTGCGTTGCGTGCTCTGCGCGAGAAGGTGACCGTGTATCACCTGAACGAGGGACATGCCGCCTTCGTCGGCCTTGAACGGTTCAGGGATCACCGGGTCAGGGGATTCGATGTCGACTCGGCATGGGATCGAATCAGGAACAGCACCGTGTTCACCACGCACACCCCGGTGCCCGCAGGGCACGACAGGTACTGTCCCGACAAGGTGTGGAACGCGATCAAGTTCACGGCCCGCCAGGCCGGGCTGAAGAAGCGTGAAATCAAGCAGCTGGGCAGCGAGCGGACCGGCGATGATGCCGAGCCGTTCTGCATGACGGCACTCGCGCTGCACCAGTCGAAGTTCGTCAACGGAGTCGCGCAGCTTCATGGAGACGTGACCAGGCAGATGTGGAAGGGGTATTACGGGGCGAAGGATGCCGACGAGGTGCCCATCACCCACATAACAAACGGAGTCCACATCCAGACATGGCTTGATCCAGGAGCCGCGGAGTTCTGGAGAAAGAGGATCGCTCTCAAGTTCGGCACCCAGTCCCTCGGCAAGACCCCGTGGCACAAGGCGACCGATGTCGATCCAGACGAATTCTGGGATCTCAGGAACAAGCTCAGGCGCCGGTTCATCTGGTTCCTCCGGAACCGGTTGATCGCCCAGTCCCGTCGCAGGGGGGACAGCCCCGATCAGATCGGCATGTCCGCCAGCGCGTTCAGCGAGGACGCCCTGACGATCGGGTTCGCCCGCAGGTTCGCGACCTACAAGCGAGCTCCGCTGATTCTCTACGATCACGACCGGCTCAGCCGTATCCTCCAGAACGCCAAGCGGCCCGTTCAACTGGTGTTCGCCGGCAAACCTCATCCGCAGGATGCCGCCGGGCAGGAGGATGCGAGGAAGATCTACCAGCTTGCCCGCAAGCCGGAGTTCGTGGGTCGGATCGCGCTGCTGGAGGACTACGACATGCACGTGGGGCGGATGATGACCTCCGGTGTCGATGTCTGGCTGAACAATCCGATCAGGCCGCACGAGGCCAGTGGAACCAGCGGCATGAAATGCCCCATGCATGGCGGCATCAACTGCTCGATCCTCGATGGTTGGTGGCCGGAGGGGTTCAATGGCAGGAACGGTTGGCAGATCGGTGACAGCTCCGAACGCAGGAACCGACACGAGCAGGACAAGCATGATGCCAACGCGCTCTACAAGCTGCTGAGCAACGACATCATTCCGGAGTTCTATGATCGAAACAGCAGGGGCGTTCCCCGGAAGTGGGTCAAGCGGGCGCTTGAAGGCGTGGCCACGGTCCCGTCACAGTTCAATGCCACCAGGATGGTCGGGGACTATCTCAACGATTCCTACCGGCCCGCGCATGCGAGCCAGAATCATGATTCATCCACGCACTTGTAGGTCCTGCCCTCGAGTCGCTTCCACCCCTCCACGTAGAGATCCGTCCTGATGTCCAGGTACCCCGGGTACTCGATGCGACGATCGGGAATCGAATCGACGTCGACCTGGAAGCATGAGATCACGTCGGTTGATTCGACCAGGATCCGTCCGGTCGGATCGACCGCAAACGACGGTCCCCCGATGAGGACCCCGTCCTCCGGAGATGGGCGGTTGACGCTCGCCACGAAGCAGCAGCTTGTCAGTGCGTTCGCGACGAGCACGGGCTTCCATCGAGGCCACGTGGCCAGCTCGGTCGCGCGAGGCGCGACGATGAGCACCGCACCGGAGGCTCCCAGCATGTGCGATCCCTCGGGTCGATTCACGTCCGAGCAGATCTGCACGCCCATGTCGATACCGTCGCACCGGATCGGCATGGGAGGCTTGCGGCCCGGTTCATAGTGCGCGATCTCGAGGAATCCGGGCTCATCGGGGATATGGCATTTCTCATAGGTGCCGAGCAGGTGGCCATCGGATCCGTAGACCAGTGCCGTGTTGTGCCTCGACCCGTCATCATCAAGAATGATCGCTCCTCCGACCAGGGTGATTCCCGCCTCGGCAGCGGCCTCGGACTGCCTGGTGCAACGAGGTCCTCCAAGGGGCTCGGCATCCGCGGGATCGACGCGGTCCGTCGAGGGGGACCAGCGGTTCAATGGAAGCTCCGGAAGCACGGCGATATCGGCGCCATCACCCGATGCCTGCTTCAGCAGCGTCACCAGGTCGGGACCTGACTGGTCATCGTGGAACACCTGGCTGATCAGGGCCACCTTCTTCACGACATGAACTCCTGGAATCAGTCTTCTCTCTCGTCCTCGGGGAGGATCGCCACGAGGCCGATCAGCGGACTCTCCTGGTCGGCCTGGATCTGCACTAGCCTGATCGGGGTGGGGTCGTACCATCGGAACCACCCACCCGGATTCGGGCCGTCGCCCCTGACGTCCCACATGTCGTTCATCGAGATCTCGATGGACTGGCCAGCCTCCAGTGAGTCCACGTGCACCATGTACCTCTGGTTGATCCACAGGTCGAAGTCGGAGTAGTTCTGCGGGGAGGCGTTCACGATCCGGATCGAGTGGGACAGTTGAAAGACCTGCATGTTCACGGTCTCGACCTGGCCCAGTTCCGCCGGGTAGTTTCTCGTCGCCTTGGCCGGGTCGTATCGGCGGGGGATGCAGCCGATCGACATCGCGAACATCGCCGCAAGCACGAGCAGTATGAGGTGGTTCCAGTGTTTCATCGCAGCGGATGCTACCACGATTCGGTGGATCCGGTGCTACCATCAGCGGATTCCATCGGTTGGTTGTCCAGGAGCATGACGTGGGAGCGTCCGAAGCTGAACATCTCGTTCACGGGATCTGGTTCTACCCGGTCAAGTCGATGCGTGGTCACCGGGTCGATTCCATCTTCGTTGGCGAACACGGTATTCCCGGTGATCGCGGCTTGGCACTCTTTGATGTCCAGGACGATCGCCCCGCGTCTGCGAAGCAGGCTTCGCGGTGGGGCAACCTGATGGATGTCGAGGTTCATCTCGAGCAGGAGCGTGGTGGAGAGTGGCCGTGCCCGGTGATCCTGGAGTTTCCCGACGGTGCCAGGTATTCCAGCAGTGATCCTGGGATCGATGATCTCCTGAGCCGGCGATTCGGTTTTCCCACGACGCTGGGAGCCGCCGCGCACGATCAGCCCGCCTTCTTCGACCTGGCGCCCCTGCACGTGATCGATCGAGGGACCATGGCGCACCTGGAGCAGCTTCATCCGGATTCTGCACCGGCCATCGATCGCTTCCGCCCCAACCTGCTGATCGACTTCCCGGGATCGACGGGAGGATTCGTGGAAAACGAATGGATCGGCAGGAGGATCCGGATAGGCGTCGACCTGGTCATCGAGTTCACCCGTCCCTGTTCGCGTTGCATCATGACCACCATGGCCCAGGGCGATCTGCCAGGTGATCCGGCGGTGCTGAAGACGCTTGCGGACCACAATGCACTGGTACTGGGCGATGGTGGGCCCAGCCCGTGCCTGGGCGTGTATGCCAGGACGATCACCACGGGAACCATCGGCACCGGCGATCTGGTCGTGGAGGAATCACCCTGAGCCGATCGCCGAAGCGTCCTGTCTCGGTCGCCAGGTTCCTGGCGTATAGTGGGGCCTCACGAGGAGAACACCGATGATCACTTCCATGCTCATGTTCTTGATGGTCGCTTTGTCCGCTTCGATCCAGGCCGAACAGGCCGGCACTCCCGAACAGGTCGGCGAGACAGGATCCGTGTTTGACGGGAAGTTGAAGAAGGTGTCCGGTGGATTCGAGTTCACCGAGGGCCCCGCGCCCGACGGCCGTGGACGGATCTGGTTCACGGACATCGCCCGGTCACAGATCCTCCGCTGCGACGAGGACGGAAGCATCCACACGGTGATGGAGCGCACCGATGGGTGCAACGGTCTGCAGTTCGACAAGGATGGACGACTCGTCGCCTGCCAGGGGCAGAAGGGGCGTGTCG
This sequence comes from Phycisphaerae bacterium, assembly GCA_002711415.1. Lineage (GTDB taxonomy): Bacteria > Planctomycetota > Phycisphaerae > Phycisphaerales > SM1A02. The sequence goes on along the minus strand of PARI01000010.1, from coordinate 13,941 downwards.
TCCGCATCGATCCGGCGACCAAGAAGATCACGCCTCTGGTGACCATGTACGAGGACAGCCCGTTCATCACGACCAATGATCTCGCTCTTGATCAGCATGGCGGCGTCTACTTCACGGATCCTGCGTACTGGCGGAATCCGGATTCGACTCTTGATGAAGCGGTCTACTACAGCGATTCCGGCGGCAAGGTGACGAGGATCCTTGATGGATTCAGGCGACCCAATGGGATCCTTCTCTCGCCCGACATGAAGACCCTGTACGTGCTTCCTGCAGGTCAGCCCGAGCTCATGGCCTACTCGATCACATCGCCGGGCGTTCTTGGGAAGGGTGGCAGGCTGGCGAAGCTTGAGGGTGGAGGAGATGGTCTTACTTGCGACACCCTTGGAACCCTGTACATCACGCAGCCGCGCAGTCGGAAGATCCTGGTCATCGATCCCGATGGTTCGATCATCGAGTCGGTCGATGTGCCCGAGGGGCCATCCAACTGCACGATCGGTGGGACAGAGTTCGACACGCTTTACATCACTGCCCGAACCGGCCTGTACTCGATCAAGTTGAACAGGACCGGTATCAGGACTGCCCACGGCCAGGAATCAAAGGATGGTTCCGCCGGGGACGATGCGTCCGATTGATCAGCCGGAGAACTTGTTGCCTACCTGTATCATGTTGGCATGTCAGTCAAGATGGAACCAGAAGGTGTATCCATAACTTTCACTATGGTCCAAATTGGCTTTCATTGCATATTGAGTCTTTCCAAGTCCTGCAACCACTATTGATACGCTGGCTTTCAAGTAGACTCATCACACCAGAAGATGTCATTTACTTCGATCCCATTCCTGATTCTGATGCTGGCATTGATGATGGCCTGGGATTGGGCTCGACAAGGAAACAACCGTAGATGGGTGACCATCTGCGTGTTTTCCTTCATCTTCTATGGGTGGTGGGATTGGCGTTTCCTGTTCCTGCTCATGGGTACGGGGTTGATCGACTTCGTGGCCGCATACCTGATGGTACGGAAGCCAGGTTGGCGTCGCATGCTTCTGTGCTTCTCCATCGTTGCAAACATCGGCTCCCTGGTCTTCTTCAAGTACCTGTCCTTTGGAGTCGAGCAACTACGATATTTTCTGGATATTCCTGATGCTCAGTGGGGATGGACTGACTCCGTGATCCTGCCAATCGGAATCAGTTTCTACACGTTTCAGTCGATGAGCTACACCATAGACGTATACATGGGTCGCATGTCCGCTGTTCGCAACCCACTTCACTTCTTTTCATACCTGTCGATGTTTCCCCAACTGGTAGCAGGCCCGATCGTTCGTGCACGAGATCTCCTCCCGCAACTCGAGACGCCGGGCCATTTCAACAAGGCCAATCGTATGGCAGGAGTCCAGCAGGCGACTTGGGGATTCGTGAAGAAGCTCGTTATTGCCGACAATATTGCGCCAGTGGTCAACAGCATTTTCGGTCAGGTTGATGTGACCCCCGATGCTCCGTTGTGGTGGTTGGCAGCAATCCTCTTCGCCATCCAGATCTTTGCAGATTTCAGCGGCTATTCAGACATAGCATGTGGAATTGCCAGGTGGCTTGGCTATCGATACCCAGAGAATTTTCGACAGCCGTATGCAGCAAGGAGTTTCAGGGAATTCTGGCAGCGATGGCACATCTCCCTGTCTACATGGTTTCGAGACTATGTCTACATACCACTTGGAGGCTCAAGGTCCGGTGCTGCACGATCCAACATGAACCTGATGTTCACGATGCTGATCTCTGGGCTCTGGCATGGCGCAAACTGGACTTTTCTTGCCTGGGGAGGGCTGCATGGTTTGTTTCTCCTGCTTGAGCGAATCCCTGGTGTGGCATATGCAGGGCTCTCTCGATTCAGGCAGTGCCTGGGCTGGATCATCACGATGGTGGGTGTGCTTGTCGGCTGGATATTCTTCAGAGCCGATTCAATCGGCCAGGCCTTTGACATCATTGCCGCCATGTTTTTTGGTAACTGGAAATTGGTTGGCATGATAGATGCGATGGATGCTGGATCCGGCATGGCCCTTTTGCTCAGCCTTGTATTCAGTGGTTACTGGGCCCTGCAGGCACTGCGTATGGTCAGGCGACCTGAAGAGTCAAGTCAGCTCAGGAGAGGAACTCTGGTGGTTGTTGGCATCCTGATGGCGATCTTTCTGAGAGGGCAAGGTGATGAGTTCATCTACTTCCAGTTCTAAAACACGGGATGCAGAGTCGATCATCTATGATTCTCCAGATCCGACGATCAACTGGTTGCCACCGGGCCCTGATCAACGTGGTTGTCCTGCTTACAGGGATCCTGCAGCCATCACCATGGCCGTCGCATTTGCCCTTGTCCTGTTGATCGGACTCACACGGAACGATCCTCAAGAGTCGAGGGATCCAGATTGGTATTGGATGATGAAGGCCAACTGGATCGAGGAATGTCCATTGGTCATTGCAGGTGATTCCCGTGTATACCGTGGTGTTGACCCATCAATCTTCGAGCGTCAGTTAGAGATCAGGGCACTGAATATTGGCTTCAGTAGTGAAAAATTAAGTTCGCCATATCTCGACTATGTTCGTGAGGTGGTTGATGCCTCAGCTGAAGTACCCACCATCATCTTTGGAATATCCGCATTTTCATTCACGAACCGGGAAGCGGCTGGCAGTGGATACACGAATGCAGTGCAGGACAATCTGGATAACAAACTTCCTATTCAATTCAAGCGAATCCTCGACGAAGGTCTCATTCAGTTCCGACGCTACCGACCAGATACGATCATTCGTTCGTTCGCATTGTGGGCAGGCATGGAGTCATTCAGAAGCCGTAAGAGTGCAATAAAAGGCGAATACAATCAGTTGTTTCATCTCAATGGCTGGGTGGCCTCTGACCGACACGTCGAGAACCCTGGTGAACAATGGAAGATGACACTCAAGGAAAGAAAGAATCTGTACGAGACGGATGAGGGCAATATCCACCAATTTCTTGCAAAGACACGCGAGTGGACCTCCGCGGGGATCATGGTGGTGTCATTCAGGGTGCCAGTGTCTGAGGATATTGCATCCTACGAGGAACAACTGTTCAACGTGGACTTCAGGCAACTGCGCACTGATTTCATGGATCATGGTGGCATCTGGTTGGACTTGCCTGACACGCTCGAACTTCGCCAGTACGACGGCAGCCACCTTGATTCAGCCAGTGCCATGAAGATATCTGAGGAATTGGCCAAGCAAATCAGCCGATTGAACAGGCCCTGATCTGGAAATCCAGTTCTTCTTATTTGCGGCTGGACGTCGCAGGTTCCTGGCCCCGCGCTGCATGTGGTACCTCATCGTATTCGATCAAGTTGAACAGGACCGGTATCAGGCCTGCCCACGGCCAGGAATCAAAGGATGGTTCCGCCGGGGACGATGCGTCCGATTGAGCAGCCGGATAATGCACCACCTGCCTGTATCATGTTGGCATGTCAGTCGAGATGGAACCAGAAGGCGTCTCCAGGCCCTGCCTGGAAAGATCGATCGATCAGATCGCGTCCACGACCACGGTCGATTCGCGAATCAGACGACTCGTTCCCGGCTTCGATGCGCCGTTCTTTCAGGCCGGACTGGCCGGGTACTCCGATGGTGCCATGCGGCTCGTCGCCCGACGGTATGGCTGTCCCTTCTGCGTGACCGAGGCATTGCTGGATCGAACGCTCATCAATGGTGGCAAGGCACGTCGCAAGGAGGATCCTGACCTGATCGCCTCCGAGTGCGGCATGGGCGATCCGGATGAGAACAAGATCGCCGGACTGGATGATCACCCGATCGCCGGGCAGGTGATGGGGACGCTCCCCGGGGAGATGGCCCAGGCCGCAGCCCTGCTGCATGGGATGAACTACGACGTCATCGACGTCAACCTGGCCTGTCCCGTCAAGAAGATCCGGAAGCACAACAGGGGAGGTCACTTTCTTGCGTATCCTGATGATGCGATCGAGGTGCTTCATGCCGTTCGCGAGGCGGTCCCTGACGATGTTCCCTGCACCCTCAAGCTGCGACGCGCCTTCGATGACACGTCCGAGATGGCGGAGAACTTCTACCGGATCTTCGAGGCGAGCTACGAGATGGGGTATTCATGGGCGACCGTTCACTGCAGGACCGTGAAGCAGAAGTACATCGGTCCGGGCAAGTGGGATTTTCTTCGGGACCTGGTCCGTCGATACCCGGACCGACTGATCTTCGGCTCCGGCGACATCTGGGAGGTCCATGACATCTTCGCGATGCTCGAGTACTGCGGTGTCCACGCCGTATCCGTCGCCAGGGGATGCATCGGCAACCCCTGGATCTTCAGGCAGGCGAGGCAGTTGATGCAAGGTGAGCCAGTCCTGGAACCGACCATCTCGGAACAACGGGAGGCCCTGCTTCATCACTTCGACTATTCCATGGTCATCCATGGCGAGCAGCGTGCCGGTCGGATGATGAGGAAGTTCGGCATCAAGTTCTCCCATCACCACCCGGAGGGGGAGCAGGTCAGAAAGCAGTTCATCAACTGTTCCAACTCCAGGCAATGGCGGGATGTGATCGACCAGTATTACCTTGAATCATCCGAGGAGACCCCGTCATCGGTCACCGATGACAACTCGTACTCCGGATCGATGGCCTGACGCACGCAGACACTTCCCGGTCTGGATTCCTCGTCCTCGTGATCGTATCGTCCCATCGCCTCGAATTCGCCGTCGATGCCGACGCAATGCCCCGACTGGTAGCCGGCCTGCGGCGAGCCGTGTCTGAGTACTTTCTTGAGATGCCAGTCGCCGGAAACCTCGTGCACGATCCAGGCGCACCCCTCCTCCAGATTCGAGAGATCCGCTCCAGGCGAACCGATGATCAGCCGACCGGAACTCATGTCGACGCTGTATCCGAACCAGTCGTCATCACCACCCAGTGGTGATCGAATGGAACGAGTCAACTCCGGCTTCGAGCCATTGATCCCGTAGATGTCGACCCGGCCATGGTTCGGAGGCGTGGTGCCGGCCAGGGGTGATCCGATCGCGAACGCCTGGTCGTCTGTGGTGACGGAGAATCCGAACCACTGGAAATCGCCAGGCTGTCGAGGATGGATCTTCGATGACGGAATCCATCCCTCCGGTGATCTCCTGAATATCCACGCCGCACCGGAATCGAGGCCCCGATCATCGTCTCCTGGCGCACCGATGATGACCAGATCGCTGCCGAGAGACACGCTCATTCCGAATTGATCGTGTGCTTCACCATCCGATGGAATGAGCGTGCCCTCGTGCAGCCAGTCTCCTCCGGCTTTCCTGAACATGTGAACCGATCCCGAATCACTTCCGGACGTATCGTCTCTCGGACATCCCACGGCGATGGTATCGCCATGGAGAGCCACGGCCTGGCCGAACCGGTCCCATGAATCCGGGTCCGGATGAAGGAGATTTCCATCCTCGTGCAGTCCCGATGCTTGCACCCTGTACACGATGACGCTGCCTGCACTGATCGGCAGTTCGTCTTGATTGGAGGCCCCGGGGGATCCGATCGCGACCGTCCGACCGTCGGGCGAAACAGCATGGCCGAGTGCCTGGTGGTCCGCCTGCATGGATGGAATCAGTTTCTCCAAGAACACCCATCCACCGGGTCCATGAAGCACAACCCAGGCGCACCCGGCATTGGTTCCTGCGGTGTCGTCATTGCGATCACCGATGATCAGGAGTCCGGATTCGATGTCGATGCTGGAACCAAATCGGTCCTCGATGCTGCTTGTTGGTGAATACAGGCAACGGGTCCGACTGTGTTGGAACCCCTTCGCAGGCAGCGCGATGAACAGCGAGGAAACCAGCACGATTGCCACGCGATATGTGATGGTCATGGGATCTCACAGGCTTGCCCCGGCGTGAGGATTCGCGGAGCGTATCAGCCTGATTCGATGGTTCGATTCGAGCCTGCCGATTTTCGTGGTACGAGGCTCCCCGTTGTGATCAGCGTTGTCGCTTGCGTCCCCTGGACTTGTCCTTTCGGGTTCGTCCCTTGTCCGGCCCACCCTTGCGGCCTCTCTGGCGGCCCCGGCGCGGTTCCTGCTGATCCGGCATGGGTTTTCGGGGCGATTCCGACAACTGCACGATCTCCACGCGCATCTCGCGGGCGGACAGGTCGACCGCCTGGATCACGATCTGGACCTGGTCCCCGATTCCGATGATGGCGCCGCTCCTGTTGGCGACCAGTCGGGTCCCGAACTCGTCCGGTTCCCACCGATCCGCACGGTCATGGCTGCTGGGAAGATCCCGGATCCGCACCGATCCCTCGGCGAGGTACTTGTCGATGCTGAGGAAGACCATCTGTGATGAGAAACCCGTGACGACCGCGCTCATCATGTCACCGAGGTGGTTTTCCATGAGGAACTGGAGTACGAGAAAGCTCCTGAGGTCCCGCTCTGCATTTTCAGCGACATCTTCGGTGTTGCTGCACTCGACTCCGATGAGCTGGAGTTCCGATTCATCGAGGATTCGATCATCCTGGAGCAGCCGGTCGGTCAACCGGTTCCTTGATCGACCGCCCGGGACCTTCGCTCCGTTTTCGGTCGCGTCAAGGAAGGCGCTCATCGCCCTGTGGACGACCAGGTCCGGATAGCGACGGATCGGACTCGTGAAGTGCGCGTAGTGATCCGAGGCCAGTGCGAAGTGCCCGATTTCAGCCGGGGAGTAGCATGCGCGGGTGAGGCTCTTGAGCACGACCATGTGCACCGCCCGGGCCAATGGCCCGCCACTGGTTGCATCGACCAGGGCCTGGATGTCTCGTCGATGAGGTTCATCGGGCAGGTTGAATCCCGCCATCTTCGCGAAGGCCCTCAGTTCATGATCGTTCTCGAACCGGGGCTCGGGGTGGATTCGCCTGAGGAGGGGGATGTCCAAGGAGGAGAACGTCCGGGCGACCGCCTCGTTGGCGGCGACCATGAACATCTCGATGATCCTGTGCGTGAACGCATCATCCTCTGGCTCGGCATCCCTGACCTTGCCCTTCTCGTCGTACAGGAGCTGGACCTGGGGCAGTTCGAGGGTGAGCATGCCGTCCTCGTGTCGTCGCTTCAGCAGGAGTCGAGCCAGCTCGTTGCACATCCCCAGGGCCCTGACCACGTCCTCCTCGTATTCGTTCGTTTCCACCGCGTGTGACGGTGCCTCCTTGATGTTCCCGTCGATGATCGACTGGGCCTCGAGGTACGTCATGCGGATCCGTGATCGGATCACCGTCGCGGCGAGCCGCTGACCGATGACCCGTCCCCGGTCATCGAACGTGATCCATGCGGTCCGGGTGAGCCGGGGCACGTCGGGCTGGAGCGAGCATGCCCCGTTGGACAACGTCTCGGGAAGCATCGGGATCACGTGGCGCGGGAGGTAGACGCTGTTGCCCCTCGCTGCGGCCTCGACATCGAGCGGGCTTCCGGACTCGACAAAGGAACTGACGTCTGCGATGTGCACCCCGAGCGTCCATTCTCCGGTCTGCTGGTCTCGCTCGATCGAGATGGCGTCATCGAAGTCGCGAGCATCCGGTGGATCGATCGTGAAGACGAGTTGTTCGGTCAGGTCGACCCGATCCTCCCACGGTCCCTCGGAGCCGGACTGGTTCCACTGCCGCGATGATTCCGTCGCCTGCCTGGTCGCCTCCTCCGGGAACTCGTCCCTGAGCCCCCATGACGCGATCACGGCCTGGGTCTCGACATCGGGTTCCCCGGCTCGTCCGAGGAGCTTGACGATCACACCCTCACCGAGGTAGTCGCCCTCGGGGAAGTGCACCATCTCGATGATGACCTTGTCCCCGGCCACCGCGTTGCTCGCGGCCGCATCCCTGACCATGACAGGATATCTCAGCTTGCGCCCATCCGGAACGACGAGCCACTGCCCACCCTGGCGGGCCAGCTCTCCCGCGAACTGTTCCTGGCTTCTCTCGATGACCTCGGTGATCCGCCCCGTGATGTCCGTTCCACCCCGATCCCGGCCGCGTTGACGACCTTTCCGGATGATCACCCTGGCCCTGACACGATCGCCGTCGATCGCGTCGGAAAGTTCGCCCGGCGGAATGAACAGCGCTCCACCTCGCATCGGGGTGTCCGGTTCCAGGAAACCGAACCCGCGCCTGTTCACCCTGAGGATGCCGATCGCCTCGTCCTCCCAGCGTGGAAGACGGATCCGTCCATCGTCACCGATCTCGATGATCTTGTCCTGGACCAGGTGCTCCAGCGTGTCGTACAGCGATGGTCGATCCTCGCCCTGCACGTCGAGTCGTGAAGCCAGTTCCCCCTTGGGACAGGGAACATATTCCTTCGTCGAGAGAAGGTCCAGTACGGCTTGTTTGAATTGCCTTGGCATGGTTACTCGCTGCTGCCAGTCTTGTTGCCCGATGACTTGGCGCTGCTCTTTTCAGTCTTGGTGGCGGCGTCCTTCTTCTTCGATCCGCCATCCTTCTTCGCGGTCTTGTCGGTCTTGGACTTGGAGTCGGCCTCCGCATCCTCCTTGTAGGACTCGCTCCGGTAATCGGTCTCATAGAAACCGGAGCCCTTGAAGATGATGCCGGCGCCCGTACCGATCAGCCTCTTGAGTTTTCTTCCGGAGCACTCGGGGCACTTCCGCTTGACGGGATCGCTCATCTGCTGGAAGAGCTCGAAGTGGTGTCCACAATCCGGGCATTCGTACTCGTATGTGGGCATCGTTCAGCCATCCTGGTTGGAGGCGACCGTGACCTTGGCCGGCCGTAGGACCAGATCGCCCAGTGCATACCCGGCCTGCATCATCATCACGACATGGTTGTTCTGGATCTCGGGATCCGGCTGCCTCAGCATGGCCTCGTGCATGTTCGGATCGAACTCGTCCCCTCGTTCCGGTTCGATCCGCGTGATGCCGACGGTGGCGAGCGCCTTCAGAAGGTCATCCCTGAGGATCTTGATCCCGTCCCGGAGCTGGTCGGCAGAGGCCTCGGTCTCCTGCCCGAGAGCCAGCTCGATGTTGTCGATCGACGGAAGAATGCCTCGGGCCATCTCGGAGACGCCTGAACGTCTGGCTCTTGCCTCGTTCTCAGATGACCGGCGCTGGAAGTTCTGGTAGTCCGCCAGTGCCCGCTGCCGCGCGGCAACGGCTTCATCCAGTTGGAGCTTCAACTGCTCCAGTTCGCTCAGTTCCACCTCTTGCTCGCCGACATCCTGATCGATCGACTGGTCGGATGGACGGGCTTCTGCTGGTTCGTTGGCATCTTCTGCTCGAGATGGCATGGTGCAATTCCTCGGGTTCCGGATCACTCACTTCCCGGTGACTTTTCCTCTGATCTTTTCCCAGAGCGACCGCGACTGGTCGCCCACGTCAAGTTCCTCGTTCCGTGCATACTCCTTCAGCAGGGTCCGCTGATCCTCTGAGAGCTTGCGTGGAACAACCAGTTGCACGATGACGACCAGGTCTCCGCGCCTTCCGCTCCTGAGGTTGGGTAGTCCCTCGCCCGGCAGGCGGAATATGTCTCCATGCTGTGTGCCCGGCTCGATCTTCAATTCAAGCTCGTCCTCGAGCGATTCGATGTTCAGCGTGGCGCCGAGCGCCGCCTGCGCGAAGGCGATCGGCTGGGCGATCAGGAGATCGTCCCCGTCACGCTCGAGGGTCTCGTGCTGCTGGACCCGGATGACCACGTGGAGATCTCCACGCCTACCGGCACCCATCGATGCGTTCTCCACGGCAGGGGGCTCGCCTTCGCCCTGGACTCGAACGGCCTGCCCGTCCTGGATTCCCGGTGGAATCTTGACCGAGAGCTTCCGCTTGATCGAGACCCGTCCGGATCCCCGGCAATCCCCGCACTTGTCCGTGATGATGGTTCCGCGTCCCCTGCATTCGGGGCAGCCGACGACCATGCGGAACATGCCTCCGAGACCGGCCTGCTGCACACGACCGGATCCACTGCACGTATCGCACGTCTTCGGCTGGCTGCCGGGCTTGCATCCACTGCCCTCGCAGGTCTCGCACGTGTCGAGCCTCTTGAACTCGACATCCCTGGTCGTACCGTTGAAGACGTCCTCGAGCGTGATCTCGGTCTCAGTCTCGAGGTCGTATCCCCTGGTGGCTGCCGAACGGTTGCCGGCGCGCTGACCGCCGACGCCTCCCCCGAAGATGTCATTGAACATCGAGAAGATGTCGTCCACGCCCATGCCGGAGAAGTCCACCCCGCCGCCGGCCGACCTGAGGCCCTCGTGTCCGTACTGGTCGTATCTGGCTCGACGCTGCGGATCGGAGAGGATCTCGTATGCCTCTGCACACGCCTTGAATTCCTGCTCGGCATCGGGATCGCCGTTGTTTCGATCGGGGTGGTACATCAACGCAAGCCGCCTGTAGGACTTCTTGATCTCCTCCTGGGAGGAGGTCTTCAGCACCTCGAGTACCTCGTAGTAGCAGCGTCGGGTCGTGGGCATGTTCAAGTCCCGGTCTGTCGCGTGTTCCCGTCACATTCCCATGGACGGAAACGTGCCCACCGGGAACGCCTCTGGTCGAGGCGATCCCGGTGGACCGGATTCCCGTTTCAGAAGGTGGCGCCCTCGACGGGCTCCTCGTCATCCTTCAACTCGGTGACGATCACGTCCGTCGTGAGCATCAGGCCCGCGACACTCGCGGCGTTGGTCAGGGCGGTCTGTGACACCAGGGCGGGATCGATGATCCCCGCCTTGATCAGGTCCTCGTACTCGCCGGTGGAGGCGTTGAGTCCGAATCCACCCTTCTGATTTCTGATGGTCTCGACGGCCAGGTCGCCATCGATGCCGGAGTTGGACGCGATCTGGTACGTCGGCATGGCCATCGCGTCCGCGATGATATCGAATCCGAGCTTCTCGTCACCGGTCGCCTTCTTGCGTCCGTTCATGACGGCATCGATCGCCCTGATGTAGGAGACGCCGCCACCTGCGACGTATCCTTCCTTGGCTGCAGCACGAGTCGCGTGAAGCGCGTCGTCGACGCGATCCTTGCGTTCCTTCATCTCGGTCTCGGTCGCAGCACCGACACTGATGATCGCGACGCCACCGGTCAGCTTGGCAAGACGTTCCTGCAGCTTCTCGCGGTCATAGTCGCTCGTGCTCTTATCGAGCTGGGTCTTGATCTGGCTCGCCCTGGCATCGATCTGCTTCTTCTTGCCGCTGCCCTCGATGATCGTCGTGTCATCCTTGGTGATCACGACCTTTCGGGCGCTGCCGAGTTCCTTCAGCTCGATGTCCTCGAGATTCCTTCCGATGTCCTCTGAGAAGAACTCCCCACCGGTCAGCGCGGCGATGTCGCCGAGCATGGCCTTACGGCGGTCGCCGAAGCCCGGTGCCTTGACGGCACAGACCTTCAGCACGCCTCGGAGCCTGTTGACGACCAGGGCGGCGAGGGCCTCGTTCTCGATGTCCTCGGCGATGATCAGCAGCGGCTTGCTGGACGAAGCCGTCTTGTTCAGCAGCGGCAGCAGGTCGTTGAGGTTGCTGATCTTCTTCTCATGGATCAGGATCATCGGATCCTCGAGAATGCACTCGGCACGCTTGGGATCGGTCATGAAGTACGGGCTCAGGAAGCCCTTGTCGAACGCCATGCCCTCGACGTAGTCCAGGGTCATGTCGGCGGTCTTGCCCTCCTCGACCTCCACGACACCGTCGGCACCCACCTGGTGGATGGCTTCGGAGATGATCTCGCCGATCTCGGTGTCATGGTTGGCACTGACGGTGGCGACCTTCTTCAGGTCGTCCTTGCCCTTGCACTTGCATGCGGCGTTGGAGATCGCCTCGCTGGCGACCTTCGCGGCGGAATTGATTCCCCGCTGGATGGCGACCGCATTGGCACCGGCACCGACATGCCTGAGTCCATGAGAGAAGATCGACTGCGCAAGCACCGTGGCCGCGGTCGTCCCGTCACCAGCCAGGTCGGCCGTCTTCTTGGCGACCTCGTTGACGAGCTTGGCGCCCATGTTCTCGAACGGCTCCTCCAGCTCGACTTCCTTGGCGACGCTGACGCCGTCCTTGGTGATGCTCGGACCACCGTAGGACTTCTCGAGCTCGACGTTGCGACCGGTCGGTCCCATCGTGACTGCGACTGCCTGGGCGATCTGGTCGACGCCACGGAGCAGCTCCGCTGCCGCTCCTGTATCAAATTTCATCTGCTTGGTGGACATGGTGTATCCCGACTAGGTGTGTGTGGTTGCTTGGTGATCCAGTGTCGATCCGATCAGCCCTCGATGACGCCGAGAAGCTCGGATTCCCTCATGATCAGGTGATTCACGTTCTTGATCTCGACCTCGGTGCCCGAATACTTCCCGTAGACGACCGTGTCGCCCTTCTTGACGCCGGGCTTGACCCGCTCGCCGTTGTCCAGGAGCTTTCCGGGTCCCATCGCCACGACCTTGCCCTTCATGGGCTTCTCCTTGGCGGATTCCGGGAGGTAGATGCCGGAGGCGGTCATGGTCTCCGCTTCCACGGGCTTGATGAGTATGCGATCTTCAAGTGGTCGAACTGCCATCGTGTGTTCTCCGTCTGAGACCCCCACGCGGGGAGTCGAGTTGCTGTGTGTTCTCGTTGTTTGAAATTTTGCCTGTTCAGAAACCCATGCCGGGCATGCCGCCCATGCCGCCCATGCCGCCCATGCCGCCCATTCCTGGCATGCCGCCCATGCCGGGCATGCCGCCGCCCATTCCATGGTCGTGGTGGTGGTCGTCCCCGCCTTCGGCTTCCTGCGGGATCTCGGTGATGATGCAATCGGTCGTCAGGAGCAGTCCGGCGACCGATGCGGCGTTCTGGAGCGCCGTCCGATCGACGCGAGCGGGCGTGATCACACCCTGCTCGATCATGTCCCCGTACTCCCTGGTCAACGCGTTGAAGCCCTCGGTCGACTTCATCTGCGCGACCTTGGCCACCACGACGCCGCCCTTCTCGCCGGCGTTGTCAGCGATCGTTCGCAGCGGAATCGACAGGGCTTCCGAGACGACATCGACTCCGAACTTCTCGTCGCCACGACAGGCCTTGCGTGCCGAATCAAGCTTCGATGACGACCTGATGTAGCTCACGCCGCCACCGGGGACGACGCCCTCGGACACCGCGGCTCGGGTCGCGTGGAGTGCATCCTCGACGCGTCCCTTCTTCTCCTTCAACTCGGCTTCGCTGCCGGCGCCGACGTTGATCTGGGCGACGCCACCGGCAAGCTTTGCGAGTCGCTCCTGGAGCTTCTCTCGGTCGTAGTCCGAGTCGGTCCGCTCGATCTCGCTGCGAATCTGCTCGATCCTCGACTGGATGTTCTTGGAGGCTCCCGCACCCTCGATGATCGTGGTGTTGTCCGAGGTGATCTCGATCTTCTTGGCCTGTCCGCAGTTGGCCAGGGTGACCTGATCCAGCTCGATGCCGAGATCCTTCATGATCGCCGTGGCGCCGGTCAGGACCGCGATGTCCTGGAGCATCGCCTTGCGACGATCGCCGTAACCCGGGGCCTTGACGGCGGCCACCTGGAGTATGCCCCTCAACTTGTTGATCACGAGTGTCGAGAGCGCCTCGCCGGTGATGTCCTCGGCGATGATCAGCAATGGCTTCTTCGACTCCATGACCTTCTCGAGGAAGGGGACCAGTTTGGTGACCGAGTCGATCTTGTCCTCGTGGATCAGCACCAGCGGCTTCTCCATCTCGACCGCCATGCTCTCGCCGTCGGTCACGAAGTTCGGGCTGAGGTAGCCACGATCGAACTGCATGCCCTCGACGACATCCACGTATGTTTCGAGTCCCTTGCCCTCTTCGACGGTGATGACGCCGTCCTTGCCGACCTTCGAGAAGGCGTCGGCCATGATCGATCCGATTGCGGGATCGTTGTTGGCGGAAATCGTCGCAACCGCTTCGATCTTGTCCTCGACGGGACGGGCGATCGAACCGATGTGCTCGACGACCGCTTCGGTGGCGACGTGCATGCCACGAACCAGCGC
>PARI01000009.1 GCA_002711415.1 Phycisphaerae bacterium | reverse complement strand
CTCGAAGGTGACCGTGATGCTCGAAGAGCCGTTGTTCGTGCTGTTGGAGGACATGTACATCATGCCCTCGACACCATTGACCTGTTCCTCGATGGGTGTCGTGATCACGTCCGCGACGACTTCCGCACTGGCACCGGTGTAGTACGCCTGGACCTGGACGGTCGGAGGCGTGATCTGCGGGAACTGCGCGATCGGAAGTATGTAGATGCAGATCGCACCTGCAAGCACCATCAGGATGGCGATGCATGCGGCGAAGATCGGTCGCTTGATGAAGAAGATTGGCAAGTGAGGTGTCCTCGTATTCTGCTTCCGCAGTCACCCGGATCCGGTCATCCGTTCGATTTCTTCTGTCCGGCATCCTCGTTCGACTTCGGCTTGGCTTCGGTCGCGGAGACCTTCTCGCCCGATCTCAGTTCGGTCAGCCCTTCCGTGATCACCACCTCGCCCGCCTTGAGGCCCTTGGTCACGTGCTGCATGTTTCCCATGGCCGCCCCGAGTTGGACGGGCGTGATCTTCGCCGTATTGCCGCTGGCGATGGTCCAGACATAGAAGCTGCCCGGCTGCTGGGCGATCGCCTGGGTCGGCACCATCACCGCATCCTCGATGATCTCGAGTCGAAGCTGCACGTTGACGTACTGGCCAGGCAGCATCAGCCCGTCCTTGTTGTCGATCGTGGCTCGTGCGAGGAACGTAGAGGTCGTCGGATCGACCACGTTGTCGATGAAGGTCAGGTCCCCATTGAAGGTCCTGGTCGTCAGCATCGACCTGCTGATCGAGGCCTGTCCCTCTGTATCGTTCTCCACCAGGCTCACCTGGACGGGAATCTTGCCTTCCTTGGCAAGTGAGTTCCTGATCATCGGGAGCCTGTTGGCCGGTGGATAGAACTCGATGTACATCGGATCCAGCTGCACGATCTCCGCGAGCATCGTGTTGATACCCGGGCCGACGAGGTTGCCCTCGTTGACGATCGTCCGACCGATCCGACCATCCATCGGTGATTCGATGAAGCAGTAGCCGAGATTCAGCTCGGCATCGGCGACCGCGGCCTCGTTCTGGACAACCAGGGCCTCCGCCTGTTCCAGTTGCGTCAGGAGCTGGTCGAACGCCTCCCGTGAGATCGCACCGGATTCCACGAGCGGTATGTTCCTCTCGAACTCACGCCGGGCATAGGCCAGCTGGGCCTCGGACGAGATCAGGTCGGCCTGTGACTGCTGGAGCGCCAGCTCGAACGGTTCCGGATCGATCACGTAGAGCATGTCGCCTTCGTCGACATCGGCTCCCTGTTCGAACAGTCGCTCGTCCAGCCACCCCTCGACCCTCGCATTGATCTGCACGACCTGGATCGAGGTGGTCGTTCCCGGCAACTGCAGGTACAGGGGAATGTCCTTGGCGATTGACTTGGATGTCGTGACCGGCGTCGCCGGCGCTTCGGGCTTTGCTACCGCCTTGGCCTTGCATCCGCCGGACATGGCGATCATGACCGAGCAGTAGACACCGACTGCAGCGTGCAGCATCGATTTCCAGCATGACTCCTTGTTCATGAACATGGATTCATCCCCTGTCTTCCTGGTTGGAACTGCGTGTGTGTTGATCGTGGTCGTCTTGCGGTGGGGGAGGCCCGGCCTGCCAGTCCCCTCCGAGGGCCTTGTAGAGCGCTACGAGGTTCTGGGAGACGGAGCCCTGCTCCTGGGCCAGCGTGGTCCGGATCGTCAGGAAGTCCCTCTGGGCGTCCTGGAGGTCCTCCGCATTGATCGTGCCCTGCCGGAACTGCTGTCCTGCGAGTTCCAGGTAGCTTCGTTGAGCACGCGTCGCATCCTCGATGCTGTCGAGGATGCGACCAGACTCGATCAGGTTTGTCATGGCATTCTCGACTTCCTCGAACGCCTCGAGAACCGTCAGTTCCCAGTCGAGGAAGGCTTGCCTGGTGAGTGCCTGCTGGACCTGGACCTGACTGCGAATCCTGTTGCCATTGAAGACATCCCATGTGACCGACGGGCCGACGCTGAAGGTTCGGCTCGACCAGTTGAAGAGCCTTCCGAAGTCCTCGGCTTCGAATCCGAATGATCCGGAGAGCGTGAGCTTCGGGTACAGCGTCGCCTCCGTCTCGCCGATGGTGGCGGTCTGGGCAGCCAGGGCCCGTTCGGCCGCCCTGATGTCGGGACGCCGCCTGATCAGGTCCGCCGGAACACCGACGGCGACATCAGGGTCGGCTCGGGGAATCCCCTGGCGGACCGCGAGCATCTGCTCGATGTCACCGGGGCTGGTGCCCAGGAGGACCGCGAGCCTGTTGTACTCCGCCTGGAGTGCGATGATCGCTTCAGGGAGTTGGACCATGGCTTGGTCATAACTCGACCTGAACTGCTCAAGTTCGCCTCGCGAGATCGTGCCTCGCTCGTACTGCAACTCGACCAGGCGGAGTGTCTGCTCCAGCGTCCGGATGTACTCGTTGGTCAGTTCGTACTGCTTCTGCAGGGCGCGGGCGTTGATGTAGCTTGAGGCCACCTCTGCACGCACGGTGATCAGGGCGTCCCTGTAGTTCTCCAGTTCTTCCTCGACCGTGGCCTGGGCCGACTCGACGCCACGGGAGATCCTGCCCCAGAGGTCCACTTCCCAGCTGGCATCTATGCCGACCTGGAAGTCACTGTTCGGGGTCAGCTTCGTTCCCGGGATGCTTCGAGCCGCAGCCGTGTTGTCGCTTTGCTCGGACCAGGTGTACCCGGCCCCGGCGATCAGGTCCGGCCAGTAGTCCGCCGATGCCACGCCGTACTCCGCCCGCGCCTGGACCAGCGTGGCCACTGCGATCTTCAGCGAGATGTTGTGCTTGATCGCACGGTCGATGCACTCCACCATGACCGGATCGTCGAATCGTCTCCACCAGTCATCCAGATCTGGATCGGAGTCGTTGATGCCCCTGACCAGGGCCTGGTGCCAGGCGTCCGGGACGCCGCCGTTCTGCAGCACGGGCTTCTCGTAATCCGGGCCGACTCGGCACCCGGCGATCACGGCGGTGATCACGGCTCCTGCAGCCATCAAGGTCTTGGTTCTTGATCCCATCCTGCTCATTCCCGGCAGGATACCACCTCCCTCCGATCTGCGTCGCCGGTGGTTTCTCATCATGGCCTGTACACTGCGTGCGGCCTCGATCAGGAACGACTCCAATGGCTGGATCCGCCAAAGAAGGTCTGACTCGAAATGTCGACTGGTATCCCATCTACCAGTTGATCCGGAACGCGTATTTCTGGCTGCCGGTCTTCTTCCTCTACTTCTGCCAGGAGATGTCCCTGAAGGACGTGCTCCTCGTGGGCGGGATCTACTACTCGGCCGTGGTGCTGCTGGAAGTACCCAGCGGCTGGTTCTCCGACCGTTTCGGTCGACGGCTCACGATGATCCTCGCCTCGATAAGCATGTTGGCGGCCTACCTGGTGTTCTGCTTCGCCGACGATCTCCTGACCTTCTCGGTTGCCCAGGTGCTGATCGCACTCGGCTTCAGTTTCCACAGTGGCACCGACACCGCGTTTCACTACGACTCCCTGGCCGGGCTCGGCCGGGAGGCCGAATACGCCGACCGGGAGGCCAGGGCCTCCCGGAACTCCTTCTTCGGTGGCGCGGTCGCCGCCGTGATCGGTGGGGGTCTCGGTGTGTTGGATCTGCGATTCCCCTACATCGCATCGGCGGTGACGACATTCATCCTGGTGGTGATGGCGTTCTGCTTCGTCGAGCCTCCTCACAAGAAGGGGGAGCAGAAGGCCTCCATCAACTTCCTCACCCAGATGCGCCACACGATCGGCTACCTGAAGATCCCGTTCCTGGCGATGACGACCCTCTACTTCATCCTGATGACGATCATCAACCACATCCCCTATGAGTACTACCAGCCATACATCAAGTTTGCGCTTGAAGACTTCAGCTGGGCGTCACGGCAGACCCCGTTCGTGTCAGGACTGCACACGACCGGGACGCTTCTTGTCGCGACCTACTTCGCCGCCCGGAGCATCAGGATCCGTAATGCGATCGGGATCTGGCCGACACTGCTGCTGGCGGCTCTCCTGCAGGGCCTGATCATCGGGCTGATGGGGTTCATCCTCTCTCCGATCATCGTGCTGATCTGTCTCGGCAGGAGCGCACCTCGCGCGGTGATGACCGCGCCACTGAACGCGGCGATCACCGGGCGGGTCTCCAAGGCACATCGTGCAACCTTCCTGTCATTCCAGAGCCTGGCCGGAAGGCTGTCGTTCGCTGCCGTACTGTTCTATCTCTCGTCACTCTCCCCGCCCGGCAGGGACGTCGACTGGCCGCTGGTCTCGATGCAGGTGCAGGCCGGATTCTGGATCGCCGTCGTCGGCATCGTGGGACTGATCCTGGTCTGCATGGTCCGCAGGGACGGCACCGGCAGCCCCGACGAGAGCTGATTGGAACGGCCAAAATACACCGGGGTTGGACATGCGTGCCTGTTATCATTGCCGATGGCAGCCAGATGAGGAACCGAAGGAGAACGGTCATGCCATCGAGCACAACAACCGTGATGCCCCCGATCAACCTGATGAAATGGGTCGAGGAGAACCGGGATCAGCTCAAGCCCCCGGTCGGCAACAAGTATCTCTACGACGGTGATGACTTCTTCGTGATGGTGATCGGTGGCCCCAACGCCCGGAACGACTTTCACATGACCGACTCGGAGGAGTACTTCTACCAGGTCAAGGGTGATATCGTCGTGACCGTCCTGGAGGATGGGAAGCTCCGGCATGTGCCGATCCGCGAGGGTGAGACCTTCTTCATTCCAGGTGGCGTTCCACACTCTCCCCAGAGGCAACCCGGGACCATCGGGGTCGTCGTCGAACGACGTCGGCCGCCGGGCGAGAACGAGCATCTTCAGTTCTACTGCCCCAACTGCAACGAGCTGGCCTACGACAAGAACTTCGACTGCAAGGACATCGTCGAGCACTTCAAGCAGGCCATGGAGGAGTTCTGGGCCGATCCCGTGGCCTCCACCTGCGATGCCTGCGGCACCAGAATCGCCAAGCCACCGCCGATCAGGGAGATCGTCTTCGAGCCCGAGGTCAGGATCATTCGCGAGAACGAGTGACTCGTTCGGGCGGACCATGGTCCATCGTCACGTATCCGGTTCCCTCCCGGCGGCGAGTGTCGTCAGCCCGGTGACGACGACGTGCTCTGCCTTTTCTCGTCCACGTCGTCCACGGGTGATTCGTCATCGTCCTTTGCCGGTTCTCGGATCCTGCCCGGTGGAACGTCCTTTGCGTCGGCGGCCCAGAGGATCCCGCCGAGGATATGAGCCCTGAACAGCGGTTCCCTGAAGCTCTCGCTCGTGTGTCCACCACCCGTGTACCAGCTTCGGCCGCCATCGAACTCGTGGTACCAGGCGATCGGGTGATCACCGTTCATGCCACCACCCTCGTAGGTGGTCTCGTCCAGTGACGCGAGCACCCTGACTCTCGCCCTCGGGTTCTCCCTGTAGACGTACCACTCGTCGGTCCTGTTCCAGATGCCCGGCAGCATGCGTGTGGATCGATGGGTTCGATCCTCGACGATTACGTCGGCCGGCTGGATCCTCGGATGACCCTTGAAGTAGGCGCCGACGAGCTTGCCGTACCAGGGCCATGAATACTCCGTGTCAGCGGCGGCATGAACACCGACGTATCCACCGCCATCGCGGATGTAGGCCTCGAACGCCTCCTGCTGCTTCTGGTCAAGAATGTCACCGGTGGTGGACAGGAAGACCACGGCATCGAAGCCAGGCAGGCTGTCGCGGTTGAAGATCGTGGAGTCCTCGGTGGCCGTCACCTTGAAGGTGGTTCCATCGACTCCCTTTTCACCGGCCCGGCCGAGTTCCCGGATCGCCTTGATGCCATCAGGGATCGAGGCGTGTCTGAAACCGGCCGTCTTGGAGAACACAAGGACCTCCAGGGTCGGCTCGACGTTGCTCGTGCTGGTGTTGCCCGTTGCGGGGGCCGCCTGTGGTGCCGATGCACCAAAGGCCAGCCAGCACAGGAGTACCAGCGTGGTCACCCATGCACAGGTCGCCGGGATGTCCATGTTCGTTCGGGTCATGCCACGATGGTACACCGGGTCCTCGTACGGACAAGGATCGAATCCATGGATCGACTCGACTTGTGTCGATGATCAGCTGAAGCTCTGCTGTGGCGAGGAGCCCATCGACAGGTTGAAGAGCCTGATGATCAGCATGCCGACGATTCCACCGCCGATCAGGTAGAGCGGGATGAAATCAGGGTGCACGTGCAGCACCTTGTCCTGGTACGTGACCGTTCCCGGGACGAACAACCACACAATACCGACGAGGATCAGGCAACAGAACAACTCGTGCAACAGGTTTATCTTGTTGTTGGACTGGTTCACTGGTGGTACCTCTCATCTGGGTGGATGTGTTCAGAGCACGAGACCAGTGCCTGTGAACCGCCCTCGTGCGCCTAGAGTGTGACCCGAATCAGTGATCCATGCATTCTCGACCCCTTTTGCATGCCCATGAGCCCCGATTTGCGTGGTTGCTCGTCCAAACCCGTCCCGGTCTGGAACCGGGGGCCTGCCCTGGGGCGTCTTGACACTAGGATGTCATTCATGAGATGCATTTGCCTGCTTGTCGTACTCTCCACGCTCGCCCTGATCCACGGGACCACCCTGGGTGATTCCGATCACGCGGAGAGACCACCGAACATCATCCTCTTCTTCACCGATGGTCTCGGCCTCGCCGAGCTGGGGTGCACCGGGAGCAGGCGGATCGAGACCCCAAACATCGATCGACTCCGTTCCCGAGGGATGCTCTTCACCCGGGCCTACTCCGGGAGCACCGTGTGCGCGCCGAGCAGATGCACGCTCCTGACCGGGCTGCATACCGGGCATGCCCAGATCCGGGACAACCATGAAGTGAAGAATCACCCCGATGGCACGTTCGCAGGACAGAGGCCGCTGGCCGCCGGTACATCGACGTTGCCATTGATACTCGGTGACAACGGTTATGCGACCGCGGGAGTGGGCAAGTGGGGGCTCGGCGGACCAGGTACGGAAGGTGTTCCCAACAAGCAGGGGTTCGACTTCTGGTTCGGGTATCTCTGCCAGCGGAACGCCCACAACTTCTATCCGGAGTACATCTGGAAGAATCAGCAGAAGTACGAACTCGAAGGGAACACTCGAGGTCTCACCGGGGCCCAGTACTCGCCCGACCTGATGGCCGATGAAGCGGCCATGTTCATCCGTGATCACAAGGATGAACCGTTCTTTCTCTATTACGCGACCATCGTGCCCCACCTGGCTCTCCAGGTGCCAGAGGATTCACTGGCCCGGTACGACGGACGATGGCCGGAGACGCCCTATCCCGGTGGCAGGGGATACCTGCCGCACGACAAGCCGCGTGCCGCGTATGCAGCCATGGTCACACGGTTTGATCGGGACGTGGGTCGCATCATGGACCTGGTCGGGGAACTCGGTCTTGAGGACGAGACGCTCTTCATCTTCACTTCCGACAACGGATCGACCTTCGACCTCGGTGGCTATGACAAGGCGTTCTTCAACGGGACCGGGGGACTTCGCGGTCACAAGACCAACCTCTACGAGGGCGGCATTCGCGTCCCGCTGATCGTCAGCTGGCCGGGTGCCATCGAACCTGGAAGCCAGAGCGATCTCCTGGTGGCCAACTGGGATCTGATGCCGACGATCCTGTCTGCGGCAGGGATCGATTCGAGTGCACCCACCGATGGGATCGACATCATGCCGACGCTCACCCGCTCAGGCGATCAGCAGACCCATGATCATCTCTACTGGGAGTTCCACAGTGGCGGAGGTCAGCAGGCCGTTCGTGATGATCGCTACAAGGCTGTTCGCATGAACGCCAAGCGTGGTGGTGCCGAGCCCGTGGCCCTCTACGATCTCGACCTGGATCCAGCCGAGCGGAACGATGTCTCCGCCGACCACCCCGAGATCACCACCAAACTGACCGAGATCATGAACTCGAGGACTCCGTCGCCCCATGCGGACTGGAATTTCGACATGCCCGCACGGACCAGTGATCAACCAGCGGCCGTCCCGGAAGCGATGAAGTTGGCATGGACAGGCGAAGGCGATGGCACGAGGTTTCTTGATCCGGCCAACTGGACATCCGCGGATGGAACAGGCCGGATGCTCCAGTTGAACCGGTCCAGGCTCTCGGACACCTTCACCGTGGATGACGAAGAGGCCGTCATCGGTGGTCGACGTGGCATGCCGCAGCTGGATTTCGTCGGCGGACGGCTCATCCTTCACAAGGGCACCATGACCGGTAACGCCGGCCTTGCTGGTGCGGATGTCACCATCACCGGGGGGTCGCTGCAGAGGCGATTCATGCTCGATTCGAACATCGACCTTTCAGGGGATGGCCGACTGGTCCTCACGGGGCCGGGCAATCCGCTCAACCGCTCGATGGTTCTCCTCGGGCCCGGCGCGTCGTTGGTCTTCACGCAGGAGTCGCCCGATGAGGTTCGAAGGGAACACCTCGGCAAGATCAGGATGCGAGGGATCGTTGGAGAGGGGCGTGACCTGATTCGGATCGAGCCCATGGGTGAGGGACGTGGATCGATCGTCTACGTCGAGTCACCCGGTTCCGAAGGTTGACTTCGACACGACCATCAACAGTGAGTATCTTGTCACGAGATTGAAAGGGTGAGGCCCAATGATCGCGACCGCCATTTTCCTGCTCCTGTTTCTGCTCCTGATCTCGGTTCGCTACTGGCGAGCACGGGTCAGCTACTCCCTGTTCTTCATCTGCCTTGTATCGATCCTTCTTCTCTTCTGGCACCACGCCACCGACAAGCTCAACATCAATCTCTAGCATGTCCAGTCGAATCGACATCCTGTTGTGCCACATCTTCATCCTGGTGATATGCGCGATCCTGCTCGGTGCATTCAGCATCCAGTTCGGCATGGGTGAGTTTCCCTGTCCACTGTGCCTGCTTCAGAGGATGTGCATGATCCTTTCAGCCATCGGACCCGCGTACGTGATCGCCCGGGGTCGACATCGTCGGCACACGGGAATGACCGTGCTGAGCACGGGACTCGGCCTGGCGATCCTCGCGGCAGTCGGCGGCATGGCCGTGGCCACCAGGCAGGATCTACTTCACATCGAGCCGGGAACGCCCGGGTACGGATCGCCCATCTTCGGGCTGCACCTGTACACCTGGGCGCTGCTCGTGTTCGTGTGCATCATCATCGCCAGTGGCCTCATGCTTGTCTTCGGTGCGGAATATCCATCCTCGAGCCAGGCGACGACCAGCAGGAAGCGCTGGTACACGACCCTCACACTCTGGCTCTTCGGTGCGATCATCCTTGCCAATGCGATCGTGGCGTTCATGGAGTCGGGCTTCAACCTGTTCCTTCCGGACAACCCCGAGCACTACGAGTTGTTGCGCCAGCTCGGGATCGGAACCGGAAGCGGTGGTTCCGGCTGAGTCAGATCCGGTCGAGTGTCCGGCCTTCCGCCAACAGCCTGAGCAACGAGATCACGACCTCGTCGAGCCGGTCGACGGCACGGGCCAGGTTCCGCAGGAACTCCTCGTGGGTCGGCTTGTCGGAGTCGACGATGTCCGTGACGGACTTGACGGCGATGCAGGGGATACCCATGTCCCGGGCGACCCTGGCGATCGCGGCCGCTTCCATGTCCTTGGCGATGACGCCTCGCTCCTGGAAGAACCGGATCTCCGCCGGGGTCACATCCAGCGAACATCCGGTTGAAACGGGCCCCGAGTCCAGGCCGAGCTCACCGGCAAGCACGCTTCCATGCGAGAGCATGATGGGACCTTCGGCGTATTCCCGGAAGCCATCGATGTTGACCCGGTGATCATGGAAGTACAGCCCGTATCCGGCCATGTAGACCTTGCCGACATGACCTTCCCTGGCTTGGAATCCTCCACACGTGCCGGCGTTCACCAGCAGGTCGATCCTCTGCTGCTGAAGGAGCATCCAGGTCGTCAGGGTCGCAGCTTCCGTGCCGATGCGGTCGACCTGGTGGTCAGAATCAATGCCGTTGAAGGCCATCGTGACCTCCAGATCATCCAGCCGCCCCCGGCGAATCCGCATGGGCAGGTTCTCGTGCAGCGGCTCCGGAGGTCCCAGTCCGATCGTGTCAGCGACCGAGGCGCCCTCGGCCTCCATGGCGAAGATGACACCGACCGACCTGATCGGTCGGTCGGTCGGCTGTCCGGCTGTCCCGTTGGGCTGCATCAGTTCCGGCTCACCACGGGTTCTTCACGTGGCAGGCGCGACCCGTCTTGACGATGTAGTCCTGGTGGTAGTCCTCGGCGGGGTGGAACGTCCTGGCGCTCTCGACCTCCGTAACCACGGGCTTGGAGTACCTGCCCGATTCGTTGAGCTTGTCGATGTAGGCCTCGGCGGCTTCCTTCTGCGCCTTGTCGGTGTAGTAGATGCCCGAGCGGTACTGCGTTCCCCAGTCCGGGCCCTGCCGGTTCAACTGGGTGGGGTCGTGCATGTCGAAGAACGCCTGGACCAGTCTTTCATAACTGATCCGGTTGGGGTCGAAGACGACCTTCACCGCCTCGGCGTGCCCCGTGTCGCCGCTGCAGACCTCCTTGTAGTTGGCCCGCTTGTCATCACCCTGCATGTAGCCGCTCTCGGCGGAGACGACACCATCGCCCAGCTGGAAGTAGTGCTCGATGCCCCAGAAGCAACCGCCTGCGAAGTACGCGGTCTCAAGCTCCACCGGTCGGGATTCCATTGGAAGCTCCTCTCCCTTCTCGTGAAATTCAAGTGCTGCCGAGTTGAGGCAGTACCGGAGTCCCGTCGGCTTTGGTCCGTCCGGAAACACGTGACCAAGGTGCGAGCCGCATCGGGCGCACTCGATCTCGACCCGCTTCATGCCGAGGGAGTCGTCCTCCTCCTCGTGCACGTGCGCCTGGTCGTACGTGGTGAAGAAGCTCGGCCATCCGGTACCCGAGGTGAACTTGTGTTCGCTCGAGAACAGGGGAAGGCCGCAGACGACACAGGTGTAGGTCCCGTCGAGCTTGTTGTCCAGGAGCGTCCCGCAGAAGGGACGCTCGGTTCCCTCCTTCTGCGTGATGCGGTACGTCTCCGGGTCCAGCTTCTTCGCCAGCTCCTCGACACGCTCCTTGTCCAGCGGGGTGATGTCGTGTCCGGACGAGGAGTATCGAGCCTTCGTGGTGCCTGTCATCGTTGTTCCTTCCGTGGTCACCGCCCCGGTGGTGTTCCTGCCGGGGGGATCGACCATGAGCCAGAGCAGGCCGGCCAGCAGCAGTCCGCCCACAATCGAGATCGTGTTCGAGATCGTCATCGGTTCGAGCTCCCTGGGTGTCGTCCACCTGTTGGTATGCCCGCCATGTCCCGGTGGTTCGGAAATCCGGGATGGGACGGGTGTCGATCAGTCAGCCGCCGACCTTCTTTTCATTGCCAGCGTCCTTGCTTGAACCATACGGGCCAGGGTGAGGCTTGCCCGCCGCTTCAAGCAGTTGGTTGATCCGCTCCACCTTCACGTCCATCGGATCCCTCGGATCCATGCCGTTGTGCATGACCTTGCCGTCGGTGCCCAGGATCGCCAGGTGGGGGATTCCTCGGACGCCGAAGTCCTTGTTGAACACGTCCTGTTCGCTGAACGCGATGACCCAGTTGATGTCGTTCTTCTTCATGTACTCCGCCATCAACCCGAACTCCTTGTCCTGGTCGCCCTCGCAGTCGATGGGTTCTCCCTCGCGGCCGTAGTGCTTGCCCTGTGGGCTCGTCAGTCCCAGCACCACCACGTCGTAGTCGGCGTAGTGATCGGTGAGTTCCTTGACCTTCGGGAAGCTGGCCACGCAAGGGCCGCACCACGTGGCCCAGAAGTCGATCACGACGACCTTTCCGGACAGGTCCGCCAACGAGGTCCATTCGGCTTCCTCGCTGTTCCAGACCAGATCGATACCGGGAGCCGTGTTGCCGACCAGTTCACCCCTGCCAGCGGCACCATTGAAGTATCCCAGTGCGTGCTCGAGCATGCGGAAGTCGCGAGAGTCCTCGCCCTGTTCGTTCCTGGCCGTCTCGAGTCGCGTCTTCATCGCGCCACCGATGGCCTTCCTCGATCCATGGAGGCGGTCATTGCCGGCATCCAGCCTCTTGAGGACCTGTGGATATTCCTGCCAGGCGAGCAGGGTGGCCGTGTCACCATCTGGATCGAAGGCCGCCCAGAGAGCGATGATCTCGGCCTTATTCTGCTTGATCGTCGCGTCGTCCATGTAGGTGATTGACTCGAGGATGCCCGACAGTTGCTCCCCGCTGAGGGCGGACGGATCCTGCTTCATCATCAGGGGCATGGCCCTGGCGGGGTCGATCTGCATCAGCATCACCATGGCCTGCTCGGAACCGTCGACTTCAGCGAGTTCCACCACGCGATCAGTCCATCGTTCCTTGGCCGATGGCAGGTAGAACCAGAGCATCGCGAGCGCCTCGACCTGCTCGATGTCGCACTCGGACGGATCGATTCCATCCAACTGCTTCTGGAGCACCGCGTGGAACTCGGGGTTCTCCAGCGGGAAGATCTCGTCATCCTGGTGATCGTCGAACCACTGCCTGGCCACCTGGTTCTTCTCGGCGATCTCCTCGTCGGTCGGGGGTTCGGGGTGAATGCCCAAGCTCGATGCAAGCAGAAGAACGACTGCCGATGGAATGATGATGTTCATTGGTTGTGTCCTGATCGGTTGAATGGTGTGCCGTATCGATACAGCCTAGCCGTACGAGATTGAAACCGCCACAGTCCGTTCAGTTGCAGTCGCCCCAGCCGCCCAGGAGTATCGCCAGGTCCCTGCCATTGACGATTCCATCCTCGTTCAGGTCTCCGGTGCCGATGTCGAGCCACTGGGCCAGCAGGATCGCCAGGTCCACGCCGTCGACCAGCCCGTCCCCGTCGAGATCGCCCGTACATGGGATGGCCTTGGTGTACCGGTAGGTGAATGGAGCCTTGTTCCACCGAACCTGCACGAGGTTTCCGCTCACCGGGTCGGAGAACAGCTGGGTCGTCGGGCCGGAGGCGGAGTCGAAGGCGTGCACGGCCTCGAGTCCGCCCGAGCCGTCGAGTTGAAGTCGCCGGATCCAGGATCCGGTCAGGTCGGCGATGTAGTAGTCGCCCGAGTACTCGGCTGGCCATGCTGAAGTCTGGTGGAACGTGCCACCGGCTGCGCAGGCTCCGATGAACGGTTCACCCTCGACCGGGCAGTCCGGTTCCCCGAGACCATGGGTGATTGGAAGCCATTCGTCCCAGCCGGGGACCAGGGTGATCTGCTGGGAGTGGTACCAGGCGATCATCGGTCTCGCATGCACGAACGTCGGCACGTTCGTGATCGTCGTGTCGTTGATGAACACGTCCATTCGATCGATGTTGGGTCCGCTGAGGCCGTCGGCCTGCAGCATGATCTCGTTGACTCCCTCCTGGAGGGAGATGATCGCCGGACTGGACTTCCAGGAGTCCCAGGCACCCGTGCCGGGGAACTGCATCAACCCGAGTCCCGATCCGTTGACGTACAGTCGAAGCGGCCTGTTGGTCGAGTTCAGCGCGTATCGCACCTTGATGGTGACTTCCGCGGGCTCGTCCATGGTCACCGAGAACCTGACGAAGTCTCCGAACGGATTCTGGTAGTCGATGAACCCGCTCCCTGTGTAGCCGGATTGGCCGTTCTGGAAGATCGGTCCCGCGAAGTGCGCATCCTCGGCCTGGAACTCGAGCGTCGCGCAGGGATTGGGATGAAGGGAGTCGTCCCCGGGCGAGTCCGATACCAGCAGATCCTGGAAGTGAAACAGCGACTGCGAGCACGAGCGGTCCCGTGCAAGCGGGTTGGGGGCGTCGGGGTTCTCCACGAGGGCATTCGGGTATCCGGGTGCCGGGCGGAGGCCCTCGTACATCGGCCAGCCGAGGTTGGTGCCGCTTCCGGCGACGAAGTTCAGTTCCTCCCACAGGTTCCACCCGACATCGGCGATCAGCAGGGTGCCCGGATCCCCATCGGCCGGATCAGTCGAACCGGTGCCGGGAACGATCGACATCCTGAACGGGTTCCGCAACCCGAGACACCAGGTCCGGGATGCCGGTGACGACGGCGCATCTTCCCTGAAGTACGGATTGCTGGGCAGGCCCTCTCCGGTCTGCGGATCCAGCCGGAGCACCTTGCCGCAGTGGGAGTCGATCAACTGCGACCTGAACGCCCCGACATTCTCCTTCTTCCGGAGGATTCCGTCCTTCATCGCCTGGTCGACGTAGCCTCCACCGACCTGGCCGCCCGTGTCCACCTCGATGTAGCTGGCCGAATCGCCGACCGAGATCAGGAGGGAGCCATCCGTGCCGAACACGAGAGATCCGACGCCATGGGACTGGTGCACGATTGGAATTCCGTTCGTGATGCTGCTTCCCAGCAGGATCGTCCTGCTCGCCGGATCGACCTGCAACGAATCGGACATCAGGTCGGCCGTGTACCGCGCCACGCGTCCGATCGTCGCCTCGAACTCCCAGTCGATTTTCGAATCGTACTTCTCTGTTCCGTGAAACAGCAGATGATGCCGATCGACCACGTACAGCAGGTAGACGTACCCGGTGTCGTCGAACTCCGGGTCCAGTACGAGCCCGAGAAGCCCGTGGTCGCGCCAACTGCCGACCTCCTCCGAGATGTCGAACATCGGCTCGTCGGCCCATGAGCCGTTTGGTTGAAGCACCTGTGCGATGCCGTCGCGCCGCCAGCAGATCAGGCGACCATCGCCGACCGGGACCGCGCCGACGCTCTGGCCCCAGTTCGGTCCGGACTGCTCGACGGCGAACCCGTCCGGGGGTGCTGCAAGGGTCTGCCCCGTCTGGCCGGCCAGGCAGCCGAGCCACGCGATGATTGCGGCGTTCACCAGCTTCCGGTGCGGTCCAGCAACGTTCATCTTCTCTTCTCCATGTGTATGCGGTCGGTGCCACGAACAAGCGTCCATGATAGCATTTCACCGATCCGATTCAGCGCCGACATCCTGGCTTCGGTGTCAACGGGAATGCAGAGAATGCCGGGTGCATCGCGTTATCGGTTGATTCAACGGGGACTTGTGTCCGGAACAGGTGCACGACAACCAGGCAGGCAGGATGAACTCGACCGACACGACAACCCCGGGAAGGCCAGCCGGGAATCATGGCATCATGTTCATGGTCCTGGTCACGTTGATCCTCCCCCTCGGACAGGTGCCGCTGGACTTCTACAGCCCGGCCCTGCCGACGATGCGATCAAGCCTGCACACGACGCCTGCTCTGCTCCAGATGTCAGTCACCCTCTTCATCATCTGCAGTGGCCTCTCGCAGATTCCGATCGGCGCCATCTCCAACCGATTCGGCCGAAAGAAGGTCCTGCTCACGTGCGTCGTCGGTCTGCTCCTGTCCACGCTCGCCTGTGGATTCGCGGTCAACATCGAGATGCTCCTGATCGCCCGCGCGATCGAGGGTCTCTTCGCCGGTGTCGGCGGTGTGATTTCGTTCTCGTATGCGGGTGATTCATTCACGGGTCGCCAGCTGACCAGGATGATCGGCCTGATCGGAATGGCCTGGGCGACGGTCCCCGTGCTCGCACCGGCTGCGGGGGGAGTGGTGGTCTCGTTGATGGGGTGGAGAGGCAATTTCTGGATCCTCGCCGGCATGATCGCCCTGCTCGGGATCATCTTCACGTTTGCGCTGCCCGAGACCCTGCCGGTCGAGCGGAGAGTACCCATTCGTCCGCTCCGAGTGGTTCGAACATGTCTCTCGATACTCGGTAACTTCAGGTTCATCGCCTATACGCTGGTCTTCACACTCTGCGCGTCGACGCAACTGCTGTTTGTCTCGGTGGCGCCGTTCCTCTACCAGGACAAGCTTGGGTTCACTCCGGGCGGTTTCGGACTGATTGCGCTGTGTGTCGGAGCAGGCAATCTCATCGGCAACGCCAACTGCAGTGTCCTGGCGATGAAGCTCAAGCCGTCATCGATCATCCTGCTGGGGTACCTGCTGATCATCTGCGGCAACGCCTCGCTCCTGGCGTCCGCACTGTTCCACTCGCTCGATCCGACGTGGATATCGATCTCGATCGGCATCACCTTCATCGGGTGTGGAACGGTCTGCCCGACTGCTGCCTCCATGAGCGTCGACCTCTATCCCGGGGAGGTCAGCCTGGCCAGCGGGCTGATCAACACGACCGGCCTGGTCGGCATCGGGATCACGACCGGGCTGGCGAGCAAGTTGCACCTGAACTCGCAGATGCCGTTGGCACTCCTATACATCGGGTTGACCGTCGCCGGCGGCCTGCTCTTCCTGCTCGCGCGGCTCAAGACCGGGCCTGACCCGTCTCCAGGCGTACCACAGCCAGGCGAGTGAGACCAGGGCTCCGATCAACTGGGACAGTGCCACGACGTATACACCCATGAACGGCTTCATGTTGATCGAGACCATGAGCATCGTGAACACCACGGCCAGTGCGATCATCTGCGAGATCATGACCGGCATCGTGTTCTGCGTCTTGGAGAGCATCCCGATGTAGTAGGCGCCCATGGTGTATGTCAGTGGCATGAACGCGAGTATCCACATCGTGTAGACGCTGATCTGGGCGATCTGGTCATCCAGCTTCTCCAGATCCCTCAGCGCGATCATGAACACGCCCGTCACGATGAACACGATCGTCAGGATCGAGAGCAGAAGGCCGAGGCACATCCCGAACCTGTAGAGCTTCCTGTCATCCTCCGGTTTCTCAAAATGCTTGGTCGTGACCTGGCTGTAGCTGCTTCCCATGCCCATCCCGATGCTGTTGAAGTTGGTCACCACGGGCCAGACCGCGAGTGAAGCGATGACCCCGGGCAGCCTGCCGATGGCGGCCGACATCACGAGCGTTGATATCGAGGACAGTGCCGGGCTGATGGAGATCGGTATCGTGAACCTGACCAGTTCGCCGATCCCGACCACCTCGCTCTCCAACGGCTCGCACCTGATGCGTGCTCGCACTTTCCGGGTCATCAGCCACAGGAGTGCCGTCTGGACGAGCATGGAGATCACGACCGCCAGTGCGCCCAGGACGGCACCCTCGAACCATGCGGTCTTGAGCCCGAGCATCAGGATGCCCAGCCCGATGAGGAATCGAACCATCCTCGACAGGAGGATGTCCTTGGCGTGTCCGTTCCTGATCAGGATTCCCTGCATGAGGATGTTCATCGAGATGAACAGTGGGAATATGCTCATGATCCTCAGGCTTTTGATGACCATGTCCATGTTCGCATCCGGGATGGCCATCCAGTTCTGGAGCAGGTTCCTGCCGAACGGAGTGAACGCTCCCAGGCAGATCACGGTTGTGCACATCAGGCCCATGATCATCGAGAGGATTCCGATCCTCGAGAGGTTCCGCGTATTCGTTCCGAACACGTTTCCGATCGTGTTCATCGTGTACGTCAGGGAGGCGATGACTCCGATCAACGCCCACGTGTAGGTGTAGAGCGCGGCCAGTTCCAGTTCTGGGTTGGCCAGGCGCATGATGACGGCGATGTAGATCGGATCCTCGGCCGTCAGGAGGAACTGGGTCATTCCAAGTGGCAGCCAGGTCTTGAAGATGTCGTAGTAACGGATCTCTCCGGACTTCTCCAGAGTCGAGGTGGTGGTTGCTGTTGTCCCCATCGACAAGAGCATATCCTGTGTCAGCGACCGGGGTGCCGCATGTCCGGCCATCGCCTTGGTCCTGGTCGCCCCTGAACCGGTGTCATGTGCATGAAACAGCAACTCGTCACGACCATGTTCCTGCTTCTCGTTCCGATCTCCGTGATTGCGGAGGTTCGCTGCAGCGGTCTCATCGCACCCGGTCAGCCACACCAGACCCGCTGGTACTGTATCGACAGCGAGGTGTCCGGACCGACGGTCGTCATCACGGGTGGGATTCACGGTGACGAGCCCGCGGGGCACCGCGCCGCCGACCAGATCCGCGACTGGTCCGTTCGCTCGGGCCGCATGTACGTGATCCCGCGATGCAACATCCAGGCGATCTCCATCGGCTCCCGACGGTTTCCCGGCATCAAGGGTGACGAGGGGGATCTCAACAGGCACTTCGCTCGAAGTGGTGGCGAAACAGGGCCGACCAGCGAACTCGCCGATGATCTCTGGGAGTTCATCGCCAGTTGCGCTCCCGATGTCCTGCTCGACCTGCATGAAGGATATGGATTCCGTTCAGCAGGAAGCAAGAGCGTCGGTTCCAGCATCATCACCCATCGGGACGTCGATCATGAGCACCAGTCCCGGATGCTTGAACACGTCAATACGCAGGACAAGGCGCCCGAGCATCCGTTCGTTCCGCTCAGGTCAGCGGTCAACGGCAGTCTCGTCCGAGCCGTGGCCGAGGTGCTCCGGATCGAGGCGCATATTCTCGAGACGACCACCAGTGGTCAGCCGCTGTCCCGTCGGACAAGGCAACATCGTGTCATGGTCGCTGCAAGGCTTGATCGGCTCGGAATGATCCAGTTCGGTGATGCGGTCGATCTCCTCGTCGCAGATCATGAGCGACGTAGGGTCGTCGGCATCTATGATGGTCCTGGCGCCGGTGGAACGTCCCAGGGAAACCGGATCGAATCTCAGCTGCCAGGCATCAGGGTCGAGCGCATCGGTCCGAGTGACATCAATGCTGGGGCCTTGTCATGTTTCGATGCGGTGATCTTTCCGGGAGGCAGCGGTTCGGCCCAGGCAGCGGCGATCACCGGAGAAGGCCGGCGTAGGATCCGTTCATTCGTACGGGACGGTGGGGGGTACATCGGAATCTGTGCCGGCAGCTATCTCGCCTTGCACAACTACGACTGGGGATTGAAGCTGCTGCCGCTGGACTCCATGGATCGGAAGCACTGGAGACGCGGCAACGCGCTGCTTGAGTTGTCCCTGACCGATGAGGGGAGGACCATGCTCGGCCGGGACGGTGTCGATGTCATGGACATCCAGTTCAGGCAGGGGCCGCTGATGTCACCGAGTGAACACCCCGACGCCGAGGAACTCCCTGAGCCGATCATTCTGGCGACCTACAACACCGGTGTCGGTCGAAACGGAGCCGATCCGGGGATCATGATCGACACGCCCGCGATCGTCGCCGGGGATCATGGCCTTGGTCGCGTGTTCCTGTTCAGCCCGCACCCTGAGAAGACGGCCGGGCTTGAGGACTTGCTGGCTCGTGCGATCAACTGGTGTGTGCCGGTTCCCTCGGCTGCCGACTGACCTGTTCGAAATCCGCCTGGACATCAGAGCCGGCCAGGGGCGCCTGCTCCTGGAGCACGCAACGAAGGCCGGCCTCCTCGCACAGGAGCCTGCTGGTCGTCTGGGACGAGAGGAAGATCACCGGCAGACCCGAGCCCGGGTGGGTTCCTCCGCCGACGAGCCAGACACCATCGACTCCTCTGAGCCTGTGATGTGGTCTCCGGTGAAGCATCTGCCCGAGACCGTGCCCGAGGTTGAACGTCGCGCCGAGGTGGATGCCCTGGGCCTCCCAGTCGTGCGGCGTCATGACCTGTTCGCCGAGTATCCGGTTCTCGACGTCCTCGACGCCCAGCCGCTGGAGCTGGTCGATCATCTCCCGGCGGATCCTCGGAGTCTCGGATCTCCAGTCCACATCGGCCGTGCAGTTGGCCGTCGGCACCAGGCAGTACAGGCTGGATCGGCCTTCGGGGGCCATCGTCGGGTCGGTCACGGAGGGATTGCAGAAGTACATGGATGGCTCGTCACCGAGGTTCCTGTTCTTGACGATGTCATCAAGGTTCTGCTGANACTCGGGGGAGAAGCAGATCGTGTGGTGTGGCAGGTCGATGTCGCCGTCAATGGCGACGTAGTTCATCCACGTGCTGCATGAATACCGCTTGCGGTCGATCTTGCTGTCGGACCAGCCCCGCGGCCTGAGGTGTTCCGGCATGAGGTTCTTCATCGCCCAGGTCGCGTCGGCGNTGATCACGACGTGATCAGCCTCGTGCTTCTGNCCGTTGACGACGACGCCGGTTGCTCGGGAACCCTCGAACTCGAGGCGTTGGACGGGTGCGTTCGTCTCGATCCGGACCCCGAGTTCGCGGCAGGCGTTTCCAAGGGCGGACATGAGCGCGTTGCATCCACCTTCAGGGTGCCAGATGCCGTATTCGTACTCGATGAACGGCAGGATCGTGAACAGGCCGGGGCACTCGTACGGACTCATGCCCAGGTACTTGCTCTGGAAGCACATCGCCAGGCGGATCCGCTCGTCCTGGAATCGCCTGGACAGATTGCCATAGACGCTTTCCCACGGCTTGATGTACCTGGCTGCCGACATCGAGGAACCCGAGAGCAGATCCATCGGGCTGCGGATCGCGCTGCGAAGGATCGGGGTCATCGCCGCGAGCTTCCTGCGGTTCTCCAGCATGAACTTCCTGAACGCCTCACCGTCACCCGGTCGGATCCCATCCAACTGCCTGGCCATCCTGTCCTGGTCCTGGGTCGTGTCGATCGACATCTCGCCGACCTCTCCCCTGAAGACCAGCCGATACATCGGGTCCAGCCGGGTCAGGGGNATCAGGTCNTGAAGCCTGAAACCGCATGCCCTGGTGATCTCCTCGAGCACCCATGGCATCATGAAGAAGGTGGCCCCGCAGTCGAAGGCATGGCCATCGAACTCGATTCGCCTGGAACGGCCGCCCACCCGGTCAAGGGCTTCCCAGATGGTCACGTTCGCGCCTGAAGCTGCCAGGAGCATCGCGGCCGTCAGGCCGCCTGGTCCGCCTCCGACNATGCTGATGTTGACCGGTTTCATGGAGAAAATGATGTCCAAGGGGAGTCGGATTCGAACACGATTGGCCGCATATCCTAAGATATTCACCCCCCCTTGAGGGTTCCCATTTTCATGAAATCTACTGACGAGCATTTTCAGGATCTGCGGCGTTCAAGAAGCCGGTGGTGCACGCGCTTCAGCCGTTCGCTGCTGGGTTCGACCGATGAACTGGCCCGGCTCGTCGAGCACGAGATCGGAAAGCCCCGGTACGAGGTCGTCACCCAGGAGATCCTGCCGCTGGTCCAGTCATGCAAGTGGCATGCTCGTCATGCTCCGCGGATTCTCAGGTCACGAAGGCTTCCGGGCCGGCCATGGTGGCTCTTCGGGCAGCGTCACCGGTCCCACTCCGTGCCACTGGGCACGGTGGGCATCATCGCAACGTGGAACTACCCGATCCAGCTCCTGGGAATCCAGTTGGTCCAGGCCCTGGTCGCGGGAAACAAGGTGATCGTGAAGCCNTCGGAGCATGCTCCGATGGTCCAGGAACNTCTCCTGGAGATCGCCGTCNAGGCGGGGCTCCCCGAGGGGACGATCCAGTGGACCGATTCATCCCCAGAGGCTGGAGCGGCCNTGGTTGCTCCGGACCGGGTGGATCACCTCGTGTTCACGGGGTCCACCAGGATCGGTTCGAAGGTCGCCACNGCCTGTGCCGGCGGCTTGATCCCGTCGACGCTCGAGCTGAGCGGCCGTGATTCGGCCTTCGTGCTCGCCGATGCGGATCCGGTGCTGGCGGCCAGGTGCATCTGGGCGGCGGTCACCTCCAATGCCGGGCAGACCTGCATGGCGCCCCGTCGGGCACTGGTTCATCGCGATGTCTACAGGGCGTTCTGTGATGCCCTTGTCCCTCTGGCCGCATCGGCCGTTCCTCGTCGACTCGTTCTGCCGGACCAGGCGGAACGGATCCATGGNCTGGTCGAGCAGGCGATCGCCGGAGGTGGTCGGATCGCCGGCGGCATCCTGGATCCGCTGGATCCATGCAATCCCCGACCCGTCGCGGTNCTGGACTGCCCTCCGGATGCGCAACTGGTCGCAGGTGATTTCTTCGGTCCCGCGCTGGCCGTCATCCCCGTCGATTCTCTCGACGAGGCGATCGAGATCCACGCGAGGCATCCGCAGCACCTGGCCACGTCGATCTACACGAGTTCCCCCGCCTCCGTCGACGACATGCTCGGCGCGATGGACAGCGGGACGATCACGGTCAACAACACCCTGATACCGACGGGCCATCCTGCGGCATCGATCAGTGGACACGGGGACAGTGGCTGGGGTGCCAGCAGGGGGATCGACGGCCTGCGCTCGATGTGCCGGACCGTCCACCTCTCGAGGACACCTCGCCGCCTTCGACTGCCCGTTGATCCGCCGGACGAGAAGTCCCTTGCCGGGCTCGAGCGCCTCATGGGTGTTCCATCGACACGCAGGAAACAACCCGAGAAGCGGGTGTACGAGAACACGACCCAGGTGATTGGAGATTCAAGTTGAACAAGTCCGATTCGAAGCGCGTTGTTGTCATTGGTGGGGGACTTGCCGGTCTGTCCGCCTCCGTGGAGCTTGCACGGACGGGGTGCNAGGTCACCATCGTCGAGCGGAACGATCATCTCGGGGGCAAGATGAACGTCCTGGAGGTCGATGGATACTCCTTCGACATGGGGCCGACGATCATCACCATGCCGGATGTCTTCCGCGGGATCGTCGAGCGGACCGGCAGGAACGTNTCGGANTACTGNGAACTGATCGACCTGGATCCNCAGTGGCGGTGCTTCTACGAGGATGGCACGGTCCTGGACCTTCACAAGGATGTCCTCCAGATGCGTCNNTCGCTCGACGAGCTGTTCCCGGAGACCGGGACCGGTGAGGGTTACCAGAGGTTCGTCGAGTACTCCAGGAAGATGTACCAGTTGAGCGAGCAGGTCTTCTTCTTCAGGGATGTCGGCGGTGTGCGTGATGTCATGAAGGCCGTTCCGCCGACGGACTGGAACCTCATGAAGGACGTGCTTGCGATGCGCATCCACAGNACGGTGGGAGCGACCGTGAAGAAGCACATCGGGGANCCGCGTGCACGGCA
The DNA here is from genome assembly GCA_002711415.1 of Phycisphaerae bacterium. Lineage (GTDB taxonomy): Bacteria > Planctomycetota > Phycisphaerae > Phycisphaerales > SM1A02. Next base: position 18,096 of record PARI01000009.1, on the reverse strand, counting down.
GNTGGTCGAGCACTTCCTGCAGTACGTCGGATCCAGCCCGTTTCTTGCCCCCGCGATCCTCTCGCTGATCGCCTCGGCCCAGGTCGACCATGGATGCTGGTACCCCATGGGCGGCACCCGCATGATCGCGCGGACCCTGGAGCGTATCCTTCGCGAGATGGACGTGGACATCAGGCTCGGCCGATCCGTCGAAGGCCTCAGGAAGAACGGTGACACGGTGACCGGGGTTGAGCTTGATGATGGAACGGTGATCGATGCCGATGCCGTCGTATCCAACTGCGACATCCAGCGGACGCACCGGGACATCGACGGATCGCAGCAGGCGCTGCGGCACCAGAAGTCGATCGGCTCCAAGTACGAGCCTGCGTGCAGCGGTGTCGTCCTCTATCTCGGTCTCGACCGCCAGTACGACCACCTCCTGCATCACAACTTCGTGTTCAGCCGTGATCCGAAGGAGGAGTTCAACGACATCTACGGTTCAGGCATACCGGCGAGGGATCCCTCCCTGTATCTGGCGGTGCCGTCGCGNACCGATCCTGGCCAGGCGCCTGAAGGGTGCGAGGCGCTCTACATCCTGGTCCACACGGCCTGGCGCCGACCCGACCAGTCATGGGACGGCCCCGGTGGCATGCTCGAGTCCTACAGGGACGTGATCATCGAGAAGCTGAAGAACTGCGGNCGAATGCCGGACATCGAGGATCACATCGTGGTCGAGCGATCCCTGACCCCCAGCGGAATCGAGCAGATGTACAACGCCGAGGGCGGCGCGATCTACGGTCTGGCCTCTCATGGTCGTCTCGGTGGCGGATTCAAGCCGAAGAACCGGAGCAGGGTTCACTCCAACCTCTACCTTGCCGGTGGCAGTTCCAACCCCGGCCCCGGTGTCCCGATGGTGCTCATGAGCGGTGTGACCGCGGCTCTGGCCGTCAAGGATGATCTGCATATCCAGGACGATGCACTCGACCCGACCGAGATGCTCATGGGAGCCGGCGCTTGAACAACAGCCCGTCCCATGTGGAAGGGTTCATGCCCGGTCGCTTCAGTCCCCGGGTCTATCGAGTCATGGCATCGTTCGCCGGTCGATACCTCCGGAAGCGGATTCATGGCGTGTGGATGGTTCCCGGCGGGACCGAGATCATTCGTGCACTGGATGATCATGACGGACCGGCCATCTGCGCGATGAACCACTCGTCCTGGTGGGATCCGATCGTCGGCCTGTACCTGCACTCCCGTTTCACGCCGAGCCGGGTTCCATGCTCTCCCATGGATTCGGCCGAGTTGGTGAAGTTCGGGTTCTTTCGCAAGGCCGGCATCTTCGGGATCGATCCTGACAACCCCTCGAGCCTCGAGGCGATGTCCCACTGGGTCGATCGTCGATTCGCCGAGGACGTGAGGCCGACGCTCTGGATCACGCCCCAGGGGCAGTTCACCGATGTCCGCCAGCCGGTGAGACCTCGACCGGGAATCGCCACGATCGCGGCCGCCCATCCGGATGCGCCCGTGATCGGGGTCGCGATCGAGTACACGTTCTGGACCGACAGCAAGCCCGAGATCTGCATCAGGGCGACCCGTGTTCCATGTCCGGATCAACCGTCCAGGACCTCGTGGCATCGCCAGATCACCCAGGCCATGCAGGAGAACCAGGACGCGTTGTCCGCCATCGTCCAGAAGCGGGATCCGTCTTTGTTGGAGCCACTCGCCGGTGTCGCCGCCGCGCGTGTCCATCCGGTCTACGACTTCTGGCTTCGATTGCGTGGACGAAAGGCTGATCTGGACGTGACCCACAGGGACGGAGCGACCCGATGAGCATCAGCCCGATCGATGTCATCGCATGCCTCGGTCTCGTGATGGTGCTGGTTCCATCGGTGCTCGCCGTGATCAACATGACCAGACTCGGTCCGGCCCCCACGATCGAGCAATCGCCTGAATCCGATGTGCTCGTCTCATGCTGCATCCCTGCTCGGAACGAGCAGGAGAACATCCGGGCGTGCATCGAGTCCCTTCTTGACGGCGATCACCGGGATGTCGAGGTCCTCGTGTACGACGACCAGAGCACCGACGAGACCCCCGGGATCATTCGGACCATGGCCGAGGAGGATTCCAGGGTGCGGAAGGTCGAGACGGTCGAACTGCCCGCCGGGTACAACGGCAAGCAGCATGCATGCCAGCGCATGGGGGAGCAGGCTGCCGGGGAGTGGATCCTCTTCACCGATGCCGACGTGAGGTTCGAGAAGGGCTGGTTGCGTCGCACGCTGGCATTCACGTCGGATCGGCCCGGGCTCGGGCTCGTTTCGGCCTTTCCCAACGAGCAGACCGGGACCGTCGGTGAAGCCCTGCTCGTTCCAATGATCCACGTGATCCTGCTGGGCTATCTTCCGATGGGCACGATGCGTCGCACGACCAATCCCTCCGCCTCGGCCGGTTGCGGCCAGTTTCTCCTTGCGAGGAAGCAGGCCTGGATCGAATCAGGCGGACACGAGGCGTTCCGTGACTCGATGCATGACGGCATCAGGTTGCCTCGCTCCATCCGATCACGGGGCTGGGGAACCGACCTGGTCGATGGAACCGATCTCTGCCGATGCCGCATGTACAGGGGGTTCGCCGAGTCCTTCAACGGCTTCGCCAAGAACGCATGGGAGGGACTCGGGTCGATCTGGATCCTGCTGCTGCTGAGCGTGATCCACCTGGTGGGGCACCTCCTGCCCTGGTTCATCCTGGCATGGTGTCTCCTGACATGGACCTGGCTTCCGATCGCCGGTACGGCATCGATCGCGGCGATCGTGATCGCATATGCCATGCGGATCGTGCTGGCGATCCACTATCAACAGGCGGTGATCGGTGTCGTGCTGCACCCCGTGGGGGTCCTCGTCACGACGATCGTACAGTGGTGGAGCCTGGCACTCTCATGTTCCGGACGCCGTACCTGGAAGGGGCGGGTGGCCGGTTCCGCCGGCTGATCACGGCTTGCGAGCCAGTTTCGTGATCCTTCCGCTGGCATTCCAGTCCATCACGTAGAGATTGCCCTTCGAGTCGTAGCAGCATCCGTGAGGTGCCGTGAACACACCGGGCGCCCACTTGTCCGGAGGCACGCCGTTGTTGGCCCACTGGGACCTGTCCGTGTTGTCGCCCACGTGTTCCACGACCTCGAACTCGCCGTCGAGGATGGTGACCCGTCCCTCCAGTTCGGCCACGGCCGTATGGTCATCATGGATGCTCAGGTTGCACGGTCTCCGGAGGTTCTCCGCGACGACCTCGGTGAAGTTCCCGTCAAGGTCGAACCGCTGCAACCTCCGGTTCTCCCTGTCGCAGATCAGGAGCGTCGGCGGCGTGGTGCGTGCGTCCATCACCATCCCGTGGCATGTTCTGAAGAGTCCGGGATCCGTCCCATGGCCGCCGAACGTCTTGATGTATGCGAGGTCCGGACCGAAGACGTGGATCCAGTTGCGACCGTATCCGTCGGCCACGTAGATCCGGCCATCCGGCGCGACCGCGACCGAGGTCGGGTTGTAGGCGTCGGGGTTGTCGTCGTACTTGCCGGATTCCATCGGGACCCCGAGGGCCCACACCAGGGTCCCGTCCATGCGGAGCTTGAGCACCTGCTTGCCGTGCAGGTGTGCGGCATAGATGTACTCGGTGCCGTTCTCGTTCCGGATCACCATTCCATGGATGCCCGGGTACCGTGCGGCCATGGACCTGAGGAACGTTCCGTCGGCCTCGTGGACCATGATCGATCGTTCCGTGTCGGTGTTGTAGTAGACGTGCCCCCGCCCATCGAGGGCGATCGTTCCATGCGTGTTGCCGAGCCGGCCCGCATCAGTGCCCCAGCNCTCGACGACCTCGAAGCCGGAGCTCTCGGGCAGGTGGACCGGACCGCCATGGTGCTTCCCGGTCGAATCCACAGGGGGATGAGCCGTGGTCAAGGCGGTCGTGCTGGCCAGGACGAAGATGCTCGCCACGTGGATGATCGATTGTCTCATTCCTGTTCTCCCGTCATTGTTGGAGTGTGTTCCTGATGATCTCCTGCAGCCTTGCGGCGCGAGGTGTGATGCTTGAGCCGAAGAACGCGATCGGTCGGCCGTCCCGGTTCACGAGGTACTTCCCGAAATTCCATCTCGGCAGCACACCCGTGGCCGTCTTCAGCGAGGCGTAGAGTTCCGATTGCCCGGGCCCTTGCTTGACCTGAAGCTTCTGCAGCATCGGGAAGTCCGTGCGATACCTGATGCTGCATGTTCTTCGAATCGAGCCGGCGTCCCCCGGCTCCTGGCCGCCGAAGTCGTTGCATGGGCATCCGATGATCGTGAAACCGCTTGCTTCGTGCTGGTCCTGGAGTTCCTGCAACTGCCTGTACTGTGGCGTGAACCCGCACTTGCTGGCGACGTTGACGATCAGGCTCACCGAACCCCTGAACCTCGAGAGNGGGCTTTCATTTCCATCGAGATCCTGGCCGGACTGCTGGTAGACGTCGACTTCACCGGGAGGCACGATGACGATCCTGCGATCGAACCACATCAGTATCGGCTTCAGGGCTATCTCGGCGGCTTTCATCCGGAACACCATACGAGTTTCAACGTGGCCGTGCGCCCGGATCGGCATGAGCCAGGGTCCGATTCGCCGTGTTCATGGCTTCGGGTCGTGACCGTAGGTTCCGTCAGGAAGCACTCGTGGCAGTCGATGCTGCCCGGTGAGCAGTTCATGGACGTCCGGATCCGTCCGCTCCAGCAGTTCCGGGGTCGGGCATTCCCACTCGTCACTGATCTCCCGAGCCCGCCCCGGGTAGTTCTGCCCGCCCAGCAACGATGTCAGGGACCAGTAGAAGTACTCGGCGACCATGCACTCGTAGTCGCAACTGCGATCGTCGTAGTGGTACCAGGCCTGTTCCGGGTATCTCNGCGGCACGCGTTGGAACCGGCCGCCCCGCGCCTTGTCCATCGCGTCGGCCAGTCGTGAACCCGGCTCGTATCCGAAGTCCTCTGGATAGGCGTCCCGCCACCCGTTGCTGACCAGGTGAAGAACTTCCTCGATCGTCGCATCGAACCGTCCACGCTCATCCACGTGAGGAGGATTGCCCGGCAGGGTCTCCTCGGCGAACAGCGCCTGGCCCACGTGGAACCCGGCCGCCTCGATGGGACCGCGGCGTGACTCGATTCGGTTCATCTCCCGCTCGGTCTCCGTCATGACCAGAAATGCGCCTTCACGGATCAGGTTCAGATGCACGTTGGGATCATCGACCGTTCCATCCTCGTCGTTGTCCATCCACTGGGCCAGTATGTTGCCGGCATGCAGCACCTTGGCATCGGGGGTACCCGGCGTGGCCACGATCAGCACACCGAAGATGTCCATGTACCGTGTGAAGGTGGGGGTGAAGACGGAAAGCGGTCCGGAACCGGGAATCGGGCGGATCTCCAGGTCCGGCCGGCCGCCTGGAAGCCGTGCCGGTCGTGGTTGTCGGTCGAATCTCCTGGACAGTCGCCGGGCGGTCTCGTTCAACCGGCGTGAATCGAATCGACCTGCGAGTTCCATCATCACCATGGAGGCCGTGAGCACGCCCTCTTCGTCCGCGATCTCTCGGGCGATCTCCTCCAGCACGTCGCAGGCTTCACCGGGATCGTTTTCAGCGATCTGGTCCAGTTCCCTGACGAGTTCCTCCAGACCGCCCCCGGGCTGTTGAAACTCCATCCGATCGATTCCGAGGACCTGCACGTTCATCGGTCGAAACGCGGAATCCGGGAAGATCCTCGAGGCGAGCTCGTGCAGAGCGGGATCCCGCTGCTGGAGAAATCCCCGTGGATCGCGCCGAAGCAGTTCTCGTTCCTTCGGCTCCAGTCGTGGGTCGAACTCGGCTTCCAGGTTCTGCTCGGGCACGCCGAACCAGAGCGTCACGCCCTCGGCCCAGTACTCGTCAGGATGCGCTTCGAAGTACAGGCCCTTCCACGTACCGGCCTTCATGGCGACCTCGTACGCCTGGTGGAGATCGTGCGTGAACGTACCTGGCACGGGTGGTTTCTCCCCGTCCTCGGGATCCGTGCTGCCATCCAGTTCCTCGTACTGGATCGCGGTGTGGTAGATCCCATGCGCCAGCTCGTGGACCAGGACATGTGGATGCGTCGTCCGCAGCGCGATCCGGTACTCCCCGGGATTTCCTCCGAGTCCGCCCGCGTGGACGGCGGCATCGTCATCGATGTATTCAGGCAACTCGTTCAGGGGTTGATCCGGTCCGGCCAGGAGGATCCTGAACCCGTTGCTCCTGAGTCGATCCGGAATGTCATAGCGGGTCTCGTGATCGATCATGCCATCCAGCACCAGGGCGCTGAAGTAGAGCCAGTCGTTGGGGACCCGGTCGGTCGACTCGATCCGAACACCGTCCACGAGGAGCACCTTGTCGTAGCCGGGCGATGGCACCGGCTCTTCGCTGGCCTTCACCGCTTCCTGAACGGACATGCAGGAAGCCGCAAGCGACACGAGCAGGATCATCATGGCTCGTCGCTCTCGGGGAGGATCTCGACGGGCTTGTAGCCTCCATTGCTGCTGAAGTACATGATCAGCAGCAGGTAGCAGATCGCCATGAACACTGGCGGAATCGCGGCCATCGAGAGCGCCGCCATCTTCCCGTCGTTCTGGAGCTGCACGATCCGTTCATGCAGGACCGGTTCATCAAGCTTGATCGCCGCCAGGGCTTCCTGGTCGAGCTGCTGGTACTCGCCGAACACGCTGTCCTTGACCTCCGGGAGCATGATGCGATCGGGGATCTCCGGATCCGATGCGACCACGTCATTGACCATGTTGTCCTGCAGGTTGCCGAGCAGCGGGGCGCCGATGATGCCCACGCCGAGCATGCCGACACCCGCGATCGAGTTCAGTGTCAGCGCTCCACCTCGTGGGAACTGCTCCGCCACGACCCCGAGGGTGCAGGGCCAGAAGAAGCTCTGCCCGATTCCGTAGATGGTCGCCGCAACGACGATGAGGATCGCTCCTTCGACATTGGCGAGGCTGAATATGCCGATCGCCGCCAGACAGGATGAGATCAGGAGGATGACCAATGGGCTGACGATCATCAGCAGCGGGGAGATCACCAGCCGGAGAACGAACATGATCAGGGCCGTGTACACGAGTATCCAGCCTGCATCGATCTCCATCACGTCCTGCGTGACCGGCTTGAGCAGTTCCCTGATCCAGGCATCCGTTCCAAGCTCCGTCGTCGCCAGCGGAATCATCAGCAGNAACAGCAGGATGAACAGGGGCTTGCCGAATGCAAGCGTGTAGATCCCGTAGAGGAGGCATGACATGTTGATGACGATCGACTGCCAGTGATTGGAGATCTCGAACACGTTTCCGAGTTCCATGACGATCAGCGTCGTGACGATGAAGCACCCGATGACACCGGCCTCCTGGAGCATCACCTTGTAGGGGATGCCCGCGGCGACCCTCTCGTTGATGGGGAAGCGGCAGAACAGGAGCATGATCCCGTAGATCACCACCGGGATCAGGATCAGGCTGATCTGCCACGTCCAGTCCAGTGCGGCGGCTTCGCCTGCCGCCGTCGGATCGGCCGCCGTCTCCTTCAACAGCAGCGCCAGCACGCCCGCAAGCACGAGGCCGCCGGGCCAGCCCGCGTGGAGCAGGGTCAGCCACATCGACTTGGCCTTGCGGTAGATCGAGGCGATGACGGGGTTGATGACCGCCTCGACGGTTCCGTTGCCCAGGGCCCCGATGAAGGTGCCCGTCCAGAGATCCCAGTAGTCGTTCGCCGTGATCAACAGCAGGACCTGGAGCACGTGGCAGATGAACGCGAACCAGAGTGAGATCTTGTATCCGATCTTGTCGATGATCAGGCTGAACAGCACGATGCTGATGGCGAACGGCCAGAGGCCGACGCCGAAGAGCATGCCTTTCTCGGTCTCGCTGAGGTTGAACTCGACCTGCCACTGATCCATGACCAGCACCCGGACCATGAATCCGAACGAGGTCGCGATCAAAGCCATGAAGCATGTCCAGAAGATGTAGCTGTTCGAGGAGCCGTCACGAAGCTCCGGTGTGTTTCCGTTGGTGCTGCTCACGTGTCTCTCCTGTGTTCCGGCGCCCGGGACGAGGTTGTCGATCCGGCTTGGAGTATAGCCACGTGCTTTCGGGGGCGATACCTCCCCGGTTCCCTGTACAATCGAATCGTCATCCGAAGGAGAATCCGATGGCACGTGCCATCCACATCAATCATGTCACGCTCATCGTCGGCGACCTTGAGGCCGCAAGCCGGTTCTACGAGGAGGAACTCGGGCTTCAGCGGCTGCCGGCCTTCGAACTGGACTTCCCGGCCCAGTTCTACAGGGTCAATGACACGCAGCAGCTTCACCTGACCGAGTGGGAGGACAACACCTCGAATCGGGGGCACGTCTGCATGCAGGTCGAGGACTTCAACGCCATCTTCTTCCGGATGAAGGAGCTCGGATGCATCGACATCACCCCCTGGGGCCGGGTGCGGCGACTTCCTGACGGTGCGATGCAGATGTTCATCCGTGACCCGTCCGGGAACCTCATCGAGATCAGCTGCCTGCCGGAGACGCCGATCGACCCCGCGATCTTCGAGGACGAACTCGTCGAGAAGCAGCAGGGTCTCTTCAAGTCGGGACGAGACGACTCAAGGGGGACACGAGGCGATGATGCCTCGCTGTTTCACGACTAGGCTCCGACCCCGGCTGGTTCACATGCCCGGATGTGCTTGATGCAGTTCTCGAAGTGGATGCTGTATTCCCGATCGCTCATCAGGTCGCTGCCATGGTCCCTGATGAACTTCAGTTCCTCGGCGCTGGCCTCGGTCCCGGCATCCTCCCGATCGCCTGACAGTGGCGACCTGTCCATCGGCACGACGAACTCGGTCGTGAGGTAGCCGTCGTACCCGACGTCGGCGAGTGTCTGCAGCAGCAGGGTCCAGTCCCAGTGTCCCTCCCCGGGGGCACGCCTGTTGGTATCGGCGATGTGGAAGTTGAAGAGCCTGGCCCCGGTGTCCCGGATCGCCTGGATCGGATCGGCTTCCTCGATGTTGATGTGGAACGCATCCAGGCACACGCCGACGTCTTCACCGACATGATCGGCCAGGACCAGTGCCTGGTCGTGCCTGTTGAGGAAGTTGGTCTCGAATCGGTTCAGGGGTTCCAGCGCGATCTTCACCCCGAGCGACCTGGCGTGATCGGCGATCCTCTTGAGCCCCTCGACGGCCCATGACCACTCGATCTCGGGATCGCTCATGGCCACGACCTTGCCGACCTCGCTCGGGACGAGCGTGAAGACTTCGCCGCCGAGTTCCTTGACGAGGNTCAGCGACTCCTTGATGTACTCGATCGAACCCATCCGGATGTACTTGTCACCATGGATCAGGTCGCGCGAAGCCAGCATGATGGAGACGCCTCCCCAGCACTGGATGCCGTGCTTCTGAAGCAGGGGGCGGACCTCGGCCGGATCGTACCGCGTCGGCTCGGCCATGATCTCCAGGCCCTCGTATCCAAGCCTCGACAATCGATCCAGCGTGATCTCGAGTGGTTCGGGTCTCATCCAGTTGTGTGCAGCAAGCTTGAATGCCATCGTCTTCTCCTCGACCAGGTTCGTGNACCAGCCTAGCACATCGACGTTTGCACTGGTCATGGCAGTTCCACCCGGTACCATCTGACAGGGAGTTCCTGTTCTCTCCACGGAATCGAGCGCCATGAACCACTCACGAACGATCCTCGCGATGCTTGCACTGCTGGCCATCACCGTCGCCCCGACGCGATCCACGCTGGCGATGCAGGACGTCGATACGACGCAGGAGATGGTCGATGCCGCGATCGAACTGGCCGGCCCCAATGGCGACCAGGTCAAGCAGGCGATCGATGAGGCGCCCGCGGACCAGCAGCGGGGCATGCGTTGGCTGGTCGCACGAATGCCCGAATCGGACCTGAAGTCTCTCTCGGCGGAGTTCCTCCTTGAGAACTCCCGTCTTGCCCACGAGGCCTGGAGATCCTCGCCCTGGTACGAGGACGTTCCCGAGGACATCTTCCTCGACGCGATCCTTCCCTATGCCTCGATCAACGAGAGACGTGATGCCTGGCGCGGCGATTTCAACGAACGGTTCATCGAACTGGTCAGTGATGCCGGGACGCCATCGGAGGCGGCGGCGATCCTCAACAACCGGATCTTCCCGATGGTCGGCGTCAAGTACTCCACGAAGAGGCCCAAGCCCGACCAGAGTCCGTATGAATCGATCGAGGCCGGGATGGCTTCATGCACCGGGTTGAGCGTCCTGCTGATCGACGCCTGTCGATCGGTCGGTGTCCCGGCGCGGTTCGTCGGAACACCGCTCTGGAGCGATGGCAGCGGCAACCATTCATGGGTCGAGATCTGGGACGATGGCTGGCACTTCACGGGCGCCGCCGAGCCGACCGGGGACCAGTTGAACAAGGGGTGGTTCACCGGGCGTGCGGCCGGGGCCAGCCGTGATGACCCACGCAATGCGATCTACGCGACGACATGGCGACGCACCCCGATCAGGTTCCCGATGATCTGGCTCCAGGACGAGTCGCCCGCCCACGCCGTTGATGTCACGGATCGATACACCTCCGGTGCCAGCCGTGACATTCCCGATGGCATGGCCCGCGTCAGGTTCAGGGTCGCGGGTGATGATGGCGAACGGGTCGCGTGCTCGCTTGCCGTCAGCAGTGATGGTGAATCGGTCTTCANGGGAACCACCCGGGATGAACGGTTCGACGCCAACGACCACCTCGAGGCGATCCTCCCCATCGGCGGAACATTCGAGGTCTCGATTCCCGGGTCGACCCGCACCTTCACGGTGGAACGCGATCAGCAGCTGCTCCGACTGCAGCACCGTGAGTCCCCGGGTGATTCACGGGAATCGCTCAAGGCACTGTTGAAGTGGATCAACGACGGTTCTCCTGGACGGATCCAGGACCAGGCGTTTGCCAGCGCCCCGCTTGATGAACCGGCGGCCGCACGCGCGACCAGGATGCTGTGGAAGGCGCACCGGGAAATGATCAAGCGTGAACGCGGCGATGAACTGGAGGACAGGCTCATCCAGGTCGACGGTGCGAAGATGCCGATCTGGTACACGACCTACGGCAGAAAGCCATCGGACGGACACAGCCTCTGGATCTCCATGCATGGCGGTGGTGGGGCTCCGCCGAAGGTCAACACCAGCCAATGGGAGAACCAGAAGCAGCTCTACAAGCCCGAAGAGGGCATCTACCTTGCACCGAGGGCACCGACCGACACGTGGAACCTCTGGCACCAGGCCCACGTGGATCTTCTTCTTCAGCGACTGATCGAGACCATGATCGTGCTCGAAGACGTCGACCCGGACCGGATCTACATCATGGGATACAGCGCCGGGGGCGATGGCGTGTATCAGCTGGCTCCTCGGATGGCCGATCGCTGGGCTGCCGCAGCGATGATGGCCGGTCATCCAAACGATGCTCGGCCCGAATCACTTCGGAACACNGCGTTCACCCTCCACATGGGCGCCAACGACACGCCGTACAACAGGAATGGTGTCGCCAGGCAGTGGGAGCAGACGTTGGCTCAACTGCACGAGAATGATCCCGGTGGGTACGACCACTGGGTCAAGATCCACGAGGGCAAGGGTCACTGGATGGAACGGGAGGATGCGGCTGCCGTGCCCTGGATGGCCCGGAGGTCACGGGATCCCAGGCCGGCTCGAATCACCTGGCTCCAGGATGACGTGACGCATGATCGGTTCTACTGGCTGGCCGTCGATGAGCCGATCGGCCGCTACCGGATCGATGCCACGCGAACGGGAAACACCATCGACATCACCGACAAGGGCGAAACCGGGATCCGTGTCAGGTTGGATGATCGGATGGTCGACCTGGAGAAGCCCGTCACGATCCGCAGGAACGGCGAGGTCGTATTCGAGGGTGTCGCCCCCAGGACGATCGGGGTCATCGCCGAGACGATCCGGGAGCGCGGTGATCCCTCCGCGATCCACACCGCCGAGATCGTCATCGATTGATCAGTCGTCTTGTGGCCAGGTTCTTCCCTGGTAGACGGGCTTGCCGAGCATCTTCTCCAGGACCGCGCGCTCGATGGCCAGGTGACCGCTGCCGTAGACGATCATCACCTTTTCGTGCTCATCAAGCAGTTCCGCAAGCAGGGTCACGATGCAGCGGTCCCGCTCGAGGATGACCTTGATGTTCATCTGCTGGAGTGGATTCTCCTCGCGGCCGATCGTGGGCATGAGCGCCTTGCGTACGTTGCTGCTGGTGAACTCGGTGCCGGTCTCCTGCTGGAACCAATCCTGGAATCCCTCGAAGTCCATCGCCTGCTCGATCTCGAACCGCCTGCAGAGCCTCCTGATGTTCGCGTTCATCCGCTCCTGGAGTTCATCGTCACCGAAGTTGCGCCTTGCCTGGACGCTGTTCCTGGCGATGAGGTATCCAAGGATGTCCCTGTCGTCGTAGCCGGCCTCCCTGAGCACGATCGTCGTCCGTTCCGTGTCCGGCTCGCCGCCGATGACCGGGACGTCATCCCCGGCTGCCAGCGAGGCCGCGTACGGGGATTCGCTCATGATCTCGCGGTTGTTCTCGATGGCCGTTTGAACCGATCTGATGAACCGTTCCGGGGAGAACCCCTTGCTTCGCTCGAGACCCTCGATCACGAGGACATCAGGCTGGAACCGCTCGTATACGGATTCGACGAGTTCATGCGTGGGTGAACCAGGACGTGGCTCGTGCTTGGCCGCGACATAGGCCAGCTCGCGGTCTCCTGATTCGAACAGGGCGACGAACGGCGCGCGATGCGGTTCCTTCGGTCCGGCATTCCTGTCCCTTGGCTGAAGCAGGGAGAGATCCGGCGTGAACCTCTTCTGCACGGCATCCTTCTTCACCCAGGGTGAACCCTCTCGGTAGTCCTCCGGCCTGTACCCGCGCCTGTGCTGACCGAATCCGAACCGGGTCGGTTCCCAGGCGCCCTGGATGTCCGCAACGCATCCGCTTCCGGGTATCGATGATTCATCACCGAGCGACCAGAGGACCGCGTTGGCCGAGAGCCGTCGCAGGCCCACGGTGTCGAAGTCCTCGGCCGTTCCCATCGTCGTGGTGAAGATCCGCTGGGTCGATCCGTCCGGCATGGATCGTTCCCGTGTCCATGCGACGGGCATCATCGGATCGTTCCTCGGATCCTCGACGATCGGATCGTCGTGGTTCATGCCCTCGAGAATCGCTCCTCGAACGAGAACGGTCGCATCATCGGGAAGCTTGCGGACCGTGTACACGTCGGAAGGACCGAAGATGTCGACGACGCCACGAAGCACGGGGTGATCGGAATGCTCCTTCTCGATGATCCCCCGCGTGGCCTCGGAACCGTGCCCGCCATGATGGGCGACCCAGGTCTCGCCAAGGATCGCCCGTCCGAATCCCCCGGCGGGCTCACGGCTGCCGGTGGTCCACCTGGCGTAGGGGCTCTCCCTGTTCTCCCGGTAGTCGAACGCATGGGTCGACGTCCTGTACCCGATGATCGGCTTGCCGGCCTCGATGTGCTTGACGATGTGGGCCATGTCCTTGTCGGGAAGCTCCCTGAATCGAAGAAACATCATCAGGAGGTCGGCGTCATCGACCAGGTGAAGTCCCGGGATGTTCCCGAGGTTCTCCGGATCGATCTCCCCGGACTGCTCGTCCTGGCTGAACAGCACGACGCACTCGAACCCCAACTCGTCGCTGAGCATGTGCCCGAGCATCGGCATGACCTCTTCGGAACGGTACTCCTCGTCCCCGGCGACCAGGACGATCCGTCGTCCCCTGCCCGGTGCCAGTTCGGGATCACCCTCGTAGGTCAGCCATCGGGAATCCGTCTCGCGTTGCTCGATCTGGCTTGCCTGGGCCGGGCACCATGCAAGGATCGAAAGGGTGATCAGGAGGACTGCCTTCGATGTGTTCATTGTCATCTCCTTGAACTGGTCGTTCGGTTTCACGACACGAGTGGATGCGTCATCATGCGGAGTGATCCCTGCCAACACCCCTTGCTCGTTCACTCATCCACTGGATGACCATGTAGAGCATCGGTACGGCAACCAGGCTGATCACGGTCGAGAGGACCATGCCGCCAAAGACGGTCGTGCCGATGGCCTGGCGGCTCATCGCACCTGCACCGGTCGCGACCAGCAGGGGGATCACGCCCAGGATGAAGCTGAATGCCGTCATGAGGACGGCCCGGAACCTCAGCCGGGCTGCTTCGGCGGCGGCCTCGACCAGCGGCTCGCCTGCATCCCGCTTCTCCTTGGCGAACTCGACGATCAGGATCGCGCTCTTGGCCGACAGCCCGATCAGGAGAACCAGCCCGATCTGTGTATAGAGGTTGTTGTCCATGTCACGGATCATCAGCGCGGCGACGGCCCCGAGCAGGGCGGTCGGTACCGCGAAGCAGACCGACAGGGGGACCGTCCAGCTCTCGTACTGGGCGGCCAGAACGAGGTAGACCACGAGGATCGCGAACAGGAAGATGATGCTGGCGGATCCGCTGCTCTGCTGCTGGAATGCCAGTTCGGTCCATTCGAATCCCATGGATGAGGGCAGCAGTCGATCGGCCATCCCGGCCATGATGGTCATCGCATCGCCCGAGGTGTGGCCCGGAGCAGCTCGTGCCACGAACTTCGCGGATGGATAGACGTTGTGCCGGTACACGGTCTGCGGGCCGACCGTCTCCCTGATGTCGGCGAAGGCACCGATCGGGATCATCTGCCCGGTCCGGCTCCTGACCTCGAGCCGCGCGATGTCTGCAGGGCTCTTGCGGTACTCGCCCAGGGCCTGGGCCTTGACCTGGTATGTCCGACCGAAGAGCGTGAAGTCGTTGACGTATGCGGAGCCGAGGTTGACCTGGAGCGTCTTGAAGACCGCGTCCATCGACACCTGCTTGGCCAGGACCTGGTCACGGTCGATGTCGACGTAGACCTGGGGGACGTTGGCCCGGAAACCCGCGTATGGTCCGGCCAGCGCAGTCTGGGTCCTGCCGTCCTGGACCATGGCATTGACGGTCGCTTCGAGTGATCCCAGTCCGGCACCACCACGATCCTGGATCTGCATGGCCACGCCGCCGGATGTTCCAAGGCCCGGCAGACTCGGCATGGCGAAGGCCATCACGATCGCTTCCTGGATCCCGGAGAGTTCCCGGTTCAACGACATGATGATGCTGTCCTGGAGCAGCTCGGGTTCGTCCCTGAGATCCCAGTCCTCGAACATGACGATCATCGTCCCGCTGTTGCTCGAGGCGGCTCCGTTGACCAGTGAGAATCCCGAGATCGTGATCGCTTCCCGGACTCCGGGCGTGTCCATCACGATCTTCTCGACCCGATCGGCCACGGCGTCGGTTCGCTCCAGCGATGCGGCGTCCGGCAGCTGAATGTTGACGATGCACCATCCCTCGTCCTCCTGCGGCACGAACCCGGTTGGCAGCTTGCCGAATCCGTAGACCGCCAGCACGACCAGCCCGATGAAGCAGGCGATTCCGACGACGGCCAGTTTGAGGAACAGGCGGACGATCCTGTTGTAGACGCGCGTGGTTCCATCAAGCGTGCTGTTGAAGGCCCGCCAGAGGAAGAATCTGCTCGGAGCGCTCTTGCGGAGAAGGATCGCGGACAGGGCCGGGCTCAGGGTGAGTGCATTGATGCTGCTGAAGGCGGTCGCAATCGAGATGGTCAGTGCGAACTGCTGGAAGAGGCGGCCCGAGATGCCCGGCATGAATGCCGTTGGTACGAACACCGCCAGCAGCACGAGTGTCGTTGCGATGACCGGACCGGTCACCTCCTGCATCGATCGAACGGCTGCCTCGCGGGGCGTGCAGTCTCCGCGTTCCAGGTGCCGGGTCACGTTCTCGACGACGACGATCGCATCGTCGACGACGATGCCGATCGCAAGCACCAGGCCGAACAGCGAGAGCTGGTTGATCGAGAAGTCCATGACGAGCATCACGGCGAAGGTGCCGATCAGCGAGACCGGGATCGTCACGGCGGGCACCACGGTGGCTCGCCAGTTCTGGAGGAAGACGTAGACCGTCAGGATCACCAGGATGATCGTGATCAGGAGCGTGACGACGACCTCCTTGATCGAGGCCGTGATGACATCCGTGGAGTCGTAGCTGATCGCGTAGTCCATCCCGTCTGGGAATCGTTCCGAGAGCAGGCTGATCTTGTCCTTGACGCCGTTGGCGACGCTGATCGCGTTGGCCCCCGGCAGCTGGTAGACGGCGATCACCGCGGCCGGCTGCCCGTTGTAGCTGGAGGACATCTTGTAGGTGTGCGATCCCAGTTCAACTCGAGCGACATCACCCAGCCTGACCATCCGACCGTCGGCATCGGTCTTGATGACGATCCCCTCGAACTCCTCGGGGGAGAGCAGCCGCCCCTTGGTGGTGACGCTGTACTGGAACGCCTGTCCTGGTGGGATCGGTGGCTGGCCGACCTGGCCTGCGGCGACCTGGACGTTCTGCTGCTGGACCGCTCCGATGACCTCGTCGGTCGTCAGGTCCTTCGATCGAAGCTGGTCCGGGTCCAGCCAGATGCGCATCCCGTACTCGCCGACCCCGAAGATCGACACGTCGCCTACGCCATCGACCCTCTTGATCTGGTCGAGCAGTTGCAACGTCGCGTAGTTGTTCAGGAACAGGGCGTCCTGGGACTCATCCGGCGAGTAGAGGCTGATGAACAGCGTGGTCTCGCTGGACTTCTTGTTGATCTCGATGCCCTGTCGCTTGACCTCCTCCGGCAGACCCGGCTCGGCGGCCGTGACCCGGTTCTGCACCAGGACGTTGGCCATGTCCAGGTCGACCCCGACCTCGAAGGTGATGCTCAGGTTCATCGTGCCGTCGTCGGCCGAGGTGCTGGTCATGTACATCATGCCCTCGACACCGTTGACCTGCTGCTCGATCGGGGCGGCGACCGTCTCGGCGATCGTCACCGCATCGGCACCGGGATAGACCGCTTCGACGTTGATCGTCGGCGGGGCGATGTCGGGGTATCGCGCGATTGGAAGCGCGATCATGCAGATCACGCCGACGAGGATTGTCAGGATCGAGATGACTCCCGCAAAGATCGGTCTCTCGATGAAGAACTTGCTGAACATTCGATGTTCGCCTTCTTGCTGGTGTTCAGCTGTTCGTGTCCGCCATCGTCGGGACGACCTTGTTGCCCGGCTGCGCTCTCTGGAGACCGTTGACGATCACCCGGTCATCCGGCTCGATGCCGGACTCGATCACTCGATCACCATCGACGGTCTTGCCGAGTCGGACATCACGCCTCTGGACGGTTTCATCCGCATCGACCACCATCAGGTATGCGCCCACGACATCACGCTGCAGGGCGACCTCGGGTACGAGCATCGCCTCGGCTGTCTTCTGTGGGACCTGGACTCGAACGAAGAGGCCCTCGACCAGCATCCGCCTGGGATTGGGGAAGCTGGCCCTGACCTCCATGGTCCCTGTCTGTCGATCCACCATGTTGTCGGAGTACTCGACGACTCCGGCTTCCTCGTAGCGGGATCCATCGGTGAGATCCAGGTACGCCACGGGAGGATCGACATCGGTCCCATCCTTCTCCTTGCGGTCCTGGTCGATCTTGATCAGTCGGATCAGGTCGCGCTCGTTCACCTCGAAGTAGACCTGGATGGGGTCGATTTCCCTGATGGTCGTCAACAACGTCGAATCACCGCTGCCGACGAGGTTCCCCTCGGTGACGAAGTTCCTGGAGAGTCGCCCGCTGATCGGGGCGTGGATCTTCGTGTATTCCAGTTCGAGCCGGGCATTTTTCAGGTCCGCCTGAGCCTTGTTGACATCCGCGGCCGCTGCATCACTCCGTGCCTGCGCCTCGAGCATCTCGACCTGCGAGGCAGCGCCCTGACTCGCCGCCATGTTGATCCGTTCGAGCATGGCATCTCGCAGCTTTCGTTCCGCGATCGCGCTCTGAAGTGTTGCATCGGCAGCGGCGACGGCCGCCTCGAACTGCTCTGGTTCGATCGTGTAGAGAAGGTCGCCCTTCTGGACCTTGGTCCCGTCCGTGAACTCGACCGTCTGGAGGAATCCCTTGACGCGCGTCCTGACCTCCACGATCTGTGG
>PARI01000008.1 GCA_002711415.1 Phycisphaerae bacterium | reverse complement strand
CTCGCTCCCGCCACTCGGCGCCTGGCCAGATGTCCGTCACCGAGGGGACAACCAGGGCGGGATCGATCTCGTTCCCGGTCGTGTCCATGGAGGGGTCGACGAATGTCTTCAGCCCGATCCTCAGGTCTGTTCGAGTGCTTGCCAGTTGCAGCACCACGGCGAACCTGCCGATCGTCTCGGCCGGGTAGTCGAGGTAGTCGATCCCGATCACGTCCGAGAGGAAGTCATAGTCCAGTTCGGGAGCGTCCCGCAGGAACCGGGCGACCTCATGGTACATCCCGACGCTCACGATGATCGTCAGATCACCCCTGAACTCGGTCGCCTTGAGCCCGGCATCCTTGAACTGGTTCCTGATCACCTCAAGTGACGGGTGCTGTATCGGCTGCTCGCTCATCAATGGTTCCAATGAATCGACTGGATGAGAATCATAGCATGCCGCCGGCTCCGGCCGACGTACGGATCAGTGTCTGAAGTGCCGTACGCCAGTGGTCAGGCAGGTCACGCCCTCGCGGTTGCACAGGTCGAAGGTCAGGTCGTCCCGCTTTGACCCGCCCGGATGGATGATGCACCTGGCTCCGGCCTTGACCAGCAGTTCGGGCCCGTCGGGGAAGGGGAAGAACGCGTCCGATGCGGCGACGAGGTTCCCCGCCTGCCCATCGGCTCCGGCGACCGTCTTCTCGATCGCTTGGCGACATGCGGATACCCGGTCGACGGTTCCACAGCCGGCGCCCCTCAGCGCGTGGTCGCTGCACAGGCAGACGGCGTTGGACTTCAGATGCTTGACGACCGTGTAGCTGAACGCGGCGTTGGAGATCATGTCCTGGTCCGGGGCTGGGCCGGCGGCGTGGATGAACTGGTCCTGGTCGATGGGCATCCAGTCGTTCTCCTGGGCGAGCAGTCCGCCGGGCACGGTCCTGTAGGAGAGTTGTCTCTGCTGGGCGGCCTGCATCGATCCGACCTTGAGTATCCTCGCGTTCTTCCACTTGTCCGTGATCAGTGAGACGGCCTCCTCGTCGAAGTCCTCAGCGAGGATGACCTCGATGAATCGATCACCCTGGATCATCGTCCCGGCCGTCTTGGCATCGACGGTCGTGTTGAAGGCGATGATTCCGCCGAAGGCCGCCAGCGGATCTCCGGACCAGGACCGGTTGAAGGCCTCCGTGGGCGAGGCATCGACCGAAGCGCCGCAGGGGTTGGTGTGCTTGACGATCACGACCCCCGCCTTGTCCGGGTACAGGTCGCGGAGATCGGCCACCGCCTCCAGCGCCGCCGAGGCATCGAGGATGTTGTTGTAGCTGAGCTGCTTTCCGGCCAGCAGGTTCGACGTGACGACGCTCGGGATCGTCGAGTCCGGATCCCTGTAGAGCGTCGCCTTCTGCTGGGGGTTCTCGCCGTAGCGAAGGTCCGATTGGGCGATGTAGCTCAGCCTCAGGGTGTTCGGGAACGGCTTGGACTGCCTGTGGCCCATCCAGGCGCTGATCGTCGCGTCGTACTCGGCCGTCCTGCTGAACGCGGCCGCGGCGAGTTCCCGCCGGAGTTCCTCACTGGTGCAGCCGTCGTTGGCCTGCATCTGGTTGATGACGTGGTCGTACTGGTCTGAGCTGGTCACCACCGTCACGAACTGGTGGTTCTTGGCAGCCGATCGCAGCATCGAGGGGCCGCCGATGTCGATCTGCTCGATCGCCTCGTCATCCTCGATGCCCTCCTTCTTGATCGTCTGCTCGAACGGGTACAGGTTCACGCAGACCAGGTCGATCGGCACGATCCCGTGCGCGTCCATGGCCTCCATGTGTCCGGTGTCGTCCCGTCGGCCCAGCAGGGCACCATGGATCAGTGGATGCAGCGTCTTGACACGTCCATCCATGATCTCCGGAAACCCGGTGACGTCCCCGACGCCGACGACGTTCACGCCGGCTTCACGAAGCGCCGCGGCGGTTCCGCCGGTCGAGATGATCTGGACTCCCATCTGCTCCAGCGCCCGCGCGAAGGGCACCAGGTCCGTCTTGTCACTCACCGAGAGAAGGGCCCGGGAGATCGATCTGTCAGGCATGTCGCATGCAATCCTTCAGCTGGTTCGATGTTCGGTCAGCGGGGGCTCAGCCGCTCGACACGTCCATCCCTGTTGAGCGCGTAGAACTGGCCGTCCTCACGGGTCGTGCAGAAGAGAAAGTCGGCCAAGGGGATCGAGGTCTTCGAGATCACGTTACCGTTGGTCGCATCGAGCATCCACATCATGCGGCTGGCCTGATCCCAGGCCCACAGGTGATCCTTGTTGCTGGTGATCACGTTGCCGGTGACTTCGGGCTGCTTCCATACGACGTCGCCGTCGATCTTGTCCGGGGTCATGGTCGTCAGGCACAGGAGTCCCTCACCATCGACCTGCTGGTAGATCCTGTCACCGAGGAGGGTCGGGTTCTGCACGAGCGGGCTGCTGGCGAAGTACTTCCAGATGGTCCGACCGTCAGCCCTGTCCAGTGCCCAGAGGTACTGGTCGGTGCCGGCGATGAACACGATGTCGTCACTGATGATCGGACGCGTCTGGATCCCGGAGATCAGTCGCTTGTCCCAGATGCGGTTGGTGGTCCTGTTGTCCATGGCGATGATGTCGCCATCGACGCTGACACCGTACACCTCGTCATCGACGAGGACCGGCGTATGAATGATCTTCCCGCTGATCTGGTTGGCCTTCCACGGGTACCCGACCCGGAACTGGTGCCAGATGATCCTGCCGTCATTGGTCCCGTAGATGATGTGATTGTTGCCGACCGTCGTGCTGGTCGACGGCATGCGGTTGACATTCTGGGTCTGGATCAGGCTTCCGTCGGAATCCTGGTGCACGTAGATGCCGGTCTGCTTGGTGACCAGGACGACGTCCTGGTCGGCGAGCGTTCCATCGGTCATGGGCATCCTGATCGTGGCACGATCGACCCCGTGAACAGGGTGCATCGACGAGCCGGCAGCCTTGCTCCAGATCACGTCACCGTTCTCGGCATCGAGCCTGGTGACGCGATTGGAGGTGTCCACGACGTAGATCGCGCCATCCTTGACCGTCAGCCATGCCAGTTCGTCACCCGGACGCGTGGGTACCCGGTTCTGGTAGTCGATCCGGTAGTCCATCTGCGAGCTTGTGGTGGGCCCGATGATGTACTTCTGGTCCAGGTTCCTCCTGAGCCGGTCGTTGTCGGAGTCCTGGGCCGATCCGTGGATCGAGGCCGTGACTGCACAGCACGCGATTGCGGTCGTGATCGCCGTGTTCCTGAACATCATTCGTCCACCTTCCAGGTGATTTGCCATGTCGATTCCTCTGGTTCCCGGCCCGGGCGAGATGTGGCCGGGTCGCTGATCCTCAAGTATCGAGCCCCCCGGTGAACGCGTCAAGGAGCAGCCGTTTTCAAGCCTGTCCAACTGGTGTGAGGTACCCTGTGGGACATGTTCACAGGACTGGTTCAATCCATCGGTACCGTCAGGGGGCTCGGGTCCGCCGAGGCAGGCACCAGGCTCCTGGTCGAGCCGGGCAGAACTGACTGGAAGGCGTCCCCCGGGGACTCGATCTCCATTTCCGGCTGCTGCCTCACGGTCGCGCAGATCGTCAGGCACGAGGTCGACCTGTTCGCCTTCGACGTGGTTCCCCAGACGCTTCAATGCACCACGCTCGGGGATCTCCAGGTCGAGCAGAAGGTCAACATGGAACACGCCGCCACGATGTCGACCCTCATGGGCGGACATCTCGTCCAGGGTCACGTCGACGGCATCGCCACGGTCAGCCGGATCGATCGCAACGACGGGGAGTACCGGGTCACGTTCCAACTTCCGGAGGACCTTGTGGAACTGGCGCCGCCTCGCGGATCCATCTCGATCGATGGCGTCTCGCTGACGATCGCCGAGACCGGTGGCGGTTCCATCGAGGTCGTTCTGGTCCCGACCACGCTGCAGGAGACCACGCTTGGCTCGCTTGGCCAGGGCGATCGCGTCAATATCGAGAGCGACTGCATCGCAAGATCGGTTGTCCACTGGCTCCAGACCACGAGGGGATCCGGATCCTGATCGACGCGATCACGCCGAGCGCAGCTTGAGCGTCGTCGTGCTGTCGAGCATCCGCCTGGTCGAAGCCTGTGCTCCAGCTCCGACGCACAGGAGCGTCATGTCATCCCGCGGGGCGTCATGCCCCTGCTCGTTCTCGATTCCCCGGTTGATCCGCCGCACGAGTGTCGCGGCATCGAGGCAGTCATGAAGTCCCTGGAACTCCTCGAGGTATCGCTTGTTTGGGAGCCCCTTTTTCGCTGCGTCAGGTGATGGGAACGCCTGCTCGAAACCGTCGGAGTAGAGCAGCAGCCTCTGGTTGCCCTGGATCGTGAACTCGTGCTGCTGGTATCGCTCGCCCTCGAAGACACCGAGCAGGCCGCCATTGATCTGGATGGTCTGCATCGATCGGCCGGGGCTCAGCAGCAGCGGT
This sequence comes from Phycisphaerae bacterium, assembly GCA_002711415.1. Lineage (GTDB taxonomy): Bacteria > Planctomycetota > Phycisphaerae > Phycisphaerales > SM1A02. The sequence goes on along the minus strand of PARI01000008.1, from coordinate 34,620 downwards.
GGGGGATGGCCGGCGCAGGCGATGCTGATCCGACGCGTCCGGCAGTTGATCACGCCGTACAGCGCCGTGGCGAAGCGGGTGGTGCGGCCGTAGCGTCGCATGAGGTTCCTGTTGAGCCGTTCCATCGCTTCGGCAGGCGGCACGATGCGAGGCTGACCGTTGATCGATTCGATCGCCGGCAGCGATCGGCAGATGACCATCGTCAGCAGCGCGGCCGGAATACCGTGCCCGATCGCATCGGCGAGGAAGATGCCGACATGCTCGTCATCGAGCTTGATGAAGTCGAAGATGTCACCCGAGACCGAGGAGGCCGGTCGCCACATCGAGGCGAACTCGACACCGTGCATCCTCGGGAACGCGTTGGGAAGAAAGTCCTGCTGCACCGATGCGGCCATCTGGATCTCGTCGTGGATCTCGTCCAATTGTCGCTTCAGGTCCTGCGTCGCCCTGAGGGACTGCTCGAGCTGTTGGTCGGAGCGTTTCGTGGCGAGCCCGGACACGATACCCGCCAGTGCCTGGCCTGAAGTTCCGGGTTCGACACGGAGTACCCCGTCGCATGTTCCGGGATCGTCCGGCCGGTTCCCTGCAACCAGGACTGCCGGAGTGTTCGTGCGCATGCATGCCCGGACCATCGCGTTGATCCGCTCGGTCGTCGCGTGGTCGTCCGGCAGCATCAGCAGGCACGAGCATGGCCCTGCAATGGCTTCATCCAACTGCGACAATGGCATGAGCCTGCACGAGATCGAGGCAAGTCCCGGAACACCGCGCTCCAGCGATGCAGCGATCTCCTTCGCCTCGGATCCGAGCGAATCGGAATGGAGCACCGTGACATTGTGGACTTCAGCCTGCATCGGATCGGGTCCCTGGATCGTTCGGCAGGGGGGCCTGCCTATCATCAGGTTCGGATCACTCGGCCAGCGCCTTGAGGCTGTTCAGGTCCAACTCGAGTTTCTGGTGGGGTTGTAGGCCCAACTGGGCCATCCTCCCGGCCTGAAGCTCGATGGCGAACTGGGCCGGGTTGATGCTGGAATATCGGGCGAGCCTGGCCTCATAGGCCTCTCGGCTCTCCTGGGGGCCTCTCAGGGGCTCTGCGGGCATCGTATGGATGGACGTGATGATCCCCAGGGGATCCAGGTAGGCGATGTCCAGGTCGATCGTGCAGCCATCCATCCAGAATGACCGGACCCTCGAGTCGGGGAAGATGAAGATCATGCCCTCCTGCGGGCCCAGCGAATCCACCCCGCCGAGCCCCTTCTTCCGGGCCTCGAAATCGGTGGCGGGTCTCATGTGGAAGACCTCGCCGTTGATGGCGATCGGGATGGTGCCATCGGGGGCCGATTCTCCAGAGCAGCCGCCGCACAGGGCGGCCCCCATGAACACGATGATGAGTGCGAACCGGTTCATGATCGCTCCATGAGCCACTGGTGGTCCTCTTCCGTGAACATCACGGGGCCCGACAGGAACGATGATCCCGACTTGGTCCAGTCCTGGCAAGCGGCCAGTTGCAGGAACACCTCGACATCGAGCGGCTCGTGGCGATCGATGAAGCCGCACCACCTCGCGATCAGGCCGATGATCTTCTGCGCGGACACGCCGGACTGGCGATAGGCCTCGAGGCATCGATCACCATGACGCTTGGCGAGCCGTCGACCCTCCTGGTCGACCACGAGGGGCAGATGCCACCAGCGGGGAGCCGGTTTGTCCAGCACCTCGTAGAGTCTCACCTGCCTGGCGGAGGAGGAGAGCAGGTCGTTGCCCCGGATCACGTCAGTGACCCCCATGTCCGCGTCCTCGACGACGACGGCCAACTGGTAGGCCGGCACACCCTGCTTGGTCCAGATGATGAAGTCCCCGACAGTCGATCCGGGATCCTCGCTGTAGGACCCGGCGATGACATCCTCGATGTGGACGACGCCTTCCTCGCACACGAACCGCTGGTTCGTCGGGCCGTCGACGCCTGTGGTCTCTGCTTCGTGTCTTCGACCCAGGGATGCAACGATTGTTCCTGGGTGTTCATGCGGGGCCGAGAGCGCCTCCTCGATCTGCCGGCGACTGAGGGAACAGGCATAGGTTCGATCAAGTGCCTGAAGCGACTGGAGCGCCTCGCGATATCGTTCAATGCGCCGGGACTGGTAGTGGACCGGGCCGTCGTGATCGATGCCGAGCCAACGGAGATCCTCCAGGACCACCTCGGCATCCCCTTCGCGCACACGCGAGTCATCGAGATCCTCCATTCTCAGGAGGACCCGCCAGTGGTTGGCCCGGGCGATCGCCCAGTTCAGCAGCAGGGCCCATGCATTGCCCATGTGCAAGCGGCCCGTGGGGCTGGGAGCGAGCCTGGTTGTCCTGTCGTGTTCGGTCTTCATCGTGGTACTTGGTCGTCCGTGCCTTGAAGCTGTATCATGACAGCCGGTACGAGGATCCGTCCAGATCCATGGTCTCACGCTTCCATACCTGGAGATCGAAGTGATGGAAAAACTGACGCAGGAACAGATCGACACGGCCCTTGAATCCCTGCCGGAATGGACCCAGACCGGGGATGCATTCCAGCGGACGCTGAACTTCCCGGATTTCGTCAGTTCCATCGCCTTCGTCAACCGCGTTGCCGACCTGGCCGAACAGATCCAGCATCACCCGGACATCCTCGTTCGATACTCCAAGGTGACGCTGACGATCTCCACCCATGACGCCGGGGGGATCACCGAGAAGGATGTCGGTTTCGCCGAAGCCGTCGACCGGCTCATGGCCACCTGCTGAACCCCCTGCCTGATTCAACCCGTGCCCGAAAGAGCCGCCCTGACCAGGTTGGCCCGCGCGATCCTCAGGGTCTCGTCCGATGCCTGCGGATCGCCGATGCTCGATCGCAGGTGTGATGGCTGGATCTGGAGGAAGAGCCGGTGTACATCCGGCAGTTCCAGGTCGTTGAACCGTTCAAGGCACACGCCGAGGGCGACCCGGCTCAGCAGCTTGAGTGACTCGTCGGTTCCCAGGAGCCTTGCATGCTGGAGCACGGCCCGGGCCCGGTGGACGCGATCGTCCAGCAACTCTGGCTTCTGGTCCATGATCTTCTCGCGGGCAGATCGCTCGTAGTTGACCAGGGCCGGGACCACCTTGAGACAGAAGTCGTCCAGCAGTTCCTCCTCGGATCGACCGAGCGTGACCTGGTTGGAGATCTGGTAGAAATCCCCGCGAACTTCCGAGCCTTCGCCGTGAGACCCTCGGACGGCCAGGTGCAGTTCCTGTGCAGCCCGCTTGACCCTGTCCAGTTCGTTGGACATCCGGATCGCAGGCAGGTGCAGCATCACCGAGAGCCTGATGCCGCATCCGACGTTGGTCGGGCACGCGGTCAGGTATCCCCATCGCTCGTCGAAGGCGAAGTCCATCGACTCGGCCAACTGCCTGTCGAACTCGTCGATCGATCCGAAGGCGTCCTGGAGACCGAATCCACTGACCATCGACTGGATACGCAGGTGGTCCTCCTCGTTGACCATGATGCTGATGGTCTCGTCACTGGTGATCGCCACACCTCGGGGCGATGACTCGTCCGCGAACTGCTTCGAGATCAGGTGTCTCTCGACAAGCAACTGCCGGTCGTGCGGCGTCGCCTGCATCATGTCGACCCAGATCATGTCCGAGGCCGTCTTCTCGGGAAACCGGCACCGTCGGACCATGTTGAGTATCTCGTGCCTCTGGGGGTCCGAGGCCTTGTTGACGAATGGAAAGCCCGCGATGTTCCGAGCCAGTCGAACGCGGCTGGAGACGACGACATCGCTGTCGGGTCCGCTTCCTCCCACGATCGGTTCCGGCTTGTTCAGGTTCATCGTTGGTTCAATCCTCCAGTTCCGGTTTGCCCGGCACGTCCTCGGTATCCAGCTTCATGAGGCTGTCTCGCAGACGGGCGGCTCGTTCGTACTGCTCGCTCGCCACCGCGTCATCCAGTTCCCTCACGAGCTTCTGCCTGATCGCCTTCCGTTCCTGGAGACCCTCGCGTCCCGTTGGCTGCTTGCCCACGTGGTGGGTTCCGCCGCCGTGGGCGTTGCTGACGAGCGTTCCAAGCTGCTTGTCGAAGGACTTGTAGCACTCCGGGCATCCGAGGATTCCGGTCTTGCGGAACCGTGTGAACGTGAGCCCGCACGACGCGCACTTGGCACCCTGGCGACGCTTCTTCGACCCGCCGGGCACGTTCGCGGAGACGAACTGCGTCAGCATCTCGTTGATGGGGGCCTGGACCGGGATCTTGTGACCGGCTTCGGCGGCATGCTCCTCGCAGAGATGGACCTCCTGCTTCTGGCCATCCTTGATGATGACTTCATGCACGACTGCCGGCTTGTCGCAGTGGTCACAGGTCATTGTTCAGCATGGTCTCCGATGTCGTTTTCCACGGGTCATTCTTGGACCCTCGATCGCCGAAGTCACCGGTCAATCCGCGTGATTGTCGCCCGGCTGCAGTTGAGGGAGCCCCAGGATGGTGTTCCGGATCGTGACGAGTGATGCCAGGATCGATTCCATTCCATCAAGTGGCATCACCGTGTTCTTGTCACTGGCGGCATTGTCCGGGTCTGGGTGGCACTCCATGAAGAGGCACGGGATGCCGATGGCCACCGCGGCCCGTGCCAGCAGTTCGCACCGCTCCTTCCGTCCACCGCTCATGGTGCCGGTTCCGCCTGGAAGCTGCGTCGAATGGGTGATGTCGAAGCAGACCGGGCAGCCCAGGTCCATCATGTCACCGACCCCGATGAAGTCGTTCACGAGTCGGTGGTACCCGAAGAACGTTCCTCGCTCGGTGAGCATGATCCCGCTTGCTCCGGCCTCCTCGAGCTTCTTCACGACGTTCTTCATCTCGATGGCGGCCATGAACTGGCCCTTCTTCACATTGACCAGGCAGTCGGTCCGACCGGCCTCGACCAGCAGGTCGGTCTGCCGGCACAGGAATGCCGGGATCTGGAGGATGTCGACGCCTTCGCCCACCGCCGCCGCCTGTGAAGGTTCGTGGATGTCGGTGCACAGTGGCAGGTCGTGCTCGTTCTTGATCGACTCCAGCAGGCGGAGGCCCTCATCCAGTCCGGGGCCTCGGGGGGAGGTGATGCTGGATCGGTTGGCCTTGTCGAAGCTCGCCTTGAAGACGTAGGTGATGCCCAGGGATTCGCAAATCGCCTTCATGCGCTCGGCGATCCGGTTGTTCAGGTCACTGGACTCCAGGACACAGGGCCCTGCGATGAGCACCAGGGGGCCGGCCGGTCCGGTAAGGCCCTGAATTAGCGTGCTCGAATCTGGCCTGGTGTTTGACATTGTCGATCCCTGTTGAATGGTCAATATGGGGACTGGAGGTCGAATTCGGCGAATTCGGCTCATAGAGTGGCCTGGAGCTTCAAAGCCGAGGAGTTCCATTGCCGAAGAAACAGTATAGATGCAGTCGGCATGCTGGCGACTGGATCTTCAAGAACAAGCGAGGCGAGCATGGGCAAGATGCCACGTGAACCAGAAGCATTCGGTGAGACGGTTCTGAGGATCCTCCACCGGAGCTGTCCCGACTCAAGCCTCGAACTGGCCGGCCCCATGTCCCTGGTGATCGATGGCCGCCGTCTCGACCTGGACAACCTCTACAGGATGGTCCTGAACGACCCTGATCGGGGCGTGGAGATCGTCGAGAACTACCTTGATCGGATGATCGAGGGCGACACCTACACCAACTCGCCACTGCCCCTGTGCATCGCGCGGTCGAGGATCATGCCACGAATCCAGCCGGAGTCGATCTTCAACCGCCTGGACAAGGAGCTGGTTGCGCATGTCCCGTTCGTCAACGGGACCGTGATCGTCTTCGTGATGGACCTGCCCGAGGTCACGGTGAGCATCAGCACCGAGCAGATGATCCGGTGGGGACTCCAACCCGATGATCTCGAGGAGATCTCCCGGCACAATCTGGGTCGATACGCGCCCAAGCTGAACCTGCAGATCATCAACTCCAGCGAGGGTGGCCGGGCCGCGATCCTCAGCCAGAACGATGGATACGACGCGGCAAGGCTCCTGCTCGGACACCTGTACAGGAAGCTGGCCCCGGAGATGGAGGGCGACTTCTACGTCGCCACGCCGTCACGTGACATGTTCGTCGCCATGACATGCGATCCCGAGAACTTCGTCGATCGCCTTCGCAGGAAAGTCGAGCGCGAGTATCGTCGTCTTCCGTACCCGATCACCAATGAGCTGTTCATCGTGACTCGTGACGGGGTCGCGGGTACTGCCGCCTGAGATCACTCGGGCTGGATCGGTGCCGAATTTCCGTGGTCGTAGCCCGGGCCGACCGGGGTGAAGTTGATGTTCGAATCAACGTAGAAGTTCACCAGGCCACCGAGTTCGAATTCGGTCGCGTCCTGTCCGGGTTCAAGGGACATCCACATCGGCACGATGATGTCCACGAGCAGTCTGTTGCCCTGGACATCACTGTCGATGATCGTGCCCTGGACGATCCGCGGCGTGCCCGCCGCAGGCTCGATGAATCGACCTCCGGCCGATGCCTCGTGCATGCGCAGTGCCTGGCCGTTGATCACTCCGCGGACCCGCTTGCCCGGCGGGACATCGATCTTCTCCCGTGAGTCTGCCAGGGCCAGGTCGAGCTCGTAGCTGGTGCCGGGCAGCGTGAGCAGGATCCGGCCTTCGCCGATGCCTGACAGGATGGCCTTGAACGAGTCGGTGATGCTGCGCTGGTTCATCGTCTTCTCCTGACGGTGTCATCATACCTGCGTGCCGCGGTCTTCACCGTTCCGTGCCGTCACGTCGAGCCCCAGGAAGTTGCCCAGCAGCCTGGGCCCCTCGATGGTCAGGAAGCTCTCGGGATGGAACTGGACTCCGTCCAGCGGAGGCATCGCATCGTCCTGGACCAGCCGGATGCCCATGACCTCGTCACGGTCGGTCCATGCGCTGATTTCGTAGTCTTCCGGCACGGTCTCCCGTGAGATCACGAGGGAGTGATAGCGGGTCGCCTGGAACGGGTTGGACATGTTCCGGAAGATACCCTTGCCGTCGTGATGGATCAGGGAGGTCTTTCCATGCATCGGGACATCGTTCTGAAGGACGGTCATGCCATCAGCGTCACCAATGGCCTGGTGGCCCAGGCACACGCCGAGGATCGGGATCCGTGACTTGAAGTGACGGATGAGATCCCGGGATATGCCGCTCTGTTCCGGCGTGCATGGTCCCGGAGAGATCACCAGTCGGTCCGGCGACATCTCGATCGCCTCCTCGAGATCAACCTGGTCGTTCCTGAGGACCTTGATCTGCTCGCCCGGCGAGATATCGAGAAAACCCTGAACCAGGTTCCACGTGAACGAGTCGTAGTTGTCTATCAGGAGGATCATGATGTCAGGGCGATGTCGTGTCCTCGAGCGTCCGGCCGCTCGGTGGTGACAGGACGGTCTTGCGTGTTCCATCCGGATCGTAGACGGTCACCTCGCCACCGCCGCGATTGTCCACGCCCGCCTGCATCACGGTTGCGCCCCTGGCGTCCCTGAGTACGAAGGCGCCACCTTCGCGATCGGTGGCCGAGCCCAGCAGCAGGACTGTCCGTCCCTGGGCGTCCTGGATGTTCAGCAGTCCGCCGGTCCTGGAACTGGCGATCGCCACGTGCCGGTACTGGTCCCGGTAGAGGTTGAGGCTGCAGCCGTTGTCCTCGTCGGATTCGCAGATCATCATCGGCATGCCGACTTCCGATCCGACCAGGAGACGTCCGCTGCCACGGCTGGTGCTTCCGGCGGCGAGTACCGGGTACCCTCGCGAGTTGAACAGTTCGAGTGCGCCGCTGCTGGAGTCCGGATGTCGCCCGGTGAGGACCGTCATGGGCGAGTTCCCGTCGAACAGTTCGAGCCTGGACATGTCCTCGTGGGCCGTCGAGACCACCGATGGCTGGCCCATCTGGTCGTTCAACTGCATCCTGGTGAACTGCTCGTCGATGTGAAGGTCGAATCTCCGGTTGCCCCGGGCATCCATCGCCGTCAGCAGTGAATCCTCTCCCTCTCCCAGCGACAGCATGCCCTCGGCACCGCCATCGACCCGCAGTCGGGCACCGTCGGCACCGGTTCGAGCCGTGAACCGGTCAGCGCCTTCTGCGGAGGACATCGTGAGCATGCTCCCTGACTGGTCTGTCATGACTGAGAAGGTGGTGGAATCCTCGTCACTCAGCGAGATGCTCGAGGGATCCGCGTTCAGGGACATCGCGTTCATCGGCTGGTTCAGTCGCAGCTGCCCACCGATGGACGACGTCGCGAGGGTCAGCCCCGTCCGTCCGTCACGCGTGCCCAGTTCGACCTTGGCTCCGGAGTCGGTGCATCGCTGGTCGATGACGACGTTCTGTTGCGGGTCCAGCATCTGGAACGAACCACCCTCTCCGAGGGCGGCCGTCCTCATGTAGGTGTTTCCATTCCGATCGCCCATCGCCATGGTGCCACCCGACTCACTCGCCCAGGCGCTGAAGACCGACTTGCCCGCGGTGTTCCAGATCACCAGGTCGCCACCCTCGTCGTTGGTGGTCGCCCTGAAGAGGTTCGCGCCGTTGCTGCCCCAGAGGTCGATCTGTCCTCCGGACGGTTGTGCGCTGGCGAGCATGACGACCTTGCCGGCATCATTGACCAGTTCGAGCCGGCGGGTCTTGACCGTGTCGAGGATCCTCTCCGTCCCGGCAGCCGCAAGCAGCAGGCCGAACCCGGCGACCACGGTGCCGACCAGCATGAGCCGGTGGCGTTGCAGGCGACGCTCGGTCGCCCCGAGTCGTTGCTCGAGGGTGGCCAGCTTCGAGACGAGTTCTTCAGTGTTCGAATGGTCTTGCATCGTGGTTCTCCTGGTGCAACCGGAACGGCCGTCATGTCGTTCCTGGATCGACGATGTAGCATACAGCCAATCCGGTGATCCAAGGATCATCGCCAACCAGGAGGAACCACCAGTGGCCAGCAACATCGGCATCTGCCTCATCGGGACCAAGTTCATGGGGCGCGCCCATTCCAACGCGTGGAGCAGCGTTCCAAACTTCTTCGATCTGAAGACGCGCCCTCGCATGGAGATCGCCTGCGGTCGAAACGCCCGGGAGACCCGGGAGTTCGCGTCACGGTGGGATTGGGCCCGTGGATCGACCAGTTGGAAGACCGCGATCAGGGATCGCAGGGTGGGTCTCGTCGATGTCGCGACGCCGAACAACCTGCATGCCGACATGTCGATCGCTGCGCTGGAGGCGGGCAAGCACGTCGCGTGCGAGAAGCCTTTGGCCGGCACGCTCGACGATGCCCGTGAAATGGCCCGGGCCGCCAGGGCCGCGAAGAAGCGCAAGCTCCGCACCTTCGTCTGGTTCAACTACCGTCGGTGTCCCGCGGTCGCCCTGGCGCATCAACTGGTCAAGCGTGGAAAACTCGGGCGGATCCGTCACGTGCGTGCGGTCTACCTTCAGGACTGGGGCAAGGCGGACACGCCGCTGCTCTGGCGATTCGACGCCGATGTCGCCGGATCCGGTGCCCATGGAGATCTCAACGCCCACATCATCGACATGGCCCGCTTCATCACCGGGGACGAGATCGAGGAGGTCACCGGTGCCATCGAACACACGTTCATCCAGAAGCGGGCCGTTCCCGGCGGTGGTGGTGGGGCGATCTCGGGCAAGGGCGGGGCCAGGAAGCAGGCCAGGGCGACATCGACCGTCGACGACTGCGTACTCTTCCTGGCGAGGTTCGCCGGCGGTGCCGTCGCCAGCTTCGAGGCGACGCGCCTGGCCACCGGGAACCAGAACCGCAACTGCATCGAGATCAACGGTGACAAGGGCTCGATCCGATTCGACTTCGAGCGGATGAACGAGTTGTCATGGTGGGATGACACGCTCGAATCCGGTCTGCGCGGATGGAGCAGGATCATGTGCACCAATCCGGGAGATCACCCGTGGGTCGAGGCCTACTGGCCACCGGCGCACCTGATCGGATACGAGCATGGATTCATCTCGATGTCCGCTGACATCTGCAGGGTCCTCGCCGGGCAGAGGCCCGTGGTACCGATACCTGATTTCGAAGACGCCTTCAGGACCCAGCGCGTGCTCGAGGCCGCGATCATGAGCGCCAGGGAAACACGACCAGTCAAATTGTCCGAGGTTCGATGATCCATCGGCTAGACTGGGGTGATGTCAACCGATGTCGCCAGCCCGATCCACGGAACAAGACCGGCCCGGCCCGATGAACTGGCTGCGGCCAGCGAGTCGCTGTCCCGTGCGATCGAAGCGCTGAAGTCGCTCCAGAAGCCCGACGGGCATTTCTGCGCCGAGCTCGAGGGCGACTCGATCCTTCAGAGCGAGTACATCCTGATGAAGTTCATCCTCCACCAGGAGGATGAACCCATGATCGACGGCCGTCCGGGGGAGGAGGTGCTTGCGAGGATCGGTGACTACCTCCGATCACAGCAGCGAGAGGACGGTGGGTGGGGCCAGTATCCAGGTTCCGGAATCGACGTGAGCGCTACGGTGAAGGCGTACTTCGCGCTGAAGCTCCTCGGTGATGATCCGGAATCCCCGTCCATGCAGAAGGCCCGCCGGCGCATCCACGAGCTCGGGGGCGCGGAGAAGTGCAACAGCTTCTCCAACTTCTACCTGGCCTGCCTGGGACAGATCTCATGGAATGCCTGTCCGGCGATACCCCCCGAGATCGTCCACCTGCCGAGGTGGTTCTACTTCCACATGGACAAGGTCAGTGCCTGGACCCGCACGATGATCCTGCCTCTGGCGATCGTCGCCACCATGAAGCCGTCACGGAAGCTCCCGGCGCACCGGCGCATCGACGAACTGTTCCTGGACAATCACCAGAGGAACGTCCTCTCGATGAAGCCGGAGACTCCGCTGTTCTGGCGAATGTTCTTCAAAGGGGTCGACGGGACGCTCAAGATCGTCGGAAGCATCATCGGCACCGCGCCACGACGCCGATCGATGGACCGGGCCATGCGATGGATGCTGGATCGCGCCGGCCAGGACGGTCCGGCTGCGACCGATGGGCTCGGTGCGATCTTTCCTCCGATGGTCTACATCCAGGTCGCGTTCCAGGTGATGGGGTACAGGCGGGATGATCCACTCGTCCAGAGGGCCGAGAGGGAGCTGGATGCGTTCTTCATCGAGGAGGACGGCCGGATCCGGATACAGCCGTGCTTCTCCCCTGTGTGGGACTCGGGCATCTCGCTCTATGCGTTCACCGATGCGGGGTTGGATCATTCCGACGAGTCCGTCTCACGTGTCTGCGACTGGCTGCGTTCGAAGGAGTGCGGTTTCGTCGGCGACTGGGTCCGCAATCTCGGGGGCAACGCCACCGGGGCCGGGTGGTACTTCGAGTACAACAACTCCTGGTACCCCGATGTCGACGACACCGTCATGGTCGCGATGGCGCTCCGCCGTGCCGGTGGCGCCGAGAACATCGAGGCGGCCGATAGGGGCGTCAAGTGGGTGCTCTCGATGCAGAACGATGATGGCGGTTGGGCGGCGTTTGACAAGACGGAGCATCGACAGGTACTCGAGTACGTTCCATTCGCCGATCACAACGCGATGCAGGACCCGTCATGCCCGGACATCACGGGGCGGGTGCTGGAGTGCCTGAGCTGGCACGGCATGGGCGTCTCGGATCCGACGATCGCTCGCGCGATCACGTACATCAGGTCACATCAGCGCCCCGAAGGCTGCTGGTTCGGACGGTGGGGGGTCAACTACATCTATGGCACATGGCAGGCCGTCATTGGTCCCATTCGATGCGGGGTCGATCGGTCGGAACCCTGGATCCAGAAGGCCGGTGCGTGGATGAAGTCGATCCAGAAGGAGGATGGTTCCTTCGGTGAGTCCGCCGACAGCTACGAGGACGAGTCGCTCATGGGTCGTGGCAACTCCACGGCAAGCCAGACCGCATGGGCGGCGATGGTGCTCCAGGAGATCTACGGCCCGGACGATCCCGACCTGGCCAGGGCGATCGCCTGGTTGTCGTCCACGCAGTTGAGCCCCGAAGCGGCCGCGGACCCGCAACGCAATCCTGATGGTGATCCCGCTGGTTCCTGGTGTGAACTCGAGTTCACCGGCACTGGTTTTCCCAGAGTGTTCTACCTGCGGTACCACCTCTACAGGCTCTACTTCCCGCTCATGGCTCTTGGCCGATGGGTCCGCTCTCGTTCGGCGGGCACCGGCTAGAACGGCGGTACCGATTCGAATCGCATCGGTTCGGCGGTCGATGGATGGACGAACCCGAGCGTCCATGCATGCAGCATCAATCGTGGGGCCATGCTCGCTCCCCGGGAGTCCGCGTAGAGATCGTCCCCGAGGATCGGGTGACCGATCTGCTGAAGGTGAAGCCTGATCTGGTGGGATCGACCGGTCAGCGGTTCCAGCAGCAGTCTGGANCGACATGGATCCTCCAGCCTCTGCTGCACGCTCCAGTCGGTCATCGATGGTCGACCATGGACATGGTCGACCATCTGGAGCGGCGTGTTGTCCAGGTCTTTCCGGATCGGCAGGTCGATCCGACCCTCATCCTCTTCCGGGTGACCGATGACCATGGCGAGGTACTGCTTGCTCACCTCGCGATCCTGGAACTGCCTGGAGAGTTCACGGTGTGATTCGGCATCCCTTGCCAGCACGATCACCCCCGAGGTGTCTCGGTCGAGTCGATGAACGATTCGAGCCCCTTCCACCTCGTCGGCGACCCGTGCGACGAGACAGTCGGCTTTTTCCGGGCCGATTCCCGGGACGCTCAGCAGTCCGGACGGCTTGTCCACGACGACGAGCCTTTCATCGAGGTGAATGATGCGGTACTCCATCGGTTCGCATAGACTAGTACGTTCCACCTGACCCGGAGTACTCGACATGATGTTGTTTGTCCTGACAGGACTCTCGCTGCTGCTGAACATGCCCCAGGAGGCTTCCTCCGACGACTGGATGGCGGAAGAGTCCGTCATGCTGACCGCACCGGTGCAACTGACCGGTCCTGATCGATTCCACAAGGCCGGAGAGGCCTATTTCAGCCCCGATGACCAGCGAATCATCTTCCAGGCGGTCGAGGTTCCGGAGGATCCCGACCAGGACCCGGATCCGTTCTACGCGATGTTCGTCGCCGATCTGGTCAGGAACGCCGACGGTTCGATCACCGGGATCGACAACATCACCAGAATCAGTCCCGATGGCTCGGCCAACACCTGTGGGTGGTTCGATCCGATCGACCCTTCGAGGGTCCTGTTCGCATCGACGGTGGGCCCCCCGACCGAGTCGACCGCACCTGGATACCAGCGGGGCTCGGGACGATACCGCTGGATGTTCCCGCCACAGATGAAGATCGTCGCCTGCCACCTCGAGAAGCTGCCCATGGAATCTCCTCCGGACACCCTCGAGGTGCTTGTCGGTGACGATGATCACTACCAGGCCGAGGGAAGCCTCGATCCCACTGGCCGATTCCTGTTGTACTGTTCGCTCGAATCCAACCAGGGCGACCTCCTGGTCATGGACACCAAGGACGGTCAGATCCGTTCGATCGTCTCCGATCCCGGTTATGACGGCGGCCCGTTCTTCTCTCCCGACGGCAGGCGCATCTGCTACCGCTCTGACCGGGCGGGCAACAACCTGCTCCAGATCTACGTTGCCGATCTTGATCGGGACGATCACGGCATGATCCAGGGCATCAACTGCGAATACCAGTTGACCGATGACCCCAACGTGAACTGGTGCCCGTACTGGCATCCGGACGGCAAGCACATCGTCTTCGCCNCCAGTCGCATGGGTCATCGAAACTACGAGATATTCATCGTCGATGCGGCATCCGATGACGAGTCCGGTGCGCCCCGAAGACGCTACGGAACCAACCTGCGACGGGTCACCCACGCCCCGGGCGCCGACGTGCTGCCCGTGTTCAACAGTGACGGCTCGATCATGATGTGGACCTCCCAGCGAGGCGAGACCGGCACCAGCCAGCTCTGGCTCTCACCCTTCGAGCCTGCCGCACCGACCAAGGACTCGCCATCACGCGGGAGGCCTTGATGGAGCGAGTCATCCAGCGCGGATGGATCGGGTGCGGCCTGGTGTGCCTGGTGCTGTTGACCGCTGGATGCAAGCCCTACAGGGTCGAGTACCACAAGCGACCGGCATACTATCGGCAGGCATCCGCCGAGCCCCTGATCGACGAGATCGTCCTGGAGGACGGCACCATCGTCCGGTTCGTCGAGGGGCGAGAGCAGAAGCAGGCCGAGCCCGAAGCCGAACAGATCAAGCTTCGGGAAGAGGATGTCAAGGGAAACGTCACCATCCGCGCATTGCTTCCTGAACATGTCGTCGCACATCTCAGGGGGTGCCTGGTCTCACAGGAGTACGAGTTGATCTACAACCAGTTGCTGGCCAACAGCGCCCGCAACCAGTTCGAATCCGGTGGGGGTGACTTCGAGTCGTTCAAGGTGGAGTTCTCGAGGAATCGTTCGGATCTGGTCTCGGCCCTCAACAGGATGAGCTTCGGCATGCTTCGCTCGGAGGTCATCCTGGAACGCGTGGGTACCAACGGGTATCGCTACCGATTCATCCCGCAGTTGCAGGATCTCTTCAAGTTCAACGTGATAGAGATCGTCCGCGAGGACGGGCTCCTGAAGCTGCATGGGGTCCGCTAGACGGTTCCCGATCAGGCCTGTTCTGCAGCCTCTTCCTCTTCCTCTTCAGCTGCCGGGGCGTCGTCCTCGGCGGCATCCTTCTTCTCGATCGGGGTGGAAGTGAAGAACAGGTTCTCGGCTTCATCCTTGTGAGTGACCATGATCTTCTCGCCGGAATCGAACTCGCCACCGAGCAGCGATTCAGCGAGGTGATCCTCGATGAACTGGCTGAGGGCCCGGCGCAGCGGTCGTGCACCGAAGTCGGGGTTGTACCCCTTCTCGATCAGGAAGTCCTTGGCCTTCTGGTCGAGCTCGAGCTGCAGTCCCTTGTCCTCCAGCCTCTGGCGGACCTTGGACAGCTCGATCTCGATGATGTGGTTCAGGTCGTCCTTCACGAGAGGCCTGAAGACGATGATCTCGTCGAGTCGGTTGATGAACTCGGGGCGGAAGAACTTCTCACACTCCGAGAGCAGCGACTTCTTGATCTCTTCGTAGTCGACGATCTCCTCTCGCTTGCTGAAGCCGAAGGAGGCTCCGCCCTTGATGATGTCCGCACCGATGTTGCTGGTCATGATCAGGATCACGTTCTTGAAGTCGACGTGCCTGCCAAAGGAATCCGTCAACCGGCCTTCCTCCATGATCTGCAGCAGCATGTTGAAGACGTCCGGGTGGGCCTTCTCGACCTCGTCCAGGAGGACGACCGCATACGGTCGGCGCCTGATGCGCTCGGTGAGCTGGCCACCCTCCTCGTACCCGACGTATCCAGGAGGGGCGCCGATGAGCCTGGAGACATTGTGCTTCTCCATGTACTCGCTCATGTCGAGGTAGATCAGTGAATCGGCGTCACCGAACATGAACTCCGCCAGCGCCTTGGCCAGGAGCGTCTTGCCGACACCCGAGGGGCCGATGAAGATGAACGAGCCCATTGGACGCTTCGGATCCTTCAGTCCCGAACGGGCCTTCCTGATCGCCTTGGCGACCGCATGGACGGCGTCCTTCTGGCTGACGACACTCTTGTGCAGTTCCTGTTCAAGCTGCAGGAGTCGTTCTGACTCCTCCTTCTCGAGTCGGGTCAGCGGCACGCCGGTCATCTTCGAGACGACTTCCGCGATGACCTCCTCGTCAACGACGCCGTCGACCTCGTTCATCCGCTCTCGCCAGTTCTGCTGGAGTTGTTCCTTCTCCTTGCGGAGCTTCTCGGCGGTGTCGCGAAGTTCCGCGGCTCGCTCATAGTCGGCGCTGCGGACGGATTCGTCCTTCTCGATGGACAGTCGCTCGATCTTCTCCTCGATGTCGGCCAGGTCCGGTGGCTTGGTCATGGACTTGAGCCTCAGGCGTGCACCGGCCTCGTCGATCACGTCGATCGACTTGTCAGGCTGGACACGACCCGAGATGTAGCGGCCGGAGAGATCGACCGCGGCACGGATCGCCTCGTCGGTGATCTTGACCCTGTGGTGCTCGCTGTACTTGCCGCTGAGCCCCTTGAGGATCTCGACGGTCTGCTCGGGTGAGGGCGGTTCGACCGGGATCGACTGGAATCGCCGCTCCAGGGCGGCGTCCTTCTCGATGTACTTTCGGTACTCGTCGTAGGTCGTCGCACCGATGCACTGGATCTCACCTCGGGAGAGTGCCGGCTTCAGCACGTTGGAGGCGTCGATCGCGCCCTCGGCGCCACCGGCTCCCACCAGCGTGTGGAGTTCATCGATGAAGAGGATGACGTTCTTGGCCCGTCGAACCTCGTTCATGACGGCCTTGATCCGCTCCTCGAACTGTCCGCGATACTTGGTGNCCGCGACCATCATCGCCAGGTCGAGGACCACGAGCCTCTTCTCGAAGAGAAGATCGGGAACCTCCTGATTGATGATCGACTGGGCGAGTCCCTCGACGATGGCCGTCTTNCCGACNCCNGCCTCGCCNAGNAGGACCGGGTTGTTCTTNGTNCGNCNGCAGAGGACCTGNANNAGNCGNTCGATCTCCTCGGNNCGGCCGATGACNGGATCNAGTTCGCCGTTCTTGGCCAGTTCGGTCAGGTCACGGCCGAAGCTGTCCAGCGCGGGGGTCTTGCTCTTGCCGCGTCGGCCGCCCTGGGGGCTGCGGGGTTCTTCGGGCCCTCCGGCAGGTTCTGCATCACCGGCGCCCTCCTCGGCGTCCACCCCGGCACCGAGAAGATTCAGGACTTCCTCCCTGACCTCTTCGAGCTTCAGCCCGAGGTTCAGGAGGACCTGTGCTGCGACACCATCATGCTCCCGGAGCAGGCCGAGAAGCAGGTGTTCCGTGCCGACGTAGTTGTGGTTGAGGTTGCGAGCTTCCTCGATCGCATACTCGATGACCTTCTTGGCCCTGGGGGTCTGTGGCAGCTTGCCCATGGTCACCATCTCGGGTCCGCTCTTGACGAGCTTCTCGACCTCGAGGCGGACCTTGCGAAGATCGATATCGAGGTTCTTCAGAACGTTGGCGCCGACACCGGAACCCTCCTTGACCAGGCCGAGAAGGATGTGCTCTGTACCGATGTACTCATGGTTGAACCGCTGGGCTTCCTGGTTCGCAAGAGCCATGACTTTCCTGGCACGATCCGTGAGTCGTTCAAACATGCGTGGGACTCCTTAGTTCAGCTGATCAACGGCACCCTGCCGCTCCCTCAGGCGGCGTTCAATGGTACGCCACTGGGGGCTGGCCTACCAACTTCAGTGACATTCCGCATCGGAATGTCCACCCTGTTCAGGCTCAATCGGCCATTCCCGGTTGTCTGTTTCATCCAAGACGCCGGAACATGGACTATTCCAGAGATAGTCCTAGTATTGTTGATATGCAGTCCCTGCTCATGCAGTTCGTCCCAGCAGCCATATTGGCCGTTTTCGGGGGCCTTGGACAGGATTCGGCCGACCAGGACGCTTCCACGTGGCGAACGCCACCACGCCCGGTCCGGATCCAGGTGGTACTTGTGGACGAGCGAGTCCTCAAGGGGCACCTGGACCGGTTCGACCAGGACCGTTTTGCTGGTTCCTTCGGTACCGTCGAATGGGACGAGGTGCCCTGGCGTGAGCGGGAATCGCTCTTTCGTCGCCTGATGGACTCCGATTCGGCACACGACTGGGTCATGCTCGGCTCACTGCTGTGCCACCAGATTCCTGCTGAGGACAGGGCCGAGGCGGCATTCGCCAGGGCGATCAAGATGGATCCCTCGGTTCAACTCCTGGTCCAGCAGGCCCTGGAGGCCGGCCTTCAGAAGCGCCAGGAGATCGCCCGCGCGGCCGAAGAGGATCAGCGCACGCGGCTTCGCAGGCTTGATCCGGAGTCCGGACCATGGCCGAAGGATCCATGGCCGGTACTGGACCCGCTTCAGCAGAAGGCCGCCATCGAATCACTGCTTCAACAGGCTGACTCGATGCAGTCTGATGCGGGGATCGCGTGGGTCCCGATCCAGACGGAGCACTTCATCATCTACAGCGACCTGCCCGCATCGGAACTGGTTCGGGCGCGCCAGGTCCTGGAGGAGTCCTATGTGGGCATGCAGAACCTCCTGGGCCTTCCCGATCAACAGGGCGTCTTCTGGGGAAAGGCCGTCGTGTTCATCCATGGCAGGCAGGACGTGCTCAGGCTCCTGGTCGCCGCCGCATTCAACCAAGGACTGGATCGGGACGTCACCGGCACCTGTCACTACCATGGCCAGCGTGCCTTCATCAACGTCCTGTCGACCCCGGACGCCGCCCGGTCCGAGGCCGTGCTGGCCCATCAGGCAGCCCATGCGTTCATGCACTGCCACATCAGCCCACGGCGCCTGCCCGCCTGGGTCAACGAGGGGATCCCCGAGTACATCGCCAACCAGGTCGGAACGGGTGCGGTCGTAGACGCGGATCATCGGCCCCTGGCCCTGTCGTATCTCCGCAACGGTGGTTCGATCCTCCGCGTGATGGACCTTCGATACGAGGATGGTTCATGGAACGACGCCGGTCGCATCGCGTATCCGGTGGGGTACCTCGGAACCAGCTACCTCGCGTCCAACCAACTGTCGAGCCTTCGACGCTGGATCCGTCTGGTCAAGGAGGGCGTGCCCTCCGGGGAGGCGATGAAGCAGGCGATGGGAGGAGGTCCGGACAGGCTGTCCGCGGCGATCATCAACCACTACCGGAACAACGACGGCGATCGATGAGCCCGCACCGGCTCACTGCACGATGCCATCGACGAGGTGGACCTGCCGATCCGCCTGCGAGGCGATCGTGGAATCATGGGTCACCATGATGATGCTCAGGCCCTGTTCGTGCTGCTGCTTGATCAGATCAAGGATCTCGCCACCGGTCGATGCGTCCAGGTTGCCCGTCGGTTCGTCGGCAAGGAGGATGCTCGGCTGGTTCACGAGTGCACGCGCGATCGCGGTTCTCTGTCGCTCGCCGCCGGACAGTTCCCGTGGACGGTGTTCCAGGCGATGATCCAATCCGAACTGCGACAGCAGTTCGCGGGCCCGCTCGGTGATCTCGGCCCGGTCCCTGTACCACTTGAGCCGACCCCGCGCGACCATCGCCGGCAGGACCGTGTTCTCCATGACGGTCAGTTCCGGCAGCAGGTGATAGAACTGGAACACGAACCCGACCGACAGGTTCCGGTACGTGTTCAACTGCCTGCTGTTGAACCCGGTGATCTCCTGTTGCCTGTAGCGGATCCCGCCACCACCCTCGTCGGCCTGGTCGAGCCCTCCCAGCAGGTGCAGCAGCGTGCTCTTGCCCGAACCGCTTGACCCGAGGATCGACAGCCATTCGCCCGTGGCCAGTTCGATCGAGGCTCCCTTGAGCACCTTCACCTCGACCCGTCCCATCTGGTAGGTCTTCGCCACGTCATGGGCGCTCAGGATGACATCCCTGCCCGTTGCCTGGCCCTGTTGGCCTGCCGCTGGTGTCATGGTCAAGTCATTCATTGCGATCTACTCGTACCTCAATGCCTTGACCGGATCGGTGTCAGCGGCCTTGGCGGCTGGAACCGCGGCGCCCAGGATGCTGAAGACGATGGCGCCGATCATCGTGATGATCACCGTGAAGAAGTCCAGTTGGCTCGGGAGCGTGCTGAAGTAGTAGACGGCCGGATCCCAGATCACCGTCCCGACATGCTGCTGCAGTGCGAACGCGACGCCGCCCAGTGAGATCGCCACGAGCCCGAGGATGATCGCGTACAGCACCCGGCTGCGAGTGATCGACACGAGCATGCCGATCGCCGCAGCAAGGCCGAATGAGTACATGGCCACCCAGCTCCATGTCGGCGCATCTTGACCGATCGCGTCGTGGATCTCGTTGATGTTGCTGACGACGAGGTAGGCCAGGCCGACCCCGAGGATCGAACCGAGGATGCCGATGACCATGCCGTAGCGAAGGAAGATCCACAGGATGCCGAGGCGGCTTGCGCCGACCGAGCGGAGGATCCCGATATCCCGCGTCTTCTCGTACACGATCGCCCAGAAGATCGAGAGCACCAGACCGGCGCACACCAGGTAGATGATGCTGAAGAGGATCCGCATGAGCTCCCGTTCCTTCTCGACCGGGCCGATCAGGTCCCTCAACTGCTGTTCCCAGGTGAGCATCGTGACCAGTTCCCGCGACGGGGGGACCTCCATGACACCGTCTTCGGCTGCGACCTTCATCCAGAATCGTTCGTAGGCCATCCTGACGTCGGCGAGCAGTTCGTCGGGCGTGACCCCATCGGCGGCACGCACCAGGATCTTGGTCGCACGTGCGGGGGAGGTGCCGATGACCGGTGGCCGACCGTTCTCGTCGAGCTCACCCGACGTGTCGTACTTGATCGCCTCCTCGAGTCGGAGCAGGTGCTGCGCGTCCTCCAGCGGGATCATGATCCTGCTCTTGTCGATCTGGTACACACCGGTGTGGAACTCGTTGATGATAGGGAACGTCCTGTCCCGAGGCTCGGAGATCGAGCCCTTGCTGCTGATTGGAACCAGCGTGAGCGTCACCTCGTGGCCGCCCGGAAGCCACCAGTGATCGAACTTCGGTTCGTACGATCCGTCCTGCTGGCGATCGTTGACGATCGAGACATGGATGCCCATCAGGGCGCCCCGGCGTCCAGTCACCGGATCGGTCAGGGTGAGTGAATCCCCGAGCATCCCTGGCTTGATTCGACGCCTGAAGTCATCGTCCCTGGCCGTCGCAGCCTCCTGCTCGGAGAGTTCCTTCCAGTAGATCGAATCGGCCATGCCGGTGACTCCGGCGAATGACTCGGGTTGGATGCCCCAGACCTGGACCGTGACAACCTCCTTGTCATCGCCCTCCGGATACGGCATCCGGAGCAGCCCGTAGCTGTCGATCAGGGGTGACGCGACCGCCGCGGTGGAGAGGCCGTTGATCTCGTCGATCAGTCGCTCGTAATGGGGGATGCCACGTACCGGGTACCCCACGATGACGTCGCCCATCAGCGTCTTGCCGGAGCTCTTGAGCATGTCGAGAAACCCGGTCATCACGCTGACCACGATGATCACCAGTGCGACGCACAGGGCCACCGCGGCCACGGCGATCAGCGGGATGATCCTTGAGGTCAGGTAGCGGTTTGCCAGGAGTGCTTGGTACATCAGTTGGACATGATCCTACTTTGGATCCCCGGGGAACGTCATGGGCCGGCCTGGTCATCATGAGGAATCCGACCCAGCGGGACCGATCGAGCCAGGCGATCCAGCAGGCAGGGCGGAGAGCCGATCTGTCCAACGATCACGTCACCCGTATGGCGCTGGCCGGTGAGCGTGAGCATCGAGGGTTTCATGGCGACGAAGGTCACGGTGCAGTCTCCCCGCACCGCAACGGGGAGCAGTTCGCCTGAATCGGCATCCATTCCACTCGGGATGTCCACGCAGAGCACGGGGACCTCCAGGTCGTTGATCCACTGGACCATCTCGAGGGAGATCCCGTCAAGAGGCCGGTCAAGCCCCGTCCCGTACATCGCGTCCACGACCAGGTCGATGTTCTCCAGTCGCTCCCGATCAGTTGGAGTGATGATCGTCATGTCCATCCGCTCGCACGTGAGCCTGTTGGTGGCTGCGTCGCTGGATTCCCGGGGGCGTCCGATCGAGATGATCGAGCACCGCGTTCCGGCATTGGCCAGGTGTCTCGCCAGCGCGTATCCATCACCTCCATTGTTGCCCGACCCGCAGCACACCACGACGTGGCCATCGGCGAGGTCGCCCCGCAGCATCTCGTGCACCGCATGCAGCAGTGCCCTTGCGGCATTTTCCATGAGCACGATTCCCGGGATTCCGTACTCCGTGATCGCGGCCTCGTCCAACAACCGGGCCGCCTCGCGGTCGAGGATGGCCAGGGCGGCAGGCCCATCGTTCGCTGGGGCTGGAGTCCTCTCGTGGTTCTCGTGCCTGCCGTGCAGATCGTCCTGATGATTGCCCATGGTTCCTCAAGTGTATCATTCACCTCCGCACCGGGTTCTTCACCGCACGACGACCCGTGCGTGCACCCATGCACGTTTCCTCCCTGATCACCGCTACAATCCTCGCAACGAGCATGAACGACCTACTCGACTGGTTATTGATCGCATGTCTTCTCCCGCTCGGATGGTGGGTGTTCGCACTTGCATGGCTGGCGGTGACGCATCGCTCGATCCCTCATGTGCGGTCGGGCCTGTCGCATGACGAGGATGCGGATGGGCGAGGAACCGTCAGCATCATCATTCCAGCTCATGACGAGTCGCCGGGGATCGCCGAGTGCGTTCGCTCACTGCTTCAACAGCAGTACGACGCCATCGAGGTCATCGTCGTCCTCGATCGCTGCACCGATGACAGCCGCGATCTGCTTCGGCAGTTCCAGGATGACCGGAGATTGCAGGTCATCGAGGTCGACGAGTGTCCGCCCGACTGGGCCGGCAAGAACAACGCCGCTGCGACCGGCACCGCCGCCGCCGGCGGCGAGTGGCTGCTCTTCGCCGATGCGGACACGCGTTTCAGTCCCGAACTGGTCGGTGCGGCCGTGGGGTGCGCCACCCGCGATGGATCCGACCTGCTGAGCCTGGTCGGCGGCCTCACGAACAGGACCATGTCCGAGCGGGTCTTCCAACCGGTCGCGTCACTGATGTTGATGAGCATCTACCCGATCCAGCGAGCCAACCGCCGGGCGAAGCAGCGGCCATTTGCAAACGGCCAGTTCATGCTCTTCAGGCGATCCTGCTACGAGGGAATCGGCGGTCATGCTGCGGTCAAGGACGATCTCCTGGAGGACCTGGCCTTCGCCCTGAAGGTGAAGCTCGCCGGGTACCGACCGACCGTCGCGATGGGAAGTGGTCTCTTCGAGGTGTCGATGTACGACTCATTTTCGCAGATGACCAGTGGCTGGCGTCGCATCCTGATCGAGGCCTGTCGCCGGAACACCTCCAGGATGAGGCGTTACGCGGTGAGATTGATCTTCTTTTCCACGGTCGTTCCATCCATCCAGCTGTTCACGCTGGTGGTGGCGCTGGTCACAGGACCCGCCACGACCACGGGGACCTGGGCGATCATCGTGGTGGGTATGGGACTGCTCGCCCAGTGGCTCTGCATGCTGTGGATCTACCGCCTCTGCGGCAGCCTGATCAGTTCCGTGATCTTCTATCCGATCGGGGCGGTGATGGTGGCGATCGAACTGTTCAAGGGTGCCGGCGACCTGCAACGTCGCCGGCCCATATGCTGGGGTGGACGCGAGTACGTGCTCGAGCCGAGGAAGGAACGACGACGTCTGGTCTGACTGAAAGGGATTCGTGAATGAAGGTGCTGCTGACCAATGATGATGGAATCGATGCCCCGGGCATCCAGGCCCTGCACACGAGCCTGCAGGGTCTGGGCGAGATCACCGTCGTCGCCCCTGCAACCGTGCAGTCGGCGACGAGCCACGGTGTCACGTTTCGTGACCCGCTCCGTTCGAGGCAGGCGTCACCACCGATGGACGGAATCGCCATCGACGGACGGCCCGCCGACTGCGTGCGGGTCGCGCTGCGGAGGCTCTGGATCGACCGCTTCGGCGAGGGCGCCCGCCCGGACGTGACCATCAGCGGTCTGAACTCCGGGGCCAACGTGGGCATCAACATCATCTATTCGGGCACGGTCGCCGCGGCCATGGAGTCCGCCTTTCATGGTGTGCCCGCGATCGCGGTGAGCCTGCACATCGGGGATCCGGCCAGGACCTGCTTCGATNGGGCTGCCGTGCTGGCCCGCCATGCGATCGACAAGGTGCTGGAGCATCCCCTGGATCCGCATGGCGTCGTGAACATCAACATTCCCCGGACCGAGAGCGAGGATGCGCCTGTTCCGCCGATCAAGGTGGTCGCGATGAANACCGCTCCGGGAATCGACAACTACGAACAGCGATCCAGCCCTTCTGGAGAGATCTACTTCTGGCCGACCGGCAACGGCATGGAGTTCACCCACACGGCCAGTGAATCCGATGTCGAGGCACTGTTCGAGCGGTTCATCACGGTCACGCCCCTGAGCTATGACGTCACGGATCAAGCCCGGATGCAGTCATGGCATGACCGACTCCAGGGCTGACGGCTCAGCCGATCAACCTGATCCGAATCGTGATCCTGACCACCTGGTTCGGCCCGAGTGTCCGCAGCTGGTCGCCGCGCGCAGTCCAGTTGTAGAGGCTGTCCAGGACCGGTTCATCGATCAGCCGCGTGTACCCGCTGGACTGGATGATCTTCGCGCTGCTGACCGTACCGTTGGAGCGGAACTCGATCCGGCACACCGGGTCGGTGGGGGTCGTCGTGATCTGAGTCAGTTCCGTGAACCTCGGCCGTCGGGTCATCAGGGTCAGGCCATGCGCAGCCAGTGGTCGACCGTTCCTCCACAGTGACGGGGGTACGTCCACGATGCTGGTCGGGTCGGCCTCCCGTTCCGAAGGATCCCCTTCTGCAGGAGGCGCTTCCTTGGGCGCGCCCTCGTTGGGTTCGGCCTCGGGTTCCTGCGGCGGCGCCGGTTGCTCGGGTTGATCGCTCGGGGCATCACCGGGGTCAGCCGGCGGTGACGGCGTGTCGGTCTTCTCCACCGGCTGCTTCTTCGCCGGCTCCGGCTCGGTCGCCTCCTCGGGCGCTTCCTCGGACGTGTCCTCGGTCTTTCCATCATTGGTCGAGGCCGGGGCCGGTTCGCTGGTTCCGGGCAGCACCTTCCGGACATCCGGATCCGTCGGCTCGACGGCCTGAGGGGGCAGCTTCAGGGCTGGTTTGGTGGCCCCGCCATTGGTGGGTTCTTCCTGTTCCTGCGGTTGGTCCGGGGCTTCCGCTGCCGATTGCGCCTGGGTGAGGGGTCGCCCCTGGTCCATTCTCGTCGCCTGTGCCGGCGCCTGTGTCGAGGGGCCGACGACCTCGGCTGCCGGGACATTCTCCAGGGTCATCGCGGCCTGTTCCTGCTCGGCGAGCATCGCCATGTGCTCCTGGTACTGCTCGTAGCCGATCCATGTCAGGGTTGCGGCCTCTGATTCATCGATGCCGAGGGTGATCTCCTCCTCCTCGTCCTCCTTCTCCTCCTCTTCGGGTTGTTCCGGCGTGTACTGGACGAGCGTCGAGGAGTCGCCCTGGCTTGCTGAAGCCAGGATCAGCATCGGCAGGATCACGGCGAAGTGGATCAGCAGGCTGCAGGCGATTCCGAGGGCCAGGTACTTGCCGTCTTTGTTCTTGTTCATGGACTCGACTCCACCCTGATCCTAGCCACCGTCGCCGGCAGGAACATCATCCGCAGGCCTGCCCACGAAATGAATTTCAAAGCCGGTGTTCTTCAGCAGGTCCCACAGGTCCTGCAGCAGGGGGGCACGGTCCACGGATCCCTGCCCGTCCTCGACGGCGAGGTAGATCTGCGTGTCGGGTTCGGCCTGCATGACGGTCTGAAGTCTGGGCAGGACCTGATCCANCCGGACCGGTTCCCTGTCCAGGTAGAGCGAGCCGGCAAGGTCGATCGAGATGGTCGAGGCAGGCACCGATTCGGCTGGAGTCCCCGAGGCGAACTGCTTGAGTTCGAGTGGCAGCAGGTCGACCCTGACCATCAGCACCATCGAGTAGATGAAGAACGTCAGCAGCAGGAAGATGACGTCGATCATCGGCGTCAGCTCGATGCGGGGCTCGGTGCTGCTTCTTCGGATGCTGATCACTGCCGCGCTCCTGGTCGGGGGGATCGCCCCGGTGGGTCAGATGCCCAGCTGGAGTGATGCCAGCGAGGTCGAGACGTCATCGGTGAACTCGAAGATCTTGTCCAGGCCCGTGATCAACAGCACGCCCCAGACCTGGTCGCCGACGCTGCACACCCTGAGTCTCCGCTTGGCTGCGGACACGGTCTTTCGGAGCTTCAGCAGCTGCGCGATGTTCGAAGAGTTCAAGTACGTGACACTCTGGAGGTTGACGATCACGTCGGGGGCCTGCTCGCTCTCCTCCAGCTGACGCATCAGCGAGGTGATGTCCTCGGAGAACTGTGGCTCGTCGTTCATCTCGGCGATCAGGATTTCATCGGACCATTCATTGATTGGCATTGCTCTCTCCTTGGGTTCGAGAGTGCCGCGAAGGCCGTCCCGATCGGGTTCCCGTCATCCATCACTCCTCGTCATCGGTCTCGGCGACCCTCGCTCCTGCGATCAGAGAGTCGCTCTCCTTCAGCTTGACCACCCGGACGCCCTGCGTATTCCGCCCCATCTTCGAGATGCCGTCTGCGGGAACCCGGACCATCATGCCCTTCTGGGTGATGAACATGAGGCTGTCCTGGTCGTTGACGCAACGGACGACGATCGAGTTGCCGTTGCGGCCGGTCGTCCGGATGTCCCGTCGTCCCTTGCCGCCACGACCCTGTGGTCGGGTGGAGCCGTCCTCGCTGCGGACGAGGTAGTCCTCGATGTCGGTTCGCTTGCCGTATCCGTTTTCGGTGATGGTGAGCAGGTCGTCACCCATCTGGCACCGCACCAGGCCGACGACCTTGTCGTCCTTGGCCAGGTCGATTCCGCGGACACCGGCTGCGGAACGACCCATCACGCGGACGTCGTTCTCGTCGAACCGGATCGCCATGCCGGTCGCGGTGGCCAGCAGCACGTGATCCTGTCCCTTGGTCACCTCGACACCGATGAGCCGGTCTCCCTCGTTCAGGTTGACCGCGATGATGCCCGAGCGGTTGACGTTCCGGTAGTCCTTCAACGCGGTCCTCTTGACTCGTCCCTGCTCGGTCGCGAAGCAGAGGAAGTCCTCGGACTTCTCGAAGTCGTCGATCGGGAGGAAGAACCGGACGGTCTCGCTTTCTCGCAGGTCGAGCATGTTGACGATCGCCCGCCCCTTGCTCGTCCTGCTCATCTGTGGGATCTGGTAGACCTTCTTCTTGAAGACCCGGCCCGTGTTCGTGAAGCAGAGCAGGTCGTTGTGGGTGGAGCTGACGAAGAGGTGCTCGATGAAGTCGCCGTCGCGGGCGCCCGAGCCACGGATGCCGGTTCCCCCACGATGCTGTTCCTTGTACGTGTCCACCGGGAGTCGCTTGATGTATCCCTGGTGCGAGATGGTCACGACCACCTCGTGTTCCTGGATCAGCGCACCCATGTCCAGATCGTCCAGGTCGGCGTCCTCGATCATGGTGCGTCGCTCGTCTCCGAACTTCTCGGAGATCTCCATGGTGTCCTGCCTGATCAGGTCGAGCACCTTCTCCTCGCTGGCGAGGATGCTCTCGAAGCCGCTGATCTCCTCGAGGAGGTTCATGTACTCGCCCGTGAGCTTCTCGATCTCCAGGCCGACCAGCTGCAGCAGCCTGAGGCCGCCGATGGCCTCGGCCTGCACCTTGGTGAGGATGCTGCCATCACCTTCATGCGAGCGTTCGAGCAGCGTTCGTGGGACCAGTTCGGCGTACTGGTGATCGTTGCCGATCCTGAAGTGCCGCTGCTGGAGCTTCTCGATCGCTTCCTCACGGGTGCGACACGCCCTGATCAGGGCGATGACCTCGTCGATGTCGCAGACGGCGTGGATCAGGCCCTCGAGCTTGTGTGCCTGCTGACGAGCCTGCCTGAGGAGGTACTCGGTCCTCCTGCGGATCACGTCGCGGCGGTGATCGATGTAGGCGATGATCAACTGGCGGAGCGAAAGCGTCCGGGGCTGGCTGTTCACCAGCGCGATGTTGATGATCGAGAAGGTCGCCTGCAGCGGCGTGTATCGATAGAGCTGCTTCTCGACGACGTTCGGGTCGGCGCCCTTCTTCAGGAGGATCAGGATGCGGGTCTGCGCATCTCGACCGGAATAGTTCCTGACATCGGCGATGTCGGGGATGCGGCCGGTCTTGGTCGCCTCGACGATCCGCTCGATCAGGTTGCTCTGGACGACCTGGTAGGGGATCTCATCGATGACGATGTAGTCGCGCCCCTTGATCTGCTCGGTATGGACCTTGCCTCGAACGACGATTCGACCGCGGCCGGTCGAGTACGCCTCAAGGATGCCCTGCCGACCGTGGATGATCCCGCCGGTGGGGAAGTCCGGCCCCGGAATCAGCTCGAGCAGGTCGGAGATCTCGATCTCTGGATTGTCGATGACCGCACAGATGGCGTTGCAGACCTCCGTCACGTTGTGTGGAGGCATCGAGCTGGCCATGCCGACGGCGATGCCGCTGGACCCGTTGACCAGGAGGTTCGGGAACCGTCCCGGCAGGACCGTCGGTTCCATCAGTCGATCGTCGTAGTTGGGCTTGAATTCGACCGTCTCGAGCTTGATGTCGTCGAGCATCGCGACGGACGCATGGGTCATGCGGGCCTCGGTGTATCGCATCGCCGCGGGAGGGTCGCCCTCGATGGAGCCGAAGTTGCCCTGCTTGTCGACGAGGAGGCATCGGGTCTTCCACGCCTGCCCGAGATTCACGAGCGTGGGGTAGATCACGGACTCGCCGTGAGGGTGGTAGTTGCCCGAGGTGTCGCCGGCGATCTTGGCACACTTGATGTGCTTCTTGCCCGGGGCGAGGTTCAGGTCGTGCATCGCCACGAGGATTCGCCGCTGTGACGGCTTGAGCCCGTCACGCACGTCCGGCAGGGCGCGATCCATGATCGTGCTCATGGCATAGGTCAGGTAGCTGTCATGCAGTTCGCGATCGATCTGCAGATCGGTGATCCGTCCACCCGGGGGTGGGACCTGTGCTGCCGTCGTGCCGTTTGAGTCGGGTGTCTTGCTCATGATCGCCGGGGTCTTGGTCGGTGTTCCTTCGGTGGAAACTGGCCTGGGAACTGGGGCCTTTTGACCCCTGTTCAAGGCCCTTGATTTTACCAGAAATCAGCCGTTTTCGTTTGCCCCGGAGCGATGATCGCTGCTGCCCTGCAGGGCTCTCAGGAGCAGGAGGAATTCCGTGTTTCCCCCCGAGCTTCGGCGACCGCTTTTTCGCCCCGTGACCGGTGAGGCCACCTGGTCCAGGCACGTGAAGCCGAACTGTTGGACCGAGCCGGCGATCTCCTCTGCGATGGCCCTGGCATGGTCCGTCGCCACGACCCCGTCGACGAGCCAGCCCCTGTCCCTGGCGATCGGTTCGTAGTGGGGCTTCACCAGCGTGATCACCCGGCCATCCGTGGACAGCCACGGCAGCGCCGCTGGCAGGGCCAGGTGCTGTGGTGTCCACCCCAGATCGATCGTCACCAGTTCGCACACGGGTCCCGGGGGGACCGCGTGCAGGGCGTTGGTCCGCTCCATCACGGTGACCCTTGGATCGTTGCGGATCGTCCAGGCGAGTTCGCCGTAGGCCGTGTCCACCGAGTGGACATGGGCCGCACCTGCCTGGAGCAGGCAGTCGCAGAATCCTCCGGTGCTGCTGCCAAGGTCGGCGCAGGTCAACCCGGTGACATCCAGGCCGAAGCTGTCCAGCGCATGGGCGAGCTTCAGTCCACCTCGCGAGACGAACTTCCTCTGGTTCGGTTCATCCACATGATCCAAGGCTCAGGCTCCATCGATGCCGACGATCGAGACTCCGAGGGATTCGGCTGTCTCGATGACCGAGGGCTTCTCCAGGAGGATGACCCGACCAGTTCCCACCGCGAGGCATCGGCCGCCCGCCGCATGGAGATTCCGGATCGTCTGGACGCCGATCGTCGGGACATCGGCCCGTCGATCATGGTCGGCATCGGTGCTCTTGAGCAGCGTCCAACCCTTCTTCCTGCACAGCTGTCCGGCCCGCTCGATCATCGCGTCGGTTCCCTCGACCGCCTCGATGGCGATCGTGTCCCGTTCCCGCAGCGCGATGGCCTGACCGATCTGCAGTTGGATGATCCGCTCGAGAATGGGCCATCCGAACTCGATGTCCGCCGCCTGGTCGGCATCGGGCGCATTCCGGGTCATCGGTCCCGGCGTGGCCATGTGGTCCTGGATGTAGCTGGTTGAATCGATGAGCGTGATTCCGCAGTTGTCCAGTTCGTCCGCGACCGCCGAGAGCACGGCATGGTTTCGACGATCATGCCTGAGACGACGATACCAGAGATTGATTGCGCGAAGATCCGGAAGCTGTCGCAGCAGTCTCCAGGGATCATGCATCCTCTTCTTGGAGACCCGTCCCACCATCACCGCCTCGGTGACACCGAACCTCCTGAAGAGCCGGATCCATCGGCCGAGCTGCACGACACCGGCGGTCTCGAACCGATCGCACAGTTCCGGAAGCCTCGGGTCGAACTGCTCGCGCAGGCCGACGCAGCAGACCGCGCGTCCATCGGCCCTCGCGCCACGCGCGATCATCAACGGCAGCTCGCCCTGACCGGCAATCAGTCCCAGTGGTTCTTGATCCATCGGCTACAAGGTAGTCGTGTGCCTGTCACAGGCAACTTCTTCAACCGAAACAGCCGCTGGAGGGCCGCTGGCCGTCACGGTCAGGCCCGGCTCGATCCGGCGTGTTCGTGTCCCTGATGTGCGTTCCGAGCCGATACCATATTCATAGATGGGCTTGATCGTTCTCCTATTCATCGTGGTCGGTTTCGTGATCGGGCTGCCGCTCTGCGCATCGCTCGTCCGCGTCGGGCATCGCGCTGGAACGCTGGATTCGCCCGGGGCCCCCGGTCATGCCAAGCAGTTGAGGTCGGTCCCGAACATCGGGGGGATCGCCATCTTCTGGGCCGCCGTCGGACCGGTGATGCTCGGCCTGCTGGGGCTGCTGGTGTTCTCTCCTGAACGGATCCTTCCGGAGTCGCTTCAGCCGCTGCAGCAGCATGTCCTCGAGGAGGTGCCTTCGTGGTGGGGCATCGTGCTTTCGGCGCTGTTGATCCACCTGACTGGCCTGTGGGATGACCGCCGCACGCTCGGGCCAGTACCCAAGCTGCTCGTGCAGGTGGTGCTGGCCGTGGTGCTCGCGTCCGTCCTGGACATCCGCATGCTGCACGTGCTGGACCAGTACGGGATCGCGGGCCAGGTGCTTTCGATCGCGATGACGGTCGCGTGGCTTGTCGTGATCACCAACGCGATGAACTTCCTGGACAACATGGACGGGTTGTGCGCCGGGATCGGCACGATCGCGGCGCTGATCCTGATGGTGACCACGATCATCAACGGCCAGTGGTTCCTCGGTATCTCGCTGGCACTGCTTGCCGGCTCGCTGCTTGGATTTCTCGTGAAGAACTTTTCGCCGGCCAGGATCTTCATGGGTGACGGCGGATCGCTGGTGATCGGCTGGCTGCTTGGGATCGCGGCCATCAGGATCACCTACGTCGACCCATCGGATCCGGGCTATGCCCTCGGCACGGCGTGGTACGGCGTGCTGATGCCGCTGGTCGTGCTTGCGATCCCGATCTACGACCTGCTCAGCGTCGTCCTGATCAGGATCTACCTGGGGCGCAGCCCGTTCGTGGGGGACCAGCGACACTTCTCCCACAGGCTGGTCCAGCAAGGCCTGTCCGAACCGATGGCTGTCGTCGTCATCTGGCTGCTGGCGGGGATCACCGGGATCGGGGGAATGTTCCTCGGCACGCTGCTGCCGTGGCAGGCGATGCTCCTGGCCGGCCAGGTCCTGCTGGTCCTGGTGCTGCTGGCGTTGCTGGAGTACGCAGGCTGGCGAACTGGAACACGACGATGAACCAACTCCAGCAGCAACCAGACAAGCCCGTGTCAACGCTGCAACTGGTCGGTGCCTGCCTGATGGCTGGTGTCGCCATGGTGCGTTGCATGGTCGTGATCGCTCCGATGCGGCTGTTCGATGTCGATCCGGCGATCGACCCGCTTCCACTGGCCGGGCTGGGACCCGCTGGAAGCATGGTGCTCGACCTGTTGCTGGTCTGCGGCGCGGTGGTCTGCCTGTTCGCCGAGTGTCGGCAGCGGCGAGGACTGGACCCGGTGCTCCTGGTGCTGGCGATCCTGCCACTGCCCGTCATCCTCCTGCATGCCGGACAGGACTTCGAATCCATGTGGCGGGGGTCGGGCTGGTTCGCGGCGGTCATCGGTCTGGTCGCCGCAGCGCACCTGGCGCGTGATCACAGGATGACCGTTCTCATGAGCGCGGTCCTGCTCTCGATCGCATGCCCTCTGCTGCTGCGTGGTCTGGTCCAGGTCTTTCTCGATCATCCACAGACCGTCGCGTTCTTTCAGGCCAACAAGCAGATGATCCTTGAGGAGAAGGGCTGGCTCGCCGGCACGCCCGAGGCGTTGATCTACGAACGTCGGTTGATGCAACCGGAAGCAACCGGGTGGTTCGGGTTCTCCAACATCTTCGGTTCCGTCATCGCGGCGGCCGTGACCTTCTGCGCGGGCGTGCTGCTGCTGCGACCATCGGTCGATGACCGTGCCGAAGGTGGGTGGAAGGGGGTTCTCTTCCTGGTCGGACTGCTTGGACTGGGCCTTGTCCTGCTCAATGGGGGGCTGGGCGCGATCGTGGTGGCCTTCGCCGGGCTCCTCCTGATCATGGTTTCTTGGTTCAACGGCTGGCTGGCATCGCCACCGGATGGTCGCATGGTCCGGCTCGGCCTGCTCGGCCTGCTCGTACTGGCCCTGGTCGTCGTGATCGTGCGTGGACTCCTCCCGGTGGAGATGCTCCAGGAGAAGAGCCTCCTCTTCAGGTGGCACTACATGACCGGGGCTTTGGCCATGTTCCTGGAACACCCGCTGCTTGGTGTCGGTGCGGGAGGGTTCGACGACGCGTATCTTCTCGGTCGCCCGATGGAATCACCGGAGGAGGTCAACAGCGCGCACTCGATGTGGATCGACTGGCTGGCGGCGATGGGAATCGTCGGTGCGTGCTGGGTGCTCCTCACCATGATCCAGTTGTGGCGTGGAGTCGGTGGCGATGATCGGAACGAACCGGGCACCGGATCGATGCGATCGCTGTTCTTTCCATCGAGCATCGTGATCCTCTGCAGTTGCATCATCTCGCTGTGGATCGAGCAGCGAGTGATCGGCACGATCTCGCTGCTGGGAGTCTGTCTCGGGATCGTGCTGATGCTCATGATGTCAGCTTCCGTGATCAGGATCCTCGAGCGGGTCTCCCTGGCTCGAGCCAGGTGGATCCTGATGCTGGCCGGCTTCGTGTTGCTGCTTCATGCGCAGATCGAGATGTCGCTCTGGCAGCCGGGAGCCGCCGCCTGGATCCTGCTCCTGGTCGGCCTGGCCGCGCCGGCTGCATGCTCAGTCTCATGGGGACGATGGCTCCTGCCAATCCCGCTTGCGGCCTGCGTGCTTCTGCTCGTGTTCGGCATCATCCCGACCACCAGGCAGGATCTTCTTGTCGAGGAGGCAGCGGCCCGCCTGCAGTCGATCGGTGTCATGAGGCAGGAGATCATCGACCCCGGGCTCCGGTTGCAGGACCCAGCTGATGCGGAGGAGATCCTCCAGGGATTGCTTGCGGCCGGGACTTCACCCGGATACGTCGATCACCTTCGCTCCCAGTGGAACGTGTTGGCCGTGGAACCGCTCGCGCTGCGGAACCTGCTCCTGGAGGTCAATGCGGGCAACACGCCTGCCGCAAGGATGCACGCGACGAGTCTTCTTGACGAGGCGGTGGATCGGATGCGTTGTCGACACGACATCTCCCTCGCGCTGGCCGACCAGGCGCTTCGCGCCGCTCAGCGACTGGAGGGTGATGATCGGACCAGGATGCAGCAACTCGCCCTGGAGACGCTCGATGCAGCGTCCACCCGTGGGCGATCCGCGAGGCTCTCGGCAGCGACGGCGGCGGCGCTGATGCAGTCGATGGCCGACGATCGTCCCGTGGGTGATCGCCTCCGTGAGGCCCTGGTGGAGTGGATTCAGCTGGACCCGAACTCCGTGCACGCGCGCGTCCTGCTGGCAGGGGTTCTCCATGGGTCGGAGGAGTATGCCGAGGCCGCCTCGATTGCGAATGAGGCGATCCTGATCGATGAAGCTCGCTCCCTGGATCCGCTCAAGCAGATGCCCGGGAACCAGCGAGAACAGATGTTGCGTATCATCGAGGACGCCCGGATTCGCGAGCAGGGGTGAAACCCGAGGATCCCGTCATGTTCTCATACACCGTGAAGGCCTGGTTCGATGATCCGGCGGTCGCCGATGAGTGGATCCAGTGGCTGCGATCAGAGCACATCAGTGATGTCATCGACGCCGGTGCCCTTGACGGCACAGCGATCCTCATGGATGGCGATGATCATCGAAGTCACTGCCAGGTGCGGTACCACTTCGAGTCCAGGGACAGCTTTGAGCAGTATCTTCGGGAGCACGCTGCATCGCTTCGCGAGCAGGGATTGAAGCTCTTTCCCGAGAGTCGGGGGATCTCCTACCAGCGAGAGACCGGAGACGTCCGCTGCAGTTTCGATCGTTCGTCGTCCTGACCAGTGGCTCACTCACCCAGGCCGAGTTGAAGCGCATCGATGACCTGCTGCTTGGTGTAGGCATCGCTCTTGAAGATCACCTGTCCCTCCCGATCGAAGATCACCAGGAGGGGGATCGTCAGTCGCTGGACCTCCTCGAGCATCTTTCGTCCCTCCGGGTTGGAGCCGGTCAGATCGATTTTCATGGGCACGACGCCCTCCGTGTTGATCTGCTGGGCGACTCGATCCGAGTACAGCACGGTCGCTTCCAGGGTCTTGCAGTTGACGCTCAAGATCGCCGTGGACCTGCGCTGGG
>PARI01000007.1 GCA_002711415.1 Phycisphaerae bacterium | reverse complement strand
CCGGACCTCAGGAAACTTTCCCTTGGAACCATCGCCCACTTTGAATTCATCCGATATGCGATTGAGCATGGTGCCAGGACTCTCGACGACGGGATTGGATCCTACGACTACAAGTCCGAACAGGGCGGTACCCTCGAGATCCTCCAGCACGCACTGTTGACCCGACGCCCGGGGCTCCGGCTGTCGATCGCTCTGGGCATGTGTCGCCTGGTCAACAAGCTCTACTACGCCGCCTGGTACAAGAGGCTCCGTCCTATGCTGCGACTGTCGCCTCGGCCGCTCCGTTCCTCGTGGATGAGGATGAGGATATGAGTACACGTCGCATCTACAGCGCCGCACCCAGTCCCCGCATCCGTGACCTGTTGACCGGAGGCGGTTCGGCCTGGAGGGAACCGCTTCCGCGCACGTGCCCGATGATCCTTACTGGTTCATGTCGGTCGGCGATCCGCCTGGGCCTGGGGTCCATGGACGTCGGTGAGGGTGATGACATCCTGGTCCCCTCGTATCACTGTGGTTCCGAGATCGACGCCATCCTCAGCAGTGGAGCCTCCGTGACTCCCTACAGGATCGATGGGGCCGCGCAGATCGACCTGGAGGATCTTGAATCCCGGATCGGATCAACGACGCGCGCCATCTACCTGACCCATTTCTACGGGTTCCCGGCCGACACGACCGGTGTTCGTTCCCTGTGTGATCAACGAAACCTGTTTCTCATCCAGGACTGCGCTCACTCGATCTTCTGCACCGAAGGAAATGATCCCGTCGCCTCCGATGCCGACCTGGCCGTCTACAGCCTGTCCAAGTCCCTGCCGGTCCCCTGCGGTGGCCTCGCATGCTCGCCCATTGGAACCGTCAGGATTCAGGAACCGGCTCGCTCGGTGTCGCCCGGAAGGCTGAATTACGCCTCGATGTTCAAGCGGATGTCGATCCGGGCGATGGCTCGGCTGGGGCTCCGCCTGCATGCCCGGGCCGGTGGTGGGGCAGTCGCTGACATTCCCGGGACCGATCCGGAGTTCATGCCGGAACACTACCGGTTCAACGCAGACCTCGATGCCGATCGAGCCGCTCCCCGGCTGTCCTGCCGGATTCTCGGTCACGTCGATCCATCGCTGGTCGTGCATCGCCGCCGGTACAATTACAACCGCCTGCATTCGAGCCTTCGCAAGGTTCCGGGGATCGAGTTGGTTCTTCCTGAAGCCGGTTCCGGCACGTCTCCATTGGTCTGTCCGGTCCGATCGAACTGGCTCTGTCGCCGAGTCTGGGCGCTTCGTTCACTCGGTGTGGAGGCGACACGATTCTGGCTCGGTCGGCATCCATCGATCGATCTTGGATCGTTTCCGGAGGTGGAGGTTTTGAAGGAGCAGGTCGTCGGCTTGCCTGTTCACCAGGCGATGTCGAACGAGCAGATCGACTTCATCGCCCACTGCATCGGGCAGATGTCCAGGGAGCAATGAGAACATGAGTATGCACACCACGCGTCCGGGGATGGGACAGCTTCCATGAGCTTCAAGGGACAGGTCGTTCGTCGCGGGTTCCGTGATCGGGGGCTTTTCTTCGGCCTGGCCCAACTGTGCCGGGTCATCAGGAGGAAACTGGTCGGAGACTACAGGCTCGTGTTCAGGCTGGACGGGTCGACGAGTCCGCCCGGATCCGGAAAACAATTCCAGGTCGATCAACTCCATCGCATAGACCAGGAGTCCATGTCAGGTGATCTTCATGGATCACTGGTCAGGGATTACTCCAGTTTGACCGGCAATGACGGCATCGCGATGCTGAGGCACGGACGCGTCCTGTGGTTGTACTTGCGAGATGGACGAGTCTCCTCCTACATGTGGTCAACCTCGGGCGAACACCTGGATCACTATTTCTTCAAGGTTCCCGGCGAGGCCCACGTCTTCTCCCATGCCGGAACGGTCCAGGAGGATCGCGGGATGGGACTGATGACGGATGTGCTTTCGACGGCATCAAGTCGACTGCTCTCGGACGGGGCGATGCAACTGTACATCGACTGTTCGGACTGGAACATGTCCTCCCGGCGGGCGATCGAGAAGGCCGGCTACTCGCTGCACGGGCACGGCGTTCACTACAGGAACGGATCCTCCAGGTGGAAGGTGAAGTCATGAACCATTCCGGGTCGATGACTGAAGAGTTCGTGGATGGTGGCCGGAGCCTGTTCCAGCCGCCATGCTCGCCGTTTCGAGGCCAGATGCATGGATGAAATTCTCAAGCTGAAGCCGGTCAGGCGAGGGCTGATTCGACGCCTGTGTTCCATGTGTTCACGGCTGATCGATACCGTTGCGTTGAACCCGAGATGCCGCTCGATCGGCAGCGGTTCGATCATCCAGCGGCCGCGGTCGCTGCACCAGCTCTCAGGACTCGAGCTTGGTGACCATGTCAATATCTGGCCCGGATCACGCATCGAGTGCATCGGGACTGATCAGGGAATCGGATCGATCACGATCGGCAGCGGCACCGTCATACAGCCTGGCGTTCATCTCGGTGCCGCCCAGGAGATCAGTATCGGTGCATCATGCCTGTTCGCCTCCGGAGTCTACGTCACCGACCACGACCATGATTGCAGCAATCTCGATGAGCCCGTCGTGTCCAACGGACGAATCGTCGCCGACCCCGTGCGCATCGGCGACCAGGCCTGGCTCGGGGAGAAGGTGATCGTCCTCAAGGGCGTTACGATCGGTCAGCGGTGTGTCATCGGTGCCGGGAGTGTCGTGACCCATGATATTCCCGCCGATTCGATCGCCGTCGGTACACCGGCACGAGTCATTCGAAGCTGGTGCCCTGAAACATCGTCCTGGAAGCAGGAGAAGGCCTAGCTCGTGCCTCACCTGGTTCTCGTCTCCTATTACTTCCCACCCGATGGCGGTGCGGGAACCCAGCGGCCGGTCTCCTTCGCCAGGCATCTGGCCACTCTGGGCTGGGCCGTCACGGTCATCACGAAAGTCGTGCCAGGGCAACGACAGGACTGGGAGCCCGAGGACTCTTCTCTAGAGTCAAACGTTCCCGATTCGGTACGCGTCCTGCGCGTCGGTTTCGGGGACGGATCGTCTCCGGATTCAACCTGTCGCAGTCGGAAGCGGATCATGGCCAACTGGGCCCGCCATGCGGGTCATCGACTTGATCGGTTGCTGGAGTCGGAAACGGCGGATGTCGTGCTGGTCACGATGTCGCCGTTCGAGGCCGCCGGGATCCCGGCCCGAATCAATGCCGCCTCCGCGTCCAGTCCACGAGTCGTCTTCGATCTCCGTGACCCCTGGGCGCTGGACGGCTGGCGGTCATACAGGACCAGGTTCCACTGGAAGCAGGACCTCGCCCGGATGGATTCCATGTTCAGGCATGCCGACATGGTCATTGCGAACACACCAGGATCACGAGCCGCGATGCTCGAGCGGTTCCGGTCGGCAGCTCATGTGCCCGTCGAGGTCCTGACCAACGGCTGGAACATCGATGACTTCCAGCACGTGCTCGATACCTGCTCGTTCGAGCCCAGGACCGATGGTGGCGTGCTCGAGATTCTGCATGCGGGAACTCTGCATTCAAACACCCTCTATCCTCGTACGGGCCTGAAGGGTCGTCTTGCGGAACTGGCTTCGTACAGGCCCGAGCCGATCAACCCGACCGGAAGAACACCCTACTTCCTCCTGGAGGCGATCAGGCGGATCGTCGATTCAGGAGCATGCTCGCGTCGGCCACGGTTGAAGCTGCTTGGGGACATCGATCCGGCGACCCGACGGTGCATCGAGGAGTCGGGTGTCCAGGAACTCGTGGACGAGGTGGGCTATCTCCCGCACCAGCAGTCGGTCGAGGCGCTCTGCCGGGCGGATGTCCTGTTTCTTCCACTGCACGGTCTCCCCGAGGGCCGCAGGGCACTGATCACGCCTGGTAAGACCTACGAGTACCTCGCCTCCGGGCGGCCGATTCTCGGGGCGATGTGCGATTCCGACGCCAGGGATCTCGTCGCCTCGGTTCCAGGCAACCAATGTGTCGAATTCGACGACATCGACGGAATGTGCGATTCAATAATGAAATGGCAGTCACTTCCCCCGGCAGGAACGGAGGCATTGTCCGAGGCGATGGTCCGCTGGCAGAATTTCGAACGAAGTCGCATCGCCGGGAATCTGGACCAGTTGCTTCGTGGGTTGTTGGAGTCGCGTGAAGCATGAGCTCGCTGCTTGCACAGATGGATGGCTACACGTTCGACTGGGCGAACCAGACGAACATCCATCCTGTCGGACTGGCGATCGTGAGCGTGCTCGCCGCAGCTGCCGTGTTCTTTCCGAGAAAGTACGCGCCCATCACCCTGGTGATACTCGCCTGTCTGATCCCGGTGGGGCAGATGGTGACCGTATTCACGCTCGACTTCAGTCTGCTTCGGATCCTGGTGCTGTTCATCTGGCTGCGAATCCTCGTTCGTGGGGAACTTCGCGGCTTGAAATGGCACTCGATGGATCTCCTCGTGATCCTCTCGGCGGCGATCCCGTTCGTCTGCTACTTCATCCTGTACGGAACGACCTCGGCGATGTTCAACCGGCTCGGTATGGCCTTCGATGCGATCGGGCTCTACTTCTCATGCCGCGTGCTGGTACGGACTTGGGATGAGCTCAAGTTCCTTCTGTACAGCATGTGCGCCCTGTCGATACCGATTTGCATCTTCATGTTCGTCGAGAAGTCGACCGGTCGGAACTTCTTCTCCGTCTTCGGCGGCGTGCCAGAGGTCACCCAGGTGCGACAGGGCAAGCTCCGCTGCCAGGGCGCATTCTCGCACCCGATCATGGCCGGATGCTACTGGGCCATGGTGATCCCTTTGTTCATCGGTCTTCTCTGGGACAGGCGGAAGATTCTTGTCTGCATCGGACTGGCGATGTCGGTCACGATCGTGATGCTCACGGCATCGAGCACACCGATGGGCGGTGTGCTCGCGACGATGATCGGCTGGGCGGTCTACCCGGCCAGGCAGGTGCTCGGTGTCTTCAGGCTGGTGCTCTTCCCGATGCTCCTGCTGCTGCACTTCGGGATGCAGAAGGGCATCGCCCACCTGTTCGCCAGGATCGACCTCACCGGAAGCTCGACGGGGTACCACCGTTACAGGCTCATCGATGCGGCCATGAAGAACTTCGGCGAATGGGCCGTGATCGGGACCAAGTCCACCGAACACTGGGGTCGGGGGCTCCAGGACATCACGAACCAGTTCATTCTGTCCGGTGTGCGAGGAGGATTCCTCGGCATGCTCGTGCTGGTCGCGATCTTCGTCATCGGTTTTCGTCAGGTCGGCCAGTTCAACAGGAATCGGCTGGCCTCCCCGCAGCACAAGAAGGTCGCCTGGGGACTCGGCGTGTCGATGTTCTCGACACTGGCGATGTTCATGGCCGTCTCGTACTTCGGCCAGATCCAGGTGATCTGGTACCTTCTGCTCGCAGCCATCGCGACACTCTGCAGCCAGGTGCCGGTTAGTGAAGCGTCCAGGCACCGGGCGCCGATACAGGTTCAGTCTGATTGGAAGAGCGCGATGATCAGATCGCGAAAGACAGCAAGGTAAGCTCTTGAGCAGTGATTCAGATCGACAATCACGCCGGTTGAAGATCCTCGCGATGTCCTCGGGAGGCGGGCACTGGGTGCAGTTGCTCCGCTTGCGCCCGGCCTTCGAGGGACACGACGTGACCTACTGCACGGTCTCCCGCTCGTACCAGCATGACGTCCCCGACCACAGGCTCATGGTGGTCAATGATGCGGACAAGTCCAACAAGTTCGGGATACTGGTCCTCCTGGTCCGAACGTTCATCGTCCTGCTGCGAGTGAGACCCGATGTGATCGTGTCCACCGGAGCCGCCCCCGGATGCCTTGCCGTCAGGCTGGGCAAGCTGTTCGGTGCGCGCAGTGCGTGGATCGATTCGATCGCCAACGTCGATGAGGTCTCGTTCTCGTGCAGGCTCGTGAAGGGCCATGCGGATCTCTACCTGACACAGTGGCAGCAGTTGGCGGGTAGGGATGGCCTGGAGTACCGGGGGAACGTCCTGTGATCTTCGTCGTGGTCGGAACGCAGATGCCCTTTGACCGATTGATCCATGCCGTCGATGCGTGGGCGAGGGAGGTCGGTCGCGATGACGTATTCGCGCAGATTGGCAAGGGCAAGCCTCCCTCGTACATCGGGCACGAGCGGACACTCACGGTGGAGCGCTTCAACGAATGCATGTAGCAGTCGAGCCTGATCATC
Organism: Phycisphaerae bacterium; assembly: GCA_002711415.1. Lineage (GTDB taxonomy): Bacteria > Planctomycetota > Phycisphaerae > Phycisphaerales > SM1A02. Next base: position 18,223 of record PARI01000007.1, on the reverse strand, counting down.
GCGCACGCCGGCATGGGCACGATCCTCAATGCGCTCCAGTGGGACAAGGAGATCATCGTGATGCCGAGGCGACATTCGCTCGGCGAGCACCAGAATGATCACCAGTTCGCGACCGCGAGAAAGCTGGTTGATTTTGCTGCCATCCCCGTCGCGATGGATGAGAACGAGCTCCAGCAGATGCTTCGAAGGCCGGACAACCCGCATGCAAGCAGGTCTGGCCTGCTTCCGTTCATGAGGAACCTGCTCGGCGAGGAGGCCGGCAGGTCCGGAAGCAGCATCTCACCCCACGCCTCCGACGAGTTGATCGAGGCCCTTTCGGATTTCATCAACAGATGACCAGCGATCCACATCCGGTGAAGGGGGAGTTCGACGGGATCATCTGCTTCGGGGGTGAGGACTACTGGTATCACAACCGTGGCCACTTCGACATGCAGGTGATGCGGGAGATGAGCCGGCACCTGCCGGTCCTCTACGTCAACTCGATCGGCATGCGCGTGCCGAGGCCTTCGGAGGGACGGATGTTCCTGACCCGGGTCCGAAGGAAGCTCCGGAGCATCCGTCGGGGCGTTGTCCCAATCCGGGAAAACTTCTCGGTGATGAGCCCGATCGCGGCCCCCTCGTCGCTTGGAAGGATGATGACCGGCGCGTTCATGCCACGACAGGTCCGCAGGGCCGCGGCCTCTATGGGGATCACGTCCCCCCTGATCTGGATCGCCTGCCCACCGGCCGCAAAGTTCATCGACAGGATCGAACACGCGGGACTGGTCTACCAGCGCACCGATCGCTTCGAGGAGTTCCCCAATGTCGATCCCGTTGAGATCGGCCGATGTGATCGGATTCTCAAGGAGCGGGCCGACCTGGTGGTCTTCTGTTCCAGGATTCTCCACCAGCAGGAGGGCGGATCCTGCAGTGCGTCTGTCTTCGCAGATCACGGGGTCGATTTCGCGGCCTTCGAGATGGCCGGAACCGGGAACAGCCAGCCCTCGGACATGCAGCACATCGCCCGACCCAGGGCCGGCTTCATCGGGGGGATCGACTCGCACACGTTCGATGCGTCCTTCTTCAGCAGGGTCGTCCAACTGCTGCCGGACGTGCAGTTCGTCCTTGTCGGTGCATGCAGTCTTCCAGAGGGGTGGTGTGACGGACCGAACGTCCACATGCTTGGGCAGAGACCCTACGAAGCGGTGCCCGATTACATGGCTGCCTGTGACGTGCTCCTGATGCCATGGAACCAGAACGAGTGGATCAAGGCGTGCAATCCCGTGAAGTTCAAGGAATACCTCGCCGTCGGCCGTCCTGTCGTGAGCACGCCGTTTCCAGAGTTGGATCATTGGCCCGGATCGGTGTCGGTGGCGGGGGACCCCGGCGCGTTCGCGGAGGCGATATCACGATCTCTCGAGGTGCCGGGCGACGAGTCGGCTCGGCGGCGCATGGTCCGTGAACATGGATGGGACAGGAAGACCGCCAGCATCATCGACGCCCTCGAGGCATCGGGGGTCCTGATGCGATCGACCGGTCGTGACTGAACACGTCTCGTGTCGCTTCAAGTCCAATAATACCGGCGCGACACATGGCGCATCCGTTACAACCGGATCGTGGCCTTGTTTGAATATACTCGGGGATTGTTCCCAGCATCCCCGGGGACATCCTTGATTCCCGGGGTTCCAGAGGTGAAGCGTGAGTGAACTCGGTGTCACATCGAAGCCAGTCGATTCCAGGCCGGTCCCGGGCTGGAACGTGCTCTCTCTCGCGATCATGATCCTGATGGCGTGCCTGGCTGCCTGGACCTGTCGACCTGCCCTGATCGACATCTGGAACAGGGCGTCCGGGGGCGACATCGAGTCCGGGTACATACTCTTCGTTCCGTTCGTGGCGCTCTATCTCTTCTGGTTGCGCAAGGACAGGATCCGGTCGATCGGGTTCGCCCCCAGTCTTCTCGGCCCGCTCATCGTGGCGGCCGGTCTCGCCCTTTCATGGTTCGGTTACGCCAGGGACTACCTCGTCTTCTGGCACCTCGGTGCGCTGCTCTCGATCATGGGAAGCATCATCACCATGACCGGCCTCGAGGCGACCAGGCAGTTCGGTTGCGTCTTCGTGGTGCTCCTGTTCCTGGTGCCGGTTCCAAAGATCGTAGCCGCACCACTGACATCCATGATGCAGCAGGTCTCCACGCTGATCACGTTCCAGGTACTGGAGCTCATCGGGATCAACGCGATCCAGTCGGGCAACGTCATCGAGATCAATCAGGCCCGCGTCACGATCGCGGAGGTCTGTGCCGGCATGCGGATGATATTTCCGCTGGCGCTGGTCGTATTCGCGTTCGTGTTCTCCGTTCCTTTCAGGCTCGGGGTCCGGATCGTCCTGATCGCCGTCAGTCCCCTGATCGCGCTGATCTGCAATGTGCTCCGCCTCATCGCGACCAGCATCTTCTACGGGTATTCAACCGAAGAGATGGCGCTGGCCTGTCATGATGTGGGCGGATGGGTCATGATTCCACTGGCATTGCTGATGCTGCTGGGCGTGGTCAAGCTCATCCAATGTCTGGACATTCCGATCAGATCAGCGAGGCTTGTCTCGACATGAGCTCGCCAACGATGAACAACACGATTTGCACGTGCAGGTTCGGTCTTCTCGCCCCGGTACTGACGACGGCCATCCTCGTGATCTACCCGTTCGTCTTCGCCCAGCCGATGCTGGATCCGGAGCAGGTGCTGGCCAGGTCGATGCAGGTGGAGGGCATGATTGATCGGGTGCCTGTCCGCCTCGGTGACTGGTACGGCGAGGACGTCCCGGTCCCTACGTCCGCTGAACAACTGCTTCGGCCGACCGCGATCCTCAGTCGCAGGTACTCCAGGATTGGTCTGGATGGCAGTCTCGTGCTCTGCATCATCCACTGCAGTGATGTCCGGGACATGATCGGTCACCATCCGCCCCAGTGCTATCCAAACGCAGGGTGGTTGATGGAGTCCACCGAAACCCATCAAATCACCATCGGAGAGGAAACGCTGCCGCTCCAGGCCTATCGTTTCCAGTGGCACGAGATGGGGATCCCCGTCTCGAGCCGGTTCGTGTTCAGTTGCTTCATGCTTCCTGATGGAACGGCCAGTACCAGCATGGGGCAGTTGCGTGAGACGGCCCGTGGATGGTCCGAATCAACCAGTGGGGTGGCCCAGTTGCAGATCGTGATCGATGGAGACATCTCGATGGAACAGGCTCGAGCCTGGGCCGTGGATATACTCCAGTCACTGCCCGCCGAGGTCTTCCAGGTGCTCGGTGAGGGCAGACTCAACAGTTCCAATGGCGGTGCAGCATGAGATCCCGGCAGATCGTACAACGAGTCCAGACCCAGTCGCCGATCGATGTCGAGGCGATGGACGTCGGCCACGAGCCTGCCAAGGGCCCGAGCCAGTTCGATGCCGTGCTCGACCGGATGCATGGCCGTTGGAAGTTGGCCACGATCGTCGGGTTGTCCCTCGGGATCATCGGCGCCATCGTCGGCTACTTCTTTGCACCGATCGAATACACCTCTCTTGGAAGCATCCGCGTCAGAAGCGAGCTTCCCTTCCTGCTCGAGGAGACGCCCGAGACCAGCGGCATCACCAACGTCACGTCCCACATGGGCACGATCGCACAGCTGATCCGATCGCCGAGGGTGATCGACAATGCGTTGGAGGACCCGGAACTGGTCGGATTCCTCCAGGAGTCTCCCCAGGTGAACCTGCGCCAGAGCATCGAGGAGGACCTCCAGTCATGGGCCGAGCGGGGGACCGAACTGGTCCGCGTCCAGTTCAAGTCGTCCGAGCCGAGGCTGCCCGCGAAGATCGTCAACTCACTCCTTCGTTCCTATCGAGCACTCTATTCGCCCGATGCCGAGGCAACCTTCACCGAGATGACCCAGCGGATCCGATCGTTGCTGACCGAGGAGCGACGAAAGCGAGCGGATCTCAAGGATCAGCAGCATGCACTCAGGGAACGGAGTTCATTCCCGGTTCTCGACCTGAGAACGCTCATCGACGAACAGTACACCCGGAAGTCGAACCTCGAACGCGAGACCACGCAGCTTGAGGCCGCGATCAACCTGATGAAGCAGCGGCTGAGGGCCGAGGGGCGAGAGCCCGGTCCCGAAGAGATCCCCGAACCGACCCAGGCCGAGCTCGATTCGGTCGATCCTCTCCTGGCCGATGTGCGCAAGCAGATCAAGACGGCTCAGCTCCAGTACGAGATGCACAAGTCCCGATTCCTGGAGGGGCACATGCAGATCCGGAAGTCCCAGAACACGCTTCGGACCCTCGAGGCACAGTACCGGACGCAGCTGGCCATCGCGAAGAAGGCATGGTTGGATGGGCCCGGCAAGAAGCAGCGGTATGGAAGCATGCTCCAGCGACTGGAGCAGATCGACAAGGAGAGCCAGGCTCTGCAGATCTCCACGTCGCTGATGGTCAAGGAGAACGCCAAGTACGAGGAGTTGGAGGAGGAGATCGCCCAGGCGGATGACTACATCAACACGCTTTCGAAGCGACTCTCCCAGCTTCTCTCGGAGGAGAACGTCATCAGGCAGGGGCGGGAGACGATGATCGAGGCGGTCGCCCTGGGCTTTCCTTCCAAGGACAAGAAGAAGCAGCTTGCGGTTGCCGGATTCGTCGGTGGCCTCGGCATCGGATTCGGCATCTTCTTCCTGCTGGGCACGCTTGATCGAAAGGCCTTCGCGTCAAGCCAGCTGAGTCTGGATCCGATCCCGCTCCGGCAGTTGGGAGTCGTGCCCGATATCAACCAGGTCGAGCCCGGCAAGGACGGTTCGACGCTCATCGCCGAATCGATACACCGGGTCCGTAACAGGATCGAGGCCTCGATCCGCGAGGTTGCTGATGGTGATGAGGGCTACGCGATCATGATCTCCAGCCCGAACCAGGGTGATGGCAAGACGTCGCTCGCCGCGTCGCTGGGCTGGTCGTATGCCAGCAGTGGTTACTCGACGCTCCTGGCCGACCTCGACTTCATCGGAAGATCCCTGAGTCACCAGTTCGGCCGACTTCATTCCGACGGGATCCGGGAGGTCCTCAACAAGGGCGGGATCAACGGCGAGATCGCCAATGCGGGTCGGGAGAACCTCGACATCCTCGGGGTGGGACAGGACGAATCGATGACGGCCGGGAACCTGCATCCGCAGGCCGTCCGGAAGCTCTTCGAGGAACTTCGATCCCGGTACGACAGGCTGCTCATCGACACGGGACCGATGTCAGCGAGCGTGGAGAGCCTTCCGATCATGTGCGCGGTCGACGGGATCGTTCTCACGATCAGGCGAGGTCGTTCCAGGACCAATCTTCGTGAATGCGTCCAGGAGATCAATGCGTTCGGCATCGACTATCTCGGCGTGGTGCTGAATTGTGCAGACATCAGGGACTGCAACCGATACACATCCCTTTCCAGGATGTCCAAGGAGGTCCAGCAGGAGATGGAGACGCCCGGTCGCTCATCCACCGGTCCCGAGCACCCGATTCTCAACGTACTCAAGGAAGACCAGGAACCGGCAGGTGATTCACCAAATGACCAGCCGCCTGGACCAGCATCATGACCTGCCCTGACAGGAACACACCTCGACCACGGCATCAAGCGGCATGCCGGCACTCTTCGGATCGACGACGCACATGACACTGACTCAGAGGGCCAGGAGAAGACTTCTCCTGCTCTGCATCATCCTCCTCCTCATCATCGTGGCCGGTATCAGCGCGGTCTACGCTCGACGTGCCTACAGGGATCACCTCGCCGTCGAGGCGAGGGATCGTGGCATCGCCGCGTTCAAGGAACAGAAGTACGACGAGGCCATCTCCGAGCTCTCGATCTACCGGAGCCGGTATCCCGGTGATGTCGAGTCGCTCCGCATGCTCGGCACGGCGCACCGGTACGTGTACCTTCCGGGCAACGAGAATCTCCGCCGTGCCGCGCAGATCCACGAGGAGATCACGGACAGGAGTCCAGGGGACATCGAAGCCCTCGAGGTCCTCCTCGAGATCTACAAGCAGATGGCCTACCGGGCCGAGTTGGCCAAGGTCCTCGATGAGTTGATCGAAGCCGATCCGGACAATATCAAGGCCCACCAGTACCGGGCAATGCTCTGGTTCTCGCAGGGGCGATGGACGGCCGCGCAGGAGGCGATCGACAGGCTGGTCCAGCTCGAACCATTGAACATCGACTGGCGGTTGTTCCAGTTCCGCATCCTGACCAGTCGCGGTCTGACCGTGCCGGAACAACTCGAGGTCATCGACGAGTGGTCCGAACTGGAATCCCCCGACGGTCGATTCGATTTCATCCGCGCCAACATCCTGTGGCAGCTCGGTCGGCCTTCCGAGGCCAGGGCGGCCATGGAACTGGCCGTCCAGCGAGGGCTCGAGGACCCCAGGCTCCTGATCTCGATGATCGACCTGCTCGACTTGATGCAGATGGAGCAGTTGAGCGAACAGGTGCTCGCCCTGGCCGAGCGCGACATGTCCGATGCACAGTTGTCCGACCTGCTGATCAGGAGGCACTGGCATCGCCAGAACACGACCGAGGCGCGTCGCGCCCTTGAACGGGCCAGTCTCGAGCTCGGATCAGAGCATCCGGTCGTACTGCGGTGGAACGCCTACTTCCAGCTGCTCGATGAAAGTCCCGGGATCGAATCGACACTGACCTCGCTGCATCGTGCACCGGTCGACGAGGGATATCCCGAGCAGTACAACAGGATCATCTCGGCCGCGATCGATGCACGGTCGAGGATCAACGAGCCACCTCGGTCCGAACGGATCGACACCATCTCCAGGGCGCTCGCACTGTCCGCGAGCACGCTCTCGTCCGTCGAGCAGCCCGCCGCCGGCACATCCTGGATTCCGTCCATGCTGGACTACTTCCTCGGCGAGGCGGCCGAGGCCATCGGTGATCCTGATACCGCGATCAGGCACTACCAGCAGGCCTGGGACAGGGAGAACCAGAACTGGATGCTTCCGGGCGTCCGGTTGGCACGGCTCTACAACAGGCTGCAGCAGCCGGAAGATGCCTACCGGGTCAGCATGCGCATCCTGGCAAGTTCGCCCTCATCGCTTCCGGCCTACATCGAGCTGGTCCGTGCACGCGTCCTGTTGATGCGGGTCGGTTCATACTCGAACACGATCGATCAGAAGATGATGGTGCCCGAGATCCTCCTGGCCGAGTTGGAACGCCTGATCCAGCAGGACGGGGAGATGTCCCTGCTTGAATCGCTCTACACGGAGATGCTCCTGGGCCTCGGCCGCAACGAGGCATTCATCGAGTACGTGGACCGGCTGATCCAGCAGGATGGAGTCGAGCCGGAGTTGCTGCGCGACGTCGCGATGCAGGCACTGGCGGTCGATCCCGAGCTCTCCAGGCGGATCCTCCTGCGGCTTGGATCCCTGGACACGCCGGTCGAGGGAATCGAGGACCTCGAGGTCAGCATGCTCATGAACGATGGTCGGCACGAACAGGCGATTGCCGTGATTCTGGGTGAACAGACCGGTGAGGCCGACCTGGACACCCGGATGTCGCTGATCAGGTACGCCTCCATGGCCGACCTGGAGCAGACACCCGGATACATTCTGGAACTCATGGAAGCGGCGCCACGTGACGAGGCGGTCATCGCCTTCATCGCGAACCTGGATCGGACATGGAGCGACAGGGAACTCGCCTCGAAGTTGATGGAGCGCGTCGCAGAGGTCTTTGGTGCCGATTCAGCCCTGTACGCACTGTGCAACGCCCGATGGGTTCGTGCATACGACTCCGGGGACCAGTCCAGGATCGCTTCGGCGATCACGCTGCTGGATAAGAACGTGCTGCGGGACTCGCCGGATTCCCTGAAGGGGCTCGAGCGCCTGTCATCGCTCCTGAGACTGCTTGAGCCACCAGATCACCTCGCGGCCGCAAGGGCTCTGAAGAAGGCGGTTGATTCGCATCCCGGCAACGAGGTCATCTATCCACCGTTGATCTCGCTGCTTCAGGAGACCGGCGACTTCCAGACGGCCGAGTCCTACCTTCGACAGTATGCCCGTGTATCCGGCTCCGATCCAGGGCTCAAAAGGCACCAGGCCGACCTGCTGCTTTCACAGGGCGATCTCCAGGGGGCGTTGGAACTGCTCCGGTCGATCGCCGAGGCCACCGGGTCCCAGGTCGATCTGCTCGCCCTGGCGGAACTGCTCGTTCGAAACGGGCGTTTCCAGGAGGCCGAGCAGACATACCGCACCATACTTCAACTCGAGGACGTGCAGGAAATGGCTGTTGCCAGGGCGACGAGGTTCCTGGCCGCCAACGGGCGACTCCAGGAGTCCCTCGAACTGGCCAACGATCCCGCATTGCTGGAGGACACGGCCCAGCGTGCCGCCCTGATCGCCGAACTGGAGTTCCGATGGGGCAGTCGGGAACACGCGCGTGATGCGATCAGCAGATCGCTTGATTCAGGGAACCGAAGTGCGCGACTTCACCAGCTCAGCGGACAGATTCAACTCGCCGAGGGCAACGTCGACGAGGCGATCGTCCAGTTCAGAAACGCATTGGAGATCAATCCACTCGATGATGAATCGGTCGTGCAACTGGTCTCCCTGCTGATGCTCAGGTCCGACTCGAGGGCCGAGGTGCAGGAACTGATGGATGGAATGGAGCAGCGGCTTCCGGCCTTTGTCGCGATGATGAGCCTCCTGGAAGGATTGTCGACGGAAGACGGCAGTTTCCAGGTCTCCGATGGGGCTCTCAGTGAGGCGATGGACCTGGTCGAGCGATACCCGCGATTTCTCCAGGGATGGAAGCTGGCCGTCGAGCTTCATGAGTCAGCCGGGCGGGATGGCCGGGCGTTGGAACTCGCCCGGCGGTGCTCCTACAGGATGCCTTCGCAGCCGGAGCCTCACGAGTGGATCACGGAGCAGTTGATCGCCCAAGGCGCCGGTGCGGACGAGATCCTCTCCGCGGCGATGCAGTGGAGACAGCGCAGCCTGGATGATCCGATCCGTCCGGACATGATCATCGCCAACCAGTACAGGATCCTCGGGCGCCATGAGCAGGCGCTTGATTCGATCACACCGCATGCCGCCCGAATCAGGCGGGATCTCAGGGAACATCCCGACAGGGTCGAGAACCTCGCCAGAATCCACCTCTATGCAGGCGATCCCCAGCGGGCGCACCAGCTGATCGCCCCGATCATCGACTCGGGCGGAGTCCTGGCCCGGTGGTTCAGGTCGATCAAGCCGGTGTCGTACGAGGATGCCGAGCAGACGCTCATGCTGCTGGAAGAGGAAGTCGGGATCAATGACAACACGCGGGTCATGTTCGCCAACGAATGGCTCGTGCTCGGTCGATGGAACGACCGGCAGGAGGCGGTCGATCACGCCATCGAGCTGATCCAGCCCCTGCTCGCCCGGGAAGGATCGATGTCTCCGGAACTGTCGAGGGTCGTCAAGCTGATCCACGCCAGCGCACTTCGCGCGTCCGGCAGGCCGGACGAGGCGATCGTCATCTACGAGTCGATTCTCTCCAACGCCTCGGTCGCGTCGACCGAGGCCCAGGAGCTGCCTGCGAGAGAGCGGGCACGGCGGCGCCAGGAACGGGATCATCTGGTCATCGCGATGAACAATCTGGCCGAGCTGCTCATGGAGCAGGAGGATGATCGAGTCCGATCCCTCGACATGGTCGATCGTGCGATCGGCTTGGCCCCCTCGAGCGATCAACTCAAGGACACGAGGTGCTCGATCCTCATGCAGCTTGGACGACTCGAGGAGGCCGAGCAGCTGAGCGACTCGCTGGTCCGCTCGGATCCGACCAATGCCTCGTTCCTCGTGACCAGGGCGGCCATCGATGCCGAGACGGGGCGATATGCCGAGGCGATGCGGCGGCTGGATCGGGCCGAGGACCTCGTGCTCGGTTCCGGATACATGGACAAGTTGTTGATGAAGCGGATTCATTCTCTCCGAGAAGAGATAGAGCAGATGCAGGTGTCCACCGGTTGAGCATCTAGGGAGCTGCGACATGCGCAAGGGAATCATCCTGGCAGGTGGGACCGGAAGCAGGCTGCATCCATTGTCGATCAGCGTCAGCAAGCAGCTGATGCCCGTCTACGACAAGCCGATGATCTACTACCCGCTCTCGGTCCTGATGCTTGCGGGGATCAGGGACATCATGGTGATCACGACCGAGCAGGACGGCCCGGCCTTCGAGCAGTTGCTCGGTGATGGCTCGGGTTGGGGGGTCTCGTTCACCTATGCTCGCCAGCCCCGGCCGGAGGGGATCGCCCAGGCATTCATCATCGGGGCAGAGTTCATCGGGAACGATCCGGTCACGCTCGTATTGGGTGACAACATCTTCTACAGCTCCGACTTCCAGAGAAGGCTCAGGACAGTGGCCTCGACCGACTCCGGCGCCACCGTGTTCGCCTACCCGGTCAAGAATCCGTCCGACTACGGTGTCGTGGAGTTCGACCAGCAGATGCGAGCGCTGAGCCTTGAGGAGAAGCCGATCACGCCTCGATCGAACCTTGCAGTCACAGGGCTCTACTTCTACGACAACGACGTCGTCGAGATCGCCAGGACGATCGAGCCCTCGGCACGTGGCGAACTGGAGATCACCTCCGTCAACCAGGCGTACCTGGAACGAGGCGATCTCTCGGTGGAACTGCTCGGCCGGGGGTCGGCATGGCTGGACACCGGGACGTTCGAATCGCTGCTCCAGGCGTCGCAGTTCGTCCAGACGATCGAACAGCGGCAGGGGTTGGCCATCGCCTGCCCCGAGGAGATCGCCTGGCGACAGGAATGGATCGACGATTCGGCATTGAGCGGACTCGCCGAGAGTCTCTCCTCCAGCTCGTATGGCGCGTACCTGCAGGGCCTGCTTGACGAGAAGCGGAGTTCCGAGGCCGCGGGAACCTGATCCGACACGGGAACTGCAACTTGAAGGCGACACCGACCGACATTCCAGACGTGATCCTGCTGACACCCGATGTCTTCGGTGATGATCGCGGTTACCTGCTCGAAACATGGAGCGGACGTGTCCATCCAGGGCTCGGCATCGATCTCGAGTTCAAGCAGGACAACCTCAGCCATTCCAGGCAGGGAATCCTTCGTGGCCTGCACTACCAGGTCAACGCGGTCCAGGGAAAGCTCATCCAGGTGATCAATGGAACGATCTTCGACGTGGCCGTCGACATGAGGCGGAGCAGTCCGACCTACGGTCGATGGGTCAGCGAAGTGCTCTCGGGAGAGACTCACCAGCAACTCTGGATCCCCCCGGGGTTCGCCCACGGGTTCTACGTGCTCAGTGAGAAGGCGGACGTCCTCTACAAGTGCACGGACTACTACTCGCCAGAAGACGAGCGGACGGTGCGATGGAATGACCCGACGCTGCTGATCAACTGGCCGCTGGAGGTCGGTGGGGGGCCCATTCTCTCCGAGCGTGATCGGGAGCGTTCTTGCCCGTTCGCCGAAGCAGAGGCGTTCGAATGAAGGTCCTGCTGTTCGGTGTCGGCGGCCAGCTCGGTGACGCTCTCGTCGAGACCGCACCTCCCGGCGTCGATCTGCACGTGAGTCGGGCGGAGCAGCTGGACATCACGGACGCCCACGGGGTCGGTCAACTGGTTCAATCATGCCGGCCCGAAGTCGTCATCAACGCCGCGGCCTTCACCGCGGTCGATGGTGCCGAGGAGGAACCGGCCCTGGCGATGTCGGTCAATGCGACGGCGCCAGCGCACATCGCCGAGTCCTGCAAGGCGGTCGGCGCCAGGATGGTGCACTACTCGACCGACTACGTCTTCGACGGGAATGCGGAGGATCCGTACACGACGTCCGATCGGACGGACCCGTTGAACACCTACGGCCGCAGCAAGCTGGAGGGGGAGCGATTGGTCCTGGAGGTCCTCGGGGAGGATGCCCTGGTGATCCGGACCGCCTGGTTGTTCGCCTCCGGCGGAGCCAACTTCGTCCATACGATGCTCGCGGCGTTCTCGTCCGGTCGGGACCTGGAGGTCGTCAACGACCAGTTCGGTACGCCAACGTGGGCGCCCGACCTGGCCCGTGCCAGCTGGGAGCTCATCCGACTCGACGCCTCCGGTGTGCTCCATTTCACCAACGAGGGGCATGCAAGCTGGTACGAGTTCGCCTGCAGGATCGGGGAACTCGCACTCGAACTGGACATGATCAGCACGAGCCCCGTGATCAGGCCCGTGTCGACGGACCCCGCCCGGCGACCGGCGATCAGGCCCGATCGTGCTGTACTGGACAAGAGTGGGACGTGGAAGCTGCTCGGTCAGCCGGCCCGCCACTGGGAGGAGGCCCTGGAATTGATGCTCAAGGAGTCACGTGATGGCTAGTCTTCTGGTGACCGGTGGTGCCGGTTTCATCGGGTCCAATTTCGTTCATTACTGGTTGCGGAGCCATCCTGGTGATTCCGTCACGGTGCTGGATTCACTCACGTATGCCGGCAACCTGGCCAGTCTCGAACCCGCCAGGGCCGAGCAGCGATTCCGTTTCATCCACGGAGACATCCTCGATCGAGAGTGCGTGGACAGGATCCTTTCCGACCACTCGATCGACACGATCGTCCACCTGGCCGCCGAGAGCCACGTCGATCGATCCATCCACGGGCCCGGCGCCTTCATCCAGGCGAATCTCGTCGGGACGTACACACTGCTGGAGGCCGCTCGAACCTGCTGGCTCAAGGACGGGTCGCCAGGGAATGGTCGGTTCCACCACGTCTCGACCGACGAGGTCTACGGTTCACTGGGACCCGAGGATCCCGCCTTCGACGAGGACACGTCCTACGCGCCGAACTCTCCGTACTCGGCAAGCAAGGCCGGCTCGGACCACCTGGTCAGGGCGTACCACCACACCTACGGCCTCGAGGTCACCACCAGCAACTGTTCCAACAACTACGGGCCGTACCAGTTCCCCGAGAAGCTGATCCCGTTGATGCTGGTCAATGCACTGCATGGACGGGCTCTCCCGATCTACGGTGACGGCATGAACGTACGAGACTGGCTCTTCGTTGAGGACCATTGCCGAGGCATCGAGGCGGTACTCCTGCATGGCCGCTCCGGTCGGACCTACTGCATCGGTGGAAACACCGAGCGGACCAACATGGAGATCGTCCGACAGCTGTGCCTGCACCTCGACGAGCGACTGGGCTCGGAGCCATCGCTCCAGGAGCGATTCCCCGACTGCCCGGCGTCATCAGGATCCACCTGTGGCGAACTGGTGAGTTTCGTGAAGGACAGGCCCGGCCACGATCGACGCTACGCGATCGATGCGACACGGATCGAGGGCGAACTCGGATTCAGGCCTGTTGAGTCGTTCGAGTCCGGGCTGGCCCTGACGATCGACTGGTACCTCCGGAACGAGTCCTGGTGGCGAGGGATCATGGACGGAAGCTACCGCCAGTGGATCGACACCAATTACGGTTCATGACCGCACCGGGTACCGGCACAATCCAGGATGACACCGAACGGGATGGCACTGGCCATCCCGTTTTTTCATTTGCGTCCGAACATCCTGGTCATGATGTAACCCGGAAGGTTGCTGAAACGGTCTCGGTTGGCCATCACGGCACGCGCCGCCGACCACGGGAACGTCACGGTCGCGCCCGCACGGGCGAGCAACCGGGTTCCCGTGTCGATCAGTTCGTATCCCTCCTGCTCCATGAGCCTGCCCGACCACCGCTGGATGATCGCGATCTCCCCGGGCGAGAGTTTCTGCTTCCATCGGTCGATCGCGGTCTCCTTGATTCCACCCTTCTGGTCGAACCTGGTGAAGGAACTGTTGTGCATCGGGACATCGAGCATGGACTCCCGGCAGGGGATCCCGAGGAAATCGGCGATCTCCCTGGTGCTGGCCTCAGGTTCGGTGCACAGTCTCTCGTACGATTGCATCCGTATTCTGTCCTCGCCGAACCGTTCGATCGCACCGCGAGCCGACTCGATCGTTCTGTTCCAGATCAGGCTGATCGTGATGGGGTGATAGGACTTCCTGCTGCGGAGCGCCTGACGCTGCAGCGCCTCGGCATGGGTCGGATCCTTCTCGAGGTCGAACCCGCCCTGGTTTCTCCAGTCGCGGTAGGACAGCACAACGGCCCGTGGATCTCGGACCATGCAGATCACCCTGGCGTCCTCGAAGCGTTCGAGCATCTCGTTCAGCCGCAGGGCATGCCTGGGTGTCTTCTCTCCCCAGCGATCGCGGCCGTGCTCCTTCGCATCGAGCATGCAGAACGCGGTGAANTAGTCATCCGGAGCGCCTCCGAGCTTNTNCGCCTGCTCCTGGAGGGGCGCCCTCCGTTCCGGGTGCATGCCGGGATCCCCCTCGTGACCGTATGGACGGTGGTACAGCCTGAGGAAGTAGTCCTCGCACGCCCGGGCCTCCTCCTGGCTTGGCCGGTGCGTGGATGGATTCGTGAACCGGTCGCGTAGGTCGTCGAAGTAGTGGGTCTCTCCCGAGATCCAGAGATCGCCGTGGGCGTTGAGTATCGAACTCATCATCGCTGTCCCGGAACGGGCCGTGCCGCAGATGAAGATTGGTCCGTCTCCTGTCATCAGCGTTCCACGCGTTCCTTGGTCTTCTCCACGAGCTCGACCTGCTCGATCAGGAGGTTCGCATCGATCGACTTGGTCATGTCCCACAGCGTCAGCGCCGCGACGCTGACCGCCGTGAGCGCCTCCATCTCGACACCGGTGCGTGCGACGACCGCCGCGGAGGCGGTGATCCTCAGCCTGTCCGGCGACTCCCGATCCACGTCCACTTCCACCACGTCAAGACCGAGCGGATGGCAGAGCGGGATCAGGTCGCTGCACCGCTTTGCGGCCTGGATCCCAGCGATCCTGGCGATCGCGATCGCATCGCCCTTCTCCAACCGATCGTCAAGCACCCGGTCGATCGTGCCAGGGTCGGCACGGAAGTAGCCGCGTGCGACGGCTCGTCGTCTCATCGGATCCTTCTCGCCGACGTCGACCATCCGCGCCCTGCCCGTCTGATCCACGTGTGTCAGTTCCTCTGCCAATGGTCGACTCCGCTCTGGGTTCACCTTCGATCGTAGACGATAGCTCCTCCAGAGATCGTCAGCACGGCCGAGCACCCGCGGTCGTCGGGTGGCAGTTCACCATCCAGCATCACCAGGTCGCCATTATGGCCACACCCGAGCCTGCCACAGCCGTGAAGCCCCAGCATGTCCGCAGCGGAGGATGTGTAGGCTTCAAGGGCCGCCATCCCTGTGATCGCCTCCTTCTCGTTGACCGGTCGGCCATCGAGGTCGCGGCCGGAGGTCGCCGCATGCATGCCCTCGATCGGATCGCAGTTGACCACGGGCCAGTCGGAACCGAAGGCCAGCTTTGCGCCGTTGTCCAGGAGTGAACGGAACGGGAAGAAGCGGGGCATCCTCTCGCGGCCGAGGCAGGTCATGGCGAACCGTCCGTCATCCGCCCGGTGGTACGGTTGCATGCTCAGCCATCGATCGCGGCACCTCGGGAGGTCATCCTCGTGAATCGTCTGGGCATGCTCGATGCGACCGCGACGGGTATCCCCGGCCTCGTCCAGTGCGTCCAGCGCGAGCCTGACGGCCTCGTCGCCGATCGCGTGCATCGAGGGGCTTCGGCCAGCCTCCAGCACCCGTGCGACCCAGTCTCCCAGGAGTCCGTCGGCTGCGAGTTCCACCAGCAGGCCCCTGGAATCCGGCGCATCGGCATACGGTTGGAGCATCCTGGCCGTCCTGGCTCCCAGCGTTCCGTCGATGAACGACTTGAATCCGATCACCTCGAGCCGTTGGCATGGTTGGACATCCGCGCCGATCGTGGTGTCCAGCGGCCACTCGCGGTCCAGCAGCGACACCATGCATCGGATTTCCAGATCGCCCCGTGAGGGGACCAGGACGTCGTGGAGATCCCTGGCGTACTCGTACGTTCCAACGGATGTGACCCCGAGCGACAGGAGGTGGTCCTGCGCCTTCATCAGCGCCTCGATCTTCTGCCCGGCCGTCTGGTCCGGCACCAGCGGGTTGATCAGCTTCCATGCCGCCTGCTCGACGAACACCCCGGTCCGTCGACCCGAGTCGTCACGCATGATCGCACCGCCCTCGGGCGAATCCCCGTCCGGGATCATCTCCAGGACGGCTTCGTTGACCACGCAGACGTGGTAGTCCATCCGGTAGCAGATCGCCGGACGGTCGCCGCATGCGGCGAGCCAGCCTGCGTCTGGTACCAGGTCGCCCAGATCGGTCTCCGACCATCCATGGCCCCGGAGCCACTGTCCTGAAGGCAGTTCCGCATGCTCCTGTGCGATCAACTGCTCGAACCGATCCCTGGATGTGGCTTCGGAGAGGTCCAGTTGGCCCAGGCTCAGGCCACCCTGTATCAGGTGCAGGTGTGAATCGACCAATCCAGGAACGACGAGCCTGCCCTCCGCATCGATCACGTGGTCGATGCCCGTGGCGTCGTCCCGATGGTCAAGGACCAGTCCGTTCCGGAGCCTGACGGCCTCGGCACATGGTGTCTGCCGGTCCATCGTGATGACGCGTGCATTGCGGATCAGGAGTGTCGAGGGTTCTTGATTCATCGCGGCTTCGGGATTCCCGTGTCGTGCTGGGTCGACCTGAAGATCGGGGTCATGCTACTCTTCTCATGATTGGATTGACCACTTCCGTCATGAGGATACACATGAACACGCTGAGACTGGTCCTGTTCGGATTCATGCTCGTTCCCGTTGCATGCAAGGAGTACACGCCGAAGCCGCCCTCGCAGCCGAGGGTCGTCGCGCCGGCAGAGCCCTCCGGCGTCAACTCGCCTTCCCCCGCCACGATGGAGCTGTCCGGACCCGATACGGACCCCAGCGTGGTCACCATCGCCGGGATGACGGCTCCAAAGCCGATCGCGTGGACCTGGCGGAAGCCGACGATGTCCTTCCGGACGCTGCAGTACATCATTCCAGGCAAGGAGAATTCCTCCGAGTCGGCCGACCTGGTCTTCTCGTTGTTCTCGAACACAGACGGCGGCTCCCTCGAGGACAACATCTCCCGATGGAGCATGCAGTTCGCCGACGAGGAGGGCACGCCTGCAACACCGATCGTCAGCGAGATGACCGTCGACGGGATGCCGATCTCGCTCGTCGAGCTCAGCGGCAGCTACCGCGGCATGGGAGCGCCGTTCGCCAGGCCCGGTCACACCCAGTTGACCGCGGTCCTCGAGCCGAACGACGTGCGTCTCTACATCAGGATGATTGGTCCGACAGCCGCGGTGGACGAGAACAGGGACGACTTCATGGCCATGCTCAACGGGTTCAGGCAGAACGACTGACTCGGGGCATGCGATCAGGCGGTGGCCATGCTCCTGGCCTCGTCGAAGCGACGGGAGACCTCGTTCCAGTTGACGACGCTCCAGAAGGCCTCGATGTAGTCGGGTCTCCTGTTCTGGTAGTTCAGGTAGTAGGCGTGCTCCCAGACATCCATGCCAAGGATCGGGGTGCAGATGCAGTCGGCCACGCCCTCCATCAGCGGATTGTCCTGGTTCGGGGTCGAGCAGACGCAGAGCGATCCGTCGCCCTTGACGCCGAGCCACGCCCAGCCTGAGCCGAATCGAGTCGCGCCGGCGTCGGCGAACGCCTTCTGGAAGTCCGCGAACGAACCGAACGCGGTGTTGATCGCGTCGGCCAACTCGGAGGAGGGGTCTCCGCCGGAACCGGGAGCGGACATGATCGTCCAGAAGAGGCTGTGGTTGAAGTGACCGCCGCCGTTGTTCCTCACGGCACCGCGAATGTCCGCCGGCACGTTGGAGATGCCGGAACAGATCTCGTCGATGGACATCGACGCGACATCCGTTCCCTCGACTGCCGCGTTGAGCTTGTCCACGTAGGCCTGGTGATGCTTGCCATGATGGATCTCCATCGTGCGAGCGTCGATCGCCGGCTCGAGGGCATCGGTGGGGTATGGAAGGTCTGGAAGGGTGAATGCCATGTCTTGGTCTCCTTGGGATCCGGTTCCGGATCGTCGAGTTCATCCATCGAGGGGCGGGTGCCCGAACGCGACGGGGGGGCATTGTATCGAATTTCCAACCGGGGCATTCAACGGGCTATGATCCGGTCCATGCAACCGCTCATGAGAGTCATCGATGCCAATGCCAACCGGGCCCGCGAGGGTCTCCGGGTCCTCGAGGATGCGGCACGGTTCTGCCTGGAGGACGTCCAGCTGACCACGCAGGCCAAGACGCTCCGGCACCGGGTCACCGAATGCC
>PARI01000006.1 GCA_002711415.1 Phycisphaerae bacterium | reverse complement strand
GGAGGATGTCGAGAAGCTCGAGGAGATCGACCTGGAAGAACTGGAGCGGCTGGACCTCTCGGACTGGCTTGATGGACCACCTCCAGGAGAACAACGCTGATGCATACACGAACACTGGCCAAATGCCTGCCCCTGCTCTGGATGCCACTGCTGATTGCAGGATGCGACAAGCAACCGCAGCAGGCATGGGAGCAGGCGACCTCGAGAACACCGCAGGCCACCAGCGTGAAGGACGAATGGATCGTCCTGTCGACGGAGTGGATGCAGGCGACGAACCAGGACATGCTCGAGGTGCTCGAGGACGACCTCGAGGTGGCGATCTCTCGGGCCAGACAGGCCGAACCGAGAGCTCGACGGCTGTGGGCGAGCACGCCCGAAGACCAGAAGGATCGATGGGCGGTCCTGTGGGGCAAGGGGCGAGGAAGCAGCATCCTCGATCCGGAGTCCCCGCAGATCGAGTACCTCTGGGTCATTCCCATCCGGTGGAACCAGTTCCGCATCGAGGGCATGCTCGCAAGTCAGCCGCTCAGCGACGACCAGTTGAAGCCGGGGGAGTTGATCGCGTTCGCATCGGAGGATCTGGCCGACTGGATCCATGAACCGGAGATCGGTGACGTCGAGGGCGGCTACACCATCAAGGTGCTCCGGGACTACCTCAAGCGGAATCCATTCGCTCGTTGATTCAGGGGAACATGTACCGCCAGGTCCAGCCGCCGTTTTCATCTCGCTCGTAGCAGATGCGATCATGCAACCTGTGGTCCCCCGCCTCCCAGAACTCGAGCCTCCCGAGGCTCACCCTGTAGCCACCCCAGTGTGCAGGACGCCGGACCGGGCCATCGGCGAATTCCTGCTGCACCTGATGGAACCGGGCCTCCAGGTCACCTCGATTGGGCATCGACTCGGACTGGAGACTCGCGACCGCACCGATCTGGCTGTCCCTGCCGCGTGACTGGAAGTATTCGTCGTCCCGCTTCTGGTCAACGTGGGTGACATCGCCCTCGACCAGGAGCTGGCGCTGGAGATGATCCCAGTGGAACAGGATTGCGGCGCGCGGGTTGACCTCGAGCGCCCGCCCCTTGCGACTTCTCTTGTTGGTGAAGAAGACGAGACCATCCTCGTCGAATCCCTTCATCAGGACGGTGCGAATCGAGGGACGTCCATCGGGATCGACCGTCGAGAGGTAGATCGCATCGGGATTGGGATTTCCTGAACTGCTGCATGCATGATCGATCCACTGGCGGGCGCATGGAACCGGGTCGGCGGGTGGGTGTGAGAAATCCATGTCCGGATGATACCGATGTCAGTGACTGGAGGCCGCGGCATGCGAACGATTCCGGCCGCCTCGACGTCCCCGCCCGTTGGACCGTGCCGGCGGAACAAAGCCGCCCTGCACGCTGACCGATCCCGAGCCGAGCACATCCTCGATCTGATGGAGCAGTTCCCGGCTGGGCACCACACGCATCCTCGGGGACGAGAGCAGGACATCCCGTTGCTCCTGTCGCAGGAGGATCCGCCCCTCGACGGGCCGGCCCTGCAGCGCAGCGACCGTCGAGGAGAACCGACGCAGCAGGCCGGAGACCATCTGCATTGACTGCTTGACCGGCTCGGAATCCTCGGATTCACGAGCATCGATGATGATCTGCATCGACTGTCCCAGGTGCTGGGGCGCCTGCTCGATGTCGATGACTCGCTCGATGATGATGCCGGGTTCGGCACGGGAGGAGTCGAGGGACCCGATGACCATGACCGGGACGTCCTGCACCAGCGAATCGCCGATGTTGCTGAAGGCCTCGGGGAAGATCACCCCATCGACGGTTCCCCCGCGATCCGCGATCGTGCACATCGCCATCTTGTGTCCCTTCTGGGTTGTCACCGGGCGCAGCCTGGTGATCATGCCCGCCATGACCAGCGAGGCATCGGACTTGAGCTGGCCGATGCTGTCGGACCGCGTGCTGGCGAAGGTCTGGATGATGCCCTGGTACTGGTCAAGAGGATGGCCGGACACGTGGAAGCCCTGCGCCTCTTTCTCCTGGGACAGCGTCTTCATCTTGTCCCAAGGCTCCACCTGTCTGAGCATGTTCGCGGGAGCCTCCTCGGTCACGGCGGCCTCGTCAAACGCCTCGAAGAACGTCGACTGACCCTCCCGCCTGTCTCGGGCACGCGCGGACCCAGCGTTGATCGCGTCCTCGAGGGACGCGAGGAGGCTCGCCCTGTTGTCGACGCCATGGATGGAGTCGAAGGCCCCCGCCTTGATCAATGCCTCCATGGTGGCTCGGTTGACGGTCCGACCATCCAGGCGCTCGCAGAAGTCGAACAGGGACTTGAACGGTCCATTCTCGTCGCGTTCGTGGATGATCGAACGGATCGCCGTGTCACCGGCGCCCTTGATCGCCCGGAGACCGAAGCGGACGGTCCCGGAGCAGTTGCCCGGCTGCTGGCCCTCCTCGAAGCTCACGGCGAAATCGGCCATGGAGGTCGCCAGGTCGGGCGGCTTGACCTCGACGCCGATGTGCGGCTTCGACTCCTCGTGATCGGGGAAGACGACCCGTCGGCATTCATCAAGGTAGACCGACCAGTCCTCGATCTTCCTGGCCTGGCTTTCGAAGCTCAGCAGGGAGGCCATGTACTGGTTCGGGAACTACGTCTTCAGGTAGGCGGTCTGATACGCGATGATTGCGTAACCGGTCGAATGGCTCTTGTTGAACCCGTACCCGGCGAACTTCAGGATCAGGTCGAACAGCTCGTTGGCCACCGCTGGCTCAACACCCTTGCTGGCCGAACCTGCGATGAAGTCCTCGCGCGCCGCGTTGATGACCTCGTGCTTCTTCTTGCTGATCGCCTTGATGATGGTGTACGCGGTTCGCAGCGGGATGCCGCCGAGCTCGTGCAGCACGAGCATGACTTGTTCCTGGTAGACCATCACGCCGTAGGTCTCGCTGGTGTGCCGGTCGATGATCTCGTGGATCCGAGGCACCTGCTCACGCCCGTTCTTCCTCGCGTTGAACGCTGGGATCAGTTCCATCGGGCCCGGTCGGTAGAGGGCGTTGGCCGCGATCAGGTCCTCGAGGCGGTCCGGCTGCATGTCCACGAGGAGCTTGCGCATGCCGCCTGATTCAAACTGGAAGATGCCGGCGGTGTCGCCCCTGCGGAACAGTTCGAGCACGCGGGGATCGTCGTAGGTGATCCGCTCGAGATCCAGCGGATGCGCCTGGCCGGGCTGGTCCGACTGATCCTGGCGGCCGACCGCCGACCAGATCATCTGCTCGTCCAGGTCGTCCATGATCATCCGGCGGGCCCGCTCGATGATCGAGAGCGTCCTCAGGCCGAGAAAGTCCATCTTCAGCAGGCCGACCTTCTCGCAGGTGGGGCCGTCCCACTGGGTCACGACATCATCCGAGGACCCTCCAGTCGGCCGGCACAACGGCACGATCTGGTCCAGTGGCCTCGTCGCGACGACGACACCGGCTGCGTGTACGCCCGCGTGACGGGCATGGTCCTCAAGCGCCTGGGCGTGCTCGAGCACCTTGCCGACGATCGGGTCGGAGGCCGCTTCCTCCAGCCGAGGCTCCTTCTGCAGCGCCTCCTCGATCGTGATGCTCAGCTCGTTNGGAACGAGGTTCGCCAGCTTCTGGCCCTCAGTGGGCGACAGTCCCATCACCCGCGCAACGTCCTTGATCGCGGCCCGGGCCTTGAGTCGGCCGAAGGTGATGATCTGCGCGACATGACCGTACTTCTCCCGCACGTAGTTGATGACTCTAGCCCGCCCGTCCTGGCAGATGTCGATGTCGATGTCGGGGTACTCGCTTCGATCCGGATCGGTGAAGCGTTCGAACAGCAGGCCGTAGTGTTCTGGGCAAGCGTTGGAGAGACCGAGCACGTATCCGACCATCGTGCCCACGCCACTGCCACGGGCCATCGACGGGATCCCGTTCTGCCGGGCCCAGTTGACGAAGTCCCAGACGATCAGGAAGTAGGCGGAGATCTTCTTGTCCGAGAGGATCTTGAGCTCTCGATCCAGTCGTTCCCTGATCTGCGGCGTCGTGCCGTCGGTGCCGTATCGCCAGATCAGCCCGGCCTCGCAGAGATCGCGCATCGCGCGATCGCGCGAGTCCATCAGGTCGTCAACGTCGTGATCACCCTCCTCTGCGTCGAAGGGAACGACCTCGAATCGACTGCAGTACTCCTTGTACCAGCTGGTGAGATCACTGGTGTCGTCCGGATCACGCGTGGCGATGAACCCTGGATGCACCACGTCCACCAACGGTGCATGGTTCTGATCAGTGGCCAGATCGACGTTGCATCGATCCGAGATGCGGACCGTGTTCTCCAGGGCCTCCCTCTCCTGCTCGTCCTTGTCGAAGAGGGCGTGCATCTGCTCGGGGCTCTTGACGTAGAGCGACTCGCTGTAGCGGAGCCTGCCGGCATCATCCTTGTTCTTGCCCATGCTGATGCAGCAGAGCGTGTCATGGATGTCGTGATCCTCCTCGCGGAGAAAGTGCGCGTCGTTGTCGCAGACCAGCGGAAGCTCCAGGTCGACGGCCAGCTGCTTCAGGAACGGATTGATGCGTTCCTGTTCAGGGACATGGCGCTGCAACTCGACGTAGAAGCACGGATCGCCGAGATCGTTGACCCCGAAGGTCTCCTTGTGCCAGGTCGCCTCGGCCAGCGCCTGCTCGTAATGCCCCTGATTGCTGCTCTGGGCGTGCATCGACAGGTGATGGGCGATCGAGCTGCCGAGATGGCCGTTGATGGCGATCAGTCCGTCGCAGTGCGCCTCGAGGGTCGACTTGTCCATCCTCGGCTTGTAGTAGAAGCCGTTGAGGAACGCATCCGATGACAACTGGAGCAGGTTCTCCCAGCCCGCCTGGTTCTCCGCGAGCAGGACCAGATGGAATCCACCGTCGGCGACGCCGGTGGCCGTGCGGTCACGACGGTCACCGGGCCTGCCGTCACGATCGGGGGCGACGTACGCCTCGATCCCGAGAATCGGCTTGATGTCACGCGCCGTGGCCGCGTGCCAGAACTCCATGGCGCCGTGAATGTTCCCGTGGTCGGTGATCGCCACGGCATCCATCCCGAGCCTGGCGACCTGGTCCAGCAGCGCCGAGATCTTGTTGCCACCGTCAAGGAGCGAGTACTCCGAGTGCAGGTGAAGATGCACGAACCTCGCCGTGGACTCGGTGTTCGGATCGTTGCTGGTGGTCTCTGGCATGCTTCCGTGTATGCCTGTCGGCTTTGCGTGAACTCTCTGGATCCCTCCGACGTCATGGTACCAGCAGATGGACCGTCGACCGGGTACTCGGAATAATCCACGAACCATCCCGTGGTGCGGCTGCTAGAATCGGAGTCGACATGGAACACGTGGACAAGGTACGAGTGATCTGGACCCGCTCCGGCGCCCCCGCCGTGGAGGCCTGGCGCGCGGCTGCAGGACGCCAGGGAACCGCCAGCAGGATCCTCACGATCCTCGGACTCCTGCTCATCGGGATCCCCCTTCTGATCCTGCTGTGCATCCTCGCGGTGGGCATCATCGCCCTGGGGATCGCCCTGGTGATCGTGGGACGGTGCAGCCGGTTCATCAAGGGACTGTTCGGCGGCAACTCGAAGGCGATCCAGCGAACCGAGCCGGGGCGAGAGAACGTCCGGGTCATCCGCCGCTGAGCCAGCATGGGCTCATTCGTCACCAGCGGCAACGGCCTCAAGCCATGACTTCCTGAATTCACCGGTCCTGTGGCCCACCTGGCCGTCCCCAACGACATGGGCCTCGACGTTGCAGACAGGCAGCACGCCCCAGCTTGAATTCACGAGGAAGATCTCGTCAGCCGACATCAGGTCACTGACATCGAGCATGCGGACCTCCGACGTCATCCCCATGGCCTGCACCGCCTGGAGAATGAACTTCCGCGTGACGCCAGGCAGGACCGGGCTCTGCAGAGCACCGGGGGGCTCCTCCCCACGAGCGATCGGAGTCTGGAGCGTGTCGCCCTTGACCAAGAAGATGTTGCTGACACATCCGCCTGCGAGATGGTTGCTCACGCTGCAGAAGATGGATTCGCCTGCACCGGCAGCGGCGGCGCGATTCAGTTCGGAGAGGCGGAACCAGTAGTTCAACGTCTTGTGACCGCTGAAACGATCCAGCGGATTCAAGCGGCCCTCGGCGACCAGCACGGTGACACCGTCGGTGAACATCTCGTCCGGATAGCGGGTCGGCGGTTGCACGGCGATGACGATGGTCGGATCGACCGCCTTCTGACCGGGCGACTGGAGCATGTTCAGGTTGCCACCACTGATCGTCAGGCGGATGCGAGCATCGGACAGGTCGTTTTCCAGGAGTGTCGACTCGATGGCCTCGGCGAGCGGATCGATTCTCAATCGCTCGCTCAGGCCCAGTTCACGTGCCGACTCCCGCAGTCGCTCGAGGTGATCCATCATCCGGAAGACCGAACCACCTCTGGCCAGCATCGTTTCAAAGAGACCCACGCCATGCTGGAACCCTGCATCAAATGGAGTGATGGTGGCCGACTCGGCCTGCTCGAATGTTCCGTTGATCCAAATGCGCATCGGTCGAGTCCCCTACTGCTGTTGTTGTCCCACGTGGTACCCGATGATCCTCGGCGATGGTTCGTCACCGAGGATGATCCTCAGCACGAGGATGGTTCGTCCCTGGTCCACGAGCTTCACACGGTGCGTCGCCGTACCGTCACCGAACTCGGGCGAATCACCGCCCACCACGACGAGTTCGCACTGCACACGGCCGGGCACGCCGACGCTGGCGAGACTCGAGATCAACTGTTCCTGCAGCAACGGATCGATGGAGCAGCAGGTGACACCGGGATCGATCCTGGTGCCGGCAGACTCGTCGAGGAAGCAGCGGACCGCCTCGGTGACGACCTGCTCCTGCCGGTCGTCGGCGAAGTACGACCAGGTGACCAGGATGGCCCCAATGATCACCACGACCAGGGGGGAGAACATCCTTCTTCTTCGGGTCGATGAAGCCTGTACCTGGTTCACGGGGGGGATGATACCCCAGGACACCGGTCCCACGCGGTCGGACTGTAGAATGCGATGCTCGATGCCCCTGCTGACAATGACCAACCTGAAGCATTCCTACGGATCCCAGCGCGTCCTCGAGGGCGTGACGCTGTCGATCGAGGCCGGAGAGAAGATCGGGCTGGTTGGGCGGAACGGTTCCGGCAAGTCGACCCTGATGAGAATCATGGCCGAGTTGATGCAACCGGATTCCGGATCAATCCACAGGCAGCGAGGCCTCCAGGTCGGATACCTCGACCAGGACCCGAGCTTCGAGGATGCACGGACCGTTCGAGATGTCGCCTTGACGGCGTTCACCGAACTGCACCAGACCCAGCAGGAACTGAACGATCTCTACGAGCAGATGCAGCATGCCGAGCAGGGGCAGCTCGAGCAGTTGATGAGGAAGCAGGCGTCGCTGGAGGCGAGGATGGAAGCTGCAGGCGGGTACGCCATTGATCACGTGATCGATGGCACGCTGCACGGGCTCGGCTTCGGGGAGGACCAGTTCCAGGTGGATGTCGATGTCCTGTCGGGAGGGCAGAAGGCCCGGCTCGGGCTCGCACGCCTGTTGCTGCGATCACCCGGCATGCTGCTGCTGGACGAACCCACGAACCACCTGGACATCGAGGGACGTCGCTGGCTCGAGCGATTCCTCTCGGAGACCTACACCGGCGCGCTGGTGGTGGTCAGCCATGACCGTTGGCTTCTTGACCAGGTGGTGCACCGGATCATCGACGTCGAACACGGACATGTCCGCGAGTACCCGGGCAACTACCGGAAGTACCTGGAGCTTCGCAAGGAGCGACAGCAGACCCAGCAGAGACAGCACGACAAGCAACTGGACAGGATCCGGTCCGAGGAGCAGTTCATCGCCAAGTACAAGGCCGGACAACGAGCCAAGCAGGCCCGGGGTCGACAGAGCAGGCTCGAGCGGTTCAAGTCCGAGGTCCTCGTGGACAGGCCGGCGGAACTGGACGTGATGAACCTTCAACTGCCACGACCGCCACGGGTCGGGGACGTGGTCGTCACCGCGGAGCAGATCGGCAAGTCGTTCCAGGAGCTGACGCTCTTCTCGGATTTCTCGATCTCGATCGCCCCGGGAGATCGCATCGGTGTGATCGGTCCCAACGGCATCGGCAAGACGACCCTCATCAGGACGCTGATCGGTCAGCTTGAACCGGACCAGGGAAGCATTCGCAACAGCCCCAGGCTGAGCATCGGTTACTTCCGCCAGACCCAGGAACACCTGGACCTGGACCTGACCGTGTGGCAGTCCCTCCAGTCGGTGATCGTCTCGCTGGACGGGGCGGCACGAGCATCGGAGCAACAGGCTCGGGATCTTGCCGGGGCGTTCCTGTTCTCAGGTGAACAGCAGGACAAGACGCTCCAGGAGGTCTCCGGCGGCGAGCGGGCACGGGCCGTGATCGCGGGCCTGATCGCAAGGGCGCACAACCTGATCGTGCTGGATGAACCGACCAATCACCTGGACATCCCTTCAGCGGAACGACTGGAACAGGCCGTGGTGAACTTCTCCAGGGATGGAGCGCTCCTGCTGATCACCCACGATCGCGCCCTGCTGGATGCGACGTGCAACCAACTGCTGGTCTTCGAGGCGCCTGGACGGATCAGGCACTACCACGGCAACTACAGCCAGTACCTGGAGCAACTGGAATCAGAAGCGGCTGAGCATGAACCTCGACCGAGAAAGAAGCCCAGGAACTCCGGCCGGCGCAAGGCGAAGTCGACCTCGAGCGAGGCCGACAGCCTCGAGCGTCTCAGCACGAAGAAGCTCGAGCAGTCGATCGAGACGCTCGAGGAGAAGATCGCCCACATCGACTCGCAGATGCTCCAGCCGGAGGTCTACAGCGATCACGAGCAGTGCCGCCAGTTGCAGGAGGAGAAGGTCCGGTTGCAGGAAGAACTGGAACCACTCGAGTTCGAATGGACCAGGCGAGCAGACCAGGTGGATTGAAGCTGTGTGTTCAGCCCAGGGCGCCGCTCGGGTTGGCCAGGAGCACCACGTCGCCGGTTCGGTCGAGGATCTCCCACCGGGCCTGTGCGAGCTGGCGGCTGTCGATGGTGTTGGGCAGGCGAATGGCCCGGACAGGACCATTGGTGCCCAGTCGCTGGTCATAGACGACCTCGCCGTTCTCCAGCGTGATCCGGAGCACGTACGGGTTCCGCTTGGACTCGAGCCCGAACGTCATCAGGAATGCTCCATCACCGGCGGTGTCGATGAACGCTGCGGCCGCACCCGAGAATCCACTGGACGTGGTGGAGAAACTGGCCACCACCTGGGACGGGCTGTACAGGAAGTCGCGGAAGGTCGGGCTCAGCTCCTGCTGCAACTGGTTCTCCGAAACCTGCTGCATCGCAAGCTGGCTGATCTTGATCGATTCGGCATGGAACTTCTGGAGGAAGTAGAAGCAGACGATCAGGCAACCGGCAAGCACGAGGCTTGCGGCTCGCCAGGCAATGACGGATCGACTGCTCGTGGCACGAGTTGACGGTGACGAGGACTGCCACGGGTCCAGGCCGAAGGTCGTTTCAGGCTGGTAGGAGATCACCGGCATCGTCGCGGGCGTGGCCTCGGCGGCCTTGGCCGGATTCCTGGATTCGGTCTCGCCATTGGAGGGAGCCGCCATGTGGCGACGGCCGATCTGGGCGATCGGCTGAAGGACGGCTGAATCCTCGTCGATGCTCTCGGACACCGTCCGAAGCGTCCGGCTCCTCAGTGATGGATCCGGTTGCTGGTCGGAAAGATAGGTCGAATCGGTCGCGATGCGGGCCTGCAACTGCCGAATCTCGTCCTGGACACGTGCCGAGGCATGATGGAATGATTCGGTGTAATGCCGGGCTTCAAACTCATCCAGCATGCCAAACGCATCAAGCATGGCAAGATCAATGAGTTCCTCACGGCTCATGGGGTCTGGAGATGTCATTCCAACTCCGATCTCTACAACGGCAGTTCGTCCTGAATGCCGCCTGGTCCAGCAAGGCCCCACACCTGCATGACCATGGTTCCCTTTGTTCCCGCCAGCCGAAGCTGCCGGCCGCCATCCCGTTCCCTCATGGGCTGGCGATCAAATCCCTCAAACTCTTATTCGCATGCAGGTTCCATTTGGACGGCATTGAATCTCGATGAATTCAAAATGCCCTGGTGGAGCATGCATCCGATATGTCTTCGTGGTCCCTTTCCCTGCTGCCAGGCAGCATCAATCCCTCGGTCGATCCGGACCCTCACCCGGACCGATATGTCACTACATCGCCCTCTCGTTGTCGATCCTGTCTCGAAGGCGACCCAGGCCCCTGCTCAGGGCCGATTTCACTGT
This sequence comes from Phycisphaerae bacterium, assembly GCA_002711415.1. Lineage (GTDB taxonomy): Bacteria > Planctomycetota > Phycisphaerae > Phycisphaerales > SM1A02. The sequence continues at coordinate 106,128 of PARI01000006.1, read as the reverse complement.
TCCCAGTGGTGAATCCAGTTGTTCGGAAACCTCCCTGAGGGTGTAGCCCTGCAGGTAGGCCTTCTCGATGACCGTTCGTTGCAATTCAGGCAACTGCTTGATGCGGTTTCTCAACCGAGCTCCCTGCTCGCTGGTGATCGACTCGGAGCCGGACTCGGCCGACTCGCCACCGATTTCACAGGCGTCGATGTCGATCGCCTGGTCAAGGGGCCTGCTGGACTTGCGCCGCAGCCGGTCGATCATGTGCCTTCGAGCGATCAGAATCACCCATGTGACGAGCTTGGCTCGCCGTGGGTCGTAGCGATCGGCCGTCTTCCACAGGCGAACGAAGACCTCCTGGACGGCATCCTCGGCCTCAGCCCTGGTCGGAAGGACCTGGCAGGCGGCCTTGAAGACCAGCGGGCCGAAGCGATCGTAGAGATCAGCCACTGCGGCCTCGTCCCCGGAGGCGACTCGCTGCATCAATGTCCAGTCTTGGTCGTTCAAGAGAATCCTCGATGGCCAAAACGCCATGAAATCATGGCATCAAGAAAGACATCTGTTCTCTGGGAATTGGGACTTCAAGACACGCACATAGCCGAAGCGCCACACCTTTTACCCCATTCCACTCCCAATCAAACAGAACTACGTATCCAGAATATACACCCTGAAATAGCCAAAATCACCCTTTTTCTATTTGAAAAAACAGAAGAGAGATTATCTTCGAGATTGTGTAGATACAGGCCCACTTCTACGTATGAGTGGGTGTGTTGATGAAAAAGAGCCCTCCTGGGGCGATTATTGGGGCTGCATACGTGATCGGACACGAAAGCCCACATGTGGTGACCGGTTCCCCTCGCATGGGGGGGGAATTTCTGCGTGCCGAAAGGCCTTCAGGGGTATCCCTTGGGCGGAGCCGTCCACGCAGGCGTGAAGGCTTCAGCCTGACCGAACTGGTCGTGGTCCTTGGCATCACGGCCCTGCTCGCAGCCATGATCATGCCCGCCCTTCGGGGGGTCCAGCAAACGGCCAAGCGACTGGTCTGCTCATCCAACATGAGGCAGATCGGGATCGCACTGAACATGCATGGTGACGACAAGGCCGGCCGCCTGCCGTTCTCCCACTTCTGCTCACTCGACCTGGACAACATCCAGAAGCAGGCGGAACCTCAGGAGATGATGATGGGGTCGATCGGCGTCGGAGGAATCAGCCTTCCAACCGACATCTACACGCACTGGGAAGGGCTCGGCCGACTGACCAACGCCCCCTTCGCAGGCGGCTATCTCGACAACGCCGAGATCCTCTATTCCCCAAGCCACGAAGGCGAACACACCTTCGACCGGTACGAGTTGATGTTCGAGATTCCCAGCAGTGGCCGCATCTTCCTCAACTACCACTATGCAGGTCACCTCAACGAGGATGGCTTCATGCGGAAGATGGATGGGGATCCGACGGAAGTCCTTGTCACGGATGGGATGAGGACCCGCAGCGATTTCAACAACCCGTATGGAACAAACCGTCTGCATGCCGATGGTTCGGTCACGTGGTGGTCGGACTCCGGCGGCCTCTTCCACAACATGATCCCGCTGCAGATCGAGGCTCCCGAGGACCAGCAGGACATCTATGCAGACTTGTGGAACGAGCTTGTCAACAGCGAGATCCCAGGCACTTGAAAACGGCTCAAGGCCACCGCAATCGATACATGAACATGAGCAGCACCCGGTTCCCCATCATCGGGGGCGATCCATGTCCCTCGGCTTGGTCACACGGATGTTCCGTGGCTCGACCGTGAAGAACTGGACCCTGTGCCTGCCGAAACCGGCATCCTCGATGTGGTAGTCAAGGCATCTGAAGTGCGGGCCGACCAGGACCTGATCCAGGTGCCACATCGGACGCTGCCTGGGAAAACTCCCTGCATGTCCATGACCAGCCTGATCCCAAGCGTTGATCATGCCGGGAAAGATGTGCCTGATCGAGGCACTGTTCCTGGTGATGTTGAAGTCCCCGACCACCAGGTCCGGCGGTGGAGCATCCAGTTTGTGAAGGCCGCCCGCGAGGGCCCTCGCGATCTTCATGCGGGGCAGGCTCGGATCCGAGGGCAGGTCGACCAGGTAGATCACCATCGGAGGTGATGCCGGAGGCTCCAGCCGGATCATGGCCAGGTGGATGCCATCGGCGACGAACAACGACCTCGCTTCCGTGAGCGGGATCCTCGTGATGATCCCGAATGCGCCCAGCCGCACGGCCTCGTAGCCCTGCTGCTTCCACTGCTCGGCACGCCCGTTGTAGAAGAGCAGGCCCGGGTTGGACACCATGATCAGGTCCGTGTCCGGCAACTGCTCATCGATGAACCTGGCGTACCAGGGTGATCGCTGCTGGTTCGGCCAGATCACGTTCCAGTGCATGGCGGTGATCCCCTCACCGGATGTCGGCGTTTGGGACCAGCCGTACTGGTCGAGCAGGACAAGCCCGGACCAGGCAAACACCACGGCCGAGTACCCGCACAGGACCACGCGAAGCCATCCCTTGAGCACCAGGCAGGCAAGCGTGCAGATCAACGAGATGAACACGATGTACAGCGGTGGGATCCACCAGAGCCACTGAGACCACCACCAGCGATCGGAACAGAGCCTTCCCAGGACCCAGCAGTCCAGCAGGAGCAGCAGGCTCCCGAGGATGATCCACTTGAGCACCTCGAGAAAGACGCGTGTCCGCTTCACGTTCAGTTCCCCACAGCGTCGGCGATTCCCATGCTGGCGATCTGCTCGATCAGTGCTCCGTGGATCTCGGCTGCGGCACAGATGACGCCCCTGTTGGCCTCGAGTCGTGCCCCGCGTGAGAAGTCCAGAGGATTGCCCTGCACGTCGGAGACGATCGCACCGGCCTCGGTCGCCACGATCATCCCGGCGGCGTGATCCCAGATCTTCTCGACGTACCCGGGCTTGACCGGCAGCCTGAGATAGACGTCCGCCTGGTCACGCGCCACGAGACCGTACTTGCACTGGCTGTCCAGCCTCACCGCCGTGGCGCGTCCGGGCAACGCATCCATCAGCCTGGCCGAGTCGTCCTGGTTGGAGTGGGCCTTCTCGACCGATTCGCATACGCGGATGTCGTCCCCGGGTTGGCGCTGTCGCCTGGACAACGATTTCGCGTTTGACGAATCGGCATGGTCGGCGGGGAACATCCGGCATCCACCACCATCAACGGCGCTGAAGCAGGTGCCGATCGAATCGGCGACATCCAGTGGCTGGTCCTGGGACCATGGAAGGTTCGGGCATCCCAGAACGCCGAGAACGACCGTGCCGGACTCGATCAGGCCCAGGCTCACGGCATACTGCTGGCGACGCAGGAAGCCCTTGGTTCCATCAACCGGGTCGAGAGTCCAGAAACGCTCGGCGGTCCCGTCGTGATCACACGAACCGATCGCTTCGAGTACCTGTGAATCGGTCGCTCCCGGCAGCATCGTTCGGACCGCGTCACCGACGAGTGCCAGCATCGGGGCGCCCTCGTCCCCTTCCAGCAAGTCGGCGGATTCCTCACCGACGATCCTCGGAGCATCCTCGAGCTGTTGCCGGAGGATGATCGAGACCGTGGCCTGAACAGCGAAGTCCGCCGCGGTCACCGGGCTCTTGTCGTTCTTGGAGATGCTCTGGACCTGTTCGAACCTGTTCGCGACCCAGCGGGCGACGGAGGTCGCCGAGAGAACGGCATGCTCGGCGACTCGAAGCGGATCGGACTGAACGCTCATGCTTTGAACTCCTGCCGTATTGATGGACTCAAGTAGATCGGCCCAGTCAGGACTGTTTCAGCAATCCACGTTGACCGAGGAACGCGACGATCTGCTCAACGCATTCGGGGACCGAGTGGGAGGCCGTCTCGAGTGCGATCTCGGGGGACTCGGGCGCCTCGTAGGGATCGTCGATCCCGGTGAAGCCGGTGATCTGGCCATCCCTCGCCTTCTTGTAGAGCCCCTTCGGATCCCGCTGCTCGCAGACATCCAGGGGTGCGTTGACGTGGACCTCGATGAACTCGAGACCCGCCTCTCGGTGGATCTGCCGGAGCTGGTCCCGGTCACGACGGTACGGGCTGATGAAGGTGCAGAGGGTGAGCATCCCCGAATCGGAGAAGAGCTTGGCCACCTCGCCGGCACGGCGGATGTTCTCAGTGCGGTCCTCGGCGCTGAACCCGAGGTTCCCGCAGAGACCGAAGCGGAGGTTGTCGCCATCGAGTCGGTAGCAGAGGACCCCCTGCTGGAGCAGGGCCAGTTCCAGGGCACCGGCCACGGTACTCTTGCCGGAACCGCTCAACCCGGTGAACCAGAGCGTGGCTCCCTTCGTATCAATCAGGTCCCAGCGACGCTCCCTGTCGATGTTGCCCGTGTCCGGGGTGATGTTTTCAGAACTGGATGACATGATCAGCCAGTCTATCCCGCATGGACCCACAACGCATGGATTCCCACCGGCTGTCAATGTGGCAGCCAGCGGACCTCTTTCGGGCAGGAGCGTCGAGCCCGACCCGCCCTATTGGACTTCAGAGGGGGCTGGATTGGCACGGGGCTTGTATCAAGGAATGGTGACGGGGCCAGGTGACCGAGGTCGACCGGGGCCCCAAGACAACGAATACTCCGGCGCAGGACGCCGAAAAGGAAAGGAAGGAACCAACACATGTCCAACAAGATCATTGGAATCGACCTGGGAACCACCAACTCCGTCGTGGCAGTGATGGAGGGTGGCCAGCCCAAGGTACTCATCAACAGCTCCGGGAACCGGACGACCCCGTCGGTCGTCGCGTTCACGGATAAGGGCGATCGACTCGTCGGTCAGCCGGCTCGTCACCAGCAGGTGACCAACCCCGAGAACACGGTGTTCAGCATCAAGCGATTCATGGGTCGACGACACTCCGAGGTCGAGGCCGAGGAGAAGCTGGTGCCGTACCCGATCGATGGCGGTTCGGATGAACTGGTCAAGGTCCAGGCTCGTGACAAGACGTACACGCCGCCGGAGATCTCGGCCATGATCCTCCAGGACCTGAAGAAGACCGCGGAGGAGTACCTCGGCGAATCGATCGACCGGGCCGTGATCACCGTGCCCGCGTACTTCAACGACAGCCAGAGGCAGGCGACCAAGGATGCCGGCGAGATCGCCGGACTGAAGGGCGAGCGGATCATCAACGAGCCGACGGCCGCGGCACTGGCCTACGGCCTGGAGAAGAAGGCCGCCGGCAAGATCGCCGTGTTCGACCTTGGTGGCGGCACGTTTGACATCTCGATCCTCGACGTCGGGGACGGCGTGTTCGAGGTGCTTGCGACCAGTGGTGATGGACACCTCGGTGGTGACGACTTCGACCAGAAGCTCATCGACTACCTCGCGGATGAGTTCCGCAAGACCGACGGCATCGACATCCGCAACGACGCGATGGCGCTCCAAAGGCTCAAGGAAGCCGCGGAGAAGGCCAAGATGGAACTGTCGAACCAGCTTGAGACCTCGGTCAACCTGCCCTTCATCACCGCGGACCAGAACGGCCCGAAGCACCTTCAGGTGACGGTGACCAGGGCGAAGTTCGACGAGCTCTGCAAGGACCTCTACGACCGGCTCCGTCGACCATGCGAAACGGCGTTGAAGGATGCGGGACTCTCCCCATCGGACGTCGGTGACGTGGTGATGGTCGGTGGTTCGACCAGGATCCCCCGCGTGCAGGAGATCGCCCAGGAGATCTTCCAGACCGACTCGCTGGACAAGAGCCTCAACCCGGACGAGGTCGTCGCCATCGGCGCCGCGATCCAGGGTGGCGTGCTCCAGGGTGATGTCAAGGACGTGCTCCTGCTGGACGTGACCCCGCTCTCACTGGGTGTCGAGACCCTCGGCGGCGTCATGACCAAGCTGATCGAGAAGAACACCACGATTCCAAGCAGTCGCAAGGAGATCTTCTCGACCGCGCAGGACAACCAGGAGTCGGTCACCATCCACGTGCTCCAGGGAGAGCGTGAAATGGCCTCCGACAACAGGACGCTCGGACGGTTCGATCTCTCCGGGATCGCACCGGCACCTCGGGGCATCCCGCAGATCGAGGTCGAGTTCGCGATCGATGCCAACGGCATCATGAACGTCTCGGCGACCGACAAGGCGACCGGCAAGAGCCAGCAGATCGAGATCAAGGGCTCCAGTGGTCTCAGCGAGGACGAGATCGACAAGATGAAGTCCGATGCCGAGCTGCATGCCGAAGAGGACAAGCTCAAGAGGGAGCTGATCGACCTCAAGAACAACGCCGAGCAGGTGGTCTACCAGACCAAGAAGTCACTCGAGGAACACGGCGAGAAGGTCTCCGCCGAGACCAGGTCGAGCATCGAGAGCAACATCTCCAACTTGGAGGACAAGCTCAAGGGTGACGACAAGGCCGCCATCGAGGCGGCGATCAAGGCCCTGACCGATTCGGCGACCGAGCTTGGCAAGGCCGTGTACGAGTCGGCCTCCGAGAACGTGGCCGAGGATGCGGATGCCGAGGGCGGCGGCGGTGACGACGATGTCATCGACACCGAGTTCGAGGTGACCGACGACGAGAACAAGCAGGACTGATCTCCTGTGTTCAAACACGATTTCACGGGCCCCGGGGCAACCCGGGGCCCTGTGCATTGATCGATCTGTTCAAATCACTCTCGGCATCTAAGCCAATTCAAAAAAAAGACTTACAGCCCATTTTGCCCTGTGGCACACCCACAAGGGCCGCCCCGGATCGGCTCAGGATCGATATACTGTGTCCTCGATTCAGGCAGGATCGAGACGGACACATGCGTACGGTTCAGCCGGTCCGGATGGAGGACCCGGCTGTCTGAACGGACACAATCATGCACTGGACAGTCACTGGATGAAGGTCATCAAGGGCATCGCGGTTTCTCCGGGGGTCGAAATCGGCCAGGCATTCGTCCTGGGCGAGGTCGAGCAGCATGTCCCACGGCGGGTGATCGACCTGCACACGCGGGACCAGGAGATCACGAGGTTGGAAACAGCGGTCCAGGATGCCATCGGCGACCTGGATGCCATGCAGGTCCGCACACGGGAGGAGCTGGGGGGCGAGGCCTCCAAGATCTTCGAGTTCCACATCGGACTGCTGAAGGATCCGACCCTGCTGGAACCGATCCACAGGCAGATCCTGGACAACGGGGACAACGCGGAGTTCGCACTGGCCGAGCAGTTTCGAACCCTGGTCGAGCAGTTCAAGGCCATGGGAACGGCGGTCTTCAGGCAGAAGGCCAACGACATCATCGACCTTGAACGCCGGGTCCTGGGCAAGCTCATGGGAGAGACGGCCAGCCGCATGGAGGAACTCCAGGGGCCCGCGATCGTCATCAGCCACGAGCTGACGCCATCAGAAGCCGCTGCGCTGGATCCGAACAAGATCGTCGCTTTCGCCACCGATGCGGGCGGCTTGACCAGCCACACCTCGATCGTCGCGAGGGCGCTGGGAATTCCAGCGGTCGTCGGGTGCAAGAACATCAGCTACCAGGTCAACGATGGTGAGCAGCTGGTCATCGATGGCGATACGGGACAGGTGGTCATCAACCCGGACGATGCCGCGATCCTCGAGTTCCAGCGACAACGCGAGCTGATGTCCAGCTACAGGATGACCCTCCGCGAGGGTGCTGACCTGGAGGCGATGACCCTGGACGGAACGCGGATCCAGATCCTCGGCAACATCGAGTTCCCGCGGGAGGTCGATGCCGTCCTGGACAACGGTGGCGACGGCGTGGGGCTGTACCGGACCGAGTACCTCTACCTGACCAGCCCGAGTGAACCCACCGAGGATGATCACTATCGCGCGTACAGTGACGCGATCAAGCGCCTGGACGGCAAACCGCTGACCATCAGGACGGTCGACCTGGGGGCGGACAAGTACACGCAGGAACGGGCCGAGGAACCCGAGCGAAACCCGTTCCTTGGTTGCCGAAGCATCCGCTACTGCCTGCAGAATCTTCCGATGTTCAAGACGCAGCTTCGCGCGATCCTGAGGGCCAGCAGCGAGGGACCTGTGAAGGTGATGTTCCCGCTGGTCTCGACCATCCCGGAGCTTCGACAGACCCGGATGATCCTCAATGACGTCATGGAGGAACTGGAAGAGGAAGGCATCGACTTCGACAGGGAACTCTCGATCGGGATCATGATCGAGGTGCCCAGTGCCGCGTTGATGGCGAGGGTCTTCAGCGAGGAGGTCTCGTTCTTCTCCATCGGGACCAACGACCTGATCCAGTACACCCTGGCGGTGGACCGGGGCAACGAGCGAGTGGCGAATCTCTACACCGGAGCCAGCCCGGCCGTGCTCACCCTGATCAAGTCGGTGCTCCGGGCGGGTCGCCGCAGCGGCATCGATACCCCCATTTGCGGCGAAATCGCCGGTGAAGCCGCCTTCACGATGTTGCTGCTGGGGCTGGGGTTGCGTACACTGTCAATGGTCCCGACGCAGATCCCCGAGATCAAGAAGGTCATCAGATCGGTCGATATGGACACCTGCGAGCGGCTCGCCCGAAAGGTCGGCTCGTTCGATTCAGAGAGCCAGGTACGCACGTGCCTGCGAGATGAACTCAGGAAGATTAACTCGGATTCACCTGGTGGACGTGCCACCAGCTAGCCGAGATCAGACAACCAGGCCGTGAATCCCCTGCACCGGAGCCGTGTGCTCCCAGGCTTGCAGAGGCGACAACGGCCGTGAACGGATCAAGCTCCGGCACGCAGGCGGCATACACAGGCAGCCCGTGCAGGAGATGAGGATCACCAGGCCACTGGGCGACCTGCCCGGCCAGATGAGTGATCAAGGATCGTGGATTCTCCGGTGAACGCCGTGTTCATGAGGTCCGGGCCGCCCCGGATGAGCACGCTCCCGGAAACCATGATGAACCCGATCCGAGCTACGGCCTTGCATGCAGGGACACGGCGCCAAGGGGCAGTCGCGATGCTGCAGACCGGGACAACCAGGATCAGGAACGCTGGCCACGAGATGCATCACTGCTTCCGGCGCGGTGTGACCGCCCATGGTCCCTGGTCCTGGAGATCCGCCGGCCCCGACGGACTTTGCGAGGACACTACAAGGTGACCACAGACACAAAGAAGAAGACAACGAAGAAGACCACGAAGAAAACAACGAAGAAGACCACGACGAAGAAGACAACCAGCAGTTCATCGACGAACAAGAAGTCGACGAAGAAACAGGCCAAGAAGGTCGCTGCCAAGCCGGTGAAGGAGGAGCCCAAGGGCCCCCTCTCCGCATCCGGAAGCAACCTGCTGATCATCAATGAGACCGCGGACCAGGAATGCCGGATCGCCATCACCAGGAAAGGCAAGCTCGACTCGTACTTCGCCGAGCGTGCCGGCACCACGTCGCTGGTCAACAACATCTACAAGGGCCGCGTGACCAACGTCGAACCGGCGATCCAGGCGGCGTTCGTCGACTTCGGACAGGGCCAGGCGGGCTTTCTCCACATCTCCGATCTCCACCCCCGCTACTTCCCAGGTTCGGACAAGAGCGAGAGCGTCGGCAAGAAGATCCCGCGGCGGAATCGACCACCGATCCAGGAGGCGTTGAAGAAGGGTGACGAGATCCTCGTCCAGGTGCTCAAGCAGGGCATCGGCACCAAGGGCCCCACGCTCACCAGCTACCTCTCGATCCCGGGTCGACTGCTCGTGATGATGCCGGGCATGGACCGCGTCGGCGTGAGCCGGAAGGTCGAGGACGAGACCCAGCGTCTCCAGATGCGGAAGATCCTGGACTCGCTGAACCTGCCGGACGGTTTCGGGTTCATCCTTCGAACCGCCGGCTTCGACCGGACCAAGACCGATCTGAACAGGGACGTTGCGTACCTGTCACGACTCTGGAAGGTCATGGAAAAGCGGATCGAGACCGCGGGCACGCCATGCGAGCTGTACACCGAGAGCGACCTGCTGATCCGAACGCTGCGAGACCTGGTCGACTCATCGATCGATGGGATCGTGGTCGACTCGGAATCCGCGTTCAGCAGGACCGAGTCGTTCCTCAAGGTATTCGCGCCCAGGTCGGCTCCTGAACTGATGTACTTCGATAACCAGTTGCCGATCTTCCATGCGTTCGAGATCGAGAAGCAGATCGACGTCATCCATTCCAGGGAGGTCCCGCTCCCGTCCGGCGGCGCCCTGGTGATCGAGCAGACCGAGGCCCTGGTCGCGATCGACGTCAACTCGGGCAAGAGCCGGTCCGCCAAGGATTCGGAGACGAACGCCTACCAGACCAACACCGAGGCCGTAGACGAGATCTGCAGGCAGTTGAAGCTGAGGGACCTCGGCGGCCTGATCATCAACGACCTGATCGACATGAGGCAGCCCAAGCACCGCCGGGACATCCTCGAACGGTTCAACAACAACCTCAAGATGGACCGGGCCAAGACGACCACCCTTCCAATCAGCGAGTTCGGCATTCTCGAGATGACCCGGCAGAGGATGCGACCGAGCGTGGAGGAAGCCACTTCCACCGAGTGTCCCCAGTGCAGCGGATCAGGAAACATCAAGATTCCCGATGCCGTGGCGACCGACGGTCTGCGCCTGATCGGCTACATGCTCGCATTCGACCGGGTCAAGAGGATCGAGGCCGTCTGCGCTCCGAAGATCGCCAGCGTCTTCCTCAGTTCCAAGAGAACGATGCTCCACGGGATGGAGGCGAGGACGGGCAAGAAGATCGAGATCCGCATCAGCGACACGATCGCATCGGACAGGATCGATCTCTACGCCTACGACGAGCGGGGTGCGGACATCGACATCACCAAGCTCACCGGCCTCAAGGCGCCGCCGCTGGCGGACCTTCCCAGAGAGTTGCCCGACGATGTCGAGTGGGATGAATCCTCGGACGCTGCCGGCGGCACCAAGAAGCGGCGATCACGCAGGCGGCGCAAGTCAGGGCCGGCCGACGCCACGGCCATCGCCCTCTCAGGCGAGTTCGGAGACTACGAGCAGGAGGACGAGCGGCCCATCTCCGAGGTCATCCTCGAGCAGGAGGAACAGGAGGAGCAGGCCAGACTGGAGCAGGAACAGGAGGAACCGACCAGGAAGAAGCGTCGCCGTCGCCGGCGAAGGTCCAGGTCATCGGACAAGACCGAGCCGGAGGCCGAAGCCCCCGATGCAGAGGTCGTACCCATGCGAGTCCATGAGCTCGCCAAGCACCTGGGCATCCGAAGTAGCGAACTGCTGGAAATCGCCGCCAAGGAGGAACTGGAGATCGGCAACCACATGTCCAAGGTGGAGCCGGAGATGATCCAGAAGCTCACGGCGGTGGTCAAGGGGCAGCAGCCCCAGCAGGATGGCGAAGCATCTGGAGAGGATGCGGAGAAACCTGCGAGGAAGAAGCGGCGGCGACGACGACGCGGTCGAGGTCGTGGCAAGGGTTCAGGCGATGCGGAAGCNAATACCTCGACCGAAGGGCAGTCCCCTGCACAAGAGCAGGACACGGCGACCCAGGAGACGTCCGAAACATCGGAGGAATCCGACGATGCCGAGAAGAAGCCCGCCAAGAAGAGGCGTCGACGGCGAAGGGGACGAGGACGCAAGCCCAGCAGCGAGGAGTCATCCTCCTCGAGCACTGAGCCCGCCGAGGACACCACGCCAACGGTCACGAAGCAGGAGCCTGCCGAGCAACCGGCCCAGCAGAAGCGTCGGACACTCTACGGTGGACGAAATCGCAAGATCCAGCGTGGCCAGGTCAGTGATGCGATGTCCGATGGAAGGAGCCTGTAGGCACCCGATGGCACGGCGATTGATCATCCTGGGTTCGACCGGATCGATCGGCACCAGCGCCCTCCAGGTCGTTGAGCATCTGGACTCACTCGGGCAGGGCAACCAGTTGGACGTGGTCGGCCTGGCCGCCGGCCGGAACGCCACGCTGCTGCTGGAGCAGGCACGCCGGTTCGGGGTCAAGCATGTCGCGATCTCCGACAGCCAGGCCGCATCGAGCCTGGACGAACTTCCATGGGTCGCTGACGGGCCGGATGCGGCGCTTGAACTGGTCCGCCAGGTCGCACGACCCGGCGACATCGTCCTTGGAGCGATGGTCGGTGCCAGCGGAATCCTCCCGACGATCCAGGCGATCGAATCCGGTTGCGACATCGCGCTGGCCAACAAGGAGACCCTCGTCGCGGCCGGCAGCATCGTCATGAAGGCCGTGCAGGAGAGGAACGTCACGCTGCTGCCGGTCGACAGCGAGCACAACGCGATCTTCCAGTGCCTCCAGTGCGGCAAGGATCCAAAGGAGGTCCATCGCATCGTGCTGACCGCCAGCGGTGGTCCGTTCAGGAAGTGGACGCGGAAGCAGATGGACGAGGCCACCCCCGAGCAGGCACTCAAGCATCCGACCTGGAACATGGGTCGGAAGGTGACCATCGACTCGGCGACCATGANGAACAAGGCGTTGGAGATCATNGAGGCCCACTGGCTCTTCGACATGGAGCCGGAGCGGATCTCGGCGATCATCCATCCACAGTCGATGGTGCACGGCATGGTCGAATTCATCGACGGCAGTGTCATCGCGCACATGAACCCGCCGGACATGAGAACACCGATCCAGGACGCCCTGTGCTGGCCGGAGAGGCTCACCGGGTGCGCCGACCGGCTCGACTGGAACGCGATCGGTCAACTGGAATTCGAGCCGATCGACCTGGAACGGTTCCCTGCGATCTCCCTGGCCTACGATGCGATCCGGTCCGGCGGTTCGACCGGTGCGGTCCTCAACGCCGCCAACGAGATCGCCGTGAACGCGTTCCTGGAAGGGCGGATTCGATTCGGAGGGATCGTCGAATGCGTCCAGGCCACGGTCGAATCGGTCCAGGCCGACGCCGCCGACACGCTCGAGGAGGTCATGGCGGTCGATCGACAGGCACGGTCGTGGGCCACCGGATTCATCGAGCAGGCAGCGACTGCCGGCTCCACGGGTGCCTCTTCGGGTTGACTGGAATATGATCACGGGTGACCCGACATCGAACCCGAGGATCGAGGCAGTCTCTTGGAAGTACTCAGCACCACCTACAACATCATCCTGATCATCATCGGCTTCGGCCTGCTGGTGTTCGTACACGAACTCGGCCACTTCATCGCGGCCAAGTGGGCGGGGATCCGGACCGAGGCGTTCGCCGTCGGCATGGGCCCGGTCCTCCTGTCATGGCGAAAAGGCCTCGGGGTCCGTTTCGGCTCGACCAACCACGAGGTGGTGCGGCGAATGGGCAAGCAGGCCGCCCAATGCACCGACCATGAACTGGCCGATGCGGGCATCGGCGAAACCGAGTACTCCCTCCGGATCCTTCCACTCGGGGGGTTCGTCAAGATGGTCGGCCAGGACGACCTGGATCCGTCCGCGACGAGCAGTTCCAAGAGAAGCTACAACGTGACCCCGGTCGGGAAGCGCATGGTCGTCGTCTCCGCAGGCGTGATCATGAACATCATCCTCGCCATCATCCTCTTCCTCGTGGCGTTCATGGTCGGGGTGAAGTTCGAAGCGCCGGTCATCGGCTACGTGATGCCGGACTCACCGGCCTCACAGGCTCAGGCGGAGGGGCCCAACGCAGCAGGGGTCGATCAACGAGGCCTGCTGCCGGGTGACGAGGTCGTCTCCATCGACGGCTCCAAGGTGAACACCTTCGCGGACATGATGATCGCGTCGGCGATGAGCCGGCCCGGAACACCACTGCACGTGACCGTTGACCGGGAGGGCGTCCCTGGTCCGCTGGAGTTCACGATCCTGCCGGAACAGGATGAACGCACCAACCTGCTGAGCATCGGTGTCGGACCGTCATCGAGCACGACGCTGACCGCCGAGGAGGACCTTCGTCCCTTCGTCGAACTGGAACTGAAGGACAACGGCCTCTCCGAGGCCGGCATCACGCCGGGCTCGACCATCCAGTCGGTCGATGGCGAGAAGGTGACGACCTTCGGACAGGTCGACGCGCTGGCCCGCTCAAGTGACGGGCGAAACCTCGCCTCGACCTGGTCGGTACCGGGCAAGACCGGCCCGGTCTCGACGGAACTTCCGGTCGAACCGACCTGGCAACGACTCTTCCACGAGCGCACCACCCCGGAACAACCGAGGCGTTTCGAGGAGGGCCTGCTCGGGATGACCCCGCTGGTGAAGGTCACCGGCGTACCGGAGGGCTCGCTGAATGCAGGCGTCCTCCAGGCCGGCGACGTGATCCTCAAGTTCGAGCATCACTCCGGTCCCACTCGCCAGCGATTCCGCCAACTGCTGCAGGAGAATCCGGGAACCCAGGTCGACCTGGTCGTGCTTCGTGATGGAAAGGATCAGGCCGTCACGGCCAGCATCGGTTCCAACGGCCAGCTCGGAATCGGGATCACCTATGCATGGAACCTGCCGGTGATCGCTCGACCGATGAACGTCCTCGGTGGAACCCTGGAGGATCCGGACGCGATCACCAACAGCGCGATCGAGCCACTGGACCTGTTCCCACTGACACGCATCGACTCGGTCGGCGACATGAAGGTCACTGACTGGAGGTCCATGCGAGACGGCTTCACCACCGCCACGAGCAAGGCGGCCGCGGAGGGGCTCGGAGCGACGATCGAGCTGACATACGTCTCTCCCACGCCTGACGGTGATCGGTTCACGGTCCCGGTGGTTCTGGATGCCGCGCAGGTCAGTGCCATCGACTCGCTCGGATGGCGACCTGGAATCCAGGGGGAACTGTTCGATCCGCTGCAGACCACGCTCCAGGCCGGCGGCAATCCGCTGAAAGCCGTCTCGATGGGGTTCAAGGAGACGAGCAAGCTCGTGCTGCTGACGTACCTGACCATCGATCGCCTGATCAGGGGAAGCGTCGGTGTCGAGCAGATCCACGGACCGCTGGGCATCGTGCATGTCGGCAGTCGCATCGCGGATCGCGGCTACATGTACCTGGTGTTCTTCATCGCGATGATCAGCGTCAACCTGGCCGTGATCAACTTCCTGCCGTTGCCGATCGTCGATGGTGGACTCTTCCTGTTCCTGGTCTACGAGAAGATCAAGGGCAGGCCTCCATCGGTCGCGTTCCAGAACGCGGCGACGATCGCGGGGCTGTGCTTTCTCGGGCTGGTCTTCGTCGTCACCTTCTACAATGACGTCATGCGGATGATCAACTGAACCGGAGGCATCGTTGGAACAGGACGCACCAGTCACGCTGATCACGGGAGCCGGAAGCGGCATCGGACGCGCCGTGGCACTCCAGCTGGCCGAGGCCGGTCACTCCATGGTCCTTGTCGGCCGGACCAAGAGCAAGCTGGATTCGACCGAGGCACTGGCCGAGGCGATCAATCCCGAGGGCGAGATCCTCTGCATCGAGGCCGACATCTCGTCCAGCACCGAGGTCGACCGCGTGCTGGAGCAGGTCCACAACCAACATGGCGGGATCAACACCCTCGTCAACTGCGCCGGCATCGCGCCGCTGGTGGATCTGCATGAACATGACGACCAGCTGCTCCGTGACACATTCGCGACGAACGTCTTCGGTCCGGCCAACATGATCCTGGGCGTCCTCCCGGAGATGAAGCGACGCGGCAGCGGCTGCATCATCAACATCTCGAGCATGGCGAGCCTCGATCCATTCCCCGGGTTCTTCGCCTACGCCGCGAGCAAGGCCGCCCTGGACAGCCTCACGAGAAGCCTGCACAAGGAAACGGCCGAGCACGGCATCCGCGCGTTCACGCTCAACCCCGGCGCGGTCGAGACCCCCCTGCTTCGATCGATCATCTCCGAGCAGGACTACCCCAGCGACCGGNCGATCGACCCGATGGAGATCGCCACCGAGATCGTCGACTGCATCGAGGGTGCACGGGACCACCAGGCTGGCCAGGTGATCGAGATTCCCTCGGGCTGAGCGGGCTCAGTTTCGACGGCGACTGGACATCGCCCTGTCGATGTCTCGCTGGGCCTCGCGGCGAGCCATGTCCTGCCTCTTGTCCTGGTGCTTGCGACCCATGCCCACACCGATCAGCAGCTTGGCCTTGCCCCGGACGAAGTAGATCTTCAGGGGGACCAGGGTGACTCCCTTGGCCCGGGTCTGTGTCGCCAACTTGCGGATCTCCCGCTTGTGGGCCAGGAGCCTGCGGACCCGGATCGGGTCATGCTGGCGAGCGGACCCCGCAGGGGGATACTCGTTGACATGGGCACCGTGCAGCGTGAGACCGAGCGGCTGTTCGCTCGCCCGGACGTATCCCTCGGCGAGGCTGACCTGTCCGTCACGGATCGACTTGATCTCGGTCCCGGTGAGCTTGATGCCGCACTCGAGTGTCTCCTCGATCTGGTAGTCGTGGCGGGNCTTCCTGTTCTCGATCACGGGGNCGGCCGAGTTGCTGGATGACTTCCTGCCGCTCATACGTGGACACTACCATCTGCGGGCGTGGTGCTGTTGCGCGGCACCGTCATGAGCCCCTGCCTGGTGCCTGGCCCATCAGCAGAAGCGTCCCGGGTTCGTAGCCGGTCGAGTCGGCATGCCATGGTTCCTGGACGATCAGCCCGGCATCCTGGAGCTTGTGCTTCCATTGCGATGCGTCCAGCAGCGTCATCGGCGTGCCGACCTGATCAGGCCATTGATGTGATTGCTCGTGCTCGCTGAAGAAATCGATGCCCATGATGAAGACNCCTCCCGGCGCCAGCCAATCCGTTGAAAGCCTTCTGAAGAACTCGTCGACGCTGGGCAGGTAGTAGATGACCTCCATCGACGTGACCAGGTCGACCGGTTCGGCCGGCGACCAGTCCATCAGGTCGCCAAGCTGGTAGTCACCATCCGGATCGATCGATCTCGCCTTCTCGATCATCGCGGCGGCGCCATCGACACCGGTGGAGCCGATGCACGTGTCGATCGACCGGACCATGCGAACGACCCAGCCGTTTCCACATCCAGCATCTACATGGGTGAACCGGCGATCACCAATCACCTGCATGGCATGCCGCACCATCTGCCGGACCGCTGGAGCATGTCGCTGGGCCATTCCATCATCACGATCCTGCTCGGCCCACTCACCGAAAACCTCTGTTGCTGATCTCATCCGGAGCTCCTGAAAACGACATTGATGCCACACGGAGGACCGATAGGGTGGCCCCGGGAGGTAAAAATACAGGGTGGGGAGACCTCTTGGCCCCCCCCAGCGGCATGAAAATCGGGCCTGCCACCGGGAAACAGCGTTTCCAACCAACAAAACGGGATGCTGGAGGAACAAACCGTCCCGGAAGAGGTCAGAATAAGGGGTACGACCACCTGCATGATGCAGTGGGCGATACACGTCCAGAGCACTAACCTTGGAGACACAGATGAGAATTGCAAGCTTCATGTTGCCGATCATGATCGCAACAACAGGTTCGATCGCGATTGCGCAGTCACCGGGCCAGACCGATGAGCTTGATCCCGCCAACGCGTTCGAGCAATTCAGGATCGAGCATCCCGGCACTGGATTCTCGTACTTCGAGGATCGAATCAGCCGCGTGTACGGCAAGGCGTTCTCACATGGNGATTCCCCCAGCGCCAGTGCCGAGAGCTTCCGCATCCAGCATGCGGAGATGTTCGGTGTTGCTGCAGAGAACCTGCTTCCGGTCGGTCCCTTCGAGGACGGGCACCACATGCAGCAGNTGACGTGGCAGCCGGAGACCGACACCTACAAGTTCTCCTGCTTCTACTACACCCAGCACATTGACAACATCCCGGTCTACAACACGAGCATGCGACTTCTGGTTCGAAACGAGCCGGGCTATCCGCTGGTGCTCGTCAGCTCGGACCTGAGGGATGTCAGCCGCTTCGAAGGCTCGTTCGAAGGCCAGTACATCGCCCCCAGCAAGCTGAACAAGCGACAGTTCCTTCGCTTCGCCGGAAACCAGTTCCGGGCGGAGCCGAAGGTCAGTGGCCAGGAGATGGTCATCTGGGCCGGCGTCGAGCGTGACACGGTCGAGCCCCGGCTGGCGATCACCTTCGTCGCCCAGTCCGGCAGCGCGATGAACCCGGCGCAGTACATCAAGCAGCGATTCGTCGTCGACGCCAAGACGGCCCAGATCCTCCACCAGGAGACCATGATCCACAACGTGATCACCGGCACCGTCGAGGGCATGGCCACCGACTGTCCGGCGGCCGACATCTGCCTGCCCGAGTTCTCACGCGGCATGCCGTACGCACGGGTCACCTACAACGGAAACGTCACCTACGCCGATGCCAACGGCACGTTCATCGTCAACGACGGGGGCAACAGCGTACAGCTCAGCTCCGAGATGCGCGGCCAGTACTTCAGGGTCTTCCCCCAGACCGGCAGCCCAAGCGTCGTGACCCAGACCGTTCCGGCAAACGGAGCGGCGGTCCTGATGCACAACGCGGCCAACACCAACGAGTTCGACCGAGCTCAGGTCAATGCCTACTACCAGGCCAACATCGTTCGTGACGCAGTCATCAAGGCCAACCCGAACTTCCCGCAGATCGCCGACCAGAGCGAATGGACGATCAACACGGGCGTCTCCGGTTCGTGCAACGCGTTCTATGACGGCAACTCGATCAACTTCTACAACGCCAGCGGCGGGTGCAGCAACACCTCCAACTGCGTGATCGTCCACCACGAGTTCGGACACCACGTGGTCAATGTCGCAGGCAGCGGCCAGGGCGCCTACGGTGAAGGCTACGGCGACACGCTCGGAGTCGTGATCACCGACGAGCCCAAGCTCGCCATCGGCTTCTTCACCAACGACTGTGAAGACGGCATCAGGAACGCCGACAACGACTGCGACTACACCACCGGGTGCTCGACGTGCGGCAGCGCGATCCATACCTGTGGTCAGCTTCTTTCCGGCTGCTTCTGGGAGACCAGGAACTTCCTGATCCTGACCAATCCGGATGACTACCTTGACATCCTGCAGTCCTGGGCCGTGAACATGGTGCTCCTGCACAACGGTACCTCGATCACCCCGGACATCACGATCGACGTGATGACCCTGGATGACAATGATGGCGACATCCTCAATGGAACGCCCAACTACGCCGCGATCCAGGCCGGGTTCAGCGACCACAACATGCCTGGCCCGGACGTGCTTCCGATCGCCTTCAGCTTCCCCACGGGCCATCCCGAGCTGGTCAACCCGTCGGGCGGCGACACCCTGCCATTCCAGATCGAGGAGATCTCCGACACCGTCGAACCCGGCAGCATCCAGTTCTTCTACCGCAACGGCGGATCGGGCTCATACCAGCTGGGCGACATCAACTCGCTTGGCGGAAACCAGTATGAAGCGGTCTTCGCCGCGGCGGACTGCCCCGAGACCGTCGAGTACTACCTCGTCGCGGAGACCGGCAGCGGCCTGACCGTCACCAGTCCTTCCACGGCACCAAGCAACGTCTACGGAACCGTCTCGGCCGCATCGATCGCGGTGGTCTACGAGGACAACTTCGATGTCAACGATCCCGCGTGGTCTGTCTCCGACTCGGCCGGTCTGGTCTCGGGCAGCTTCGAGCAGGGAATCCCGATCACCGACTGCAACCGCGGCAATCCGACCTCGGATTCGCCTGATGACGGCGTCGGGTGCTACCTGACCTGGAACAGCAACCAGGATGCATGCAACACCGACATCGATGACGGAACCACGACGCTGATCTCACCGACTCTTGATGCTTCAGGCGGCGAGGCCTACCTGAGCTACTGGAGATGGTTCAGCAATGTCGAGGGTGCGTCACCGGAAGCAGACGTCCTCGAAGTCGAGATCAGCAACGACGGGCTCCTCTGGGTGAACGTGGAAACAGTCGGACCGACCGGACCGGAGGTCCAGGGTGGCTGGTTCTTCAACTCCATCCGGGTCGCCGACTTCATCGCACCGAACGATTCGGTCAGGATCCGCTTCATCGCGGGTGACCTGGGCGAGGGCTCGGTCGTCGAGGCCGCCATCGACGGAGTCTCGATGCTCGTATACGAGTGCGACACCGTCTGCGAGGTGCTTGGTGATCTCAACGGCGACTGCGTCGTCGACGGTGAGGACCTTGGCCAGTTCCTGGCAGCCTGGGGCCAGTGCAACGTGCCTGCCGACCTGGACAATTCAGGGTGCGTCGACGGCGTCGACCTGGGCATCTTCCTCGCCCAGTGGTCCCTGTAGTAAACCGCTTTCTTCTCCAGGGGGTGTCTTCATTGATGAAGGCACCCCCTTTTTCATACGCCTCGAGCGTGTGGATCCCAGATGAACTTGTGCAGCTGCAGTTGGAACCGGACATCGATGCGATCCCTGATGATCCACTCGGCGAGTGACTGGGGATCCATTCCAGGGGCGCCGGCGATCTTGGTTCCGGTTGGCTGCTCATGCACGGGCGAAAACAGCACCGCGTCACATCGACGGACGAGATCATGCTTCTCCAGCAGCTGCTTGGACCATTCGTAATCCTGCTGATCGCCGATGACGAACTTGACCTGGTCATTCGATGCCAGGTGGTCCAGGTTCTCCATGAGGTTCCGGTGCTGCTGGCCGCTTGACGGAGTCTTCAGATCGACGATCCGGATCACCCGCGGATCACACGTGGAGATGTCGCAGGCCCCTGAGGTCTCAAGGAGAACGGTCATCCCCTTATCAAGCAGCATCGTCATCAGGTCATGCACCGGCGCCTGCAGCAGCGGTTCACCACCGGTGATCTCGACCACGGGGCATCCCAACTGCTGGATCTTCTCGACGATCTCCCCCAGGGGCATGCGTGTTCCACCGGTGAAGGCGTACTCGCTGTCGCAGTAGGTGCACCTCAGGTGACACCCGGTCAGTCGTACGAAGGTGCATGGCAGCCCCGCCCAGGTGGATTCGCCCTGGATGGACAGGTAGATCTCGTTGATCTTCAAGCTCGGCTCGGAAGCGGGAGCTTCAGGATCGCGATCCGGGGTCCGTCTTGGGTCAGTCATGCTCATGGGGCCTTCCTGGAGACTCCTGATCCTATCTCATGGCTCGCCACGAGGCGTGAAGGGCGTCCCGGGTGAGCCGGACGCGCCCCCATCTCGACATTCCTGCCCGGGCTGCTATCCTGCCTCATCTTCAGCGCAAGTGGCGGAATTGGCAGACGCGCCAGCTTGAGGTGCTGGTGGGAGTAAAATCCCGTGGAGGTTCGAGTCCTCTCTTGCGCATCACGACGCCCGGCGGCAACGCCGGGTGTTTTCATGTCCGGTGATGACGACTCAACCGCGGGCGCACGGTCCATTGGGATCACCACAGGCACATCCGCCCCCGGTCATGGGCAAGGAACCGGCCTCGGCCTGGCCGACTCCGAAGACGCTGTGGGTCCTGGTGAAGGTGCGGCCACGGCCATCAGGATCCTCGACCGGCTCGTCGGCACGGGCCATGGGGCGAAGCAGCGTGATCCGCTGCCCATCCTCGGTGCATTCGTATTCATACAGCGGCATCGACGTCCTCCTTCGATCCGTTGGATTGTACACGGGACCGTTCGCGTCGCTGGCCGAACGCCGCCTTCTTCAGCGCCTTGACCTCTGGCGCCTTCAGTTCACGCCAGTGCCCGGACTGGAGACCGGAGAGCTTCAAGGGGCCCATTCGAACCCGCTGCAATTTCTTCACGGGATGACCGACCTTCAGCATCATCCGCCGGATCTGCCGGTTGCGGCCCTCCCTCAGTTCCATGTACAGGTGCGTCCGGTCTCGATCCCGCTTGATCACCGAGAGGCGTGAACGCGAGGTGCGTCGACCGCCGCTGGCCCGGAACGGAAGAAAGAGTCCCTCGCGAAGCTTCTGCAGATCCGCCTCGCCGATGCGACCGGACACGGTCACCTCGTATCCCTTGTGCACCTCGTACCGTGGATGGGTCAGTCGATTGGCCAGTTCACCGTCATTGGTCAGGAGCAGGAGACCGGTCGAATCCATGTCGAGCCTGCCGACCGGGTACAGTCGCGCGCCGGATGGATGCCGGACCAGATCGATCGCCCGAGTGCGTCCCTCTGGATCGTTGTTGGTGCTGACGACGCCGCGGGGCTTGTAGAGCATGACGTAGATCGAACGATCGGAGCCGCCGTGAAGCACGCGACCATCAACCTCGATCCGATCACTGCCCGGTTGGACGAAGCATGGAAGGCTCGTCACCTTCCGACCGTTGACGCTGACCCGTCCGTCGAGGATCAACTGCTCCGAGGCACGTCGGCTGGCGACACCCGCATCGGCGAGGACCTTCTGGATCCTGGTCCCCACGTCCTTCGGAGCCGCCTTGCTGGTTGTCTTCTTCCTGGGCATCGGATCATTGTACGTCCAGTGACGAACGGTACCCGGCGGTCCCCGGGGCGGCTAGGATGCTGGGACATGTCAACCATTCGATGCCCCATCCTGCTCATGGTCGTCCTGGCCTGCCTGTCGACCTCGACATCGGCCCAGGAGGCTGCTCACCCACTTGATGCCCGGGGCTACATCGGGATCATCACCCGGCAACTGGATCAGGATCGCGTCGTGGTCACCCGGGTGCTTCCAGGTCCGCTGGATTCCATGCAGACCGACGGGCCCTCCGTCGGGGACCTGCTGGTCAGCATCGATCAACAGCCGGTGCGAGCGGAGGATGTGCAGCCATGGATCAGGCGACTGGAACCCGGAACCGAGGTGCAAATCGGTTGGCGAAGACGCATCAGCCAATCACCGCTGCACCGACTGGACGCCGAGCATGAACCGAAGACCAGGTTCATCGACGTGGTGCTGGCCGATGCAGCCGACTGGACGGGAACGATCGGGCTTGGGTCACACCAGGCGGCACGCCATGCGGTGCTGAAACCGATCCGGGACCTGGACCCGGACGATCCGGAGAGCCTCCTTGCTGGAGCGATCCGCGAGGCGGAACTTGAAGAACCACTCCGGGTGCTGATCGATCTGTTCGGCCGCGAGGGTCGACTCCAGCCCGACCTGCACCGATCAAGGCTCGTCTCGACGTGCATGGATTCGCCGTTCCTGCTTCCGGCGGTCCAGGCCTGGATCGACGGACCACTGCACCGGGAGGAACAGCCGATCACCACGCGCCTGGCGCACCTGCTGTCCAGGGCCGTGGACGTCCCGTGGGAGCCGGGGCAGTCACATGGGCGAATGCTGGTCGACCGTGCCCAGGGCGGCATCTTCTACCTGGTGTTCCTGCTCTCTGAGATGTGGGTCATGCACAACGAGGCGACCGGCAACATCAGCGAGGACCTCGCCATGGCCCAGAAGTGCATCGACTTCCTTCAGCAACCGGAGACGGACCTGGTCATCGGTGGCGGGAACGCCGCGGAGTTGATCGAGGTGATCGATCGATCACGGCGGTTCGATCCGGCCGGCATCATCCCCATGCTCAAGCACATGGACATCGGCCTGAACATCAAGGTGGACATGTCGACGCTGGAACCGGAGGAGATCCCCTTCGAACTGAAGAACTCGATCACGGGAGACGTCCTGGCAACGCAGTACTTCGAACCGATCGGATGGCTCGTCGTCGGATCCACCGGGGACAACACCTATGACATGAGCCGGATCGCCGGCGTCTTCGATCCCGGGGGCGATGATCGCTACGAAGCGACGGGGCTCTGCATCGGCATGCGGGGCATCGTCGACCTGGACGGTGACGATCACTACCCGATGTCAAGCATGCAGGGGCCGGCCGCGGGGCTGATGGGGGCATCGTTCATCGACGACCGGTCCGGTGATGACGTCTATGGAACCGAGGGCGGCCGCTTCGGCTGTGGTGCCGCGATCTACGGGCTCGGGATCCTCATGGATCACCAGGGCAACGACACCTATCACGGAACGGGGTTCTCCAGCGGTTCCGCCTGCTGGGGAATGGGCGCCCTGGTCGACATGGGCCATGGTGACGACCTCTACGACGGCGGCTTCCTCTGCCAGGGCGTCGGCGGTCCGGGCGGCCTGGGCATCCTCCTGGATGAAGGCGGAGACGATCGATACGTCGCCGACGGCGCCGTGGCGAGCCTTTACGGAAACGATGGCGTGCATGCATCGATGAGCCAGGGCTTCGGCTTCGGCTACCGCTACATGGCCGCCGGTGGAACAGGGATGCTCGTTGACCGGGAAGGTGATGATCGATACACCGCCGGTGAGTTCGCCCAGGGCGGCGCCTACTACCAGTCGCTCGGCGTCCTGCACGACGGGGGCGGCGACGACCGGTACGACGCGGCGCACTGGGGGCAGGGCTTCGGCGTGTACCAGGCGTTCGGCATTCTCGTCGATGATTCAGGCGACGATCGGTACACGGTCGACACGATCGCGGCACAGGGATTCGGCTGGGACATGGGGGCCGGCATGCTTCTCGATCACGGGGGCGACGACCACTACACCGCCGATGACCTCGCCCAGGGGTGCGGATCCCAGCAGGGCATCGGTGCGTGCCTTGATCGCGGTGGCACCAACACCTTCACCAGCGAACGATCCCACGCCCAGGGATGCTCCGGGACCAACGCGTACCACTACCCGGCGACGGGAGCATTCTCCTTCAGCGTGCTCGAACTGCTGGAGGGGATCAGCACGTGCTCCCTGGATCGCCCGGACAGCGGAATCCTCTCCACCGGTCGATTCGATGTCGACAGCCCCGGCTCAAGCACCCTGCACGGCGTCTTTATCAACCACCCGCTTCAGGCCAATCCCGGCACCGGATCAAGCCGATAATGGTTGAACGGGGCCTCACAACCGAACCACAGGAACCATGAGCAGATGAAGATTCGACAACGCATCGTCAGCGGCATCGACTGGATTCACAAGGCGATCACCGAGCCAGTGCACACCCTGAGCGAATGGCAGCGCAACGTGCTCAACTGGTACGAGATCAGTCGCTTCTGCATGCGCTACCTGAAGCAGGATCGTGCCAGCCAGATGGCGGGCGCCCTGGCGTTCAGGACGCTCTTCGGCATGTTCCCCGTCCTGATCGTCGTGACCCTGGCGGCCAAGACGATGCTGGGGGACAAGTTCAAGTCGACCATCAACACGCTGATCAGCGGCGTGGGTTTCGACAACATCCAGATCATCCCACCGGACGGCGCCTCGACCTCGGGACCGGTCGGCCTGGGCATATGGCTTGAGAACCTCATCGACAGCGCGAGCAATCTCAACCTGACGGCACTGGGCTGGGTCGGCATCGCCGTGGTGATCTTCAGTGCGCTGTGGGTCATGGTGACGATCGAGAAGAGCTTCAACGTGATCTGCCGGGCCAACCAGGGACGCAACTGGGCCAAGCGGATCCTCGTCTACTGGTTCGTCCTGACCGTCAGCCCGATCCTGGTCGCCGGCACCATCTGGCTGAGCAATGAGCTCGGGGTGATCGCCGAGCACGGACCGCAATGGCACTGGCTGCTCGTGGCGGGCAACATCCTCTGGTCACTGCTGGTGCTCTGGCTGACGCTGTTCGTCCTGTACAGCTGGGTCCCCAACACGAACGTCAACTACCGATGCGTCGCCATCGGCAGCCTCGTCGGGGCGATCCTGCTGCAGATCTGCAAGAGCACCCTCGGCATCTACATGTCCAACGCGATGAGTGTCAGCCAGCTCTACGGATCGCTGGGCCTGATCCCGCTGTTCATGTTCTGGGTCTACATCATGTGGCTGTTCGTCCTGTTCGGCCTGGAGGTCTCGGCGGTTCTCAACGCACTTCGAGGCAGGACCCTTCAACAACTGCGTCCGCCATCCGAGCATGCCGACGTGGTCGATCCATCGACGGTGATCTCGATCATGGAGATGGCGGCGAAGCGCTTCCAGATTGGCAAGCGGATCACGATCGACGACCTGGTCACCGAGACCCACCTGGATGCTTCGATCCTCCAGGTGATCGCCGACCGGCTGGTCGCCCGCGGACTGCTGCTTGAGGTTGATGACGGCACCGGATTCACCCTGTCACGTCCACCGGAGCAGATCTCGACGGAGGCCTTGATGGAGATCGGATTCGAACTGGCCGATGACCGGCATCCTGGGCATCTCAGCAGCTTCATCCAGAAGATCCGACAGGCTCAACGGGAACTGGCTGCACAGAGCAACCTCGCATCGATCATCATCGAGGACACGAAGCAGGGTCAGCCGGGAACACCGGCCGTCTAGTACGAGTCGATCGCCCGGAGCCATGATCGCTGGATCGATCCGGGCTCACCGAAGCACTCGGTGAACACCCCGACCATGTACTCGGGGCTGGCCATCCGCACACCATCCTCGCGCAGCCGACGCAGGAACGCGCGGACCGATGAAGGATCCTCGGCGACCAACCAGCTGAAAAGCACGGCGGACTGGTCGTAGAAGATCTCGGCCTGTTCACCCTCCAGGACATGCATGCTGACGATCGAGATCAGCTCCTCCATCGGGACAAGCTCGTCGTCACGACTCCATGCACGGACGCGGTCGATCCGTGCGTGGTCACGGTGATCCGGACCAAAGGCCGAATCCGGCTCGGTGGTCTCGAAGCTGCTGGCAAGCCCCTCGCTCAACCACAGCGGGTACACGACGTCAGGTGACTGAAGGCGCGTGTGGAAGCAGAGCTGGTGGATCGCCTCGTGGATCGCCGTGGCCATCTCGGACTCGCTGCTCCACTGCTCGAGTTTTCTCCGTCGATCGGACAGGATCGATTCAACCCGGTCCAACTGGGAACGCATCCGGTGGCAGTACTCGCTGTCACCACGGCCGAGCGCCTCCCGGATCCCGTCCCTGAGTTCACCGGCCTGGCTGGTGAGATCCTGCAGCACCTGCCTGGCCTTGATGACCTGCGGATCGGTCTCCATCGCGTAGAAGACCAGTCGATCACGACCGGGATGGTAGTAGCCGCTGATCCCGTCGATTCCGAGTCCATCAACCTCGCGGGCATAGGCCAGGAATTCGTCCCGGTCGTTGAACAGCACCGCGACCAGCCGATGTCGAAGGGGTTCGTAGGCCCATCCCTGCTCGCGAGCGACCCTGCAGAACTGGT
Source organism: Phycisphaerae bacterium (assembly GCA_002711415.1). Taxonomy (GTDB): domain Bacteria; phylum Planctomycetota; class Phycisphaerae; order Phycisphaerales; family SM1A02. The sequence goes on along the minus strand of PARI01000006.1, from coordinate 79,265 downwards.
GATACGCCCGCTCGAGCAGTTCGGCCTGGTGCCCGGTCCGCGTGATCGAGGTGTCCGAGAGCAGCACGAAACGGGAGGTCTCGAACTGGTCGAACCCGTCAGGAAGCGTCTGGCGGGCGTCCTCCAGCGCCGCGGAGGACACGGGCAGTGCTTTCCTCCGCGAGCTGGAGACAAGGACCGGCCGACCGTTGACACCGGATTCGAACTTCAACCCCGTGGTCGGCGGATCGGCGCCGACCGGCCCCATCACGAGGATGCAGGCCGCGGCCACCATCGAGATCAGTTGCATGGGATGCACCTTCATCAGTGTCTGGATCGACCGTGTCGACCCCCGACTGAACGGCACCGACCCAGACAATCGAAAGTGGTGTTGAAATCACCGTGGAAATCGTCCGATATCATCACATGGATGTTCAGATCGCTCCTGACAGCATGGATCGTGTTCGTGCCCTGCTGGGCCACGGCCGTCGCCCAGCAGGGGCATGACATGCCGCCGACCCCTCGCTGGCCGTTCAGCTGGATCCAGCTCGAGGACGTCCCGGTTGAACCGGTGATCGAGGCCGCGGCGGTGACCGCCGGTGATCGGATCATCATCACGGGAGGGTTCGACCAGTCCCTGCAGAGCACACCGGCGATCCAGGTTCGACATCCCCAACGGGGATGGCAACCGATCAGCGCCACCATGCAACAGCCGAGGGCTCGACACTCGGCCGTGGTCCTCGCCGACGGGCGCGTGCTCGTGCTCGGTGGAATGACGGGGCAGGTCAGACAGGGACTTCAACGCCTCGACGATGCGGAGATCTTCGATCCCCGAGTGGCCAGTCGCGGCAAGCTGATTCCAGAAGCACCCGGACCGCTCGGCATCAACACGGCGCACCTGATGGATCCGAGGCGCGCCTGCGCCGTTTCCGGGGCGGCCGCACACGTGCTGGATGTCCAGCAGGGCGCATGGATCCAGTCGATCGACCTGCAACGGAACAGGAATGGACACGCCTCGATCCGGCTGGATCCTCGACGCGTGCTCGTCGTCGGTGGTGATCCTGTCGGAAGCGATGATGGTCTCGTCGAGATCGTGCACGTCGGCACCCATGGACGGTCGATCGCGTGGGAGGCTCGCCTGGACTCGCCAGTGAAGGATGCGGCCGCGACCCTGCTGCCTGATGGACGGATCCTGCTGGTCGGGGGCGTCGATCCTGCAACAGACAGACCGACCGGTACGTGCTGGCTGCTGGATCCGGCTGACCGCTCGATCCACCCGGGCCCCCCGCTGCCGGATCCGCTGCTGAAGTCAGCCTCGCCGATGGTGCTGGTCCGGAATGACCGGATCATCGCGACCGATCCGGACATCACCTCGGAGGCCCCCGCCTACATCATCCGGATGCAACCACGGCACTCGAGTGCACCATGGAGAGTCCACTCGATCGGCCCGCTGCCAGGCGATGGACGACACAGGACGATGCTTGTGCTTGATGACGGACGACTCTGGACATGGGGCGGGTACCGCTTCGTCGATCCACAGGAGGCCGCCAGTCTCCAGCAGAGACCCGGGCCTCGGCTTGACCCCAGGGCCCACACGGTCCAGGTCGACACGGCCGAGGCATTCGACTGACTCGACCCTGGATGGCCTTATCGGGCCGCTGGTACAGGTCGATGTGCATGAAAATGCACTCACAGGCGATGTCCCGTGAAGTTGCCTGCTGATCGGTCCGATGCTGCCAGCATGGCACGAATCGAAACGACATTCCCCCGCGAGACCCCGGCGACCGTCGGGCAGTCGCAGTTCGTCCAGCCGACCCGCTGTGGCAGGAACCTGATCGCGGAGGTCGTCGTGCCCAGCATCGGCCAGCGAGAGGCCCCGATCATCGCCATGGAAGTCGGCAGTTGGATCGAGGAACTCCCCCGGGGCCGTGGCTACTTCATCCTGGACATGTCCGCGGTGACGGTGATCTCGAGCATCGGGCTGGGAATGTGCCTGGACCTGCGTCATCGGGCGATCGAGCAGGGCCGCCAATGCGTGCTCTACGGACTCAACAGACACCTGTTGGACCTCTTCAGGATGATGAAGGTCGATCGAATGTATAAGATTGTCCATGGCGGTGCCGCCCTGAGGAAGCTCCTGGACAAGTAGGCTTCCGCGGCTCCGGCTGGAGTGAACCGATGAAGCCATGCAAGACAACCTGCCTGATACTGATAACCGGAATCATGCTCTGCCTGGGTGGCTGTTACAAGCGAGTCGTCAAGNCCAGGGGCGTCGGAACCAGCCATATCAAGACCTATGAGGCAAACCTGTCCAACCCCGACGATTCCTTCGTGGATGACCTGTTCGGCGAGGAAGAGCCCGACGACTAGGTCGTTCTTGGCTCTGGTGAACAGGTCGTCGATGGCCTAGAATAGGGTGTCACGACGGAAGGTGCACCATGGGTATTGAAGCGGTCATGCCGCATGACAACATCATGACCACCCAGCTGAACCGGGTCGTCAACTGGGCAAGACGCTCCAGCGTCTGGCCCCTTCCGTTCGCCACCGCATGCTGCGGCATCGAGCTGATGGCAACCGCCTGCAGCCGGTACGACCTCTCCCGGTTCGGGGCCGAGGTCATGCGATTCACACCGAGGCAGGCCGATCTGCTGATCGTTGCCGGACGAGTCGCCGTCAAGACGCTGCCGGTCCTCCAGCGGATCTACATGCAGATGACCGAGCCCAAGTGGGTCATCTCGATGGGCGCGTGTGCCTCGACCGGCGGAGTCTTCGACACCTACGCGGTCGTCCAGGGCGTCGACCAGTACATCCCGGTCGACGTGTACGTGCCGGGATGCCCCCCACGCCCGGAGATGCTCATCGAGGGCATCATGGCCATCCAGAAGATCATCGATTCGGACAACATCCCGCGGGATCCGGACGGCAAGCGTCGCCCGCTGGAGATCGCGCTGCAGCCGACCTACGAGCCGGCGGCACAGCCGTTGGACGTCTCGATCGGTGCCACCTGAATCAGGACAGTGAATCGATCCATTCGGACATGCGGGCGCAGCCCTGCTCGATGTGTTCGTCCGAGCAGGCGAAGCTCATCCGGACGTTGCCCCTGGCGATCTCGCCGAAGTCCTCGCCCGGCACCACGGCGACGTTGGCCTCCTCGAGGAGNGCCTCGGCGAAGGACAGCGCCGAATCGATGCGACGGCCCTGCGGACTCTTGAGACCGAAGCACCCGCTGATGTCGGGGAAGATGTAGAACGCACCGGATGGCTGGACGATCCGCGTGCGGTCGAACCCGCCGAGCAGTTGGCCGACCAGGCGTGCTCGCGCGGCGAAGGTCGTCCGCATGTGCTCGACGATCTCGCCATCACCGCGAAGCGCCGCCGAGACGGCCGGCAGGCAGAACGAGGTGATGCTGCTGGTCATCTGGCTCTGAAGCTTGGTGATGTGCTTGATCACCTCGCCATCGTCGCCCGGTGCGCAGACGTACCCGATCCTCCAGCCCGTCATCGCGTAGGCCTTGCTCAGGCCGTTGATCGTGATGGTCCTGTCGGCGATCGAATCGATCGAACCGGGCGAGAGGTGTGACAGCCCCGGCTCGATCTCCGGGTAGATCAGCTTCTCGTAGATCTCGTCGGAGATCAGGGTCACCTGTGGATGGTCNTTGAGGACCTCGGTGATCGCACGAAGTTCATCGGGCGTGTAGACGGTGCCGCACGGATTGGACGGGCTGTTGAGGATCATCGCGACGGTCCGGTCGGTGATCGCCTGCTCGACCTGCTCGGGCGTGACCTTGAAGCCCTGGTCGATGGGTGCGGCCAGTTCGACCACGCGACCACCGAGCAGTTCGATCTGCGGCTTGTAGCTGACCCAGGCCGGGGTGGGCAGGATGACCTCTCCGCCGGAACCGGGGTCCAGCAGACAGTGCAGGGCCAGGTAGACCGCGTGCTTGGCGCCCACGGTGACGCAGACATCCTCCGGCCGACACCGGATGCCGTTCTGTTGCTNCAGCTTGTCGGCAATGACCTCCCTGGTGTCGGGAAGCCCGGGACTGGGCACGTACCCGGTCATGCCCGATCGCAGCGCTTCGATCGCGGCCTCCTTGATGAACTCGGGCGTGTCGAAATCGGGCTCNCCCGCTCCGAAACCAATCACGTCGACACCGGCGGCCTTGAGGCTCTTGGCCTTCTGGGTGACCGCGAGGGTGGCCGACGGCTTCATCCGGCTGACTCGTTCGGCGATCTGCATGGCCAGAGCATAACACCATCATGGACACAGGTCGCCTCAGCGGCTGCCTGTTCGTGTAAGATCCGTGCATGCACTACGAGAATCACCAGCACGTCGCCGACGAGCTCGAGGCGCGGATCTTGACAATCCGCGACTCTCTTTGACTACGACAAGAAGCTGGAGGAACGGGCTGCATTCCAGGACCAGATGAACCAGGCCGACTTCTGGAACGACCAGGAGTCCGCCCGCAAGACGATCGAGCAGTTCAAGGTCGTCAAGGCACAGACAGAACCCCTCGAGCAGATCATCCAGATGATGGGTGATGTCACCGTGGGGCTGGAACTGGCGAAGGAGGCCGGTGACGCGGACCTGCTGGAGGAGGCCGACTCGCAGCTGCACGGGATCGAGCAGATGATGTCCAAGGTCGAGCGGCAGTCGCTGCTTTCGGGCAAGCATGACCACCGGAACTGCTACGTGGCGATCCAGTCCGGCGACGGTGGCACGGAGGCCGACGACTGGGCCTCGATGCTGGAGCGGATGTACCTGTACTACTGGGAACGGATGGGCTTCAAGGTCGAGCAGATCAACAAGGTTCCCGGCACCGAGGTCGGCATCAGCGAGGTCGCCTATCACCTGAAGGGACCGTACGCCTTCGGGTACATGAGCTGCGAACGAGGCACGCACCGACTCGCACGAGTGAGCCCGTTCAACTCCCAGGGCAAGCGGCAGACCAGCTTCGCGACCGTCGACGTGACACCTGAGTTCGACGAGTCCGAGGTCGACATCCCGGACAAGGATCTGGAGATCACGACCTTCGCCCGTTCCAGCGGACCGGGTGGACAGAACGTCAACAAGGTCGCCAGCGCCGTGCGGATCGTGCACGTGCCGACGGGGATCATGGTCGTCGCCTCGACCTACCGCGAGCAGCCGCAGAACCGCAAGCAGGCCATGGCCGTCCTGAAGGCCAAGCTCGAACAGTTGGAGGAGGAGAAGCGGCAGGCCGAACTGGATGCGGCGACCGGCGGCAAGGTCGATCGAGGCTGGGGAACGCAGATCCGAAGCTACGTCATCTACGACAACCGCGTGAAGGACCACCGGACCGGCCACGAGATGGGCAANCCGCAGGTCGTTCTGGACGGGGACATCGAGGGGTTCATCGACGCGGAACTGAAGAGAAGACGTGGCGAACGTGAACGGATCTCCTGACTCGACGCGGCCCCTTCCACTGCATACGGTCGACGCATCGACATGCCATGAGCTGGAGGACTCCTCGAGCCTGGAATGGCTCCTGTCCAACGGGGTCGGCGGATACGCGATGGGAACGGTCGCCGGGGTCGCCACGCGGCGGTACCACGGGCTGCTGGTTGCACCGTGCCGGGACCAGGTCCGGCGGCTCCTGCTGGACCGGGTCGAGGAGGTCGTCACGACCGGAAGTGACACCTACGAGCTCTCGTGCAACCACTGGACCGACGGTGCGACCGCCCCGGAGGGTTACCTGCAGTTGGAGTCCTTCAGCCTGCACGGACGCACCCCCACCTGGACATGGAAGCTCGGCGAGCATCGATTCAGCAGGACGCTCTCTATGGTGCACGGCCACAACGCGGTGGTGATCCGCTACGAGCACCTTGAAGGTCCAGGCTCGCTGCAACTGGAATGCTCGATCCTCATGAACGCGAGGGATCACCACGAGCTGACACCCGATGAACCGGCCCGGGCGAAGCTCGAGCAGGTCCCCGACGGCTTCGTGGCCAGGCTGTCGCCGACCAGCGGTCCGGGCGAAGCCGTGCAGGTGCACGTGGCGGTCCAGGCCGACCGACTCCGCTTCACCGATGACATCTACGGGAACATCGAGCTGCCGGTCGAGAAGCGACGTGGCTACGATCACGTCGATGCGGCCAGGCGGGTCGCGGTCGCCGGGTTCGACCTGGTCCCCGGCAGCGCCTGCTCGATCGTCGCCTCGGTCGCCCCCACTCCGGAACTGCCACCGGCACGACAACTGGTCGATGATGAACTGGCACGCCAGGCGAACCTGCTGGAGGCGATGCCGGTCGGGGAAGAGCGCGTCGATCGGCTCTGCCTGGCGGCTGACCAGTTCCTCGTGCAGCGAATGGTCCAGGACACCCCGATGGACACGATCATCGCAGGGTACCCGTGGTTCACGGACTGGGGCCGTGACACGATGCTCTCGATCCCCGGTCTCCTGCTGGGACGTGGGCTGGTCCAACCGGCACGCAGGATCATCCTGGGGTTCGCCTCGATGGAGAAGGACGGGCTGATTCCCAACCGGTTCCCGGATGCAGGGGGCGAGCCCGAGTACAACACCGCGGACGCCTCCCTGCTGATGGGCGTGACCGTCGGCATGATCCATGCCCGGTGGCCCGACCAGGGGTTCGCCGAGCGGATCTGGCCGACGTTGCAGGCGATCTATCGCGCCCACGAACAAGGCACCTGCTTCGGGATCCAGCTTGATGAACGCGACGGGCTTCTTCGAGCCGGTACCGAAGGCGTGCAGTTGACGTGGATGGATGCGCGCGTGGGCGACCGTGTGATCACGCCCAGGATCGGCAAGCCGATCGAGATCAACGCCTTCTGGTACGACATGATCAGGACGATCATCGAGATNGGCAAGGCGATCGGTGAACCGGTCGAAGAGTTCCGAATCCGTGCCGATTCGATCGAGGAGTCGTTCGAACGATTCTGGAACCCGGATCAACAGTGCTGCAAGGACGTCCTGGACGGCCCGTCCGGCGATGACGNCTCGGTGCGACCGAACCAGTTGCTGGCCATCGACCGGCATGGGCAGCTGATCGACGACGAGCGAGGCCGACTGATCCTCAGCAGGTGCCGGGAACTGCTGGTCCCGCTGGGCGTGCGGACGCTGGACCCGAAGGATCCGGACTACGTCGGCCACTACGCAGGAGACGTGGAGTCCCGTGACGCGGCCTACCACCAGGGTACGGCATGGCCGTGGCTGGTCGGACCCTTCATGCGCGCGGTCCGGAGGATCGCACCGGATCCGCAACTGGAGGACTTGATGCTGCAGCAGGTCGATGCCCACCTGNATGTCGCGGGCCTCGGCTCGATCAGCGAGGTGCTCGATGGTGACGACCCGTGGCAGGCCGGTGGTTGTCCGGCCCAGGCGTGGTCGGTCGGTCAGGTGCTTGAGCTTCTTGTCCAGCGACCGGGCTGAAAACGGCATGCCGGGCGTTGGAGTATCCTTGGATCCGACTTCACGAGAAGAGGATCGACCCGTTGGAACTGCAGAGGCTCATCGAGGACTACCAGGGAACCGCCGACTGGCGTCGCTGGGGTGCGTACGTCAGCCAGCGCCAGTGGGGCACGGTCCGCGAGGACTACTCCGCCGACGGCAGCGCGTGGGAGTACTTTCCCCATGACCATGCACGCAGTCGGGCGTATCGCTGGAGCGAGGACGGCATCGCGGGCTTCTGCGATCGGGACCAGTACCTCTGCCTCACCCTGGGCATGCACAACGGCCGGGATTCGATCCTCAAGGAACGACTCTTCGGACTGAGCAACGGCCAGGGCAANCACGGCGAGGACGTGAAGGAGTACTACTACTACGTCGACGGGCTGCCGACCCACTCGTACATGAAGATGATCTACAAGTACCCGCAGTCGGCCTTCCCCTACGACGACCTGGTCAGGGTCAACGCCGAGCGGACCCGCAAGGACCGCGAGTACGAGCTGATCGAGACGGGGATCTTCGACGAGAACCGGTACTTCGACGTGCAGGTGGAGTACGCCAAGCCCGACACCGAGGACATCCTCATGCTCGTCACGGCCGTCAATCGAGGGCCGGAGAAGGCGACGCTGCACCTGCTGCCACAGGCCTGCTTCAGGAACACGTGGTCATGGACCGAGGACGCAGCACGACCTTCGATGACGGCCACGGGGCGACCCGGCGAGATCCTGATCGAGCACGAACAACTCGGTTCGATGTACCTCTACTTCCAGGACGACGCCCGCCTTCTGTTCACCGAGAACCAGACCAACGCCGCACGGGTCTTCGGCAGCGACCCGGTCGCAGGATTCTTCAAGGACGGGTTCAACGACCTGGTCGTCGACGGCGTCGAGGATGCGGTCAACCCGGAACCATGCGGCACCAAGACCGGTGGCTGGTCGACGGTCCAGCTGGAACCGGGCGCCTCGGCGGTGGTTCGCGTGCGGCTGTCCCGCGCGAAGCTGGACGAGCCGATGCAGGGGTTCGACCAGCTGGTCGCCGAGCGGGCCGGCCAGTGCGACACCTTCTACGAGCGACTGCAGTCGAAGATGGAGGACTCGGACGAGAAGGCGATCCAGCGACAGGCCTTCGCCGGGATGATCTGGTGCCAGCAGTACTACGGGTACAACGTCAAGCAGTGGCTCAAGGGCGATCCGACGCAACCGAAGCCACCGGAGCAGCGACTGACCGGACGCAACTGCCACTGGACGCACCTGGACAATCACGACGTCATCTCGATGCCCGATGACTGGGAGTACCCGTGGTTCGCCGCATGGGACCTCGGGTTCCACTGCGTGACCCTGGCGATGATCGATCCGGAGTTCGCCAAGCACCAGCTCAGGCTCATCTGCTCGGATCGCTTCATGCATCCCAACGGCCAGCTGCCCGCCTATGAATGGGCCTTNGGGGACGTCANCCCGCCGGTGCATGCATGGGCGACGTGGCGCGTGTTCCAGATCGATCGGGCCCACCACCGCAAGGACAAGGATGGCGACATCGAGTTCCTCCAGGGCATGTTCAACAGGTTGCTGCTGAACTTCGAGTGGTGGATCAACATGAAGGACCAGGGTGGGAGGAACATCTTCGAGGGNGGATTCCTCGGCCTGGACAACATCGGCATNTTCGACCGATCCCAGCCGCTGCCGACCGGCGGTGTCCTCGAGCAGGCCGATGGCACCAGCTGGGTCGCGATGTTCTGCCTGAACATGATGACCATCGCGCTGGAACTGTCCGCGCACATGCCGGCCTACCAGGACATGGCGATGAAGTTCTTCGAGCACTTCCTCTCCATCGCCGACGCCATGGCCTCGATCGGCGGATCGGTCCAGGGACTGTGGGACGAGGAGGACGGCTTCTACTACGACATGATCCACCTGGACGACCAGGAGAACATCCCGATCAAGATCCGATCGGTGGTCGGCCTGATCCCGCTGTTCGCCGTGGAGACCCTGGAACCGGACCTGCTGGAGAAGGCCCCCCAGTTCAAGGAGCGGCTGCAGTGGTATCTCGATCGCAAGCCCGAGCTTGCCTCGCTGGTCTCCCACTGGGACGTCCCCGGTCACGGCCGCAGGCGGCTGCTGTCGCTGCTGCGCGGTCACCGGCTCAAGTGCCTGCTTCAATACGCGATGGATCCGGAGCACTTCCTCTCGGAGTACGGACTGCGATCGCTCTCGAAGGAGTACTCCAGGAAGAAGTACTCACTCGAACTGGCCGGCAAGGACTACTCGCTGGACTACGAGCCCGGTGAATCGACCACGGACCTCTTCGGTGGCAACTCCAACTGGCGGGGCCCGGTCTGGTTCCCGATCAACTACCTCCTGATCGAGAGCCTCCAGAAGTTCCACCACTACTACGGGGACGACTTCAAGGTCGAGTCACCGGTCGGTACTGGAACCAAGGTCACCCTCAACGACGTCGCTGACCAGCTGCGAAAGCGCCTGGTCGACGTCTTCCGCGACCAGGGCGATGGCCGGCGACCCGTGCTTGGCGACTGGGAGAAGATGCAGACCGATCCGCAGTTCAACCGCTACATCCCGATGTACGAGTACTTCCACGGAGACAACGGTCGTGGATGCGGAGCGAGCCACCAGACCGGCTGGACGGGGCTGGTCGCGAAGATCCTCCACCCGAGGAACCCGGAAGCGGTCGTGGACCTGCCCCGGAAGGACGGGGCCGGCTCCTGAGGCCGGTCAGCCCGATCATGCGATCAACGGTGAGGGTGGGATTCGAACCCACGATGGCCCGAAGGCCATGCCGGTTTTCAAGACCGGTGCGTTCAACCGCTCCGCCACCTCACCCGGTTGGCAAGAGTGTATCAGGCATGGATTGATGCTGGTTGCATGCTCAGGGGGAACACAGGCCCCATGAGCCGAGCATCACGGCGAGGTCGTTGCCATCGACCAGGCCGTCGGAGTTCAGGTCGGCGTCGGTCTTCTCGATGCTGTTCCACACGGCCAGGAGCATCGCCAGGTCCTTGCCGTTGACGATCTCGTCCCCGTTCAGATCGGCCGGGCACTCGGGCTCGGGCTGATCCATCGGAATGAACTTGAAGTCGCTGATGATGACCTCGAAGTCCTTGTTGTCCGTCGGTGGCAGCGTGTTGATCAACCAGGCGTTGATGTGCACCCGAGGCTCGCCGGGGTACGGGTTGTCCGGGCCGAGGTAGTCCCACGTCTGGATCGTGTTCGATGGTGATTCCTGGTCGTCATGGCCGTACCAGCTCCGGCATTCCACGACGTGGGGCTTCCATCGGAACGCATGCGACGTGAGGTAGTCCGAACGACCCAGGTTCATGGTGAACTTGAAGATGTTGCCCTGGGTCGACCAGGGTTGGGCGACGAACTGGCTCGTGTCGCCATTGGGATCGGTCCACCGACTGAACTCGATGTCGAACTCGTTGGCGACGTTGCTGTAGTAGATGCCGTCATAGCACGGCTGGTACTCCCAGATGAACAGCCCGAGCACGATGTTTGGGTCGATCTTCTCGAGTTCGCCGGCGGTCTTGAAGATGTAGTCCCCGTAGCCAAGTGGATCCTCCAGAGTGATCTCGCTGCAGAACCATGCGTTGCCGACGCGTCTGATCCCGATGTGCAGCCGCCCCTGCTCGTCGACGTAGACGTTGGCCGGGCTGTCGGAGAAGTTGTTCGGGCCGGGGCCGTACCACCCGTTGCCCTTGACCCGCCAGGTGTACCCGGCGAACTCGAGCGTCCGGTCACCGAAGTCGTTCCACTGGAGGTTCGGGTCGATCTGGGGGTCGATCCGCCTGGTCAGGGCCAGGTCGTAGAAGACGCTGCCGGGCTCATGTGCCGGGCTCTGGACGACCCCGCACATCAGCGAGGCGTAGGCGGTACCGGATGGAGCCGCCGACGTCTGGAAGGTGTACAGGTTCATCTGGTCGGTGGGGTCACCCGCCTGGACGGTCGTGAACGAGTCATAGGAGATCACCTGGCCGTCGGCGTTGCGCCACTCGACGTTGACGATCCCGCGAAGCGAACCCGTGGCCGGGTCGACCGACTGGTGCCCGGCATGAACCTCGACGGAGAACTTCCACCCTGGTTGTGCCTGGAAATCCTGGCGCCATCCGGAGATGTCCCACGCGCCGACGTTGGGGCCCCACGCCTTCACCGAGCGCTGGCCGTGCACGACCATCTCGTTGCGGACGGCGACGTTGCCGGTCTTGCTCCAGGCGGCGGAGCTGGTGGCCGAACCGACCTCGAAGCTGGGGTTGATCATCTGGCACTGCACCTGGGCCATCGAGGCCGAGGCGAAGGCGCCGAGGAACACGATCATGGCGATGACCAGGCACGGTCCGGTCGGGCTCGAGCTGATGCGTGCTTTCAGGGTGGTCTCTTGCATGTGGGGCATTCCGGGAAAAAAGGTCCTGGGCGGGAACCCCTCCAGTCTAGAAGCCATGGCTGGGTTGAGCCAGAGTTGTTTGGAAACTCGGCCGGATCACCCCCCTGGCGCATCGGATACACTGGCCCGATATATGGCGACGGTCATTCTCAACAACGTATCGAAGACGTACCCCGGCGGAGTCCAGGCGGCCCGGGATCTGTCGTTGCAGATCCAGGACGGGGAGTTCCTGGTGCTGGTGGGTCCCTCCGGCTGCGGCAAGACCACGCTCCTGAGGATGGTGGCCGGACTCGAGACGATCACCAGCGGCACCATCACCATCGGCGACCGGGTGATCAACGAGGTCCCACCCAAGGATCGGGACATCGCGATGGTCTTCCAGAACTACGCCCTCTACCCGCACATGACGGTCCGCAAGAACCTGGAGTTCGGCCTGAAGCTGAGGAAGGTACCCCGCCAGACTCGCCAGGCCCGGGTGTCGGAGGTGGCAGCCCAGCTCGGCCTGGAGGAGTTGCTGGAACGAAAGCCCTCCCAGCTCAGCGGCGGGCAGCAGCAGCGTGTCGCCCTGGGGCGGGCGATGATCCGGCAGCCCAGCTGCTTCCTCTTTGACGAACCCCTGAGCAACCTCGATGCGAAGTTGAGAATGCAGATGCGCGCGGAGATCAAGCTCCTGCAGCAGCGAGTCAAGACGACCGCGATCTACGTCACGCACGACCAGGAGGAGGCGATGACCCTCGGTGATCGGATCGTGATCATGAACCACGGCCTGATCCAGCAGGTCGGTTCCCCGCTGGAGGTCTATGGACGCCCGGCCAACCGGTTCGTCGCGACCTTCATCGGCTCCCCGCCCATGAACATCCTCCACGGGTCCAGCGACGGCCAGGGCCGCTGGAGTTCCGAGGGTGGAACCGTCTTCCAGGTCGGATCACTGGCCGACGCGGCGACGGGTCCATCGGACCTGGGATTCCGACCGGAGCAGGTCCAGCTGTGTGAACCGGGAACCAGTGGCGCGATCGAGTCGACGCTGACCCTGGCCGAGCCGCTGGGCGACCGGGTCGACCTGGCCCTCAAGACCGCCGCCGACGAATCGATCACCGCCCGCGTGCCGATGTTCGAGATACCCGCACCGGGTCAACCGATCAGCTTCACGATCGATCCGGAGAAGGCCCACCTGTTCGAACCCGGTCCCGACGGCGCCCGGCTCGACTGAGTCATGACGACACCCCCCAGGTGAACCCGGCCGGTCGTGGAATCGATCGCTTCGGCTTGATGCATGCATGGCGAGGTGGCCATCGTGGTGCAGTCACCGGGGTGGCCTCGATGGTGTAGGATGACCCGTTCCCGATCAGAGCGATCGATCCAGCCATCCTCCCTGACAGGAGCATCACCCATGCTGAAGACGTCACTTACCATCCTCCCGATTCTTGCGTTCACCACGATCACGACGGCCGAGGCGGCCGGTGACGAGGCCGTGATGTACCGGCACCCGGACGTCGGCAAGGACGCGATCGTCTTCATCTACGGCAACGACATCTGGATGGCCCCCAAGACCGGCGGCGTCGCCACGCCCCTGGCCAGCCCGGCCGGCATGGAAATGATGCCCAAGTTCAGCCCCGACAGCAGCGAGATCGCGTTCGTCGGCAACTACGAGGGTGACCGTGACATCTACACGATCCCGGTCGAAGGCGGCATCGCCCACCGCGTGACGCACCACCCGGCCAACGAGAACTTCACCGACTGGACCCAGGACGGAGACCTGATCTTCAGTGCCGGGGCGATGGGTGGTGTTCCGCGTGCACAGTCGCTGTTCACGGTGAACAAGGAGGGCGGCCTTCCCCAGAAGCTTCCGGTTCCATACGGCGTCAACGGCACGATCAGCGCCGATGGTCGATGGCTGGCCTACAGCCCCCACTCGCGCGACTCGCGCACGTGGAAGCGGTACCGCGGCGGCATGCAGACGGACATCTGGCTGATGGACCTGGAGACCGGTGAATCCCGCCGAGTCACGGACTGGGAGGGAACCGACACGCTCCCGATGTGGCATGGCGACACGCTCTACTACCTCTCGGACCGTGGCGACAACCACCGGCTGAACATCTGGAGCTTCGATCCGGGTTCAGGCCGGCACAACCAGCTGACCCGATACGCCAACTTCGACGTGAAGTGGCCGTCGATCGGTCCCGAAGGTGACGGAGCCGGCGAGATCATCTACCAGAACGGCAGCCAGCTCTACCTGATGGACCTGGCGTCCAAGCAGTCGACCCCGATCAACGTGACGATTCCCGGCGGCAAGCCGGCGCTCCGTGACCGGATGGAGAACGCCGGCCAGCTGATCCAGAGCTGGGACATCTCCCCCAACGCCAAGCGAGCGGTCGTCGAGGCCAGGGGCGACATCTGGACACTCCCCGCCGAGAACGGGACCCCCAGGAACCTCACGCGCACCAGCGGCGTCGCCGAGCGACTCCCGGCCTGGAGCCCCGACGGCAAGTGGATCGCCTACTACTCCGATCAGACCGGGGAGTACGAGCTCTACGTCCGTCCCTCCAACGGCAAGGGCGAAGCCCGCCAGCTGACCGACGACGGTGGCCCGTACAAGTTCAGCACGTGGTGGACGCCCGACTCCGAGGCGATCCTCTACGGCGACAAGTCCGGAACACTTCGCCACATCGACGTCGAGAGTGGTGAGCAGAAGGAGATCATGACCGATCCGTGGGGACCGACCCGTGGAGTCAGCTTCTCCAAGGATGGCAACTGGATCGCCTTCGCCCGTGGCGGTGACGACAAGATGTTCTCCTCCATCTGGCTCTACGACATGGTCAACGACGAGGCGCACCAGGTGACCTCCTCGATGTTCAACGACGAGTCACCGGCCTTCGACCGCGAAGGCGACTACCTCTACTTCACCAGCAACAGGACGTTCACCCCCAACTACTCCGAGATCGACGGCACCTGGATCTACGACGACAGCGGTATCCTCGTGGCCGTGCCGCTCCGCACCGACGTGGACAACCCATGGCTGGCCGAGAGTGACGAGGAGGAATGGGAGGAGGACGAGGAGGAGGAGTCCGAGGTCCCGACCACCGACGAGGAGGACGCCAAGGACGAGGCCGACGAGGACCAGGACGAGGCCCCCACGCATTCGGATCCGGTCAGTGGCACGTGGAACTGCGTTGCACAGGTCGAGCAGATGGGCGAACTCCCCTTCCAGCTGATCCTGGTCCTGGCCGATGACAACTCGGTCACGGGCACCTTCTCCACCGAGTTCTTCGACACCGATGTGAGCGGAACCTGGAACCCGGGTTCGAGNACGCTGACGATGACGGCCACCATGCCCGGTGGCGGTGGTGGTGATTCGGTCGAGATGACCATCGAGATCTCGGGCGAGCAGTTGTCCGGAACCGGCACCTCCTCCAACGGCGATGCCGAGATCACCGGAAGCCGGGAGGCCCCCGTCGCCGGTGAGAACGAAGGTGACGACACGGATGGCGACAAGAAGTCCAAGAAGGACGCCGAGGAGGAGCCCATGGTCATCGAGATCGAGGGCTTCGAGCAGCGGTCGTTCAAGCTCCCGGTTCCAAGCGGCAGCTTCTCCAACCTGGCCGTCAACGACAAGAACCAGCTGCTCTACGTCCGTCGTGGCAGNGGCGGCGGCATCAAGATGTACGACCTCGGCTCCGACGACCGGAACGAGAAGTCCGTCACCGGCGGTGGCGGCTTCATCATGACGCCGGACGGCAAGAAGATGCTCGTGCCCAGGGGTGGCGGTGCCGGGATCGCCAAGGCCGGTGCCGGCGGCAGCCCCAAGAACGTCGTGAACTCGCCGATGGACGTCTCGGTCTCCCCGAGGGAGGAATGGCGACAGCTGTTCACGGACGCATGGCGCATCCAGAGGGACTTCTTCTACGACCCGGGCCTGCACCAGGTCGACTGGGACATGGTCTACGAGCAGTACCTGCCGATGATCGATGCGGCCACCAGTCGCGAGGACGTCTCCTACATCATCGGCGAGATGATCAGTGAATTGAACGTGGGTCACGCCTACTACTCCGGCGGCGACACCGAACCACAGCCCAGCGTCTCCAGCGGCATGCTCGGGGTCGACTTCGAGATGGACAACGGGGCCTACCGGATCAGCCGGATCGTCCAGGGGGCACCCTGGGATCTCGATGCCCGCAATCCGCTGAACGCCCAGGGCGTCCAGGTCGACGAGGGCGACTACCTCCTCGCCGTCAACGGCATCCCGATGGACATGTCCAAGGATCCATGGGCTCCGTTTGCCAACCTGGCCGGCAAGACCATCACCCTGACGGTCAGCGAGAAGCCCGAGATGGACGACGACGCGCGCGAGGTCGTGATCAAGACGATCCGATCGGAACGGAACCTCCGCTACCGCGACTGGATCGAGTCCAAGCGAGCCTACGTCGACGAGATGACCGACGGACAGGTCGGCTACATCTACGTTCCCAACACCGGTGTGGACGGCCAGAACGACCTGGTGCGACAGTTCAGCTCGCAGTTCGAGAAGCCCGCGCTGATCATCGATGAACGATGGAACGGCGGCGGCCAGATCCCCGACCGGTTCATCGAGATGCTCAACCGTCCTCGGACCAACTACTGGGCTCGTCGTGACGGCAAGGACTGGAGCTGGCCGATGGTCTCCCACCAGGGACCCAAGTGCATGCTCATCAACGGCCTGGCCGGCTCCGGCGGCGACATGTTCCCGTGGCTGTTCAAGGAAGCTGAACTTGGGCCGTTGGTCGGAACGCGGACCTGGGGTGGACTGGTTGGAATCTCCGGCAACCCGCGCCTGGTCGACGGCGGCTACACCTCCGTGCCGACCTTCGGGTTCTACGAGACCGATGGCACGTGGGGCATCGAGGGCCATGGAGTCGATCCGGACTACGAGGTGATCGATGACCCGGCGTTGATGATCGATGGTGGCGACCCGCAGCTGGACAAGGCGATCGAGCTGATGGTCGAGGCGCTCAAGACCGAGCGGTATGTTCCGGCGACCAGGCCGGATTCACCCGATCGAAGCGGCATGGGGATCACCGAGGAAGACAAGTAGGCCCAGGGGCTAGAAGCCCATCTTGATGAAGCTCATCACCTTGAGGTCCTCGGGACCGAACTGGTTGTCGTACATGTAGTCGTTGATCCTGCGGCTCTCGGTCTTCATCTGCTGCTGCAGGCTGATCATGGCCTTCAACTGCGAGTCCGACGGCCGCTGTCCATCAAGCTCCTTCTCGATCACGCGAAGCTTCTTCCCGCACGAGACGTAGGTGCTGCAGAGCTTCCTGAACGCGTCGAACCTCGGATCATCGATCTGGCTGGCGACGTCCGGCGGCAGCGTGATCACGGCATCGGCCTGGCCGCGACCACCGCCACTGGTCGCGATCAGTCCCCTGTTGGGCCGGGTCGCGGTTCCGGCGGCACGGGGCGGCTGCTGGTCCTGCGGTGGATCGGGCTGCCCGGTGAACCCGCCGAGACCGCCCTGCCCCCCGGGCGTGGGCACGGTGCCGGTGGATGTCGTCGTGTTCCTGGCCGGACGTTGTTGGGAACCGCCCGAGGCGCTGGCGGCGCGAGCGGACCTGTTCACCGGGTCGGCGTCTCCTGTGTCGCGGGTGCCGGCGGTTCCGGCTCGCCCCCCACCGACCGGATCATCACCGGAACAACCGCACGTCAACAGGAGCATGCATGACCCGAGGAGAATCGTCGTCCATGATGCTGACTTCACCGGTGGGTCTCCCGCAGCTCAGTAGTCGATTCGTGGAAGGATGCGCTTCTTGAACCAGTCGTAGTCCGGTCCCGGGAAGTAGACGTTGTAGTACTGGCCCGGAGCGGTCATGACCTCCTGGATGGTCCCGAGGCTCTGGTTGCTGCTGGTGCCGGCGAACTCGTACCGCTCGACGTGGCCGTCACTGAAGGAGATGTTCAGGTGCTTCTCCTGGAAGATGGCGGGCCGGTCCACCCAGATCGAGTTGGAGGGGATGTCGATTCCCCAGCTGTTGATGTTGTGACCGCGCGTGTCGTTCTCGGGCACCATGGCGATGGTCGTGCTGGGCTGGAAGATGCGTGACATCGAGCCGACGATCGTGCTCTCGGGTCCGCCCCAGTCGGCGCTTTCGCCGTGACCGAGGAAGCCGCTGATGGCGTAGGAACGGATGTGATCGGTGTAGTCCTGCGGGGACCGGTAGATCCTGGCGTCACCGATGTAGTCCCAGAGCTTGCCTTCCTGGAGGGCCGCGAGGGTCTCCCGACCGTTGAGGTATCCCCCGTTGGGCACGGTCGTCTTGACCCACCACGCGCCGTAGTCGTCACTGTCCGGATCCAGGTAGTCGTAGTACTGGTATCCGGTGTCGGCCGAACAGAAGTGGCCGTTGTTGTCGTGGGAGTACCCGGCGTGGGCCATCATCAGCTGCTTCATGTTGGAGAGGCACTGCATGTTCCGGGCGCTCTTCTGGAAGCGGCTGACGGCCACCATCACGATGGTGATCACCAGGATGATCAGCGCAATGACGACCAGGAGTTCCAGAAGCGAGAATGCCCTGTGCTTGTCGTGGTTCATCCCGGAAGCCCCCACGCATCGCTGGACGGGGCCCGGACATGGTCCCCGTTGCATCCAAGTCTAACACCAGCCCGAGTGATCGGGAACAAAACCGGTGATTCCGGTCGGGAATCCACCTCCGGGCCCGGCAACCCGGCCCGTGATGCCTTCGGGGCGGTCCAGCTATACTGTTCAGCCCGGCACGCAGCCGGCCAACAACACTCGCAGGGGAACACCACCAATGAACAATCGACTCGTGACCGGATTCACCATCGTCATGGCAGGACTCGTCCTGGCACCGACCGCACAGGCCTCGGACATCAGCCCGACGAGCCTGCTCGAGTATGCCTCGCTCCGTGACGGCAACTGGACGACCACGATGGGGAACAAGGACTCCGGCATGGTGGGCATCAAGTCCACTGGCGAATGGGGCCCCGACGGCGACAACTTCATGACCGACTGGGTCGTCCACAGCATGAAGGATGAGATCGTGTCCCGAGGTTCCGGATACACCTACTGGGATCCTGCGGCCAAGACCGTGACGTCCCAGTACAGCGGACTCATGGATGGCAAGCCCTTCCACGGAACGATGAGGCTCACCAAGGGCGAGGGTCGAACCTGGACCTGGAACGACGAGCGGACCCTCGACGACGGTACGAACCAGTACTTCATCACCACGGACACCTTCAACGGTCTGAACCAGTGGGTTCGCACGGTCGAGTTCGCGGACAAGAACTACAAGGGCACCGGGAAGATGCTCGCCACCCAGGACTGGAAGCGGAACAACAACCTGCTGACGGCGGCACCCGGGCTCAAGAGCCTGGTCGGCCTCTGGAAGTGGCCCAACACCAACGCCTACGGTGAGAACGTCGTGGACTGGATCAGCTGGAAGTTCGGACCCGGCCAGCACGTCCTGCTCGGCTCGTTCTACGAATCCGACAGCAACGGCAAGACCCGGTTCGTCGGCGACTCCCGCGTCTGGTTCAACCCCGGCGACCGGAGGATCCACTTCCACTACACGAGCCTGGACGGCAAGTCGATCACCGGCACGGCCAACAACTTCCAGTCCGCCACGGGCCAGACCTCGTGGCGATGGGACTACCAGGGCTTCGATGATGTCGGTGAATCCATGGCCGGCGCCCAGAACATCACGGTGACCGACACGACCTACAAGTGGACCTTCGACTGGTGCACGTTCGATGGACGTGAGATTCCGGTCGCGATGCTCAACAAGCCGGACAGGGTCTTCAACAAGGTTTCCAACAACCCGGAGATGAACTCGGCCGACTCGATCAACGACGTGAAGTCGATCTCGAAGCGCTGAACTGATCAGGCGGTCATCGACAGGACCATCATCCACGCGACGACGCCTGCCCGGGCCGTCCATACGATGGTCCTGACCCAGTTGAACCGGACCAGGCTGGCAATCGCCGCCTGGTCCTTTTCACGTTCGAGCTTTCGATGTGCCGGGATCTGGAACACGAGGGTCGAGATCCACAGCACCATGACCAGGGCCATCCCGATCCAGGCGGCGATCATCATCGGTCCTTCAAGCGGAAGCAGCACGAGCCATGCCGAGGAGCCGGCCTCCACGAGCATCAACGGCCCCACCACCACCGTGATGCGGCGCATGTGCCTGGCCTGGTAGCGGACGAATTCGTCCGAGGGAACGAAGACCTTCAACGGGTAGTTCACCAGTTGCACGAGCCAGATGACCCCGAGCATCCCGAACGTGGAGACGGCCTGGGCGACCAGCAGCAGCTCAAGCGGCCAGGTCTGGTTCATCCGGGCTCGCCCCCCGTCGGCGGAAACAGCCGGGCGAAGATCTCCCTCCTGTAGCCGAAGATCTTCAGCACGTCCTTCCTGACCATCAACCGGTGGATCAGCGCCCCACCGAGGACCTTGTATCGAACGGTGTCCTGCATGAGCGTGGTCTCGCCCTCGTCGACGAAGGCGTGTTCATGGATCCACTGCCTGTAGGGACCCTTCAGCTGCGTGTCCTCGAAGCGGTCCGGTGGTTCCCATGCCGAGATCAGGGTGCGCCATCGCACGGGGAGGCCCCTGATCTTGAGCCGGTAGTCGATGATGGCGCCGGTCTCCATCGTGATGGGGCCTTCGGTGAGCACCTTGAACTGGAGCAGGCTGGGCGTGATCTTCTCGAGGTTCCTCGCGTCGGAGAAGAACGGGAAGATCACGTCCCTGGGCCGAGGCAGCCTGCTTCGGCATCGCAGGACATACTCCGAGCCTTCCCTGGTGATGACCGGGTCCAGTTCGGGTACGCCTGGAGCCAGTGCCGGTACGTCTTGTGTGGTGTTCATGGTCAGGAAAGGATAGGAACTCCGGGCGATTTTCTCTCCGGCTGAACCGATCAAACTGCATGAAATTGATATCGTGTGCGGACCATGACCACGACCACCTTCACACCCGGGACCACCTGGTCATGCACGCTGGTACTCGTGCTGGTCGGCCTTCTCGGAGGATGCACGATGCCAAAGAGCTACCCCAACCAGGATCCGACCGGCCAGGTCTTTCCGACGGTGACCGGCGAGAACCTGGACAAGGAGAAGGTCGAACTTCCCACGGCGCACCTGGGTCGCCCCGTCCTTTATATGGTCGGGTACGTCCAGCAGACCCAGTTCGACCTGGACCGTTGGGCGGTCGGGCTGGTCCAGGTCGGGTTCCCCTGCCCGATCGTGGAGGTCCCGACGATCCCGGGCCTGGTTCCATCGATGTTCAAGGGCATGATCGACAACGGCATGCGCAGCGGGATTCCGGCTGAGGACTGGGCCAGCGTCGTCACGCTCTACGGCAAGCAGGCGACCCCGGTGGCCAGGTTCACGGGCACCGAGGGTCCTCGCAACGGCCGCCTGCTTTTATTGGACGCCGAGGGCGTGGTCCAGTGGTTCTGGGATCAGGGTTTTTCAGCCAGCAGGATCGTGCAACTGGACCAGTTGGCCAGAAAACTCGACGCTTCACCTTGAGCCTGGCCCGGCCAGGTGCATACTGGCATGGCACGGGCTGCCAACTTGATCGGGGTCTGCTAGACTGGCCCCGCTGTTGCGGCAGCGACAAGTCCATACGGACCCATGCGGGTGTAGCTCAGTGGTAGAGCGTCACGTTGCCAACGTGAATGTCGGGCGTTCGAATCGCCTCACCCGCTTTGAAGACAACCCCTGCTTCGGCAGGGGTTTATTCATTGGTGTTGCGCTGTGTTCCATCATCCGATGGAAGCATCACGTCGGTTCATTTCGGCAGGTATGAGACCTGCATCGGGTCGTCGATGGCGATCGTGACCGGCTGAAGCCACTCCGGGCCCGCTGCCGTGTAGGTCACCGTGGGAAATGGGTTGTTCCCCGGCCCACCCGGATTGTAAAAGGCGAGGTAGTCGCCGGATGCAGGAATGTGAACCGCTTGAATGCAGCGCATCGCAGCGACGTCACCCTTCAGGATGATGTCGATCTGATTGTCGTGGTCCTCGATGTAGGTGTCGTCGTAGACATCTTGAAGCGGGCCGAGATCAGCCAGGCCGAGGATCTCGATCGTTCCCAGGTCACCGATCGTATACGGGACACCGGTCTGCTCCAGCCAGATGACATCCCCCTGCTCCGGGGACATGCCCACCTTGATTCGAAAGAAACTCGCATACTCGGTCGGGTAGAGACTCCGTACGCCGTCCGGTGAGAATCCACCAGTCGTCAGCATCCGAAGCCTGTACTGAGCATCCTTGCCGTAGAGGGCGACCCCGTCGTTTGGGAGGCTCCCGCTAAAGAACGTCGGCCCGCCTTCGCCGAGCATGCCGTCCTCCATGCGAGTGAGCTTCGCCGCGCACAGCCTGGGCCCGTTCCCATCTCCATACGCCGTCAGAGGCGTAGCACCGTCGCCGTAGCTCAAGCCGACGGCAGACTCGATTCGACCGCCAGGTCCCAACAACATCATCGGGGTCCCGTCATCAACGATTTCGAACAGAACCGGGTACACCGCGCCGGTTTGACCAGGGTCGAGCCGATTGCCGAAGTCGCCATTCATGACGAGTGTCGAGCGTTCGTTGTACTCGAAGTTCGGCATGATCGAGATGTTGACGGGCTGCACCTGCTCGCCGGTATTGAGCGTGATGAGGATGTCCTCGGGGTGTACCGTCGATGGCAGCACCGGCCAGCTCAGCTCCATCGGTGTGCCATCACCATAGAACGAGGGCACACCGAAGCCCAACGCCATGCCGATCGGACTGACTGCCGACGTGTATGCACGCAGCGGGACGTCTTCAGGGTCGACGTCAGCGTAGATCGTGTTCCACGATCCACCATTGAAGAAGACCGCCAACTCCGCCATGCCCAGAGGAAGTGATACACCTGGTGTTCCATTGATGTCCGTGAAACCAAGACCGACCGCCATGATACGGGGCTCGTTCTCCCAGTAATCAGCCTCGAGTAGAACGTCCTGCATGAGCGCCCGGTAGGTCGGTGGCGTTCCACAACCCACGAGTGCGACAATCGTGGTTCCTAAACTGGTCACAAGTGCGATCTTCATTCGGTCATTCTCCCCAGGACTCTTCGATTGTAGTGCATGTCGATCATTTCACCGCGCCTTAAGTAGACCAACGACCCCCGTCCTGCACACCTGTGGCGAGGATTTGGAGTCGCCCCTGCACTCATTGCAAGGAATCGACACTGTTCATGCCATGTGGTCGGTGCGCCTGCCCCTTGCCGACGTGAATATCGGGCGTTGAGTCACCTCACCCGCTTTGAAGACAACCCCTGCTTTGGCAGGGGTTGTGTCATGGACATCTGTTTGAGCAGCAGGACTCCCGGGCGTTCCTTCCATGGCCCTGGCATGATCGGAGTTCGGTTCCCATCAAGACAGACGGAACAGGCCTTATTTGATAATGGCTTATCACCTGTGCCCATGGGGATGGTCCGCGGGCCTGGTACCACAGAGCTCCATGGATTTATTCGTGGCAATTTCACACCCATTTTCAGACTTGCCACAAGTCTTGAATAGCATCATTCAGCGGCGTCCTTCGCCTGTTTATCCAGAGAACACTGCTGTTTGGAAGGCTACATCATGTTCCATAGATATGTCCTGACCGCCTTGGTTATTACTCTTGGAGCGCATGCGATTCCGTGCACGGCCCAGGATTGGTGCATGAAGTCAAGTGGCGATTGCTTTGAAGCACACGGCGGCACCGGATGCGACTGCAGTGCATGCTGCAGACTGGTCTGCGATTCTGATCCATACTGTTGCAATGGCGAGTGGGATAGCGAGTGTGTAATCCTGGCGGATCTCCTATGCAGGCTCGATTGCAACAGCAATGGTGTGCCGGATCCACTGGACATATGCTTGAATTCCAGCGAGGACTGCAATGGCAACAATGTCCCCGATGAGTGCGATGATTGCAATAGCAATGGCAGCGCTGACTTCATAGACATACTCACTGGTATCAGCAGTGATTGCAACAACAACTGCGATCCTGATGAGTGCGATATAATTTATGGGATCAGTAAGGATTGCAATAACGACGGCACCCCTGATGAATGCGAGATCGCCTCTGATTGCAATGGGAATGGCACAATTGATCTGGATGACGGGCCGACATTCTGTCCTAAAGCTGGTGTGATAGCAGTTGACCTGATTGCGATTGCAGATCCATCAGGTTCCGTTGATGATGACTCCATCCAGCTGCTGTGCCAGAATGTATTTAAGGAAACTGTATCGAGACTTCAGGCATCAAACGTACTTGATGTACGTGCGGCCTGGGTCAGCATCATCGAAGATCAACCGAATTCCTCTTGTCGCGATTGGACAATGCCGGTCGATACTCCTGTTCCAGTCTGTATTGGAGTAGAGGATAGGTTCATCGATGATTTCAATGGCGATGACAGTAATTCCAATGGCGAGGAATGGGGTGATGCATCAGCAGTCATGACCTCACCATATGGCACCTATCCTCTTGGCACAGACCAGGATGGACGTCCTCAGGCGTGGGATATCCGTGATGCAGTGCTTATTCTCATTCCGATCAGCGACGAGGGGCCGCAGGACGGAGGCATCTTTTCTGATGATGCATGCAATTGCAATGACGATGCGAGCATGTGGAACCTGATACAGCAGGCAGTCATCGAGAACGTTCAAGTCATACCAATGCCAACCAGCGGTACGCCGCAGTGTGTATATGATTCGGTCGACCCAACAAGCTACATGGCCCGAGTTGCCGATTTGACATCCGGGAGTGTTGTTGATGCAAGGGGATGGCCGCTCAGCACCACAACGGAGGAAATCTCACTTCAACTGGAAGATGCCATCCATACGGCTATCTCGATATCGCCGAGATTGAAATGCAACGAGACATGCCGCTCCGACTTCAACAACGATGGTGTGGTTGATGGAGCGGATTTCGGTTACCTGCTGGCATCCTGGGGCGCATGCCCAGCCCCGTGTCAGACTGACCTCAACGGTGATGGGGCCGTAGACGGCGGCGATGTCGGGTTGTTTCTGGCAGATTGGGGCCCCTGCTGAGTGCACGTTCGCACATTGCCAACGTGAATGTCGGGCGTTGAGTCGCCTCACCCGCTTTAGAAGACAACCCCTGCCTTGGCAGGGGTTGTGTCATGGACATCTGTTTGAGCAGCGGGACTACCGGGTGTTCATTCCGTGGCCCTGGGATTTCATGTGCCGTCGAGAACGGGCGTTACGCTTGGGGCCACCGGATTTGAAGCCGCCGGGCTTGCCCTTGGAGGATTTGAACCCACCCGACCTGGATCTTCCAGGCTTGGCGGCTCTGGGCTTGGCACCGGACTTGGAGCCACGTGGCTTGGCACCGGACTTGAAGCCACGGGCCTTCCATTTCCCCTGTCCGGATTTTCGTGCGGCGCCATCATGTCTGCCCTGACTGCTTTCCTCACGATCTTGATCGGACCGGTATTCGCCCCTGAGCTTCTTCCACTGATGCTTCGGAGCGCCTGACTTGGCCGTTCGGCTGGCCTTTCCGCGAGTGCCTTCGGACCGTGGCTTGGAACCACCACGTGCAGAACGAGACGGACGATCGCTTCGGTCGGTGCGCTCGGAACGCTCGTTTCGGTCACCGGAGCGATTCGACTTGCCGCCGGACGACTTGTACTTGCTCCCGGGCTTCGCCTTGGGATTCGGAGTCCACTGCCTGCTGCCTTCACGGTCGCCGTCGCGTGCGTCTGTCGAACCACCCGACTCACCGTCACGGCTGCGCTTCTTCCCCTTCTTGTAGGGATGCTTGGACTTCCATCCGGGCTTTCCACCATTCCGGGTGCTCTTCTCCCGGGGCTGCCGGTCTCCGGATTCGGATCGCTCGTCCTGGCTGGAGACCTGGCCGTGGCGCTTGGACTTGGGCCCTTCGGACCACTTGCCTGATTTCCTGTTGCCCTTCTTGCCGTCCCAGCTCTTCTTCCCGGACTTCTGGGAGTTCTTCTTCTTGTCCTTCTTCCAATCCTGCGTGTCGTACGATTCGGAAGTCGACTCGATGGGACCGGAGTTCCCGGCATGCTTGCGATCGGACGTGTCGGAACACTCCTTCTTCTCGACTCGCTTGGAGATGTCCAGATCGGTGGCGACCTTGATCGGCGTTCGTGTTCGACGCTCGACGTTCTTGAGAAGGCGTCGTTCGCTCTTGTCGCAGAAGGTGATCGCGATGCCCGAGGCGCCGGCTCGAGCCGTGCGTCCGATGCGATGAACGTAGGTCTCCGATTCCATGGGCAGGTCGTAGTTGACCACATGAGTGATGCCGTCGACGTCGATGCCGCGAGCGGCGATGTCGGTCGCGACCAGAACGGAGATCCGTCCCGAACGGAAGGCGTTCATGATGTCATTTCGACGATTCTGGGTCTTGTTCGAATGAATCGCGTCCGAACGGTATTCACTGCGGCGGAGATGCCTGACCAGGCGGTCGGCGCCATGCTTGGTCTTGGTGAAGACCAGGGCGCACTCGACGGAATCGCGTTCCAGCAACGCGAAGAGGGCCTGCGGCTTGTCCTCCCGCTTCACCATGTAGACGCACTGGTCGATCTTGTCGACGGCGGTCGCTTCGGGAGTGGTCTCGACCTTCAGGGGGTCCTTGAGAATCGAATCGGCAAGTTCCCGGATTTCGTTGGAGACCGTCGCCGAGAAGAACAGGGTCTGATGCTTGTTCGGGATCATGCTGACGATCCTGCGGGTGTCGTCGATGAATCCCATGTCGAGCATGCGGTCGGCTTCGTCGAGAACGAAGTACTGGATCTCAGAGAGATCGACGTGCCCCTGATTGACGAGGTCGAGCAGGCGACCAGGGGTAGCAATCAGGATATCGACACCGTTTCGCAGTGCATTGACCTGTCGCCCCTGCTTGACGCCGCCGTAGACCACCGCATGGCGCAGGTCCAGGTGACGACCGTAGGATCTGAAACTCTCATGGATCTGCATCGCGAGTTCTCGCGTGGGGCAGAGCACCAATGCACGTGGCGGACGACCGCGGTGCGCCTTGCGAGGCATCTGGTATTCCTGATCCGATGACGCCAGCTGATGAAGGATCGGCAGTGCGAACGCACAGGTCTTGCCGGTTCCCGTCTGAGCGCAGCCAAGCACATCCCTGCCGGTCATGGCTTCAGGAATCGTCTGAGCCTGGATGGGCGTGGGAGTGTCGTACCCCTCGTCCTCGATCGCTCGAGCGACAGGCTCTACGAGCCGCATGGTCTGAAATGTCATCGGAACTGTGCTCTACTTTCGGGAAACCAGCGCGGTGGGGTATCCGTTCATTGTGTGATTTCGGAACGCTGGTGCGTCCGGTGCGACTTTCAACTGTCTTCTTCGTTCCAGTGGGCTTGAAATCGCCACCGAATCTTCCAATTTAACCGTCTTCGACCGTTGTGTCCACAACAACACCCATGCAATACCGATTGAGGCGCTTACGTCCCAGAACAAGGACCTTTCCGGTCTCTGGACTGCCTCATGGACCTCATCGGTCTACACGGACTGTCCGAGGGGATCCGGAGGCCGATTGCGACGTTGTCGCGTGGTGAGGGATATGAATTCCGCTTTCATGCAATATCATGCTACTGGCCCCATAGACCGGATGCAGATACCCCGAGGACCGATGCAATGAAGAGTGGCATTGCGAGCATAGCTGTCCTGACATGTGCCGGCTTGGCCATTGCCGACACGATCACTGTCCCTCCTGGTGGAGACATACAGGCCGCAATTGATGTTGCTTCAGATGGCGACATCATCCAGTTGGAAGCGGGCGAATATTTCCCCTCGGCCACCATCGACATGATCGGCAAAGCCATAACGCTTCGTGGCGCTGCAGGAAGAGACGGATCTCCTGGCAGCATCATCGATGGCCAGGGGTCCATACGGGTTCTCCAATGCACAAGCGGCGAAGGACCTGGCACCATTTTCGAGAACCTGCTCATCACCGGAGGACATGCGAGCATTGGCGGCGGTTTGAGTTGCTCCAACGGCAGCCCATCGCTTGAGAATTGCACATTCATTGGCAACTCGGCTGATGAAGGCGGCGGCACGTACCTCGGCGAAGGTAGCAGCCCCTTGCTAGACAACTGCACGTTTGCCAACAACTCGGCTTCTGCCGGTGGCGGCATGCACGTCTACCTTGACAGCAACCCGACGCTTCTCAACTGTGTATTCGAGAAGAACTTTGCTGCTGCAGGTGGCGGGATGTACATCGCCCACACAAGCGATCCAGTGCTGACTGGCTGCACGTTTACTGGCAACATGGCCAGCAGCGGCAGTGGAATGTACAACCTATTCTTTAGCAGCCCAGAACTGACAGACTGCACTTTCACAGAGAACGCAGCCATTCTCGATGGTGGTGGAATGATCAATATCAATCAATGCCACCCGCATATCAACAACTGCATGTTCACCGGCAACTCGGCTGCTGTCAGCGGAGGCAGCTTGTGGCCTGGCGGCGGGATGTGCAACCATGACAGCACCCCGACCCTGACAAACTCCACGCTCTGCAGCAATACTCCTGACCAGATCTACGGTCTTTGGATAGACAACCGTGACAACTGCGTGCTGGAGTTCTGTGATGACTGCGATATTGACTGCCCGGGCGATCTTGACGGTGATGGGTCGATCGATGGCGTCGATCTGGGCATGATGCTTTCGGAATGGGGCAAGGCGGGTGGCGATCTGACCGGTGATCGCACGACCGACGGGGAAGACCTGGCCATACTCCTGGCCAGCTGGGGCGTCTGCCCATAGGCTCCTGCTCACTTACTCTTGTCATGTCATGCAGCCTCGATGTACACGTTTTCATGAATGTGATGATACGCCCTGCCTCGGGGCCTCATCGAGTGGCGAGACCCCACAGGAGCACATCTCAACGTTGACGATATGATTGTTGGTTCAGATACCATCATGCACTACGCGTAGTCACTCGGGAAGAAGACTTGTGAAGACGATTCATTTCTGCATATCGCTCCTGGCTCTCACTGCGATGGTGCCGACGACCTCGGCGGCTCAGCAGAACCTGGTAATCGATGAGCATGTGAGCCCCCGATGGATCAATGACGATCAACTCGAATTCTCCAGGACCGAGGACGGCAGGACCATGCGACTTCGTATCGATCGGGAGACCGGCGTGATCTCGGACGCATCGGCCGGGGCTGAAGACGCCGAACGTGCGCCGGGGAGGCGAGTTGACCGGTCCCGCTCACGCGGGGGCGATGTCCCGATCATCTTCAAGAACGACACGAAGCAGCCGATCCTCCTGATGTGGGTGAATGACGGTGGCAGCGAGGTCCCCTATGGCCGACTCGATGCCGGCAGGCAGAAGAGGATCGGCACCTATGACGGGCATGCCTGGCGCATCCTGGGAGAGGACGGACGAACACTGACCGCGTTCATTGCCGAACCGGGAAGACCCATGGCCGTGGTCGACGAACGCTCCATGCAGCAGTGGCAGGCATCCGGGAGACAGAAGCAGGCCGATGACCACGCCGAGCACGGCTCGGAACCAGCGCCTCGTGCACAGGTGACCGCCAGGGACGGTGATCTCTGGATCGAGCGCCCCGGAGAGGACCCGGAACAACTCACCACGGACGCTCGACCCGGCTCAGGCTGGCGCCCGCATGTCATCTTCTCGCCCGATGGCCGGTTCTTTCTCGCCCGGAAGATCGACGCGCCCCAGAAACACCCGGTCCACATGCTCGAGGTCATGCCGGATGACCAGGTCGAGCCGATCCTGCGAACACATCAGTATCTCAAGCCGGGCGACCAGATCGCGCGCCCGCATCTTGCGGTCTTCGAAGTCGACACCGGCAGACGAATCGACCTCGATCCAGAACTCGCCCCCAACCCGTGGTCGATCAACGAGGTCCGCTGGCACCCGGACGAGGCCAGGGCCCGCATGCTCTACAACCAACGTGGCCACCAGGTTCTTCGTCTGCTGGAGATCGACGCGATCAGCGGCGACAGCCGCGTGCTGATCGACGAGACCTCCGACACCTTCATCGACTATGCCGGCAAGCGTTTTCTTCACATCATGGAAGATGGCGATCGAGCGATCTGGATGACTGAACGAAGCGGGTGGAACCACCTCGAGATGGTGGATCTCGTGACCGGAGAGAGGACGCCGATCACCTCCGGTGACTGGGTGGTTCGTGCTGTTGATGACGTCGATGAGGATGCCGGCACCATGCGCATCAGGGCACTCGGACTCGACGCCGACCAGGACCCCTACCACGTCCATCATGCCATGGTCGACCTGGAGTCCGGCGCACTCATTCGGCTGACCGAGGGCGACGGCACCCATGAACTGGAGTTCGCACCTGACGGTCGACACTACATCGACCGCTGGAGCCGGGTCGACCTCCCCCCGGTGCATGAACTCAGAAGAACCCGGGACGGCTCGCTCATCGCCGTGCTCGCCGAAGCCGATCACGCCCCGCTTCTTGCGTCCGGCTGGCGGGAACCGGTTCGTTTCTCGGCCAAGGGCCGGGATGGACGCACCGACATCTGGGGCGTCATCATCACGCCCCGTGACTTCGATCCGGACCAGTCGTATCCGGTCGTCGAGCAGATCTATGCCGGACCCCACGGCCACTTCGTTCCCAAGAAGTTCAATCGAAATTCCCGCATGCGAGAGGTCGCCGAGCTTGGCATGGTGGTGGTCCAGATCGACGGCATGGGCACCAACTGGCGATCGAAGGCATTCCACGATGTCGCCTGGAAGAATCTTGGCGACTCCGGGTTTCCTGATCGCATCGCCTGGATGAAGGCCGCCGCCGAGACGAGACCATGGATGGATCTCGATCGTGTCGGCATCTACGGTGGCAGTGCCGGCGGCCAGAGCGCCATGCGCGCCCTGCTCGCACATGGAGACTTCTACGATGCGGCGGTCGCCGACTGCGGCTGCCATGACAACCGGATGGACAAGATCTGGTGGAACGAACTCTGGATGGGCTGGCCGATCGGCGATCACTACGCCGAGCAGTCCAACGTCACCAACGCGCATCGCCTTGAAGGCGACCTTCTGCTCATCCTGGGCGGCATGGACCGCAACGTGGACCCGGCTTCGACCCTGCAGGTGGTCGAGGCACTCGTCCAGGCCGACAAGGACTTCGAGTTCATCCTCATGCCATCCGGCGGGCATGGGGCAGGCGGTTCACCCTACGGCTGGAGACGCACGCTCGACTTTCTTCGACGACACCTGGCCGAAGAGTGAGTAATCGATTCTAGCGCTTTCCTGAACGGTCCAGCATCCCCATCCACCTTCGAGCAGGACCGACCGGGCAACTACGGCATCGACAACGTGTCCAGCCAGCGGTCACGCGTCGGCTGATCGTGGATTCGATGGCACTGCACGTGCGACAAGACAGGATCATCTGCAAGGGATTTGAATCGATTCGGGAACTCTCGATGAGTCTTCATCGCCCAGAGCAGGACTGATTCCTCGGGGTCCATGGAGAGGTGGCTTCGCAGGCTCTCCCGGTTGCCGTTCCATAATTCGGTACGGCAGATCACGCGAGTGGCACTTCGTACCCCCAACTGCCACATGATCTTCATCAATGGAACATCCAGCCAGACCAGGTCTGTGCACCTGGGGTGAATCAGGTCCGACACCACCCGATAGTTTCCATCGATCACCCAGTCCTGGTGACGTTCGATGAAGTCGCTGACCGAGTCTCGGAACAGTTCCGGTTCCATGGGGGTCCAGTCGGACTGGTGCTGCAGCGAATCCAGTTCAAGCCAGGGAATTCCCAGCCGCTGGTGAACCTCGCGTGCAAGGGTGCTCTTGCCAGATCCGCTGCAACCGATGATCTTGATTCGTGGCATGAGACGACTCTCGAGTCCCCGGGATGACTTCTGGCTTAGTATCCCGGCAGTCACGGTCATCATGACATGCGGGATCTCACCAGCATACTGGAAGCTGATGGAGAGACATGCGGCGAGTACTGTCGGTACACGTCAGCACATGACCAGTTCATCGTAGATCACCGGATCGGTCGCACCCTCCGTGCCGAACACCAGGATCCGGCTGTGCTCGGACAGTCCGAGTCGGTCCGCAAGGTCCTGGTCACGAATCGACTCGGTCAAGCCCGCCAGGCCCGCGACTGCGGATTCACCGGCGACGATGGACTCCTCCCGGGCCAAGCGACGCATCAACGGACCGACCGGATCGTCAGTGATGGTGATGAAGTCCGCCACGGCCTCTTCCAGGATCGGCCATGCGATGAGAGACACCTCGCCGCAGGACAGGCCAGCCATGAGACTTTCGACCTGGATGTCAACACGACGGATCCGGCCGGCGCACGCACTGTCATGGAGACATGCCGCCGGATCCGGTTCCACGACAATGAACCGGGGCTTGCTTGGGCCAAGTCGAGACCACATGTCCAGACACACTGCTCCAGCCAACCCCCCGCAGCCACCCTGTATGAACACATGGGTCGGTGGCCCAGTCAAAGGCCACTGATCCAACGCTTCGCCTGACATGACCGTGTAGCCGGCCATGACCGTGCGAGGAACATCCAGGTAACCCGGCCACGAGGTATCGGAGACCATCAACCAGCCGTTGGCCTTCGCATCCTCCTCGGCCCTGTGCACGGAATCGTCGTAATTGCCCTTCACCCGTTGGACACGAGCTCCCAGGGCCTCCACGGCTTCCTGCCGACCCATACTGACATGCTCATGCATGTAGACCACGCATTGACACCCACAGCGATCCGCTCCCCAGGCCACTGAACGGCCATGGTTGCCATCGGTTGCAGTCACGACCGTCACGGACTCCGCATATTCGTGGTGCCGGTGGACTTGATCAATCTCGATATCAAGACCAGATGCTTCACGGATGACCTTGCAGATCTCCGACTGCACGGCGTAGGCTCCACCCAGCGCCTTGAAGCTGGCCAGGTCGAATCGGCCGCTTTCGTCCTTGTATTGAAGTGCAGACACCCCGAGCTCACTGGCCAGTGCCTGCAGACTTCGCAGCGGAGTCGGTGCGTACCCCGGCCAACCGGAGATCGTCTCCCGGGCCTGATGTCGACACGATTCGGGCAGGACATTGGACACCGGCGCCGGACAGCTCCGCGATTGAAGCGCCTGTTCATTATGACAATGCCGCTGAATCGCCATGCTGAGCTCCCGCCAGTGATGACAGTCGAGGTGTCCAACCATCCCATGAGAACAAGAAATCGACCCCATTGGATCCACCAGTCCGGCATGCTGGGAAATTCAATCCAATGTCCAAATAATACAAATCATGGATATTGAGACTCAGGCTCAAGATTGGCCTCCATGGGATCGATACAACTGCTTCATCCTTAATAGACCCCAGAAGAAGGAAACAGAACATGTGCTATGGAAAATGCCAGGGCATCTGCGATCGACCATGCCAGAAAGCAATCCAAACGCAGGATTCAACAGGCTTTACAAGCCTCACACTCTCAGCCGAACCCCGTAATGAACTGAAGGTCATGATCGAGGACACTGGCCCAATCACGATCATGAGCCCCACTGTCCACATACGGCCGAACTTCATCGACTACAAGCTGTGTGCATGAGTCGATAACAAGCCTGCACTGAACCACGCACTTCTTACTTCGAACGCACTTCCGAGATGCGAGCATCCTTCCTGGCCGATTCCATCACCTTCCTGCCCTCTCGACGATCGATATCCAGCACGTCGTAGAGGAACGCCACGCTGTATTCGAGCGTGGGAATCATCGTGTAGGGCCGATCCGGATTATTGAAATTGAGTCCGTACAACTTGGTTGACTGGTACGCCAGGTGCTGCATCTGCACGCCATCCGTGCCGGCGATCGTCATGTGATTCGCCTTGTCGACCTTCATCAACGTCGCCGTGGCTGCATTCTTGTAGATGGCATCAACGCCTCCATTCCAATGCGCATCGGCCCCGGGACCGAACAGCATGGGAATCCCGATCGAAGCCGGAGTGGTGAATGGCCCCTGCGTATCGGTGATGGTTGCCGGACCTGAGCATGGACACAATGAATCGGTCATGGAGCAGAAGAGCAGCAGCGGCGCATCGATCTGGGCGACGACCGAGCTTGGTGTCGGATGGGCACCGTTCCATGGTGCTATGGCAATCACCGCCTTGACGAGATCCGCGTGGTCGGCGTTCACCGATACCGCCACGTCGATCGACACCCCACCCCCCATGCTGTGGCCGATCAATGCCAGGGCCTCCGGATTCACGTCGCTTCGTGAAGCGAGATAATGGAGGTTCTTCCTGATATTCCCGGCCATGATCATTGAATCCGCACAGTGCTGGAACTTGGCATGGCTTCCCAGCGATTGCAGCGGCTGTCGGATGTTCATGACGCCACAATCTTCCTGTTCCTGGTTGGCGATGATCACGAATCCCCATGAACACAATCGCTCGAGCGTATCGGAGTAGCTCCGTGCCGGGCCGCATAGACCATGGGCGAACACGAGGCCCGGCCACTTCTTACGTGACCTCGTCGCTTCAGCAGAGTGCGGCACCAGGAGCAACCCCTGATCGGACACTTCGGACATGAGAACGGTGTAGGGTCCGAGCTTGCCGTATGTGTTCGACGTGGCATCGGTCGTGCCTGGATACGATTCCCCGTAACAGGCTTGTGATGCACCGAGAAGAGACACGATGACAGCAAGGCGCATGATTTGATTCATTGATATCCTCATTCCGGCAGCACGAGCCTGCCTGTGGCTACTTCGACTCGGCGATACGAGCACAGTTGACCGCGATCGAACGGATGGCATGAAGGACGCCACCGGCCGCGGACAAGGCCAATCCCCACAACAACATGGATGCCCCGGCCAATGTTGATTCGAGACCGAACATCGGGCTGTCCATGGCCAATTCTCGAATCTCCGCCACAATCCCGAAGACCATCGCGATTGCTCCCAGCAAGGCCAATGCCACACCAAGACCGCTCAGGACCTGTCCAAGTACGGAGAGGGTTCCGGTCCGCTTGTCCACCGTTTTTGAATCAAATGACATGATCAGATCTCCTGTTGCTGAATTGTTCGAACATGATGATGCTGATCCTATCAGGGCCAATCCCAGGATGCAGATGACTCCGATCTCATGACGGGGTGTCTGGTACAGTAGGGCCTGGCCAGTATCCAACTTTCAGGATGATCACGTTGCCAGAGCCACCGAGTGCTGCCGCGAACAACCACTGCGAGGCCAGCGACGAGGCAGACCGCCCTCGAACGGAATGCGAGATCGCCAGCCACCCTCCACTGCACCCTGCACCGGTCGAGCCAAAGCCCCCGGCCGAACGCAGAGGAGGACTTGCACGCAGGGTGCTGACGTGGGACTTCTTCCGGGTGACCATGGACGAGGACCCGATCTCCGCGATGGCATCGATAGCCAGCCGAGTGTCGGTGATCTACGGGATGTGCAGCTGCATCATCGTGGTGATCCAGGTCTGGATCGCTGCGGAGACCCGATCAGACGTTGCTGACCAGTTCTTCTTTCCAATGCTCGGGGTCGTGCTTCTTGGCATGCTCGTGTCACTGGTCGCCGTGATACTCGCATTGGCGAGCCTGGCCTCGGGCAGGCTGCTGCCCATCCTTGGAATCATGACCCAGGCCGCCCTGGCCGGCATCATTCCACCCTTGCTGCTGTTTCTCCTGATCATCCAGATCTATGGGCGCTGATACAGTCGAACGCCATCATGACGGGAACCCGCTCATGGCTGAACTCGCACGGACATTCAAGGACATCGTCGGAGATGCCAACGTCCTCACCAGGGAGATGGACACCGCGTACTACCGATCCGGTTTCCGCTACGGGTTTGGTGGAGCCGCCGCGGTCATCTTCCCATCGACCCTGGTCCAGTTGTGGCAGGTGCTGGAAGCGGCGGTCGATGCCGACTGCGTCATCATCATGCAGGCCACGAAGACGGGTCTGACGGGTGGATCTTCGCCGGATGGATTCGACTACGACCGCAACGTGGTCATCATCAATACCAGCCGACTCCGCGGCCTCCGACTGCTCAGGGACGGGACACAGGCCCTGGCCTTCCCCGGCACGACCCTCTTTGAACTCGGCCAGGAACTGAAGAAGATCGATCGAGTCCCCCACTCCGTGCTTGGATCCACGACCATCGGCGCAACGGTCATCGGTGGAGTGGCCAACAACGCCGGTGGCGCGCTGTGCAAGCGAGGCTCCTCCTACACGGAGTTCTCGTTGTACGCACGGGTGAACCAGGATGGGACACTGGAGCTGGTCGACCACCTGGGGATCCGGAACCTCGGCACGACGCCCGAGGAGATCCTCCACCGGCTCGAGTCGGGCGAGTTCACGGATGCGGACCTGGTCGATGATGGACGGGTCGCCTCGGACATCGACTACGTCAACCGGATCCGTGATCTCGATGCGACGGTGCCCAACCGGTACAACGCCGACCCCAGGCGACTGCACGAAGCCAGCGGCAGTGCCGGCAAGGTCGCCTGCTTCGCGGTACGGGTCGACACGTTCCCGGTTCCGAAGAAGAAGCAGGTCTTCGTCCTGGGGACCAACGACCCCGATCACTTCGTCACCATGCGTCGACACGTGCTGGGCACCTTCGAACATCTTCCCGAGATGTGCGAGTACATGAACCGGTCGACCTTCAACATCGCGGAGAAGTACGCCAAGGATGTCGCCCTGGCGATCAAGCATCTCGGTACCGATCGGCTTCCGCGGGCATACGCCCTCAAGGCGAAGGCCGAGTACCTGCTGAACAAGATTCCGTTCCTGCCCAGGTACCTGCCCGACATCCTCCTGTACTACGCCGGCAAGCTGTTCCCGCAGCACCTGCCCAGGCGGCTTCGTGAATACCGGGATGCC
The DNA here is from genome assembly GCA_002711415.1 of Phycisphaerae bacterium. Classification (GTDB taxonomy): domain Bacteria; phylum Planctomycetota; class Phycisphaerae; order Phycisphaerales; family SM1A02. The sequence goes on along the minus strand of PARI01000006.1, from coordinate 42,617 downwards.
TACGAGCACCTGCTGATCCTGGTCACCGCGGATGAAGCGATCGACGAGTCCAGGCGCTACCTCGAGGACGACTGGGGCGGGACCGACGGCGTGGGATTCTTCGAATGCACCGAGCAGGAACAGGAGGCCGCCCTGCTCCATCGCTTCAGTGCCGCGGGCGCGGGCATCCGATACCAGAACCTGCATCAACGAACCACCGAGGAGCCACTGGCCCTGGACGTTGCGCTGCTCAGCAGCGATCCGGAATGGGTCGAGCAGCTGCCGGAGGAACTCACCAGGGACATGGTGATGGAGCTGTCCTACGGGCACTACATGTGCCACGTGTTCCACAACATCTACGTCTACCGCAAGGGAACCGACCTGAAGCGGATCAAGAAGCTGATGCTGGAACGGTTGGAGGCTCGCGGCGCGAAGTTCCCCGCCGAGCACAATTTCGGTCACCAGTACGAGGCCGAACAGGTCGTCAAGGACTTCTACCGGGAACTGGATCCGACCAACACCTTCAATCCCGGGATCGGGAGGACGAGCAAGGCCCGCGGTTGGTGAACCCGGATCGGTCGATATGCCGATGAACAAGTGACATGAACACGCTCACACCGACACCATCCAATCGCTGGATCCCGTCCATCTCGGTCTCCCTGGGCGTCATCGCCGTGACCGTCGGTGTCCTGGCGGCCATGGGCCGACCGTTCACCTGCGAGAACGGGACGATCAAGCTCTGGCATGGCGCGGTCAACAGCTCGGAGAATTCCCAGCACATCGCCGACTGGTACACGTTCACCCACGTGACCCACGGGTTCCTCTTCTATTTTCTACTGTGGCTGCTGTCACGCCAGGTGAAGTTCCTGCAGCCGGCCGGCATCCGCCTGCTGTGCGCGGTCATCCTCGAAGCCGGGGGGGAGATCCTGGAGAACACGCCGTTCATCATCAACCGCTATCGGGAAGCGACCATCGCCCTGGGCTACACGGGCGACTCCATCCTGAACTCGGTCTCGGACATCGTCTTCATGTCATGCGGATTCCTGCTGGCCTGGAGACTCCCGACCTGGCTCTCGATCCTGATCGTCATCGTCCTGGAGACGATGCTGCTGCTGTTGATCCGGGACAACCTGTCATTGAACATCCTCATGCTCCTCTACCCGATCGATTCGGTTCGCGACTGGCAGGCGGGAATGTAGAGCAGGACTCGGGTTCAGACACCTGTCCATGATGCAAGAAGAATTCCAAGGTCTTCTCCGTTCACGGAGCCATCATGGTTCAGATCGGCAGCCAGGGGATCGTCCGTGGACGTGATGTTCTTCAGCCAGTAATAGTCCACTGTCCATAGATAGTCTGAGCAACCCTCGTCGTCCCAGAGATCACATTCTCGTGAGCCGACTTGAATGATGGCATCCTGCTTTCCATCGCCATCAACATCGAAATAGCCACGAACATGCGCTCTTGAGATAGCAACACTGCCTGGATCGCCATCCGCATCTGGATCTGGAGGGGCTGGAATTGCCTTGATGTCAATGATACGAATGAACCTGGCCATAGTGACTCCATCCGTGTAGTTCAGGTATGCCATGGTTCCAAATGTACCTTGAGAGTCGTAGTTCCACTTGCCATTTTCCCATCTGAGTTCGCCAGCAATACTCACTTCTTGCCGTCCATCTAGATTCAAGTCAACTGTATCGTTGTGTTGAGAACCCGTCTGTTCAAGATAAGAGCCCCCAGGTTGAGGTCGACCTATGAATGGCCATCCCGGACATGGGTTACCAGGTATTGGTTCGATGTAGTTGGCACGATTTGAAAACCAGGCTTCATCCGGATCTGCGTTCTTGCAGTCACCCGAATCCAGGTGCCTGGACGGAACAGGCGAAGTTGATGCAAACGCCCTGCCAGGCTCATGCTCCCCGGATGTGCCGATCAGTACCAGGCCAAATCCAACAAGTGTGACCGCCCCGGTCATGCATGCGTTTCTCATGTCTTTCTCCTTGCAATATCACATCGATGTTCGATATCAATCCACGGTATCAGATAAGCTCATGATTCTGTTGCAGAATGTACAGCGCGTGATAAATACACCATGGAAGAACAGGCAGCAGGGCCTGGCTTTTCATGGCTGCCGGTGATCACTATCCTGTTCACTTGCTCCAGGTGCATGCAGGCCCAAGGGGCCCAGGGCCAATTCTCCAGTGCCATGAACACCCATGACCAGCAAGGACGACCCCATGATTGACGGAATCCGGTTCCAGGCGGACCTTGAAGGTATCGACGCGTCATGCCTCCAGGGCTTCTTCGTCGAGTGGCCGAACCCGCCATCGGCCCAGAAGCACCTGGAGATCCTCTCGGCCAGCCACGGGATCGAGCTGTCGATCGATGAAACCACCGGACATGTCGTCGGATTCATCAACGTCATTTCAGATGGATGCTACAGCTCGTACATCCCGCTGCTTGAAGTGCTTCCCGGGTACCAGGGCCGCGGGATCGCGCGGGAGCTGATCCGGAGAATCGTGGCGCGATACTCCGGCTTCTACATGCTCGACCTGTGCTGCAACAAGGAGATCGTTCCCGTCTACGCCTCCCATGGGTTCCTGGAGGTCAGCGGCATGGCCCATCGGAACTTCGATCGACAATCCGGGGAGTGATCGGACTTCCGGCCTGAATCCGCAGGCCACGACAGGCCCGTCCAACTCGACAGGAGCCGGTCCAGAGGCATTTTCCACCGACAATTCAAGCATTCCCCCCCCTGACACCGGACACCCATCTGCTAGATTGGAACCACTTCAATACTCGTGGGCTCAACCGGAGAAAGACATGGATCCCCGCCTCACCAGGCCCTTGCGCCATCATGGCATCGCCCCCTCAAGCCTTGCCGGCATGTTCGTCGGCTCGGTTCTCATGCTGACTGGCTCCGCTTCTGCCCAGGATCATCAAGTCCATCACGGTGGCACCGTCTTCACGCCCACGGTCGTCTACGCCGAGCGCGGAGATGTCATCAGGTGGGGCATCGGTGGGCCGGGCGGAACACCGCGCACGATCACCTCGGGCGAGGACTGTGTGCATGACGGACTCTACTTCGATGCCACCATTCCTCCGGGAATCTTCGACTGGCAGGTGCCGATGGACATCGCCGTGACCGAGATCCCCTACTTCAACGCCCTGGCGTGCAAGACAGGCACGCCCGGCCTCATCAGGATCATCGACATCCGCGAGGTTCCAGGTGAATACTTGACCATCCAGGAGGCGCTTGACGCCGCTGACGAATACGACACGATCCTGATCGCTGCGGGCACCTACCACGAGACCGACCTCACGCCCGGTGTCGACAACATCCTGATCCAGGGCGAACTCGGCACCGATGGAAACCCATCGGTCTTCATCGGCCCCAAGCCCGGCACCGGGATCGCGCCGCCGATCATGTCGATCAACGACCTGGAGGGCGTGACGGTCCGGGACATCCATTTCGTCGGCAACAGCAGGAAGACCGGCGGCCCGGGCATGGCCATCAGTTCGTCCGACCCGGTGATCGAGAACTGCCTGTTCACGAACGTGCGGGGCGGTGGCGTATCCTGCATCAATGGCGAACCGACGTTCGACGACTGCATCTTCGATGCGAACGAGTCCGATGACGGCGGCGCCGCATTCTTCGAACAGTCCGCCGTGACACTCCTGGACTGCATGTTCATCAACAACATGGCACAAGGTTCCGGCGGCGCGATCACCGCCCTGCAGAGCGACGTGTCGATCATCGAATGCCGGATCGAGGGCAACACGGCCTCGGATTCCGGTGGCGGAATCAGTGCGGCCGACAGCGTCCTCGTCATGACCGAATGCGAGATCCGGGAGAACATGGCCACACTCGATGCAGGCGGGATCATGCTCCAGGATGGTTCCACAACCATCAGCGAGACCAGGATCTGTGGCAACACCCCTGGACAGATCTCCGGAAAATGGACACCGGCGGGCGGGAACATCGTGCGTGACGACTGCAGCATCCTCTACGTGCCCGAGGACTTCTCCACGATCGACGATGCCGTCGATGCTGCGCGTGACGGTGACACGATCATGATCGCCGCGGGCATCTACGGGGCACCGGGAATCATCGAAGACGCCGCGGTGTCATTGATCGGCGAAAAGAACCGCGACGGCAGCCCTGCCGTGATCATCGATGGAGTACTCGGCCTGGTTCGCCAGGGCACCAAGCAGGTCACCGTTGAGAACCTGGAGGTGACGACGATGGTCCTCTACGATTCCACGGCATCGGTCATCAACTGCAACATCCAGTTCGGCAATGACCAGTTCGCCGGCGTGATCCTCGGAAACTTCAATGGATCACTCCAGGGGTGCAGGATCGCCGACTGCAGTTCGGGATTTCTTCCCGGCGGCGTCTATGTCAGCGACCAGATTGATAATCCGGAGATCCCGGCCACCGATGCCATGTTCATAGACTGCGTGATCGAGAACAATGCCGGCGGATGCCCGTTCCCGGGCTGTGGCGGTGATGCCGGGGTGTACATCGCAGATGGCACCGTGGACTTCATCGGATGCACGGTCCGTGACAACATCTCGGATTTCGGGGGCATGTTCATTTCACCCCAGGCAACCTCATCACTCACCAACACCACGGTGTGTGGCAACTCGACCACCGGCCAGATCGTGGGCGCATGGACCGACAATGGCGGCAACTTTGTGGCCGACGAATGCCCGGCCGATTGCCCGGGTGATCTTGATGGCAATGGACTGGTAGACGGCGGCGATCTCGGGCAGATGCTCGGCGCATGGGGAACCAACAACCCGATCGCCGACCTGAACGGTGACCTCGTCGTGGATGGCGTCGATCTGGGGGTTCTGCTGGGCAACTGGGGCCTGTGTATTCCCTGAGTCAATCATCCACGCACTGACAGGCCATTGGCGGCAGTCATGACATGCACTGCAAGGTGCTGGACCTGTCGGAGCGCTTGCTGATCATGGGTAATCAAAGAGGGGGACATAGGGGACTGTACATCGACATGTCTTTCCTACTGATGCATGAGAGCACCTGCCCGTGCTATCATGCGATGCTTGACCCCCATCCATGACACCTTGAAGGACACGATCACCATGCTTCACGTACTGTTCCTGGCCGCCGCATTCACCCAGGCCCAGCCCCCCGCCGTCGATACGACTGTCGACCTGATCCCGAGAGAGGTCCTCTTTGGAAACCCGGAACGGGCGGGCGTGACGATCAGTCCGGATGGATCGATGCTGGCCTTCAGGGCACCCGTCGACGGCGTGATGAATGCCTGGGTACAGCCCATCGGTGGCGAAGCTCGATCACTGACCAAATTCACGGACCGGCCCATCGGAAGCCTGTCATGGGCCTGGAACGGCGAACAACTGCTGTTCTCCAAGGATCGCGGCGGAGACGAGAACTTCCATGTCTATTCCGTGGACATCGATGGCGGAGAGATCCGAGACCTCACACCTGTTGATGGAGCAAGAGCCGGAATCTCCGGCGTGCAGAAGGAGCGTCCCGACGAGATCCTCGTCTCGATGAACGATGCGAACCCTCAGTACATGAACATGTACATCGTCAACACGCGGACCGGCGAGCGGACGCTCCTGATGGAGAATACCGGTTACCAGGGGTTTCTCATCGATCACGACTGGACCGTCCGTGGTCGGGTCGCCATGACCGATGATGGCGGAGCCCGATACGAGCTTCGTGATTCGGCCGATGGCCCGTGGTACGAGTTCCTGACCATTCCCTACGAGGACTCGATGACGACCGCAATCAGCGGCTTCAACAAGTCCGGAACGAGGCTGTACGGCTCCTCGTCGATCGGGCGAGACAAGGGCGCCCTGGTCTACTGGGATCCGAAGCAGGGTGGCGGTGACGCACCAACCGTGGTCTTCGAATCGGACAAGGCTGATGTCTCAGGCGGACTGATCAACCCCGACACGTTCGAACCGGAAGCCGTCGGTGTGAACTACCTCCGCCAGGAGTGGAACGTGCTGGATGATGCGGTGGCCGGTGACATCGAAGCGCTCAAGTCCCTCGACCAGGGAGACTTCAACATTCTCGATCGAACCAGCGACGACCGGACATGGGTCGTGGCCTACAGTCGGGATGACGGCCCACCGAGGTACTGGCTGTGGAATCGGGACACCCAGCAAGGCACGTTCCTCTTCACGACCTGGCCCGCCCTGGACGACACGACCCTGGCGAAGATGAAGGGTGTCCGGATCACGGCACGGGACGGCCTCGTGATGCCTTCCTACCTGACGATCCCGGCCGGATCCAATGGCAGGAACCTCCCGCTGGTGCTGCTGGTCCACGGCGGCCCATGGGCGCGGGATGGATGGGGCTACAACCCCTACCACCAGTGGCTGTCCAACCGAGGTTATGCGGTGCTCAGCGTGAACTTCCGGGGCTCGACGGGCTTCGGAAAGTCGCATGTCAACGCCGGCAACCGGGAGTGGTACGGTCGCATGCAGGACGACCTCAATGACGCGGTCGCCTGGGCCGTCGACCAGGGCATCGCCGATCCGAAGCGCGTGGCGATCATGGGTGGGTCCTACGGTGGATACGCGACGCTTGCAGGACTGACCCGCGACCCCGAACTCTTCGCCTGCGGCGTGGACATCGTCGGCCCGTCACATGTTCGCACACTGCTTGAATCGATTCCTCCATACTGGAAGCCGATGATGGCGATGCTGGAGACCCGGGTCGGCAGCATGGGCGAACCTGCATACCTTGACGCGATCTCGCCACTGACCCATGTGCAGTACATCAACAGGCCGCTGTTGATCGGACAGGGCGCCAACGATCCACGTGTCAAGGTCGCAGAGAGTGACCAGATCGTGGCCGCGATGAATGATCGCGCCCTGCCGGTGACCTACGTCGTCTTTCCCGACGAGGGACATGGCTTCAGGAACCCGACCAACAACATGGCTTTCAACGCCATCGTCGAGGCCTTCCTTGCCAAGCATCTTGGCGGACGAGCCGAGCCTATCGGCAGCGATGTCGCCGAATCCACGGCCCAGGTACGCGACCTCGGCGGGCTGACCCTGGAAGGCGTCACCAGGCACGTTCCGACGGCAGGCGGGGACACACCTCCCCCGCTTTCCAAGGTGTCACTGGATGAACTGAGTCCCGAGGAGGCCCAGCAGGTGAAGATGATCCTCGGACAGCTTCAAGCCGTCCCGGCGGAACAGCTTCCGATGGTCAGGAAGCAGCTGATGCAGGAACGAGGCATGCTTCCACCGGACAAGATCAAGATGGCCGATTACCTGATCCAGGAACTCGACAAGAAGATGGAGCAGTCAAAGGCCGATTCACCCTCCACGGGCTGATCCATTGCTGTTGATCACGATCATCTCGTGATGATCATCCGGATTTCAGCAGCACTCGCTGATACAACGCAAGAAGCGTCTTGCGCTCGGATTTCCAGTTGTAACGATCAGCCACGGCCTGTCGACCTCGCATTCCCATCTCCGCAGCTTCATCTGGATTGTCCATCACCCATTGCATCGCGTCAGCTATGGCCTGGGTATCCAACGGATCTACCATCAAGCCGCACTGCTCTGATTCGATGATATCCCGCCAGTAAGGGAAATCTGATGCAATGACTGGCAGCCCTGATGCCATGTATTCAAAGAGCTTGATTGGCAGTGATTGCGTATATGTGCCGGTAGGGTGAAGCAATACCAATCCAGCAGCCGAGGTGCTGTAATGCGCAATGACCTCATCTCGCTCCTTCCAGCCATGAATGTTTACATTCGCGCTCGTCTTATATTCGGATACCCAGGCTCTTAGTTTTCGATCGGTAAAGTGGCCGTATATATCGAGCTGGACGGAGTCGTTGTCCAGGAGTTCGATTGCATGCAGCATCTCCCGCACACCTCGCAGAGGGCTTAGGACTCCCGCATAAACAAATGACACGTGTGGTTCGTTGCTTGATTTTTCGGCCGAATTGAGCATTGTGTAGTTGCGCACGACCACGGTTTTTCCAGGATGGTATCGGCGCGCAATATGATCCGTTGCCGCAACAACTCCGCTGCATATGCGGCATGATAAGGATTCTATGCCCATGAATACCAACCGGACACAGCCACGCATCCATCGTGGTATCCATCCCTTCTCCCTGATCTTCTCAGGATAGTCTTCATGCACATCATAAATGACCTTGTATCCAAGCATGCGCAGCACATAAGTGGTCAACAAGAGCTCTGGATCGTGAATGTGAACGATTGCCGGATTGATCCTCCGGACCCTTCGCCAGAGAAATAGTGCGCCAAGCATTCTTCGAATCCTTGAGCTGGGCATTGGAAACACATGAACAGTGATTCCTGGGTCACAATTGCACGTTTCTCCATCAGGCAATGGTGCCAGAACATGCACGTCATAATCTTGCTCAGCAAGAGTCTTGGCATACTTCTGGTAGATTCGGACATCGTTCCAACGATGCGCACTAGTAAGCTGAAGTACTCTTGATTTCATGGACCACGCACCTATCAGGATTCAGGTATTGTGCAGTTTTCCAGCCCAGTGCTTATCGTGCTGAAGTTGAACTGCGGATCAAGAGCGCTCGGCTTGGCCAGGTAATCCATCGTCTGCTGTGACAACGATCTCTGAAGCAGTGAATACCCTTCAAATGAATATTCATCCATTACGAGTGTTGTAGCGGTAACGAAGTTGCTGAATGAGTTCAACTGGCCCCATTCTCCCTTCACACTGACCAGTGGCCCATCTTCAATTGAGTAGTACTCGACGGATCCGCCCTGCGCAAGAACGAGCTCGAATCCGCGGTCATCGAGCAGTCGGTCAAGACAACTGTCGAATATTCGACTATTGCATGAGTCCAGGAACTCACGAGTGTAGAACCTGCCTGCGCCAAGAGGCTGGAATGCAGTCTTCTTCTGATAACTGCACCTGATGATTTCGGGCGATAGATTCGACTTGGAATTGGTATGCCACACGAGCCATTCCAGGGCACAATACAGGACTGGGATGAATTCCTCGATTCCCGGGGACTGCTTGCTGATGCGCTGGCGCTGCATGACACTCTCAATGAGTTTCCTCGAAATGATGTCATCACTTCCAATGATGCAGTACAGTTCTGATTCGTAGTGAGTCACTGCCGCATGTACACATGTCTGCCATTTCCTACCCAATGGCCGATTCTGACAAGTGAATCCTGCGATCCTGTTATCCGACTCAGCCAGTGTTCGGATGAACATTTCGTCTTCATCAGTACTACCTGCGAGCATCCATCGCACGTCTACGTTGTCGGTCGACAACGACTCTTGAATTATCTGCGAGATCAGTCGATGCCTACCAGTGAATGCGCAGCACATGACGACATCGCATTCAGTGTCATCATGATATGAAATCACTGGTGTCTTCAGATCAGCAAGGGAGTCCGGATCCGTCATCTTAGGGACGATATCGGAGAACAGCTTCTTCACCGTTGATCCCCGATTTTTCTCCGTCGGCTCTTGCTGAGTCACCGCGGACTCTTGCTGCTCCTTGCTGGCTGGCTCCGGCAATGAACGGCGCCAGGTAGATTGCGTGGTTGGATAGATCAGCTCGCGCACTGCCGCCTTGCTCGCACGACCTACCGCTGAATTGGCAAGCCGGGGCATCCTTCTCGCCAGGCGCCGTCCAACCGGAAGCATGGCCTTAATGAGTCGAGTCAGCATTGCACGATCCCCAGTCTATGCAGAGGATAGCTGTGCAATATGGACTGTATTATTGGAGTGCTGGAACTGTAATCAACCGGATAGGTATCCGATTCCATTGAACATATTGAGTCCGTATCTCCAACGAGGCATCGATCTAATTCGCGTAATCCCACAATACCATCGTACTTGGTCTCGAATGCAAAGGAGTCGATAATTGCATCCAAGGCCATTCCATACATGTTGATCCTATCCACAGGCATGACCGGCCCTTCAGCCCGTCGAGTCCATGATGTATTACCAAGAGCCTAACCAGAATACTTGAGCATGTGATCCAATGAGGACGCTGTAGCCTGAGTAGAGAACAGTTCGTCAACCGAACAAGGTAGAGGGATCTTCTGCAGAATGGCACTGATTGTCCCCATTGGATCCATCGTCAGTTCCGAATAACGACAGTGATACACCTGGTCGGGGTAACCTTTGATCAAGCGTGCAGATTCATAGCCGTGAGAGAACCAGAGCATGAGAGCTTCAAGGGCCGAATAGTGGCGTCGCATCAGCGACTGTATGACGGATAGCATGTCACGACTGGTCACGATCGCGTGGTGGGATGTTGACAGTTGGAGATATTGCTCGAGTGCAAAGATGTTCTCTGGAGTCTTTTCCACGATACACTGATCACATGACGGTGACACCTGGTCATGAACAAGGCCCATGGCTGTTCGATGTGAATTGACGACACTGTCATATGCCTCATCAGGCCACGAAAACGATTTCGACAGCTTTGCCCGAGTATCGACCCAGGGCACATGCGAGCTCAGCTCGTCTCGATGATCCGACTCGTCCGAGCCTTTGAGATTTCGCCCATGGCAGAACAGGCCTGTTTCTGGAAGACATATCATGGCCGGTGATTTCGCCAGCAGGTTCATCAACAAGGTAGAACCACTGGAAGGAGATCCACCAATGAGCAGTACTGGATAAGCACTCATGATACGACTGGCTCCCTTGCCATTCGTTCCCACGCCATATACGTGAGACAGATGGCCTCCAGGGTCACCATGTCACGGTCATACTCACCGTAACGCGCTCCCCGGACAAACTTGATCAGCCCCTCCCTTTTGGCAGTAGACAGGGCCCTGTTAGCCATCTTCACAATAGATGCCAGCGATTCCCCATGAATACTGAACCCGAGTTTCGGTCGGTGGAAGAAGGACATGGGCAGATATTGATGAAGATGTTGCTTCAACGGCGCCTTTCGTCCCAGTGTTGGCGTGACCAGCATGGATGCATCCCACGAGAGAACTCCTTCGACTATGCGATGATCAAGGAATGGCACTCGCACCTCGATGCTGTTGTACATTGATGCTGCATCAAGAGTGGGGTTCAGGTCATGAAGTACATATGTCATGAGTTCCATCCACCTGTGACTGGCTGATCTGGGGAAGTTCGGCAGGTGATACTTCTTGAGTATGTCGTATGTCAGAATCTCGATCGAAGGCACATGTTCTTCGAGACCATCAATCACGAAGTTCCGGCTGTCTCTGAAGATGTGCGTGATTTGATCAAACAGATACTTACGTGAGGCTTCTTCATGAAGCGGCAGATAATCCGGATCATATTCAGGCATGGGAGTACGGGGATATCCATGAAACAGCTCGTCCGCGCCATTGGCACTGATTGCCATCGTGTAGCCGTTGGATCGTACTTCTCGTGATACGGATGCTGGAATCCCACAACTCATCAATGGCTCACCATGAAAACGGATCACGTTTTCGATGTCCTCCTGGTACTCGTCAAGGTTTGGCTCGACAGCAACAAATCTTCTGCCAAACCGATCTGCGACAGCCTTGGCGTAGTTCATCTCTGGTGAGACCAGATGGAAGCAGTCAAGTTCCTCTGTCGCTGCAGCAAGGAACGTGGAGTCGACTCCACCACTCAGGAACAATGCGGATGGAACATCGGCCACCTGGTACTCCGCCACGACACTGAGCATGTCATCCATGGTGAAGTTGGGCTGGTAGGTAGGCTCCCAATACCTTGTTGTGGTGAAGTCGCCATTGGGAAAACATGTGACATAATGCGCTGGCTCTATCCGCTCGATACCTTCAAGAACACTCGATCGGGTGAATGGAGCCCCCAATGCGAAGAATGAACCCAGTGCAGGCTTGAATGGAGACCATTCTTGATCCGGGGATGCCTTGGTAATGGCAGTGACGCTGGACGCGAAGCAATACTCACCTTCCGTAAGCCTGGCCATCAGCAACGGCTTGATACCAAGCCGATCACGAGCAGCGTACATTAGTCCTGTCTGCTTGTTATACGCCAGAAAGGCATACATGCCTGCACATCTGCTTAGCGCCCCCTCGATCCCCCACTCCTGGATTGCCAGAAGCAGCACCTCTGTATCGGATGTTGTTTCAAAGGAGTACTTGGAGTCGAGTTCCGAGCGGATACTCTTGAAATTATAGATTTCTCCATTGTACGAGAGCACCCAATCAGCTGATTCCATGGGTTGATTCGAGCGGGGATCAAGATCAATGATCGACAAACGGCGATGGACCAGGCCTGCGCGTTCATTGCTGACGATTCCCTGTGCATCAGGGCCTCTTCGCTCCATCGCCTTGCCCATTCGTTCCAGCATGCCGAGATGCCGGTCACTCATGACCTGTGGATCCGGAATATAGATTCCGCCGACACCGCACATTGACTACTGCCTCCAATCCAGGCCATATGACTCGAACTGACCCGTACCACCACATCCTTCGAGGAACTTCTTGATGTCCTTCTTGCCCAGGACAGATTTCCATCGGCCAATGGAGGAGGTGTCGATTGGCTGCTGAACCCTGTCAGCGGACAGCTGCCCCCGCGGATTCTGTGCCAGTGTCGACTTGGCCTTGTGCTGCTGAATCATCTCGGGATGGAATTCGAAACCAATAGACTCGCACATTGCACGAGTTTCATGTTCAGGATCATGCACAAGCCTGTCGTATACAACATGCGTGGCGTTGCACTGCGGATATTTCATGCGGAATTTCTCATATTGGGCGTAGTGACTCACCCACTGGCTTCCAAGCTTTGCAGGGTCAGGGTTGAATGAACCATTTGTCATTTGGCTTGCAAGAATATCCAAACCATTTCGAACGATGTAGACGAACCTGGCATTAGGCCATAATTCCAGATAATCCTCAAAGTTGCCTTGGCACTTGGTCCCCCAGAATTCAGCACCCTGTTTACGCAATTTGTAACGCGCAGTTGCCGCAATGATCTTGAGTGCCTCAAGCGGACACGTGATCCGGTGATACTTGCTGAGATAGGAACGAAGGAGCGATCCGGTCTCCTGCGTTGACATTCCGGTCCAACTTGTAACGGCAGCGAACTTCAGCATGTTGCGAAGCGGTGGGCGATCGAGCAATCTGAATGCCGTGTCTTCCTCATAGTTGATCAGCACCTGATAGGCGTAAGCGAACTCCTCCATGGTGAGTACGCCGTTATCAGATGGCGTATGCAGATATCGTGGATACGACTCATAGGCCATTGCACCCTTTGGATGAGAGTCAAACATGCTTGCGAGAAGCGTGGTTCCAGACCTGCTCATTCCATTGATGAAGACCGGATATTCCTGCCCATCTGCTTCGAACAACTGATCATATTCCGAGATCTCATCCCGGGATTGAGCCATCCGATCGCCCCAGTACAACTCGCCATCAATCGACTCGGCCTCCGCATATCCCCTTGCTTCACTGGTCCACTTGGAATCCTGGATGATGGGAAAGTCAAAATGGGTGTTCGTCTCATCATTGTAGTACTGGGGATGAAAGAGAAGTCGACACCGCTGACCATCGTGGGTGGAGAGCAGGAAATCCAGAAGATCATTGCACTCCTGGCGGTACAGCGGATTGGATGCGCCACCATCAGCCCAGTTGGAGTGAAAGACCGCGGAGTGCCCATTGTGAACCCATGCAAGATCCAGCTTCTTCAGATATGGCTCAATTGGAATCGTCGCGTTGCACTTTCCTTCGGATGTGACGTGACCTCCATGCATTGAAAAGAACTTGATGTCGAAGTGCTTGCGAAGTTCATTGATGTCGTCGTGAAAGATGTCAATGGCTTTCCTATCATCGCCACCAGATCGATCAAACGCATTGCAGTGATAGCCGATGACACCTCCCATCTCTTCGAATTTCCTGAGAAGATCGTAATCAAGCGAATACTCGTCGATCTCGATGATGCCCTCACGCTTGAGCTTCCAGTCGAAGATCTTCTGCCTGAATATCATGACGTTGGCAGTCACACCATGCTCGATATGAGTNCTGAGAATCTTCTCAGTGACATCNGGNCGAGCGTCTACGTCNTACTGGAGAAGCACCGCCTTCTCTNCACGCTCCGCAGCCNTTGCATTCCATTCNGAAAANTCGATCTGCTCCTTGTGGAGCTNCAATGGNNCGGCCAGATCTCGGTAAGACATCACCGTGTANTCGGATTTGGCCAACCAGCGAATGAGTCCAGCAAGATAGTCCATTGCCAGGCAAGGCCGGGTCGTCGGGTAGTCTCGCATGCCATCATCACGATGCCTGGACATGGCATCGATTCGAGCCTTTGTCTGATTGATGTCGACAGCCCCACCAGGAGATCCGGTTGACATGGTGGCAGGAGGTATCTGCTGCGAAAGCAGCGCTCGCTTCCTGGCCTCCTTCAGCCTGCGTTGCATGTCCAGGGGCAGCAGTCCATGACATCGACGCCACAACTCGAATTCAAATGAAACAGGCTTCCCTGGCAGCAAGGCCACTGATCGCCTGAGCACACTCTCAATCATGCGGCTGCCAAGATTGCCCAGGTGTCTGAGTGGCTTACGAGTCATGCAATCCCAACCTGATGAAGGCCATCATTCAAATCAAAAGAGGACTTGCAGAATTCAAGCCTCCAAGCCAGCAAGCACACACGGTACGAGACGGTCTCTCGCACGAGGAGATGAAACCAACGTACATTGGAGATTCCCGGGATAGAACAGCGATTAAACCCCAGCAAGCAGCTACTGGCCCCAATAATCTCGATTTTTTCCCTCAGATTCACTGCGATCAATCAAATTCTACCCTCACCAATCAAGACCAGCAATTCACCGCAGTCAGGGTGATGGTACCATCAAAAAAAGCACCCCTGAAGATGGCCGTGGCCATATCGCCCCAGGTCATCTGGGGCCCATTCTCAACTCTCTGGTGGCGTTATGGAGCCACTGACCGTCCCAATATAGTCCATATAATCCGTCCATGAGCCCGTTGCTCTTGGATGATTTGAATGCCGCAGCCCACAATGACAATCGGGTGATGACCAAGATGCTCCACAGGCTGATCCAAAGCACACGCCGTTTTGCATCCATCTACTGGTGGGTGTTCAACATACACCTTCGACCCAACTGGAAATGGGTCACGCTCATCATCATCCTGAGTTGCATATCTGCAGGAGCCCAGGGCGGGGTCATTGGCTTCATCGCATTTTCCCTTGATGTGATGGAAAACCCGAATACGTACGGATTTGATTGGTTTCTTGAAGGCAATCGGGTCATTGGCCTGATCATTCTTGGAACTGTAGTAGGAGCCATCGCGGCATTCGGTGCATTCGCCAACTACGGAGCCACCCGCACAGCAAGAGCGATGGGCAGATCGTTTCATGAGCTATGTGCAACGAGAACACTACACAACCTAGCACTTCTGCATACCATCCCAGATTCACTGTCATATGATGAGCCTCAGCTCATACGCCTTGTCAGTCGAAACGGCATGCTTCTTGGGCGGACGGTTCAGGCCTGCCTGAACGTGATCGAGCCTGTCCTGCGATTCGCGGTCGCCCTTGGAATCCTGATCTACATAGATGTTCGGATATCACTTGTCCTGATTCCATTGGTGCTTCTGATGATCCCAGGGCTGTTACGGATTGGCACTAGAGTTAAATCGACATCAGAATCATATTTCGACGTTTCTGCGCCTGAAATGGGGCGTCATGCTCGAAACGTCATTGTCTCCGTGAACAACCAGGACATGTTCCAAGGCGACGATCGGACATCGCGATTCGACAGCTCCTTCATTGACGATGTACGGGTCCAGAAATACCTGGATGAGTACGACACGGTCAATCTCGCCAATGCACGGATGCGGCTTTTCATGAATGGAGCCAGCTCAACGGTACTTGGATTCGCCTTGATCGGATCGGGATACCTTGCGATGACCGGCTTCGTAAGCTGGCCAGTGGTCATGGTGCTTCTCATCGCACTCTGGACGATGCAACGGGCACTCGTCCAATGCGGAAGTCTGTTTGCGATCATGAACCTGTTCTATCCGTTCGTCGCCCAGACGAAGGCGATCATTTCCATGGATGATGCCACTGATTCGAAGCCAGTCGTACTCCCCATAAGGCTGATGACTGACAGTGACAATGATGAAGTCACCATTGATACCGGCGATCGCATTGGCATGATCTCGGATATGCCATTGGACAGACTTCATCTATACGACCTGCTTTCGCCGATCGCAGAGCATTGCAACCAGTCGGTCGATCAGCTCATTCACAACCTTGCATTCGTTACAGATCGATACAGGCCTCTTGATTCATGTGTTCATGATGCGCTCGACAGCATAGATGATCATTTCCTTGATCGACTTTCAGTACGCAGTCTGATCGACACTCTTGATAGCGGCATGGACACTGTACTGACATCGGAACTATGGAACGAGATGCCCATACAGTTGAAGACTGCCATTTGCCTTGCGCCGACACTATGCTCGCAACAACCGATCGTCGTCATTGATGCTCGAATGCTCAGGCGATTGCCACAGGCTATCAGAGAATCCTATTTTTCCATTTACAGCAATCGTATTCTCATCCTGCACTCAAACAATACCGAGCCCATGGATTCCCTGGTTGACATGTACATCGCCGTTGCTGACAAGAGTTTCATCGGATTCGGCGATCGGACCTGGGTCGAGAGCCTGATGCCCACGTTGAACCTGGGCGACGACTCAATGCCCCAGAAGGAAGAGGATGATGACGCCATCCTCATGGGTTGATATCGCTTCCTTCTGCATACATCCTGGCAAGTAGGTGCGCTCATTCGGCAAGCCCAAGGATTAGCAGAATACAGTCGCAGCGATACTTGCAAGCGCTGCCACCGGATACGAATTCATTGCCAGAGTTCTTGATCGGATTAACAACAGCATCAACTTGTTTTATCTGGCCACGGCTTTCATGGATATTCGGCTTGCTGCAAATCCAGTGGTGTACAGATCAATGTCCGACACCCGGAGAATAATGCAGGTTGTCAGCGATGGTAGCTGATCCCTTTTTCCTAAAGTTCCCGAAGCCCTTGGCTTTCAGCAGCTCCATCACGAACATCTCGCTCGGGATGCCATTGCGATAATACGGACAGGACACCTGGATGGACTTGATTCGAGGGAGCACAGTGTTAATACCCACAACCACCTCGATCTCGTGCCCGGTCACGCTTATCTGCATGTTATCTATGGATTCGATCCCATTGCTTGAGATGACCTCGTCAAGCGTTGTCGATTGCACTTCCTTGGTATAGCTCGTCAGGTTGTCCTTCCTGTCGATGGCAGAAGGATCCTGGATCTCCTCAAAGCTTCTCAACCCATGAGCCATGGACCTGGGATCCCTGGAGTGCAGTGTCGCCTTTCGTGGAATCGAGTCCACCGCTGCTTGAATTCCGAAGAAGTTGTCCAGCTGGTTGATCCTGATGTTCTTCAACAGAACCTCGTAATTCTCATCCTCCACCTCGATGGCGTAGACCTTCCCAGATTCACCCACACAGGCATGCATGGCCAGGGCTCTGTAGCCGATATGCGCACCAACATCCATTGCCGTCTCCCCTTCGCCGGGCATGGATTCCCTGTCTCTTTCCTGCACGAGTCGCCAGAACTGCGAGCCCACATCCCTGTAGACCCCGTATTGATCGGGGGTCATTGGCATGGGCAGCAGGTCCTCAACCAATGGAAGTATCCTGGCGACACGCTCCTTGTTTCTATGCTCCCGAAAATCACAGATCTTGTAACCAAGCATCGATACGACGATGTGATCACCATCAACATCGAACGATAAATCCTGGGTGTATGGGCCATCGGTGACAGGCCTGATTTCCGGCGGCAATCCCTGTATTCGCTTCATCAACGATTCCATGGGGTATGCGCCAGCGGAATCACTTACTTCCAGCAGCCTGGCTGGACGGTCAAAGTGCTTGTACCTTTCATCAATCCAATTATTGGAATTTTCCTCTACATTATTAAAGAGATACTCGATCGCCGCACTGTGATCGATGCGGCGAAGGTTCTTCAAGATGGTCAGGTAGTAGAAGTGTCGGTAGGGAAGCTCGATCTGTCTCATTTCTGACCTCTCACAACCAGTGCATTTCGTTCATGATTCAGGCAGAACGACATTGCTTCAAGTACCCAGTAGTTCTCGGGATTGAGAGCCGCCGATGCGAATGCCTTGAAGTACTCGTGATGCGTGAACACGGATTCCAATCTGGATATGACCTCTGGAAAAATTCTCCCAAGGGGACTGAAGTTGATCAGTCTCTTCAAAGGAAATGATTGCCCCTTGGTTTCATGATATCTAATTCTATTGCAGTCGAGCAACTCGCCTGACTGTTCTGACATGGAATCATATATCCTGCCATCAGCTTTTATGACATTGGCCAGCAAGCTGTTCGTGGCTTGCTCCAGATCCCTGTACGTGAACACGATGCCAATTTCGTACAGGATAATCATCATGTTCACGACCCATGGCGATTTCCAATACCTTTCTCCAAAGACCGACCGCCCCTCAGGCGTGTTGATCCTGTAACCCCAGCAGACCGTATCGTCAGTTTCATGCCTGAATGACCTATGGATGCTGGAGGCAAGCCTGTCAACGATGAGTTGATATCGATTGTTTCCGTCAATTTCGTCCAGGATGGCCAACAGGGATACGTATATCGCAACGTTGTTCGTCGGCGTGATGTCATTCTGAAACGGCTGCCATACCGTCCAATCACCCGCCACTTCGACGACCTCCTTGGCAAAGCTGTCTGCGATTGAACAACAGACATCCATGGCTTCAGAGTCATCGAAGAATCCTGATTGATCCAGGTGACCCCCGGTCTTCCGATGGAGCAGGTACAGGGCGATGTTGAGTGCAATCTCAGACGATGTGGCAAGATCATGGACCCACATCCCTGGCACCATGTAGCCACATCCCCAACCTGGACTGACTGCACCACGCACTTCGTCTATGTAATTGAAGTTCTCATCTCTTTGGACGAGGAGTTGGCCAATCATCTCTCGAAGCAGCAACTCGAATCTTGGCTCACTGCATGCCATGGAGCAATTCAGCAGCGACATCAGATCTGAGCTGATGCAGTAGGGTAACTGGAGGTATACAGAGCTGTCCTTTCGAGCACGATCGATCAAGTCAAGGACATCGACATCGACAGATGGATATTCGAATGCCCTTCTCAGCTGACCAAAGTCGCCCGACGCCAGGTGCCTGGCCAGGGGAGAGCCTTTGCCCAGTCTCGAATAGGCGTCTTCAAGGGTGAAGCTGATTAGCGAAGATGATGATTCCATCGGATCGATATGAGGACTTATTCCAATCATGTTGCGCCAGAGGTGGCGTACATCCTGACCAAGTGTTCACAAGAGCCCTGCTCACAATTGTCTGTATCTCGCAGCTCCAGGTCAAATTCCGTTCCTGGCAACTCATGCAGTGGCAATTCCGGTCGACTCTCATCAACGTCCCGACACAAGGCGCCAATGAAAGCGGACCCATGACAAGACCGCCGGCCCCTGAGGGCCGGCGGTCTTCATCACTCGATCCACATCCGGCGAAACCGGCATGGATCGGTCGCGTTCACATGTTCTGACCGCGAGGGTCACCGAGGACGACCATGCTCTGGAAGTACTCGATTACACCGGAATCGGACACGTCCAGCGCGGGCCACTGGGGCCAGTCGAACGTGTCGTTGTAGAACGGCAGCGTCTGCGCCCAGTTCAGGACGGTCAGGTGATTGATGTCGTGGGCGATCGCCACACCTTCGATCGGAAGGAATCCATGGCATCGACCATGCATCCATCCGCCGTAGTGCGGCTCCATCTTCAGCGTGTTGATGAAGATGTCCTCGATGTTGTTGTCCTCGAGGTAGTCCGCGTATCCATCGATGCCGTACTGCCGGACCATGTCCATCACCGCAGCCTTCATCTCGATCGGGTTGCAGACGGTCCTCGCCGTCCGCTGGATGTCGGCCAGAATTTGGGGGTCATAGGCCTCATCGGTGATCCAGCCGACCTTGGCACCCTGCATGGCGTACCAGAGACCGACACCGATCATGTCGGTTCCCCAGGCCTGGTCGTTGTTGGTCAGCTCCTCGTCGAAGGCCCACTGCCCGACGTCCTCGAACTCCAGGGCCGGCAGATCGAGGAAGGCGCGCAGGTTGGTGTAGGCAACCATCGCCTCTGTCGTGATCGGCGTACGACCATCCACCATCTGTTCATGGTGCGAGTTGTTGTTGGAGCCATGGAAGTCGCCCCAATCAGTGATCAGGGTGTACTTGCCACCATCATGATCATGATGGCCGCACATGCCCCAGTTGCTCAGGAGCATGGCCAGGTCCGCACCATCGACGATTCCTGACTGATCCAGATCCGCCTGCGAGTCGGACGTACTCCACGCCGAAAGCAGATACCCGATGTCCTCACCATTGACCATCTGGTCATCCGTCATGTCACCGAAACAGCATTCGTCTCCGTGCAGGGCGCTTGCACAGAACACTGGTACCGAAACAGCCATTGACACAACTACACTTCTAGCATTCAGATTCATGTTACTCTCCTCCTAACAAATTTGAATCTAACAAGTTACGATACGGGTTCCGATGATTCGGGTTCCGTTGCATTTGTTTTCACAAATTCGCAACATCGTCTGGAACGCGTGTAACGCATGTTCACTGGAACAATTCACAGAACAAAATCACGATGCGCAATCGGCGCGATGCAAGAATGCATTCGCACATGCATCAATCATGAGAAAGTGATTGCATGATCGATATCATGTCNCATGCGCACGAGTCATGTTGATCATGTGCCGAAAACAAGAANCAGGCCGGACAGTGCTACGAGAGCAAAGAGCCAGTTTCTCTTGATGAGNCCATCCGCATCCTCTCGGTAACGGTAGATGACATTGCNGCCATCCAGGCCGGTACCGCATTCGGAACAGTGTTTCGATCTGGCTTCGGGGCCAATGGGATACTTGCACTGCTTGCAGCACCCTTGTTCGCAATATCTGTTCGGCCCAAAATTGGTTTTTGCCCACACGAAGAAATACGCGAAACACAGCCAGGGATAGGCCACAGGAAAAATCCATCGCGATTGAAGAAGGTCTAACAGAAGCAAGACCGACAAGGCGATCAAGGCCATGCCCAACCCGTATTCAGCCCATGTCCACCAGGGAGGCAGCGAGATGACACCGCCATGAATCGATCGGTCCTTGATGTACTCATACATGCGACTGTCATCTCGCCACAGGACAAGATTCCCCTTGCCCAGACCCTTGGAATTCCGCCTCGCAAATGCCCTCCAGAAGTGGTGTATTCCAGCGACATCCTCCAGGTTCAGGCACAGCGAGCAATCGGGATTACCATCCGAAGCCCTTCCCAGGCACCTGGGGCATGTATCGAGTCCATGCGATTCGAGGCTGTCATGGATGCGCCTGTTTCGCGACATCATCTTCAAGGAATACGGGAGCAATAACAACAAGTACGCCAGCAGGATCCCGGTGCCCACGAACAGAAAGAGGCCCAACAGAAAATTGCCTGGAATGGCCGATGCTGGAAAGCCGTTGAATACCCAGACATGGACACCGCTGATGTACGCCAGGATCAGGTAACCGAGAATGTAGAGGACCATCATCACCAGGGTCGTCCGTCGAAACCGGGACGATCCCTGGGCACCATGCTTCAGCAACTCGATGATGTTCGAGTCATCGTTCGCTGATTCTTGTCCAACTGGATCCACCATGAGCAACCCCGGAATACAACTGCCGCTCAGAAGATGCCGCCCAGGCCGGGATCATGGCCCGCTGCACTTCATGGGACATCCGATACTTGATGGCGTATCCTAGATCTGCCCTTTGACGAATCAACTCCCATGTGCGAATACACATCCAGAAACTCACCAGGAACAAGGTTCAATTGACCAGGATGACCATTCCCATACCTCAGAAGAGCGAACAGGAAGTACAGGCATTCATCAGTCGCTTCCTGATGAATACGGGTCGCCCCGATACGGTTGAGCAGACCATCCTGGTGGATGCCTTCGGGGATACGCCACCGATGGCGGACCAACTCCTTGACCTCGTCCTTGCAGGTACCAAGACGGCAACATGCATGTCATCGTGGGCATGGGATCATGAATACGATCAGCCACTCGTACCGGGCATGCTCTCGGTCATCACTGATGGAGCCGGTGTCCCCCGCTGCGTGGCTGAAACGACCCATGTACGGAAGGTCGCCTACAAGGATGTCACGGCCGAATTCGCACGAGCCGAGGGGGAGCATGATCCTGCGGATCTTCCTGACCAGGAGGTCCTGGATCATTGGAGAAAGGGTCACTGGGCGTTTTATCTCAGGACGCTTCCCCCACTGGGCTTCACACCGACACCGGACATGCCAGTGCTGTGCGAGCGCTTCAAGGTGATCTACAGGGAACCGCCCTCGACATGATGGACCGGCTGGCTCGAGGAACCCCTTTGGCAAGGCCGAAAATGCATGTTGTTGGCAATTTATTGCCAATAGCTATTGACAATTTATTGCATATAAATAGGATGGGAAGGATTCCAGGCCCCCGAGCGGGCCTAGCATTTCGGGGGCTTCGGAGCACTCCATGCACCAGCCGGCGACCCAAACACGACAGCAGCTCAATCGTCCCGGGTTCACCCTCATCGAGGTACTGGTGGTCATCGCGGTCATCACCGTACTGCTCTCCCTGGTGTTCTCAGCTGGTGGCATGATCCGACTGGCATCATTCAACACCGAGGATCTCTCGCAGATTCGCCAGTTGGGTATCGGCCACGCTGCGTACCAGAACGTCTATTCCGAGCGATTCGTCGACGTGGGCCTGCCCCATGGTGGCTACGGTGTCGAGGCCCGCAGCTTCACCGAGTCGCTCGAGCCGTTCATGGTCTCGCCCATACTCAGGTCACCACTGGATCTGAGCCCGTACTGGGAATCCCAGATGCAGGCCGGCGAGGACAACCCACCGGTCAATCGCCGGACCAGCTACGGCATGAACAACTACCTCTCCCGCAACTACTCGCCGATGGTCGCGCTGCTCGGCCCCGGGGCTGCTGCAGATCGGCTCGCGAAGATCCAGAAACCGGACAGGGTCGTGTGCTTCCTGCACATGTCACCAAAGGGAGACTACGCCGTCAGCGACCATCCCCACGTGGAGAACTGGGCCTACGGTCCCGAGCCCTGGAAACTGGCCAACGACCAGGTGTCGATCTGGGCTGCTGAGGGTGAGCCCTCGGTCACCGAGTTGGCCAAGTCCAACTACGGCTTCGTGGACGGCTCGACCGCGACACTGATGTTCAACGAGGTCTACATCTCACCCCAGGAGAACCGCTTCGACCCCGACGTGGTTCAACAGTAGGCAGGTTTAACGGAGTTTCCAGATGAGAATGCATGCATCATCGATGAGGATCACTGCACTCATGGCCACGGGACTGATGGCGATCGCAGGAGAACTGCACGCCCAGCACGCTGGCGACATCGCGATTCGTGTCGTGGATCAGCAACTCGAGGTGTACGGCCCGATCGGCGAAGAGGTGGACACTGAGGGGGTCTACCTCGGAACCTTCGGAGACACGGGCTTCCCGGACTTCACCTCGAACCCTGGATTTGATGCCATCCCCGGCACGCTTCCCGAAGGCAGGATCGGCTTCACGGTACTGGATGGCCTCCGCCGGTGGGATGCCCAAAGCGGCGACTGGCTCGAAGCCACCGAGGTCGATGAAAAGCTCCGCATCTGGTTCATCACGCTGGAGACGATCGTCGAGGATGCCCCGATCGCCGGGTTCGACCTGGCGGTCCAGCCCGATGGCGGTTGGCACAGGCATTTCAACTTCTTACTCCTAGGCGATGGCAAGAACGACCCGGCAGCGGGCGTGTACAGGCTCGACCTGGCCCTCTACTCCACGATGGGCCTTCAGCAGAGCAACCCGTTCACGATCCTCTTCGATCAGGAAGCGGATCCGGATGACGTGTCGGCGGCAATCGACTCAATGTACGAGGACTCGCCGTGCACGGGCGATCTCGATGGAAATGGAATCGTCGATGGTGGCGACCTGGCCCTGCTGCTGGCAGCCTGGTCGACCATCGATTCACTGGCAGATCTCTCGAGGGATGGGGTGGTGGACGGCCAGGACCTGGCCATTCTCCTTGGATTGTGGGGGCCGTGCCCCGGCTGAATCGCAACTCATGCGAGTTGTATGGAAAACTCAGTTTCAAGTTATGCATGTTCGATCATGGATGATTCAATCGCCCCTCCAAAGGCAAAGAAAGGCTGTTAGCAATGAAAGATGTTCTAAGCTGCATGAGTGCAGTCGCGATCCTCTCCCTCGCCACCGTGGCCATGGCCGATGACGAGCACGAAGAGCACTACGACATAGGGATCTGGAATGACGGAGGCGTCCTTGTCACTGGTGGATGGGACCATGACCACGAGGAACTTGCCGTCGCAAACCTTCGAGTGTTCGAAGCGACATTCGGTGAGGATCCAGCGTTCCCCTTCTCCACGGACGAACCCGGTATCGGTGGCGTTGCCGCCGACCTGGACCTTCCAGTGGGCAGCATGCTCCAACTCAACATCACCGCAGGCCTTGGTGCCTGGAACGGCAACGGGTTCGACAACTCGACCGATCTCTGGGTCACGGCCGATTACGGCCCCCTGTCGGCCAGCACGGTGGATGGCGGACCATTGGAATTCCTCGTGACCGATGACTACGACCTGCACCCCACGTACACGATGAACGGCGAGGCCCGGAACGGTGCATACCTGGTCGAGATGTACGCCTCGATGGACGGATACCAGTCGAGTGAATCCTTCTGGGTCGTGTTCAACCTCGGTCTTGACGAGGAGGAGTACGAAACAGCGGTCGAATGGGTCGAGAACAATCTCGTCCCGACCCCGGCAGCGCTTCCGCTGCTGACGGCACTTGGCCTGGTGGCCAGGCGACGCAAGCGTTCCTGAACGTCAGTGAGACCATGGCGAGGTGAGTCTCCTCGCACCATGAGTTCAATCAAGGGCGGTCCGATCGTTTTTCCGGTCGGACCGCCTTTTTCATGCCCAGGCCGATGCATTGATCGAGGGTTCACGCTCATCGAACCGATGGTGGGTGTACTGGTTCAAACAACGGCTCCGGCATAAAATAGGCCCATGCGAAGAACAGCCATCATTGCAGCATTACGGACGCCCATCGGTCGCCATGGCGGCGCCCTGGCATCCGTCCGCCCGGATGACATGGCGGCCCACGTCCTGCGTGCCGTGGTCGATCGCTCGGGCATCGATCCGGCATTGATCGACGACATCTGCTTCGGTGCGGCCAACCAGGCCGGCGAGGACAACAGGAACGTGGCACGGATGGCGGCCCTGCTGGCGGGGTTCCCCGACTCGGTGCCGGGCATGACCGTCAACAGGCTCTGCGCATCCGGGCTCGAGGCGATCAACGTCGCTTCCCGGATGATCGAGGCAGACCATGGCGACATCTACCTGGCCGGTGGTGTCGAATCGATGAGCAGGGCGCCGTACGTGATGAGCAAGTCCGATACCGCCTATGGACGAACCCAGGAGCTCCATGACACGTCGATCGGATGGCGATTCGTCCATGATCGCATGAAGCAGATGGGTCACACTGATCCACTGGGGATCACTGCGGAGAACGTCGCCAAGCGGTACGGGATCAGTCGGGAGGACCAGGATCGATTCGCGATGCAGAGCCAGCAACGATGGGCGGCCGCACATGAAGCAGGCCATCTTGCAGAGGAGATCGTGCCCGTACAGATTCCCCAGCGCAAGGGCGATCCGATCGTGGTGGACACCGATGAACACCCCAGGCCCGACACGACAATGGAAGGCCTTGCAAAGCTGCGCCCTGCATTCACCCGGGATCCGGATGGCACGGTCACGGCCGGCAATTCCTCCGGTGTCAACGACGGCGCCGCGGCACTGCTCCTGGTGGAAGCCGAGCGTGCCAAGGAACTCGGACTCACCCCCCTGGCCTATGTCGGAGCGAGCGCTTCGGCGGGCGTCGAGCCGGCGTTCATGGGCATGGGGCCTGTCCCGGCCGTGCACAAGGTGCTCCAACGAGCGGGACTCGAACTGGATCAGGTCGGGCTGATCGAGTTCAACGAGGCATTTGCGGCCCAGGCGGTCGCCTGCTGTCGTGAACTCGGGCTCGACTACGATCGAGTCAACGTCAATGGCGGCGCGATCGCGCTTGGACACCCGCTCGGGTGCAGCGGCGCCCGCATGGCGACGACACTGGTGCACGAGATGAACCGACGCAACGTCGAGCACGGCCTCGCCGCGATGTGCGTCGGTGTCGGCCAGGGTCTTGCCACGGTCTTCGATCGAGCCTGAGTCACCGGCCGGACCGGATCAAGGCATGTCGGCGATCTTCCTGAATCCATCACCGCAGGCGTCGATCAATGCATCGATCTCGACCTCGGTCATCGGGGTCGAGAGCATCGCGGTGCAGGTGTTGATCATGACGAAACCGGCATCGAAGAGATGATCCAGCATCGCCTTCAGTCGCTGGTTCTCATCCGGTGACAGGAACGCCTCGCGGAAGTTCCTGGGTGGTTGCTCCTTCATGTGCACACGCAGGATCGAACCACCACCGGTCACACACGCACGCCCTCCGGCCTGGCGTGCAGCCTCGTTGATGCCATTGATCGCCCGCTCTGTCAGGACATTGAGCCGATCGACCGCCGCCTCGTCGAAGTCCTTCATGGCGGCAAGGCCGGCGACCATGCTGATCGGGTTGGCCGAGAAGGTTCCGGAATGCGGAAAGAGATACCGGTCGCCGCTTGGGTTCATGACATCCATCACATCGGAACGACCGGCGATCGCGCCGACGGGGAATCCCCCACCGATGATCTTGCCCATCGCGGTCAGGTCGGGATCAACGTCATACCGCATCTGGAGACCACCATGGGTCGATCGGAACGTGATCACCTCGTCGAGCACCAGCAGCGAGCCGTTCTTCCGTGTCCAGTCACGGATCGCATCGAGGAATTCGGGCTCGACCGGGTTGAGGCCGACGCGATGCGGCATCAGGTCCAGTAGGACGCTCGCGATGTCATCGGCATGCTCGTCAAGAATCGCAAGGGCTCGGTCTACGTCGTTGAACGGGATGATGACCACATCATCGAGCGCCGAGTCGGGTGTACCATGGGCCAGCGGGACACTGTTGGGTCGGTCGATGCTGCCCCAGGTCTCCGGTGCAGGTGCCTGACTCACCTCGGCGTAGTCGTAGGCCCCGTGGTAGGCCCCCTCGACCTTCGCGATCCTCGGGCGACCGGTGAAGGCGCGCGAAGCCTTGATCGCGACCATCACCGCCTCGGTCCCGGAGTTCATGAATCGGACCTTGTCGAACCCGGGGTTGCGGGAACAGATGTGCTCGGCGTACTCGACCTCGGCCTCGGTCGCCATCATGTACGCAGTGCCTCGCTCCACCTGCCGGGTGACGGCCTCGACGATCGGCGGATATGCATGGCCGTGGATCAGCGATGCCATGTTGTTGGAGAAATCGATGCGAGTGACACCCTCGATGTCGGTGAGTCGGCAGCCCTCACCGAAGGCGGCATAGGCCGGATGCGGCTGGCGCAGGACCGTGTTGCGGCTCACGCCACCTGGCAGTACGTGCAGGGCACGCTCGAAGAGCTCGGCGCTGCGTGAATGCGTGGTCCCGGATTTGGAGTGCGTGGTCATGTCTTCGACGCCTTCTACTGTTCTGCAGGCAACAATGGTGCACCGGTCCGTTCCTGGACCGACTGGAAATCCACCCCGGGACAGAGTTCGACGACACGGAAGCCCTCGGGCGTGACATCGATCACGGCGAGGTCGCTGTAGATTCGATTGACGATCCCTCGGCCCGTGAGCGGATAGGAGCAGGATTCCACGAGCTTGGGTTCACCGGACTTGGTGCAGTGCTGCGTGATGACGAAGACCTGCTTGACGCCGGCGACCAGGTCCATCGCGCCACCGACGGCGGGGATCGCGTCAGGCTTGCCGGTCGACCAGTTGGCGAGGTCCCCATGCTGTGAGACCTGCATCGCACCCAGAACGCTCAGGTCCAGGTGACCACCGCGGATCATCGCGAAGCTGTCGGCATGATGGAAGTAGGCGGCCCCGGGATTGGCCGTGACGTGTCGCTTCCCGGCGTTGATCAACTCGGGGTCGCCATCGCCCTCCTCGGGAGACGGTCCCATCCCGAGCAGTCCGTTCTCGGTGTGGTAGATGAACATGCGGCCCTGGGGCACGAATCTCGCAACGAGCTCGGGAATGCCAATGCCGAGGTTGACGTAGGATCCGTTGGGGATGTCCTGGGCCAGCCGTTGGGCCATCTCCTCGCGAGTCCATCCCTTGGTGTCCGCCTGCTGACTCATGGATAGCACTCTCCTGCTGCGATCAACTCGGACTCGTGTGCCGGCTCGGCGACCTCGAGGACACGGTCGACGAAGATCCCCGGTGTGACGACCGTTTCCGGATCGATGACACCGGGCTCCACCACCGTGGTGGCCTGGACGATCGTCACATCGGCGGCGCTCGCCATAATTGGTGCGAAGTTCCGTGCCGTCTTGTTGTAGAGGACATTGCCGTGGATGTCCGCGACCAGGCCCTTGATGAGCGTGTAGTCGGCCGTGAGACCGTACTCCAGCAGGTATTCACGACCATCGAACTCGCGCGATTCCTTGCCCTCGCCAAGTGGCGTGCCCACGGCGGTCGGCGTGTAGAAGGCTGGAACACCGGCTCCACCGGCTCGGATCCGCTCGGCAAGCGTTCCCTGGGGCACCAGTTCCAGTTCCGTGAACCCCTCGCGGTAGAGCTCGGGAAAGACCGTCGAGTTGAGGGTCTTGGGGAACGAGCAGATGACCTTGGAGACGCGTCGCTCCTTCAACAACGCGGCCAGACCCACCTGGCCACTGCCGGTGTTGTTACTGATGACGGTCAGGTCGGATGCGCCCTGGTCGATCAGCGCGTGGATCAACTCGATAGGACTGCCCGCCTCACCGAATCCACCGATCATGATGCTGGAACCGTCGGCAATGTCCGCGACCGCTTCAGCCGCGCTGACCACCCGTTTGTCGATCATCGGCAACCTGTTTGCGGTGTGTAACTTGCAAGGCTCGCTGGCGCTTCACCGGTATCGGTGAAGCGGTCGTACTCGAAGAGACCGGCCTCGTCGAAGAGCACGCGGTCGGCATAGTCATCGAACCAGGCCGCATCGGGATTGCGACCGACGATGCAGACCTTGCCTCGATCAGGAGCGCTCAGCGCGTTGCGAAGAAGCTTCAGGATCACGACGCCGTTCTCGCTTCCGGGCAGCCCGGGGATCGGATCATTGCTCACCGCGACAACCTCGGTCTTGCCCTTGTAATGCGTGATCGACAGGCGTGCATGGTTCTCGATGCCGGACAGCCCCTTCTGTGACTCGTTCAGCGTATGCCATGCCGTCTCGATCGGAACGTTGAAGGCCTTGTAGGCAACGATATCACGGCCGCAGAAGAAGTAGTGGTTCTCGCCACCGGCACGCTTGAACTCCCGCTGGAGGATCCGAAGTGCGGCCGGATCATCGTTGATGTCCTTGATGATCGGTGACTGGTTCTCGATGGTCAGCCATCCACGGGAGACCAGTTCGCGCATGGCTCGCCCGGTCTCAGGAACCCACTGGTAGAACCCCTGCTCATCCTGGATGTAGTTGCCATCCTCGTCCTTGGCCAGGATCTCGTCCGGGTGCTCGAAGTGGACCATGAAGTGCAGGCCGACCTGGGGATAGGTCTCATGGAACCGATCGAGCATGTCCAGGAAGGCGGCATCGAAACGCTGGGGATAGAACGCCATCTCCTTGGTCCCGATCCTGATCGACTCGATGTCGGCCTCGGCCAGCGCCGCAAGCCATGCCGCGAGCTTGGAGTTGTTCAACACCATGGGATCACCGCCTGACAGCAGGATCTCGCGAAGCTTCTCGCGACCGGTCTCGGGGTGGATGCCACCGTTGGCCTTGACTATCTCGTTGTGCGCCCTGATGTACGCCGTGATCTCGGGGATCTTGGCCAGACCCTTCTTGGCGACCGTGCCGTCGTGTCGCTTGACTTCCTTCCTGGCGATCAGTTCCTCCCGGTAGCAGAACCGGCAGTGAGCCGAGCATGTGGAGACCACGTACATCAGGCCCAGCTCGTACTTGTGCAGCAGGCCCTCCACGGGACTGAAGTCCATCTGGTTGCCGGGATCCTCGGACCCGGCCAGGTCGAGGGTCTCGTCCGCACTGGGCTTGACGATGCGCTGTATCGGCTTGCTGTTGCGAGCAAGATCGAAGTAATGACGCGTGATCTTCACCGGCATCCGATTCTCGACATCGCGATCGGTATCCTTGAGCACCTTGAGCTTGACCATCTCGTCCTCGCTGTAAAAGGACATCATGTCCTCCGGAGCGCGCTCGTTGAAGAATGGCGCCAGCCCGTTGACGATTTCACGCTGATGACGCGTGTCCTCGACGGTTTCAAGGAAGGCCTTTTCACGATCAGTCGGGGTGTAAACGAGTTTCTCAGGCACCTTGGACTCCATGTTCATATAGAGGTAGATATAGAGGTGGATAGAGACGAATTACGTGTTGGCAGAGACTGTAACGAATTGTACACTTTGCTTGTTCGTTTGAAACGTATTATTCAAAAGGGTCCTGAATTTGTCGATCGAGGAACGCATCGCTGCCGTTGGAATCCGCCTGACGCCGACCGAGAGGCGAATCGCCCAGGCCGTCCTTGGCGACCCCACGCTGCTGGCTTTTGGCACCGTATCGGACCTTGCCCAGCGGGCCGATACAAGCCGCCCTTCTATTGTTCGGTTCGCGACCAAGCTGGGCTTTGACGGCTATTCAGACCTGCAGAACTGGGTCCGCAAGAACCTCTCGGACAAGCTGGCCACCCCGGGCCAGCGGATCAGGAGGACCAAGGAACTGGACACCCAGGTTCGCCAGGACATCGAGCAGGCCATCGATCGGACGCTGGAGGCCCTGGACCATGCCAGCCTCCAGCGGCTGGCCAGGCCGTTGATCCGGGCCGAGCGGATCTGGATCCTCTCGGGAGAGACCTCCCGGGCGGGTGCCCATGTCCTGCTCAGCGGCCTGTCCATGATCCGCAACGGAGTCCACCTGATCGAGCAGCACAACTTCGGCCGTGATCTCAGCGGTGCCAGTGAACACGATGCCGTGGTGGTCTTCGATTTCGCGAGGTATCGCAGGAGTTCCGTGTTCGCCGCCCAGGCGCTGCTGGATGTCGGTGTCAGCCTCGTGGCGATCACCGACAGCCCCCTCTCCCCTCTGGCCGGTCTCACCGACCTGTGGTGTGAACTGAATGTGCCGGCAGTCGGACCCTTTGACAGTTCGCTGCCCTCGGTACTGGCCGCGGAACTGCTCGTGTTCGAGGTCGCGGAGGAACTGGGCTCCACGGTCCACCCGAGGATCGATCGCCTTGAGCGGATCTGGAAGCAGACTGACACCTTCTACGACGCAGGAAAGTAGCCATCCAGGCACGCTGGCCGGATCGTCATATACACCATCGACCGATCCATGGAAGACCGGGCATCACTGATGATCTGCTCTGGAAGCCGCATATCCCGTCCTTTCGGGCACAGCGATGTGATCCATGATGATCCTGATATATTCACCACTCATGATGTGCCATGGGCACATTCGCACACTCGCTGAAAATACACACAGAGCACAAGACACATGCATACCTTCATCACGATGATCATGTCAATCACCACCATCACTCTGGCTACATCGGTCGCCCCTGCACAATCGATGTCGATGCCCAAGTCGATGAACGAATTCGTCAACTGGCAACTTGATCGAGGCGCATGTGGCACGTGGATCGAGACCGGTGTGACCAAGCAGATGTGGGTCGGTATCCCGTCCGGCCTCAAGTACACCAGCACTGAGATGATGTGGTATGAGCCATACACCCAGCAGCTGTTCCACAGCCACCACATGGTCACCGAGGATGGCCGCGTCATCTCGACCGGTGCCGGTGGCATGTACTGGAACCAGCAGACGAACTCGCCGATGGGCTCGGGCTCGGGCTACGACATGGGCAAGCCCTACAGCGGAACGTCGGTGCTTCAAGGGATGAGCGAGGACACCATCTCCTGGACCTACACCGAGATGTCGCAGGGCCAGACGACGACGTACGAGATCTCGACCACGTACACGGGACCCAACACCCGAACCACATCGGTCTCGATCAAGGGCGGTGACGATGAACCATGGACCAGTGAATCCACCAGGTCCAACCCAGCAGCCGATCTGCTGAAGGCTTCGAAGCTTGCGGGCACCTGGAACTTCACCATGCCCGACGGCACCACGATGCAGTCGGTCTTCACATGGATCGCGGACGAGCACGTCCTGAAGGAGGAGACCACCCATGTCAGGAAGGATGGCTCCAGCAGCGTGGACATCTACCTGATGTACTGGGATCCAACAGTTGATCACATCGCCACCCTCTACCTGGACTATCACGGAACCGTCATCCATGGCAAGGTCGACTCGATCACGACCAACGGCGACGAGGTCACCATCGTCTCGACCCACGAAGGCGCCCGGTACGGTGGGTTGACCATGAGCACGCAGATGACTCAGGTCATCAAGGGCACGACACTGACGACCACCTTCCAGGGCATGTCATTGGACGGCAAGCGTCACGAGCTCACATGGAGCGGTCGGAAGAACGTCAGCAACTGGGGGAAATCCGGCTGGTAAGTCGGCGAACAGGACTGCAGGCTGTGCCTCCGGGGGCTATTGCCAGTCCCCGGAGGGCACCATGCGGCTCGGATCGATCAGCTCCTCCTTCGAGTGGAGCACCCGGTCAAGCGCCTCTTCCGACGTCTGGCAGATGTGCAGGAAGTCGCGGACCCCGTGGCTGATGAAGCGACGGTGGATCCCGTCCTCGATCATCTGGTGCAACGGATCCAGCGCCTGGTCGATGTTGACCAGCGCGATGGCCTTGCTGTGGTGGCCCAGGGTCCGTCCGACGACGGCGTCGAAGAACTCCTCGTACGTTCCGAGGCCGCCCGGAAGAACCAGGATGGCATCGCCTCGCTCGATCAGTTCGCGCTTTCGCTCGGCCATCGTCTCCACGACGATCATCTCGTCGCAGTCGGGGACCGCCTGCTCCAGCTTTACGAACTGCCGGGTGGTCACACCGATCGTGCCGGCACCGGACGCCTTGGCCGATTGGAACATGGCCCCCATCAGGCCGACCCCACCACCCCCGAAGACGAGGGTCAGTTCACGCTCACCAAGGAGCGTCCCCAGGTGGGTGGCCGCATCCAGGTGGACCTGGTCGGCCCGGGTGGAGGATCCGGAGAAGACTGTGATTCGCTTGATGTCACTCATGCAGCACAGCGTAGCAGGCCAACGCATCCATTGACTGGATCCGGGAGAACCCGGACTGATCCGGGGCGTAGTGCCCCCTGCACATGAAGTATTCGACACCGAGAACGAGCTTGATGCCGCCGCTGATGAGCCGGGGCCTGGGCCTGGCCGCCCTGGTGACCATCGCCACCGGTACGGCCGGCGGGGCGTGCCCACTGGACCTGGACGGAAACGGCGTGGTCGATGGTGCGGACCTGCCAGAACTGCTGGCCCGATGGGGCCCCTGCGGGAATGACTGCGCGGGTGATCTTGACCTGGATGGACGAATCGACGGCTCGGACCTGGCGATCTTCCTCGCCGGCTGGGGTCGTGAAATCACGACCGATTGTGATTGTGACGGAGTGAGCAACCACCAGGAGATCCAGGAGGGCGCCGAGGACATCGACCGTGACGGCATCCCGGACGACTGCGACCCGGAACTCCAGGAGGGCGTGCTCCTGTTCCGACAGACGCTGGATCATCGGGCCGAGGGTCCATACGACGAGGCGATGCTGGAGGAGGACTGGAACTGGCCCACGTGGAACAACGGCGTCGACGAGGGGCGGGTCAGCATCGTGGAGACCGGCGAGCCAGGAAACCGGGCGCTTGCCGTGCTCTATCCAGAGGGCGAGTCCGGGACCTCGGAGACCGGGGCGCAGTGGAAGGTGTCCCTTGATGACACCGTTGAACGAGCCTCGTTGAGCTACCGGATCCGGTTCACCGGACCGTTCGACTTTGTCAAGGGCGGAAAGCTCCCGGGGCTGATCGGTGGAACGGGCAACACGGGAGGGAACGTACCGGACGGAACCGATGGCTGGAGCGCTCGCATGATGTGGCGGACCGATGGCGCGATCGTGCAGTACGTCTACCACCCGGACCAACCAGACAACCACGGGGAGGACCTGCCATGGTCGATCGATGGTGAGGCGTCGCGGTTCAAGCCCGATCGCTGGTACACAGTTCGACACGAGATCACGATGAACACGCCGGGCGAGCATGACGGGATCATCCGGACCTGGCTGGACGGCGAGCTCGCACTGGAGTTCACCAGCATGCGATTCCGTGACATCGGCGACCTCGGCATCGACACCCTGTACTTCAGCACCTTCTTCGGTGGAGGCAACTCCAGCTGGGCCCCCAGCAAGGACGAGGTGATCTGGTTCGACGACTTCGAGATCCGATCACTGGACGGGTGACCCGGCCGGGTCACGTGTCCGAGGGCCAGATCGCAGCAGCGACCTCCCGCTGCCGCTGGCTGGTCCACTTCGCGTAGACATCACCACGACCCGGGCACAGCTCATCAGCCGTCTTCATGAGCTCATCGACGACATCGAATTGAGGTGAATCGTCGCCCTCGGGCGCGTTGAACCCGGCATCGACGACATACTGCGGCATGTAGTCCCCGTACTTGTCCGCTTCATACTCCACTTCCATCCGTGTCCATGAAACAGCGTTCCCCCGTCCATCCGGTTCGATGTAGCACTCGTACCGCCGCTGACCGAAGGAATCCTCCTCCCATTCCGACCAGCCAATGCAATGGGCCTCGGGTCGGACGCCCGCCATCAGGTGCGAGAAGCTGTTGCGAACCCTGAGACCGAGTCGCTTCAGGAGCGTGAGCTCCCCGTCCTCTCGAAGTCGACGGGCCAGATCGGGCACGACACTCGTGATGACACCCGAGCCATGCCGGGTCCAGTCATCATCCTCGTGCGCACGAGAACGGATCAGGACATGCCCGGGCAGCTCGTACTTCACCTGCCAGGTCACGCCCCCGGAGTCGACCGCCTCGCGAACGGACGTCACCGGCTCCCAGCCTTCTGGAAAAACGAGGTCGTAGTTCATTCGATGCCCCCTGGGACTTGATCCATGATGATCATAGCGGGTCCGGGACCGGTTGATTCCAGTGACTCTGGACGAGCCATTGACGCTCCATCTATACTCGGAGCGACCATCTGCCATGAGTGGATCATGCGACCCGCCATGGCGTGAATCCAACGGGGAGCCAACATGACACTG
The DNA here is from genome assembly GCA_002711415.1 of Phycisphaerae bacterium. GTDB lineage: Bacteria > Planctomycetota > Phycisphaerae > Phycisphaerales > SM1A02. The sequence continues at coordinate 7,226 of PARI01000006.1, read as the reverse complement.
AGCACAGGCCAACTCACTCTCTGCATGGCCATCCTGGCATGCATGACCTGCCTTGCTGGACCGCAAGTCGCCCATGCCAAGCTGGAAGTACTTGATGACAAGAGGATGCTGCTGACCGGATCGATCAGCCAGAATGACATCAACACGCTCGTGGAAATCGTCTCGGCAGATGATTATCCGGAGAAGCTTCTCGTCGCGGCGAGGGGGACGGGTTCAAACGCATGGGAAGTGGCCCACGAGATGTCCAAGGTGCTCGAGACGCGAGAGATCACCGTGGAAATGGTCTATGCCGAGGATGCCGCGATCGCCATCGGTGGAAGCAAGAACCTCTACAAGGGCACGCTCATTGCAAGCAATCCGATGGATATCGACCGCGGCACGACCCGGTCAGTTCGGATTTGGGAATGGGAGCAGACCGCAAACGGGTCGAAGGCCACATCACGAACCGTGTCCGAATCGCTCACCCCCACCGTTGACCGGTTCGACATGGCGTGCAAGGGCCGGATTCCCAGCGAAGCAGACGACATCGGCAACGAGCCGCATGAAGTGGTCGGCAAGAACGACAAGTTCGTCGGCCGGCTCGGTCGACGTGATGAACTGACCCACGTGTGGTACTACAAGAGCACCAGGGGCCGCGGCAAGTGGGCTCATGATGATCCAACCGAGGTGCGTGACATGATCGAGAAGGCCCGCAAGCAGATGGATCGCCGCGTGCAGCTGCTCAGGCGGACGGCCAAGTCCTGATTGAACGACGGAGCCGCCAAGCATCGACGACGTGTGTCGATTACCCCTGGAACCGTACCAATGGAGATAAGCCGATGATGTTGATGCTGTGCGCCTTCACCGTGTCCGTGCTTCCGGCAATGCAATCTGCCGTCGAACCGGAGCTTCCAACCGCGGGCGATCCCCCCGCGATGATCATTGAACGACTCGGATCACACCGACGAGCCATCGTCACGGATTCGGAGGAGGCCAGGCAGTGGTTCAACCAGGGACTCGCCCTGATGTATGGATACAACTTCGATGGCGCCATCGATTCCTTCCTGCAGGCGACCGAGCATGACCCGGAGTGCGCGATGGCCTGGTGGGGCATCGCCTATGCCTGCGGTCCCAACCAGAACAACCCTGCAATCGTTCCACCGAAGGACCAATGGTCCTACGCAGCCGCCCAGAAGGCGATGCAGTTGAAGGATCGCGAGACGCCGGCCAACCAGGGCCTCATCGACGCGATTCAGCATCGATACAACTACCCGATGCCAGAAGACCTGGCCGAACAGAACGAAGCCTACATCGAGGCGATGGTTCAACTCCAGGAGAAGTTCCCCAGGGACAACGACATCAAGGTCTGGACCGCCGAAGCGATGATGGCCGCTCAGCCCTGGGAGTACTGGACGCTCGAAGGCGAACCCCTCAATCGCACGCCCCGGTTCAGAGCGCTCCTGGAAGATGCGATGCGCGTCGACCGGAATCATCCTGCAGCCAACCACCTCTACATCCACGCGATGGAATCATCGCCCTGGCCGGAGATCGCCGAACCGGCCGCGGACCGACTGGCCAACCTCATCCCGGCTTCGGGCCACCTGGTGCACATGCCGTCACACATTTGGATGCAGACCGGCCGCTATGACGACTCCGCAGAGTGCAATCGACGGGCAGCCGCCCTGGATGACGCCTGGTTCGAATCGGACACGGATGCCGGGGAATACCGATTCTACATGGCTCACAACCGCCACTTCCTGGCATTCGCCGCGACGATGCAGGGGCGAAAGCGGGAAGCCGTCACCTCGATTCGCTCCATCACCGATGAGGTTCCACCGGAACTCATGGAGCAGATGGGTTTCGTCAGTGATGGTGTCGCCGCCAGCAAGTGGCATGTCCTGACCCGCTTCGGGATGTGGGACGAGATTCTCCAGGAACCGGCACCTCCACACTGGGCCGCGGTTGGACATTGCCTCATGCATTACGCCCGTGGTGTCGCCTGTGCCAACACGGGGCGCATCTCCGAAGCGCGCACCGAGCTCCAGGCATTCGATGAGGCCGTCAAGAGGATTCCCGAGGGCGAATGGCTGATGGGCAACCAGCCCGCCGTGGAGATCATGCCCCTGGCTCGACTCGTGCTCGAGGGAGAGATCGAGTTCAAGGCCGGCAACCGGAAGAAGGGACTCCAACTGCTCAAGCAGGCCATGGAGATGGAGGAGACACTTGTCTACGCCGAACCGGCTCCCTGGATGATGCCGGCTCGACACGCTTACGGAGCACTGCTGATCGTGGATGAACAGTACGGTGCCGCCGAGCAGGTCTACGTCCGCGACCTGGAGGTGTTTCCCGCCAATGGATGGGCCCTTCTGGGATTGCGGGACGCCCTTCGTGGACAGGAGCGATTCGAAGAAGCAGCTCAAGCCGACCAGGCCTTCCGACAGGCATGGCGAAGCGCCGATGTCATGCCACCAGCATCGTGCTACTGCGGAAACCCTGTGGCGTCATCCACCCCGTGAACTGGATTTGACAACATCTCTGCCGAGAAAGGTGCCGCCATGAAAACAGTCATACTCCTTACATCGATGCTCCTGGCAACGGCCTCGCCATGCACGGCAGTGACACAGGATCAAGCGGTTTCGGTCCAGAACCTGGCAGAACAGTACGTCGAAGCCGGGCTGTCTCCCGGCATCGCCATCGGTGTCCTGGATTCGGGCCGGGTGCGAACCTACTGCGCCGGAACACTCGAGGCAGGCAGCAGCACTCCGGTCACCGAGAACACGATCTTCGAGATCGGTTCGATCACCAAGGTCTTCACCACGGTCATTGCCCATCGCCTGGAACAACAGGGAGAACTCTCGCTGTCTGATCCGGTGAGCATGCATCTGCCGGACCATGTCGACATGAAGATGTTCGATGGCAACAGGATCATGCTCTGGCATCTGGCGACTCATACGTCCGGATTCCCCAAGATGCCGAACAACTTCCAGTCGGCTGATCCAAGGAATCCATACGAGTGCTATACCGACGAGACGCTGTACGAATACCTTGCGGACACCGGACCTGATCGTGCCCCTGGCTCGGAGTGGAGATATTCAAATCTGGGCATCGCCATTCTCGGGCATGCCCTGGAGCTGAATCAGGATGCCGACTACGAGGAACTGGTACAGAAACACATCCTGAAACCCTTGAAGATGTCGAGCACCAGTTGCATGCCACGAGACAAGGATGCCGGGCGCGTCGCGACCGGGCACAAGGGACTGAACCCGACCAGCCAATGGGACATCAACGGCCCGATGGCCGCAGCCGGGGATCTGAATTCGAGCTTGAAGGACATGATGAGGTTCGCACGAGCGGCCATGGCCAGATCAAACACCCCACTGCAACACTCCATTCGAGCATGCCAGGTTCCACGAGTGAAGGGCAAGTACCATCCACTCGGCCTTGGCTGGATGGTCAGCAATTCCGGCCAGACAATTTTCCATGGAGGCCAGACCGGCGGCTTCAAGAGCAATCTGATCCTCATGCCAGAGCGAGAGCGAGCCGTCGTGATCCTCCTGAATTCATCACCAGGCCCGGGAATGGATGTGCTCAGCAAGCACATCCTGGCACCTGACCTTGTTGGTCCTGACAATCTTCCTGCAAGCATGGCGGCCGACTACACGCCTCGAGTCCCAGTCAACATCGACGAGTACGCCGGTACCTACGTCAACAGCTCCGGTCCGAGATTCGTGGTCGAGAACAGGGACGGGGTGTTGTTCGCCAAACTTGATGATCAGCAGTTCTTTGCATTCAGGCCGATTGACAAGGACCTGTTCGCATGTCGCACGGTCGATGCGAAGCTTCGCTTCGTTCGAGATCCGCAAGGACGATCCAGGACCCTCGTCCTGCTCCAGAACGGAAGAGGCACAGCGTACAACCGGCAATGATGACGCGATGTGACCGCCAGCCATGGCGTCCCGGGCACGGAGTTCGGGCATTCCTTGCATATATGCAATATCGACGTATTGTTGACACAAGCAGGGCGAATATAATCTCATAGTAAAGCATGATTTCGGGTGACACTTCGGGATGGATCAGGATCACACTGCCCAAGTTGACCCGAACTCAATGGTAGAATGCAGTCGAGCAAGGAATTCACAGGGGTTCATTCCATGGCCCAGCAGAGAACAACCAGACAGTTCAAGGCCATCAAGGATGCCATTGACACCGCAGGGCGCCCCCTCTCGATCGACGAGATCCATGAGCTCGCCTCGAAAGATGTTCCTTCGCTGGGCCAGAGGACGGTGTACCGGGTGGTTCGTCAACTCCAGGAAGAAGGCGAACTCACCAGCGTCCCGGTCTCAGGCGGTGCAGACCGGTATGAGCTCACATGCGTGGCGTTAGAGCACCACCACCACTTCCATTGCACGTCCTGCGATCGGATATTCGACATCGAGGGATGTCCCGGCGAACTCAAGGGCATGGTCCCGAAGGGATTCAAGCTCGAGGCTCATGAACTCACGCTCTCAGGATTGTGCGATCGCTGCGCCTGAGAGCCCCGCAACGGCCGCTTCACCTCAACGACAGAAACCCCAGCCACCGAGCAGGATCGCCAGGTCGACTCCGTCGACAAGACCGTCGCCGCTCAGATCCACGTCCTCATTGATCGTGTTCCACGCCCCGAGAAGGAACGCAAGGTCCACGCCATCAACCAGGCCGTTGCCGTCATAGTCGCCGACGCATGTCGCACCGATGATGATCACGTTGTCCGGATCATCAACGCGACCGTTGATCACAGCCTCGCGTGCATAGATGCGGCACCCGTTGGTCTGGAGGTATCCACCGGCCGAGACGACCAGCTCGTTCACGTAGAGCGCCTCGCAGGGATCATCGGTCGCATTGACATGGTTGTTGACCAGTCGCGTCTTGGAGTCACTGGTCACCAGGAGCCTGCCGATCGGGAAGTTCGAGGCGTCGAATCCGTCTTCGGTCGCGCCAAGATCGGCGCCGAGCGTCTCCATCTCCTGGAACCGACCCGGAGCCAGCCCGTGAAGCTGGATCGTGGCATCTGCCATCGTGAACTTGGCCGGGTCATCGATGGCGATGTCGAGGTTGCCACCGACACGAAGCCACCAGACGGGATCGGGCATCGAGAGCGAAGCCCCGGCACCCACTGTGTAGTTGCCACCGATGTTGAATCCATCACCGGACTCCGGAGCATCACCACCGGCGAAGCCGTTGTTGTACTCGCCCGTCAGCGTCCCGTTGTTCACGAGGTTGCCGTAGATGTAGAGGATGCCTCGCTGAATGATCGTCGATCCATCGTTGATGTAATCGCAGAATATATTCGTGTCCCCAGCAACTCGATTGACGCCATCAGCAGTTGTCGATGCTGAGTCTGCAAAGAGATCACCAAATAGATACGGCGCTCCTCCAGTTGTCGTGATCGAATCACGCACAAACAGCACACTGTCATTGTGATAGAACTGGGAGCCAGCTCCAAACTCCAAACTACTGAAGATTAGCTGGCCCATATCTGGCGCTATGAACTGTCCCCTCGCTGTAAATCCCCCATTTGCCACGTCATCAGAATCAACAAATGACGTACCATCGGCGGGGAAATACATGAGTTGCTGACCAAACACGATCGGCTCTGCGGCGATGAAGTTCAACGGCATGGACGTCATATTCAGGATGCCATCGATCGCAAAGGCGCTGGACCGGACGGCCAGCCGATCATCGGGGTTCACTTCATCGATCGCAGCGACAAGACCCTGGTACAGCGTGTTCCCATTGTCAAGGTTGATGACGTTCCCGATTTCATAGATGTATGCGCCGCCGGTATTGCTGCCGTTGTCGTCATCGTAAGCTGCCCCGATCACCACCGCGTTATCCGAGATGGAGACGCTCCTGCCGAAATAATCCCCGTTGAATGCGTCCAATGCAGCCAGCTTAAACCCAAAAGACCACAAGCCGTTGCCATCCCGTTCATAGATGTACGCACTACCGGAACTGCTGCCATTGTCGTCATCACCATATGCCCCGACAACCATCATGTTATTGGCGATGGAGACGCTGATTCCGAAATAATCATCCTCCGCTCCGTCCAAAGCAGTCAACTTGGCCACCTCGGACCATGTGCCGTCATCAGCCCGTTCATAGATGTACGCACTGCCGGAATCAAATCCGTTGTCGTTGTCGCCATATGCCCCGACCACCGCAGTGTCACCGGAGATGGAGACTGATGAGCCGAAACCATCATTCGTGTCTCCGTCCGAAGCAGTCAACTTGGCTACTTCGGACCAGGTGCCGTCGCCAGACCGTTCATAGATGTACGCGCTGCCGGAATTGCTTCCGTTGTCGTCATCTCGATTTGCCCCGACCACAATCGTGTCACCGGAGATGGAGCATGGAGAGCCAAAAAAATCACCTGAAGCTCCGTCAGAAGCATTCAGCTTGGCCACCTCGGACCACGTGCCGTCGACAGCCCGTTCATAAATGTACACGCTGCCGGCGTTGTCATCGTCGCCCTGTGCCCCGACCACCACCGTGTCACCAGAGATGAAGACGCTATCGGAAAAGTAATCACCTGTAGCCCCGTCAGAAGCAGTCAGCTTGGCCCACTCGGACCACGTGCCGTCGACAGCCCGTTCATAGACGTACACGCTGCCAAAACTTTGTCCGTTGTTGTGGTTCACTGCCGTGACCACAACCACGTCACCGGAGGCAGAGACTTGTTTGCCAAAGTTATCCCCACCGGCTCCGTCCGATGCGGTCAGTTTCGTCACCTCGGACCACGTGCCGTCGTCAGCCCGTTCATAGATGTATGCGCTGCCAGACCAAGGGCCGTTGCTTTCGTCGCCGTACGCCCCGACCACCATAGTGTCACCGGAGATGGAGACTGATGAGCCGAAATAATCAGTTGAGTCTCCATCCGAAGCGGTCACCTTGAGTTCGCGTTGAAATTCCTCGATCGTCACCTGGGCGGTTCCGACCTGGCTCAGTCCAAATGCAATCACGACACCAATAATGAACACGAGTGGGTTTTTCATGACTTTCTCCACGAGGCCCCGGGAACGATATATCGACCCGCCATGATATTGGATGACCACTCCATACCGAATGGCATTTTCAGCAATTTCCTTCGATTGACCGTCCCACAGGCTCGCAAGAGCCCCGCAACGGCTGCTTCACCTCAACGACAGAAACCCCAGCCACCGAGCAGGATCGCCAGGTCGACTCCGTCGACAAGACCGTCGCCGCTCAGA
>PARI01000005.1 GCA_002711415.1 Phycisphaerae bacterium | reverse complement strand
ACAGGCTCGACCAGGATGGCAGGCCCGTCTTCATGTACCAGATCATGCCCGAAGAAGGCAAAGTCTCCGTGGAACTCCGCCCGGTTCCGCGCAATGATGACTCGGGCAGTGGCTTCATGCTGGAGTACCGGCTCACCGGGACACCAGGCCAGGAGATCCGGGTGGACGGCTCACTTCAGGAGACTGTCCGGATCGGGGATGACGGTACGGCCACTTTCACACAGGAGATCAGGTTCAGATGATTCGCTTGGCATGCATGATCTCGCTGGTGTTCCCCGCCTGGTTGGTCGTCCATGAGGCCTCGGCTCAGCAGGGAGACATCCAGCTTGACTACCAGCTTCGCGACACCCGGGCCGAGACGAGGCGGGCCACGCTGTTGAAGCATCACCCGGTACTGGAGTGGGGGCCGTGGTTCCTGGCCGGGCCGTTTGACAACACGGGCATGGACAAGCACGACATCGTCTACCAACCTGAACTGGGCTTTGACGGGGATGCCGTCATGACCGGCAAGGGAGGCCAGGAGGTCAGGTGGCGCAAGCTGGAGCATGTCGACTGGGACAAGATCGGTCTCACCGTCTTCTCGGAGCATGACGACAACAACCATGCGATTGCGTATCTGTGGCGCGAGGTCGTCGCCCCGGCCGACATGCGGTACAGGATCGAGTGCGGCTCCGATGATGGTCTGAAGATCTGGGTCAATGGAGTGACCGTCGTCGATGCGGATCTCTACAGGGGGATGAACGTCTCGGACCATCAGGTGTTTCTTCCCTTGAAGAAGGGAGTGAACACGATCCTGGTCAAGGTCACCCAGGGCGAGGGCGGATGGGAGTTCCAGATGCGACCGCTGATCGACGAGCGGCTGCTTGCACGGCTGGAGTACCTGCTCGACCGGGACTTTCCGACCAGCGAGGAATCCCGGCACTACAGGATCATCGGCCTGATGGAACCTCGTGGCATGGTGATGGAGGTCGGGGGGATCGACATTCTCCCTGATGGACGACCTGTCCTCTGTACCCGCCGTGGTGACGTCTACATCATCGAGGGTGCCTACGAGGAACCTCCGGACCGGCTTCGATACACGTTGTTCGCCAGCGGCCTGCATGAGCCGCTTGGTCTTCACGTCGATGAAGATGGCAGCCTGCTTCTGGTGCAGAGAGGGGAGCTCACCAGGCTTCGTGACCTGGATGGGGATGACCGGGCCGACCAGTTCGAGACGATCACCGACGAGTGGGGTCTCAGCGGCAACTACCATGAGTTCGCCTACGGTCCCGAGGTCGATGGTGATGGCAGGCTCTGGGTCACGTTGAACCTCGGGTTCTGTGGGAGCCTGGGCAAGTCGATCGTTCCATGGAGAGGCTGGGCGATCATCGTCGGACCCGATGGTTCGATCACCCCCGTGTGCGGTGGCTTGCGATCACCCAACGGGATCGGCGTCAATGCCGCCGGTGACATGTTCTTCACGGACAACCAGGGCGACTACGTGGGCACCTGCAAGCTCAGTCACATGGAGCCCGGTGACTTCCATGGTCATCCGGGGGGCAACAACTGGTATCCAAAGGCCGGGATGGAGATGCCGTCGGGGCCGACGAGCTTCAAGCCACCAGCGATCTGGTTCCCCTACGGTCGCATGGGCCAGAGCGCCAGCGACATCGAGTTGGACGTGACCGAGGGTCGATTCGGTCCGTTCTCCAACCAGTTGTTCGTCGGTGATCAGACCAACGCCACCGTCATGCGTGTGTTCCTTGAAAAGGTCGAGGGAGTCGATGCCGCTGGCCGTTACCGGGACGGGTTCTACCAGGGCGCGTGCTTCCCGTTTCTCGAGGGCTTTGACAGCGGTGTGAACCGGCTCGCCTTCGCTCCGGATGGCAGTCTCATCGTCGGCTGCACCAATCGTGGATGGGGCTCACTGGGCATCCGTCCATGGGGCGTGCAGCGAGTGGTGCATACCGGTGTCACACCGTTCGAGATCGAACGCGTCGAGGCCAGACCGGACGGGTTCGTCCTTCGGTTCACCGAGCCCGTGGACCCCGCGACCGCGAGCGATCCGGACAGCTACGATGTCGAGCGTTTCACCTACCACCTCTGGGAACGATACGGATCGCCGGAGGTCGACACGACCGAACTGTCGATCCGCGACGTGAAGGTATTTCCCGGCGGCACCGGTGTACGCCTCCGTGTCCGTGACATGAAGCCCGGGTACGTCCATGCGATCGAGGCTGCTGGCCTCAGGAACCAGGACGGAAAGCCGCTTCTTCATCCCGAGGCGTACTACACGTTGAGCGTGATTCCCACCGATGAATGAACAGCTGCGACGAGAGGACTCGTCGCCGCCGAGATCGGTCTGATTCGAGATCGGTTCAGTCGTGGCCGACCTGATATCGCTTGAACGCGAGGATCTTGGCACCGTCGGGCAGGATCTCGCCGACGCTCATCTTGTCGTCACGTACGTACTTCTGTCCCAGCAGCGTGTTGTCCTCGAAGAACTTCCGCATCTTGCCCTCGGCGATCTTCGCGGCGATCTCGTCAGGCTTGCCGGTGTCCTTGGCCTCCTGGACCGCCTCGTTGCGTCGAGCGTCGACCAGGTCCTGGGGCATCCCGGACTCGTCGATCGCCATCGGCGTGGGCGTGTGTGCGGCGATGTGCTGGCAGATGCCTGTGATGACATCCTGGTCGACGTCGCCCTCGAACTGGACGATCACGCCAAGCTTGCCATCGTGGTGAAGGTACTGGCCGAACGAACCGCCCGAAAGGACCTCGCCCCTGGCCATCGACATGTTCTCACCGGTGGTGATCCTCACCTCGTCGATGCAGGCGGTCATGCGGTCATCGACCTGGACCGGGCCTGCGTCTGCTTCGATCGCGAAGTCCGCGATCTTGCCGGCCATCTCGGTGAACGTGTCGTTCCGTGCGGTGAAGTCGGTCTCGGTCCTCATCTCGATGATCGTGGCCTTGTCGCCTTGGATCTTGATCGTGATCGAGCCCTCGCCGGTCGCGCGATCGGTCCTGGTGTCCATCTTGCCCTTGAGCTTCTCCTTCAGCGAGGCTTCAGCTGCGTCCATGTCGCCGCTGGCCTCGACAAGGGCCTTCTTGCAGTCCATCATTCCAAGTCCGGTTCTCTGCCTGAGAGCCATCACATCCTTGGCACTGATATTGGTCGTTTCCATTTCTCGGATCCTTCGTCTTTGTCGAGTCGCTGTGATCCGGCCAACATGTTCGTCCGGATCGGTTTCAGATCATTTCATTGAATGCAGCAGGTGAACGATCGTCATTCGGCGGGAGCCGTTTCGACGGCATCCGCTGCAGGCGAATCATTCGTGCTGGCCGGTGCTTCGCTTGAATCAGACTTGTCATCCGCTCGGAACTGGGATCGGCGTGATCGCTTCCTGGTTTCGCCGCCGGAATCCTCGTTCTTCATGGCTTCGGGCTGCTTCCGCTGGCCCATGCCCTGTGTGACGGCATCTGCAAGTTCCCGGATCACGACCTCGATCGAACGCATCGAGTCGTCGTTGCCGGGGATCGGGATGTCGACCTGGTCGGGGTCACCGTCCGTGTCGATCAGGCAGATCGTCGGGATGCCCAGGTTGCGGGCCTCCCTGAGCGCGTTGTGCTCGCGGTTCACGTCGACGGCGACGACCGCGCCGGGCAGGCGGCTCATGTTCCTGATGCCGTTGAGGTTCCTGTAGATCTTCCTCTTCTCCCGCATCAACTGGGATTCCATCTTCTTGGAATAGGTCTTGATTTCACCGGACTCGATCAGGCCCTCGAGTTCCTCGAGCCTCTTGAGACGGTCGCGGATGGTCCTGAAGTTGGTGAGCGTGCCGCCAAGCCACCGCTCGGTGACCCAGTGCATGCCGACGGCGGCCGCGTGTTCCTCGATCGGGGACTTCGCCTGCCGCTTGGTGCCGACGAAGACGACATCGCGTCCCTCGGCCACGGTCCGGGTGATGAACTTCTTGGCAAGAAGAAGACCCCTGATGGTCTCCTTGATGTCGATGATGTGAATCTGGTTGCGCGTGCTGAAGATGTACACGCCCATCTTCGGGTTCCAATTGCTCCGGCGTTGGCCGAAGTGGATCCCGGCTTCGATCAGTTCCTTGACTAGGGATGCCATGGGGGCTCCTTTGCAGCGACACCGATGAATCGAGCGGTGGGTGCCCGCGTGGGGCGATCGATCCATCCAAGGGCGCTTGGGGGGTCGGGATTTCTCCCGGTTCAGGTCGTTCAGGCTCGGCCTCCACCTGGGCTCCGCCATAACCACGTCGCGGACTGGGCCACGAGTGGTTTTTCGAGTCAGGGAGTATACCCGAGGGCCGGGAGTCGCTCAAGGAGAACCAGTCTCCCGGCTGGCCTCCATGGCCGGCCAGCCGTTGATACCATGAGGCCGATTTCTTGGATTGGAGCGATAACATGCTATCGAAGGTGTTCAAGGCCTATGACGTCAGGGCGACGTACCCTGAACCGTTGAACGAGGAGATCGCCTGGAAGGTCGGATTCGCCTCGGCACAGTTCCTCCTGGACAGGGTGCGGCAGCAGGGGCTGGACGGTCCGATGATGAAGCACATCGTGGTCGGCCATGACATGCGGAAGTCCTCCCCGAGCCTCCTGCAGGCCTTGAAGGACGGCATTCATGCTCGTGGCGTACACACCATCGATGTCGGAATGGTCGATACGCCATTCATCTACTTCGCGATCAATCACCTGGACTGTTGCGGTGGAATCCAGGTCACGGCAAGTCACAATCCATCCAACTACAACGGTTTCAAGGTCTCGCAGGTCGCGGCCAAGCCAGTCGGAAGTGGCAGCGGTCTCGAGGTCATCCAGGAGATCGCCGAGGGTGTCGATCCCAACGGTCCGCACGAGGGCGGTGGGCAGGACGAGAGCATGGACCTCTGGGCGGCCTACAGGGAGCATCTGCACCAGTTTCTCGCCGACTCGCTCCTGGACGGCACCCGTACGCTCAAGGTCGCCATCGATGCCTCCAACGGGATGGCCGGAACGATGGTTCCCAAGGTGTTCGGTGACGTGCCGGGTCTACAGATCGTGCCGATCAACTTCGACAACTCGACGGGCGAGTTCGTCCACGAACCGAATCCCATCGTGGAATCCAACCTCGCCCAGCTCAGGGAGGCCGTCGGCGCCGAGAGCGCTGACGTGGGCATCTGTTTCGATGGGGATGCCGATCGTTGCGTCGTCGTGGACCAGGACGGTCGACCGATCGGCTGTGACATCCTCCTGGCATGGCTTGCCCAGGACGCCCTGGCCGCGGAACCGGGAGCGACCTTCATCTACGACCTGCGTTCGAGCCATGCCGTGCCGGAGACGATCCGGTCACTCGGCGGCACCGGCGTGGAGAGTCGTGTCGGGCACGTCTACATGAAGGCGGCCCTGAACGAGAACAATGCCGTCATGGGCGGGGAACTGTCCGGTCACTTCTACTTCCGTGACATGTTCTGCGCCGACAGCGGCGCTCGCGCGTTCGCCGCCGTGATGACAGGCCTGGCGCACGCGGACAAGCCGTTGAGTAAGTTGATCGATCCGTTGATGAAGTACGTTCAGTCCGGCGAGATCAATTTCCGGAACGAGGACAAGGAAGGGGCCCTGGCGGCCCTTGAAGCGGCGTTCCCGGACGCACGCACAGAGCATCTTGACGGACTCACGCTTGAACTCGACGATTTCTGGTGCAATGTAAGGATGAGCAACACGGAGCCGCTGCTTCGATTGAACCTCGAGGCGGCCGATCCCGAGGTCGTCACGAAGCGGCTGGAGGAGATTTCCCCGTTGCTCGGTGAGCGTGTTCAGGAGTAAGCCAGGTAACGGGGTCAGTGGAGTCCTTGCATGAACATCAAGGCGTTCCTCGAGCATCACAAGCTCGGATCGAATCCATTCAGGGCCGAGGAGGCTCGGCAGGATGTCGTCTTCGAGCGCATCGAGCAGTCATGCCACCATCCTGACTTCGAGAAGATTCTCGGGGATCTGCACGCGCCCTCGTCCTCGATCGTCTTCGGTGAGCGGGGGTCGGGTAAGACCGCGATCCGGCTTCAGTTGGAGCAGTCGATCGAAGCGTACAACCAGGCGAACCCGGACACTCGCTGCTTCCCGATCTTCTACGACGACTTCAATTCGGCGCTCAGCCGCTACGGCCGGGCGACCGGGAGCAGGGATGCCCGCGGGATCAAGCTCAAGCACTTCACGCTCGCGGACCACATGGACGCGATGCTCGCAGGGATCGTTCCCAGGCTCGTTGACCAGGCGATCTCCGGGAGGCGGGCGAGAGAGTCGTACATCTCCGCGGGGCTGGAGGATTTTCGGAGAAGGTTGCTTCACTGCCGCCCGGCGGTTCGTGCGGACCTGTTGCTGCTGGCTGTCTGCTACGACCGACCTGAATCTGCCCCGGATCGGCTTCGTCGGCTGAAGCACCTGCTTCGCCTGGGGGGCATCTCCGCTTGGAACTGGTTCCGAGGCGCATTCATCGTCACGATGGTCGTCGCGATCGCGTATTCGTTTGGATATGGAATCGCGGCCCTGCGCCACGGGCTCGATTCGATCGACCTGGCCTGGTGCATTCTCTTCTGGGTGTGCGCATCGATGCCCGCGGTGTTTCTTCTGCTCTGGCTGGGGACGGCGGTGAACGTACGCCTGCTGGCAGGCAGGCTGAACAAGGCCATCCGTGTGCTGGATCGTGGTACGGGCAGTTACTCCAGGGGCATCCGCAGGATCAGGCTGTCGGACCTCCATGCGGCTCACCTGCCTAGGAACAGGGACGAGCAACCACGATACGAGGCCATGGACCGACTTCGACGCGTGCTTGAACCGTTCGGATACCGGTCGATCGTCGTGATCATGGACCGGATCGATGAGCCGGCGTCGATCAGTGGTGACGTTACGCGAATGCGTCAGTTCACATGGCCGATGCTCAACAACAGGTTCCTGCAGCACCCTGGCTTCGGCATCAAGCTGCTGCTTCCACTGTCCCTGAGGCAGGAGCTGCTGCGCGAGCGGCCGGAGTTCTTCCGAGAGGCGCGACTGGACAAGCAGAACCTGGTCGATCGACTCAGTTGGAGCGGAGCCGTGCTCTACGACGTCTGTACGAGCCGACTGAACGCCTGTCGGCCTGACGATGATCCATGCTCGCTGATGGACCTGTTCGACAAGGATGTTCAGCGCAGCACCGTGATCGACGCCCTGGACCAGATGCACCAGCCGCGGGACGCCTTCAAGTTCATGTACCGGCTGATTCGAGAGCACTGCGCCAACGTGCCACATGAGGAATCGGCTTGGACGATTTCCCGCGTGGTCCTCGACCTGGTTCGCAAGCAGGAGGTCGATCGGATCGACGAGGTGCTCAGGGACCAGAGGCCGGGTTGAATCACTCCCCGTGGATCGGCTCGACCAGTCCCGTCCAGGGACTGCTTGCCGTCGCGTATCGTCGTGGTGGAATACGGCCGGCGGCGTGTCCCCACATCCCGGAATCACATGCCGCACGCATCGCCGAAGCCATCAGGACCGGGTTGGTCGCNTGGGCGATCCCAGTATTCAGAAGGACCCCGTCGGCTCCCAGTTCCATCGCCCGGGTGACATCCGATGGCGTACCTACGCCGGCATCAACGATGACTGGGTAGGACGGATCGCCACCTGATGCAGGATCCTTCAGCAGTTCGAGGATGATCGAGATCGCCGAGGGATTGGCGATGCCCCTGCCTGAGCCAATCGGGCTGCCAGCCGGCATCACGCTGGTCGCTCCGGCATCTCGGAGTCGCATGGCCATGATCGGATCGTCGCTGCTGTAGCAGAGAACCTCGAAACCGTCCTTGACCAGTTCGGTGCAGGCCTCGAGCGTGCCCACCGGATCTGGAAGGAGCGTCTTCTTGTCCCCGAGCACCTCCAGTTTGACCCAGCGGCTTCCCGGGTTGTCCAGTTGTTCGAGGATCTCCCGTCCCAGCCTCGAGACTCGCACGGCATCTTCGGCGCTGAAGCAGCCAGCCGTGTTCGGAAGGATCGTGTAGCGATCCGTGTCCAGACAGTCCAGGAGCGATCGTCCCTGATCATCGACGAGTCGATCTCGACGGACGGCCACCGTGACGACATCGGCGCCGCTTGCATCAAGGGCCCTGTTCATCACCTCGTAGTTCTCATACTTGCCAGTCCCGACGATCAGGCGACTCCTGATGGTCGTCGTTCCAAGGGCAAGTGTCGTTGATACGGCGTCGGTTCCAGTCATCTCTGTGGTCACGATCCTGTCTCCAGCATTAAACTCAGCCACCCCCGACCAGGGTCACGATCTCCACCCGGTCTCCTTCGGACAACGTGAACCCGGGATGGTCCTGCTTCCTGACGAGCGTCCTGTTGACCTCGACCGCGCAGGGGCCGGAGCCGTCCCTGTGGGCCTGGAGCAGTTGCTCGACCGTGCATCCATCCTCGGCCTGGACCGGGTTCCCATTGACATTGACAATCATGCAATCATCATACAACACCGTGGTGGTCGCTCGCGATAGAATGCATCTTCCATCATGGAGCAATCATGACCACGACCAAGCTTATTTTCGCGACGGGCGTCGGAGCCGTGCTCGGGCTGGCCGGGTGCTCGGATCCCCAGTACGACACGAGTACGCCCCAGGCACTCGTGGACTCCATGTACCAGATGATCGTCGATGACCGGCCGGACATGCTCCCCGGCCTGATCTACATCGAGCCGAGGGACATCGTCTTCGATGACGGGGTGACCGAGGCCAGTGCCATCGGGGAAGTTCGGGAAAGGCTCTCCGGGCTCATGGCGCNGTTGTGGCGGGTGACCAAGAAGATCAACACCCGTTTTCCCGACCAGGTCATGGAAGAGATCGAGTTCGGAGGGATATTCGCGGGGATGCCGCGGGCCGGCACCTTCATCGCCACGATGATGAGTGATCCATTCGGCTCGCTCCAGGAGCAGCGGGATCGGATCGTCGTCGAGGATCTTTATGATGGAACGGCGATCATCCTCCTGGATGACGAGCCGGTCCTGGCAGGGGAACTCTCCCTGATCGAGACCCCTGACGGCTGGATGATCTCTCTTCCCATCGAGGCCGCCCAGGGCTCGGAGTACTGGCCGAACACCAGGGAGGAGTGGTCCGTGATCGCCTCGATGATCCTGTCGGTCGAGAACGCCCTCACCGATTTCGAGACCGAGCTCGACGAGGGGGGATTCAAGACGCTGGCCAGGGCCTCGGAGCGGGCGGGCAGGCTCATCGGCGAGTCGGTGATCATCCAGAGCATCATCTACGCCTCGATGAAGGACGGCCCCGAGGAGTCCTGAACAGGCTGCCATGATGGCAGTTCCATCGCGTCGATACTTCCGAAGAACCGTGAACACCATGGGGCATCCTTCGTATCAATCGTGGATCCACGATGGATCCAGGAAGGAGACACCCATGCCAAGCATGAACAACATCGTTCGATACCTCGCTGGCGAGTGTTGTGGTGGCGGCCAGGAAGGCTGCACGACTCCCAGCAACATGTTGTCACTGGACATCTCCGGTGACCAGGAGAACTACTACATCCGGGCTTCGCTGCCTGGNTTCAAGAAGGAAGAGATCGACCTGGAAGTCAAGGATGGCGTCCTGCAGATCAACGCAAGCTTCGATCGGAACGAGGATGAGTCCTCGGAGCAGTACCATCGCAGGGAACGCAAGTTCGGGAACTTCTCCCGCAAGATCCGGATGCCAGAGGGCACGGACGAGACCACGGTCTCGGCCACTCTGGACAACGGAGTCCTGACGGTGGTCGTTCCGCAGCCGACTGCGGTTCAGCCGACGAAGATCAACGTCAATTGAGGTGTATGCCTCATGTTGTCTCGGCCCCCGGAGATGTACTCCGGGGGTCTTGTTCATTCAGAGGAACAGCAGCGTGATCACAATGAAGATCGGGACCAGGATCAGCGTGCTGTAGGCCATGTACCCGAAGAAGCTGGGCATCTTCACGCCTGACTGCTCGGCGATCGACTTGACCATGAAGTTGGGGCCGTTGCCGATGTAGGTGTTGGCTCCCATGAACACCGCCCCGAGACTGATGCCGACCAGAAGGGCGGTGTCGATGAAGTTGTCGCCGTTCAGTGAGAGTGACTTCTGGTTGGTCGTCTCATCCAGAAGCAGCGCGACCTCCTCCTTCGGCATGGAGGCCAGCAGTTCAGCAACGGTGGTCCCCTGTGCGGCGGCCATCTCGGCCAGCTTGATGCTCTCGATCGATATCGCCGTCTCCATGAAGACCACGTAGGTCGGCGCGTTGTCCAGGAAGCTGGAGAGGATGCCCGTCGCCCAGAAGAACTGCATCGGCGAGTCCAGCCCGAGCTCGGAACCATAGGCGTTCAGCACGGCCAGCGGAACCTGCATCGCGATGAAGATCCCGGCAAACAGCGCCGCGACCTCGATGATCGCGAAGTAGTTGAACTCGTTGTAGGCCCTGACGCCACGAGGCGTGGTCAGGAGGCTCAGGCTCACCAGCAGGAGCATGATGCCCTCCCGACAGAAGACGAAGGGTGTCCAGTCGAGCCCGGGGATCGGTTTGGTCGGATCGATCAGGGCTACGGCGAGGATCACGCCCAGGATCCAGACGAGGTTGATGCTTCCGGAAATCCTCAAGGGGACCTCGAAGGTGTCGTCCCTCCTGATGTCCTCCTTCGATTCCTTCCTGTAGGCGATGCTGTCCCAGATGTAGTAGATCACAAGCAGGCAGATGCTCGTCAGCAGCCATGGTGCCCAGAGGCCGAGGGTNCAGGTGAACGGCACGCCCCTGAGAAACCCGAGAAACAGCGGAGGATCTCCGATCGGCAGCAGGCTGCCACCGATGTTGCTGACCAGGAAGATGAAGAACACGATGGTATGAACCTTGTGTCTTCGATCCGCGTTGGTCTGAAGCAGTGGACGGATCAGCAGCATGCTCGCCCCGGTGGTGCCGATGAAGCTGGCGATCAGGGTCCCGAAGGCGATGATCGCCGTGTTGGTCTTGGGATGTGCCTTGAGGTCGCCGCGGATCGAGATCCCGCCGGAGATCACGTACAGCGCGAACAGCAGGATAATGAACGGCACGAACTCGCCCGGGATCGCGTGGATCATCGCCATCACGACCGAGTCCCAGCCCTGGGCCAGGAGCAGGTAGGCCATCGCGACAAGGCCGAGGCCCACGGAGATCACGAGCTTGTTCCTGTTGGAATGCCAGAAGTGGCTGGTNGCCGGAATCAGGGGAAGGATCGCGATGCACAGGAGGATCAGGACGAACGGGATGATCCCGATACCCCAGAATGGCGGCGCGTGATCATGTCCATGATGTTCGCCGCCGCCGAGTCCTGCGACCGGGGCCAGCAGGATCAGGCCGGCGATCGAGCAGAGGACGATTCCCNGGACGTCCAGCCTGGAGAGCTTGCGGCGTGGCAGGAGGGGGTCTGTATCAGTCATCGGTGCGTTCAAGAGCCATCTCTCCTGCTGTTTCAAGGAGGTGGAAAGGTACCCGATCCGGGCCGGTGATTCATCCCCGGGAGATTGGTTGTTTGGTCATCGCCTCCCTGATGGCCTATCGTTGATCGCCATGAACTTGCTCCACGCCATCACGTTGTTGCTCCTTCCGGTCACCCCAGCCGCCATAGCGGATGATGGCCCGCCGGTCCTGGGCCGGTTCGTCCAGGAGATCACCGGGCTGCAGAGGCCGGTGGCCGCGGCACCGGACAGCGACGGCACGTTCATCGTCGTGGACCGAGGTCTTGATTCGGTCTTTCGCTGTCGTGCCGGTGTGCCCGAGGCCGTGCCCATCCGGCTGGACGAGTCGATCACGTTGCGAGGCCCATCCGGTGTGTGCGTCACNCCCTCGGATCAGATCATCCTCAGCGACACGGGCAACTCGAGGATCCTCGCTCTCGAGCCCGATGGCACGCTGATCACCCAGTTGGTCCTTCCCGAGTCGTGCCGCCCGACCTCGCTGGCCNTCGGGCAATCCCGACTGGCATTGATCGACCGGGCTGCAGCGAACATCCGGGTCTACGAGATGGACCTTTCACCTCGTGGGCTCATCTCGGGTGGACGGCCGATCGTCGTCATNGGTCCGGGAGATGATTCGGTCATCGAGCCAGTCGGGATCGCCTTTGAGCCTGATGGAACGCTGCTGGTGAGCGATGCCCATGATCACCGCATCAAGCGATTCGACCTGGAGGGTCGGCTGCAGGGTTCATGGGGAGATCGGGGGAACTTCCCTGGTCTGATGAACCAGCCCGTCGGCCTGGCCGTCGCCTGGGGGCAGGTCTTCGTGGCCGAGTCGCTGTCCCACAGGATCTCCGTCTTCGATGAAGCAGGCGAGTTTCTCTACCAGTGGGGCATGCATGCGGTGATCCCTCGCGAAGGCAGGGGCAAGATTCACTNCCCCGCCGCCATCGCAATCGATGCTGGATCATCAACGGCGCTCGTCTGCGAGCCCTTTGAGCGACGTGTCCAGTTGTTCGGACCCGTCACGGGTGATGATCCGGTGCCGGGTTCGACCCTTCCGCAGTTGCGGGGGCTGAAGAATCATTTCGGGGTCGATTGCGACTCCTCCGGCACCATGCTGGTGGCTTGGGAGCCGGAATCCTCGGCGATGGTCACATTCGATCTGTCAAAGGCGACCCCGATCCACATCACGACGACCGGATGGGATGGTACAGCCGCACATAACTTCAACCGGATCTCGACACTCGCGGTCGACTCGGAATCGCAGCGGACCTGGGTCTGCGACCAGGGCAACAGGAGATTGCAGCTCTGGAGCATGCGCCGCGAGGCGGGTGCGGGCCTGAAGTTCGATCCGCTGCTGGGCAGGCTGATCAAGTCGATCGGACTGGACACGCTGGCGGCACGGGTCGCGACCCACATCAAGACAGCGGATCCGACCTCGACACCGAACCTCCTTCCGTTCCGTGTCCTGGACATGAAGCAGCTTGCCGATGGAGACCTGCTGTTCCTGGAATCCACCAACGGACTCCTTGTCAGGATCGATGACGGATTCAACATTCTGGATGTCATCAGGGACACTGGGGATGTCGGGCTGTCCGACTCCAGCCAGATGGACATCGACGAGTCCGGCACCATCCGACTGGCCCAACCCACCAGGCAGCGCGTGCTCGCACTGGACGAGGCCGGGGGGGTCGACGGCGAGATTCAGATCCCACCCGTCGACGGGGTGCCATCTCGTCCGTGGGGGGTTCTCAGCATGCCCGATGGGCGTGTGATCGTGACGGATGCGGCATCGGACCGGATCCATGTGTATGGGCAGGATGGTTCGCTTTATGGAACGTTCGGTTCCACGGGGATCGATGATGGCCAGTTTCACTCCCCACGCGGGCTGGCGCCGTACCCCGGTGGACTCTTCGTCGTCCTGGACCATGGGAATCACCGGCTCCAGGTGATGGATCCGGATGGTTCCTGGAAGATGACCTTCAGCCTGGGGCGGGCCTACACCAGGCAGCGAACCGGGTTGGAACTGGAGAAGAACTGATGGCCGGAATCAAGCCCATCCATGCAGCCCTTTTCGTGTCGTGTCTCCTTGCTTCCTGTGGCACCGAGGCGCCGGCCCCGCAAGTCGCTCCCCAGGAGGAAGAAGGCGTGACGTCGCCACTGCCCACCGATGGATTCGAATGGCTCGTCATCGAATCCAATGACGGGGGCTATCACGTCCGGGCCAGGACGGAGCCCGAGAGCATTCCGCAGCGTGATCCATTCACCGTCCACGTCCAGGTCTGCCATGACAGCGACTTCACCATGCCAGTCGAGGACGCATCGGTCCATGTCGATGCGGCGATGCCCCACCATGGACACGGAATGAACGTCGTTCCGGAGATGGTCCAGGTCGCCCCGGGATGCTGGGAAGCTCGTGGGCTGCTGATGCACATGCCCGGCAAGTGGGAGGTCTATGTCGATGTCGTCGAGGACGGTCTCATGGAGCGAACCCAGTGGCTACTGCAATTGGATTGATCTGCACGACCATCCTCGTGCCATTGCTCGTGCTTGTTCATGCAGGCATCGATGCCGCTCCGATCGCGAATCAGGACGAGGGCACTGCTCGATTCAACAAGGACCAGCTGAAGTTGATCCGTTCGATGCTGATCGACCGTGATCTCCCGCCCGACCCGACCAACCGCTACGCTGATGATCCCGGTGCGGCAGGGCTNGGACGGACACTCTTCTTCGATGAACGCCTGTCGGGCACCGGCGAAATTTCCTGCGCGACCTGTCATGATCCTCGCAAGTCCTTCGCCGACGGGCTTTCCCTGGGCAAGGGAATCTCGCCACTGAAGCGGCATACGTTGTCGCTCCTCGATGCGGCGCACAACAGGTGGTTCACCTGGGATGGTCGCTCCGACTCCATGTGGTCTCAGGCGCTGCAGCCGCTNGAAAATCCCGATGAAATGGGATCGAATCGGGTGGCGATCGCCAGGCTCGTCGCATCGGATCCGGATCTGCGCACCATGTACGAATCGGTCTTCGGTGAGATGCCACAGCTCAAACTCGGTGAGCTCTCCGATGCTCGACCGGTGCCCNGCAACAGGAGTCATCCACATGCGGTCGCATGGAACTCCCTGGAGGGCCAGCAGAAGCAGCGAATCAACCTCGTCTTCGCCAACGTCGGCAAGGCCCTTGGCGCCTACCAGCGACTTCTCGTGACCGGTCCGAGTCGGTTCGATCGATTCGCCGATTCGATCAGTCCCGATGGTTCCATTCCGGTCCCGGTCGACTCGCTGACTCCCAGCGAGATGAGGGGGCTTGAACTGTTCATCGGCGAGGCCAACTGCCTGACGTGTCATGCCGGGCCGAGGTTCAGTGACGGTGAGTTCCATGACATCGGCGTTCCTCCAGCCGGTGGAGGACTTCCTCGTGATGCAGGCCGTTACTCGGGTGTCGCCCAGCTCAAGAAGGATCAGTTCAACGGTGCTGGTGACTACAGCGACGACAAGGAAGGCCCCGTCGGCCGGATGACCAGGTCGGTGCGGGTCGATCCTGATTCTTGGGGACGGTTCCGGACACCCACGCTCAGGAACGTAGCCACGACAGCGCCGTACATGCACCAGGGCCAACTCGAGGATCTTGAGAGTGTTGTCCGCTTCTACTCGACCCTCGAGGGAGCCGTTCAACTGGATCATCACCAGGAGCGTGTGTTGGAGCCCCTGAATCTCACCGAGCAGCAGATCCAGGACCTGGTTGGCTTCCTCCGATCGCTCAGCGGCGATAATCCCCCGAACCAGGTGATTTTCCCCTCTCAACAGTGAACAGGGGGCAAAACTTGGCTTCTTTGGAACTAAACCAGCCCCATTGCGTCAGTTTTCAGGTGCAAGGACCCATATCTTGCCTAAACTAACATCANGCGGGGGTTCTTGGCGGCAGTACGCCACCATGAGGATCGGGCCATCAATCTTGGAGATGTGAGACATGAAGCGAACGATCGGAATTCTCGCCCTCATTGCGACTGCTGGTACTTCGACCCTGGTGGTGCAGGCGCACCTTGATGATCCCAAACGCCTGGATCGCGAACAGCGGTTTGAAGGTCCAGGATGGCGAGAGGTTGATGGTGGGGCTGTTGCCGGTGGTGAGTTCGATGCCGAGAACGTAACCCTCAAGAGCTGG
Source organism: Phycisphaerae bacterium (assembly GCA_002711415.1). Classification (GTDB taxonomy): domain Bacteria; phylum Planctomycetota; class Phycisphaerae; order Phycisphaerales; family SM1A02. The sequence continues at coordinate 19,576 of PARI01000005.1, read as the reverse complement.
ATCACGCTCCCGGAGATCGACGCCGGAGCATCGGCTGGAAACGACTGCTGGGGATACACCAGTCCCAATGGAAACAACTACGCCATCATGGGCACGACCAATGGTACGGCGTTCATCGACATCTCTGATCCGGGTGCGGCAGAGGTCATCACGTTCATTCCGGGTCCCAACAGCAGTTGGCGAGACATCAAGACCTACCAGCAGTACGCCTATGCGGTGAGCGAGGGCGGTGGTGGCATCCAGGTGTTCAACCTCGGCTCGATCGATTTCGGAACGGTCACACTCTCTGCGGAAGTCACTTCGGGTGGCACCGAAGCGACTCACAACATCGCCATCGATGAGGAGAGTGGTTGGGCCTACAGGCTCGGTGGTGGTTCCAATGGCCTTCGTGCCTACAGTCTTGCAAGCCCCGGTGTGCCCTCGTACGTGGGGCTCTGGGACGAGCGGTACATTCACGATGCGCAGTTCGTGACGATGCCCGATGATCACCCCACCTATCCGGGGCGGCAGATCGCATACTGCTGCGGCGGTTTCAACGGGGGATGGTCCAACACCGGCCTGTTCATCCTGGACGTCACCGACAAGTCCAACATGGTCCTTCTTGGCGAGGTCCAGTACTCCAATCCGGCTTATTCCCATCAGGGGTGGCTTTCCGACGACCTCAACTACTTCTATCTCAACGACGAGGCCGATGAGACGGACTTCGGACTTCCAACCACCACGCACATCATCGATGTCAGTGACCTGACCAACCCGGTCGATGTCGGTACGTTTACCAGTGGTGCTGCAGCAATCGATCACAACCTCTACGTCAAGGGGGATCTGATCTACGAAGCCAATTACCGAAGCGGCATCCGGGTCTTCGACAAGAGCAACCCACTTGCACCGGAGGAGATCGGCTACTTCGACACCTATCCGGGCAGTGACTCGGCCAACTTCAGTGGCCTCTGGAGCATCTATCCGTTCTTTAACTCCCAGATCGTCATCGGCAGCGACATTCAGCGAGGCCTCTTCGTCTGGGAGATTGGTGGTCCAGACGTGAGCTTCAGTTTCCCGGATGGAATTCCAACGACCCTTTCGCCGGAGGGTCAGTCGCTGGCCGTGGAGATCGTCCCGGGTGAAGAGACGATCCTCGTGCCTGGCACTGGCAAGCTTCGCTATGACGACGGGAGTGGTGAGCAGACGGTCAATCTCACCCAGATCGGTTCGACCTCCTTCTTGGCCAATTTCCCCGCGATGGACTGCCCCAGCAGCGTCAACTGGTACCTGACCATCTCGGGAACCGTCGGCGGTTCCTCGGCCCAGTTCCGTTCCCCCAGCGGTGGGTTCTATACCTCGACCGTCGGAACGCTCGAAGTTTCCTTCGCTGATGACATCGAGACCGATTCGGGTTGGACCGTTGGTGTACCGTCTGACACGGCGGTCACGGGCATCTGGGAACGTGTCGATCCTGTCGGGACGCTCTCGCAGCCCGAAAACGACCACAGCCCAGACGGCACCATCTGCTGGATCACCGGACAGCAGAATCCCGGTGACNGTGATGGAGCCAACGATATTGATGGTGGTGTCACGACCCTGATCTCCCCGCAGATCGATGTCTCCGGACTGGTTGATCCCNTAGTGAGTTTCTACACCTGGTACTCCAACAACACTGGGGCCAGCCCCAACGCCGACTCGATGCCGATCCGCATCTCCTCGGATGGAACCAACTGGGTGCTCCTGGAGGAGATCACCGAGAATGCATCGGCATGGGTCCAGAGGACCTACCAGGTCTCTGATTTCGTCGACGATTCCGGGTTCATCCAGATCCGATTCGAGCCGAGCGACCTCGGCGACGGATCCCTTGTGGACGCTGGCGTCGATGACGTCTCGGTCTACAGCTTCTCGTGCCCTGAACCGGGCGGACTCTTCGGGGATCTCAACGATGACTGTGTCGTCGATGGCGAGGACCTCGGCGTGCTGCTTGGTGGTTGGGGCCAGCCTGGCATCGCCGACCTCAATGAGGACGGGATCGCCGATGGAGAGGATCTCGGTCTGTTCCTCGGTGCCTGGGGCAGCATCTGCCTCTGAATTGAACCGACTTCGAACCAGGGCGGGCCACATGGCCCGCCTTTTTTCTTGGTCGCGGTGTATGCTCCATTCGACACGAAGCTTCGCGAGGACCGGCATGCGACTGCTATTTCCAGCCCTGATCGCCATGGCATGCTCGATGCCCATGGCGAACACTCCGCAGGAGCCCCCCCCTCGAGGCTACACGATCCCACTGATCGACCTGGCCGGGGATGTTGATCGCCAGATCGTCGTTGATCGAGAGCCGGGCCAGTACCTTGGCCATCCAACGACCGTGTTGCTCGAGGACGGCCGAACGATCATCTGCGTTTATCCGAAGGGTCATGGCCGAGGCGCGATCGTGTGCCGGAAGTCCGAGGATGGCGGGCGCACGTGGTCAAAGCGACTGCCGCTGCCGGAAAGCTTCAGCACCTCCCGCGAAGTACCCACCATCCATCGCGTGATCGATCCGGTGACCGGCCAGAAGCGGCTGATCATGTTCTCCGGGCTCTACCCGGCACGAATGGCTGTGAGCGAGAATGACGGCGAGTCCTGGAGCGACCTGGAGCCNCTGGGCGACTGGGGCGGCATCGTCGTGATGGGATGTGTTCACAGGCTCGNTGATGGCCGTTACATCGCGATGTTCCACGATGATGGACGGTACTTCTCGGCCCAGGGTCGGAGGGAGACCCCAGTCCGATTCACCCTGTACAGCACGTTCAGCAGTGATGGCGGGCTCCGTTGGTCGACACCGGAGCCGGTCTGGAGCGGAACGGATGTTCACCTGTGCGAGCCCGGGATGATCCGTTCACCGGATGGTTCCACGCTGGCCATCCTTCTCAGGGAGAACAGCAGGAAGCGGAACTCCCATGTCATGTTCAGTACGGACCAGGGCTCGACCTGGTCCGACCCGCGAGAGCTTCCCGGCGCACTGACCGGCGACCGGCACACCGCGGTTCATGCGCCGGATGGAAGGTTGTTCATCTCGTTCCGTGACACCACCCTTGAGAGTCCGACCCGTGGAGACTGGGTCGGTTGGGTGGGGACCTGGGAAGACATCGTTTCCGGCGGCCAGGGCCAGTACCGGGTCCGGTTGATGGACAATCACCGGGCCGCCGACTGCGCCTATCCAGGCGTCCTGCTCCTGCCCGATGGAACCATCTGCACGACGACCTATGGAACATGGACTCCCGGCGAGGAGCCGTGGGTCGCGACCGTTCACCTGACGCTTGATGAACTGGATCGGCTGGCCCTGCGGAGATCGCAGGAGAAAGGATCGGGTTGATGATGTCCCGTCTCATGTTGTGTGTCATTTCGATGATGGGAATGGCCTGCTGCGGACCCGAACGGGTTCACGACCGCGAGGCTGCATCGCTGGAACCATACGTCCAGCAGATCGATGGAACAGCGATCACGTACGAGATGGTTCCCGTGCCTGGTGGCGATGGTGTTGAGTCATTCTGGATCGGCAGGACCGAGATTCCCTGGGAGTTCTATGACGTCTACCGGCTCAAGTCCGATGCCAAGACTGCTCAGCCCAACCAGCAGGCCGACGCGGTCACCAGGCCGAGCAAGCCCTACATCTCGATGGACAGGGGATATGGTCGTGACGGGTACCCGCTGATCTCGGTCAGCAGCAATGGTGCGGAGACATTCTGCAAGTGGCTGTCTCACAAGACCGGGCATGTCTACACCCTGCCGACCGTGGCCCAGTTCCGCCATGCATGCCGGTTGGCCGGCCTGGACGACTGCGAGTTGGACGAGCATGCCTGGCATGCAGGCAACTCCGAGGGAAAGACGCGACCCATCGCATCATTGAAGGCGGACGGGCTCGGGTTGCATGACATGCTGGGCAACGCATCCGAGTGGTGCATCGATCCGGATGGGCAGCCGGTCACGCTCGGCGGCGCGTTCAACGACGATCCGTCGATCGTGTCGACGGGCCTGGTCGTCGCTTCGGATCCTGCTTGGAATGAATCGGATCCACAGTTTCCCAAGGGAGTCTGGTGGCTCACGGATGGGGGGTTCGTTGGATTCAGGATCGTCCGGATTCCCGGCCGGGTGGACGATTCCTCGAACGAATGAGCCGGAGCAGGAGGTGTTCATGTACCGCAGGCGGACGTTCATACAGGCTTCAACGGGTACGATGGCGGCCATGCTGGCTGGCCCCGTCGTCGGTCATGTCGCCAGTGGAGGTGAATCCATGAATCGCAGGATGACCAAGGCGGTCAAGTACGGCATGGTCAAGCCGGGCAGCACTGTCCAGGAGAAGTTCCAGGTGCTGGCTACGCTCGGCTTCGATGGCGTCGAGCTGGACAGCCCGAACGACCTGGACACGAGTGAGGTCATCGAGGCCAGCAGGAGCACCGGCATACCTGTTCATGGCGTCGTCTGCAGCGAACATTGGAAGAGCCCCTTGTCGGATCCTGATCCCGAGGTCCGTGCTCGTTGTTCAAGGGCCATCGAGGTCGCGATCAACGATGCGAAATCCTACGGTGCCTCGAGCGTCCTGGTTGTTCCGGCCGTGGTCAACCAGAGGACTTCATATGACCAGGCCTGGCAGCGGAGTACGGAACAGTTGAAGGCGATCCTTCCCAAGGCCGAGTCCGCCGGGATCGACATCGCCATCGAGAATGTGTGGAATCACTTTCTCCTGAGTCCGATGGAGGCAGCCCGATACGTCGATCAGTTCGGCTCGAAGAGGATTGGCTGGTACATGGACATCGGGAACATCGTCAACTACGGGTGGCCCCAGCAGTGGGTCAGGATCCTCGGGCACAGGATCAAGAAGGTCGATGTCAAGGAGTACAGTCGATCCCGAAGAGACGACGAGGGACTCTGGAAAGGGTTCCAGGTCGAACTGCTCGAGGGCGATTGCAACTGGCCCGAGGTGATGAAGGCGTTGGACGAGATCGGATACCAGGGCTGGATGACCGCCGAGATCGGTGGAGGAGATGCTCAGAGGCTCAAGGTCATCGCCGATCAGATGGACAGGATTATTGCGTCCTGAAATTGACCAGTATCCGGCGCCATTTCCCCCATATGCACGCCTGATTTAGAAATGAGATGATTACACTGTCAGTGAGGAGAGCGTTGAGTCTTTCACATGCTCGTTTTCTGAAGCCAACATTCGTGGGGAACGACCTGATGAAGAACTGTCTTGTTGGGGCGCTTGGATGCATGCTCATGGTCACCTCGCCCTTGGTCGGCGAGGAGCAGGTGATCGAGGTCGACCCGATTGACTCGGTCAGGTACTACTCCCAGGGTTTCGGCACATGTTGTTCCCTGCAGTACATCGAGCACAATCCAGTCATGAACTCGACGCAGACCTGCGAGACCATGGGCGGGTACTGCATGAGTGGAAGGCGTGTTGCCATCTGGCTGTTCCCAGTGCCTGATGTTCCAAAGGGAAGTGAACTCACTGATGTACGATTCCTGGTCAACAAGCAGAGTGGCGGCAGTGGTACGGGCACCATCTACATGGTCGACCAGGTATGGGATGCCTTGGGCTCTTATGCGGCATCACTTGTATGGGGTTCGCCTTCCCATACCCAGGATGCCTACTTCTCCAGTATGACTGGGCATTCTTTCCTCATGCCGATCGAGCATTTTGCTGGACCCGATCTGGAGCCATACCTGGCCGTGGGCATCTATCGAAGCAGCGCGATGGGACTCTACAACACCGGGAACATGGCTCCCAGACTCGTCTTCACGTTCGAGTCTCCTGACACCTGTCCCGGAGACTTCAATGATGACGGTATCGTCAATGGAGCGGACCTCTCATTTCTCCTTGGATTCTGGGGGATGGTCAACGCGGAGTACGATCTGGATCAAAGTGGTTTGATCGATGGTGCTGACCTGGCGATCCTTCTGGGGTACTGGGGTCGATGTCCCCGCTGAGCCTGATATCACAACCGGACTGAGCATTCCTGGTTCGCATGAATCCATTCGATTCACCAGACGGGTTGGTTCTCCCCGGCTGGTTCCCCTTATGATTACTTCATGGAAAATCAAAGGAGAAATCCCCCCATGGATCACGTACGACATGAAGGTTGCTCGATCTCGCGACGGAACTTCGTCTCCACGTCGATGGCTGTGGCTGGCGGGGGACTGCTCGTGCCGACGGTCCTTGGTACGGGAATGGCTTCTCCCAGGAAGGAGACCCTGAACGTCGGTCTCGTCGGTTGCGGCGGGCGTGGCACCGGTGCCGCGGTCAACGCGCTGCAGGCTTCCGAGAATGCCCGCCTGGTCGCGATGGGTGACGTGTTCAGGGACCGGCTTGAATCAAGCCGCAGTCAGTTGGCCAACTACAACGAGCGTGCTGTCGTCGAGGATTCGGCCTGTTTCGTCGGATTTGACGCCATCGACGGCGTGCTTGGAACCGACATTGACATCGTGATCCTGGCGACTCCGCCGGGATTCCGACCGGACCACTTCCGACGCGCCATCGACAGTGGCCGCCACGTCTTCATGGAGAAGCCGGTCGCGGTCGATCCTGCCGGTGTCCGCACGGTCATGGAAGCGGGCAGGAAGGCGGACCAGCAGAACCTCAAGGTGGTGTCCGGGACCCAGAGAAGGCACGAGCAGTGCTACCTCGATGCCATGGACAAGGTGCGAGCGGGCGCGATCGGCACACCCGTGGCAGGCCGGTGCTACTGGAACATGGGAAGCCTCTGGAAGAAGGACCCGCAGCCTGAATGGACCGACATGGAGACCCAGCTTCGCAACTGGCTCTACTACACCTGGTTGTCCGGTGACCATATCGTCGAGCAGCACATTCATAACATCGACGTGATCAACTGGGCGATGGGCGGACATCCGTCCCGATGCGTCGGTGTCGGTGGGCGGCAGGCACGCACCGAACCGGTGTACGGGCACATCTTCGATCACTTCGGCATCGACTACGAGTACCCTGACGGCCAGTTCATGCTGAGCATGTGTCGGCAGCAGGAAGGATGCCCCGGTCGTGTCGAGGAACTTGTTCATGGAACCGAGGGCGTTCTCCGGACCTCATCCGGTCGTGCACAGATCCTCGGGTCGAACCCGTGGAAGTTCTCCGGCAAGAATCCCAATCCCTACGTGCAGGAACACCGTGATCTCCATGCAGCCATCGAGCAGGGGACTCAGCTCAACGAGAGCCAGCGAGTCGCCGAGAGCACGATGACCGCGATCATGGGTCGGATGGCGTGCTACACGGGGCAGGAACTCACCTGGGATCAGGCCCTGAACGCGGATGTCGACCTGGTGCCGCAGACACTGGAGTTCGGGCCGTTGGAGACGCCTGCAGTCGCCGTGCCGGGTCGGACCACCCTGGGGTGAGGATCCCGTTGATCTCGGCCCAGCGGATCACGGTCAGCCTGGGGGCCTGGCCATCGCTCCCATCGGTCTCAAGTCCATCATGCACGCTCAGGGCCGAGGCGAACACGTCTGCAGTCGTCGCGTCCGGAGCGATCACGGTGACGGCTGATCGCCCGGTCACCGCCCGCCCGGACCCTGGATCGATGATGTGACTGTGCGTCACCGAATCGATCTGCAATGACTGTTCGGACGTGCCGCTGGTCGCGATGCCGCAGTCGGAGAGTTCCAACATGATCGGATCCGACCCATATCCAGGCTGAACCTGGATCCTCCAGGGTCGATCCTGGTACGCCCGTCCAACGGCGATGTCACCACCGATATCGACGAGGGCGGATTCGAACCCGAGTTCGGCCAGCACGTCCAGGGCCTTGTCGGCTGCGTATCCCTTCCCGATGCCGCCGAAATCTAGTCGGAGTTCCTCACGTGTCCGCATGGCCGCCTTGTGCGTTCGATCGAGATGAAGATGCGCCCATCCACCAGAGGCACTGGCGTGCTGGATCTCGGTGGATGATGGAGCGTATCCGTCATCGATCGCGCCCCGTGCCAGCCGGATTGCTCGTCCCTGCGTGACATCAAAAGCGCCATCGGTGGCCAGTGCGTATTCATGTGATCGATCCAGGAGATCAAACAGATCATCCGACAGGATCACCCATTCGCCCGTGGTGGATCGATGAAAACGGTTGATTTCGCTGTCGTCACGCCACGTGCTGTAGCAGGATTCCAGGGACTGGATCCTCTCGAAAGCTGCGACGGCCGCATTCACTGCCTCCTCATGCCGATCTCGACTGGTACCGACGAGGATGGTCGCCTGGACACCCATGTATGCGCGGGTGAAGCTCAACGGCTCGGGCTGGGGGGGAGTGCCGCATCCTGCAAGTGTCTGCATGCAGGCCGCTGATAATGCCATCGTTGCCATGGAGCGGATCATCGAATCATCCTATCTGTCCCGTTGGCCCGATGCCGGGCGTGGTGCACAGCGTATACTCGGTGCGTGGCTGAGAACAACGATCTTACTGCTGAACAGCTCAAGCGACTCGAGGAAATCCTCGATGCGGTCGAACAGCTGCCGGAGGATCAGCGGGCCTTCGACCTGGAGACCAAAACCGGCGAGGGCATGCTGGAGACATCCGACCAGGCACCCGGCCAGTCGCCACAACCCGAGGACCGAAGCGAGAACCTGGTCGGGAGAAGGCTCGGCAACTACCTGATCGACAGGCTCGTCGGTGCAGGTGGCATGGGGCATGTCTACGAGGCGACCCAGGAGAATCCGAGCCGGACCGTCGCCATCAAGGTGCTGCTGGCAAGCATTCCCTCGGCCCTGGCATTGAAACGATTCGAGTTCGAGTCCCAGGCGCTGGCCCGTTTGAGGCACTCGGGGATCGCCCAGGTCTACGAGGCAGGCACTTGGAAGACACCCCAGGGATCGGTTCCCTACTTCGTCATGGAGTTCATCGCCAACGCGATGACGATCACGGAGTACTCGTACGAGCACGAGCTCGGCACTCGCAGGATCCTGGAGTTGATCATCCAGGTGTGTGATGCGGTCAACCACGGTCACCAGCGGGGAATCATCCATCGTGATTTGAAGCCGGGCAACATCCTCGTTGATTCAAGCGGCCATTCAAGGATCATCGACTTCGGTGTCGCGCGTGCGACCGAGGCCGATCGCGATGTATCGAGCATCCAGACCGATGCCGGGCAGCTCGTTGGAACGCTCCTGTACATGTCACCTGAGCAATGCGAGGCAGATCCTGACGATCTGGACATCAGGACGGACGTCTACAGCATGGGGGTGGTCCTCTACGAGATGCTCTGCGGCCGTCGTCCACACGAGTTGAAGAACATCCCGATCTACGAGGCCGCCAGGATCATCCGTGAGGTCGATCCAGAGAAGCCATCCTCGGTCGATTCGCGTTATCGAGGGGACATCGATGTCATCGTCATGAAGGCGCTGGAGAAGGACCGCCAGCAGCGATACCAGTCCCTGCTGGAGTTGTCCGACGACCTTGCGGCGTATCTCAATGACGAGACGATTTCCGCTCGCCCCCCGAGCATGATCGAGTCGCTTAGGAGGACGATCAGGCGACACAAGGCCGCAGCGGCAAGCATCATGACGGCGCTGTTGGTGCTGGTGCTGGCGATGGTGGTCATCGTGATGTTTGCGATCGAGGCGTTCCGATCCGAGGAGCAGGCGATCATCGCTCGCGATGATGCGAGGCTGAAGGGATACATCGCCAACCTCGTGGCGGCCTCGGCCGNCCATGCCGCCGGCGATGACGTAGTTGCGAGGTCGCAAATGGCACAGGCCATGGCCATCGAACCGGAACTGCCGATCGAGCTTCGGCACATGAAAGCGAGGGTCGATGACTCGATTTCGTCATACAGGATTGGTCATGAGCCTCTTCTGGAGGTCTCATGGATGCCCGAGGGTGATCTCTTCGCAGCATCAAGCAGCGGCCAGGTCGGATTGATCGACCAGGACACCGGTCGGTTCGAGCCGCTGTCGATCGCCTCGACGCCCATGAGCTGCTTCAGCCTCGATGACGCCGGCGAGCCGACGGCCCTCTGGGTCGACCAGGTCGGCAACTATCACGTGCAGGATCTCCGGTCCTCTTCACCATCAAAGGCATGGAACGTCGAGGGGGCGATCATTGACGCCGTGGCGCTTCCCGGTCGCGAGGAGATGGTCAGTGCCGGTTCCACCGGGCATGTTGACCAATGGATCCAGGTCCACCGCCTGGAGGACGGTTCACTTCGAAAGAAGGTCTCCACCACCGATCCCATCGAAGGTCGACAGGGGAGGGTCAGGTCGCTGGCGGCTTCACCCGATGGAACCTACATCGTCGTGGGTGATTCACTCGGGCGTGTCCGACAGTGGGATGCATCTTCACTCGAGGGCATGAACCTCTTCAGAGGTCAGCCGGNACTGGTCGATTGCCTTGCAATCTCAAGNGATTCCCGCTGGATACTGAGTGGTTCAGACAGCGGGGTCGTCCAGTTGTGGCAGGTCGGGGCGGCCGAGCCGCTCCGCTCATTCCAGGCTCATCCCGGTGGGGTCAGCAGCGTGGCTCTGAGTCGTTCCGCTGACATGGCGGCCACCGCCGGAATCAACGGGGTGATCATGCTCTGGCGGATGCCAGATGGCGTCAGGCTTGCCACGCTGCGTGGCGCTGGTGCACCGATCTGTTCCATGAGATTCAATGATGACGGGACTCAGTTGCTGACCGGCACGGTCGATGGTCTGCTGTCTCGATGGAGCATCCCGGCTTCGACTGATCCGATGGTCCTTCCTGGTGCTGGGAGCAGGCCAAGCGGACTCGGTTCGAGCGCCGACGGCGCGCGGCTGCTGCTGCTGACCCGTGAAGGTCTCACGATGATCGACTCGCTGGACGGTGGCTTCCTGGGATTCCTGCCATCCTCCACCAGCGACGGTGTCAACATGATCACGCCACACGAGAGCCCTGATGGAGAACTCCTGATGTGGCGTATCGAGGATTCGCCCAATCGACCTCGCAGCAGGATCCCGCTGATCGATCCCTGGACTGGAGAGGAGGCGATGATGCTGACTGCAACCGGGGGCAGACTGCACTCGGCGCAGTTCACCGATGATGGACGCCATGTCATCGCCGCCTCGATGGACATGGAGGATGATTCCACAAGCGTGATCAGCTGGGAACTGCCCGACGGTGAGCCGGTTCAGTGGGCCGGGGCAGTCCCGGGTCGTGCGACCGCACTGGCCAGTTCGACCGAGGCATCCATGCTCCTGGTCGGAACCAGTCGCGGCCAGACCTGGCTCTTCGACATGGATGGGAATCAACTGCAGGTACGCGAGACGCCCGGCGATTCGCCGTCATGCCTCTCGATCAGTTCCGAAGGCAGGCTCGTCATCGGGCATCGCAGTGGCGCAATCAGCCTCCAGTCCGACCCGGGATCCGGCCGTTGGCTGGAACTGGAGGGGCACGAGGGCCGCGTGCATGCGGCACGGTTCTGTGATGATGGGCGTCGCCTCGTGACAGCCGGCGAAGATGGTGCTGTCTGTATCTGGGATTCGCTGACGGGTCAGCAACTGCTGGTGCTCCGCTCCGGTACGGGACCGATCCGATCGATCGCTGTGATTCCGGAATCAGGGTGGATCGTCGGGCTGAGGTCGGGCGAACCCCTCGTGCTCTGGCCACTGTCAGGTCTTGGCGCCCGTTCAGATCTCATCGATGACGCGGTCAGGACCCGTTCCAGCTTTCCAGGAGCGGCCTCGGGAATGGATCCCCAGGAGGCGTCCGAGTTGTTCAGGAAGTTCATCCAGAGTGGTGATGGCGCCACGCTGACCCCATGGCAGCAGAGCCTCTTCCGACATCAGCTCTACCAGCAACTGGAGAACAGGCCGCTCTGACGATCTGGTCGATCCTGGAGTTCTCAGAAGTTCTTGTTGGAATCATCCAGCAGCGTGTCGGTCGTCCGGCTGGGCCTGGAACTTCGCGCTTCCTTGGCCTCCTCGACGTTGTCATATGACCTGTAGCTGAACTCGATCTGGGTCGAGCCGATGTCGATCAGGTCTCCTTCGCCGAGGATCGTGCTGCTCGTGATGGCCCGTCCATCCATCCAGGTGCCGTTGGTGCTCTTGAGATCCTCCATGACATACTTGCCATTGCTCATGTCAAGCCTNAAGCCCAGGTGCGAGCCGGAAATCTGTTCATCATCGATTAGGATCGTGTTGCCGGTGCTTCGGCCTATGGTGAACTCGTCTTCGGTGATGTCGTAGAACTCCCCCTCGAGAGGGCCGTTGGTGATGTAGATCGATGGCATCCTGTCTCACTCCTGGATAATGACAAGTGCCCATCATACACAAGCAGCTGGGTGCAGGGAAACGATCAGTCCGAGCAGTCGCCCCAGTTGCCAAGGAGGATGGCCTGGTCAGCTCCATTGACGACACCATCCATGTTCAGGTCGGCCCACTGTGCACTGGAATTCCACTGGGAGATCAGCATCGCCAGGTCGGCGCCGTCCACGGTGCCATCCTCGTCAAGATCGCCCGTGCATTGATGTGCTTCGGTGAACTGCTGTGTTCCGGTGATCGTCGCGACATAGTTGTTCAGGTCTCCGGTTCCGCAGGCGAGTCCGTCGAAATTGCTCGGCGCGATGAAGGCCCTGTACGTGCCTCCGCCGAGGGTCGCCGTCGCCGTCGTCGGGCAGGCGCCGTCCCCGAGGGAGATGTTGTTCGGCGGGCATTGTGAATCGAGGATCAGCAGGAATAGCGGCACTGGTGAATAGACCTTCCAGTTGACGACGAGCACCTGTCCCGGCGGGACCGTGAACTCGTACCAGTCGGAATCTCGTTGGCCGCCTGTGCCCCAGAACGTGCCACAGATGACATCACCGAAGTTGACCTGGGTCACTGGTGGATTCTGCTCGTTGGTGATGCAGCCACCNTTGACGTCCTGGCCGCAGATTTCGGGTTCGGTGAAGTTGCACGTGGGTCCCTCGCAGGCGGGAGCACCGCATTCATTGCACAGTTCGATCGCTCGATCGGCGCAGGCGCTGTCCCAGAGCTGCGTGCAGCAGAACGGGTCGGTCGTGCAGACCAGCAGGCAGCACTCCTCGTCATTGCAGGAAGGGCTTTCGTTTGGTTCGCAGCATGAGCCGCTGCCGGCCTGGCCACACCCGCTGGTGCATGATTCATCGGAGCTCAGCAGGAGGCTGTACAGGGACTCCTCAGTCCCGCAGGCGATGTCGGTGGTCTCCGCAGGTGTGATGAAGATCCGGAAGTCACCCGCAGGCAGACAGGAGGTGACGCTGGTCGGGCAGGTCGCCAGATCATTGGCAGCCAGCACCGATGGTGGGCAGTTCGAATCGATGATGTACATCGTGATCAGTGAATCAGAATAGGCCTTGGCGGTGACTTCCCTCGGCCCGGTCAGGGTGAAGGAGTACCAGTCCTCGTCCTTGACGCCCTGGTCGGCCCAGAAGGTGCCGCAGGTCATCGTTCCGAAGCTGATCGGTGCAGTCAGATCGCCAGGGGCGCTGCATCCGTTGTCCAGTGCTTCTCCGCAGGGCTCCGGCTCATCCGCTTCGCAATCAGGCAGATCGCAAGGATCGACCTGGCAGTCCTCGCAGACGATGGCCGCCTGGTTGGCGCAGTTCTGATCCCACTGGCTCTCACAGCAGAATGGATCGGCCTGGCAGACGTTCTGGCAGCATGCCTGATCGCTGCATCCTCTCGTTCCGTTGGATTCACAGCAGTTGCCGGATTCCGGATCACCACATGCGGTGACACCACAGACTTCGCATGTGTCCAGTGCCATGTCTGCACACAGCTGGTCCCAGGAGGTCGTGCAGCAGAAAGCGTCCGTTGCGCAGACGAGGGNGCAGCAGTCAAAGTCGTCGCAGTTGGGGGTTCCGTTGGGTTCGCAGCAGGAACCGGCGACCGGTACGCCGCAGCATGGTCCCCACTTGGCCAGCAGGATGCCGAGGTCTTCGCCATCGACGATTCCATCACCATTGATGTCGCCGCAGCCGGCGGTGCCCCAGTTGGCCAGGAGAATNCCGAGATCCTGGCCATCAACCACGTCATCGAAGTTGAGATCGCCTTCGCAACCACCTCCGCAGCCATCCTGAGCCATGGCAGCGGATCCAGCCATGAAGGTCGTTGCCATGATCACCAGGGTCCGCATCAACTTCATTTGGAAAGCACCCTTCAAGTACATCGCCAGTTCGTTCCATCCACTCGTCGGAGCCGATCTTGGCTACCAGACCATACGCATGCCGGCCTGCCCGGATCCACTCTAGAAGCCTCTAGCGGGCTTCCTGGCCATGATTTCCCACATTTTCATGGTACTCTCGAACCGCGAAAAGGAGATGTCATGACCTTGATTCACGTCATCGGTGTCCAACTTCAGTCATCCAGATCTACCTGGAGGGGCTTCTCGGACCTCGCGGTGGCTCGTGGGGCCGGTTTCATGGCGGTTCCAGGGTGACCGTGGTTGCCAGGATAGAGTCGGCCGACGATCCGCGGGTCGAGCTGTTCAGGGACGTCAGGGACAAGGATGTCCGGGGTCGGGGCGACCTGTTCATCGGGGAGCAGTTGCTGATCCTGGAGAAGATGCTCCAGCATGAGGGAATGACCCNCTCGATCCTGGTCAGCGATGCGATGCTGCCACGGGTCAGTGAACTGGACACCGGATCGATCCCGGTGCACGCCTGTTCCCGGAACATGCTTGAGCAGATCACCGGGATCGACCTGCATCGAGGTGTCCTTGCTGCAGGCGAACGCGGCATGATCGATCGAAGACGTGTCCCTGAGGTCATGCCAGCAGGCCAGGCTCCCGCGACCATTCTTGCCTGTGATCGCATCAGCAACATCGACAACATCGGGATGCTGTTTCGCACTGCTGCGGCTCTGGGCGTCTCCGGAGTGCTCCTGAGCCGTGACTGCCACGATCCGCTCTACCGGAAGTCGCTGCGCGTCTCGGTCGGGCACGCGCTGAACATCCCATATGCGTGGTGTGATGATCTGCCTGACTCGATCCGATGGGCCAGGTCGGAGATGGGATTCGTTGCGATTGGAACTTCGATCCAGGGCCAGCCGGTGCGCGATGTGCATCCGGGTTCCCTTGATCGAACCCTGATTGTGGTCGGCAACGAGTACGAGGGGGTNGACGGTGTGACGCTGGCAGCATGTGATCACTCGATTCGAATCCCGATGGCCGACGGGGTCGACAGTCTCAATGTCGCCACCGCGGCGGGCATTCTCCTGGATCGATACACCCGTGGGGAACGTCGCTGAGCAACCGGGACTGGACGCGGACGGCCAGAAATTCGATTCTGCTAGGCTCTGTCCTGGTGACCATGTGTCCAGCCGCTGGTCGTGACCTGATCGCTTCAGCACGACCGGTCGGTCCAAATCCGGGGTGAAATGAGCCAGGCAAACGACAAGCCGGATCGCTCCAGGAGCGAACGCATCTGCGGCATCGAGCTGATGCGGTTCGTCGCAGCAATCCTCATCGTCTTCTGGCACATTCCCGGGATGCAAAGCGGTTCCATGGTGACCTGGAGCCTCTCGTTCTTCGTGCTGACATCGCTGATGTTCATGAGGCCTCGCAAGCGGGAGACCCAGAGCAGGATGATCCGCCGGATGTCCAAGAGGCTGCTGGTTCCATGGGTCATCTGGTCGTTGTTCTACATCGTCGGTCACTTGGCGATGGCCNGGTTCTCCTGGAACGCGTTCGTCGACGGGTTGTCGTGGAGGAACCTGCTTTACGGCGGAAGCATTCCATTGTGGTACCTCCCGTTCATATGGGTTGTCGGCTGCATTTCCGGATCACTCGTGCTGTACTCGACCAGGAAGGCCGGCTCGGTGGCGACCGGCATCGTTCGCCTTGTCCAGGCGGTGGGACCGTTCCTGGCGATCCTGTTCATCCCGTTGATCCCACTGCTGGCCGATGGTGGAATCCCGTTGGCCCAGTGGGGCAGNGTGCTGCCGGCGATCGGCTTCGGGTTCTACTTCGCCAGGAGACGGGCCGTCCAGCGGCTGGGCGCATCCCAGGTGGCGTGGCTGGTGCTCGGTCTGATCNCGTGCGTGATCGTCTACCGGGCGATGGATCTCGAGTTCATGCCGACGCTGATCAGCGTCTGCCTGCTCATCGCCTGCCTGTTCAGCCCGCTGCAACGGGGGGGCGTGCTGTTACATCTGGGAACCCTGAGCTGGCCGATCTACCTGGTCCACAGCGCATTCATGGGCGTGCTCGGCGGGCTGTTCGGGTTCACGGGCCTCACGCTCTTCTTCCTCGTACTGGCAGGATCGGTGATCGTGAGCGAAGTGCTGGTGAACATCCGGCTGTTCAAGGAGTGGTTGCTGTAGTCTCCGCCGTCGTCCGCATCCACTCGAAGGCTCCCAGGGGGATGTTCCTGGCGATGCCGAAGAGGATCAGCAGGACCAGCAGCACCAGAAGCAGTCGTTCCCAGGGGGCCAGCCGAGGCAGCCTGCCCATGATCGTCATGCCCAGGACGACGACCACGATGGCCATCGCTGGTACTCCGAGGATCGCAACCACGGGGTTCTGTCTGAACGCCGGCTCGAACCGCCCGTTGAGCAGGTGATGGGTCGCCCTGGTTCCACCACAACCCGGACAGTCCAGGTCCANGATGGTTCGGGTCGGGCAGAGTGGTGGGGCCAGTTCTGACGGGTGCCGGGCCAGGAGCAGGCCGAGACCGGCGAAGAACAGGATCAGCAGGAGAAGCGCCGCCAGTCTCTGCGGCGTGCTTGCATGCATGGTCCATCGCCCCCGAGGCTCGTCCCGGGAGCGTGATAGCCGTGACAGATCAGAGGATATGTTGGTTTCAGGCATGGGCAAGCGCCGAGTATACTCATGTGTGTCCGCTGTGAAAGATTGAACCAGTAGGGAGCATGTCATGGAATGGATCGGCCTCATCGTGGGTTCCCTGATCGGTGCATTGATCGTTGCCTTGGTTCTTCAGCTCTCGTTCAAGCTCGTCAACGGGGAAGCGCCTGACTACGGAACGGCGTACAAGGCGTCCTTCTTCCCGTTGCTCATCAATGATTTCATCTCCAGGCTCCTCCTGGACATGATCGATGGCGTAAACACCAGGTTCATCATCGGGATCGTGATCGCGTTGATCCTGTGGTCTCTCTCGATCTCGATATTCATCGACACGAACATCGTCAAGGCGATCCTCGTGACCGTGATCATGGTCATCCTNAGCTGGCTCATNCTGCTGATCATGGCCATGCTTCTGGGTGTATTGTCCGGTTGATCCATCAGGCATGAATGCAGCTACCAGGGATGTCGGTTGGTGGAGCACGCTCGGCCTGGGCTTCATTGTCCNGCTGATCTACAGCACCCTCTGGAGCGNCTCCAACCGGATCAGCGGGATGGAGCCCGAACGATACCGGATGTGGTTCGACTTCGAACGTCATGTCCCCTTCGTCCCGGCAGCCGTCCCGGTCTACGTCTCCTTCGACCTGGTGGCCATCATCTATCCGATGACCTATGCCAACTGGAGGAAGGCGCTTCCTCTGCTGACGACGCTCCTGGGACAGCNGGTGATCGCGATCCCGTTCTTTCTCCTGCTGCCCATGGAACCTGGATTCGAGGGAAGCCACCCGACCGGGATCTGGGGCGACCTGTGTCGCTGGGCGGGGATTCCGGATGTCGGTACGTGGAACCACGTCCCGAGCCTCCATGTCTCCGGAGCGTTCACGATCGCAGCGGCCCTTTGGCTGAGGTGGGGGCGGGTTGCAGGTTCATTCGGACTCGCCTGGGCGACCGCGGTGATGGTCTCATGCTGGCTGGTGCATGAGCACTACCTCGTTGACATCGCAGGGGGTCTGCTGCTGGCCGGCTTCACGATTCCGTTGGTCCTGGTCAAGCTCCACGCCTTGGACGCTCGTCGACAATGGGCCCGGTGAGACTCGAACTCACAAGAGGTTGCCCTCGGGGGATTTTAAGTCCCCTGCGTCTGCCAATTCCGCCACGGGCCCACGGGCATTGTACGTGTTTCAGGTGCGGTTGAAGGTACGATGTGAGTTCACAAGTCCAGGAGGCAGCACGATGAGAGTCCACATCCAACCCGACCAGGTCATCGAGGCTTTTGAAGGGGTGCGGGATCACCCGGTCTTCGCCGAGAGCGCCATCCTGATGCGCAACGGCCAGTTGCCGGCCGAGATGATCCAGGCCATGGCCCTTCAGCCGGAGATCCTTCGAGCGTTCGCCGAACTCAGCAGTGCCGTCTATCCAGGCGGCGTGCTTGATCGAAGGATCCAGGAACTCGTGATACTCAAGGCCTCCACGATCAACAACTGCCAGTTCTGCACATCCAGCCACGTGGACATCATGAAGCAGCTCGGGATCGATGGGGATCCCTCGTCACTGCTGGATGATCCCGCAAGGCTCACGACACGGGAGCGACTGGCCATGGAGTATGTCGAGCAGGTGCTCGCCGATTCCAACAGGATCGACGACGGCGTGATCGATCGATTGCGTGAACAATTCGATGACTCGGAAATCGTCGAGCTGACGATTCTCGTCGGGTACATCAACATGTTGAACATGTTCAACAACGCGCTGGGGATCAGGTACCGCGACGAGTACGCCGGCGCCGCGGATCGGTAGTCAGACTATTCCGCAGGATCCCTCCACCCACCGGGCGGCTCGATCAGCTTCCGGCTCTTGGCCGGGCCCCAGTGGCCCTTCTCATAGCGGTCAACCGGCGTGTCGCTTCCGAGTATCGGGTCGAAGATCTTCCAGGCCGATTCAACGACATCCTGCCTGGCGAACAAGGTCGAGTCCCCGTCCATGGCATCGGTCAGCAGTCGTTCATACGCGGGTCGCATGTCCTCGTCGCTGTCAACGGCGGTCAACTGGACGGATTCGCCGACCATCTTCTCGCCGGCCTTCTTGATGCGGGCCTGGAGACTGATCTCGACCTTCGGCTGGACCCTGAAGATCACTTCGTTGTTCGCATGGCTGTCTCGCTCGTTGAAGACGACATGAGGTGGCTGCCTCAGCCTCACGGACACCTCCGTGGCCGTGACAGGCAGGCACTTCCCGGCGCGGATGTAGATCGGGACGCCGTCCCATCGCCAGTTGTGGATCATCAGCTTGACGGCGGCGTAGGTCTCGACGTTTGAGTTCTCGGCGACACCGGGTTCGTCGAGGTATCCCTCGAACTGTCCCCTGATGACATCTTCCTCGGTGAGTGGCTTGATTGACTCGAAGACCTTGACCTGCTCGTCCCTGAGTCTCTCATGGTCGGCCCAGAAGGGCGGTTCCATCGTCAGGAAGCCGAGGATCTGCATGAGGTGGTTCTCGATCACGTCCCTGATGCACCCTGTGGCATCGTAGAAGCGACCGCGGCCCTGGACATCGAATGATTCGGCCATCGTGATCTGGATGCTCTCGACGTAGTTCCTGTTCCAGATCGGCTCGAGGAAGGTGTTGGCGAACCTGAAGTAGAGGAGGTTCTGCACGGGTTCCTTGCCGAGGAAGTGATCGATCCTGAAGACACGGTCCTCGGGGAACACCTTGTGCAGGAGTTCGTTGAGCTGTCGGGCAGACCTCAGGTCGTGGCCGAACGGCTTCTCGATCACGACGCGAGCGTTGTCGGCGCAACCGGCCTTGCCGAGGTTCTCCGTCACGGTTCCGAAGAGTACCGGTGG
>PARI01000004.1 GCA_002711415.1 Phycisphaerae bacterium | reverse complement strand
CGTCATCAAGAACTGCGGGCACAACCTTCCGTGGGAACAGCCCGGTCCGTGCAATGCGGCCGTCGAGAAGTGGTTGAGTGGATTGTCCGATTGAGACTGCGTATATCGTGTCATTCCTGACTGGAGCTGCCGTGCATTCTGATGCGATACCAGCGCGTTGCACGCCATCGCATCGTGGTGCTACAATTCCGATCACACGCGCGGGTGTAGCTCAGTTGGTAGAGCGTCAGCCTTCCAAGCTGAATGTCGGGAGTTCGAGCCTCCTCGCCCGCTTCCAGCAGGCATGTGTCCTCCAGGGCACATGCCTGCTTGCATCTGCCGCCCAGGGGGCCCCTTATCCTGCAGATTCAAAGACAAGGGTGGGAATTGCCCGGGATTCTGCCATTGTCGAGGGTTATCATTGACCCTGAAGGAGTGAGCCTGCCACGCCCTGGCCGAGTTCCCTCCAGTATGAAGCTCGCGAGGGGTCGATGCCGATGTCTAGATGCATGATGTTCCTGCTGACAGCCGCCGTGGCCACTGGTGCCTGCCCCGGGCCGGTCCATGCCGAGACGATCCACGTCCCGGCCGACTATCCCTCCATCCAGGAGGCGATCGATGCTGCCACCCTGCGCGACCTGGACGTCATCGAGATCGCCGCAGGCACCTACCTGGTCAGCAGCCCGATCAACACGCTTGGCAAGAGCGTGATCATTCGTGGCGAGGTTGGCCGCGATGGTCGTCCCGCCACCATCATCGACGGCCAGGCGACCCAGGGAGTCTTTGAATGCACCAGCGGCGAGGGGCCGACGACCATGCTGGAGCACCTGGCCATCCGAAACGGGACCTCCACCTTCGGCGGCGGACTCCTCCTGGATTCCTCGAGCCCGACCATCACCAACTGCCTGTTCATCGGCAACAACGCCGATGTCGATGGCGGCGGCGTGTTCGCTTTCAACAGCCAGGCCAGCTTCATCAACTGCACCTTTCAGGAGAACCAAGCCTCTCTGGCCGGTGGCGGTATCGCCTCCCTTGAGTCCGATCTGGTCCTGACCCACTCGATCTTCATCAGCAACTCCGCACCGGATGGTGGTGGAGTTCACGTCAACAATGCCTCCATCACGTTGTCCAACTGCGACTTCGAACTCAACGAGGCGATCCTCGGGGGCGGTCTCTCCATGCTGGGTGGTCAATCCACGATCATCGGGTGCACGTTCAACCAGAACTCCGCCGAGGACTCCGGCAGCGCGATCGAATCGATCAGCCAGGCCGAGATCGCCAGCTGCACCTTCTGGGGCAACGACTGCGACGGACTCGGCACGGTTCGACTGGGCATGCAGGAAACGCTCGCCGACTCACCGTTCAGTTTCAACCAGGCTGCGGCAGGTGGCGGCATTCATTCAACCGGCATGGGCGAGGTATCCGGTTGCATCCTCGTGGAGAACATGGCCGAATTCGGAGGCGGGGCCGCATCTGCCATGGATTCGACAACCTACAGCAACTGCCTGTTCACCATGAACCAGTCGGAATACGGCGGCGCCGTACACGCCTTCGAATCGATGATGCTGATGGACGACTGTACGCTTGAATCAAACCTCGCCGACCATGGCGGCGGTCTCTACGAGTTCGGCAGCTCGATCACCTTCCGGAACGGCACCATCATGGAGAACGAGTCCCTCTACCAGGGTGGTGGTGCGAGTCTTCTGGCCAGCAGCAGTACCATCGAAAACACGCTGATCCTCAGCAACCATGTCGAGGGTGACGGAGGCGGCCTGTTCCTGAGCGATCCGCCCACCACGGGCTTCATGCTGGCCAGGGGATGCATCATGCAGGGCAACTTCGCCCAACTCGGCGGTGGCGCCCATTGCACCTTCGGCAGTGCGCCGGAGTTCCTGCTCTGCGACTTCGACGAGAACATCGCCATGCTCGCAGGAGGGGCCGCCTTCGCCGATACCGCCGATCCCAGCTACGCGAACTGCTCGTTCACCACCAATGAATGCATCGATGGCCCGGGTGGCGCATTGCGACATGACTCCGATCCCACTCTTTACAGCACGCATGTCTCGGGTTCATTCTTCTGCGAGAACCTCCCCGACACCCTCTCCGGATCCATCGTCGAAGGCCCTGGGAATACGTTTGACAGCCTCTGTTCCGGGCAGTGCCCCGCCGATCTGAACCGGGATGGTGTGGTCAACGGGATCGATCTGGCCCTCATGCTGGACATGTGGGGCACTGACGATCCCCTGGGGGACCTCAATGGCAGCGGGACGGTCAATGGAGCTGATATCGGCATCCTGCTCTCCTCCTGGGGTGCCTGCCCGAGCTGAAACACCCCGCCCCCCATCCCTTCCGGGAATGGACTCTAAATTACCCAAATTCACATTTTGTCCTGTCATATTCATGGGCAGGAAGTAGGTTTGAGATGCACCTGGACCCATCCGGAGCCGGCCGACTGCTCGGTCGACCTGGAAACCAACAACCCGGGAGAAGCTGTTCCCGTGCCAGGATGCACGACCGGGAAGCAAGAGAGCACCAGCAGCAGCAAGGAGACAACAGGACACGCAGGCACCGTCCAGGTCATCGATCAATCGTGACCCAACAACTTCATGTGGGGGGATTTCCAAGGAGCAATCCACATGAAGACCAGTATTACGGCCGGTGCACTCGCACTGGCAGCAGCCTGCACCTGTAGCGCCGCCGATTCGAAGACACCACCGAGGGTCTGGCAGCATGATGACGGGACCATCACCGTCGGCAACCTCGAATTCGAATCGTGGCGCGAATACTTCAACTCATCGTACTTCAGGCGTTTCGGCAACAAGTGCCTCTATGAGAACTCGGGGATCGATCCTGCCGGAGCGCTTGCCGGCGGAGGACCGTCGGACTGCTCGATGAGCTTCACCAACCCCGCCTCCATCTACGATCCATCCGTGACCAAGTACATGATCCCGGTCGTCGTCCATGTGATCAGGAACAACAACGGATCACAGGGGAACATCTCGGAGGCGATGGTCCAGAGCAACATCACGATCCTCAACGAGGACTTCCTGGCACTCAGCGGAACACCCGGTGCACCAGGCACGGACATCCAGATCGAGTTCTTCCTCGCCCAGACGGATCCGAATGGGAATCCCACCAACGGCATCACGTACCACAACAACACCAATTGGTACAACGATTCGGGAAGCTACTGGAACTCCATCGCCTGGGATCCTGACAACTACATGAACATCTACACCAACACGGCCAGCGGAGCCCTGGGGTACGTGCCGTTTCTGCCCCAGGAAGGAAGCCCGGGTTCCAACTCTGACCGGGTCGTCGTCCTCTGGGAGGCCTTCGGCGACAACGCCCCGATCGGGCCGCCGTTCAACGGTGGACGCACGCTGACCCACGAGGTCGGCCACTATCTCGGACTCCACCACACGTTCAACGGTGGCTGCGGCGGCAACTGCTCGACCACCGGGGACCTGGTCTGCGATACGAATCCACAGTCCAGTCCGACCAGTGGATGCAGCGGTTCCAGTTGCGGCAGCTCCAATCCGATCCACAACTACATGGACTACTCGGATGACGACTGCATGTGGGAGTTCACACCTGACCAGGCCAGGAGAATGCGATGCACCCTGGAGCATTACAGGTCGGACCTGGCCATCATCGACGATGGCGGTCCGACGATCTGCGGGGCGGTTGGAGCGGGAGATTGTTTCCAGGAGCACCAAGGCGCTTCATGCGACGATGCGACGTGCTGTGAAACGGTCTGCACCGTCGATCCCACGTGCTGTGAAAACAGCTGGGATGCATCCTGCGTCAGCCTGGCCGTCGCCAACTGCGACATCCCGTGCGACAACAAGAGCGAGTGCGCCGGTGACATCGACCTGAACAACGTGGTCGATGGCAGTGACCTGGCGCTGCTCCTGGGCAACTGGTCGGCGGGCGGCTGCTCGGATATCGATGGATCGGGGACCACGGACGGTGCCGACCTGGCCGTCATGTTGGGCAACTGGGGAGAGTGTGCCCCTCCACCCCCGACCGAGGGTTGCGGAGCCCCTGACACGGGCAACTGCAATGTCGCCAACGGCACGCCCTACTGCGACGACCAGGATTGCTGTGAAGCCATCTGTGCCGCTGATCCCTTCTGCTGCGATACCGAGTGGGACCAGATCTGTGCCGACCAGGTCGGTTCAGCCTGCGACTGACTCGTAGTCACAGCGGTCATATTCGAACTGTCGAGGGGCCTTCGGGCCCCTCGTTTTTCTTCATCCTGCATGACGCGCCCTCGTGAGCCCATGCAGATAGAATGCGGCATCAATCAGATTGATTCGCAAAGACATGGTCGGAGACTCGACCGAATTCTGGAGACAGACAGTGCTTGAAACAGTGCTCATCACCGCCCTGGCCCACCTGCATCAGGATCCCCCCACCGTTCCATGCTCCCATGAGGAGATGATCCGGCAGATCGACACGATGCAGCAGAGCCATGGGAACCATGTCGACATCCAGCTCCTGGGGACAAGCCTTCATGGCCTGTCGATTCCCCTGATCACGATCGTTCACGATGGCCCCGTCGCCGCCGAGGATCGACCGGCTCTTCTGATCGTTGGCGGTCTTGATTCCACCCATCCCGCATCAAGCCGATTCGTCATGGACATCGCGAAGGAACTGGCTGCCTCGGACGACTGTCCGATCCTGGCCGAACGAACCGTGTATCTGGTTCCCCGGGCCAATCCCGATGCCTACGAGTGGATGCGTCAATCACCCGTCAACAGGGGCACCAACGCCAGGTCGATCGACGAGGACCGTGATCGTGAGTTCGACGAGGACGGACCGGATGATCTCAACGGCGATGGCGTGATCACCAGGATGCGCGTCTTCGATCCGGACAAGGCTGACCGGATGGAGGATCCCGAGGAGTCCCGTCTGGACAAGAAGCCGGATCCATCCAAGTCCGAACGCGCCGAGTTCTACGTGACGAGCGAGGGCATCGACAATGATGGCGACGGTCAGCTGAACGAGGATCCGCCGGGAGGGGTCAACCTGGACATGAACTTCATGCACAACTACCCCTACCACGATGATCTGTCGGGGCGATGGCAGTTGTCGGAGCCGGAATCCCATGCCCTGGCCAACTTCCTCCTGGATCACCCGAGGATCATCACGGTCATGACCTACGGGATCCATGACAACCTGGCACGAAAGCCGTCCGAATCAGGCCAGAACAAGTCCGGCGTACCCAACACGCTCGATGCCAAGGATGTCGACTTCTACACAACGATCAGCGATCGATACATCGAGATCACCGGGTACGCACCAGCACCGACCGTTGGGACCGACGGCTCCTTCCATGGCTGGGTCTATGCCCAGCTGGGCATGCCCAGTTTCACCACCCCGGGCTGGAACATGCCGACAAAGGGCAAGAGCAAGGACAAACAGGCTCCGGCGGATCAACCCGGCAACGATGCCAAGGCCGATGCGAATAGCCTTACTCCGAGCCCGGTCGGAGACATCTCCATGGAGACCCTCACGGAGCTGATGGAGTACGCCCAATCCCAGGGTATGCAGGTGGATGAGACGCGAATGTCCCGGCTGACCGTCGAGATGGTCGAGAACTACAGCAAGATGGCCGGGATCGAGGTCAGACGCATCAAGACCGCCGAGCCCGCGCAGGCCACGAAGACTTCCAAGAAGGAGAAGTCCCCTTGGCTGGAGTACATCGATGAACAACGGGATGGAGAGGGATTCGTCCAGTGGCAGTGGCATGACCACCCCGAGTACGGGCGCGTCCAGATCGGTGGTTGGATACCTGGATACAGGATGACCCCACCTGAGGAAGAGTTCGATGAGGTCGCCCGCAAACAGGCGGCATTCCTCGTCCAGCTGATGGATCTCTACCCTCGACTTGAACTGGAGGACCTCCAGGTCAAGCGACTCTCCAGGAACATCTACGAGGTCGAAGCCACACTCGTCAATGACGGCTTCATGCCAGCTGGCACCGCCATGGCCTCGAAGAACCGCCGCTCAAGACCACACGTGGTCAGGATCGGGGTCGACAAGGAGTCGATCGTCTCGGGCACGCCTGTCCACAAGACATGGACCGTCCCGGGCTCGGGAGGCCGGAACAAGTACCGATGGATCATCGAGCATCCTGACGGAGAACCGATCCAGGTCAGCGTCTACAGCGAGAAATTCGGCTCGCTCAGCCAATCACACCAGACCAGCGAACTCAAGGAGCAGGGCCAATGAACATTCGAACACTGATCATCCTGGCGACGTTCCTGGTCATTTCTTCAACCACCTTCGCCCAGTATCCGCATCCAAGCAAGGTCGACCTGAGGTTCGACCGATGGTACACCTTCGAGGAATTGGAGAACGCCATGCACGCACTGGCGGAGGCCTACCCTGATCTGATCCAGATCAAGAGTCTTGGAAAAAGCGTGGGCGGCCATGACATCTGGCTCCTGACGATGAACAATTCGGCGACGGGGCCCGACACCGCCAAACCGGCGATGTACATCGACGGCAACATCCACGGAAATGAGATCCAGGCCGCCGAGGTCGTGCTCTATTCGATCTGGTACCTGGCAAAGAGCCATGGGAAGATCGACTCGCTGACCAAGCTCATCGATGAACGGGCCTTCTACTTCGTCCCGTGTGCCAATCCTGATGGTCGCGAGTACTGGTTCAACCAGCCGTCGACTCCTCATGATCTCCGCGGCGGTATCAGGCCTGTCGACAACGACTATGACGGCCTGCTGGACGAGGATCCACCTGACGATCTCGATGGAGATGGCCACATCACCTCGATGTGGGCTCCTGATCCCATGGGACGCTGGAAGCCCGATCCCGATGACAAACGATTCTTCATACGCGTGGACAGGGACGATCCGCCCGGTGGCTGGACCAGGCTGGGACAGGAAGGGATCGACAACGATGGCGACGGCCAGGTCAACGAGGACAACATCGGCGGCTACGATCCCAACAGGAACTGGCCGAGCGAATGGGCGCCCACGCATGTGCAGAGGGGGTCGACCGACTACCCATTCAGCCTTCCCGAGACCAGGGTGATCGGTGAGTTCATGCACGAGCATCCGAACATCGCCGCCGTCCAGAGCTACCACAACACCGGCGGCATGATCCTTCGCGGTCCGTCGGTCAAGCACATCTCCTACCCTCGATCGGACGATCAGGTCCACGAGGAACTGTCCCTCCTGGGATCCAAGATCATCCCCCACTACAAGAGTCTCGTGACCTGGAAGGACCTCTACACCGTCTACGGCGGACAGACCGAGTGGACCTACGAGGGTCTCGGAATCGCCAGCTTCACCAACGAACTCTGGACGGACCGGAAGATGTTCAACACCAGCGAGAATCCCTCCGAGGAGGATCGCCGCCAGTTCCGGGACCTGCTCCAGTTCTCAGATGTCTACGTGCCCTACCGCGAAGTCGACCATCCGACCTATGGCAGGATCCTCGTCGGAGGGACCACGAAGTACTCCAGCAGGGTCACGCCGACCTGGATGCAGCAGGAGGATCTTCACAGGAACTTCGCCTTCACGATGCTTCACGCCGATCACATGCCCCAGGTCAAGTGGGGCAACCTCCAGGTCAGGTCAGGGCCCGGCGATCTCTGGGAGATCACGGCCGAGGTGCGCAATCCGAAGATCATCCCCACGATCCTCCAGCATGCACGCAACAAGCGGATCGGGAATCCCGACATGCTCGAATGCATGGCCGGACCCGGCAACAGGGTTGTCGCCAGCGGAACCGTCAGGAACTTCATGCCATGGGAGAAGCTCGACGCCCAGGAGACGACCAGGCCTCACCGGATCGTGAACCCGCAGGGTGTCGGCCGCAAGGGCAACAGGATCTTCAGGTTCCTCGTCGAGGGCGAGGGAGCGGTCGAACTGGTCTATTCATCGGACAAGGGCGGATCGATCACGATTCCGGTGGAACTGGCCCCAACGCCCATGGCCGACATGACCCCACCCGACACATCCCTGCTGATACCAGAACTGGACTCCTAGCAGTCAGGACAGCGGATCTCATCGAAGATCTCGGATTCGAGATCGGTTCGTTCCCGTGCGAAATTCAGCAGGCACCTGATCGCCTTCGATCGGTCAGGGAGTCCATGTGATTGGACCATCTCGTCGAGCCACTCGACATGCGACTGGTTCAACTCGATTGGATGTTCGTCATTGTTCGGCATGGCTGCTCCTGGTGGCCCTAAGGCTAATTTTGGAAATTTAGGCAATCTGCTGTTGAGAGATCATACGCTCAATTGCGGAGTGTTCATGGGGGGACTGTTTTCAAGGCACCAGGACCCAGGAGCACCAAGCACATGAACAAGGCACCAATATATCTCGGCGTACTCGCGCTGGGCGGCGCAGCCGTCGGACTCGGACAGATTCACTCGGCAACCGCAGGACAGGATCGTACACGGGGCGGAGGCGGGAACAGGAGCGGACAGTTGATCGGAGCTGATGTGATCGTGGGCTCGATCAACGGAGTCCAGAAGTGGTCTTCGTCCAACGGCACCAGCTCGTATTCACTTGGAACCACCAGTTGCAACATCGGCGACCAGGTACTGTCCTGGGAGTCCGAAAACATGCTTCACCCCGTGATTCCACAGAACATGTACCGATGGGAGGACGGCCAGCTCATCCAGATCGGCATGAGCTTCTGCAAGCACGGCTTCTGCGCACTGCAGCAGAGTCTCTGCGGACCATGCAGCCCGACCGGCAATGGATGCGTGGACAGCCTCGGCATCGGTTGTTCGGATCCGTACAACTCGTGGTGGAACGGCGAACAGGCCAATCTCGGGCCTCGATCAGAGGTCAATCCACACACCGGCGTGTTCGACTATCCCTTCACCGCCGAGCCGATCCAGGACGGACTCTCACGGAGAATCCAGGTGGACAATGATGAGTTCAACCCGACCCTGCATCCGGATGCCCGCTACTTCGGAGAAGGACTCTACATCCATGTCGAGGATGCCGCGGCAGGCAATGGCAACAACAATTCATCGGTCCGCGAACTCGGAGTGGGCTCATTCTCATCAGGCGGCTACAACCTGAGCCTTGTTGGCACGACCTACCAGATGGTCAATCCGGCCGAACTGATCAGGGAACTTGATCCTGACGCCTACGTGTTCCATGTCCAGATCCCGGGAGACGGACGTGCGACCGTCGCACTGACCGTTCGCCCCAATCAGGACGGAACGTACCGGTACACCTACCACCTCTACAACCAGAACGTGGCCAGGGGCTTCCGCTCACTCTCGGTTGTGACCAACACGTCGCTCGTGTCCAACATTGGCAAGTCTCACCTCGAGCAGCACTCTGGCGAGAACTATGACGAGGTCAACTGGTCGGAGATCACCACCAACACCCTGATCGGATGGTCGACTGGATCATGGTTCAACAACCCTAACTTCAATGCGTTGCGATGGGGCATGATGAACACGTTCTGGTTCGATGCTCCAGGCCTTCCAGTCGGTGGCAGCATGGTCCTCGGGTACTTCGAGGGCGGCGGCTCGATCACGATCCAGGGTGTCGTTCCCGGAGAACCTGCCCCATCGATCCCGGGCGACCTCAACAACGACTGCATCGTCGACGGGAAGGACCTCGGTCTCCTGCTGGGCGCCTGGGGCACTGATGGAGGCGATCTCAACAATGATGGCAAGACCGATGGAGAGGACCTGGGCATCGTCCTGGGCGCCTGGGGAAGCAACTGCTGACCAACTTCATCTTCAAATCACATCGAATGCCTGGCGACGACGGGTCCCTGATCCGTCGTCGCCTTTTTATCACGCATGGGCCGGCAATGGGCCATAATGAGCCCTTGATGCCTC
This sequence comes from Phycisphaerae bacterium, assembly GCA_002711415.1. GTDB lineage: Bacteria > Planctomycetota > Phycisphaerae > Phycisphaerales > SM1A02. The sequence continues at coordinate 30,277 of PARI01000004.1, read as the reverse complement.
GTGCCTTGCTTCCGTTCGGATTCGGGACACAATAGAAGACCCAGACATCGATCCAGAATGGCATGGCCTGTCGTACCGATCACCAGAAAGGACCGGAATGAAACGCACGATCAAATTCGTCTCGACACTCTCACTGGTCACCCTCGCCCTGGGCCTGGGCCACATGCACTCGTTGTCGGCCGGTGACGCCCGTGGAGGCGGTGACGAGGAAGGTGGATTGATCGGAGCCGATGTCATCGTCGGTTCACTCAATGGGATCACTCGATGGTCCTCATCACTTGGCGTGACCTCGTACTCGATCGGCACGACCAGCTGCAACATCGGTGACGAGGAGCTTTCGTGGGTTGCTGGTACCAACGTCCACCCGGTCATCCCCCAGAACATCTACCGCTGGGAGAATGGACAGCTTCACCAGATCGGAATGAGTCACTGCAAGCATGGATTCTGCGCTCTCCAGGAGAACCTATGCGGTCCCTGCACTCCGTCCGGTGGCGGATGTGATGATGCGCTGGGAATCGGATGTTCGGATCCGTACAGTTCGTTTCTCAACGGCGAACAAGGTGGCCTCGGGCCGAGATCACCCGTCACTCCGCACACTGGCCACTTCCCCTATCCGTTCTCGTCCGCACCGGTCATCAATGGACTGTCAAGGAGATTGCAGGTCGAGAACGAGGACCTGAACCCCACGCTGCACCCGGACGCGCTGTACTTCGGCGAGGGCATCTACGTCCACGTGGAGGATGCGACAGCGGGCAACGATGACAACAACACCTCGCTCAGGGAGATCAGCGTCGGCTCGTTCACCTCCGGCGGATACAACCTCTCCCTCACCGGACCGACGCTCCAGATGATCAACCCGGCTGAACTGGTCAAGCAGTTGGACGAGGATGCGTTTCTCACCCATGTAGACGTGAGAAACAGCGGCCGGTTCTCCGTGGCCGTGACCGTCCGGGACAATCCCGATGGCACGTACCGCTACACCTACCACCTCTACAACCAGACGGTTCACAGGAACATCAGGAGTCTCAGCATCGACAAGAGCGGGCTCAACCTCTCCAACATCGGGCACAACCTCGAACCTCATCATTCGGGCGAACCGTATGACACGGACACCTGGAGCATGACGGAAGGTTCGGATTCGATCCTCTGGACGACCGAATCATGGTTCACCAACCCGCTCGCCAACGCACTTCGCTGGGGCATGCTCAACACGTTCTGGTTTGATTCGACTGCACCGCCTGTCTCCGGCGACATCACCGTCGGCCTCCACACCGCGGGAGGCTTCCTCACGTTCGAAGCCATCGTTCCGGAGACGGCCGTTCCGTCACTTCCGGGCGACCTCAACGGCGACTGCGTGGTCGATGGCCAGGATCTCGGCGCCCTGCTGGGAGCCTGGGGCACTCCTGATGGAGATCTTACCGGCGATCAGACGACCAACGGCGAGGATCTGGGCGCACTGCTCGGCGCGTGGGGCGACAGTTGCTGAATACGACGACGAGTTCATGACAGGCGGACCATGCAGATGGTCCTTCTCAATCGCTCCAAGTCAGTCTCGATGACAGCTGCAGTACCACAGCGATCATCACGAAGTAGCAAGGGACAGTGTTCATGGTTCGATTCGACCTGATAGGTGTACCGATAGGCATGGGTGGCGGTCATCACGGCACCCGGGAGGCTCCCGTGGCGCTGCGGGATGCCGGCCTCGTGTCGATGCTGCTCTCGGATGGTCACCAGGTCAGAGACCTGGGGGATGTGGACGTCGACCATGTCGATCGAACCGAGCAGGCCGAAGGCGCGATCGACCAGGGCATCCTGGAAGCGACCACCAGGGCGTGTCACCAGGCGAGGCGACTCACGATGGACTCCATCCAGTCCGGCGGTTTCCCGATCACCATCGGAGGAGATCATTCACTGGCCGCAGGATCCCTTGCCGGCATCGCCGCAGCACGACGCCTGCAGGACCGGGACGCCCCCGGGCTTCTCTGGTTCGACGCCCACGCCGACCTCAACACCGCCGAGACGACACCGACTGGAAATCTCCATGGAATGAGCGGAGCCGCGCTGCTGGGATGGAAGGTGCCCGGCCTGAGCGAGGTTGTCGGCACCGACGGTATCTACCACAGGCACCAGGCGGCATTCCTCGCACCCAGGGACATGGACGCCGGCGAGCAGAGGCACATGGACAGTGGCCAGATGCTTCACGTGACCCACGATCACATCAAGTCCGACGGTGTCGTCCATTCGGTCGGCAAGGCGACCGAGCGAGCCACCGCGGGGACCTCCAGCTTCGCCCTCTCATTCGACGTCGACGTGATCGACCCGAGCGACGCCCCTGGTGTGGACACGGCGGTTCATGGCGGGCCGAAACTCGATGTCGTCCTGGACGCCGTCCGGCAGATCTCCTCCCATGACGGCCTGATCGGTGTCGACGTCGTCGAGTTCAATCCGATCAACGACCGGGACGACATGACCCTCGGATCGACCATCGAGGTCATCCGGATGATCGCCCACTCGATCACCGAACGAGCTTCTGGCCGGTCGTGATCAGGACTCGCCCGGTGGCGGCGGCAGCGGCCTGCAGAAGGCCTCGCCCTCGATGAAGATGCGCTTGATCGCCGGGTAGCGGGACCTGATGGAGTCCTCCAGCGATCCGATGGTCTTCTCGAGTTGCCCTGCGACGAGATCATCCTTGAAGTCGACGCTGATCGTGACCAGGATGTCCTCGGGACCGTTGTGCATGGTGAAGATCTCATGCACGCTGTCGATCCCGTCCGTGGCCCCCACCATCTCACGCAGCGCATCGACCGTTTCCGGATCGGCCGCCTCGCCGATGAGCAGGCTCTTGGTCTCGATGGCCAGCCAGATCGCCGTCACCGCAAGGATCACGGAGATCAGGATGGAACTGATCCCGTCGAAGATGGGCATGCCGGTCACCTGGACGAGTATGAGTCCGCCGAGTGCGACGAAGAGCCCGAGCATCGCCGCGGTATCCTCGAAGAGGACGACGAAGAGACTTGGATCCTTGCCATCCTTGACCGCCCTGAGGTAACCACGCTTGCCCTTGATGCGGCCGACCTCGCGGAAGGCGAAGTACCAGGCAAAGGACTCGAACACGATTGCGAGCCCGAGCACGATGTAGTTGACGATCGGCTTCTCGATGGGCCTGGGATCTCTCAGGTGAGAGATTCCCTCGTAGAGGGTGATGCCGGAGCCGACGGCGAAGATGAGTATCGCGACGACGAAGCTCCAGAAGTAGATCTCCCGCCCATGGCCGAACGGATACCTTCGATCAGGTGGCAACGCGGATCGCCTGAGTCCATGCAGCAGCAGGACCTGGTTGCCGGTATCGACGACCGAGTGGATGCCTTCTGCGAGCATCGCCGAACTGCCGGTGATCCCTGCAGCAATGAACTTGGTGATCGAAATGAGACCATTGCCGATCAGGGCGGCCATGATCACGAGCTTGCTTCCTGATGCGGCCATGTCAGGCTCCTTCCATGCCGTTACGCATCGGCTGCCGGCGAGTGTACGGTTCGAACGCGGGAATGTCCTGCTCGTCGAGCATTCTCAGCAGCGGATCAAGCCTGATCGGACCGTACGACCAGCAGTCGATCCCGACATCGCACGATCTGGAGACCTCGTCGAGCTGGCCATGGACATGGCCGAACAGGTGCATCGATCCGCTGCGATCCCCCTGCCAGCGGCGGAACGGATAATGGCTCATCACGATCCTATGGCCGCCACCTGACCAACCCTTCAGGCTGAAGACCTTGTGCGTCTCGGCGAAGAGGGCCTTGAACTGGTCGTTCCCGGGATCATGATTCCCACGGACGAGAATGATCCGTTCACATCGGATCTGTTCACGCAGTCGGTGGGCGTACGCTGTCTGCTCGCCAGGGCCTGTCATCGGCCCGACGAAATCGCCGAGATGGTAGAGGGTGTCCTCGGGCATGACATGCTGATTGATCGAGCCGAGGATCGCCTGATCCATCTGGCTCGCATCCTCATACGGCCTGTTGAACTTGCCAATGGCCTCGGCATGACCGAAGTGCGTATCGGCGATGACCCACGCCTTGCTGGTGTCAATCACGGCCGCCTCGCTCCCTTGTCAACCGGCTGAAGACCTCGAGCGTCTTGGGACTGACATGATGCTCGATGCCTTCGGCATCATGCTGGGCCGTCTCCTCGTCGATCCCGAGGCTTCGCAGGAAGGCCAGGACGATCTCGTGTCGCTTCTTGGACTGACGAGCCAGCTTCAGCCCAGCTTCGGTCAACTCGACCGGATGCCACTTCCTGGTGATGACAAGGCCATCCCGCTGGAGTCTTGAAATCGTCTTGCTGACGGTGACGTGACTGACACCGAAGTAGTCTGCCAGTGCCCCTACTCTTGCAACACCATTCTCATAAGTCAGTTCAGCGATCGCCTCGACATAGTCCTGGGCAGTCTCCTGGGCATGATCCTTCCTGACTCGATCATGATGGATGGCACGCTTGACTGAGTGGGGATCCTGTGGATTGGTATCCATCTGCACTCCTTGAGCTGCGACAGTGGCCTCTCCAAGCTACAGGAGGTGTCTGGACCGGGCAATCAAGGAATCGATTCTCAATGAACGAATTCGAATTTTCCGTTTGTCATACCTGGGTGCTGAATAGAATAGTTGATGGTGACCTCCCCACACTGGGTCGCCCGAGGAACCCCCACGAGATGAACAAGACGAGACTCCTCCAATCGGCAAGCAGCCTGTGCCTGTTCCTGTGCTTGGCCGGGTGCAATGATTCGATCTCAAGCACCCATGCATCTGAACAACAGATCCACTCTGAAATCGATATCAAGGAACGGCATGAACTCACACTCCAGTTGAAGGAACTGCTAGAAAGGCTCGACGAGCTCGATGTCGAGATGGCTGGACTGGATTCGAAGCGGCAGAATGCTGGCCCGTGCCACCTGACGCAGCAATGGAACGACCGAAGAAACAGGGCCGACAACCAGACATCGCTTCTCTTGTTCAACTGCCTCGATGCTGACAGTGGCCAGATCTTCGACATCGATGAACTGGAGGACTCGCCCTTCACATGGCAACGCGTCCGCGGCGATCGATCAATAGCCATGTCGCAGGCCAGGGCCCACCTGCCACGCTTGCAGGATGAGACTCGCCTGCTTGGCTCGCAACTGGACGCGATGTTCAACGGAATCGCCCGCCGGTGACCTGTCCTAGTTCTTGGCCTTCAGCTTCACCGGGATCACCACCTCGCCGCCATCCCTGAGTACGGTGACATCGACGATATCGCCGGGCTCACACGCTGCAAGAAGAGTCATCCACTGCCCGATGTCGACGATGGGCTGTTCGTTCCAGAGAATCATCCTGTCCCCGGCCTGGAGTCCGGCCTCCTCGGCCGATGTGCCTGCAGAGACTCCGCCGACGAGGATCCCGTCAACCGGGTCCGCGTAGTTGCCGGGCTTGATTCCGAAACGCACCTTGATCTCGGAGAGGCCGGGTCCGCTGCTGCCTGACCTGTCCATCTGCGAACGCGAGAATTCAAATCGGTCAGGCCGCACCGCGGCGAGCAGGATGACATCCTCGATGAATCGCGATGTTCGTGCCGCGTCGACCCTGTTGAGCTTCCAACCCTGGTCTTGCTCAGTGTGGTAGTCCTCGTTGAGACTCGAGGCCATCACGAAGAGAACAGGAACGCCCCTGTCATGGAAGCTTGCGTGATCGCTTCTTGAACTGAGTCCCCCATCGGTGGCGATCTCCAGGACCGTGTCGCCTGAAGCCGTCGCAAGGATCTCATCAAGCCCTTGCCCCGTGCTGCTTCCCGTGACGCTGACCCGACCGTCCTCGATCCGCCCGATCATGTCGAAATTGATCATCAGAACGTGATCCTCGATCGGCGCAATCGGGTGCTGCACGTAATGAGCCGAACCGTTGAGGCCGGATTCTTCACCACTGAAGGTCATCAGGAGAATGCTCCTCCGTGGGACATCTCCAAGTTCAGCAAGCCTGCTGCCGAGATGCTCCCCCAACAGCAGGATCGCCGCGGTGCCGGAGGCATTGTCATCGGCCCCCGGATGGATCTTGCCTTCTGTCCCCCTTGATCCGAAGGTTCCTGTGCCAAGGTGATCGTGATGAGCGCCCACGACGATCCACTGGCCGGCCAGTGCCCCAGAACCAGGAATCATCGCCCCAGTGTTGAAGGCATCGATGACCTTGGAATCACCCTGGCCACTGAATGTGCTGCGATTTCGAAGCTTGAACTGCTGGCGGTAACTTGAACCGGAGTCAAAAGCAGGTTCCAGGTCGTTGCTCTGGTAGTTCCAGGCGATGTACTCCTCGGCCAGGCTGATCCCCCTGCTCCCAGGAACACGCCCCTCCATCCATTCACTGGAGAGCACGACGACATGATCGTTGTAGGCACGAGTGCGGGCATCCGAGGTCGCCAGGGTGGAGGCGATCGTCGAGGAGTCTTTAACACGGCCGCTGGTCGAGTTGCAGGCCTGGAGAGGCAGGCAAGCCATCACCAACGGGAGGATCAGGCGAGTGTTGCGTATGCTATTCATCGTTGAAATCATACGCGATACGGTGAGAATGGAATAGTTCGACCCGCGATCACATCAGACCAAATACACTCAGGAGCACCCGATGTCCAGAACCTCCATCACCATGACCACGATGACCTGCACGCTTGCAATAGCATCTATTCTCACCATGGCCGCCGGCTCTCGCCACGCGACGAGTCCTTCGGGGGCGGTCGCCTCCCTGCACTGCGAAATCCCCTGCGGCATTTTCGATGATCATGCCGAAGTCCAGCAGATGCTCCTTGATGCGAAGACCATCGCCAAGGCCAGCGCTCAGATCAAGCTCCTGAACGAAGAACCATCGGCAGAGCACTTCAACACGATGACCCGCTGGGTCATGGTCAAGGAGGAGCACTCGAGGAAGATCCAGCACACGATCGCCTGGTACTTCATGGCCCAGAGGGTCAAGCCTGTTGCCAGCAGTGAGCCGGGCTACAGACTCTATCTTGAGAAGCTCGTCAAGCATCAGGCCATCATGATCAACGCGATGAAGGCCGCCCAGTCGCTGGATGAATCAGCCCAGCAGAGACTCACGAGCTCGATCGAGGCGATCGCCCCCTGGTATCCAGCCGAAGGCTGAATTTTCAGACCGAATCGACACGCCCCTTGCGAAGCCTGGACTTCAGCCGGAGGGCGTTACCGATCACGCTGGCATCGGAGCAGGCCATCGCGATCGCCGCGATCAGCGGTCCATGGGCGCCCAGCAGGCCCAGGGCCGCCACCGGGATCGCTGCGGCGTTGTAGACGAAGGCCAGGAAGAGATTCTGCTTGATGGTTCGCAATGTCATGCGTGCGAGCGTCACGGCCTGTGGAATCGACGTCACCTGGTCACCGGGTATCACCAGCTGGGCCGATTCGATCGCGATGTTGGTTCCACTGCCCATGGCGATTCCAAGGTCGGCGCTGGCCAGGGCTGCCGCATCGTTGATGCCGTCACCGACCATGGCGACACTTCCCTTGAAGGACTTGATCGTCGAGAGCTTCGACTCGGGGGTGGCATCGGCGATCACGTTGTTCCGGTCAAGCCCGATCGATTCGGCGATGTGGATCGCCGCATCATGGCGATCCCCGGTGAGCATGAAGACATCAAGGCCCAGACGCTGGAGTTCCTCCACGGCCCGCCTGCTGTCTGGACGGGGCGTATCGGCAACCGTCACCAGTCCCGCCTCGACGTCATCGATGATGATCTTGCAGGTGGCCTTGGGATCCCTGGTGACATCGACCCGGCGGCCATTGACGAGTCCGGAGACACCTTGGCCGGGAACCGACTGGAAGTCCTCGACCGGCGCCACCTCGAGCCCCTTCTCCCGCGCGGCCCTGACGATCGCGGCTCCGATCGGATGCTCGCTGGCGTTTTCCACGCTGGCTGCCAGCGACAGGACCTCCCCGGCATCATGACCGGGCTCGGGCTGGACGCTGGTGACCTCGGGCGAACCGATCGTGAGGGTGCCCGTCTTGTCGAAGACGACCGTGTTGACCGATCCGGCCTGTTCAAGGGCCTGAGCCGATTTGACCAGAATGCCCCTGAGGCTGGCTTCACCCGCCCCGACCATCACGGCCATCGGGGTAGCCAGGCCCAGTGCGCAGGGACACGAGATGATCAGGACCGTCACGGTCGCGACCGCCCCACGTGGGACATCATCTCCCAGCAGCCACCAGCAGAGAAACGTCACCAGGCCGATCAACAGAACCGCCGGAACGAAGACGCTCGAGACCTTGTCGGCCAGCCTCTGGATGTTCGCCCTGCTGGACTGGGCCTGCTGCACGAGCCTGGCCATCCGCGCGACGGTCGTGGATCCACCATCGACGGTCGACTTGATCCTGAGAACACCCGTGGTGTTCGTGCTGCCGGCGATGACCTCCTGGCCCGCCTCCTTGTCAATCGGAATGGATTCCCCGGTGATGATCGACTCGTCGATCGAGGATCGCCCCTCGAGGATGACGCCATCGACCGGAACGCGGCCACCGGGCCGTACCATGACCTCCTGGCCGGGCGTGATCATCGACGTGCGGACCATGCGAGTCTGGTCATCGGCCTCGACCAGCTCCGCCTCGTCAGGCTGCATGTGAAGCAACTTTCTGACTGCGGCCGAGGCACCCGCAGCCGCTCTTGAATCGAGCCAGTGGCCCAGGCTGATCAGCCCGAGCAGTCCGGCGGACTCGGCGAAGTACAACGGCTCATCATGCATGAGACCAAGCTGGTGACAGACGAACACGACCACCGAGTACACGTAGGCCGTGGTGGCGCCGATCGAGATCAACGTGTCCATGTTCGTCGTCCCGCCACGGGCTGCGGCGAAAGCCGACTTGTAGAAGCCCCAGCCGGCGGTCGCCAGCACGAGCGTCGCACCAGCCCACATGATGATCGGGACGAGCAGGCCATGGTCGAATCCGGACGAAGCTGCGATCCAGTGCAGCAGTTCCAGGGGCGCCCATGTCGAGAGCCCGATGATCGCACGGGTCCTCCAGAGTCTCTCGTGCTCCAGTTGCGTCTGCTCGATCTGCGACCTGATGCCGGAGGCGTCCAGGACAGCCTCGACTGCCTCGGCCTTGTAGCCCCTGGTCATGATCGCTTCGATGATGGATGTCGTCTTGGGTTGATCACCGGCAACGGTGGCCAGTCCCGTGGCCAGATCGACCTGGGCCGATTCGACGCCTGGAACGTTCTCGATCGCCGAACGAACGGCCGTCGCGCAACCGGCACACGTCATGCCTTCGACCTTGATCGTTACCGGATCCATGGGACGCATCCTGGAGGAGGAAACAGCGGACAGGGACGACCGCGGAACCCATTGTAGGCGGATCCGGCCCACCTCATGGATTCCTGGTTGCCAAGGCACTGGTTCGCGCCGATACTGTGCATGTGATGAAGCTTTCGGCACGAAATCATGATCGCCAGAACAGGCACGCCAGCCGCACCGGACTGATCGGCACGATGGTCCTGTTTTCGATCATGGCATCGACCTCGACCGCTCTTCCTGGCACGATGCCACTTCGCGACAGCATCTCCTCCAGCCTTGCCGCATGCCTCTTCGCCGACCCGGGCCACTGCCTCGGCTCCGAGTCCAGGCTCGAGGCGGGCGAACTGGCTCCTGATCCGAAGGCGTCGGGCGAGGCGAGCCCCGTCAAGCCTGTCAGGCCTGACGGTTCGGAACTGGACCGACTTGTCGACCAGCTGTTGAACATCCCACCTCCATCAGCGTGATGACAGGGGCGATGCCCCCGATCCGTTGCCCCGCCTTCGACAGCGGGTCCAGATGTTCCAGCCAGACCAGACAAAGACAGCAGGTTTCACAACCAGAAATGAGGATTCACCATGGGTGTACCGGTATTCGGACCATTGATGAGAAAGCTCTTCGGCACTCGCAACCAGAGAATGGTCAACCGCTATCTCCGCCATGTATCAGCCGTCAACTCGCTTGAGGACCAGGTCCGCAGCCTCACTGACGCACAGCTGAAGGAAAAGACGGCCGAGTTCATGAGCCAGCTTGACGGAGCCCCCCCGGATGACCAGCTGCTCGCCGAGATCTTCGCGGTCGGCCGCGAGGCCATGGATCGATCGGTCGGTATCCGCAACATCTTCAACCCGGAACACGGGTTCGACCCGGACCTGCTCGAACCATCCGAGCAGGAGATCTATCGTTCGACAAAGGAGATCATCGACGCCACGCCTGACAGAGAGGCCGTTGACGACCTGCTCGGCAACGAGCAGCCGGTGAAAGCCTGGCAGTTCGTCGACATCCCCAACGAGCTCTACGAGGCCGTACGGCGACTGTACCCCCAGTCCAGGCCCCCGTTCCGCGCTCGTCCGTTCGACGTTCAGCTGATCGGCGGGGTCGTACTCAGCGAAGGGCGAATCGCTGAGATGAAGACCGGCGAGGGCAAGACGATCGTCGCCCCGCTTGCGTGCTACCTGGCCTGCCTCCAGGGCAAGCAGGTCCACGTGGTCACCGTCAACGACTACCTGGTCCAGAGAGATCGAGACTGGACATTCCCGTTCTTCCGAGCACTCGGCCTGACCGTCGGCGCGATCCATCCGATGCACATGCAGCCACCACCGCTGAAGAAGCAGGCGTATGCATGCAACGTCGTCTACGGCACCACGAGCGAGTTCGGCTTCGACTACCTCAGGGACAACATGAAGCTCCGTGCCGAGGACCAGGTTCAGAAGAATCACGACTTCGCCATCGTCGACGAGGTCGACTCGATCCTGATCGACGAGGCCAGGACGCCACTGATCATCTCGGGACCGGCCCACCAGCACACACCCCGGTACGAGCTGGCCGACAGGCTCGCCAGGCACCTTGTCCAGCAGCAGAAGGACTGGAACAAAGCTGACGAGAAGGTTCAGTCGTGCATGGTCGACATCTCGAGCCTCGAGGGCGATATCCGCAACAGCCGCGACAAGGAGAAGTCGACACGAATGAAGACCAGCCTTGCTGAAGCCAGGGACACCCTGCCAAGACTGGAGGCCGAGCGGGACAAGTACACCCAGTTCTACGAGGTTGAGTTGGACAAGAAACGGGCCAACCTCACCCATGACGGCATCACCGAGGCCCAGAAGATCGCGGGGGTCGGTTCATTCTACGTCGGGGACAACATAGACCTTCCGCACCTGTTGGAGCAGGCGATCCGCGCCCACACCGTCTACCAGAGGGATCGAGACTACGTCGTGGCCCCGGACGAGCAGGGGCAGTCAACCGTCGTCATCGTCGACCAGAACACGGGAAGGAAGATGGTCGGTCGCCAATGGTCAGACGGCCTTCACCAGGCCGTGGAGTCCAAGGAATCCGTGCCCATCAAGGAAGAGACCCAGACGATGGCCACGATCACCATCCAGAACTACTTCAAGATGTACAACAAGCTGGCTGGCATGACCGGCACCGCCGACACGGAGGCGACCGAGTTCCACGAGATCTACAAGCTTGACGTGATCTCCATCCCGACCAACGTGCCCGTGCTCCGCGATGACAGGAACGACTACGTCTTCATGTCCGAGAAGGACAAGTGGTCGGCCATCGTCGACGAGATCAAGAATCATCATGACATGGGCCGTCCGGTGCTTGTCGGAACCACGTCCGTGGAGAAGTCCGAGCAGCTCAGCTCGATGCTCACCAGGAAGCACGGGGTGCCACACGAGGTCCTCAACGCGAAGCAGCACGAGCGGGAGGCCGACATCGTCCAGGGGGCCGGACAGCTCGGCGCCGTCACGATTGCGACCAACATGGCCGGGCGAGGCACGGACATCAAGCTGGGCGCCTGCACCCGCGAACAGCTGATCGAACACTTCAAGAAGTGCGGAATCTGCCCCAAGAACGTGACCGCATCGATGACCGACGACGAGATCCTCCATCAGATGAACCGCCAGATGGCCGTCAGGGAGATGGGGCTCAAGCAGGACCAGCTCAAGCAGATGGATGACGAGCAGATCAGGCACGCCCTGCTCTCCCACTGGGCGCAGGAACAGCTGGGCCTCTCGCAATCCAAGTCCGATTCCATGAGCAACCAGAAGCTGGAATCCGAGCTTGACAGAGCTGGCGGTTTCACCCTTCACCGGGTCGGACTGTACGAAGACACCAACCACATGGGCGGTCTCCACATCGTTGGAACCGAGCGACACGAGTCACGCCGGATCGACAACCAGCTTCGCGGCCGTTCAGGCAGGCAGGGAGACAATGGATCCAGCAGGTTCTTCCTCAGTCTCGAGGACGACCTCATGAAGATGTTCGCGACCAAGAACGTCCTCGGCCTGCTCTCGAAGATGGGGATGAAGGAAGGCGACGTGATCGAGCACCCGCTGCTCAACAGGACCGTCGTCAAGGCACAGCGGAAGGTCGAGGAGCGGAACTTCCAGATCCGCAAGAACATCCTCGACTACGACGAGCCCATGGAGCACCAGCGACAGGAGTTCTACGGGATGAGACAACCCGTACTTGTCGGCGAAGGGATCAAGGACATCATCTTCGACTACATCGACGAATCGGTCGCTGAATCGAGCCAGACCTACCTGGATCCGGCCTACCCGGGCAGCTGCATCAGTGAATGGGTCAGGGAGGAGCTCGGAGTCCACATCGACCCGGATCGGATCAAGGGCAAGGACCGGGAGGAACTGCATGAGCTGATCCGTACCGATGCCAAGGAAGATGCCAGCAACATGATCACCGTGACGGTCGGCGAATACATGCCGGAGGAACTTGACCAGGATGACTGGGACCTCAAGAGCCTCTCCGACTGGGCCAAGGGCAACTTCTCGGCTGACATCATGGTGTCGAACCTCAGACAGATGAGCCCCGAGGAGGCCCGTGAATCCATCGAGATCGAGGCCCACGAGCGGATCGACCAACTCGATCTCTCTCCGACCGACCGGTACCTGGTCGATCAACTCGGGCAGAACGAACTGGCCGCATGGTGTACGAGGAAGTTCGGCACCACCGTCGAAGCCGATCAGCTCGACGGGACCAATACGCCAGAGCAGGCCAAGGAACAGATGATGGAGATCGCCGACAGGATCTACGGCGAACGGGAGGTCAGCTATCCGGTCGAATTCGCCATGGAGATGACCAATGCGAACATGCAGAAGGATTCACAAGCTGCCCTGAAGCAGTTCTGCACCTGGGCCAATTCCCGCTATGAGCTGGAATGGACGCCTCAGGCGTTGCCGTCAACCAACCCGGCCGAGCTGCGAAAGATCCTCATTGAACATGCCTCCAGCTGGGACGAGGATCGCATCCATGCCAGAGCGACCAAGGCCACTGAATCCTGCAGCAACCCCGAGGAACTGGACCAGTGGTTCCAGCAGAACTGCTTCATTCGCTTGGACGAAGACGAGCTGACCAGGGCACAGGACGAACCACAGAAGGTCGCCGAGGAAAAGCTCGACAAGATGCTCCGAGGCGAACTGACCCAGTTCGAGCGATGGGTGCTCCTGCAGATCTATGACTCCTCCTGGAAGGATCACCTGCATGCAATGGACCAGGTTCGTGACACGATCGGGTACCAGGCTTTCAGCCAGCGAGATCCAAGAATCGAGTTCAAGCGCGAATCCGCCCGGCTGTTCAGCCAGATGCTCGAGACCGTCCACGACAAGGTCACCGACGTGATCTTTAAGGGGCGACTGATGCCACAAGGCCAGCAGGCCGAGTCTCAGCCCGCACAGCAACAGTCCAAGAACACCCCGGCGCCCCCCACCGAGGCACAGCCAGCGGTTGCAGCGGCCGCCATGGCTCACCAGGGAACGGCCGAACAGCGTGAATCGATCCGTGCGGCCGAACAGGCGAGCAAGCAGGAGCCTGGGGCGGCCCGACAACCCAGGGCGAAGGCACCCGTCAAGAAGGCGCCGACCGTGGGCCGGAACGAACCATGCCCCTGCGGATCAGGCAAGAAGTACAAGCAGTGCTGTGGAAAGCGTGGCTGAGCCCATTCGGTTGACCTGCGTGACGAGCGTGGATACCCTCGTCACGCCTCGTTAGCTCAGTTGGTAGAGCAGCTGACTCTTAATCAGCGGGTCGTCAGTTCGAGCCTGACACGAGGCATTGATCCAGCCCGGCGAACCAGCCGGGCTTTTTCATGCCTGGACTGGCTCAAGCGTTGATGATTCCCTCCCGGATCGCGTAGCGGACAAGGCCCACCCGGTCACGAACCTCCAACTTGTTCATCAGACTTGCCGAGTGCTTCTCGATGGTCTTGACGCTGACGTGCATCAAGGAGGCGATCTCCTTCTGGGAATGCCCCCTGGCGATGTAACGAAGGGTCTCAAGCTCGCGTTCGGTCAACTCCTCGCCGAGCGTCGAGAAACCATCAGACTGGATTCTCTGCTCGATCTGGTCACTGAAGCAGGTGCCACCCTCGTGGATCTGGAGAATCGCTGCGGGAATCAGGTCGACCGAGTCTGCCTTGCTCATGTACCCGCTGGCTCCAGCCTTGAGGGCCTGGTCGATGTAATGATCGTTGGAAGCCCCTGACAGGAAGAGGATCTTCGTCCCAGGACACAGGTCAATGATCTGTGATGCTGACTGGAATGGATCCGCTCCCGGCATCTCGATGTCCATGAGCACGACCTGGGGCTTGAGTCTGCTCGCCTCAGCGACGGCCTCTCCGGCATCAACGGTCACCCCGACCACCTTGATACCGAACGAGGCATCAAGGAGCGTCTTGAGGGCGGTGCGGACGATGTCGTGGTCATCTGCAATGAGGACTGAGACTGCCATGAATCTCGAATTATCCACATCTGGACATACATTTCACCCCCTCTGAATAGCCCAAAAACGCGGGTATCAGGTGGAAGTAGGGATTTCCCCCATGGTAGGGGCCCCTGTTTCATGCGTTGATGTTCACGCAGTCGCAAATGGCTGCGTCAATGGAACCGCATCGTGCGGGGTCGCTCAGGGACAACACAAGCAAGGCAACACAATGATCATCAACAGCGAATTCAACACCACCAGGGACAGGTCCGAGTACCTGATGGAACTCTTCGAGGCCTACTACGACCGCGTCTATGCATTCGCACGCAAGAATACGACCCCCGACAAGGCCGAAGACGTCGCCCAGGAGGTCTTCATCAAGCTCATGGAGCATCCCAGACTCGAGGAAATGACCCTCACGATCAGCTATCTCTTCAAGATTGCCCACAACCTGATCAAGCGTGGGCACGCCAGGAACATGACATTCAAGTCGATCATCAACGACAGGATGAGCCACCGTGACCCGGTCATCGATGATCAGGATGCCTCACGGGCCCTTCCTGTTGATTCCGAGCAGCTCAAGGAGGGTCTGGAGAGCCTGACCGACAGCGAACGAGTTGTGATCAGAATGATCGTCTGCGAGGGCTACAGCTACGAGCATGTCGCCCGCAGCCTCGGTGTCACCGTCTCCAGAGTCAACAACTGGAGACACAGGGGACTGGCCAAGCTGCGAAAGCATGTGCAGGAGATCAAGATCGATTCCACGAGCTATTGCACCGAGTCCCTGGACCGGATCCACAGGGGAAGCGGGATTTCCGGGAAATGCTGTGCAGATCCAGATTTCCAGGCCTGAGACACACTGCCATTGACGCGTAGTACCCTTGGTTGACATATGTAGCCAGGGGTACTATTTTTATTGAATGATCCAATTAATAATCACATGCGTTCTCTCTCTGGCAAACGTCGCCTCACCACAGGAATCCAACAAACCGGTTCAGGTTGTCTGTACGACTGCGATGGTGGCTGACGTGGTCAGTGCCGTTGCAGGTTCGAATGCAACCGTGACTACGTTGATGGGACCTGGAATCGATCCCCACCTCTACCAGGCGACTCGAGATGACCTAAAGAAGCTGGCCGCCGCTGACATCATTTTTCAAACGGGACTGGACCTGGAAGGTCGGATGGCCAAGGTCCTTCGCCAGTTCGGCACGACCAAGCCCGTGATCGAGATCACGGCGGACATCCCCAGAGACCAGTTGCTGGTCGAAGCCGACTCAAAGGATCATCCCGACCCGCACGTCTGGATGGATCCGACGCTCTGGTCCTCCACCGCCGATACCGTTGCCGTGGCCATGACAAAGCTTCATCCGGATCGAATCTCCGAGTATCAGGTCAATGCTTCACGATACAAGGCCAACGGCAAACTCATGGCCGACTACGCTCGAATGGTGTCCCAATCAATCCCACGTGACCGCAGGATCCTGATCACCAGCCATGACGCCTTCGGATACCTCGGACGATCACTGGACATCCAGGTCCGGGGAATCCAGGGACTCTCGACCGAGAGCGAGGCGGGACTCAAGGACATCAACACCCTGGTCGACCTGGTCGTGAAGAAGAACATTCCAGCCGTCTTCATCGAGAGCACCGTCCCCAGCCGTTCCGTCAAGGCGATTGTCGAGGGAGCAGCGGCCAGGGGACACACAGTCGTCATCGGCGGCGAACTCTATTCGGACGCCATGGGACCTGAGGGCACCTACGAGGGGACCTATCAGGGCATGCTCGATCACAACATCACCACCATCACGCGAGCCTTGGGCGGTTCAGTTCCAAATGGTGGGTTCAGGCAGTTCAAGGCCGAGTCCATGGCGGGATCCGATGGGCAGTCCACGCGGTAACCGTCATCAACCCGGCTGCCAAGTCGGGGATCTCGGCCCGGAACATTCGGACAAGAGCGCCGTGTCAATACACGATCTCACGGTCGCCTACGATCGAAAGCCCGTGATCTGGGACATCGATGTAGACATTCCAAGTGGGCACCTCGTCGCGATCGTCGGCCCCAACGGAGCTGGCAAGAGCACCCTGCTCAAGGCCGCCGTGGACCTGGTACCGACCAGTTCGGGCCAGGTCAGGATCTTTGGCAGTCCATACGCCCAGACTCGTGATTCGGTCGCCTATGTTCCTCAGCGTGAAAGCGTTGACTGGGATTTTCCGGTCACGTCGCTGGATGTCGCATGCATGGGCCTCTATCGCTCGATCGGATGGCTCAGGCCCGTCAACAGGGCCCATCGCAAGCGTGGTATCGAGGCGCTGGACAGGCTCGGGATCGCCGACCTTGCCGACCGCCAGATCAGTCGACTCTCGGGCGGTCAGCAGCAGAGGGTGTTTCTGGCCCGGGCATTGGCCCAGGATGCTCAGCTCTACCTGATGGACGAGCCGTTTGCAGCAGTGGATGCCGCCACCGAGGAGGCGATTGTGCGACTTCTGCAGGAACTGCGATCCCAGGGACGCACACTGGTCGTCGTTCACCATGACATCCAGACCGTCAGGAAGTACTTCGACTGGGTCCTCCTCCTGAACATGAGGATCGTTTCCAGCGGGCCGACGGACGAGGTCTTCACCAGTGAGAACCTGTCCAAGACCTATGGAGGGAGATTGACCCTTCTTGATGATGCGGCCGAGGCGGTCGCCAGGGGGGATCGTTGATCGCCGCCACGGACACGTTGTCCAGCGATCTGCTCGAACTGCTGACGCTGTCCCAGTACAACACTCGCGTCGTGCTCATCGCCGTGGGATTGCTCGGCGCTTCAGCCGGGTGTGCCGGCACGCTGCTGCTGCTGCGAAAGCGAGCCCTTCTCAGTGATGCCATGAGCCATGCGACGCTTCCGGGGCTCTGCATCGGATTCCTGATTGCCGGGAGCCTGGGCATGGACGCACGATCACCGTGGGTCCTACTGCCGTCGGCCTGCATGACCGCCCTGGCGAGTCTGGGAACCTATCTGCTCCTGCTGAAGGTTCCGAGAATCAGGCCAGATGCCGCATTGGCGATCGTCCTCAGTGGCTGGTTTGGACTGGGCGTCGTCCTGCTTGGAATCCTCCAGCAGGCCCCGAATGGAAATGCTGGAGGACTTGATTCATTCATCTATGGGAAGGCCGCCACGATCAGGGCATCTGACACCTGGCTCATCGCCGCCTGTGCCGTGCTCATGATCACGACGTGCGTTCTCCTGCTGAAGGAGCTTCGTCTGATCTGTTTCGATGCGTCATTCGCTCGAGGGAGCGGGTGGCCGGTCTGGGCGATCGACGGAGTCAGCTTGTGCATGGTCATCCTGGTGACCGTCGTCGGCCTTCACGCGGTCGGTCTGATCCTGGTGGTCGCCCTCCTGATCATTCCACCGGTTTCCGCAAGGTTCTGGACCCATCACTTTGGCCGAATGATGCTGGTCTCGGCGATCATCGGCTTTGCCGGAGCGGTCATCGGCGGTGGCATCACTTCGCTGGTCTCCAACCTGCCTTCAGGTGCCGTGATCGTCCTGGTCTGCTCAGCGATCTTCATCACGAGCCTGCTCTTTGGGGCCGATCGTGGCCTGGTCAAGTCTCTGCTGACCCGACGTAGATCTCGCAGGAAGACCGGAATCGATCACCTTCTTCGCGCCATGTACGAGCAGTCTGAGCATAACAAGGATGCCACCGTCTCAAAGGAGTTTCTCTCCGGCATTCGCACCTGGAGAACCCCGACCCTTGAATCGATCATCAGGTTGGCTCGACGCAGGGGCTTCATCCTGCAGACCGAAGACGAGCTGCGTCTGACCAGGGCCGGACTGGAACTTGGCCGTCAACTGACTCGTCGGCACAGGCTCTGGGAGTTGTACCTGATCCACCATGCCATGATCGACCCCACCCATGTTGACCGCGATGCCGACGATGTCGAGCACTTTCTCGATGCGTCCATGGTTCGCAGGCTCGAGACACTGCTTCAGCCAGGAGAGGAACCGCGAAGCCCCCACCACCTGGAGATCGAGGATCCCTCAACATGAACGTCCACACCATGGCGCTCGTCTTGTCTGACTGGTCCTACCTGGACACGTGGATCGTAGCCATCGGAGCCCTCTGCGCGATGGCCTGTGCCAGTTGCGGCTGCTTCCTTGTCCTTCGAAGAATGAGCATGATGGGCGACGCGATCTCCCATGGCGTCCTTCCTGGAATCGTCATCGCGTTCCTCGTGAGTTCAACACGTTCCAGCACGATCATGTTCATTGGTGCTGCACTGGCTGGGCTTCTGACGGCATTGGCGAGCCAGTGGCTCTCCCAGTGGCTCAGGGTCGAGCGATCTGGCGCCATTGGCGTCGTGTTCACGACACTCTTCGCCCTGGGGATCCTCCTGATCGTCGTTGCCGCAGACAGCGTTGAACTGGATCCTCATTGCGTCCTCTACGGTGAGATCGCCCTGGCCCCGCTGGATGTGATCCGTGTCGGCGGGATCGACATACCACGTGCGGCACTGTCCCTGGGCATCGTGTGGATCGTGAATCTCGGAATCTGCCTGGTGCTCTTGAAGGAACTGAGGATGGCCAGCTTCGATCCCCAGTTCAGCCGGAGCATCGACTTCAAGCCCGAACTGCTCAATGCCCTGATCATGACGATGGTCGCCGTGACGACCGTGGCCGCGTTCGAATCGGTTGGCAGCATCCTCGTCCTGGCGATGCTCGTGATACCGCCAGTGATCGCCAGGTTGCTCAGCGACCGGTTCACCGGCATGCTCTGGTGGTGCATGCTGATCGGGGTGGTGGCCTCGATAATTGGCCATGTCGGAGCAATCACACTGCCACGCATCGTCGGATATGAATCGACCAACACCGCCGGGATGATGACCGTGAGCCTCGTGGTGTTGCTTGCATTGGTCATCCTCATCGCACCGGGACCCGGCATCCTGGCCCAGGCCGCCAGGAGACGACGTCATCGACTTCAGGTCGCCCAGGAGGACCTGCTCGGATTGCTGTTCCGAATGGAGGAGGCCAACCAGCACCAGATCTCGTCCGGCACCCTGCTGGCCCGAGCAGCCGAGGCTGGTGGCCATGGGCGGGCGATGGTGTCACGGGCCCTTGGAAAGCTACTGAGTACACAACGGATCCAGATCGCTCCCGAAGGCGTTCAGCTTCGTGAATCCGGACGACGGGAGGCAAGCCAGCTTGTCAGGAGCCATCGACTCTGGGAACGATACCTGAGCGACCAGGTCGGACTCCAGGACGATCACGTTCACGAAACCGCGATGATGCTGGAGCACGTGACCAGTCCTGAAATGCAGTCGCGACTCGCCGAAGAGTCATCAGGGGATCGGACCGATCCGCATGGCAGGCCGATTCCCGGCAGCGAGAAGGACTGATCAGGCCAGGCCGATGGCGATCCCACACGCGAAGACGATCGCGCCCCCGACGATGGTCTGGAATGCAGCCGACAGGAACGGCGTGTCCATGTACTTGTTCCGGATGATCGCGATCGCGATCAGCTCGACGATGACGACGATCGTCGCCACGATGAAGGCCAGGTGAAATCCGGGCAGCAGGAACGGGATCGTGTGTCCAACACCACCGATGAAGGTCATCACGCCGCAGATCGGCCCACGCAGCCATGGATGGCCTCGTCCCGAGATCTTGCCGTCATCGGACAATGCCTCGGCAAACGCCATGCTCACGCCTGCCCCAACGGCGGCGGCCATGCCGACCAGAAAGGTCTGCCAGTTGTCCTTGGTTGCAAATGCCGCGGCGAAGATCGGCGCCAGAGTCGACACCGAACCGTCCATCAGCCCGGCCAGACCCGGCTGGACGACCTGGAGCACGAACTTCCTCTGGTTGTCGTCCATGTCCACCGGATCAACGGCCTTGTGCTTGGTGCGCATCAGATCCCCTTCTACCTGAGTACCAGGAATGCGAACGCCGCCATCGCCAGCAGCGCCAGCAGGACCATCCACTTGGAACGCCACCAGACTTCGTCGTCGGTTCGTCCTTCCCGGACGGCACCGCCTTCGAGCCAACTCCCGCAATGCGGACAGGTCTCCGTCTGGTCGTAGACTTCCTTGCCGCACTTGGGACAGAGGGCGACATCGGAATCGAACCGATCGATATCGGCTTCTGAAGGTCCTTCATCCTGATCGAATCTCATGGCAATGACATCATACGTCTTCGCGAGAATCATGGCACCGGCGTATACTCGGCACGCCAATACAGGAGATCCGATCGATGGCACGAACACCCTCCACGATGCAGAACCTCGGAACCCCCATGCCGGGATTCAGGCTGGCCGACCATGACGCCAACTGGTGCTCCAGCGAGGATTTCAAGAACACCCCGGTCCTTGTGATGTTCATCTGCAACCACTGCCCCTTCGTCGTACACGTGCTCGACCAACTGGCCTCATTGGGCCGTGACTACGGTGGCTCGATCGGCATGGTCGCGATCAATTCAAACGACATCACGACCCACCCGGATGACCGCCCGGAAAAGATGGCCGAACTGGCCGCGGACAATGGCTTCGCCTTTCCCTATGTATTCGACGAAACCCAGGAGGTCGCCAGGTCATTTGATGCCGCATGCACTCCGGATTTCTTTCTCTACGATCGGGATCATCGCCTTGTCTACCGGGGCCAGCTCGATGACAGTCGGCCCGACAGCGGCATTCCCGTGACAGGAAAGGACCTGAGGGCGGCGATCGAAGCGTTGGTTGCTGGCGAGGCGGTCCCGCAGGATCAGAAGCCAAGCCTCGGCTGCAACATCAAGTGGAAGCAACCCGCCGCCGCCGGAGAATGACCGACCATGGAAGAAACAAGCCCCGACCATGCATGGACGGGGCTTTTCACAGGAACGAGGCGGACGGGACTCGAACCCGCAACCACCGGCGTGACAGGCCGGTACTCTAAACCAATTGAGCTACCGCCCCTGCGAGCCGGTACTGTAACACGTCCCCATCCATGGTCAAGTAAACCGCCGTGGCGTTGATGTTTATGGCTACTTGGCCTCGTCCCAGCGTTCCGATATCGATGCCTCCACGACCAGGGGCACCTCCAGGGCCATGGCGTTCTGCATCACCTCAACCAGCAGATCCCTCCCTTGCTCGGCCAGTGATTCACGGACTTCCAGCACGAGCTCATCATGAATCTGCAACAGAAGCTGTGCAGATTCATCCAGGTGGCTCAGTCGCGGACTCAACAGGATCATCGCCTTCTTGATCAGGTCGGCAGCCGATCCCTGGACCACCGTGTTGATTGCGATCCGTTCGCCGAGACTCTGCTCGGCCTGGGAGCGGCCGGATTCAAGGTACTGCACAGGACGCCTTCGTCCCATGATCGTCTGGACATATCCATCGTGGTGAGCCTCCTCGATGCATTGATCCATGAACGACTGGATTCCCGGAAAACGTTCCTTGTAGCGATCGATCAGGTCGGCAGCCCTTGCATTTGACCAGTCATCACCGAGTCGTCGAGCCAGACCGTATGGCGTAACGCCGTACACGATCCCAAAGTTCACCATCTTGGCGGCATCACGCTGCTGGGAAGTGACCGAGTCGGGCGTGACTCCGAAGACCTCTGCGGCGACGGTCACATGGATGTCCTCCCCTGACTTGAACGCATTGATCATGGACTCATCACCACTGAGATGCGCCAGGATCCTCAGTTCGATCTGGGAGTAGTCGGCAGTCACAAGGCGGCAACCTTCCGCGGCGATGAACGCCCTGCGGATGGCTCGACCGGCTTCCGTCCTGATGGGGATGTTCTGGAGGTTCGGGTCGGAACTGGACAACCTGCCGGTGGCGGTGCCTGCCTGGTGAAACGAAGCATGCACCCGACCAGTGCCCGGGTCGATCGCTTCCTCGAGAGCCACGAGGTAGGTGCCGATCAACTTCGTGAGCTTTCGATACTCGAGAACCAGGCCCGGAATCGGCGTGGATACGAGCGGATCCGATTCCAGCTTGTCCAGGACCTCCGAATCCGTACTGGGACCGGTCTTGCGCTTCTTCACGGGCTTGAGTCCGAGTCCTGGCGGATCGGCATCGATGGCATCGAAGAGTACCGATGCCAGCTGCTTCGGAGAGTCCGGATTGAACGGCCTCGGCGAGGCGTCGATGATCTGCTGTCGAAGGGTTGCCGCCTGTTGCTCGAGTCTGTCCCGTTGACGCCGAAGTTCATCCGGATCCACGGTGATGCCCGCGTACTCCATGGATGCGAGCACCTGGACCAGGGGCATCTCCAGCTGGTGGAACAGCTCGTCCAGGTCGGGATCGTCATGCAACTGGTTGTCCAGCTCGATCCCGATTCGATGCGTCATGTCGGCATCCTCTGCTGCATAGGGAGCGGCCTGGACCAGAGGAACCTCGCTGAACTTCTTCTGCGATTTTCCGCGACCGATCAACGACTGGATGGGTATGCACTCGTACCCGAGAAGGTCCTGCACCACGAAGTCCAGTCCGTGGCTGGATCGCAGCGGCTCGATGACGTGGTCGGCCACGAGCGTGTCGAAGAAGGGGCCGGCAACATCGACACCATTGGCCCGAAGGACGTTGAGGTCGAACTTCAGGTTGTGGCCGACGATCGTCCGCTCTCCGGATTCGAGAACCGGTCGAAGGGCTTCCAGGACGACGTCCCTGCCAAGGTGTTCCCCTGGCTCAGGGCTGTTCACCGGCACGTAGAAGGCCCTGCCCTGCTCATGGCTGAAGCTCAGGCCCGCCAGGGCCGAGGAACGCGGCCTGAGCCCATCAGTCTCGGTGTCCAGAGTGATCTCCTTCGCCGAGGAAAGCTCCTGCACAAGGCCTTCCAGAGCAGCTGCATCCGAGACGAGGATGTACTCGGCCTCGGGATCGGCCTGCTGAGCCGCTTCACCGGCACCATCGAACAGCCCTCCGGGAATCACCGGCGCTTCCTGGACGGCCCCGGTGGATGCGGAGGGATTGAGGATCTGGGTCCATTCGGACGTGAGCCTGTCAAAGCCCAGCTCGCGAAGGCTCGCGATCAAGCCAGTTGCATCGATCTTCGAGGTGTCGAACCTCGCCTGCTCCAGGTCGAAGTCGATCGGAATGTCATCGACGAGGGTGACCAGCGTCCGATTGAGATCCATCCGGTCCCGTGACTGGAGCAGGTTCTCCTTGCGCTTGCCCTTGATCTGGCTGATGTTCTCGTAGATGCCCTCGATGGATCCGTATTCGAACAGCAGCTTCGCAGCGGTCTTCGGACCGACTCCATCAACGCCTTGGATGTTGTCCACGGAGTCGCCCATCAGGGCGAGCATGTCGATCACGAGGTCGGGCGTGATTCCCTCGATCTTGAACACACCGGCCGCATCGAGCGACTCATCCTTGTGGACGTCGTAGAGCTCCACGTTCTCATCCAGGAGCTGGCTCAGATCCTTGTCGCGTGAGATAATCCTGATCCGGATGTCTGGATGTTCGGCACGGACCCGTTTCACGATGGTCGCAATGACATCATCGGCCTCGCTTCCCTCGTGCCCGTACACGGGGACGGCCATCTGCTCCATGAGTTCCAGGCAGCGATCGACCTGGACAGGGAATTCCTCGGGTGTCTCGTTCCGGTTGGCCTTGTACTCCGGGTAGATCTCGGCACGAAAGTTCTCCTGGTCACCACCGACGTCCAGTGCCACGGCGAGGAATGCCGGGTCATGCTGGCGGACAAGCTTCCGCATCATGTCGCAGTAGCCGTAGGTCATGTTCGTGGGCTCATGCGTGACCGGCGAACTCATCGGGGTCCTGATCGCATAGAACGCGCGGAAGAACTGTGCGTAGCCATCGATCAGATAGAAGGTCCCCTCTTGCATGAGACTACTCCTGATCGACCCGGAGCGAATCGAGCCTTCGAAGCAGCGCCACCGAGGGCTCCCGCCCTCTTCGGGCCATCACGGTTCTCATCACATCGGCAAACTTCGCCATTTCATACGGCCTGTCGCCCTTGTCGGTGATCCAACGCAATGGACCAACCGTGGTGGGCGGAGGACAACTGCAGGCGACCATCGTCCCGGTGCCCAGAACGGTACCGGTCATCAGCCTGGTTCCAATGGCCATCTTGACATGGTCACCGAGAATCGGGCCGAGGTAGGTGCGCCCGGTTCTTTCACGCGGATGCTCCGGAGCGAGACGTGTGATGATCTCGCCGTAGGTATTCATGAGGTTGGAGACCGTGGTCCCCGCGCCGAAGTTGACCCATTCGCCGACATAGGCGTCGCCGAGATGGCCATCATGGCTCTTGTTGGAGCACCCCTGGATGATCGAACCTCCGATCTCACCACCGACCTTGCAGACCGGGCCGATCGAGGTCGTCGACTTGACCAGTGCATGCTCGATGATGGTCGTGCCATCACCGATCAGGCACGGGCCAACAAGGACCGCATTCGGCCTGATGATCGAGTCGACGCCGAGATGGACCGGGCCGTCCTGTGCATCGATGACGACTCCAGGAGCCACCATGGCGCCAGGCGATGCAGTGATCGGATGATCACCGAGCAGGTGCACCGAGCCGGGCACGAGGATCGCATTTGAATCAAGCACACAGGCCACTCCAGGCGACTCCCTCAGCAGGGCCAGGTCGAATTCAAGGAATGAACGGAGATTGTCGAGCATGTCCCAGGGCCTTTGGACCAGGGCTCCGTTGCTTTGAATGATCTGGACTGAATCCGGCAGCTTTCCATGTTCCAGCACGCCTTGGACATCCGCGCCGGGCAGTGTTGCCGCGACCAGCACTTCACCATCGAGAATCGCCGCTGCCGAGGACAGGCCGAGGGCCTCCTGGAGGATCTTGGGTGAGCCGATGCGGCCGTTGACGATCGNGATGGTGGAAACGTCAGGGATCGTGTTGGCACCCAGGCCACAGAGCTCCGAAAGGAGATCATCCTCCATGCTCGATGACCACGTGTGTGGAGGAGAACCCACCAGAGCCTCGATTCGCTCCAGCATCGTCATCGCACCGCTTCGAACGCAGAAGATCGGCCGAAGATCGACCATCGGCCCGAACCGCCCGAGTCCGTCGTCAACCAGCAGGATGGCGGTGTCGCCTGTGCTCATGGATGAACTCTACACGTTTCAGTGATCATGGTCAGCCTCTCCTGGCCGTCCTGCTGTTTCCCATCGCAAAGCCCCATGCCGGAAGGGTCCTGGTCAGCAGCCACCCCAGTGGCATGGCGATGAGACCCGAGTAGAGCGAGCAGAGCACCAGCCTCCAGAAGGCCGATCCAACACCCTCGGGAGACCATGGCGGCAGGACATCCGGGTACCAGGACCGGATCTGCCACAGGAAGCAGTAGACCAGCGACACGGCAATCGACAGGAGCACGGTCATCACACCGATCGCCAGGGGATTTCTCCTGAAGACCATGGCACGCAGTGGCAGGACCAGGCAGACGGCAAAGAAACACCCGAGTACGTGAGGGCCGACCAGGTGATACGGCCTGCTGCCCATGTAGAGGTGGACATCGGTCATGTCCAGGAGCAACCCCATCAAGAGGGCCGCCCACAGGACTGAATCCCGCGATGCATACAGGCACACGAAGACCAGCAGGCACATGGCCAGTGATGGAATCACGTGGTTGATGGCGAAGACCTGTACGAACGAGACATCCAGGACCATCGCGATCACCAGGGCGACGATGTAGAGTCCCCAGTTCATGGATGCCCTCCCTCATCCTGCTGGGCATCGATCTTGATCGTGACGCTGGCAAGCTCGTGGGCATTGAACCAGGGCTGGATGATCAGCCTGTTTCTCAGCGGCTGCTCATCCCGTCGAGAAACATCGACCACTCGACCGATTCGCATGCCCTGGGCTCCTGCAGGCAGACCGGGGTCGTCGATACGGACCTCCGTGTTCAACGGGACCTCCAATCGTGCATCCAGATCGGCATGCAACATACCCCCGCCCGATGGAGCCAGCTGGACTCGCATGAACTGAGACCGGGAGTCGGCGGTGCCGGGCGGGACCAGAAATCCCTCGATGAGGCCGTTGGATGGATCGGTGATCGGAATCAGCAGGCTCGAGAGACGCTGGACGTCATCGGAAATGAGACCGACGAGGTGATCGCCACGGTGAACAGCGACGCTTGATGGAAGCACACCCTGTCTGGATCCGATGTTCAACCTCAGTGGCCCGGTGACTCCGGAGGCTCGTCTGCCAGAGACTCCTGCGATCAGGAGCCTGCTCGAGTTGCTGGAACCGAACTGTGCGGCCGCCTGCAGTTCCTGGACCTGGGACTGGAGTTCCCTGATCTTCAAGCGCTGCTGGTAGAGCATCCCCCTGTATCGATCACGCTCCTCGATGAGCTGCTCGACCTGAAGGCTCGAGAGATCCTCCTGTTCCATGCTGGGCCTGAGCCAGAACCTGGCACGTGTCGCCGCATGTTCCAAGGGTGCCAGGGGCAGCGAGATGATCGCACCAATGTCAGCTGTCCAGGGAACAAGCCAGGACGTCGGGGCCAGCGAAAGGCAGAGCGAGAGGACAACGCTCGCAATCATAAGAAGGGTCGAATTGGGACGGGCACGAGGAATCGTCCATCACCTCGCCGTAAGAGGCACAGTGCTCCCGCGATGGGAGCGACTCAGAAGTCGTCGATGTCCGACTCCATGGTTTCCTTCCACTCCTCGAGGTTCTCCAGATAGATGCTGGTGCCTCGTGCAACACAGGTGAGTGGATCGTCTGCCACCTGGACGTCCAGTCCCGTGGCGTTGCCCATCACGACGTCGAGCCCCCTGAGCATCGCCCCACCACCGGCCAGCGTGATCCCCTTGTCGACCAGGTCCGCAGCCAGTTCGGGCTCGACATGCTCCAACGTCCTCAGGACCGTCTCGATGATCGCATTGATCGGCTCGGACAGGGCCTCGCGTATCTCCTCGGATGTGACGCTGGTCTTCCTGGGCAGCCCAGAGACTGTGTCACGACCTCGCACCTCCATGCTGTCAGGCTCATCCATCGGTGCGGCCGAGCCGATCTCGATCTTGATTCTCTCTGCGGTCTGTTCACCGATGGAGAGACTGTACGTCTTCTTCATGTGGCTGATGATCGCCTCGTCGAAGTCGTCTCCTGCAACGCGTATGGATTCGCACGTGGCGATGTCTGCAAGACTCATGATCGCGACCTCGGTGGTCCCTCCACCAATGTCCACGATCATGCTCGCGGTCGGCTCAACGATCGGAAGGCCAGCCCCGATCCCGGCTGCCATTGGCTCCTCGACGAGGTAGACCCGCCTGGCGCCCGCACGCTCGGCTGAATCAAGGACCGCTCGCTTCTCGACGGCGGTGATGCCGGATGGAATCGCGATGACCACGCGGGGACCGAAGATCCTGCTTCTGCCATTGACCTTCCTGATGAAGTAGCTGAGCATCGCCTCGGTGATCTCGAAGTCACTGATGACGCCGTCCTTGAGCGGTCGGATTGCACTGATCGAGCCCGGGGTCTTGCCGAGCATCTCCTTGGCATCCCAACCGACCGCGGTTCCGCCGTTGAGAACCTTGTTGGTCCCCTTCCTGACGGCGACGACCGACGGCTCGTTCAGGACAATGCCTTCCCCCCTGACGCAGACCAGGGTGTTGCAGGTACCCAGATCGATACCCATGTCGACGCTGAACCAGCCTAGCAGTGAATCCAGGAACACGATCAAATCCTCTTGTTACGGTCTCTTGCAACTGCCCCGAGGTCGCATTCGCGACGTGGGCACTCTAGCACAAAGAAGGCTCTCCCGAGATCCCCGCGTGACCCGTGTGGATATCAAGCAAGAACCCCCGGCTGTTGCCGGGGGTCCCTGGTGTCGTTTGCGGTTTCAGGCTCAGGAGACAGCAGTGAATATGCCGCCGCCATCCATGGCCGAGTTGGCCTGGATCAGTACGAAGATCCCGATCAGCAGGATCAGCAGAGCTGCAGCAAGCAGCCCCGTGTAGACATCGAGTTCGCCTGTCTTGTTTCCGGATGTATTGGGGAACTGGCTCATGGTCGACTCCTTCGGGTCACTCGCCTCTGCGGGCGATTGCCCTCTGCCCGATCTGGACCTTGCCTTGGGTCGCATTTTCGTGCTCGATGACACCGGTGGAACGATTCACATCGACCTCGATGATCCTCAGGTTGCCGATGTACTTGCTTCCATCACCGATCGTAAGGACCCAGCCTGGCTGGACACCATCACGTGAACCGGCATTGATCTCGGCCAGGGAGGAGTCGTCATTGCGACGGACACCGATGATCGTCGCCGAAAGGGAGCGATCCGCGGGAACGCGGAGGCCACCACCGGCGACGGCTCCTGCACGGACGTCAGGCAGATCGCCGACGTAGGCGTGATACTTGGAGATTGTGGTCAGGGCCTGATCCTTCTCCTCGGAAAGCCTTTGGACCTCTTCCTGGAGTTGCCTTCTCGCGGCATCGGCCACTTCAAGCTGAGCCTGGACATTGGAAAGCGCCTCGTCGAGTTCGACGACCGCACGCTCGGATTCGACCGCGAGTGCCCTCACCTTGCGAAGCTCGCCGACAAGGGACTCGACCAGCTCGGCATTGGCCTTGCCTGTCTGCGCCATGATCTCGATGTTCGTATTGATGTTGCCCTGCTGCCCCTGGAGTGCGACCAGTTCGGATTCCAGTTGCCTGATCCGCTCAAGCTGGCGACTTCGGGTGTTCCGAAGCTGCGACATCTGGGATTCCATGCCCTGGACTTCGAGGGCGTGCTCGGACTGCATCGATTGGACGCTGGCCAGTGCGGAACGTTCGGCGTTCTTGGAAGCTGCCCTCGCCGTATCCGACTCCCTGAACTTGCCTTCCCATGTGGAGGCGTTCTTGGCATTCACGACCACGAGTGGGACGATCATGACTGAAAGCAGCGAAACGAGCACGATGAATATCTTGGTCAGAACGTGCAAGGTTGTATTCCTTAACTCTGTGCGTATTGATACGTCTGCGTGGGCGTGTTCCCAGTACCCGGGTCCATCCGGGATCATGATACAACGACTTGAACGTGATGAATCCGAATTGGGTTCATCAAGTCGATATCATCGTTTTTGTACCCGCGAGGGCACCCCTTGTCAATGGAACCGGGCTTCTGGAGGGACCTGGGCAGATGCGGTCAACTCCCACTGGAGGAGGAGATGTTGAGCATCGCGGATGCTGCAGCAATCTGCACCAGCGGGCTCGGATCATCCAGGCGAGCCTGGACAAGGTCCAACGCCCTGGCACTGCCAAGGTGTCCAAGGGCGAGGATCGCCTGCGCCCGGATCGAGTCGATGTCGCTGTTGGCACTCTCCTGGATCAGCTGCATCGTCGGTTCGCCGGGTTGTGCCCCGAGTCGGATCAGCGAATCCGCCGCCGCAAGGCGGATCTCGATCGGCCTGGCGACCTTCCCCTCCGCCTCGACAAGGCGTTCCAACATGGGCTGTGCCTGGAGATCGCCCAGTTCGGCGAGGAGCTGACATGCCAGAACGGTCAGTTCCCCCTGTTCCATGGGGGCGAACAACGCGGCCCTGATCGGCTCGAGGCCCTCGACCTCGCCGAGGCGGACCA
>PARI01000003.1 GCA_002711415.1 Phycisphaerae bacterium | reverse complement strand
CGACCTCAACATGGCGGCCGTCGATGTCCAGAATCGAGTCGACAGGGCGTCGTCCAAGCTCCCAAGCGAGGTCCAGAGATCGGGCGTCACCGTCAACAAGCAGTCGAACACGCTGCTGGCAGTCGTCAGTCTCCTGTCACCCGGCAACACGTACGACAGCGTCTTCATGGGCAACTATGCGGACATCCACATCTACAACGATCTCCTCCGGGTCCCGGGGGTGGGCAGCATCACCATCTTCGGCCTCATGGAGTACTCGATGCGGGTCTGGATGGATCCGAGCCGGATGGTCAACATGGGCATCACGCCCGAGGAGGTGGTCACGGCGATCCAGGAACAGAACATCCAGGTGGTCGCGGGCCAGCTGGGCGCCCCACCACTGGATGATCCGACCGCGTTCACCTACCAGCTGACCGCCCAGGGACGACTCGAGCAGGTGGAACAGTTCGAGGACATCATCGTCCGGCGTGGCGATGACGGCTCGATCGTCAGGGTGAGGGACGTCGCCGAGGTGAACCTCGGCGCCGAGAGCTACACGTCCAGCAACTCACTCAACGGGAAGCCCGCGACCTGCATGGGCATCTACCAGCTGCCAGGCGCCAGTGCACTGGACGTCACCAACGGCATCAAGGCGCAGATGGAGAGTCTCTCGAAGAACTTTCCTGATGATCTCGAGTACTTGATGACCTTCGACACCACGGAGTTCATCAAGGTCTCGCTGGTCGAGCTCGTGGTCACGCTCCTGGAGGCAATCGGGCTGGTGGTCCTGGTCATCTTCGTATTCCTTCAGAACTGGCGAGCTGCGATCATCCCGGTCATCGCGATCCCGGTGTCGCTCGTCGGCACGTTCGCGATCATGGAGAGCTTCGGCTTCTCGATCAACACCCTGACCCTGCTCGGCCTGGTGCTTGCGATCGGCCTCGTGGTCGATGACGCGATCGTCGTGGTTGAGAACGTCGAGAGACAGCTTGCCAAGGGGGATGTGAGCCGGAAGAAGGCCGCGGCGACCGCCATGCGAGAGGTCACCGGTCCCATCGTCGCGACGACCCTGGTCCTGCTTGCCGTGTTCATTCCCGCCTCGTTCGTGCCCGGTATCAGCGGCCAGCTCTACAACCAGTTCGCGCTGACGATCGCCTTCAGCGTGATCCTGTCCTCGATCAATTCGCTGTCGCTGAGCCCGGCCCTGTGCTCGGTGCTCCTGAAGGTCACGAAAGAGGAGGATCGATTCGTCCTATTCAGGTGGTTCAACACGGCATTCGACAAGTTCGGGGACTTCTATTCCAGGATCGTCAAGACGCTCGCCAAGGTGTGGTACGTGGTGCTGCTCGGATTCCTCGGCCTGTTCTTCATCACCGCGATCGAGTTCCTCAACATTCCCACCGGGTTCGTCCCCGAGGAAGACCAGGGATACTTCTTTATCAGCTTTTCCGGCCCGCCGGCAGCGTCCCTCGAACGGACCGAGGCGGCCGCGGATGCGCTCACCCAGATCGTCGTGGATCATCCCGGGGTCGAGAACGTCATCACGGTGACCGGCCTGAACTTCCTCAGCGGATTCATCAGTGAATCAAATTCCGGCCTGCTGATCCCGGTCCTCAAGAACTGGGATGAACGGACGACCGAGGAACTGAGCGTGTGGGGAATCATGGCCTCCCTGAGAGAGCAGTGTGCCACCGTCGAAAGCGTGACCACGACGATCCTCAACGCCCCGGCGATCCAGGGACTCGGCAGTACCGGTGGATTCGCCCTGCAGATCAGGGATCTGAACGCACAGGGCCCGGCCGCCCTCGCGCAGGCAACCGACGAGTTCATCCAGAAGATCGATAGCCTGGAGCCGATCGGCTTCGCCATGTCGACATTCAACAACGACATCCCGATGTACTACCTGGACATCGACAGGACGAAGGCCAAGGTGCTTGACGTGCAGTTGTCAAACCTCTTCGACGTGCTCCAGTACAACCTGGCCTCGTACTACGTCAACGACTTCAACAAGTACGGACAGGTGTACCAGGTCAACGTGCAGGCGATGGGCAACGACCGCATGACACCCGAGGACATCGGCCGACTCGAGGTCATCAACGGCCAGGGCGAGATGGTCCCACTGGCCGAACTGGTCGAGGTCAAGGCCGTCACCGGTGCCGACAACATCCCCCACTACAACCTCTACACCACCGCACAGGTCATCGGTGCTTCAGCGGCCGGATACAGTTCAGGCCAGTCAATCGCAGCGATCTCCGAAATCGCAAGCGAACTCCCCAACGGCTTCGACTTCCTCTGGACCGACATCGTGTACCAGCAGATCGAGGCGGCCAAGGCCATCCCGTTCATCTTCGGCATGGCGATCGTCGCCGTCTTCCTGTTCCTGGCCGCACAGTACGAGAGCTGGACGCTTCCGTTCATGATCCTGCTGACGGCACCCCTGGCGATGCTTGGTGCGATCCTGGCCCTGAAGATCCGCAGCCTGGACCTGAACATCTACGGACAGATCGGGCTGATCCTGCTGATCGGCCTGGCCGCGAAGAACGCCATCCTGATCGTCGAGTTCGCCAAGGCGAACCGCGACAGCGGAATGGGAATCGTCGAATCGGCGATGAACGCGGCCAAGCTCAGGCTCCGACCCATCCTGATGACGGCGCTCGCCTTCATCATGGGGGTCGTCCCGCTGGTCTTCGCCAGTGGAGCAGGGGCGGCCAGCCGCCACTCCATCGGAACCACCGTGTTCGGTGGAATGATCGCAGCGACTTTCCTGAGCCTGCTCGTGGTTCCGGTCTTCTACGTCATGATTGAATCGATGCGTGAGAAGCTCGGTTTCCACGACCCGGATCTGGACGAGGAGCTCTGAGCTGGCTACTGCAGTTGATTGGCCGACTCGAACTGCTCACGGATGATCTTGAGAAGCTCGTATGGTGAGAACGGCTTGCGGAGGTATCGATCCTCCTCGACAGCCCCGAACTTGTTCTCCAGATCCTTCCCCACGTAACCGGACATGTAGATGATGGGAATCCGAGGCCTCAGCTTCCTGACACTCTCTCCGAGATGAACGCCGTTCATCCCTGGCATGACGGCATCGGTCAGGAGCAGGTCGATGCTGATGCCGAGATTCTTCGAGATCCTCTCTCCCTCAAGCCCGTTGGCTGCCGTGAGGACCTCGTACCCATGCTCCTTCAGGATTGTCTCGGTCAGCTCGAGGACACCGGGCTCATCCTCGACGATGAGAATCGTCTCGGATCCCTGAAGTTCCTCGATGGCGGTCTGCTGGTCACCGATCAGATCCTCGATGTCAGTGGCCTCGGGGAAGAATAGGGAGAAGGTCGTGCCGACACCCAGTTCGCTTGACACCTCGACCCACCCACCGCTGTCCTGCATGATGCCATAGACGGTCGAGAGCCCCAGACCGGTCCCCTTCCCGGGGACCTTGGTCGTGAAGAACGGCTCGAAAATCTGGGAGCGAGTCTTCTCGTCCATGCCCTCACCGGTGTCACTGACATTGATCCGGCTGAACTGCCGCTGGACCTCCACGCCCTGGGCATCCACGACCCGTTGGACCCGGTTCGAACTGATCGTGATCCGGCCTCCATCAGGCATGGCGTCCTGTGCGTTCCCGATCAGGTTCATGAGGATCGACTCGAAGAGACC
Source organism: Phycisphaerae bacterium (assembly GCA_002711415.1). Classification (GTDB taxonomy): domain Bacteria; phylum Planctomycetota; class Phycisphaerae; order Phycisphaerales; family SM1A02. The sequence goes on along the minus strand of PARI01000003.1, from coordinate 67,300 downwards.
GACATCGACCCGGATCATGCTCCGCTCATTGGAGGGCTTGACCACCAGATCCACGTCCGCCTCGGTCAACGGTCTGAGGAGCTTCTTCATGCTGGCGATCAGGTTGGACGGATCGACGAGCTCCGTCTGCTGTGGTTGCTGCCGACCGAACGCGAGCAACTGCTTGGTCAGAGATGCCGATTGCTCACCGGCCTGTTGGATCGCCTCGAGTTCCTTGGAGATGTCGGGCCCATCCCATTTCCTCATCCTTGCCCACAGGAGCTCGGTGTACCCGAGGACGACCATCAGGGCGTTGTTGAAGTTGTGAGCGACACCGCCTGCCAGCCGGCCGACCGCCTCCATCTTCTGCGCCTGCTGAAGCCTGCCCTCGAGCTTCTGCTGGGACTGGTATCCGTCGGCGAGTTCATCGATCGCCTGGTTCAGTCGAGACAGTTCCGGGGCGGCTCTGAGCTGCATGGGTTCAAGCGCTTCCCCGGGCTGCAGCATGCGGATCCGTCGATTGATGAGATCGACCGGCCTGATGGCCATCCTGTGAATGACCAGCATCAGCACCAGTCCAGCGACAAAGACGGATGACGAGACAAGGATTGCAAAGCGAACGGCATGCTGGTTTATCCGTTCCATCTCCGAGTCGATGTTCCATCGAATGTCCAGTGTCCCGAACACCTCCCCCATGAGCGAGAGCTGCTGAACGACATCGAGCGTCTCGTACTGGGGCATGATGTTCTCATCAAGCTGGGAACGAGCCATAGCAAGTACGAATCCCTCGTTGTTGACGACCTGGGCGATCTCGATGTTCGGCTGAGCAAGCACCAGTTCCTCCACGATGTTCTGGAGGACGGGGCGATCCTGCACGATCGCCGCATTCAACACGGTGCCTGAAACCATGCCGATGGTGTCCTTGGCCAGGTCCCGGAATCGCTCCTGGAGCCACCGGGTCTCCAGGTGACGAACGGTCAACCCGGTGAAGATCGAAATTGCCAGAACCACCAGCGCCAGGACAGCAGCCACCTGGGCCAGTAACGGCCAAGTCGAAGGCCGATGAATACTGAGGCCTTTCTCGTCACGCTGTCCCTCAAGCCTGGTGCCTCCAATATCCGCCATCAACTGAACTACTGCTCCTTCTTGAAAAAAGTGCCGTTGTTGACGATCGCTTCACGCGTGACGTCGTAGTCGGCGATGTCGCCAGCGACGAATCCACTCTTGCCGATTGCCTCAAGCGCGGCAGGATCAACCAGTTCAAGAAGTCCCTTGCTCAATGCCGCGTGCACCTTCTGATCAAGTCCGGCACGTCCGGCCCACGGCTTGGTGACGTTCTCGAACCGGGCGATCTCGATGATGGGTTCGCCTGAATCCACCAGCTTATTGAATGTGCTCTCCTTGAGTGCACCGGCGTCGAACCTGCCCTGTGAAACGGCCATTCCGACGGTGTCATGGCGGCCGAGGTACTCGTACCGATCGAGGTCGTCGGCGTTGATTCCGTTCTGGGAGAGGTGGAGTTGAGAGAGGTACCGCCCGATCGTGGATTGCTCGCTGCCGAACGCGAAGGAGCCGCCATCGAGATCGGAGACTGCCTTGACGGATCCATCTGCATGGGCACAGATGATGCCGTAGAACACCTCCTCACCCTTGACGGTCTCCTTGGCCAGGAGCGTGATGCCCGGATTCTCCTCGGTCGCCAGAACGAATGATGCCGGGCCGAACCGACTGAAGTCGACACGACCGTTGACCAGGTCCTCGATGCCCAGGTCGTAGTTCTCGGCGACCTTCATCTTGATGACCACGTCCCTGTCGAGTGACTCCTTCAGCTTTGCTTCAAGGGAGTCCAACAGAGGTCGGAACTGCCGAACGACGTCCGTGGGCCTGTCCGATGTATACACACCGAAGACAAGGTCGATTTGATCGGAATTCCTGGCTGGGTTGTCGGCATCGGACTGCCCCTGGGCATCACAACCCTGGAGAACGACCAGCAAGCAGAAAAAGAAAGAGGCAATGAGCGTGTGTTTCATGATGTACACCTGTCATCGAGTCGTGGGGAGGTAAGCTCTGGAAAAACCAGTGAGACAGATGGGACCAAACACCGACGAATCCAGAAAGATCTGCCGAGGACCCATTATCAACAGTATCAGGTCGATCGATGAAGGGACCACAGAAACCAATAAATAGAGGTCTATTGGACCATTCAGGTAGCCCAGAAGCGTCATGCGGCACGTTTGACAGTGTGCTGGAGGAACCGTGGGCTGTTTACCCGAGCCTTGCCCGCTTCTTGGTGGTGACGCGAGTCTGGAGACCTCGCTGGGCCAGTTGAAAATCAACGAGATAGGCGCCTCGTGGCGATGAGGCTCCTGAGAGACGTCGTCGAACCGTTCGAGCAGCACGCTGGTTCCTTGCGATCATCAGCAGGAATCCCCCACCACCTGCACCTGGAAGGACGCATCCAGCGAGGTCGTCGCGGACCATGTCGATGATTGACTCGATCTTCCGCGTGGTGGAACCTGGATCCAGCCGCTTCTTCAGTGACCAGAGTTCGCCGATTCCCGCAGCGACCGCATCGAGATCGCCGGAACGGAAGTCAAGGACCATGCGCTCGGCACCCTGCTTCAACAGTGGAATCGTGTTGTAGACATTCTCATCCCGTGCCAGGTATCCACCGACGATTCGCTGCAACAGGTTCCTCGCCATCCTCCGCTGGCCGGTGAAGAGAAGGATCGCCCTCGAGGCAAGCTCCCTCTGGAATTCGACCGAAGTCCTGATGTGCTCGACCTTCGGATCCTGGATCCTGCCGGGCATCGTTCGACCGATCTTGAGTCCTCTCGCCACACCACCGACCTGGTCCTGCCAGCCACCTCGTGTCGACATCATCTGTTCGAGCACGCTGGTTCTCATGATGATGTCGGATTGACCCATCTTCCGACCCGCCAGCCGATCCAGGCATGCCAGGAGTGTCGAACCCAGGATCGAGCTCGTGCCGAGACCTGATCCCTTCGGGACGTTCGAGTGAATGACGATCTCGATACCCCCACCGATCGACTCCAGGTGGGACTGGAGATCCACCCCCGGATCGCCCGGAACCAGGCCTGACAGCAACAGGGCCGACTTGACCAGGGATGTCCAGTCATGCGGATCGTCACAGGCGTGGATCTGGCGTGTTGATCTGATGGCTCGCACCTGTTTCAGGTCGATGCTCCGAACGCTGATCAGGGGTTGCTCGGACAGGCTTGCCGTGGCCCGGATCGGGAACTGGCCATCCAGCAGGATCGCCGCATTGAGCACGCTGCCTCCCTGCTCGATGCAGATCGGTGGCGTGTCGGACCAAGTGCCGGAGAGATCGAACCTCGCGGGTGCCTCGGCAATGACCGTCTCGGTGGGCTTGATCGCGATCCTTCGAACGGGCCTTGGCAACCGGACATGATCCGAGACTGCTTCGCCGACCTTCTCCATGACCGAATCAAGGATGGTCGCTTCCTTGCGAGATCCCGGCTTGAGCAGTCGTGATGCAGCCATTCCAAGCCTGGCCGCAACCAGCGGGTTCGATTCGGACACGGAAGTATCGAGCAGCTTCTTGATCGCTTCCTTTCGACACGAATTACCGGGCAGTGCTTGTTCCAGGGCGTTCGCGGGAAGATCGTCATGGATGCGAATGCGATCGGCCGCCGTGTCCGTGAGCGCCTTGGACCGGATGGAGGCCCGATGCCCGATCCATCGATCATGATCCACTCGTTGAAGGACCTCGGACATCCCGATCCGCTGCATCCTGTGGAACGATGCCGGGACCTTCGTGCGATCGTCCAGCATCCAGAGGATGCTGCTCATGACCTGACTGAATGAACCGACCGGCCACCAGCGAGCGTCCCATGCTGATGCAGTTTCGGCGCTGCATCCAGGAAAGGCCTGCTCCATTGAGAGTCCCGTTCGATCCAGCCAGTCCGCCAACGGGACAGGTCGGCCCCTGGAATCAAGCCCGAGGGTGCCGCCGGAGTTGATCGATGTCTTGAAGTCATCATCAATCCCGTAGAGCAGGATGGTGAACTTGTCCTCGTCGATTGGAACACATGCCAGGCACCAGCCGCGGGGAAGCCGCAGGGGCGATCTCATGCACTGCAGGCCGACGACCAGGTTGTCTCCATCCAGACGGACGGTGTCATTGAAGTGGCTGCCTTCAACGAAGCATGGCTGATCAGATCGTAGCTGGCCCTGGTCAGCGATCGAATCGACGATGATGGCCTTCTTCGTCCTGCTGTCGGGAAACCCACTCGTGTTGAATCGATCACGGAAACCGAAGCGTCCCTTCCTGATCTCCTTCCGGGTCAGTTCAAGCAGTTCACGGTTGGTGCCGATGTGGAGAAAGTCCGACCTCGGCAGTGCCGCGACCGAGAAAGGTGTTCCATGAAGGCAGTTGAACAGGGCCTGGAGACGACCTTCGGCGATCAAGTTGCCGGGGTGCTTTCGTCGAACGATTTCGGAGAGGTAGTCACGGTACTTCATGCGAGGCGCGATGCTGCAGAGAATCTCCTCGTAGAGATCGACGTTGCTGAGTCGCCCCCTGTTGACATCATCCAGGAGCCCGCCAGCGACCATGATCGATCCAGAGTTCCGATCCAACCTGACGCCGGCTCCATCGAGCAGGGCCCTGGTCGCCGACGGATCCATGACAACCAGCCCGGAATCGACGAGGATCGACCTGTCGGATCGAACGGCCTTGCGACGGCGAGCCTCCTCCGGCGTCGGCTTCTGCATGAAGTCCGTCACCCGTCCGCCGCGATCGGCGACGTAGACGCCATGCCGGCGAGCACGCTGCATCGAGCTTTCAAACGCGACGCCGACGATTCCAGGAGCGGAGACATCGGGGATGCGGTTGCCCAGGTCGAGCATCAGATCACCGCTGGCCACGACGACCCGACCGTCATCGGGCAGGTCAAGCTTCAACAGGTCCTCGAAGATCAGCTCGAACGGGGTCGCCGGAGACGCCGAGGAACTGGCTGCAGGCAACGGGGTGAAGATCTTGCCGAGGGGCGAATACGCCGCCAGTCGTCGACTGTCGCCACCCGAGTGGATGATGATGATGCGTTGTCCACGGAAGAGCTCCTGGATTGAACGGGCTCGAGGATTCCGACGGACGAGGTCCCTCGCGATCCTGGACAGGACCAGCATGGTGGAGCCTCCGGAACCGATGCGTCGACCGCCCGAGTCGGGTACGACCAGGCATCGGCACCCCGGGGGCAGCAGGCCATCACGCCGACGTTGCTGCAACGCGGCACGGTATGCCCTCGCCTGCAGGGTGTTTGCAGAGGTCAGTACGAGCCAGTCTGGTGAGGCATGGGGCATCTGGGTTCCACCGATCACATGAAACGCCAGTGTATCACCATGGAGATCCGCCACATCGGTGTGGCATTGGCGATGAGATCATGATGGCCGGTGGGCCCTCGACTCAGGGCCGGGTGTCATCCTTGATGATCTCGGCGAACGCGTTGTGATTGTGGATCGACTCGAAGTTCTTGCTGGTGACCCGGTACCAGTTGACCCTCGACTCGTCGTTGAGCCTGCATGCGACGTCTCTGACGATGTCCTCAACGAACTTGGGATTCTCGTAGGCGACCTCGGTGACAACCTTCTCATCGGGCCTCTTCAGGACCGAGTAGATCTCGCAACTGGCTGATTCCTCGAGAATCCTGATCAGCTCCTCCAGGTGCATCGAATCGGTCAGGCAGACATCGGCGGTGATCTCGCACCTCTGGTTGTGTGCCCCGTAGGCACTGATCTCGCGCGAACACGGGCATAGGCTCGTGGCCGGAGCGGACACGCCCATGGCGGTTCGCTGAGATGGATCCGCAGACCGATCATGGGCACCGGAGAGGCGAGCAGTAAAATCGACCCATCCCTCCATCTCGGTGGCTGGAGCCTTCTTCTTCATGAACCAGGTGAACTCAAGGTCGACCCAGGCCTGCTCCGCATCAAGTCGTTGGCAGAGCGTTTCGCACAACTTTCCGATCGAATCCGGGCAGAGCGTCTCGGAGAACTCGGCAAAGACCTCGAGGAATCGACTCATGTGTGTGCCCTTCCGCTCAGGCGGAAGGCTGACGAGCATGGATACCATCGCCTCGGCGGGCATGTACTGGCCATCGGCCGCCTTGAACCTGATCGGCAGCTTCAGGTCGGTGATGCCGACCTTGTTGATGGGAATCCGGCGATGATCATCGGATCCCTGGAGATCTGGAAGTGTTTCACTGAGTGGAGTACTGGTACTCATGGGCATCACTGACTGGCCGTCTGGTGCAGCCGCTGGAGTTAAAAAGAAACATCAAGCAGAACATCGATTATAGCGGCTTCGGGAGGGGAAAGTTCGCTCATGGAGGAGCCATGAGCCGAGGAATTCCCACGGGACCAGGTGATGTGGAATCCCGGTGGATTGTCAGCCGCGGAGGGTGCGAAATCGCCTCCCAGGGGAGGCGCCGGGCAACTGCCCGGAGTGACCGGGCGGATGGGTGTGCTCCCACGAGTCCACCCTGATGGTGGAGTGGTTCGACGCGGTCCGGAACCAAGCCCGGGCCCCATCTCTTGGTGGTGAATTGGTACATCTCATATGCAATTGGTCTCCCACTGGGCGGAGCCGTCCTGACCTTCCTGGCACAATCATAGGAGGCCTCTGGCTCGTGAATTGGATCACAGACCATTTGTCCCGGTGTTGTGGTTTCACATCAACGATGGGCTGGAGCAACATGTCGTTGATTTTTTGCATCAAATCTGGGAAAGGCGCACATCAGGTGTAGTCTGGGTTCAGCCAGAAGTGCTGGTCATGGTGAAGCCAGGCGGACGGCCAATTCCATAAAGGGGAGCCCAAACGTGAAACACCCCATCCCGAAAAAGCATCGTCTTGAAGAACTGCTCGCACTGGCCCAGGCGTACCGGGGCTGGAGCGGTCGCCAACTGGCCGCACAACTTGGCAGGGATCCCAGCAATCTCATACCAGACAGCGGCATCCCGAAGCTGGACCTGGTGATCCGGCTGGCGGATGTCCTTGACTGGCCGATCGAAGAACTCATCAAGGACCTCTGTGACCAACGATGCCTGAATGCTGCCTCGGATGACGATGCCGATCCGACGTTCACGAGCCTGGACAGGGAGGCCGTGAAGGCCTACGAGGCCGGTGATTACGAGCTGATGGTGCAGAAGGCCAGGGAGGCCTATGACCTGGCCGACACTGGTGAGGAAAAGGCCAAGGCATGCAACCGTGAATTCGGTGGCTGGGATGGCATGGGCCGCTACATGGACGCCCTTGATGCAGGCCAGAGAGGCCTGGATGAAATCAACGTGTCACAGGACATGAGGCTCCTGCTGAGGGCCAATCTGGCCAATGCCTACTACAACCTCGGCGACCTCTTTGAAAGCAAGGGGCTCGCCACGGACATCATCAAATGGATCGATGAAGACAAGTCCGAATCAGTGGCCTCCAGGATCGCCGAGGCGATGGCGAGGTACGTGGCCGGACAGAGCTGCAGGCGGCTGGCGTATGGGGAAACTCGCGAGATGGCCGAGGCATTCGCCGAGGATGCAATCGAGCAACTGGAGATCGGCCGATCCCTGTTCCTACAGCTTGAGTCGGATTTCAATATGCCTGCCTACGGAGGCATCGCCAACACATGCCTCGGAGGCCGCATGGAGGCCCTGGTCATCCTCGGCAAGCGATCGGCCGAGGATACCGTCAAGGAATACCTGGCATCGCTGGACAAGATCATCGACGGACAGGATGACCTCGTCGGCGACTGGCTGGAAAGCTATGGATGGTGGTGCATCTTCGGCTGCAATGTCGCACTGCAGTTCATGAAGGATGAACGCGAGCTGCAACAAGCCATGGCGATCTTCACCAACAAGGCTGACGAGATCGCCCAACGGCTCGGGAACTGGGTCCTCAGGGAACGGGTCCTGACCATGGAATACGTCCGCAGAGAACGCCTCGGTGAATGGACGGGAACCGACATGGAATGGGCCATGGATCGCGATGATCTCCAGGTCATCGCCGGAGCCATGGGCCGATTCCCGCGGTTCAGAGACACGGCCTGGAAGATCCTTCGCACCGCGAAAGTCGTACAGGCAAAGGGGAATGGATGATGTTTATATCCACACGCAAAGCAAGGATGAGTCTGCTCGTCGCCGTCACCGGTGCGATGTCGGTACTGGTGGCAAGCACGATGATAAGCAATTCGCTCGATGCGGCTTTCATCATTCCACCAAACCTTAAGAAGACGAAGAAACCTTCGATGCCGGCCCCATTCCTGATCCACAGTGGCCAGCTCCCGGAGGAGGCCATCGCCTACGGCATCACGTGGAAGGAATACAACCAGTTCATGTACCTGTACCAGACTTGGCAGATGATGGGCCAGCAGATCCCGGTCACGTTCAAGGCCTGGTGCACCATGAACGGGGTCAGCAATGCCACGCTGATGGCAAAGATGCTGTTCCTGTTCGATCTGTTCGAGAGTGACATGACCAGCCCGCCAGGAGATTCGACGGATCCCCCGATCCTACCCTGAGGCTGAACGCACTGGAGTGGAACAAAAAGAGGAGCGACCGGCACAGAACCGGNCGCTCCTTCCACACAGGCTTGTATGTAAACATAGTATATCTGGGTAATATGGGAAGATAATTCCGTGGATTTTGCTGGGACTGATCAAAAACCCTGACGAACGCCTAGAAAAGCGACTTTACCTGCTCCAGATCGGTCCAGGCATAGCTAGGACTGAGCCCTGCGGCGATCAATTCATCGAGGAAGCAGAGCTGGCCCATCACGCGGACCTGGCTGTCCTGTGCATCGAACTGGAGCGTGGTCAACCGGACATGGCTGTGGGCCGTGGCATCGATCATGAACACGGAATGGCTGGAACCGATACGAGACACTGAATCCAGGGAACCGGGACCACTGGTGATCCGGGTGATCTGGATCTGCGGACTCGGATCCCCCACCACTTCAGGTGCCACCGGCACCGAGCTGATGGTCGGCCCAATTGAGCCCGGCACCGGGTTCACTGGTACGGGACCGCGTGGAGCCAGGACGATGGTCACGAGAAGGCCGCAAGCGGCCAGGAGAACGCAGCTTGTCATGAGCACGCGACGCCGGACCCGAAGCACCTGGTGATGGTGTTTCATCGAGATCGTGAGCTCATCCAGCATCCGTGATCGCGCATCCTGATTCCGGTCAAGTCGTGGTTCATGCATCAGCAGACTCCTTGTTCCTGATCAACTCGATCGACTTCCTGATCCTGCCGTCGACGGTGCTCGTGGACAGCCCGGTCAGTTCCCCGATGCGCCTGAGTGACATCCCAAGACCGAACCTCCATGTGAGCAGCTGACTCGCCTCCGCATCCAGTTCCTGCAGTCGCTGTCGAAGCCAGGCCAGGTCTTCCGGCGTGGAGCAACGGTGTTGATCCGTCCGCGTGATCGAAACCTCCCGCCTGGATCTTCGGATCTCGGCTCGAAGATGATCCCTCGCGACATTGAGTTGCACCCGGCACAACCAGCCCCTGAGATTCGCCTCGTCGGACATCGGCCTGAGGTGACGGATGACCTTCATGAAGGTGTCCTGTACGACATCCAGGCAGAACGCCTCGTCTCTCCGGGTCATGCGACGGGCTTCCTGGAGCACGAAGTCGTAGTATCGATCGTAGAAGGCAGCCAAGGCGGCCGGATCCCCGGCCGACAAGGCTGTCGTGAGTTGAAGGATGGATGAGTCCAAGCTCATCTCCCGGTGCAAGGGCAGTGGCTCTGCCATGTCCAACGGTATCGCAGTTCCACCATTGCAGTCCATCGTGAAGTCCGGTTTCCATCGGGGAATTCATTGGCCTGGAAGCGAGCAAATCCCGTCACTCCTCCTGGCCAGACCGATCAGCACCGGCCCCTGACCTCGGATTGTATTTCTGGAGCTCTCTCTGGCGTTGAAGCAGCCTTCCATAGACCCGTGCGACCTTGATCTTCAATGGCATCAATTTGGGATCATCGATCTTCTCCAGCATCACGGTGGAAGCCGAGAGGTCGTACAGCATCTGCTGGACATGCTTGATATCTGTGATGCTGTCAATATCGCTGGTACTGGGAAGATCGGGAAGCTCGGCGATGATCCCTTCGACCACGTCCTCATTCATCATCTTCTCATTCTTCGTCTCGGCACTGATCCAGTTGAGCCTCGCTTCGATCCTCGCCAACTCGTCGTAGATTTCCTGAAAACGATCATCAAGACTGTCCATCAGGAATGAGCTGGGAGCATCACCAGCCGACTGGTGGAGACTCGTGTCGAGTTGATCCATGAGGGAGGCCAGGGTCTGCTCGACCTGAGTCGCTCTGAACTCGGGATACTTCACGAGAAGGATCTGGGTGTTCTCGTGATATGACATGGTGATCATGTCCTCTTCAGACACGTTGAATGGGGCCAGCGTCGACTGGATCAATCCGAGAAGGTCATCCTCTCCCATGCCATCGGAGATGAATGGAGCCAATGACATCGGCGTGGTCGCATAGAAGACCGCTCGATCAGGCGTGTCGTAGATCTTCCGACTGACGACGAAGTTGTATCCATCAGCCGTCTCGATCGACACAATCGCCTTCTGCTCGGCTCCATCGACGAGCTTGTAGGCAAGAGCCTGTGCCATGTCCATCAGGTGATCCAGGGTGATCATCTGCACGCTGATTGCGGGAATGCGATATTGGTCGACACCGGGACTCATGGTCATCGATACTGGTATGTGGGAACCGATCTGCTTCTTGACGGCGACTGCAAACTCCTTGAGCGTGCCACCAGGGAACTCGAAGGCGCCTTCATTGACCTCGAGCCATGAATTGGCGGTGGAATCGGCGGCATCCTGAGCCATGAGAGAACTGGTTGCATGGGTGAATGGGACGGCCATGGATGCGGTGAGAAAGAGGATCGAAGTCGTCTTGGCGAGAGGGTTCATCGTGGGGTTCTCCGGTTGAGTCTTGGCCCTGGCACACGAGTGCCACCGGGCTGATGGAACAACGGCACGGGGCGGGGATTTTCCGATGAAAATGAAAAATTCAGTTCCGGAGCCGATCCTGGCCACGTTGGAGCAGGGCCAGGAGGGCTGGAAGCATGGCGGCAGAGGCCAGAAGGACCGATGCCATCCCGATCGCGATCACCAGGCCGAGGCTCTGGAGCCCCCTGTGATGAGCCAGCATGAGGCATCCAAATCCGATGAGGGTCGTGAGGTTCGTGACGATCACGGCCTTGATGGTGGATCCCATGTGCAAGGCCCCCTCGTCCTTCTCGAGGAACCGATGCACGATGTGGACGGTACTCGCTGTTCCCAGGCCGATCAGCAGTGGAGCAGCGAAGAAGTTGGCAAGGTTGAACGATACCCCGAAGAGTGCCATCGCCCCGACGGTCCAGCAGATGGCGATCGCGACGGTGAACAGTGAGACCAGGACAGGAATGATTCGCCTGAAGTCGATTGCCAGGAGGATGGTGATCACGATGATCGAGTAGATCGCCATCTGCATNAAGGCGGTTTTCATCTCGCCAAGGGATTCATAGTGAGTGATGGGCACACCGGTCACGGCGGGATCAACGATCCTCAACTGCTCTATGAACTCGCCCATGGGCTCGTATTCCCAGACATTCTCCCTTGGATGCATCTTGACCAGGAACCGACCGGATGGAGACATCAGCTCGGGCCGCAGCATCGGGGGGAGTGATTCCCTGAGTCCCTGATCATTGCCATCCATCATCATCCGGAAGCCATCCTGGATCCTAGAGTAGGACGACTGCATCGAATTCAGGGTCGATTGATCCTCCAACCCGTCATCATCGACGAGCCCGTTGATTCGGTCCGCCAGCCCACGCAGCAATTCAGCCTGCTCGGGTGCCCGTGTCGATGCACCGGTTGCCATCAATCGAAGTCGGNCAGGCATCGCAGCAAGCTGCTCCGGGCTGATCTGAGACAGGGATCCAGGCGCATCGGTTGGCTCGGCGGAGGGAAGCTCGGAGCGGAGCTCCTCCCTTTGCCTGGTCGGGGGATCCATGAGGTCCAAGATGCTGCGGATCGTACCGATCGCAGAATGGGAGGAGGCCTTCTCCATGAGTGTCCGGATCTGCCCGGGTTCGTCGACCACGATCGCACCGAACCACGTCTCAGTTCCCTCGTCATCGAAAACCAGATGCTCGCACTCGACCGAGGGCAGGTCCTTGGCCTGCAGTTCGAGAAGGTTCTGCTCGAAACGGAGTCCCGGTGCCATCAGGCCCAGGAACACGGTCAGCACCAGTGCACCGACCGAGACGATTCCAGCAAACCTGATCACCCATGGAACACGGCGAACATCGACCTCGGGTTCCGGCATCCTGGGAACGCCGCCTGCAACGACGAGCAAGGCCGGCAGGACGATCGTCAACGCGATGAAGCAGAAGATCAGTCCGACACCAGCGATCAGACCGAGTTCGCGAAGCCCCTGAAAGCTGGTCAGCAACGCCATGAGAAAGACCACGCTGGCGGTCAGGGCGGCGGTGAGGTTGCTCCAGGCGGTGGTGTCCATGAGCTTCCGGATGGATTCCTCCAGCGACAATCTCGATCGAAGCTCGTCGTATCGAGAGATGACATGAACTCCGAAATCAAGGCCGACACCGACCAGCACGAGCATGAAGACGATGTTCAGCAGGTTCAGCTGACCGATCATCAACGCGGTCGCACCGTAGGTCCATGAAAACGCGTAGGCGAATGCGACCACTGCCAGAAGCGGTCGCCTCACACCTCGAACGACGATCATGATCAACAACGAGCACAGAACCATCGCGATGATGGACGCACGCGTCATGTCGGAATTGGTCGTGAGCATCTCATCGGCCTGGAGCACCGGCTTGCCAGTCAGGCAGACGGCATCCAGACCGGGAAAGATGTCCCGGGCATCGGCAAGTATCGACCGGATGTTCGCAAGCGGCTTCTCGATCACCGACACCGTGCTGTAGTCCTTGACCGGCATGATGCTGATGAAGAGGAGACGCCCGCCGGGACTCTGAAGATAGATCCGATCGGGAATCAGTTGATCGAAGTTCTCCGGTTCCAGCACGGTCTCCAGCAGGAAGATCGCCTCGGCCCCGATCCGCTCCTGTTCATCAGGGCTCATCGTCAGGCCTTCCCGGACCAACCGTGCAGTCAACTGGTCCACCCGATCCAGCGCCTCGACGGAATCAGGAATCGCAAGAAGTTGCCGGATTCCGGCGGATGCTGCCGCCAACTGTTGCAACTGGTCGATCGACATCGACCTGGTGGCCAGTCGCAACTGGTCCTCGGCCGTGAGATAGCCATACACCCCTTCGATGCCCGGCACTTCCTTGATCCGCTCGGTCAGCCAGTCGACCGCCTCGCGACCAAGTACCTGGTCGGAACCGGGGTCAACCACCACATGGATGTACTCGAGGTCTCCAAACTCCTCAAGGAACTGCCGGTACTTGACCATGAAGGGCCGGTCCCTGGCGATCAGGTCGTTCGTATCGGCATTCAACCTGATCGTCGCCGCACCGTAGACGGCAAGAATGATCGCGGAGACTGCACCCACGACGATGACGATCCATGGATGGTCCAGGACAAGCCTGGAGAGAAATCGGCTGATTGTGCTCTTCACTGGGTACCTCGGGGACAGAGACTATCAAGGATGTGATGCCGAGTGAAACAGGAGAACCAGCNGGGATTTAAACCACCGGCTCAGCCCTGATCCATACCCGATAACACGAATCGAACAGTTGAATGGACGTTCTTGGATGGACTACATCTGTGAAATCGGCCGCCCCCGTGGAGAAGATGAAATTGAGACTCGGCCTCATGTACTGAATATGGCCGAAAACTTGTGGATTTCAGCCCTGACCAAAGCAAGATTAAACAACTGTGGTGCCGAATAAGATCATGCAACGAGACAAACTGATCCAGGAGTGACAGAACCATGGTGGACATCGAAAACGGACAATGTGGCAAGTGTGAACACTACGGCCAGAATGAATCGAGCAGCCAAATCATCGAGATCCGGATCAAGGGTACCGCGCCGGATGGATTCACCTCGGTGTGTGGACATCCCAGAAACGCAGGTATTCATCTCAGTGTTTCAGCCAACAGCGGCTGCGACGGGTTCACCCCAGCTGAAGCCGCCTGAACCACATGTTGATCGAATTGGATTCATGAATAAGAAATAACACCCCGCATGCACTGCATGCGAGGTGTCCTTTCAATCGCTCAAGCATGATTCGTGGGGAGATCCACGCCCATCAATCCACCCCACACGACAGTGAATCAACCTGAACGACCGTTGGCCTGCCTTGCCCTCTTATTGATCCGAACCGGGGAGAAAGCGATCGCGATCGTAAGGCGGATCGACGTGATCCGGGATGTGGNCCCGAGCTCGTGACCACCAGCGACGTTCCGATGGTCCGGCGTAATGCTTCAGGTATAGATCCAACTGCTTTTGACCCGATGCGCCGATCATGTCGATCAGTTCGCGGATATGGCCATCACGAGAGACATCGGGCATTCGCTGCCTGAGCACATCCGAGCAGAGAACGATGTAGAGCTCTCGATCCGACATGTGATCGGTATGCACGAGGAACGTGTTCCGTGATGCGAGGGCCTCGATGATCAAGTGCAACTGCGATGACAGACTCTGGTCATCAAGTTCATCTGGATCCTTTGGAAGGATCCCCCTCCTGGCCAGGGCATCAAGGTGGGATACCAACGGAGCTTTCTCGAGTTCATCGATCATCGATCGATATGCGATGTCACTCGGCCCTTTGGTTTCCTGCTGGGATCCGCGGGCAGATCGGGCGGACTCGATGTCAGATTCCGCATGATAGGAATCCATGTCGCCAGGGGGAATTGAAACCATCATGAGCCTCTTGTACGCGTGGATTCACGAAGTTGGAACGTGCATCACACACCCTACCGGCCTGTTGACATTTTCCGATCATGCCTGCCAAAGATCGGATGCATTATTGAGTTGATGATGAATCTGCATTTGCACGCATGTCGCCTGGAGATACCGAGGATATCTTCAGACCCACGATGCCCACGATGACCAGAACGATGCTGATCAGCTTGATGGGATCACGGGATTCTCCGAGCCAGAGAATGCCGATGATCGCGACACCAGCAGCGCCGATTCCGGTCCATGCGGCGTAGGCCGTGCCGATGGGAAGTTTTCTGACCGCGATCGCGAGCAGGATGATGCTGACGATCATGCAGATGATGCTCACCACCGAGGGGGCCAGCTTCGTGAATCCGTCGCTCATCTTCAAGGCGATGGCCCACGTGATCTCGAATACGGCTGCCAGCAGAAGTATCAACCACGCCATGCCTGTACCTCCATTGAATTCAATATCCTGCGGGCTGTCCGCCCTTGCGGGGGTCCGAAGCCGGCTTGATGCCGTCATCATCGATGGCGATGACCTGGACAGTCCCCACCGAATCACGTCGGGTGACCTCGTGCCCCCGCTCACGCAGCAGCCTGATCAGCTCCGTCGATTCCAGATCCGCCTCGAGGTAGAGCCGTTCAGGCATCCACTGGTGATGAAACCGGGGACGGGCGACCGCTTCGACGGGTTCCATCCGGCCCTTGAGTATGTTCAGGATGACCTGGGTCGTTCCGGTGATGATCCGTGGACCACCGGACGCACCGGCGATCATCGCGACTCGGCCGTCATGAAGGAGGATCGTCGGGGACATGCTCGACAACGGTCGCTTGCCAGCCGCGGGCAGGTTGCGATCCGATTGCCGGAGGCCGTACATGTTCGCCGTGCCGGGCACGGTCGTGAAATCATCCATCTGGTTGTTGAGGATGATGCCACACGAGGGCACTGCGACCAGTGATCCAAAGGCAGAGTTGATCGTCTCGGTGCAGGCGACCGCCATTCCATTCCGATCGATCACGCTCAGGTGACTGGTCCCTTCATCATCTGGCGGCGGCATGATCGAACCGTACTGCATCGGGTCCTTCGTCAAGGACGGATCGATGCTGCTCCTGAGCGAGTCGATGTATTCGACGGAAAGAAGTCGATCTCTCGGAACCGGTTCGAACGCATCATCGGCCAGATGTTCCGCACGATCTGCGAACGCGTGCTTCATCGATTCGGCAAGGAGGTGGATGTACGCATCGGATTCATGATCGTCGAGCTCGTACTCCTCGATCAGGCTGTCGAAGATCTGGAGCACCTGCGCCATCGCGATTCCACCACTGCTTGGTGGTGGCATCGCGAGAAGGGTGTACCCGTCCAGGATGTCTTCGACGATGATCGGCTCAAGCCAACGAGGTGAATAAGACAGCATGTCGGCAGCTGCGAGCGGCCCCTCATTCACCTTCATATAGTCGGCGATCTCCATACAGGGACCCGCCTGCCATGCTCCAAGCCCCCCACGAGCGATGGTGCGAAGGGTCTCGCCGAGGGCTGGTTGCCGGACCGTGTCGCCCACCTTGATCAGACCACTGTCGCACAGGTTCTCCCAGACCCACTGGCTGGCCGATTCCAGCGATGGATACCTGCGACGGATCTCACCGACATGGGCCGCGGCGGCAACGTAGCTTGCATCGACAACGAAACCGTTCATGGCAAGCTCGACCGCCGGAGCCAGGAGGTCGTCCAGGGGCAGGCTGCCCAGGCGTTCATGGGCGGCCAGGAGTCCGGCCACGGTTCCCGGGGTCCCGGTTGCATGAACCCCGTAGCGTGCAACCGGATGCTTGATGGAATCCAGTGCGTCGTCGGTGTAGTAGTCATACCCCACGACTGCCGGTGATGTCTCCCGGTAGTTCAGTGCGTGGGCCTCCTGCGTCGAAGGGTCCCAGACAACCATGAACCCGCCACCGCCGAGACCACACGAAAACGGTCGAACCACCGCAAGGCAGAAACTCGTCGCGACCGCGCTGTCGACGGCGTTGCCGCCCTGCCGGAGCACCGAGACACCGACTTGCGAGGCGATCGGATGGTCGGCTGCCACCGCGCCGTTGTCATGGACCTGTTGCGTGACGTGACCGTGACCGGGATCGGGCTGATCGACGGGCTGGTTCGTTCTGCATCCACAGGCGATCAAGCATGTCAGCAGGATGATGGTGCCGTTCGCTTGTGATCCCATGGTGGGATTGTCACTTCCAGAAGCCAAAGACGCCAGTCAGGAACCAGCCGCACCATGTCGATTGGCGCTGTTGAACGTTGGGGGCTGGATGAGCTGATCCAACTGATCGGTCCCGAGCCCGGTGATCTCGAAGCTCCAGGAGTCACCCGGAGCCAGGGTCACCAGGTTGTCGGAGATCCGGGCACCGGGGTCCAGCCGGTTGACATCGAGGAACAGGTCCCGGATCAACACGCCCGAGGTGAGGGNGATCCTCGAACGACCGATGTCCGCGTTCCAGTCATCGATCTGCAGTTCAAGCCCGTCAGGATCCGGATACACCAGGCCGATGTCCCGGCCGTGGAACCACCAGGCATCTAGCTGCTGGACCGAGGCTCGCATGCATGACGAGTCGGGTCGCTCCGAGGCCTGCGGGGAACCGGGAATCTCGTGCCAGGCCACATCGCCGGGTTCCACCAGGACCTCCCATTGCAGTACCTGCTCGCATCCACCGGTGAACCGGACTTGATCCAGGCGAACCATCGCGTTCCACGGCTCGGTCGTCTCGTTGACCAGGACGATCCACAATGATCCATCGCGTGGCTGGATCGTGATGTTCCGCGGTCTGAAGCTGGCGCGAAGCGACCAGTACAGCGGCTTGAACCTGCGAGCCACGTCGATGCATGACCAGCTGTGCCCGCTCCAGACGTCGTTGAACTGCCAGATCAGGGCGCCCGAGCAACGCGGCTGGTTCGCACGGTACCAGTCGACACCGGTCGAGATCGCCCTTGCCTGGATCAGGTGCGCCTGAAACAGCCAGTCATCGAATCCGGCTGGCTCGACGAACCGTTCCTTCAACACGGAATCGTACTGCTGCTGGTTGCCGCCCCAGCCGCGCTGCCGGCGATTGAATTCGGCGCCATCACTGTCGAGCTCACCTTCACCGATCGCCTCGAGAAGTGTCCGGTGCATCGGTGGCGACTGGTGCCCGAACTCGCTGACGAACCGGGGCACCTCGTCTCGATAGCCGTCGATCCTCCGATCCCAGACGTGACGGTCCCCGACATCCGTGCTGTTGGGATGGGTCTCCATGTCGCCTGACCAGGGACTCTCGTTCCAGAAGGGCCGCGTCGGATCAAGCTCCTTGCAGAGATCCGGGAGCAGTTCCAGCCAGTACCGACTGCCCCACCCACGTTGATCCGGAACCTGTTCGCGGAACCCCCAGCTCCACCAGGCCAGTATGTCCTCGTTGCCACCGCAGTAGATGACGATCGAAGGATGCGAACTCAGACGTGACAACTGGTGCCGTGCCTCGGCTCGAACAAGTCCTGGATACGGATCCTCCTCCGGATAGGTGGCGCAGGCGAACATGAAGTCCTGCCATACAAGCAGACCGAGTCGATCGCATTCGGCGTAGAACGAAGTTGACTCGTAGATCCCACCACCCCATACGCGAAGCATGTTCATATTGGCCTCGACCGCCGCCCTCAGGTACCAGGCGTAGTCCTCGTCCCCCAGCTGGACCGGGAACAGCGAACCTGGGATCCAGTTCGCTCCCCTGCAGAAGATCCGGACACCGTTGACCAGCAGTTCCAACGCGCCGTCCTCCTGGTTCAGCTCGACCGTTCGAAAGCCGACATGGCACTGATGTGAACCGAGGACCCGGCCATCAAGAAGCAGCTCGCACTCGCATCGATGGAGTGGCTGCTCGCCCATGCCCCTGGGCCACCAGAGTTCGGGGGATTCGATCGTCAGGCGCACCCTCACAGGATCGCTGTCAACCGGAGACATGACGGGATCGCAACAGGGTTCGCCGGACGGATCATCGATGCGCACCCGGATCCGGCAGTCATCCCGGGGATCACCAGACCACTCCACACCGGCGACACACTCCACGGTACCTCGCTGATCCCCCGCCTCGGTGACGAGCGTCCTGACCAGGTCGAGCCTGGCGACGCTCCAGGCCTCGATGTCGACCGTGCCGACGATGCCCATCGAGCCCACCATGGGCCCCCAGTCCCACCCGAAGTCACAGGCGGATTTCCGTGTGAAGCAGTAGGGACCCCAGTCCCCGTTGCATGGCAGGTCTCCGAGCTTCTCCTGCATGTAGCGGGCATGGGTCCTGGGACCCCGGATGGTGACGACGAGAAGGTTCCCACCCTTCCGGATCGGTTCCCGCAGATCGAACCGGTGCGGATGATGCATGTTCTGGACGCGGCCGAGCAGCGTGCCGTTGAGCCTGATGTCGGCGACCGTGTCGATCGCGCCAAGGACCAGGTCGATCCGTTCATGCTCGAACCAGGCATCGACCGCATCGAACTCGAGCTCGTANCGGACGTCGGACCATCCGATCCACTGCAGGTGTTCCTCGGCATCCAGCGAGTCCGGATGTGGGATCAGCCCCGCCTCGATGAAGTCCAGGTGGACCGATCCGGGAACGGTCGCGGCAACATCACGATCACGGACCTCGGCTGGAATCGACTGCTCGCTTCCAGCGAATCGCACCGTCCAGCCGTCATGGAGTTGGGTTCGGATCATGTACTCGGGCCACGCGTTGGCCGGGTTCATCCCGGCATGGTGTGATCGGAACCGGCCTGTTCGGTGAACCGGCTGCAGACATCGGCAACCCACTGCTCGACACTGTCGAGCACCTGCTGCCCCTCCTCGTCGGCCGACTGGCGATGGTGCTCCAGTTCATCGCGAAAACGATCGAGTTGCGACACGCCATGCCGGTCCTTGCTGCACAACCGCTCCGCGACCTGCCGCGTCCACAGGCGACTCTCGTCCTCCGAGAGTGTCTCGCGATGATTGCGCGCCCGGTAGCGGAACATCAACTCGGCGAGCCGCCCGTCGAGGAATTCGCCGGCGAGTGAATCAAGCTCGGCAGGTGGCGTCCGAGGAACACGCGAAACCAGCTTCCGGTCGGTGTCCTGGAGGAACCCCCCGTAGAGATCGGTCTCGGGATCACGCTCATGATCAGGGAACCCGACCGAATAGGCGTCGGTCACCATGGAGGCGAGGCGCTTCATGTTCGTCTGCGCCTTCTCCCAATGCTTCAGGACATGATCAGGCTCGATCTGCAGTCGCTGATCGACGCCCTCGATCCTCATGCATGACCAGGGCAGCACGATCGGCGATCGCTTCAGATGGATCTCCTTGATCGGAGGACGCTCCAGACCCATGGCATTCAGTTCATCCCTGGTACTGAAGAGGCGATCATTGAGTTCCTCCGCATCAAGGTCCAGGACCTCCGACGGATCATGGCGGAGATCCATGACGATGTACTTGTTCTTCTGGGACGGATGACGGGAGAGAACGACCACCGGGGATGTGCACCCCAGTTCCGATGGGATCCGACCGGACGTGTGCAGCACGGGGCCTGTCGAGGATTCATCCAGAACCTTCATCACCTCGTTCGCATGCCGGAGATCGAACAGGTACTCGAACATCTTGGGCTGGAGACCTCGATAGAGTCGAGCCAGATCGATGGTGGCACGGACGTCCGAGAGCGCGTCATGCGCATCCTCGTGCTCGATCCCGTTGGCGGCGCAGAGCATCTCCAGCTTGAAGCTGGGCCTGCCGTCATCACCCAACGGCCAGTCGACGCCCTGCCATCGGAACGCGTGCATGGCACGCGAGACATCGAGCAGGTCCCATCTCGTCCTGCCGCCGCCATACTCCCGCCCATACGGATCGATGAAGTTTCTCCAGAACCCGTGTCGGACGAACTCGTCGTCGAACCTGATCGAGTTGTACCCGACCGAGCATGTGCCGGCCTGGAGCATCATCATGTTGATGAGCCTGAAGAACTCTGGCTCCGGCACGCCGTCCCGGCAGTCCTGCGGAACCAGCCCCGTGACCAGGCAGGCCGCCGGCGCGGGAACAAGGTCCTCGTCCGGCCTGCAGTAGAGCACCTCCTGCTCACCCGTTGAGACCAGCTTTTCGGTCGTGCGGATCGCCGCGAACTGGGCGGGGCGACTTGATGGTGGAATGGCGCCGAAGGTCTCGAGGTCGTACCAGAGCATCGTACGCTGGGTGTTGCTAGCACGTTGCCGTTGAACCATGCCTGCTCCGATCAGTTCCCGGTGGCTCCCTCCGGTCCGAGCGCCTTCTCGTAGATGGCGACGGTCTGTTCAGCGACCTTCGGCCAGGTGAAACGACTCATGACGAGATCGTTGGCGGCACGAGCCATCTCCTGTCGCGTCGACTCGTCCTGGAAGATCTCGTGCATCGCCGATGCGATCTCCTGGTGATCCAGGCTCGTCACGCGACCGGCCCCCGCCTCCTGGACCTCGGGATAGTGGCATCCACTGCTGACGAGGCATGGAAGACTGCATCCGAGCGCCTCGGTGATGGCGACGCTGAACCCCTCCTGGTGGCTTGTGAGGACGAAGCACTCGGAGGCATGAAGAAGCTGCCACTTCTGGGGCCCGTACACGGGGCCGACCATGTGCACGCGGTGGTCGATCCCGTGCCTGCTGATCCGTGCACGAAAGTCGTCGCCTGAACCCTCCTCGGGACCGGCGACCACCAGATGCACGTCATCATTGTCACGGGCGAAGATCGCGAACGATTCGGCCAGGTGATCAAGCCCCTTCTTGTGGTGGAGGCGGCTCATGAACAGCATGATCTTCAGGTCCGCCAGCTCGGGGTGGTCCTTGAAGAAACCTGCATCCTCGGTTGGCGGAGCGATCTCGTCGGGAAACACCCCGTTGGGGATCATCTCCCGCGGCGCGGTCAGTCCCAGTGGCTTGATCAGCTCGATCTCGTCCCGGTTACCGCAGTGCAACGCCGTCGCACCGTCTAGGAACTCACGCCATCGAAGTTTCATGAGGATGTTCTTCTTCAGCCTCTTCTCGTTCATGCACCAGGGATCCAGCATTCCGTTGAGCAGGATGTAGTGCGGCTTGGAATGCTTTCTCGCCAGCTTCGCCGCGGGAATGTTGAAAGGGTCCCACACGTTGTGGATGTGAACGACGTCACTGGATCGGACCAGTTCCTCGAGGCCGTCGCCCGCCTTGTAGGAGAGGATCTCCCGGAGCGGGGAGACCGGTTCAAGCAGTTCCATTGCAACCTTGTCCATTCCAGGAATGGTGCCCAGAAGGGCCTTGATCGAATCCTCGCGACCTTGCTCGGCCCTGGCCGCGATGGAGACCTCGTGACCGATCGCGGCCTGGCTGGAGGCGATGCAGGCCGTGATCTTCGGGGGGCCGCCCCACCTCGGGTCCATGGACTGGCTGATGTGAAGGATACGCACGCGGAACTCCATCCTGGAAGCTGCTTGGACTGGTCCAACAGTAACGCATGTCCACTGGACCGACAACAGAGTCGATCATGCCGCTTGCATGAAGGCCCCATGATGACATTCACGACCGCCCGGGTTGGATTGTCAGGAACTGGTCGAGGTCGTATCCTCGAATCGGACCAACACGGTGAGCCAACGCAATGCCTGGATACTTCATGGGGATCGACGTCGGGACGACCGCGAGCAAGGCGATCCTCTGCAGCGCCGACGGATCCATGCTCGCCACCGCGTCCAGCGAGTACCCGATGCAGACACCGCAGATCGGCTGGGCCGAACAGGATCCACACGACTGGTGGGCGGCGACCTGCGACAGCATCCGGAGCATCCGTGACCAGGTGGACTTCGCCCCGGGCGAGCTTGGAGGGATCGGCCTGACCGGCCAGATGCACGGACTCGTGATGCTGGACGGGCGCGGTGAGGTGCTTCGACCGTGCATCATGTGGAACGATCAGCGAGCAGCCCCACAGTGCGAGCAGTTGGAGCAGCGGATCGGGATCCAGGAACTCCTGGACCGTACGGGCAACAGGCTGCTGCCCGGGTTCACCGCGCCCAAGATCGCCTGGGTCGCCCAGAACGAACCTGGAATCCTCTCGCGGACCGGGATGATCCTGCTGCCCAAGGACTACGTTCGATACAGGCTCACGGGCGGCTACTTCAGCGATGTCGCCGATGCCTCCGGCACCTCCCTGCTGGACTGCCGCAACAGGAGATGGTCAGCGGCCATGCTCGAGGCGATCGGCGTGGATGAATCCATGCTTCCACACGTGACGGAGAGCCCCGAACCCAGTTCAGCGATCAGTCACGAGGGCGCCCAGGCGACTGGCCTGGCCGAGGGAACACCGGTCGTTGCCGGGGCGGGCGACCAGGCGGCCCAGGCGGTCGGATGCGGGATCGTCCAGGAGGGTGTCGTCAGCGTCACCATCGGCACCTCGGGTGTCGTCTTCGCCTCGAGCGACCAATGGAAGACGCCACAGGGCGGCGTCCTGCACTCGTACTGCCATGCTGTTCCCGGCCAGTGGCACCTGATGGGCGTGATGCTCTCGGCGGCGGGCAGCCTCAAGTGGTACAAGGACACGCTGGCCGAATCGACGTGCATGCAGGAGAGCCAGACCGGTCGGGATGCCTACGACCTTCTCACGGAGGAAGCCGCCACCGTCCCGCCCGGTGCTGACGGCGTGTTCTTCCTGCCCTACCTTTCCGGGGAACGAACACCCTGGCCGGATCCGGATGCGCGAGGCACCTTCCTCGGGCTGGCCCGGCATCACCAGAGAGCCCACGTCACCCGGAGCGTTCTCGAGGGCATCACCTTCGGCCTGGCCGACTGCCTGGAGCTCGTCCGATCGGCAGGCATCGAGGCACGGAGAATCCGGATTTCCGGTGGCGGGGCTTCCAGCACCTTCTGGAGACAGCTGTGCGCTGATGTCTTCAAGTGTCGGGTCGCCACGGTCAACACCACGGAGGGGGCCGCCTTCGGAGCCGCCATCCTCGCCTCCGTGGGTGCAGGATGCCATGAGAGCGTCCAGGGGGCCGTGAAGGCCATGATCCACGAGGAGGAGGAACACGACCCCGGACCCCAGGCGGCCATGTACGAAACGCTGCTGGAACGCTACGATCAACTCTACCCGGCCCTGAAGGACCTCTTCAGGACCATGGCCCGCCAGCAGCAGGATGCTGAGGATACGCCGCAAGGATGACACCGGGCCAGAACCCAGAGCCTTCTCGAGCCGTAGGGAATGCTGGGACCACCCCTGACGCGTCATTTTCGCGCTGATTCAATGATAGGAGAACCAAGAATAATGCTGTTGAAGAAGATGAACCTTGTAACGACCCTGGGCGCCTTCACGATCGCCGCGGCGATGATCGCGCCTGTTTCCATGGCCCAGGATGATTCAGACAAGGCCTCGAAGCCGAGCGAGAAGGCCGAGAAGGTCGATCCGCTCAAGGAGATGAAGGACGAGATCTCCAGACTCTCGACCGAGTACCAGCTGCAGAGCCAGCGGCAGAAGAACGAACTGGCCAAGATGGAACTTGAGAAGCAGCGACTGGCCGCAGAAGCGTCGCTGGCCAAGGCTCAGCATGATGCCGAGCTGGCCGAGATGAAGAACATGCTCGCACGGCTCCAGGCCGAGGCCCAGCTTGCATCGGCGAAGCAGCAGCAGGAACTGGCGTCAGCCAAGGCGGAGATCGAGACCATCAACACCATGACGTCACTGCATGACAAGCGGCTCAGCGAGAGCATGCGTGAGACCAACGAGGAACTGAAGCGACTGATGACCGAGAACAGCCTGCTTGCCCAGAAGGTCAAGCATCACCAGACGGTCGCCGCCGAGACATCCGCAAGGTTCGCAGCCGAGATGGCTGAAGCCCAGGGCCAGCTCTCCAGCCGCGAGATGCGGGACAAGGTCAAGGCAAAGGTCGTCAAGGACATCGAGTACAGGATGAATCCCCTCGATGGCAACACGCTGTACGTCACCGACCGCAGGATCCCGCTCAACGGGGCGATCTACTCGGGCACCGCGGACTTCGTCAACGACAGGATCAACTACTTCAACAACCAGTCGACCGAGCTTCCGATCTTCATCGTCATCGACAACTGCCCTGGCGGTTCGGTGATGGAGGGATACAGGATCGTCAAGGCGATCCAGGAGAGCCCGGCACCGATCCATGTCGTGGTCAAGAGCTTCGCGGCCAGCATGGCGGCGGTCATCACGACCCTGGCCGACCATTCCTACGCCTATCCAAACGCGATCATCCTGCATCACCAGATGTCCAGCTCGATGCGGGGCAACCTGACCCAGCAGGCCGAGAGCCTGGAGAACGGATTCGAGTGGTCCAGGCGCCTGGCCGATCCGGTCGCCGAGAAGATGGGCGTGAGCCCCGAGCGGTTCGTCGAGCTGATGTACGAGAACAACTCGGATGGTGACTGGGAGGAGTTCGCCGATGTCGCCATCGACCTGAAGTGGGTCAACAACGTGGTCCAGGAGATCCGCGAGGAAGGCATCCTGAGCCAGCCGACCGGCTCGCGTTCGGCCATGTTCATGTTCATGAAGGAGCACGAGGAAGTGGATGCATCGGGCAACCCCTACATCAAGCTCCCAAGGCTGCAGCCCTTCGACTACTACTTCATGTACGACCCGGACAACTACTATCGTTGAAGCCCCGGCTTCGACAGCAACCGCATGGAGCCCCGGCTCCATGCGGTTTTTTCTTCGCCAGTCCATACAGGTGGAACCCGCCATCCAAAAAGGTGCGGTTCCACCGCCTTTGATTGGACCAGGAGGCCGACGGTGCCGCTGAGAGAGGTGGCAAATCGAGGATTTGGTCGTAACGACCCCGTCCGGGCAGATACAATCACGAGTACGAGGCTTCTTCAATGACCATCCAAATGACCATCACGATCATCGCGACCCTGCTCCTTGCGAGCCTTGGCATGGCCGAGCCACCGGTGGACCGGAAACAGGATCGACCGATCCGCATCCAGGAGTCCGGGAAGAAGGAACTGGCCGAAGGCCGATCGACCCGTCTCCGTGAAGCCGTGAAGATGCGACGGGCCAGGATGCTCCAGTTGTACGACGCCAATGGTGATGGCAAGATCGACGAGGCCGAGCAGAGGGCCATCAGGGCGGCGATCGCCCGAAGGAATGCCGGTGGAACTCCCGTACGCACGTCTCGCAGTTCCACTGATCGCAAGCCCCAGGCGGGCTCGACGGCCACGCGGAGGATCATGGAGTTCGACACCAATGGTGACGGTGTCCTTGATGCACGCGAACGAGAGACCGCGATCCGGACGCTGCGGAGTGAATCCAGGAGCAAGGGTCGTTCCGACACGCAGGAAGCGGACGCTCGACGAAAGGCGACCAGGAAGGCCGCCACGTGCAAGAGCGGGTCCGACACGGGCGAGTCGAAGGAGCGAATCAGGCCTGTCCGCCCCGCTCCATCCAAGCGAACCCGCTGATCGATCCAATTGGTATATCTTGAGCACACATGGATCGACAAGCGATCCAGGGAGTGTGCCCATGGAGTATCAGGATTCGATCCTGCTGGAACATGATGTTGATCCGGTACGTGGCTTCCTGCCACCGGTGGATCCGATCGATCGACTGCCCAGCGAATTCGATGCCTGGGAGACCATCGCCGAGAAGATTCCAGACGACCTGCTCAGCGGGCGGCTTCGACAACGCGTCGACACCCTCGAGGTGATCGATCCGGGCTCGCTGAAGAAGAGACCGCAACTGGATCGGGCGATGAGACTGCTCAGCTTCATCGGCAACGGGTATGCCTGGGACGGCGAGTCCCCTGCTGGCTCGTTCCCCCGCGGGCTGTCGATTCCATGGAGTCGTGTCGCCGGTCGGCTCGAACGACCGATGATCGCCTCCCATGCCTCGGTGGTCCTGTGCAACTGGCGAAGGCTCGACCCGGAGGGACCGATCGACCTGGGCAACATCGAGACGATGAACCTGTTTCTGGACACCCCGGATGAACGCTGCTTCTATCTGGCCACCGTGGCGATCGAATCTCGCGGGGCACCGGCGATCGTCGACATCGTCAAGGCGGTTCAGGCGACACGGGGTGCGGATCATGACACGATCGAAGCGTGCCTCGTGAGGATCCGATCGGTGATCGAGGAGATCACTCGGGGGCTGGAGCAACTGAAGCAGGGCTGCGATCCCGCGGTCTTCTACGAGAAGATCCGACCGTTTCTCAGCGGGTGGCCGGAGCCGGGAATCACCTACGAGGGAGCCGACATCGGGCCGGTCCGCTACACCGGCGGCAGTGCCGCGCAGAGTTCGCTGCTGCAGTCGATTGACGCCGGTCTCGGAGTCCGACACGTCGATGACGCCAGCAGACCGTTCCTGGTCGAGATGAGGCGATACATGCCTCCGGATCACCGGCGGTTCGTCGAGTGGGTCGAGGCGGCTCCGTCACTGAGGAACTTCATCGAATCCTCGGGTTCGGCCGGGTTGTCGCAGGCGTATGATGGATGCATCGACATGCTTGACGTCTTCAGGAAGTGCCACATGGAAATCACGCACGACTACATCACGAGACAGGCCGTCCGGGGCGAGAAGGCGCTGGGCACGGGCGGAACCGAGTACGCGAGATTCCTCTCGACCACGCGGCGGGAGACCCGGAGCAGCAGGCTCGGTCACACCGCGCAGGAGAATGATGGATGAACATGCTCCTTGGGATCGCCTGGGTCGCACTGGCAGGCATCGGTGACATCGATCGACTGACGCTCTGGTACGAGCAACCGGCTGAACGCTGGGAGGAAGCCCTCCCGGTCGGCAACGGCCGTCTCGGCGCGATGGTCTTCGGAGGCATCGAGTACGAGCAGATCCAGATGAACGAGGACTCGATCTGGGCGGGCAGCCCGATCCAGCGAGATAGGATCGGGGCGCACGAGCACCTCGACCGGGCACGTACCCTGTTCTTCGAGGGGCGGATCAAGGAAGGCCAGGAACTCATGCAGCGGGAGTTCATGACCGAGCGACTGGTCAGGAGCTACCAGACCCTGGGCACACTCGACATGAGCTTCGGTGGGATCCGCGATGCCTCGGACTATCGACGCAGTCTCGATCTGAAGACGGGCATCACGACCACCCGCTTCAAGGATGGCGATGCGACACACACCAGGACCGTCTTCGCCTCCCATGCCAATGACGTGATCGTCGTTCATCTCGAGTGCGACCAGCCCGGAAGGATCGAGATGGCCCTGACCGTCGAGCGAGAGGGCGAGTTCAGGCCCTTGTACATGCCCAGGGGAATCGTCATGGCCGGGACCGCCCAGCAGGAAAACGGCGAGCACCCCGGAGTCGATTTCATCTCGATGATCGGGATCCGGCACGTCGGCGGCACCCTCGAGTCCACCGACAACGGCACCTGGATCGAGGGCGCCGATTCGGTCACCCTCCTGGTCGCGGCTCGAACGGATCATCGGACAGGGGGCAATGAGGTGTCGATATGCAGTGACGACGTCAAGAGAGTCACGCGCATCCCGATCGAGATCCTTCTCAAGGATCACATGCGGAAGTTCAGCCAGCAGTTCGATCGAGTGATGCTGGAACTCGGGAACGAGCCGACCAAGGCCATTCCCACGGACGAGAGACTCCGCATGGTCAGGGAAGGTGGCGTCGACCTGGACCTCGAGGCCCTCTACTTCCAGTACGGTCGCTATCTTCTCATGAGCAGTTCCCAACCGGGGTCGATGCCGGCGAACCTGCAGGGCCTCTGGAACCCGTACATCAGTGCGCCTTGGAACAGCGACTACCACATCAACATCAACTGCCAGATGAACTACTGGCCTGCCGAGTCGTGCAATCTCTCCGAATGCCACGAGCCCTTCTTCGACCTGATCGACGGCATCCGGGTCCGCGGAAGGGAGACCGCGAGGGAACTCTACGACTGCCCGGGGTGGGTCGCGCACCACACGACGGACGCCTGGTACTTCACCAGCCCGATCGGACGAACCGTCTGGGGTCTCTGGCCGACCGGTGGTGCCTGGTGCACCCGGCACCTCTGGGAGCACTACCAGTACGGGCTCGACCGGGAGTTCCTGGAGCAGAGGGCCTGGCCGGTGATGAAGGCGTCCGCGGAGTTCTTCCTCGAGTACCTCGTGGAGGATCCGGCAACAGGTCGGCTCGTCAGCGGACCGTCGTCGAGTCCGGAGAACACGTTCAGGACCGAGGACGGTGATGTCGTCGACACCTCGATGGGACCGAGCATGGACCAGGAGATCATCTTCGACCTGTTCACGAACGTCCTGGATGCGGCCGCGGTCCTCG
Source organism: Phycisphaerae bacterium (assembly GCA_002711415.1). GTDB lineage: Bacteria > Planctomycetota > Phycisphaerae > Phycisphaerales > SM1A02. Next base: position 38,135 of record PARI01000003.1, on the reverse strand, counting down.
GGGTGGATGACGAGTTCGTCCGACGGGTCAGCGATGCACGGAAGAGACTCGCGATGCCAGGGGTCGGTGAGGATGGTCGCCTGATGGAATGGGCTCGTCCATACGAGGAGAACGAGCCGGGACACAGGCACATGTCGCACCTGTACGGACTGCATCCATCGAACCTGTTCACGCTCGACAGGACACCGGCATACGTCGCGGCCGCTCGAAAATCGCTTGAACATCGACTCGAACATGGAGGTGGTCACACCGGCTGGAGTCGCGCGTGGATCATCAACTTCTGGGCCCGGATGCACGAGGGCGATCTGGCCCACCAGAACCTGCTGGAACTGCTGCGACGGTCGACGCTGCCGAACCTGTTCGACGATCACCCACCCTTCCAGATCGACGGGAACTTCGGGGCGACCGCTGGAATGGCCGAGATGCTCCTGCAGGCGCATGATGGCGTCATCGACCTGCTCCCCGCCCTGCCAACCGCCTGGTCCGATGGTCGGGTGCGTGGACTGAGGGCCAAGGGTGGAGTGACGGTGGACATCGACTGGGCCGATGGCAGGATCAGCGAGGCGGTGCTCAGGCCGATCGCCGACGGTAACTTTCTCGTCCGGTCCGGCGAACATGAACGCAGGGTCAGGCTCCGTGCCGGCGAACCGGCGAGGCTCGAGTTCAACTGATCCGTCCGCGGGGTATCATTCCCCCCTACTGGCGCAGACTCCAACGGACGGCTCATGGGCTCCAACAGAATTGTCATCATCGGTGGAGGGATCCTCGGGCTTGCGAGTGCTCACCGCATCCTCGAGCTTGTTCCACGGGCGGACGTCACGGTCATCGAGAAGGAACCTACCCTCGCCCATCACCAGACCGGGAACAATTCTGGCGTGATCCACTCGGGCATCTACTACAAGCCCGGCTCACTCAAGGCGATCAACTGCCGCAGAGGCAAGGCGGCGATGGAAGCCTTCTGCACCAGTCGCGGCATCGCCCATGAGCGGTGCGGAAAGGTGATCGTCGCGACCCGGGAGCAGCAGGTCCCGGCGCTGGGGCGACTGATGGACCGTGCCGGCCGAAACGGTGTCGAGGCCGAGCTGATCGGGGTCGATCAGCTCGCAAGGCTCGAACCCCATGCACGCGGACTTGCAGCGATCCACGTTCCAGAGACGGGCATCGTCGACTACCGCGAGGTCGCTTCACGCCTGGCCGAGGAGATCCTCCAGGCCGGCGGCACGATCCACCTGAACTGCCGGGTCGACGAGGTCGTCTCCATGCCCCAGGAACAGGTCGTGCTCTGCTCGAACGACGAGTTCCACGCCGACTGGATCGTCAACTGCGCCGGGCTTCAGTCGGACAGGCTGATGCGCATGTCCGGACATGCACCACCCGTGAAGATCGTTCCGTTCCGTGGCGAGTACTACGAGCTGGCCCGGGACTCCGAACATCTCTGTCGCAGCATGATCTACCCCGTTCCGGATCCGGCGTTCCCATTTCTCGGAGTACACATGACACGCCTGATCAGCGGCGGGGTCGAATGCGGACCCAATGCCGTCCTCGCGCTGGCGAGGGAGGGATACACTCCGGGATCGTTCAACGCGGCGGACATGGTCGAGATCATGTTGAACCCTGCAGTCTGGTCGATCATGCTCCGATACTGGAAAGTCGGTGCGGGCGAGATGCACCGGTCGTTCAGCAAGCAGGCCTTCGCACGGGCGTTGCAGGAACTGGTCCCGGGCGTCAGGCCCGGTGATCTCAAGCGAGCCCCCGCGGGAGTGCGGGCCCAGGCACTGACCCCCGACGGGCAGCTGCTTGATGACTTCGCGATCCAGACGCGGCATCGCCAGGTCCACGTATGCAACGCTCCATCGCCCGCGGCGACCAGTTCATTGAGCATCGGGGAGCAGGTTGCAAGAATACTCCTGGACGCGGCCGATCTCGAGGCCAACGAAGGGTCGGACGACGTGGTCACGAGAATCTTGAAGGAGCATCCGATTGGGAACTGAAGAACACCTCATGGTGCCCATCAAGAAGCTGAAGGCGTTCTCCCGGAAGGTCTTCATGCATTTCGGTGTCAACGAGCAGGATGCGGGGGTCGCCTCGGACGTCCTGGCGACGGCCGACCTTCGTGGAATCGATTCCCACGGGGTCGCCAGGTTGATCACCTATCACGACATGCTCGAGCTGGGCCGGATCAACCCGGAACCGGAGATCACCATCACGAGGGAGTCAGCCAGCACCGCGACGGTGGACGGCGACAACGGGCTCGGACTGGTCGTCGGCCCGAAGGCCAATGCCATGGCGATCAGCAAGGCCCGCGAGGCCGGAAGCGGATGGGTCAGCGTGTGCAACACGAACCACTTCGGTGCCGCAGGGCACTACGTGCTCGAGGCGCTGGAGCATGACATGATCGGCTGGGCGATGACCAACAGCACGAAGCTGGTTGCCCCGCTCTGGGGAGCCGAGAGGATGCTGGGCACCAACCCGATCGCCATCGGGTTCCCCGGACTGGAGCAGCCACCGATCGTCATCGACATGGCCAGCTGTGCGGCGGCCTACGGGAAGGTCGAGATCGCGATTCGAAAGCAGGAGCAGGTCCCCCACGGCTGGATCATCGACAAGGACGGACACCAGACGGTCGACCCCCAGGCGATGGTCGATGGCGGCGCGATCCTCCCGCTCGGTTCCATGCGGGACCAAGGCGGGCACAAGGGATACTGCCTGGCCGTGATGGTCGACGTTCTCAGCTGCGTCCTGTCCGGTGCCAACTGGGGACCGTTCGCACCACCGTTCGCGCTGCGGCAGGAGATCCCCGGCCGATCGGTCGGCAGGGGAATCGGTCACTTCTTCGGAGCCATGCGGATCGATGCATTCATCGATCCGGACGAGTTCAAGCGACAGATCGACGAGTACATCGCGGTCTTCCGTGCCACGAAGCCGGAGCCGGGAACCGACGGACCACTGATCCCCGGGGATCCCGAGCGCGAGGCCGAGGCCGAGCGACGTGAGAATGGCGTGCCCGTACTGCTGCCGGTGATCAACGACATCAGGACCGTCGCGGAGAAGACGGGACTGGATCCGGAGTTCTGAATGACCGACGCCAGGGCCAACCTCATCGAGCAGCTGGGCGATCCCATGACCCAGGCCTGGTCCGTGCCTGGGAATCCCCTGCCGGTCGTGATCATCGGTGCCGGCAGCATCATCGATGACGGCCATGCCCCGGCCTACGAAGCACTGGGCATACCGATCGCCTGCATCCATGACATCGACACGGATCGTGCCCGGCGGATGGCGAAGAAGTGGAACATCCCGCGGGTCCTCGAAACCTTCGAACCTCCCGACGAGGACGTCGTGTACGACCTGGCCGTACCGGCTGATGCGATCGAGGAGGTGCTCGATGGACTCCCGGACGGATCGAATGTGCTCATCCAGAAGCCGATGGGAACGACACTCCTGCAGGCGTCCTCGATCCTGGACCAGCTCGAGCGGCGCCGCATGGTCGCGGGCGTGAACCTCCAGCTGAAGTTCGCCCCATCGATGCTCGCCCTGGCCCATGCGGTCCACACCGGACTGCTCGGGACGATCCTCGATGTCGAGGTGAACGTGCAGTGCCTGCATCCGTGGTCCAACTGGCCCTTCCTACAGAACATTCCTCGCGTGGAACTGCTGTACCACTCGATCCACTACATCGACATGATTCGCCGTCTCATCGGCGATCCGGACGCCGTCCAGGCCCGAACGATGGACCATCCCGGAGCACCGGGAATCGCCAGCACGAGATCGGCCGTGATACTCGAGTACCCGAAGACCCGATGTGTCCTCTCAGTGAACCACCATCACGACTGGGGATCCGAGCATGCACGCAGCCACATGAAGATCGAGGGGACCGAGGGGGCGGCCATCGTGCGGATGGGTGTCAACCTCGACTACCCCAGAGGGCTGGATGACCAGCTCCAGGTGACGACGGGATCGGGATGGATTGATGTCCCACTGCGGGGCAACTGGTTTCCAACGGCCTTCGAGGGACCCATGTCGAACCTGCAGCGGTTCGTCACCGGCGAGGACGAATCACTCGCCTGCTCCGCCGGAGATGCATGGATGACCATGTCGGTGATCGAGGCGTGCTACGAGGCCGATGCCCGCGGCGGTGTTCCGGTCAGCCGGCGTGCGGATCCCTGACAACGACCTGCTGCTGCATGCCAAGGCCCTCGATCCCAAGGTGCATCACGTCACCGGGCTTGAGGTACCGCTCGGGTTTCATGCCGAGGCCGACACCCGGGGGCGTCCCGGTCGAGATGATGTCGCCGGGATGAAGGCTCATGAACCGGCTGATGTAGCTGACCAGGTGCGCGACCGGGAAGACCATGCGGGATGTCGATGAACGCTGGACCGGTTCGTCATTGATCTCGAGAAAGAGATCCAGGTCCTGTGGATCCGGGATCTCGTCGGTCGTCACGAGCCAGGGCCCGATCGGACCGAACGTGTCGCAGCTCTTTCCCTTGACCCACGTCCCGCCCCGATTGAGCTGGAAATCCCGTTCAGAGATGTCGTTGACGGTGCAGTACCCGGCGACGTGATCCAGTGCATCCTCCTCGCTGACATACCTCGCCAGTGATCCGATCACGACACCGAGCTCGACCTCCCAGTCGACCTTGGTCGCTTCACGGGGAATCATGACCTCGTCATAGGGGCCGCAGATCGCGCTGGTGGCCTTCATGAAGATCACCGGCTCTTCAGGAACGTCCATCCCGCTCTCCTCGGCATGATCCGCGTAGTTCAGCCCTACGCAGATGAACTTGCCGACGTCGGCCACGCATGGTCCGACTCGATGGCGGGCGTCGATGATCGGAAGATCCCGTGTCGTGGTCGTCCGGAGTCGTTGGAGGGATTCACTACCGAGCATGGAGCCGTCGATGTCATCGACGATGCCCTCGAGCGACCTGATGGAGCCGTCATCATCCATGATGGCGGGCTTCTCCGAACCGGGTTCCCCGTAGCGCATGAGCTTCATCAGGTGCTCCATCCCCCATCGATGACGTGGATGGTGCCCGTGGTGTATCCGCTCTCGTCACCGGCGAGGTACACGGCCAGCTCGGCCACCTCCTCGGGCGTGCCGATCCTTCCCATGGGCTGGCGCGCGATGAACGCGGCCCGGGCCTGCTCCGGATCGCCCTGTGCCGCGATCCGTTGATCCAGCGACGGGCTCTGTATGGTGCCGGGACAGATCGCGTTGCACCGGATCCCCTTGTCGACGAAGTCGATCGCGATCGCCCTGGTCATCCCGACGAGGGCGGCCTTGGTCGCACCGTAGACGTAGCGATCCTTCGCACCCTTGATGCTGGAGGCGACCGAGGCGACGTTGATGATGCTGCCACCGCCGGATTCGATCATGGCCGGGATCATGGCGCGGGTGATCCGGTAGACGCTCTTGACGTTCAGGTCGAAGGAGTGATCGAACTCCTCCTCGGTGCAGTCAAGGATCGTGCCGTGGTGTACGAATCCGGCACAGTTGAAGAGGATGTCCACCGGGCCGATCTCGGAGATGACGCTGGTCACCATGGACTGGTCCATGACATCCAGGCGAAAGGTCTCGATCGACCCCGAAGTCGATTGCAGGGTCTCCAGCGTCGCCTCGTTGATGTCGGTGGCAATCACGCGGGCACCCTCACGAGCGAACGCGATGGCGGTCGCTCGCCCGATTCCCTGTCCTGCCGCGGTCAGGAACGCCGTCTTGCCAGAGAGTCGATCCATTGGAGCTTCCTTCAGGATTTGGAGCCTTGGAATCGTCCTACCCAGATCGGTCCATCCGGGAACGCGTACTCGGCAAGGGACTCCGGCTTCATGGCGATACTGTACCCCGGGGACAGGGGCGCCCGGTAGCGGCCGTCCCGGATCACGCAGGGATCCTCGAAATGCTCGTGCAGGTGATCCACGAACTCGACGACCCGGTTCTCGAGTGTGCCGCTGACGGCGACGTAGTCGAAGATGCTCAGGTGCTGGACGTGCTCGCAGAGTCCGACGCCCCCGGCATGCGGGCATACGGGAACTCCCCTGCTGGCCGCCATGAGCATGACCGCGATGACCTCGTTGACACCACCCAGCCTGCACGCATCGACCTGGCAGAACGAGATCGCCTCGGCCTGGAGCAGTTGCTTGAAGATCACCCTGTTCTGGCACGCCTCGCCGGTGGCCACACCGATCGGAGCAATCGCCCGTGCGATCGTGGCGTGCCCCAGGACATCGTCTGGAGAGGTCGGTTCCTCGATCCACAACGGGTTGAACTCGGCGAGGGCGCCGACCCACTCGATCGCCTGGCCGACGTCCCATACCTGGTTGGCATCGATCATCAGGACGTGATCGGGTCCGAGGACCTTCCTCGCGATCGCCAGTCGTCTCCGGTCATCATCGAGATCCTGGCCGACCTTGAACTTGAAGTGCCGCCATCCCTCCGCGAGTCCCTGCTCGCAGAGTCCCCGGATCTTCTCGTCGGAGTACCCGAGCCATCCGGCGGAGGTGGTGTACGCGGGGTAGCCGTTCTCGAGCATCTCCTGTTCGCGCTCGGCCCTTCCATCGGCCATCGATTCCAGGATCGCCAGCGCCTGGTCCGGGTCGAGCAGGTCGGTGATCCAGGTGAAGTCGATGCAATCGACGATCCGACTCGGCTCCAGATCCACCAGGAGTTTCCAGAGCGGCTTGCTCTGGCTTCGTGCCCAGAGGTCCCACAGCGCATTGATGATCGCCGCCATCGCCATGTGGATCACACCCTTCTGGGGACCGAGCCATCGAAGCTGACTCTCCTCGGCCATCGATCGCCAGAATGCGCCGAATCCGCTGGTGATCTCCTCCAGTTGACGGCCCACGACCATGGGTGACAGGGCGCGGATCGCCGAGCAGATCACCTCGGTGCCGCGACCGCACGTGAAGGCGAGACCATGACCCTGATGCTCACCATCGGTCCTGATCACGACGTACGCGGCCGAGTAGTCCGGGTCGACATGAACCGCGTCTGATCCATGCTGCTCGTCCGAGGTGGGGAACCTGATGTCCTGGATGTCGATGCTGGTTATCCGCATGATCGCTTGGCCCTGTCACCTGGATCCCGAGTGCCTGTAACTGTCCAATGCCACCGCGGCGATGATGATGATCCCGATGATGATCTCCTGCACGTAGTTGGGAACACCGGCATGCGTGCAGCCGTTGGCCAGGAACGCCATGAGCACGGCGCCCACGAGGGCACCGGAGATGCGCCCTTCACCACCGGCGAGGCTGGCGCCGCCGATGACGACCGCCGCGATGATATCGAGTTCCTTGCCCAGTGCCGTGGTCGGATCCCCCACGGTCAAACGACCGAACTGCATGACCCCCGCAAGCCCGGCGAAGATGCCGCACAGCATGTAGATGAGGATCTTCGTGCGCCGTACCTGGATACCGCAGAGCCGCGCCGTCGACTCGTTGGAACCGATCGCAAACGTGTTCGTTCCAAAGGTGGTTCTGTTCAGCAGGATCGCCATGAGAATGCCCAGCACAATCGTGATCCAGACACCGGGTGCGACGAGAATCCAGGACGCGGACGGCTCCTTGGCCATCAGCTCGGGAATCCAGCCAGCGGGCGCATCGATCTTCTGCTCACCGGCCAGGTACTTGGCGATCCCGCGGGCGATCCCGAACATGCCCAGCGTGGCGATGAACGGAACGATGCGCAGGCCCGTGATCACCAGCCCGTTGACGGCGCCGCAGACGGCCCCGATCCCGACTCCAAGTGCGATCGCGACGACCGGGCTGTCGAACTGCTGCATCATGAGGGCGGTGAGCACCGAAGCCAGGGCGATGACGCTTCCGACCGAGAGGTCGATGCCCCCGCTGGTGATCACGAACGTCATGCCGATCGCGCCCAGGCCGACGATCACGGACTGGGCGGCGACGACCTTGAAGTTGTAGACGGAGAGAAACGACTGCGGCGCGATAATCCCGAAGATCACGATGACCAGGACGAGCCCGAGAACCGGTCCCAGCATCTGCCGCAGGTCCGGTACCAGTCGCACGCGTCGTCCGTTGGATTCGATCATGTTCACGAGGAACTCCCCGTCATCGCGACATTGAGGATCTCCCGCTCGGTCCATTCATCGGCCGCTCGTGTTTCCCGGATCGAACCCCGGTGCATGACGGCGATCGTGTCGCATGTCCCAAGGAGTTCCCCGACATGCGAGCTGATCACCAGGAGTCCCCGACCCCGGGAGGCGAGGTTTCCCAGGAGTGCGTAGACCTCCCGCTTGCTTGCCACGTCGATTCCACGAGTGGGCTCGTCCAGCAGGAAGACCTCCACGTCATGATGAAGCAGTCGAGCCAGCGCAACCTTCTGCTGGTTTCCTCCGGACAACATCGAGACGCGCTGCCATGGTCCGCTGCTTCGAATCCCCAATCGATCCCGCCAGCCATCGGTCGCGGTCGTGACGCGTCTCCTGCTGGTGAATCCGAGTGTCGACACAGCAGATGGACGTGACAGCACGGTGTTCGTCGCGATCGACAGATCCATGGCCAGGCCTTCGTCCTTGCGGTCCTCCGACAGCATGCCGATCCCGCGATCCAGTCGTCTCCTGACGGAACCGTCACAGGGCGAGAGCGAACTCCCGACCCGGATCCTGCCGGAACAGACATCATCGAGTCCCGCGACCACCCTGGCCAGGCGTGTTCGACCGGCACCCATCAGGCCCGCCAGTCCGAGGATCTCGCCCCGGTGAAGCGTCAATGATGACGGGGAACCTCCAGGCTCGATGACGACATCATCGATCCTGAGCATCGGATCACCGATCCCGTGGTCGGTCCGGGGATACGTGTCCTCGATGGTGCGACCGATCATCAACCGGATCAGCTCATCGGTGGTGGTCTGCTCAAGCCGACCGGACCCGGCGTTGCATCCGTCACGAAGCACCGTGTAGTCGTCGCCGACCCGCATGATCTCGTCGAGGAAGTGGCTGATGTAGATGATCGAGACACCGGATTCCTTGAGCCTCCGAATCACCTCGAACAGCCTTTCGACATCGTCCAGACTGAGCGAACTGGTGGGCTCGTCCATGACAAGGACCGAGGCGTTGTCCACGAGCGCCCTGGCGATCTCCACGACCTGCTGCTGACCCGGCGAGAGCCGGCCAAGGATCGTGTCGGGATCGATCGATGAATGACCGAGCCGATCGAGCGCATCCATCGTGATCCTCCTCGCGGCGCTCCTTCGAACCAGTCCGATCCTGGAAGGCTCTCGTCCAAGAAGGATGTTCTGCGCCACGGTGAGATGACGGGCGAGGTTGAGTTCCTGGTAGATCATGGCGACACCGGCATCACGGGCGTCGCGAGGATTCCGGGGATCGTACGGCTCGCCCTCGAGCATCATCCGGCCCTCGTCCGGTCGAATCGCCCCGGAGAGGATCCTCATCAACGTGCTCTTGCCGGCACCGTTCTCTCCCAGAAGGGCATGGACCCGGCCGGGTGCGACCTGCAGGTCCACGCCATCAAGTGCGACGACGCCGCCGAATCGATGGCCGATCCCGGACATGTCCAGTCGAATCGGCTCGTCGGAACCGGACGATCTCTCCGGGATACTGTCGATCACTTCGTGTTCAACCACTTGTCGAGCGGAGGGTTCAACAGCTCCTTGTTGCCAGGCTCATCCATGTTCTCCAGGGTGATCAGCGTGCACCCGGTATCCATGAATTCGGGCACATCATCTCCGTCGATCGTGCTGCGAGCGGCGGTGACCGCGAGATCGCCCATGGCGAACGGGTTCTGGACGACCAGCGCCGCGATCTTCCCGTCACGCAGGCCCTCGACCAGCTTGTCGCTGGCATCGAACCCGACCAGCAGGATCGTCCCCTCCTTGTCGATGTCATCGATCGCCTTCATCAGCCCGAAGGTCGCCGGCTCGCAGGGACCGAACACGGCATCGACATCCGGGTACTTGGCCAGCAGGTTCTCGGCGGTCTTGTAGCAGCCCTCGACGGTGGCTCCACCATGCTGGTTGCTCGAGACGACCTCGATCCCCGGATACTCGCTGGCGATCGTGTCCAGGAAACCCTTCTCGCGCTTCATCGTCGAGGCGGATCCCTCGACGTACCGCATCACGAGGATCCGGCCCTTTCCATCAAGGAGCCGTCCGACCTCGCGAGCCGCCAGTTCGCCACCCCTGGTGTTGTCCGTCGCGACAAATGTGGTCTTACCATCCCACTTGATGTCCGAGTCGAAGACGATCACGGGAATACCCCGCCCGGACGCCTCCTTCAGTGATGGGACCAGGGCCGTGTCATCGAGTGGCGCGATGACGATGGCATCGACTCCGCGGGCGACGAAAGTCTCGACGACCTTGATCTGCTCATCACGATCATCCTCCCTCGCAGGCCCCTTCCAGATGATCTCGAGGTCGTTCTTGCTGCCTGCCTCGTTGGCGCCGGCATGGACGGTCTTCCAGAACTCGTGGCTGGTCCCCTTGGGAATGACCGCGACCACGGGGTTGGTCGTGTGGCCGCCTTCGCGGTGTTCGCAACCGGCAAATAGAATGGTGGTGATGACCGCCACGAGCACTGCTGGAATTCGCATCATGTCTCTCCGGGTTCGGACCGCACTGTATCGCCGCTGCACGACCGGTTCAATGCAACGACCTTCGGGGCCCTGGAAGGCGGCCCGATGAGCCCGGTTCATCGCTGCCGCTGGCCCGGCGAAGATCCGCAGTACGTCCGCTACCACGACGAGGAATGGGGTGTCCCCATTCATGACGACAAGGATCTCTACGCCAAGCTCGTACTCGATGGATTCCAGGCAGGCCTGTCCTGGATCACAATTCTCAGGAAGCGGGAGGCGTTCCTGGAGGCATTCGATCAACTCGATCCGTGCATCGTCCGGACGTATGACGAGAATGACATCCAGCGACTGCTGGCCGATCGTTCGATCGTCAGGAGCAGGGCCAAGATCGAGGCCGCCATCAGCAACGCGGGTATATGGATGACGATCATGGAGGATGGGCCGGGCGCCTTCAGTGATCTCCTGTGGAGCTTCACCGGTCATGAGACCCTCGTGAACACCTACGAACGGGAGACGGACATCCCGACCCGGACCGAACAGAGCGAGGACATGTCCAAGTCGCTTCGACGACTCGGATGGAAGTTCGCCGGACCGACGATCTGCTACGCGTTCATGCAGGCGGTCGGGATGGTCAATGACCATGTCACCAGCTGCTTCAGGCACCCGGAACTGTCTTGCCGGGATCCGCAGGGCGAAGCCCCCGAATGAAAAAAACCGAGGGGGCTTTGCAGCCTCACCCTCGGCATTCCTGGCAGCTGGTTGTCGGCCGGTGTCACGGGCGGGACTGCGCCGTGGCTCCCGGACGGCCTTACATGGGTATTCCGCATCCAGCGACGGGATCTCTCAGGAACAGGACCGTTTTTCGATAGAATTCCGCACCACACCATCTGGCCGTCTCGGGCCACCCATCCGACAGGCCCGCACAGGCGACGGGGATCAGGCGAAGATACCGGCCAACATGTAGTAGAACAGGACCGCCAGGCCAGCACCTGCGGGAATGGTCACGACCCAGCTGACCACCACATCGCGTACGGTCTTCAGGTTCAATGCCCCGATTCCACGGGCAAGGCCGACTCCAAGCACGGCACCGACAAGCGTATGCGTCGTCGAGATCGGCAACGCAAGCCAGGAGGCGATGACGATGGTCGTCGCTGCTCCGAACTCCGCTGCAAATCCACGACTTGGCGTCAATTCGGTGATCTTGGTCCCGACCGTCTTCATCACCCGCCATCCCCATGTGGCCAGGCCGATGGCGATTGCGATGCCGCCGAGTGCAAGGAACCAGCCCGACACAGGTGCCTTCGCGCCGACGATGCCACCCTTGATGGTCTCCCACGCTGCGGCCATGGGTCCGATCGCGTTGGCGACGTCATTGGATCCGTGTGCGAATGCGACGAATCCCGCACTGATCACCTGGAGGTAGATGAAGATGCGTTCGACTTTCCATACCGAGCTCTTTGGATTGGCCGGAGCCGTCGACTCCTGCTCCAACGACTTGTTGAGCATCGCCACCTTGTTGAGGACATCCTTGACCTCATCCTCCACCGGGCCGCTGGACATGCCCTGGGCCCTGCCAAGATGCTTCTTGGCGCGACTCAACGCGCGGGCGAGGTACAACTTGCGAGCAGAATTCTCCTCGATCTCGCCATCGACATCATCGACGGCGACCCGACGCACCAGGAATCCGGAGATGAACGCAGCGATCACACCGACGAATCCAGCGATCAACAATGCCTGCCAGAGCTCGAAATCCACTCCCTTGAGTCGATACTTCAGGCCCTTCATGACCAGGACCATGGACAGGATCGTGAAGACCACGAACACCATGTACGGAGTGAATCGGCGCGCAGCCTCAACCGGTCTGGGATGGTGGAATATCTTGTGCAATATGAGGTTGAATATGAAATAGCTGATCGTTCCACTGAGCACCGGCGAGATGACCCAGCTTGCTGCAATGGTCCCGACCTTTCCCCAGTAGATGGCCTGAATGCCGGCGAAGGCGACACCGAAGCCGAGGATCGCGCCAACGATCGAGTGCGTCGTGGAGACCGGCCAGCCGAAGTAGGAGGCGATCAGGAGCCATGTGCCTGCCGCAAGCAGCGCCGCAAGCATGCCACAGACGAAGAGAGTCGGTTCCGAGGCGAAGATCTCCGGATCAACGATCCCCTTTCGAATGGTGTTCGAAACGCTCGCACCTGCGAAGTAGGCTCCGGCGAACTCCAGGACAGCAGCGATCACGACGGCACGGCGAAGTGTCAGCGCCTTGGAGCCGACGCTGGTCGCCATGGCATTGGCGACGTCATTGGCGCCGATGTTCCAGGCCATGTAGAAGCCGAAGACGATGGCCAGGAACATCAGGATAGTCGGGTAGGAAACCCCGGATACCACATCAGCAGCTGTGAAAGCGACGGTAAGTGTATGTTCCATCTGTGTATTTTTACTTGTTGTGATCCAGAGACTTATTTGATCGCAAGCATGATGCGGACACGATTAGCGAGCTTCTCGGAGTAATTGCTCAATCCCCCGATATCCATCATGAGATTCCTCCAGAGAAGGAACTCGGCCTTGGAAAGATCATCCTCATTGTCAAAGAGTGCACGAAGCAGGTCTCGCTGAATCACATCCGCTTCATGTTCATACAGGGCAACCTGGTCGACCATCTGCTCGGCCCTGCTTGCCTCCGCCCCGCCGAAACCCATCTCGGCAAGCTCGTCCAGCTCCGCAATGATGGTGCGAACGACACGGAACGCCTCGACATTCTTCTCGAGGAACGGGTTGAAGTGCACCATGAGCGGATCGAGAAGAGGAAGGGCCTTGAAGCTCAGGATGACACCGATGTCCTCCGCCTTGTCGGCGATCGAATCCTGGTCGGAGAGCATGCTCATGAAGTTGCCTCGATCGACCTGCATGAACAGGCCACGGGGCAGTGAATTCCGGATGTCGTTCTTGACGAGGTCCGCATTGTGCTCGAGTTTGGACAGGGCCCGTGCCCGCTCGCAGATCTCCTCGTGCGGCATGTCCGAGACGAAACCCTTGAGGATTTCCTCAACGGCATTGACACATTCCTCTACCTTTTCCATGTGAACTTGAAGCGGGACCAGCGGCGATCGGCCGAACAACTTCGCTACAGTTCTCATAATTCTGCATCCATCCAAAACAGGAGAAGAGCTGATGGGCGGCAGTGTACGTCTTGGCAGCCTCAAGACAAGTTGGTTCGAGAACGCAAATCAGATTTTTTCGAGGCACGATCCGGGCGTTGTTTCGCCCAGGAATCCGGGGGGGTCGAATTCGAGCTTTACAACCCGGCACGACAGGAACTGCACATCAAGAAACCCGGTCCGAATCGAAGCTGCCGACACGTGTTGACCACGTGGAGTTGTCTCGTCAGGATGACTCGGATGGAGCATGCACAATGCTGAGCATCCCGGGACTGACCAGGACCTGCTGGGGGCTCATGGAGGGCCAGAAACGACGATATCTCGCCGCGATGGTGGCCCTGCTGGCATCGACGCTGCTGCTCTACCTGGCCCCGATGATCTCCCAGGTCATCATCGATGGAATACTCCTGCCCGAGTCGGACCGGGTCACGGCCCTGACGATCTGGACGGTCGACCTGCTCGGGGGNCGTGAGTACCTCTCGCAGAACCTGTGGTTGCCGGCCTCCCTGGTGGTGCTGGTGACGATCGCTGCCGGGGTCTTCACCTACCTCTGGCACAGGTGGACCGCGACCAGCAGCGAGCAGATCGCCCGCCAGACCAGGGACCTGCTCCATGCGCANATGCAGGAGCTGCCCTGCACCTTCTACGACGGGAACCAGACGGGCGACCTGATCCAGAGGTGCACCTCGGACATCGACACCCTGCAGCGGTTCATGAAGATGCAGGTCGTGGAGATCGGCAACGCCGCCATGCTCTTCCTGATCCCGATTCCGATCATGCTCATGATCAACGTCCCCATGACCTTCAGCTCCCTGGTCGCGCTCCCGGTCATCCTGGGGTTCGCGGGTCTCGTGATGAACAGGATCCGCTCCGGGTTCAGGCTCAAGGAGGAGGCCGAGGCGAGGCTGACCAGCACGGTCCAGGAGAACCTGACCGGCATCAGGGTCGTGCGGTCCTACGCGAGGCAGGAGTTCGAGCAGGAGAAGTTCCGGCAGTGCAATCAGACCCATCGCGAGCTGGACTACAAGCTCTACATCCTCTTCGGACGGTACTGGGGGGTCTCCGATGCGCTCTGCTTCATGCAGATCACGGTGGTCATCATCATGGGGGGGCTGCTGATCAGTCGAGGATCACTCGAGCCGGGCGGCTTCTACTTCTTCCTCACCGTGGTCACGATGTTCCTGTGGCCGGTCAGGCAGATCGGCCGGATCGTGGCGGACATGGGCAAGACGCTCGTCGCCATCGACCGCATCCGGTACGTGCTCGACCAGGAGCAGGAGCTCGAACCGACCGAGCCGAAGTCGCTGCCGCTGGTGCGTGGGGCGATCACCTTCTCCAATGTCAGCTTCAGCCACCAGTCGAGGATCCCCGTGCTCGATGACGTGTCCTTCCAGGTCGAACCGGGACAGGTCCTCGCCCTGATCGGTCCCTCCGGATGCGGCAAGTCGACGATCGTGAACCTCCTGCTGCGGTTCTACGACTACGAGCGGGGGTCCATCACGATCGACGGTGTCGAACTGAACAGGATTCCCAGGAAGGACGTCCGTCGGGCGGTGTCGGTCGTCATGCAGGAACCCTTCCTGTATTCACGATCGATCGGTGACAACATCCGGCTCGGCACACCCGCGGCGAGGGAATGCGAGATGCTCGATGCGACGAATGCGGCCAGCATCCACCAGTCGATCGAGCGGTTCGAGCAAGGCTACGAGACGATCGTCGGAGAACGCGGTGTGACCCTGTCGGGGGGACAGAGGCAGCGGATCGCGATCGCCCGCGCGATTCTCGGGGACCCCCCCGTCCTCGTGCTCGATGACGCCCTCAGCGCCGTGGACACCGACACCGAGTCGCTCATCCTCAAGGCGCTGGAGCAGCGCCATGGCAACGCGACCACCATCGTGATCGCACATCGACTCTCGACCCTGATGCATGCCGACAGGATCCTGGTCATGGATGGAGGCCGGATCATCCAGGCGGGGACGCACGCGGAACTGAGGAACCAGGACGGTCTCTACTCCAGGCTCTGGGACATCCAGTCCATGAACGAGGATGACCGGGAGGACATGAAGCCATGAGCCATGTTCTCGTGAACGACGAGGAGGCGATCCGCCGGTTCGACGTGAAGCTGTGGAGAAGGATCCTCGGCCACGTCTTCAAGTTCAGGGGCGCGGTCGCGGGACTGGCTTCCGGGGGGGTGATCCTCGCGATCCTCGAGACGATGCAGCCGCTGGTGATCGGATGGCTCATCGATTCGGCCATGGAGTCGGACCAGGAAGGTGTCTGGCTGATGGGCATGTTGTATCTCGGCATCGCGATGCTGTTCGCCGTCTGCGTCTGGGGATTCATCATCTCCGCGGGGCGGCTGTCGACCGGGGTCGCGTTCAGGCTCAGGTCACTGGGGTTCGAGCGACTGCAGCAACTGCAGTTCGCCTACTTCGATGTCCGGCCTGTCGGCTGGCTCGTGTCCAGGATCACCGCCGACTGCACCAAGGTCTCCTCGCTGATGCCGTGGGTCCTGCTGGACGTCGTCTGGGGGATCTGCATGCTGTTCGGGGTCGCCCTGGCGATGCTGCTGGTGAACTGGAAGCTCGCACTGTTCGTCATGGCGGTCGTTCCACCGATGGTGTTCGTCAGCTTCTACTTCCAGAACCTGATGCTGCACAGCTCGCGGGCGGTCCGCCGGACCAACTCGATGCTCACGGCGTTCTTCAACGAGTCGCTCACCGGTGCCCGGACGACCAAGTCGCTGGTCCGGGAGGAGTCCAACCAGGAGGAGTTCCAGAAGCTGTCGACACAGATGTACGGCCANGGACGTCGCAACGCGCTGCAGTCGGCCGTCTACCTTCCCATGATCGTCAACCTCGGAAGCATCGGGGTCGGGCTCGCCCTATGGCAGGGTGGCATGGACGTGATCGGAGGCACCGGGCTCAGCATCGGGATGCTCATCGCGTTCATGCAGTACGCGCTGCTGTTCTCGATTCCAATCAAGGAGATCGCGCTGAGGTTCAGTGACATCCAGGCCGCCCAGGCGGCCGCGGAGCGGGTCCAGTCGCTGCTGGACACCGAGCCGGGGATCCGCGACTCGGAGGCGGTCATCCGCGACATCAAGGCGCAGGCCGACGAGGGTGATCCAGGGAGGGCCGAGGACGGTGGTGACCCCCTGATCCGCTCGATCACGTTCGACCACGTGGGGTTTTCCTACACCGAGAGCGAACCGGTTCTGGAGGACTTCTGCCAGGAGGTCGGCCAGGGCCAGACGATCGCACTGGTCGGTCCGACCGGTGGAGGCAAGACGACGATCACCAGCCTGTTGGCACGCTTCTACGAGCCGACACGGGGCAGGATCCTGATCAACGACGTCGAGTATCGGCAGCGTAGCCTGCACTGGCTCCAGTCGAATCTGGGAGTCGTCCAGCAGACACCGCACCTGTTCTCGGGCTCGATCCTGGAGAACATCAGGTACGGGCGGCTCGATGCAACACGGGACGAGGTGATCGCGGCGGCCGGGAAGGTCAACGCCGACAGGTTCATCCAGACGCTGGACCAGGGGTACGAGTTCGATGTCGGGGAGGCCGGGCAGAGGTTGTCCATGGGGCAGCGACAGCTGATCTCGCTTGCACGGGCCGTTCTCTCGGAGCCACAGATCTTCATCATGGACGAGGCGACCTCCAGCGTGGACACCGAGACGGAGAGGCTGATCCAGCAGGGCATCGAGGCCGCCCTCGAAGACAGGATCGCCTTCGTGATCGCGCACAGGCTCTCGACGGTCCGCTCGGCCGACAGGATCCTCGTGATCCGGGATGGCAGGATCGCCGAGCAGGGAACGCACGAGGAACTGATGTCACTGAACGGGGTGTACAGGCGGCTCTACATGAACCAGTTCATCCACGAGCAGCAGGACGCTCTCATGAACCGGCAAGCCGGCACCGACCACTAGTACTGCAGCTGCAGCTGGGACCGGATGATGAACTGGTGATCCTCGCCGGCGACGTCGTTGCGCCAGCCGACGGACTCGATGTTCCATCCACCGATGGAGTTGAACGAGAAGCCGCCCTCGAGCGTGAGCTTGATCGTCGTATCCTCGAACGGGAACCAACTGGCCCCGGCCATGGCGATGCTGATGTCATCGAATGACCGTCCGGCCTGATCGGACCGGGTCCCCCAGTTGTACCGGCCGTAGACCTGGACGGTCGGGCAGACGAACCAGCCGGCCTGGACGACCACGCCGAGGTGCTGGGCCGACTCGGTGAAGGTCGGCTCCTGGGACTGGTATGACCAGTAGATCGCGCTGAAGGCGTTGAAGCCGCTGGCCGTGTAGGAGACGTCACCGGTAAGCCGGTAGGCCGTCCCGTCGACCCGGGTGCTCGCCGGTGGTTCGGCGCTTCCGAAGTCGAACTGGAAGGCGGCGCCCAGCATGAGCCCCTGCTCGGTCCCTGGAAATGAGGTGAACGTGTCGAAGAGACCCCACTCGCCGAGGAGCTTCCACTCGGCTCGAGCCGTCAGGCCCATGCGCTGGTTCCCGGCGATGGTCGCGATGTCCTGGTTCCACCCGTCGGAGACCGTGCCGACCAGCCTCAGCTGGTCGCCCTGGTACTCCACCTGCACGCCGATTGGGTTGCCCGGGTCGAACTGCCCGACGACGAAGGAGTAGTCGGCTCCGAGTTCATCGTTGGATGAGAGGATCTCCTCGCGTGAGAAGTATCCCCCGACCTTGCCGACCGAGAGCGAGAGTTCCTCGCTGAAGGCGTACTGCATGTACCCGAAGTAGAGATCGAACAACCCGTTGTTGCCGATGGACATCCGAACGTTGTAGGTGAACGCCGGATCGATGATGTGACCGGAGAATCCCAGCCGCAATCGACGAGTTTCAAAGCCCCACTGGTTCTCCTGGCCCTTGCTGTCGTTGAAGATCCAGTCGATCTGCATCTGCAGGTAGAAGTCCATGGTGAAATCGCCGGAGGGACTTGCAAGCGTGAAGTCGCCGTCCTTCCAGCCCGAGTCGATGCCGCTGGATTGCAACGAGCTCCTGCCGGAGGCGTCCGCGATCACGTCCTGGACCAGTGCTCGAAGCTGGCTGCTTCGAGCCCGTCGCTCCCACGTGTGTTCCCGCTGACCACGATACGCCTCGATCTCGGAACGAAGCTGGTCGATCTCGGACTGGACCCTGGATGCCTCGTCTGGGACGTCGGCGGCGACGATGGCTGGCGAGAGCAGCAGTGCAACGAACGTGGTGACGATTCTGAAGGTGTGTCTCATGCCGCAGAGAATACTCGATCACGAGATGAGTTCGTCGACCACCCGTCCATGCACGTCGGTCAGCCTGTAGTCACGCCCCTGGTGCCGATAGACGAGCCGCTCATGGTCGAACCCGAGCTGATGCAGCAGCGTGGCCTGGAGATCGTGCACGTGCACCGGGTTCTCCACGACGCGGTAGCCGATCTCGTCGGTCGCGCCCCACGCCAGGCCCGGCTTGAACCCGCCACCGGCCATGAAGATCGAGAAGGCGTGGGGATGATGGTCACGGCCGAGAAACTTGGAGCCGTTGCGTTCCTCGTTCATGGCCGTTCGACCGAACTCCCCGCCCCAGATGACGATCGTGTCGTCGAGCATCCCTCGCTGCTTCAGGTCCGCGATGAGCGCGGCGACCGCCTGGTCGGTCTGGCGGCACTTCATCGGCAGCTGGTTCATGATGTCGTCATGCGTGCCGGTCCCGTGGGTGTCCCATCCCCAGTCGAACAGCTGGATGAAACGGACCCCCTGCTCGGCCAGCCGTCGCGCGAGCAGGCAGTTGTTGGCGAAGCCCGAACCCCCGGGCTCGGCACCGTACATCTGAAGGATGGACTCGGGCTCGCGCGAGATGTCCATGACCTCGGGCACCGACACCTGCATCTTGAATGCAAGCTCGTACTGCTCGATCCTTGACAGGGTCTCCGGGTCACCATGCTTGCGCGCCTGGTGGTGGTTGAGTCTTTCGAGTGCATCGAGACTCCGCCGCCGCACGTCACGATCGATGCCTGGAGGATCACCCACGTAGAGGATCGGGTCGCCCTGCGTCCTGCACTGGACACCCTGGTGGACCGAGGGCAGGAACCCACTGCCCCAGACGCTCCTGCCGGCACTGGGCACCTTGCCACCGGAGACCAGGACCATGTAGGCGGGCAGATTCTCATTGCCGGAACCGAGTCCCCACGTGACCCATGAACCCATCGAGGGCCGGCCCAGCCGCGGTGATCCGGTGTAGAGGAACATCTGGGCGGGTGCGTGGTTGAACTCGCTCGTGTGCATGGATCTGACAATGGT
This sequence comes from Phycisphaerae bacterium, assembly GCA_002711415.1. Lineage (GTDB taxonomy): Bacteria > Planctomycetota > Phycisphaerae > Phycisphaerales > SM1A02. Next base: position 18,129 of record PARI01000003.1, on the reverse strand, counting down.
CAGGTCATCGGCGATGCCGGACAGGTGCGGAAGAAGCTCGGAGATCTCGACACCGCTCTGGCCGTGACGGGCGAACTTGTAGGGGGATGCCAGAATCTTCGGATGGCCCTTGATGAATGCGAATCGTGCGTTCTCCAGAATCGAGTCCGGGCATGGCTGGCCATCGAGCGGCACGAGCGCCGGCTTGTTGTCCAGGAGGTCCTGCTGCGGGGGGGATCCGGCCATGTGCAGGTAGATGATGCGCTTGGCCGAGGGCGTGATGTGAGGCAGCCCGGAGTACGCATCGCCTGCAAGAGGCATCGCCTGAGTGTCCCCGAGCAGTGAACCCAGCGCGATCGCACCAAGCCCCGCCCCGCTGCTGGAGAGGAAGTGCCGTCGCGTGATTCCCTGGTTGAATCGAAGAACAGGATCCATGTTCATGTCATCCATCAATTCCTGGTGAGCACCTCGTCGAGATTCAGAAGCACGTTGGCGACGATCGACAGCGCCGCCACGCGGGGAACCTGCTCCCGGGGCGTCCCGGACAATGCGGCATGGTGCTCCAGGAGCGTGACCGCCTCCCCGGGATTGTCCTCGTAGTGTGCCATCTCGGTCTGCAGCAGCTGCACCAGGTGCTGCAGTTCCTCCTCCTCGGGCTCGCGGCACGTGCACACCCTGAAGGCATCCGAGATCATCGCCCGGTCCGAACCGTCGGGGCTTGCCTGGTGCATGCTCGCCGCGAGCGCCAGCGCGGTCTCGACGAACACGGGGTCATTCATCAGGATCAGCGCCTGCAGCGGCGTGTTGGTCCGGATCCTCCTGGAGACACAGACCTCGCGGGACGGCGCGTCGAACGTCATCATCGACGGGTACGGGCTGGTTCGTCTCCAGTACGTGTAGAGCCCTCTGCGGTATCGGTCCTCACCATTGCTGGTCATCCACTCCGAGCCGTTGTAGACGACCTTCCACACACCCTCTGGCTGGGGCGGGTACACGGACGGTCCGAACATGCTTCCGCTGAGCAATCCGGAGACGTACAGCGCCTGGTCGCGCAACGTCTCGGCGGCCAGGCGATACCGGCTGCCGCGGGAGATCAATCGGTTGTACGGATCGACCCGGAGTAGCTCGGGAGTCGTCACGGACGACTGGCGATAGGCGGAACTGGTCACGATGGTCCTCAACAGGTGCTTCCAGCTCCATTGGTTCTCGATGAAATCCATCGCCAGCCAGTCCAGCAGTTCCGGGTGGGAAGGCAGCTCACCCTGGGTTCCGAAGTCCTCGGTCGTCTCAACGATGCCGGTTCCGAAGATCGACTCCCAGGCACGGTTGACCTGCACACGGGCGGTCAACGGGTTGGCCGGATCAACCAACCACCTCGCGAACTCGAGTCGGTCATCGACCGGTTCATCCGACGCGGAGAGAATCCCCGGAACACCCGGATCCAACGGCTGGTCGGCAGGATCGAGATGGCTGCCTCGCTGCAGCACGTACGTGGTCCTGGCCTCGGATCGGTCCAGTTCCCTCATCACGGGAACAGGCACCCTCCGAGCCTCGACCTCGGCCAGTTCCCGCTGCGCATCGGCGAGGTTGCGCCGCTGGGCCTCGTGGATGTTCCGGCCCGATGGGTTGATCATCGCATACCAGTACCCGTCACGGATCCGACGATCCGCCTCGGAGAGCTCGCCGGGGTCCATGGAGACGACCGGCCGCAGTTGGGGTGGAATCGTCGGCGGATTGGACGCCCGGATCATTCGATGCCATGCATCCGGATCGTGTTGATGGACCGGTGCGGAGCCCTGACCGACGAGAGAGAAGGCATCCCAGCTGACGGTACCGCCGTACTGGGTGAACGCGATCCCATCGACCACCGCACCGGGCAACAGGCCGACGTCCTCCGGTGCGAACTCGAGACGGATCCAGGATCCACCCTCTGGAACCTGACCGAGATTCTTCCTGCTGGGCGTTCCGTCGATGCCCCACGTCACGTGATTTTCGCCCCAGTAGACACGGTGCTCCCAGCTGCGCAGCGAGTGAAGTTGAACCATGATCTGCCGCGGCGGATCCTCCGGATCGACATGGACCCATACGGAGAATCGATCGCCTTCGGCCAGGACCATCGGTGACAGCGAGTCAGTGCAGTAATGCTGCCTGATCCGATCCGAACCGGCGATCGAGTGCATGTATCGGTCCCCGGAAACCGGGCCGGGCTTCTCGTCACGCACCCATGGCCACGCGGAGTCCGACTCGGTGGACAACTCCAGTGCCACCGGTGGCAGCTCGTCGTCGATCCATGAAACCGAGTCCACGGAATCCGATGACTTGATCGCCTCGCCGATGGAGCCGGTGTCCGTCGACGTGATCAGCCGGGTCGTCTGCTCGATGATCCGATCCCGCAGCCGGGAGGATCGATCCTGGTCGGACTGGCCGAGCACCGACAGGACGGGCGATTCGTCCTGCGTGTCCCGATCCGCGGTGTTGTTGAACACCGCGAAGAGCTCGTAGTACTCCTGCTGGGAGATCGGGTCGTACTTGTGATCATGGCACTGGGCGCATCCGACCGTCATGCCGGTCCAGATCTCCATGGTTGTGTTCACCCGATCGACGACGGATGCAACGCGGAATTCCTCGTCATCGGTACCGCCCTCGTCGTTGTTCATGGTGTTCCGGTTGAAGGCGGTCGCCAGCACCTGGTCCGGTCGCGCGTCCGGCAGCATGTCACCGGCAAGCTGCTCGATCGTGAAGCGATCGAACGGCATGTCGGCGTTGTACGCCTGGATGACCCAGTCCCGCCATGGCCAGATGGTCCGTGCTCCATCCTGCTCGTACCCCTTGGTGTCGGCGTACCTGGCCAGGTCCAGCCATGAGCGGGCCCAGTGTTCACCGAACCGTTCTGATGCGAGCAGTCGCTCGACGTATCGCTCGTACGCATCGGGACGATCGTCATCGAGGTACTCCTCCAGCATCGCCGGTTCGGGCGGAAGGCCGACCAGGTCGAGGCTCGCCCTGCGGGCGAGTGTCGCGCGATCGGCTTCGCGGGTCGGCGAAAGCCCGGCCGAATCAAGGCGGGCAAGGATGAATCGATCGACCGGGTTGCGGCACCAGGCAGGATCGCTGACCGAAGGTGCATCGATCGAGGCGGAACGCTCCCAGGCCCAATGGGCGTCGTAGCGGGCCCCCTGCCGGATCCAGGCGATCAGGATGTCCTTCTCCCGCTGGTCGAGCTGGTCGATGTGATCCGGTGGTGGCATCCGGTCATCAGGATCGGTCGAGAGGATGCGCTCCACGAGCAGGCTTGCATGGGGATCGCCGGGCTTGATCACGAACAGTCCGTCACGCGAGCTCGTGGCGCTGGAGGGCAGGTCCAGGCGCAGGTCGGCTCGACGGGCCTGGACGTCGGGCCCGTGACATGGAAGGCAGTGATCGGCGAGTATCGGTCGGACATCGAGGGTGAAGTCCACGGTGCCGAGCTGCTGGTCATCCTGCGCCATCACGGCCGGACAGATCATGAATGCAAGCACCGAATTGATGAACAGCCTGGTCATGATCGAACCCGGGAAAGTGAATCCTCGACAGCCTGCCTGTGCGAATGGCTTCGGGTTCGATTATCGTGGATTCTTCCGGGAGTTCACCCCCGTTCCCAACTAAAGATGGATCTAGATCGGTCAAAATGAGCGGTTCCCTTCCCAATGCACAATCTGAGACGGCCCTGGATGCGGCGGGCCAGCGCATCCCGCACCTGATGCCGCCGGAGGAACCCGTTCCCAGTGACGATGGTCCCGTGGGATTCATGACGATCCTGCGGACCTGGTGGCCGCTTGCGGGAAGCTGGCTGCTCATGGGCGTGGAACTGCCCGCGATCGCGGCGGTGATGAGTCGACTCAACGACGCCGAGGTGCAACTGGCCGCGTTCGGCGGGCTGGTGTTCCCGCTGGCGCTGCTGATCGAGGCACCGATCATGATGATGCTTGCGGCTTCGGCAGCGTTGTCGACGGACAGGGCCTCGTACCGGGCGCTCCAGAACTTCATGCTCAAGCTCGCCATCGGGCTGACCGTCCTTCATGGCCTGTTGGCATTCACCCCATTGCTGGATGTGATCGCCATCGGGGTGCTCGGAGTTCCGGAGGAGGTACTTGGTCCGGGGCGGCTGGGGTTGCAGATCATGCTGCCATGGACTCTGGCGATCGCGGACCGCCGGTTCAACCAGGGCGCGCTGATCAAGTGCGGCATGCAGAGACAGGTCGCGATCGGGACCGTGGTGAGACTCCTGAGCACGGCAACACCGCTGTGCATCGGGATCATGGTCGGCTCGATCCCGGGAATCGTGATCGGTACCAGTGCACTGTCCACCGGTGTGGTCGTCGAGTGCATCTACATCCGGATCGTGACGCATCGGACCATCAAGGCGAAGTTGCCGATGACCAGCCCGGACGGCAAGGAACTGACCAATCGCAGGATCCTGTCGTTCTATGTCCCCCTCGCGATCACGCCCCTGGTCGCCCTGCTGAGCCAGCCGATCGGCAGTGCCGGTATCAGCCGGATGCCCAACGCGCTTGCGTCGCTTGCAGTCTGGCCCGCCGTCGCCGGCCTGTCCTTTGCGCTTCGCAGCATCGGGGTCGCCTTCAACGAGGTCTCGGTCAGGCACGCGGGTGATCGAGGAAGCCTCAGGTCGATGAGCCAGTTCGCCTGGGTCATGGGAACAGCGTTCTCGCTGCTCCTGGCCATCGTCGCATTCACCCCGATCGCAGGCTGGTGGTTCGGATCGGTGACGGACCTTGATGCCGAGCTCGTACCGCTGGCATGCACCGCATTCGCCTGGACGCTCCTGCTTCCTTGGACCAGCTTTCAGATCTCCCTCTACCAGGGCGTCCTCGTGCATCATCGGATGACCAGGCAGGTCACCGAATCGGTGATCGTCAATGTCACCTTCTTCACCGGCTCCCTCCTGCTGCTGACCATCTTCGATCCGATGGATGGTGCGTCCGCGGCGATGCTGGCCACGACCATCGGGGTGCTCGCCCATGTCGCCTGGCTCAGGTACAGGATGCGGCTGGTCCACTCTCGCATGACCCACTGATCACGCATGGGCCTGCCAGAGCCTGTATCTTTCACTTGATGGCTGAGGCTGAAACAACCGGCACCAACCCGAAGGCGAAGACCGGAAGTCGGAACTCGCCGAAGGCGCTGCTCGCACTTGGCGCACTCGGCGTGGTGTTCGGCGACATCGGCACGAGTCCCCTGTACACGTTCTCGGCCTGTTTCAACGAAGTCTCCGAGACGAATCCACAGCCGGAATTCATCATGGGGATCTGTTCACTGATCTTCTGGGCGCTCGCCCTGGTGATCACCCTGAAATACGTGATCTTCGTCATGCGCGTGGACTACCACGGCGAAGGCGGCACACTCGCCCTGTTCAGCCTGCTGAACCCGATACGGAAGAAGAGGAAGTCCGGGGGCTTCATACTGATCATGAGCATCCTGGGCGCAGCCCTGCTGTTCGGTGATGGCATGATCACACCGGCGATCTCGGTCCTGTCGGCCGTCGGCGGACTGGAAGTTCGATACGAGTCGTTCGCACCATGGTCGGTGCCGATCGCCGTCGCTCTCCTGGTGATGCTGTTCGTGATGCAGCGGTTCGGGACGAGCAGCATCTCGCTGCTGTTCAGCCCGGTCATGCTGGCCTGGTTCCTGGCTCTGGCCGCCATGGGGATCTGGGGCATCATCGGCAACCCCGAGATCCTCAAGGCGATGAACCCGGCATGGGCCGTCGACTTCCTGTTGAAGCTGGAGGTCGAGGGGTTCCTCGTGCTGGGTGCCGTGGTGCTCGCGGTCACGGGTGGCGAGGCGCTCTTCGCGGACATGGGGCACTTTGGACGGTGGCCGATCCGGTTCGCTTGGCTGGGCATCGTGTGGCCTTCACTCGTGATCAACTACCTCGGGCAGGGCGCGATGCTGCTGAACGACCCGAAGGTTGCACCGTACGTCTTCTTCAGCCTGGTCCCCCAGTGGCTCCTGGTGCCGCTGGTGGTGCTGTCCACGCTTGCGGCGGTGATCGCATCCCAGGCAATCATCACAGGCCTGTTCTCGCTGACAAGACAGGCATCCCAACTGGGAATGCTTCCTCGATGGAAGGTGGTCCACACGTCGGCCAAGCATGAAGGCCGGATCTACATGCCGTTCGTCAACCTCTGCCTGGCGATCTCGTGCATCCTGCTTGTCCTGCTGTTCCGAGAGCCTGAGAACCTGGCCGCCGCATACGGGGTCGCCGTGACCATGGTCATGACGATCACCACGATCCTCTTCGGAATACTCATGCAGAGAAGGTGGAAGGCCGGCTGGCTTCTTGCAGCTCCCGTGATGATCTTCTTCCTCATCATCGACATCACGTTCCTCAGTTCGAACCTGGTCAAGCTGCCACACGGCGGATGGGTCCCGATCGTCGTGGCCATCTGCATCTACATCGCGATGCTCAACTGGAAGCAGTGCCGCTCGATCCTCTCGCTTCGAGTGATCCGGAGGTCAAGAACGCTCAAGAGGTTCAACAGCGAGTACCCGAGGGAACAACTGGCACGGATACCCGGCCCGGGGGTCTACCTGACACTCTCCAGTGGCGGTGTGCCGCCCGCCCTGGTCTCGACAGTCCGCCTGAGCAGAGCGATCCACGAGCAGGTGATCCTGCTCCGCGTGATCCCGAGGGACGTGCCGGAGGTCCCGCTCGGAACGCATATGCGGGTGTGGAAGATCAGCGACGGAATCTGGAGGGCGATCGTCCCGTTCGGATACCAGCAGACCCTGGACCTTCCACTGACGATGAAGGCCATCGGTGAGAAGATGCAGATCGACATAGACACCGAGAAGATCTTCTACTTCCGGCGTCGCGACGTGATCTCGCCGAACGGGCCGTCCAGGATCTTCAAATGGAGAAAGAAACTGTTCATCATCATGTCACGGAACTCCAACGCGGTCGTGGACGAGGTGAACATCCCACCTGAACAACTCTTCGAAGTCGGGACGGCGATCGACCTATGAACAGCATCGAGCAGAACAATCCACTGATTCGACTCCCCAGGTTCTACAAGACAGGTCGATGCCTGCCATTGCTGTGCTCTCTTGTGGCACTGCTCCTGTTCTACCCGCACCTGGTGCCCGAGGATGGAACACTCCCGCCGATTGCGGCACGGATACTCTTCTCACTCTCCGTGCTGGCCGGCGTGATCGCCCTGATCAACTCCCTTCGCAGCCTGATCGTCGTGTCAGCGTTCGGTCTGCCGCTGCTGATCATCGAGTGGGTGCCGGCCAACGCGTACCCGAGCCAGTTCCACGGCATAGGCGGGATCGCCTCGGCGGTCTTCTACTCGGTGGCGACGATCCTGATCATGCTCTCGGTGTGGAAGGGACACCCGAGGCCGTCGGAACGGATCTACGGGGGGATCAGCATCTACCTGCTGATGGGCATCGCGTTCTCGATCATCTACTCGAACCTCCTCCTGTACGACCCCACGTCCTTCACGATCATCGGTGCCGATGACAAGAAGCCGCACTGGGACGAGCTGCTCTACTTCAGCTTCGTGACCCTGACCACGCTCGGCTATGGTGACATCGTGCCGCAGACACCGACGGCACGATCGACGGCGATCCTCGAATCACTGGTGGGCGTCGTCTTCCTCGCGACATTCATCTCGACGCTGGTCGCGGAGCACCAACGAGACACCCGGCTTCGGGATCAATCTGATGGTGGCTCCGAGGAAGGGTCGTCATGATCAAGTGGGCGGCCATCTTCATCGGGATGCTGGTCATCGGGTACGTCGTGTGGAGATCCGTGCAGGAACAGGAGGCGTCCGATGAGCAGTTCCTGGAGAAGATCGAGGACGACGTGAAGCGCGCCGAACGGAATCGTTCGGGCGGATCCGGCTCCAACGGCCAATGATGTGTTGTTGATGCCCGGCCGCCGGCATCAGCCGAACCGGCTGTAGCTTCTGGACAGGTCGATCTGCGACTGCAGGTTCCTGCCGGGACAGAGCGTGCTGGCCCATTCCCTGTGGGTCTTGACCCGTGTCACCGGGATCCCGTACTTCCGCCTGATCTTCTTCACCAGGCCCTGCATCGAGCTGACCTGAGCCGAAGACGGATGCTGCTGCTCGAAGTTGCCCATGACGAGGATGCCGATGTTGCCCTCGTTGTAATCCTTGACGTGCGCCCCCTGCCAGTTGAGGGGGCGACCTTCCCAGACGCGACCCGAGGCGTCGATGGCGAAGTGATAGCCGATGTCACCCCAGCCCCTGTTCCTGTGTGCACGCCTGATCAGCTCGACCCTCGCGGCACATTCGGCGGCACCGGTCCCGTGGAATGGGTTCATGCCGTCATGGTGGATCGTGATGTACTTGATCGGGAGCATTCGATCCATCAGCGAGGGCACCGGCCGGCCCTTGGCCCAGAGGAGCCTGGACTCAACCCCGGTGATTCCCGAAACGCTCGGTGTCGGCTTGACGACGATCTCGCTCGTCCTCGGGCTCGCCGATGGCCAGATGGCGGTGGGCAGTTTCTTCGGTCCAGAGGTCGCGCACCCGGCGAGGAACGCCATCCCGGACAGGATCAGGCCCCGACGGGTCAGGTCGGCCGGGTGACGGGAGTTCGTGTTGCCTGCTGGTTCCTGCATGCTCTCACCTGGTACTCGATCGGCCGGAAACCGGTTCGTTGCCCGAGCCGGCACATTCTCGAATATCGACGACAGGAGGTCCCCTGCTCCAGATAAGTATAGACCCGGACGAGGCGGCTGGAACAGTCCCTCGGAATGGTCCCCGGATCACGCGAATCCATGTGGAAAACCCCCCCACCGACACGCGCATGCATGGCTGAAATTCAAGCAAAATCGTGTGTGAAATTCCGCTCGGTTTGAGGGCGCTTCGGGGCCGATTCGGACAACGAAAAACCTACGGATCGAGTAGAATAAAAGGCTCAAATCGAAGGCCCCAGGAGGGCCTGATCGGATACCGAATCTTGCCATGAACGACCAGACAACAAGCACGCAGCAGACCCCGAACGACGAGTACTCGTCAGAGTCGATCCAGGTCCTCGAGGGACTTGAAGCGATCCGAAAGCGACCGGGTATGTACGTCGGTGGCACGGGCCTGAACGGTCTTCATCACCTCGTCTACGAGTGTGTCGACAACGCGATCGACGAGGTCATGGCCGGATATGCCACCACCGTGACCGTGCGCCTGGGTGTCGATGGATCGTGCACGGTCACCGATGACGGCCGCGGCATGCCGGTCGATCCGATGAAGCACGAGAACCCGGCCATCGATGGTCGCCCGGCGGTCGAGGTCATCATGACCGAGGTTCACGCGGGCGGGAAGTTCGATGACAACGCCTACAAGGTCTCCGGCGGCCTGCATGGTGTGGGCGTCAAGTGCGTCAACGCGCTCAGCGAGTGGACCGAGGTCGAGGTCGTCAAGGACACGAAGGTCTCACTGATCACCTTCAGCAGGGGTGACATCGCCACGCCGCTGAAGACGATCGCGGACCGTCCGGATGCGACGGACACCAACCCACGGAATACGGGCACTCGGATCAGCTTCAAGCCCGATCACGAGATCTTTCCCGACACGGACTTCAGGTACGAGGCCCTCCAGCAGCGACTGCGTGAGCTGGCCTACCTGAATTCCGGCGTGAACATCCGCCTGATCGACGAACGCGTGGACGCCCACGGAAAGAAGCGGGAGGACCACTTCCACGATGACAATGGCCTGGTCGCATATGTCACGTACCTGAATCGGTCCAAGACCGAGGTCAGCCCGTGCGTGAGCGTGCAGAAGACCGACGACAAGTCAGGCATGACCTGCGAGATCGCGATGCAGTACACGGACGCGACCAACGAGGTCATGCTGCCCTTCGGCAACAACATCTTCAATCCCGATGGCGGCACGCACCTGGCGGGTTTCAAGACCGCGCTGACGCGAACGATCAACAACTACGCCAAGAAGAACAACCTGGTCAAGGATCTCACCCCCAGCGGCGAGGACCTCCGGGAAGGACTGACGGCGATCATCTCGGTGAAGCTGCCAGACCCGCAGTTCAACAACCAGACCAAGGAGAAGCTGCTGAACACCGAGGTCGAGTCGCTCGTGTCCTCGTCGCTGACCGAGCAGTTGTCGGCATGGCTGGAGGAGCACCCGGCCGAGGCGAAGCAGATCTGCCTCAAGGCAATCCTGGCTGCACAGGCCCGCGAGGCGGCTCGCAAGGCGAGGGAACTCATCAAGCGAAAGGGCGCCCTGGACTCCGGCGGCATGCCTCACAAGCTGGCCGACTGCAGTTCCAACGACGTCGATTCAACCGAGCTCTTCATCGTCGAGGGCGACTCCGCCGGTGGCTCTGCCAAGGGTGGTCGCGATCACATCACCCAGGCGATCCTGCCGCTGCGTGGCAAGCTCCTGAACGTCGAACGAGCCCGGTTGGACAAGGTCCTCGGATTCGAGGAGATCCGTACGCTGATCTCGGCGCTGCAGTGCGGGATCTCGGACGACTTCGACATCTCCAAGCTCCGCTACGGCAAGATCATCATCATGACCGACGCCGATGTCGACGGTTCCCACATCAGGACGCTTCTGCTGACCTTCTTCTTCAGGCAGATGCCGGAGCTGATCCGTCAGCAGAGGATCTACATCGCTCAACCACCGCTCTACCAGGTGACCAGGAAGCGGAAGAGTCATTTCGTCGTCGACGACGGCGCCATGACAGAGACGCTGATCGACATCGCCCTGAAGCACTCGGTGCTCATGATCCGCGATGATGATGGCAAGGAGATCAGGCGGATCCAGGGCGATGAGCTTCGCCGGGTCATCCGTCACCTCGAGCGACTCGAGGAACTCGTCTCCGTCGTGAGACGTCGCGGGATGCAGATGTCATCGATGCTCAAGTCCCGTGAGAACGACCCTGAGAAGAAGATGCGCCTTCCCCGCTACCACCTTGTCTGGCCGGAACACGAACTGCTGTGCTGGACGGAGGAGGACGCTCGCGCGATCATCGAGAAGGAATCGCTGATTCTCGATGACATCGGGGGCGGCACCCTCAATGGGACCGACCGCAGACGCATCGCTACGCTTCGCGAACTCCACGAAAACCAGGAACTGATGGAACTGTTCAAGGAACTGGATGCGTTCGACATCAGGATCGAGGACTACAACAAGGTCCAGGTCGAGGACGTCACCGGAGAACTTCTGCCCACGAGATATGCCTGGTTGGAGGAGACGGGCTCATCCGAGGAGAGCGAACAGGACGCCCAGTCCGGAAAGGTCTGGGAGGCTCCGAGCGTTCCCTCCATCCTCGAGAAGCTGCTCGAGGTCGGTCGGCGCGGCATCGAGATCAAGCGATTCAAGGGCCTCGGTGAAATGGACGCCGAACAGCTCTGGGAGACGACCATGGATCCCCAGAAGCGGACGCTGATCAGGGTCACCTACGATGCCGCCAGTGAAGCGGACTCGCTGTTTTCGATCCTCATGGGCGAGGACGTCGAGCAACGGCGCTCCTACATCGAGCGACACGCGCTCGAGGTCAAGAACCTGGACATCTAAGTCGCCCCGTCGGGGATGGATTGTATCCCGACCGCCACGGTCAAGATCCAGAACACGAAGACCACGATCAGAAACACCGTCAAGAGGGTCCCGATCGCACCGATGACGACCCCGGCCATGGCCAGTTCGGTCCGATCGGACCGAAGGCCCTTCAATGACATGACCATGCCGATCGGAGAGATCAGGGGGCAGCTGAACAATCCCAACAGCGAGACGAAGAAACCCGCGATGGCCATGCTGTCATCAGGCCTTCTGGCATGATTCTCGTCCATCATGAGGCCCCTTGGGCGTTCGAGAAGAGCGAGGGGATCGCCCTACTGCTTCAACGCGATATCGTTCTGGCAGATCCAGACATCGTCATCCGATGTTCCATGCTGCCCATCCTTGCCGGCGAACCGCAATTCGTATCGATCCGGCCCAAGAAATTCATAGCGTATGTCTGTGAACTGCTGCATGCTAATCCCGGTCAGCAGGTTCTCATTGGCTTCCTCGTCGCTGGGAAGTGCGCCACCATGCTCGGCCTTGTAGCCCATGATCACCTGCTGGCACATGCTGATGGTTTTATTGTTGTGAGCCATCTTCCGGGCCTGGGCCACGGAAGGCATCATGATGCCCAGGAGCATGATCATGACTATGGCGACCAGCGAGAGGCACCCGACGATGCTGATGATCAGGCCCGCAATCGCGGTTCCGTTCCGAGGCTTGAAAAGCCCGACCACGCTGAGGATCAAGCTGATCGGACTGAGCACGCCTCCAAGCAACAGCCCGAGGATCGAGAGAATCAACCCGATCAATCCGATGGTGTTCGATTCATCCTCGGGCCGGATCACGTATCCGGGATCGGTTGGTGGCTGCTGTTCAGTCATCCCTACTCCTTCGACAGGACGCCCTTGTCGGAAATCCAGACTTGATCATCGGGGGTGCCATGCTGGCCGTCGATGCCGGGGAAACTCAGGGAGTATCGATCGTCACCCAGTTTCGCGTAATGGATGGAACCATGCATCTTTTCGATTCCAGGCAGGAGGTTTTCGTTGGCTTCCTGATCACTCGGGAGCGTACCGTCATGCTCGGACTTCCAGGTCGCGATGGTGTTCGAGGCACTGACGACGGCCGATGATTGCTGGGCCACCTGCCTCGCCTTGCTCAGGGCCGGCAGCAGCAGGCCGATGAGGAGCGGGATGATCATCAGGAATCCGAGGATGCTCATCACCAGCCCTGCGATCGCGGTACCGTTTCGTGACTTGGACAAGCCGATGATGCTGAAGATGAGCCCGAATGTGCTGAGAAGGCCGCAGGTCAAGAGGCCGAGAATTCCAAAGATCAGGCCTACCACGCCCATGGTGTTCGATCGATCATCCAGTTGGATTCCACCGCTGGCATCGACGGCGGGCTGTTCATTGGTCATCGAGATGCTCCTGTTCATTGAGTCCGGGCACATACTCCCAGCAAAGCGTGCATATCTCAAGCATCGAGAGCGGGATCAACGACACCGGCGGCCGCGAAGCCCCTGGCGCGAAGGCGGCATGAGTCACAGCGCCCACAGGCGGATCCGGATTCGGTCGGGTCGTAGCAGCTGAACGTCTTGGCCAGATCGACGCCGAGGGTCAGGGCCCGGTTGACGATCTGCTTCTTGCTCAGGGACTTGAGGGGTGCATGGATCGTGAACTCACGCCCCTCGGAACCGGCCTGGGTTCCCAGGTTCGCGGCCTTGACGAATGCCTCGATGAACTCACCCCTGCAGTCCGGGTAGCCGGAATAGTCGATCGCGTTGACCCCGATGAAGATGTCACTGCAGCCACGGGATTCAGCAAAGGACAATGCACACGAGAGGAAGATGATGTTACGGCCCGGAACATACGTGACAGGCACCTCGTCCTCATCCAGGGAACGATCCTTGGGCACCTCGATGTCATCGGTCAGGGCCGAACCACCGAAGATGGTCAGGTCCAGGGGAAGAATCACGTGCTCCTTCACACCGGCATCCGCTGCGATCAGGCGGGCCGACTCGAGCTCCCGGCGATGACGCTGGCCGTAGTCGAAGCTGAGCGCCAACGGCTCGAAGTCGGAGGCGACGGCCTCGAACAGGCACGTGGACGAGTCCAGTCCCCCCGAGAGCAGCACGACTGCGGATGATGGGTTCATATCCCTTGTCATGTTCGATGTGCTCCTGCATTCGGCTTGGCACTGTGGACGAGACGAAGCACTTCAGCGAGTATAGCAGTCTGAAGTCCACCGAAACCCTTCGAGGTGATGGATGCAGAGCCGTGACGATCACGTGGTCCTTTCCGGCCACGTGGTACGAGTTAAGTTGAAGTGCAGGGGATGCGGTTACGACCTGCGCGGACTGTCCGCAACAGGCACCTGTCCGGAATGCGGGCACCCGATCAACAAGACCGTGCTCTCGACGCTCGATCCTGAAACCAGCGGCCTGCCTCGACTCCGCACCCCGACCAGGACCGCCATGGCCTACCTGGTCATGGTGATCATGATGTTCCTGTCGACCTGCCTCGGAGTCGCGACGACGATCGAGGCGCGGCTCGCCACGGTCTCACGGGATCTCAACGACCTGGCACTGGCGCTGCTGCCGCCATCACCGGAACTGGTCAATACGATCCTCCTTTCGGCTGCATGCGTGTGCAGCTTCCTGATCGACCTCGGCCTGAAGGATCGACCCCAGGAGAACAGGAGATCGCTTCTGGTGCTCAGGGTCGGAATGCTCCTGGTGCTGGCCGGTTGGGTGATGTCCTGGGCGGATCTTGACGTGCAAATCGTACTGTTCCTGGCCATGCTCCTGGTGTTGTGGGGACTCCGGGGCATCTCCCGGGATCTCGGTCGATACAGCATCACGTGGAGGCGTTCGCTTGCCGGTACTCAGCAGATCGAGCCCCTGATCGCGGCAACGGTCGCGGCGATGCTCGGGTTCGTAACCAGGCATTTCGCCCTCATGGCCCAGTGGTACTCCATCGCGAGCATCGGGGCCCTGCTGGCGTTGATCAGCCTCCTGCTGCTGATCATCGGCCTGATCTACGTGGTCTGGAACGCCTGCTGGATCCTGAAGGCGATCTGCAGTCCACCCCCAGCTCCGAGTGACCTGCTGGAGATTCCAGGGGGCGATCCGGACACGATGTGAGCCCTGCCAGCTTGGCAGGCCATCCAGTGGAGCGAACCCATCTGTCAGGATCTGAATCCTCTATGGCAGGGCAGGGCCTCCCATGGCCCCGCTTGATGAATGCTCGAATCGTGGCTGGCGAGCACGAGAGGGCGATTCCATGGTCCTCACCTGACCGGACCGGTTTCAAGCAGGATTGGCGCAGCGATTGATCTTCCTTTCAGGCAGTGGCCGGCGGAAGCGCGGCCGNCGACCACCCCGCCGGGGTGGCTCCCGAACAAGCCCAAGATCCGGAGAAAGCACCCATGTCCGCAAAGGAACTGGCCTTCGACAATGAAGCCCGAAGGGCCCTGCTGGCAGGTGTCGAGAAGCTCGCCGCCGCCGTCAAGAGCACCCTTGGCCCCCGTGGCCGTAACGCCATCCTCGACAAGAGCTGGGGCGGCCCCACCGTCACCAAGGACGGGGTTTCCGTCGCCGAGGAGATCGAGCTCCGTGACAGCAACCAGAACATGGGCACCAAGCTCGTGAGGGAAGCCGCCTCCAAGACCTCGGATGATGCCGGTGATGGAACGACCACGGCCACCGTGCTCGCCGAGGCCCTCTTCAAGGGCGGCCTTCGCCACGTGACGGCCGGAGTCGATGCCAACGCCCTGGTACGGGGCATGCGTCACGGCGTCAACGCGGTCGTGAAGGAGATCGAGAAGATGTCCGTTCCCGTCAACGATGTCGATGGAGGCATCGCCGCGGTCGCGAGCATCTCCGCCAACAACGACAAGGAGATCGGCAAGATCATGGCCGACGCCTTCTCGAAGGTCGGCAAGGACGGCGTCATCACCGTCGAAGAGGGCAAGGGACTCGAAACCTACGTGGATGTCGTCGAGGGCATGCAGTTCGATCGTGGCTACCTCAGCCCGAACTTCGTGACCGACGGCGAGAGCATGGCGGTCGAGATGGAGAAGCCGCTGGTGCTGATCCACGAGGACAAGATCGACTCGGTCACCAAACTGGTCCCCTTCCTCGAGAAGGTCATGGAGTCGAAGAAGCCATTGCTGATCATCGCCGAGGACATCACCGGCGAGGCGCTCTCGACACTCGTGATCAACAAGTTGAGGGGCATACTCCAGGTGGCCGCCGTCAAGGCCCCGGGTTACGGCGATCGTCGCAAGGCGATGCTCCAGGACATCGCGGTCCTGACCGGCGCCACGGCGATCATGAAGGATCTCGGCATCGAGCTGGATCAGGTCACCCTGGCCAACTGCGGACAGGCCAAGAAGATCGAGATCACCTCGGACAACACCACGATCATCGAGGGTGCGGGAGCCTCCAAGAACATCCAGTCGAGGATCGAGCAGATTCGCAGCGAGATCGAGCGGACCGACTCGGACTACGACCGAGAGAAGCTCCAGGAGCGACTCGCAAAGCTTGCCGGTGGCGTCGCCCAGATCAACGTCGGCGCCGGCAGCGAAGCCGAGTTGAAGGAGAAGAAGGGACGCGTCGAGGATGCACTCCACGCGACCCGAGCCGCGGTGTCCGAGGGCGTCGTCCCCGGTGGCGGCGTGAGCTACATCAGGTCGTCATCGAAGCTTGATTCGGCACGCAAGGCCTGTCGTGGCGACGAGAAGTTCGGAGTCGATGTCGTCTCGGAAGCCCTGTCGATTCCGCTGCGAACGATCGCTGACAACGCCGGCGAGAAGGGCGGCGTCGTGGTGGCCAAGGTCGCGCAGATGAAGTCGACCGAGGGCTTCAACGCGTTGACCAGGGAGTACGGGGACATGATCGAGCAGGGTGTGATCACGCCCGCTCGCGTCGATCGGACGGCGCTCCAGAACGCCGCATCGGTCGCCGGACTGCTCCTGACGACCGATTGCATCATCACCGAGATCCCGCAGGAAGCCGAAGGCGGGGACGACCACCACCACGACCATGGAATGGGCGGCGGCATGCCCGGCATGGGCGGCATGCCAGGAATGGGCGGCATGGGCGGCATGGGCGGCATGGGCGGCATGCCCGGCATGGGTTTCTGAACAGGCAAAATTTCAAACAACGAGAACACACAGCAACTCGACTCCCCGCGTGGGGGTCTCAGACGGAGAACACACGATGGCAGTTCGACCACTTGAAGATCGCATACTCATCAAGCCCGTGGAAGCGGAGACCATGACCGCCTCCGGCATCTACCTCCCGGAATCCGCCAAGGAGAAGCCCATGAAGGGCAAGGTCGTGGCGATGGGACCCGGAAAGCTCCTGGACAACGGCGAGCGGGTCAAGCCCGGCGTCAAGAAGGGCGACACGGTCGTCTACGGGAAGTATTCGGGCACCGAGGTCGAGATCAAGAACGTGAATCACCTGATCATGAGGGAATCCGAGCTTCTCGGCGTCATCGAGGGCTGATCGGATCGACACTGGATCACCAAGCAACCACACACACCTAGTCGGGATACACCATGTCCACCAAGCAGATGAAATTTGATACAGGAGCGGCAGCGGAGCTGCTCCGTGGCGTCGACCAGATCGCCCAGGCAGTCGCAGTCACGATGGGACCGACCGGTCGCAACGTCGTGCTCGAGAAGTCCTACGGTGGTCCGAGCATCACCAAGGACGGCGTCAGCGTCGCCAAGGAAGTCGAGCTGGAGGAGCCGTTCGAGAACATGGGCGCCAAGCTCGTCAACGAGGTCGCCAAGAAGACGGCCGACCTGGCTGGTGACGGGACGACCGCGGCCACGGGGCTTGCGCAGTCGATCTTCTCCCATGGACTCAGGCATGTCGGTGCCGGTGCCAATGCGGTCGCCATCCAGCGGGGAATCAATTCCGCCGCGAAGGTCGCCAGCGAGGCGATCTCCAACGCCGCATGCAAGTGCAAGGGCAAGGACGACCTGAAGAAGGTCGCCACCGTCAGTGCCAACCATGACACCGAGATCGGCGAGATCATCTCCGAAGCCATCCACCAGGTGGGTGCCGACGGTGTCGTGGAGGTCGAGGAGGGCAAGACCGCCGACATGACCCTGGACTACGTCGAGGGCATGGCGTTCGACAAGGGCTTCCTGAGCCCGTACTTCATGACCGATCCCAAGCGTGCCGAGTGCATTCTCGAGGATCCGATGATCCTGATCCATGAGAAGAAGATCAGCAACCTCAACGACCTGCTGCCGCTGCTGAACAAGACGGCTTCGTCCAGCAAGCCGCTGCTGATCATCGCCGAGGACATCGAGAACGAGGCCCTCGCCGCCCTGGTCGTCAACAGGCTCCGAGGCGTGCTGAAGGTCTGTGCCGTCAAGGCACCGGGCTTCGGCGACCGCCGTAAGGCCATGCTCGGCGACATCGCCGCGCTGACCGGTGGGGAGTTCTTCTCAGAGGACATCGGAAGGAATCTCGAGGACATCGAGCTGAAGGAACTCGGCAGCGCCCGAAAGGTCGTGATCACCAAGGATGACACGACGATCATCGAGGGCAGCGGCAAGAAGAAGCAGATCGATG
>PARI01000002.1 GCA_002711415.1 Phycisphaerae bacterium | reverse complement strand
CCGCGGGCATGGTCGGCGTGATGCTCGGCTGGATGGACAACACCGAGGCAACCGACAGGATGCGCGTCTCCGGCATCGCCGACGCCTATACGGGGCTCCGGCAGATGGTCGACTCGGCCAGGCCCGCTTCCAGCGAGGCCCTCTTCAGGGTGAGCCCGGAATTTCCGGAGTTCCAGGAACCGGGCGACATGGTGGAGACGATGCTCCAGGTCGACGATTCCCTCAGCAGGCTCCAGGGTCTTGCAGGCACCGGTTGGGTGGTGCCTGAATCTGATCCGGACATCAGCGGAATCTCCGAGGCTGGAAGGATCACCGACCTGCTTCGACTGCTCGAGGACACCAAGGATCCATCGCTTCAGGATCAGCGGTTCCTCCAGATGCTGCGAGCATGCGGCTCGGTGGCGAACAGGCTGGAATTGATGCTTGAGACCGGGACACAGGATGCCGGCTCACTGGACCGGCAGTTGGGAATCCTCGAGGACTCCTGCACCAAGTGTCACGATCGATATCGGAACAACTGAGGCTCAGGCATCACTGCTGCTGCACCACCTGGATGATTCCAAGGCCAGTTCATCATCGCCATAGAAGTGCCTGGCGTACCTGCTGTTGCAGATCTCGGTGACGTAGCGGCGATCCAGGTTCCCCTGCTTCCTGAACTGGCTGTACAGGCTGCTGTACCTCTTCTGCGATCCGATGTTCACGTTGACGATGGGAAATTCATCGACACCCAGGAACCCGGCGATGGCCTGGGACTTGCCCACGTCCGGCAACTCGGACTTCAACATGATCAGGCGGACATTCCCGGATTCGAACGTCGCATGCCCCTGCTCGGGAAACGGGTGCTGGTAGACGTCTATCCCGAGGTTCTCCTTGAAATGCCTGTCGAAGAAACGTTCCGCAAACCCGTGATCGTACTCCTGCATGAATCGTTCACGGGCCTGCTGGACGGTCGTCGGCATTCGATCCATGTCGGCCCGGTCATCATCATCGAGATCCTGGAAGAAATGCGAGACGTTCCGACTGACCGGGAGTCGCACGAGCGAGATCACATTGAGCCGACCACCGGAATCGAAGTGGCGTCTCAGTGCGGTGACCTGCCAGTCGCGGATGTCCGGATCGAATGCATGCCCGTGAAAGACGGTTCCAGGCCAGGCGGCGCCGAGTGAATGCTGGATCGTCTTGGATCCGACCTTGGGCATCGTGAAGACGTAGATCGGGTCGGCCGAGACGAGACTTCTCCTGAATCTCGACCTGAACACCATTCGCCGAAGGAGGCGTCCACCCAACGCCTCGTCGACGATGTTCCCGGCGATCCTCCTGAGACGCCTGCGACGAAATGTCCGTGGAAGTGAAGCCAAGCGAAGACTCAGTGAGGCATGGGAAACGACGAGCACATCGTCTCGACATCGGCCTTGACCGCTGCGGTTTCATCCGGATCACCTTGCGAGACCATCACCCGGTCCAGCAACTCGGCGACCTGGGCCATCTGCTCCTGCTTGAAGCCACGCGTGGTCAGTGCCGGTGTCCCGAGGCGAAGTCCACTGGTGACCATCGGCGGTCGCGGATCATTGGGGATGCCGTTCTTGTTGACGATGATTCCCGCGGACTCCAGCCAACCCTCGGCATCGGCACCGGTGAGGTCCTCGTTGCGGCCTCGCAGGTCGACGAGCATCAGGTGGTTGTCGGTCCCACCACTGCAGAGCCTGTACCCACGTTCAGCCAGGGCCGTTGCAAGGGCGGATGCATTGTCGACGACCTGCCTGCTGTAGGTCTTGAATTCCGGGGCAAGGGCCTCACCGAATGCGACCGCCTTGGCGGCGATCACGTGCATCAGGGGACCACCCTGGCTGCCGGGGAACACCTTCCGATCGACCTTCTTGGCGATCTCCTCGTCATTGGAGAGGATCAGCCCCCCGCGGGGCCCCCGAAGCGTCTTGTGCGTCGTCGTCGTGACGACGTGCGCATGGGGAAATGGTGATGGGTGCACGCCCGAAGCAACGAGCCCGGCGATGTGGGCGATGTCAGCCATCAGGCAGGCATCGACCGAGTCGGCGATCTGTCGGAACCGGGCGAAGTCGATCACTCTCGGGTACGCAGAGTATCCACAGATGATCATGCGAGGCTTGTGCTCCTGGGCCAGCCGGGCGATCTGGTCGTAGTCCAGCAGTTCCGTGTCCGGATCGAGGTCGTACTCGACGATGTCGAAGAACGTGCCGGAGAAGTTGGGCTTGAGACCATGACTGAGGTGACCCCCGGACTTGATCGGCAGGGACAGGATCCTGTCGCCCGGTGACAGCAGGGCCATGAACGCAGCGATGTTCGCGTTCGCACCCGAGTGCGGCTGGACGTTGGCGAAACCGCAACCGAAGAGTTCCTTGGCACGATCCCGGGCAAGATCCTCGATCGTGTCATGGTGTTCACACCCGCCGTAGTACCGCTTCCCCGGGTATCCCTCGGCATACTTGTTGGTCAGCCAGCTGCCCATGGTGTGCATCACGGCCGGACTCACGTGGTTCTCGCTGGCGATCAGCTCCAGGGTGTTCGCCTGGCGTCTCGCCTCGTCCGAGATCATCCGGCAGACCTCCGGATCCCTTTGGGACAGGAGCTCGATCAGGCCCATCGAAAGTTGATCCAGACCGGTACCGGCCAGCTGTTCTTCTGTGGTAGTCATGCAGCCATTGTATGAAACCTGACGCCGGACGGAGCCGAGACGGCCCTGAAAGAGTAGAGTGTCGTTCCAGGAGGAATCACCGATGCACCTGAACGCGACCCTGCACCCCTGCCTGTTCCTGGCCTCCGTGGTCTCGATCGGATCGATCGGGCTCGCACAGGATGGCCAGGTCGTCATGGATGGCTCGTTCTCCGACTGGGCCGATGCCCCGGTACTCGTGGAGGATCCACAGGACGCCCCCGGCGCGTTCGTGGACCTTGGCACGGTTCGAGTCATCGACGACCAGGAATTCATCAACCTCCAACTGGGGGTCGGCAGACAGGTCAACGCCCAGAAGCTTGACGGGACCATCCAGGTCATCCTGAACGTTGACGGCTCAACGAGGTCGGGAACAACCCTTCACGACCTGGAGGGAGCCGATCTGGCCATCGAGCTGACCCCCCAGGAGGGCGAACGGGCCGGCATGGGCTGCTCGGTGATCACGTTCGACCGCAAGGGGCGACCCAGGCGACGAAGTCCCTATGACATCGACATGGTGCTGGCACCGACGACCGCCAGTGACTGGTTCGAGATCAGGTTCAGGCGGACCAACCTGACCGACTCCGTCAAGACGATCAGGCCTCGGGCGAAGATGACCGGACGAGTCATCGCCGTGGACAGGAACCAGCGGATCGTCGACCAGACCGATCAGTTCACCCATGAGGTCACCACGAGCGGTGCCCGTCGAAGAGCCAACCCGGAACTGAACCGCAGGGATCCGCTGGAACGATCGGAGGATGCGGACACGCGGGTGGTCAGCTGGAACGCCGAGCGAGGAGCCTTCATCGAGAACCCGGCCCCCTTCGCCAGGATGCTCCGGGCCCTCGATCCGGACGTGATCGCCATCCAGGAACTGCCCGGCGACTGCACGCCGCAGGTCCTGGAATCATGGTTCAAGAAGTACATGGGCAAGGACGACTGGACGGCCACCGTCTGCAGGGGCAACCTCAGAACAGCCGTCGTATCACGCAAGCCATTCACGTCGATTCAGGAGCTTGCAGATCTCTCCAGGCCGACCACCAGAGGGTCGATCCCGGTCCGATGCGCCGGCGGCCTGGTCCAGACCGGGGGAACTCCGATCCTGATCGCCTCGATCCACCTGAAGTGCTGTGGCAGTGTAGGAAGCCGTGAAGACGAGGTTCGGGAACTTGAAACCGATCTGATCAGGAAGGCCGTCGGACGACTCATGAAGAAGCATCCGGACGCCTCGATCGTGATCGCTGGGGACTTCAACCTCGTCGGGGGCGAACACGTGCTCCAGCAGATGATCCACGAGATCGACACGGACGGCTCGGACCTGCAGGTTGCGGACTTGTACCAGGTCGGCGGACGTACCAACGCGACATGGGCCGACCGCGGGCAGCCGTTCGTCCCGGGTCGACTGGACTACATCGTCTTTGGTGACGACCGGCTCGGCCTCGAGGGCGGACTTGTCGTCGATGTCGCGAACATGCCCTCTTCATTATCGAAGAAGCACAAGCTCGATTCACTCAGAACCAAGGCGCCCTCGGACCATTTCCCGATCGTGCTGGACCTTGACACGAGCCGCGATGATCCATCATGAGGCGTCCGGGCTTCCGACCAGTCCATCTTCCGGGCGCGTGATCGACACCCCGACGGGGCGCTTCTACATCGGCACGGATCAACTGGGAAGACCCCGAGCGGGCTGGCTCCGGCTGGAGCCCGTGCTGGCACGGTACGGACGAAGCAAGGCGGCTGCCTGGGACGACCTGGCCTCCAGGCTCCTGGCCTACTTCGAGGGAGGTCCCTGGTCATTCGACGAGGTCCCGACCCCGGACGGCTCCCCGTTCCAGATGGCCTGCTGGAACGCCCTTCGATCAGTGCCCCCGGGAGAGTTGGTCACCTACGGGAGGCTGGCTGAACTGGCTGGAAGCCCCGGAGCGGCCAGAGCCGTTGGATCAGCGATGAGGAACAACCCACTGCCGATAATCATTCCCTGCCACAGGGTGATATCCGCAGGCGGTATTGGCGGGTTCTCGGGCTCCACCACCCGGGACGGTCAAGCAATCCCGGTCAAGTTGATGCTCATCCGACTGGAGAAGGCGTTCTCATCGGCCGATCAACGTCTGGACGAAATTGAGATGCCATTGGCATAAACCCCGACTACCATGTGGGGCCGATCGGGATTTGAAATTCACTGACACAGTCACTGCCTCCTGGAGGATGCATCACGATGAACTTGACGATGGTTGGAACCGGATACGTAGGACTCGTAACAGGCGCCTGCTTCGCAGAAACCGGCAACTCCGTGATCTGTCTTGATGTCGACGAGCGCAAGATCGACATGCTCAAGCGTGGCGAGAGCCCAATCTACGAACCTGGCCTGAGCGAGATGATCATCAGGAACGCCTCCGCCGATCGACTCAACTTCACGACCGACAAGCGGCAGGCATACGAGCATGCTGATGCGATCTTCATCTGCGTGGGCACCCCCAGCGACGAGGACGGCTCCGCCGACCTGCAGTACGTCCTGAAGGTCGCCGAGGACATCGCCGAGGCAATCGATCGAATGGGGCCTGATCAGAAGCCGAAGATGGTCGTCGTCAAGTCGACCGTCCCGGTTGGAACCAGCCACAAGGTCCAGGAGGTGATCAGGGCCAAGACCGACATCCCCTTCTACATCGCGGACAACCCGGAGTTCCTGAAGGAAGGTGCCGCGATCGACGACTTCATGAAGCCTGACAGGGTCGTCTGCGGAGTCGAGAACGAAGAGGCTGCGGACATGATGCGGGATCTCTATGACCCGTTCGTCCGCCAGGGCAACCCGATCTTCATCATGGATGTCCGCTCGGCCGAGATGGTCAAGTACTCATCCAACGCGATGCTTGCCTGCAAGATCAGCTTCATCAACGAGATGGCCAACCTGTGCGAGCACTATGGAGCCAACGTCCGGGCCGTGCGAGAAGGCATGTGCGCCGACAAGAGAATCGGCAACCAGTTCCTTCACCCGGGCCTGGGTTACGGGGGCAGTTGCTTCCCCAAGGACACGCAGGCCGTGGTCTCCATGGGCCGTGCCTGCGGGCACCCCTGCATCCTCAATGAGGCGGTGCACCAGGTGAATCAGGACCAGAGGCGCTATTTCTGGAACAAGATCACGGCGGAGTTCGGCGAGGACCTCACGGGCCGGACCCTCGGTTTCTGGGGTGTCGCGTTCAAGCCGAAGACCGATGACATCCGCGAAGCCCCGTCGATGACGCTCATGAGGAAGGCCATGGAGGCCGGTGCCAGGATCAGGGCGTTCGATCCCGTCGCACTGGAGAACCTCCAGTCCGAGATGCCGGACGTCACCGGCTCCGAGGACATGTACGACACGCTCGATGGTTGCGACGCACTGGTCATCTGCACCGAGTGGAGTGAGTTCCGGGCACCTGACTTCGACCTGATCAGGACGAAGCTGACTCAACCGGTGATCTTCGACGGCCGCAACCTCTACAGGCGACCGCAGATGGAGCAGATCGACTTCACGTACTACTCCGTCGGACGCGATCCGGTCCTCCCCGGTCGCAGTCGTTCCGGCGAGAGCGTCGGAAAGTGATGATCGGATCTGAACAGATCTGGAAAAAGTGCATCCTGGTGTGATTCCACGGCGTATGGTCATGCAAGCCGCCCCGCGGACTTCCAGCCATGATGGAACTACAGATCTGCAACCGCAAGGGGGAGACGCTCAAGGCGTATCCGATCAGCGATCGTTCGGAGATGATCATCGGCCGCGAGGAGCACTGTGACGTGCGGATCGGAGCTTCCTCGATCAGCAGGGAGCACTGCATGATCGAGCATGTCGACAACAGCTACATCCTCAGGGATCTCGACTCGACGACGGGGACACGGGTCAACGGGAAATCAATCGATGCAATCCAGATCCATCATGGACTGGAGATCCAGATTGGTCCGGCGGTCCTGAAGTTCCTCGAGAACCAATCGTGATCCGGCACACCAGCCGGGCTCTTTCGCTCCGATCGAACCCCTGAAAATGGCCCTTTTACACCCTCTGAATAGGGATCCAGGGCCGCCGACTGGGACCTCGAAGTGTCAGAATCCACTGCAAATAGTGGATAAAAGTGGCCCTTACTCATGAAAATGACTTGTTTTGTAGGCTCATCCGCTTGCCCCCCCTGTTAGCTACGGGTACATTCACCCCCACTGCGGCCCGGAGTGGGCCTCGCACCTATTTGCTCCTTCGGGACAGCCAAGAAAGGATTCACATCATGGCAACCAAGACCGCCGCCAAGAAGCCCCGCACCAAGTCACAGATCTTCGGCCAGATCGCCGAGGAAAACGGCATGACCCGTCGCGAGGTCACCGGCGTTTTCGACAGCCTCGCAGACATGATCAAGAAGGACCTTGGTCGTCGTGGCCCCCAGGTCTTCAACGTCCCTGGACTCATGAAGATCAAGGTCGTCCGCAAGCCTGCAACCAAGGCTCGCAAGGGCATCAACCCCTTCACCGGCGAGGAAATGATGTTCAAGGCCAAGCCAGCACGCAATGTTGTCAAGGTGCTCGCACTCAAGGGCCTGAAGGACATGGTCTGATCGAAGGATCGACTCTTTGAACCTGAACCGCGGAGCAGCAATGCTCCGCGGTTTTTTCATGCGACTATCATCTGTGTCATGAGCACTCCACCGGATCGAGGGCACGTGGCGACGGAACAGGCCAATCCAGGCAGCATGCTGCTTGACCAGCTGTCGATCCGTGAATGCATCGACCTCTTCATCGAGGACAGTCGCGTGGTGCCCGACTCCGTGGCCGCGGCATCCCCGAACCTGGAACACCTGGTTGAATCGGTCGTGGAAAAGTATCGCGAAGGGGGACGTCTGCTCTACATCGGAGCGGGAACCAGCGGCCGGCTCGGGGTCCTGGATGCCTCGGAATGCCCGCCGACCTTCTGCAGTGATCCGGATTCGATCATCGGAATCATCGCCGGCGGCGATTCGGCGCTGAGGCGATCAAGTGAAGGTCGGGAGGACGACCGACATGGGGCAGTCCAGGAACTGGATGACCTGGAGATCTCCGGACGAGACGTGCTCATCGGGATCGCAGCCGGTGGAACGACGCCGTACGTGCTCGGTGCGATCGAGCATGCCGCCTCGCGAGGGACGACCACCGGACTGATCACCTGCAGCCCCGGAACCTCGGCACCTGGATGCGATCACCTGATCATCCTGGACACTGGTGCCGAACTGCTGACCGGGTCCACCAGGCTGAAGGCCGCCTCGGCGACCAAGCTCGCACTGAACATCATCACGACGGTCCTGTTCGTCAGGCTCGGAAAGGTCCACGGAAATCTGATGGTCGACCTTGCAGCGACCAATGACAAGCTGATCGACAGGGCGATCCGTATTCTCCGCACGATGTTTCCCGAACTGGATCGATCCGGCGCGATGGCCGTCCTGGTCGACTCGGGGTACATGCTGAAGCCTGCGATCGTCATGCACGCATGCGGGTGCGATCTGGAGCAGGCGATGCGGCTGCTGGAATGCCACCAGGGGCGGATCAGGAAGGTGCTGGAGGGGAAGGACGCCTGAACACACTTACCGCGGACCGCCCAGGTGCTCCTGGAGGTATGCCCACTTCCGCGATCGGTAGGCAGGTGAGCCGATGCCGTGCCCGGAGTCAGGGAAGAAGAGCATGTCGAAGGGGATGTCCCGCTGCTGGAGCCGCGCGGCCAGCTGCCACGAGTTGGACGGATGGACGTTGTCGTCGACCATGCCGTGAACCAGCAGCAGGTTCCCGACGAGGTTCCTGGCATGGTTGGTGCAGGAACCCTCCTTGTAACCGTCGGGATTCTCCTCGGGAGTCCTCATGTATCGTTCGGTGTAGATCGTGTCGTAGTTGCGCCAGTCCGTGACGGGTGCACCGGCAACAGCAGTGTCAAAGAGCTCCGGATACCGCAGCAGCGCCAGTGCGGACATGTACCCGCCATAGGAGTGACCGGTGATCCCGACTCGATCAGGGTCGAGCCACGGCCTGGTCTGGAGCAGGTGCCTGACGCCCGCGGCCTGGTCATCCAGGTCCACCTGGCCGAGTTTCAGGTAGGTGGCGCCCTCGAAGGCCTTGGATCGGCCGGGCAGTCCCCTGTTCTCGAGCTTGACGATCACGAAACCGAGCTCGCACCAGGGATTGACGCTTCGCCACGTGTTGTCGACGAACCTGAAGACCGGACCCCCGTAGACATCGACCAGGAGCGGGTACCGCTTGTCGGGATCGAAGTCGGACGGCTTGTGGAGTGAACCGAACAGGTCGGTCTGGCCGTCGGCCGCCTTGAACCGGATCATCTCCGGCATCGGAAGATCCATCTGCTCCATCTCGGACAGGTCGGACACCGCCAACTCGGCCAGGATATTCCCGGAATCGTCGTAGAGGACGCTGCGGGGCGGTTGCTCGATGGACTGGGTCCTGCAGGTGAAGTGCCCGCCACCGGGGGCGATCATGAACCGGTCATGATGCAGGTTCTCGGAGGTCAGCCGCTGCTGCCCGGTGCCATCCAGCCCGACCCTGTGCAACTGTGCGTTGAGGGGATTCTCGGCGCTGTGGGAGACGTACCACATGAGACCGGACGCCTCGTCAAGCTGGACGATGCGGCCATCGGCATGTTCACCCGTCGTGATCGTGTTGAGCAGGCCGTCATCGATGTGTCGCAGTTCATAGTGAAGATGGCCGTCCTTCTCGGTTTCCCAGATGTACCGCTTCCCGTCGGACAGCCATCGCATCATGGGTCGGTTCTTCTGCCAGGTCGACTGGTTCTCCTGGAGGAGCACGCGGCTAGAACCCGTGATCGGATCAGCCAGCAGGACCTCAAGCATGTTCTGGTGCCGGTTGGTCCTGCTGAGGATCAAGCCATGACCATCATCATGGAACCCGATGTTGTAGACGTACTGCTCGGGCTCATCGCCGACATCGATGCTGGTGATCCGTCCGGTGTCGACTTCAAGGACGTCGATTCCGACGACCGGGTTGGGATCGCCCGGCTTCGGATATCCCTCGGTCATGACCTCGGTCCGAAGTCCGGTCAGCCCCGAGGTGAGGTAGTAGTCGGGCACCTTGCTCTCATCGAATCGGTAGTACGCGAGGTACTTCGAGTCGGGCGACCACCACATCCCGGTCGTCTGGTCAAGTTCCTCGCCATAGACCCAGTCGGCCATGCCGAAGCGGAGCTTGGCGTCGCCCTCGGTGGTGACCTGCTTCTCGTTCCGATCCTCGTCGATCAGCACGACGTTGTAGTTCCTGCAGACCGCCTGCATCGAGCCATCAGGAGAGTTCTCCCGGTTCCGCTGACGGCCACGGGCGACCCCACCACCTCCTCGGCGCCGAGTCCCCGAGGCGTTGCCTGAGGATGACTCGGGCACCTCGGAATCCTCGAGCGGTTGTCGCTCCATGGTCTCCAGGTCGATCCTGAACCAGTCGCTGCCGGTCCTGAAGTAGACGGCCGAATCATCCCACCGCACCTGGCGAAGGGTTCCACCACGAACGAGTCGACCCGACTTGCGGGCGATGTTCCTGTAGCGATCGATGCCGTCGAGGGTCTCGAACGAGTCGGGACCGACTCCCTGGGCAAACGCCGGTGTTGCCAGGGAAACCAGTGACAACAACATGACACAAAGACCAATCCTGTGAATCGACATCAATCTCTCCAATCGTGTGCGTGTTCGCGACGTCGGACGATGGATCACCCGATCCGTGCAAGGCATCGAAACTGCTCGAGTCGCTCGGTGATCATCGTTTCATTCGTGCGTTGAAGGCCTTCGAGCCCGAACGACTCGATCGTGAAACTGGCCATGACGGTTCCCCAGGCCAGCCCCTGCTGCAGGGCCGGCAGGTCGACCTGGTCGATCGAGGCGACGTGTCCCATCATGCCTCCGGCGAAGGAATCACCGGCACCGGTCGGATCGACGACCTGCTCATGCGCGGCCGGGTAGGCCGGGATCACGGCCAGCCCGTCCTCGTGGACCAGGACCGCCCCGTGCTCCCCCTTCTTGATCACGACGAAACCGGGGCCCATGTCGAGGATGGCATGCCCGGCCGAGATCGCGTTGGTGATCCCGGTCAGCTCGGTCGCCTCGAGGTCATTGACGATCACGCCATCGACCTTCTGGAACAGATCGAGCAACTGGTCACGAGCGGTGTCGATCCACAGGTTCATCGTGTCGACGACGGCAAGCCGTCGGTTCGGGAACTGCTCCAGCATGTTCAACTGGACCGCGGGATGCGTGTTGGCCAGGAAGATGAAGCTGCTGTCGGCATAGGCATCGGGAACCGGAGGAGGCTCCTCCTCCAGGACACCCAGTTCGGTGAACAACGTCTCGCGTTCACTGAGGTTCTCCATGTACTTGCCGCCCCAGGCGAACGTCCGGCTGTCGGCGCGATGTTCGAGGCCACCCTGGTCGATGTTGGAGAACGATTCCAGGACCTCCTTGTGCGCCTCAGGCCAGTCGCCACCGACGGCACCGACGATCCGGACCGGGCAGAGATGGCTTGCCGCGGCCGCGAAGTAGGAGCAACTTCCACCCATGACAGACTCGACCTTGCCCGTGGGGGTCTCGATGGAGTCGATCCCGATTGTTCCTGTGACGACGAGGCTCATGGAGAGAAGTATACCCGAGCGAACTCAGTCCGTTGTTGGCTTGATCGTGACCATGCCGCCGGCACTGGCGAAGCCCATGGTGACCCCGATGAGACTTCCTGCAGCGATGTCGACCGGCATCAGCTTCATGAAGTTCGGGATCTGCTGCTGGACCAGTGCGAGTACGGGATCGTCGATGAAGGTCACCGCGACGAAGACGTATCCGATCGTGGCTGCAGCGACCGGGGCGGCGAACAGCAGGACCGGTTGCGTGGTCGGCGAGATCAGGCGACCGGCCATCCCAGCAGCAAAGGACCCGATCACGCCCGTGGCCAGGGCCTGCCCCTTCAGGTTGTTCTGGAGCAGCAGCCAGACAACGGGCAGCAACAGCAGGCCCGCCAGGGCCGCCATCCATGCCCGCTGAGAGAACCATCGGCCAAGCCCGGACCTGTCGCGCCCGTCATGGACGGGAATGTCCGGCAGCGGACCGGAGATCCGGAAGACCACCCAGGTGGCCGCCAGGATGACGATCGTCCAGACGACGCCTTCAATGACCAGTGACCAGGGCGTCCCCCCGCCAAGCACGAAGCTTGAGATCGCACCGCTTCTCATGCTGAGTACGGCGAGCCCGCACCCGAGTACGAAGAGACCGACAACGGCGTTGATCGAGCGACCGATCATTCCACTCAACAGTGTGGTGATGGTCAACGTGACCAGGAGGTAGATCATGCCGGTCACCGGGGTCAACGCCAGCGAGATCGTCGGTGCCATGCCTCCTCGCATCGACGAAAGGCCGTAGGTGGCACACGCCATCAGCAGGGCTGCAAGGATGATCCCGATGCCGAGAACCAGATACCGAAGGAACGGGTTGGTGGCCAGGATGGAAGCAGCATCGAGCTGGTTGCCTCCTGTTCGCCCTGTGACCTGGTCCTGGTTCATCATGCTGGTTCCTCGGGATGACGGGCGTGGCGACGAAGCCATGGATGCCCGGCCATGGCCCCTATGTACACTGCGACGGATCCCGGGGCAACCGGGAGGTCCATCGGGGCCTCCAACCCATGATGCCGTATCATGGACGCCCCAGCTTCGGCATCAATGATGGACCCCGGTACACGATGAGCACCCCACTCCAACTTGACGGACAAGCCCTGGCGATCGACGAGGTCGTCCAGGTCGCCAGGCATGGACGCGACGTGTCCATAGGAAACACCGGGCTGCAGAAGCTGGTCCGCGCGCGGGAAGTGGTCGATGCCGCATGCAGCCGCTCGACGGCCGTGTACGGGGTCAACACGGGCTTCGGCTCGCTCTCGAGGATGCGGATCGACGCCGACGACCTCAAGCAGGTCCAGTGCAACCTCGTGCGTTCACATGCTGCAGGCGTCGGAGACACCCTGGACACAGCGACTACGAGGGGAATGATGCTCCTGCTGGCGGCCAGCCTCTGCCGTGGCCATTCCGGTGTCCGACCGGAGGTCGTGCAACTGCTGGTCGACCTACTGAACACGGGCATCACGCCAGTGATTCCATCGCGGGGATCCGTAGGAGCCAGTGGTGACCTGGCCCCGCTGTCCCACCTGGCCCAGGTCCTCATCGGTGAAGGCGAGGTGACCATCGACGGCGCCTGGATGCTCACGGCCGAGGCGATGCAGGCACACGATGTCACCCCGATCGAACTGGCTGCCAAGGAAGGCCTGGCCCTGATCAACGGAACACACATGATGGCCTCACTGGCTTCACTGGCCGTCGCGGATGCGAGGCTGCTCTTCGATGCCGCCTTGAAGGCGGCCGCGATGGCGATCGACGCCGCCCGAGCGACCGACAGCTTCCTCGATCCCAGGTTGCACGAGGCGCGGAACCAGGCGGGGCAGTGCGAGGTCGCGGCCATCCTTGCGGATCTTCTCTCCGGCAGCGGCATTCTCCAGGCGCATCTGGAGGATGACCCGAGGGTGCAGGATCCCTACTGCCTCAGGGCATCACCACAGGTGCTCGGAGCCGCTCTTGATGCGATCAACCACGTCGACCAGATCGTCACCCGGGAACTCGGCGCGGTCACGGACAATCCACTGGTCTTCCCCGGAGACCACGAGCAGTCCGAGTTCGTCTCCGGAGGCAACTTCCATGGCATGCCACTGGCGATCGCGATGGACACGCTTGCAATCGCCCTGGCCCATGTTGCCGGCATCTCCGAGCGGAGGGTCAACTGGATCCTCAGCGCCCTGGATTCGGAGAACCCGGTCACGGCCCACCTGAGCACGGACCCTGGCCTTCATTCGGGATTGATGATCACCCAGTACACCGCCGCGGCGCTGTGCAACGAACTGCAGGGGCTGGCCACGCCTGCAAGCGTGCGGAACATACCCACGTGTGCCGGGATGGAGGACTACAATTCGATGGGAGCCACCTCCTCGCTGCAGGCGGCCTCCGCGATCGAACTGTCCCGAAACGTCATCGCGATCGAGTTGCTGGTCATGGCCGAGGCGATCGAGCACCAGCGACCCCATGAGAGCGGTGATGGAGTCGAGCGGATTCACGAGCAGGTCAGGCAGCAGGTTCCGAGGCTCGACGGGGATCGCTCCCCGTCACCGGACATCCAGTTGCTGGCCGACCTGATCGGCCAGGGTTGGTTCCAGAAGGACTGAACAGCGGTATCGAGCCGCTGCAGCACGAGGAGAGCGCATTGAACCAGGCCACCGAACACAGGAAGATCCGAGCCGATCGAGGCTCGAACATGACGTGCAAGAGCTGGGCCGCCGAAGCCGCGATGCGAATGCTCATGAACAACCTCGACCCGGAGGTCGCGGAACGACCCGAGGACCTGGTCGTCTACGGTGGTCGTGGACAGGCCGCACGGAACTGGGAGTCCTATGACGCGATCATCAGAAGCCTGAAGGAACTCGAACCCGACCAGACCCTGCTGGTCCAGTCGGGCAAGCCGGTCGGCATCGTCACGACCCATGAGGATGCACCAAGGGTCATCATCGCCAACAGTAACCTGGTCCCCCACTGGGCGACCCAGGAGCACTTCGACGATCTGGCCGCACGCGGGCTGATCATGTACGGACAGATGACCGCCGGCAGCTGGATCTACATCGGCACCCAGGGAATTCTCCAGGGCACCTACGAGACATTCGCCGAGTGCGCCAGGCAGCACTTCGGTGGCACGCTGGAGGGAACGCTCTCGATCACCGCCGGGTGCGGCGGAATGGGTGGCGCCCAGCCGCTAGCGATCACGATGAACCAGGGCACCTGCCTGATCGCGGAGATGTGTCGTGAGCGCCTGCTCAAGCGAGTGCATGATCGGTACCTCGACGAGATCGAGGAGGACCTGGACAAGGCGATCGATCGAGCTGTTGCCGCACGCGAAGCGAAGGAACCGGTCTCGATCGGCTGGCTGGGCAACGCGGTGGATCTGCTGAGGCGACTGGTCGATCGCGGCATCACCCCGGACACGCTCACCGACCAGACCTCGGCCCATGATCCCCTCCACGGGTACTACCCGGAAGGAATGGACCGGGAGGAGGCCGACGTGCTCAGGGAGTCGGATCCGGCCGGGTACACAAGGCGTTCCCTGGAATCGATGGTCGAGCACGTGACGCTGATGCTCCAACTGCAGCAGGCCGGTGCCAGGACCTTCGACTATGGAAACAACATCCGGCAGCGGGCATTGGAGGAGGGACTCGAGAACGCCTTCGACTTCCCGGGATTCGTCCCGGCGTACATCCGTCCGCAGTTCTGTCTGGGCCGAGGACCGTTCCGCTGGGCGGCCCTTTCGGGTGATCCCGAGGATATCGCCGTCACCGACACGGCGCTGCTGGAACTGTTTCCCGAAGACGAGTCCCTGGCGCGGTGGATCCGGATGGCGGGCGAACGCGTCGCCTTCCAGGGACTGCCCTGCCGGATCTGCTGGCTCGGCCTCGGCCAGAGGGACAAGGCGGGACTCCTGTTCAACGACCTGGTCAGGGACGGAAAGGTCTCGGCACCGATCGTCATCGGTCGGGACCACCTGGACTGTGGTTCGGTTGCAAGCCCCAACCGTGAAACAGAGGGCATGCTTGATGGATCGGATGCGATCAGCGACTGGGCCCTGCTGAACTTCGCGGTCAACACGGCCAGCGGCGCCAGCTGGGTCAGCTTCCACCATGGCGGTGGCGTCGGCATCGGCTACAGCCAGCATGCAGGACAGGTCATCGTCTGCGATGGAACACCCGAGGCCGCACGACGTATCAAACGCGTGCTGAGCAACGATCCGATGATGGGCATCTTCAGGCATGTCGACGCCGGCTATGACATCGCCCGCACGTGTGCCGATGAGCAGGACGTGCCGATCCCGATGAAACCGAGGTGATCGCGTCGCTCAGTCGTCGGCCATCGCCGATGCCCGCTGGAGCCGGTCGAGAATCGCATTCCAGAACTCCCCCTGCCCGGTCGGTCGCTCGATGATGATCCTGTCATGATCAAGCTGATCCGCCTCGCGAAGTGCCGAGTACAGCCTGGCCGCGTAGGCGGCGTCATCCACGGGCATTTCAAGCAATGCGGCATCGGCGTCCAGTTCCATGGGTCCATGGGACAGGACCACGTGCGATTGCCCGCTTCGCCGAAGCTGTTCCATCACCTGCGTTCGCTCAAGGAGCAGGACCGGAGTCCTCGGCTGGTAGTGGGCCAGGCTCGTGCCCGGTGAAGCATCCTGGGACTCGATCCGCTCGGTAAGGATCGAGGGGATCACCTCCTGTAACTGGGAAGGACCGATCGAGCCGGGCCTGAGGATCCTCGGCGGATCACTGCACAGGTCCAGCACGGTCGATTCGATCCCGATGACCGATGCCCCACCATCGAGAATGCACAGGTCGTCATAGTCGCTGAATTCCTGCATGACCGCCTCGACCCCGGTTGCGGTGATCGAGCCGGACCTGTTGGCCGATGGTGCCGAGATCGGCTCACCGACCAGTTCGAGCAGTTCACGCGCCACGGGGTGACCGGGTGATCGAACGGCGATGGTGTCCAGGCCGGCCGTTGACCGTGAAGGCACGGAGGACCGTCTCGGCAGGACCAGTGTCAGGGGCCCGGGCCAGAACCGTTCGGCCAGCTCGTCGCAGAGCCGATCCCAGGAGTCCACGACCATCCGGGCCATCGTCGCGTCGAGGACGTGGGCGATCAGCGGGTTCCTCGATGGTCGCCCCTTGATCCGGTAGATCGAGTCGATGGCCTCGGATGAGCAGGTCAGTCCGCCGATGCCATAGACCGTCTCGGTCGGAAAGACGACGACACCCCCGTCGGCGACGACCGAAGCGGCATGCCGCATGGCATGTTCATCCTGTCCGAGAAGGCGAGGCATTTCAGTTGGATGCGTTCGTCGTGCCGGCCGGCTTGACGACCTCGAGCTCGACCTGGTTCATCTCGAGACCGACGCCCATCGCGCTGTAGAGGTTCGCCAGCGAGTTGTTGTAGTCGATCAAGGCGCTGACCTCCTGTCGCTGAGCCTCGGCCAACCCGACCTGACGCTGGAACTTGAGGTTGAGGAACTCGGGGGTCAGCGAGGCGAGGGTCTGCTCGTCCACGAGCAGTGCCCGGTAGTTCTCGGCCTGAGCAAGCCGGAAGGACCGGGTCGCCTGGATCAGCTTGTAGTTGGTCACGACGTCTCGCAGGGCACCCTTGACGTTGAACACGAGCTGCTGGACCGAGCTTCGATAACCGACCACGGCCAAGGACTGCTCGAGCCTCGCGGCTCGGTACGCCGACTCGGCGGCGCGATTGCCGATCGCCTGGCTGAAGGAGAGCCCGACCAGGTAGTCGACGTAGGTTCCATCCCCGATGTCGCTGTAGGCCCCGCCATAGGAACTGCCAAGGCCGAAATAGCTGAGCCCGGCCGTCAGGTCCAGCTGCGGAAGACGCCCATTGTCGGCGACGATCAGCCCGATGGAGGCGTCGTCCATCTGCAGGATCGCGTCGGCGATCAGGGGTGATTCCTCAAGGGCCGTCACCATGATCTCGCGGAGGTCGTAGAACAGCGGTGCATCCACCATCCAGTCGGCCGGAATGATCAGGATCTCGCTGCCAACGGTGAGCTCGGGATCGTTGATCAGCTGCTTGAGCTGGTCGTTGGCGGCGGTGACCAGTCGCTGGGCCCTGATCACGTCGGCCATCCTGTTCTGGACGACGGCGACCGCGTCAGCGTACTGGGCGAGCGTCGTGTCGAACTGTCGTCGTCGCTCGAGGATGTCGCGGACCTCGACACCGACCTCGACCAGCCAGAGACGATTGGCCATCGTCTGGCGAGCCAGCACGAGGTTCCAGTAGGCGGCCTCGACCTGGGCGACCAGCGAGAGCAGGTCCTGCTTCAACTGCAGGAAGCTCCGTCGATCCTGGTTTCGCGCAAGCATGATCTGGGCCCTGTTGACATCGGAACCGAAACCACGAAGCAGTGGCTGGGTCAACGCGAGGTTCAACTCGGAGTTGTACGCGGGGTTCGGTGACTGGAGCGTCCCGGCAGCGATGTTGTTGTTCCTGCTCAGGCCGGTCGAGAGCTCGACCTGGCCACCGGTGACCAGGGGCTTTCTCAATCCGGTGTCGTAGCGCCAGGTGCGGGTGTTGGTATCCGCCCGGCCGGCGGGCAGCAGCGGAGTGCTCGGGTTCGGTCTCGTGCTGCGGTTGAACTGGCCGTTGACGAAGAAGGTCGCGTCGAAGATGGCCCGGGCCTGTTCAAGCTGCGCCTGCGTGATCGCCTGCTGGAGCCTGGCGGCCTGAATCGAGAGGTTGTTCTCGATGGCGGTCCTGATCGCACCACGGAGACCGAGGGTGACCTGCGGAGCCGGTTCGCCCAGCAGGTCGGATCCGATCGGGACATCGGTCGAGGCGGTCGCGGTCGGTGGCCCTATCGAGCTGAGTTCGTCACGCCGACCGGCCAGGGCCTCCTCGACGGCATCGAACTCGTTGGCCTGCCCGTACATCGGTCTCGCCGTCGACTGCAGCGGTTCCACCTGTGGGATGTCATTCAACTCCCGGTCGACGGCGGCCTCGACGGCACGCTGCAACTGCTCGGAGGATTGGGCTTGGAACGGGCTCTGGCAGCCTGTCGAGAACAGGATGACGAGAAGTGACCAGGCCAGGCAGGCGATGCAGGAGTGACGGATCATGGGCTGAATGCTATCAGATGTCCTCTTGACCGGTGGTCCCCTCCCACCGCCTTGGCAGGGCCTCATGTGGAAACACCCACCTGGTGCCATGAGTTGGTAGGATCCCATGCATGAAGACCTTCAACAGAACCTGTCGTACCGTGGCTGCCTCAGCCGCGGTGTTCCTCGTGTCCCAATCGATGCTGGCACAGGAAAGCAACCCGAACTCGACATCGAGCACGAAGCTCGGTGCCGATGCACCGTTCTGGGCCCAGGTCATCCAGGAGACAGTGGATGTTCGAAGTGCGCCGAGCATGCGCACGGGGTATCCCTTCGCGACGCTGGAACAGGAACAACGCGTCGAGGTCATGGAAATCCAGGATGGATGGGCACGGATTCGAGCCAGTGGAACCGCCTTCGAGGATGACTTCGCGTACATACTCGACGACCAGCGGGCCCAGTTGGATCCCGACACGGGAATGCTCGTGATCTCGGCTCGGACCGAGCTTCGAGCACCGAACATGGACGCCCAGGCCCGTCCGGAACACAGTTGGAAGCAGATCGCGCGGCTGGAGCCGGGCATGAGCCTCCAGGTGATCGATCGACTCAGGTCCGATCAGGACACGGTCTGGCGTGTCCAGCTTCCACAGGTCGCCAGCGGCTGGGTCAACGCGACCTCGGTCATGGAGATCACGGAGGAGCCGGCGACACCGGCCAAGGTGGACACCACCTCGAGCAAGGCCATCCAGAACAACGCACAGGTTCCATCGAACGCACCTGCAACCATCGAGAACTCCTCCACGGAGAATGAGACCGTGCAGGTGGAAGTGGACGTCGTCGAAGTCCAGGTCGAGGAAGTCGTCACACGACCCGGCGAGGCGCTTCTTGAATCACTGGAATCAAGCTGGGTTGACGTGGACCAGATGTCCGACGACGACCTCGCGGAGTATCTCCAGCAGTACCTGGTTCTCGCCGAGAACGAGAGCGTCGACGAGGCCATCGCCCAGATGGCACAGCGACGGGCCAGGCAACTCCAGTTGAAGAACTCGATCCGACAACGACTGGCACAGCTTGATCGGCTCCGCCAGGCCAACTCGCAGCAACTGGAGCAGATCGAGTCGGCCCAGGTCGCCCTGGATGCCAGGAGCGAGTACAACGCCGTCGGCAGGCTCAACGCCTCGGCTGTATACAACGGGGAGCGCCTGCCCCAGCTCTACCGCGTCCGTGATCCTGGCAGTGGCCAGACGATCCTCTACCTGGAGCCGGACAACCCGCAGATCACCGCGATGCTCGGGCAGGTCGTCGGAATCGTGGGCACCACCAGGTTCGATGAACGACTTCAGTTGAACATCATCGAGCCGCGCAGGATCGACATCCTCATCGCCGCGGATTGAGTACGCCCTTGGGGGCTGCAACCATGAATGCAAGCAGGGCCGGCACATCGTGCCGGCCCTGTCGTTCATGGAGCGTACCGGGCTCGAACCGGTAACCCCTGCCTTGCAAAGGCAGTGCTCTCCCAATTGAGCTAACGCCCCTGGAGAAACTCCAGTGTACCTCATGTTCGGTTCCATGGCCCCCGCATCTTGAACTTGGCATGCCACAGGTTCAGCCGGTGCTCCAGCAGGCCAGTTGAGCCGCCAGAGCACACGAGATGATCGCCGCGATCTCGATCCGGAGGATTCCCTCTCCCAGGTCGACACACTGCACACCAGCCGCGGTGATCTCGTCCAGTTCCCCCTGGCTGAATCCACCTTCGGGACCGATCATCATGCTGATTCGTGACGGCCTGGCCGATGCATCCAGTCCCTGCATCAGATCAGTGAAACCGATGCCTCCCGGGTGCAGTGCGAGCAGGAGTTCATCCTCGCCGACGGAGGCAAGCCGAGAGGATACATCCATCGACTCGAGTACCCTGGGAACATGCGGACGTCGACTCTGCTTGCACGCCGAGAGCAGGACGCGACGCCATCGCTGGTGCCTGATCGAGCTGGAGTTCAGGCGACCATGCTCGCAGTCCAGTGGCCGGAATTCGCTCATCCCCGCCTGGGCGGCGCCATCAAGCATCGTGGTGATCCGATCGCCCTTGGGCATCGCCGAGACCAGCTCGATCAATGGAACCGGCTCGTTGCGAAGCTCGATCGACTCGATCCTGACCTCGAGGCCACCATCGGGATCACGCTGTCGACCCAGGATCGCCCGTGCGACGGTACCCCGCCCGTCAAACAGCGTGATGGTGTCATCACTGCTGAGTCGCCTCGACGAGGTGGCGTGCCGGACCTCGTCGCGCTGCAACCACGCAGTCTCGCCGTGACCGGGAATCGACTCCATGTAGAACCAGGCGGCATCCATCGATCAAGCGGCTCCGGGGCGTGCGTGCATGAACCACTTCACCCTATGGGAACATGGATGTCAAAACGGGCGAGCTTGCCGGCGACCGAACCCACGCGGCCGTCACCGAGCGGCTCGGCCTTCGGCGGGCGTTTGACCACGACCCGGGATGTCGCCCGGTTGCGAGCCCTTTCCAGCAACACCGGACCATCCACGTCATCCCCCACCAGGCGGCGGAGCAATCTCATCTGCTTGGTCCCGATCGTCGAGGAACTGTCACGTGGGTACATCGGGTCGATGTAGATCACCTCGACGGGCTCAATCGCCTCGAGCAACTCGATCGAATCGCCATGCCGGGACACGAGTCCACCCCTGAGCTTCCCTGCAATGGCCGGATCCTTGTCAGCCCGTTCGATGCCGTCGGCCAGCAGCGAAGCCACGATCGCGTCACGCTCGATGCAGAGCACGGACCATCCAGCA
Source organism: Phycisphaerae bacterium (assembly GCA_002711415.1). Lineage (GTDB taxonomy): Bacteria > Planctomycetota > Phycisphaerae > Phycisphaerales > SM1A02. Next base: position 114,640 of record PARI01000002.1, on the reverse strand, counting down.
ACCGCCAGGAGGAACGAGTCGCCTCCAAGCCCCGCAGTGGCATCGACGAGCCGACCGTCGACAGGCCCCATCGACCGGACCAGTGGCTGCTTCAACAGTTCTGCTCGAGACGGCAGCGACGGGTCACGGAAGTCCACGCGGATCCCTGTTCCGGGCTTGTCCCCAATGTTGCGAAGGCTCAATCGTCCCTCGGCCATCTCGAGGAGGAGGTCATGCTCGCCAGGGTCTTCTCGTGGCACCAACGGCACCCCCGCCTGGAGGGCGAGTCGTGAACAGTCGGCTCCACCATCGATCATCGCCACGCCAGGGGAACCAGGGGAGTCACTGGAATGCGGTCTCATGGAGGAACAGCCTACCTGAGCAGGCCCCGGGTGGTGCCCGGCATGCACCGGGAGGACCCCTGAAGTACCATGAGCCCCTCAACCACGACACCTTCCATGAATTCAAGAGATCAGGAAAGTCAGATGGCCGGCGTATACGGCAACATTCTCGAGATGATCGGGAACACACCCATGCTCCAGTTGAAGAACATGGACTGTGGCCCCTGCGAACTGTTCGTGAAGATGGAGTCGATGAACCCGGGCAACTCGATCAAGGATCGCATCGCGATTTCCATGATCAACAAGGCCGAGGCCGAAGGTCGGCTCAAGCCCGGAATGCGGATCATCGAGGCGACCGCCGGAAACACCGGGCTGGCACTGGCACTGGTGGCCTCCCAGAAGGGATACAGCCTCACCGTCGTCGTGCCGGACAAGATGTCCGACGAGAAGATCTCCCACCTCAGGGCCATGGGCGCCGAGGTGCGGTTGACCAGGTCGGATGTCGAGAAGGGGCATCCCGAGTACTACCAGGACATCGCACTGCGGATGAGCCAGGAGGATCCCGGCACCTTCTACATCAATCAGTTCGCCAACGAGGCCAACACCCAGGCGCACCTGGACACCACCGGCCCAGAGATCTGGGAACAGATGGACCACAGGATGGACGCATTCGTCGCCGGCGTGGGCTCGGGTGGGACCGTCACGGGCGTCGGCCGTTTCCTCAAGCAGGTGGACCCGGGCATCCAGATCAACCTTGCCGACCCGGAAGGCTCGATCCTTGAGCCCAGGGTCAACCGTGGCGAGGATGTCAAACCGGGTTCATGGCTGGTCGAGGGTATTGGCGAGGACTTCATCCCTGACATCCTCGACCTGGACGTCGTCGACAAGGCCTACGCGATCAGCGACGCCGAGGCGTTCGAGGTCGTCCGGAACCTGCTCCGGCTCGAGGGCGTGCTGGCCGGCAGCAGCGTGGGCACGCTGCTTGGTGCCGCCCTGAAGTACTGCAGGGAGCAGGAGGAACCCAAGCGAGTGGTCACGCTGATCTGTGACAACGGCGCCAAGTACCTCAGCAAGATGTTCAACGATCACTGGATGATCGACCAGGGATTCATCGAGCGGACGAGCTACGGCAACCTCAGGGATCTGATCGGCAGGCGACACCTCGAGAAGGAGGACTACACGCTCACGCCGGAGATCCCGTTGAACCAGGCCATCAAGCGGATGCGGATGTACGACGTCAGCCAGATGGTCGTGATCGACGAGAACGATGCCGTCATCGGCATCCTTGACGAGTCGGACATGCTGCTGGCATTGACCGGCAGGACCACCGATCCGAACAAGCCCGTGAGCGAGTACATGACCAGCCGACTCGAGACGATCTCCCCGGACGCGAACATCGAGGACCTCGTCCCGATCTTCAGGAAGGACCTCGTCGCGATCGTGGCCGATGAAGACCACTACTACGGCCTGATCACACGGATCGATCTCATCAACTACCTGCGCAAGCAACTTCCCTGAGGATCCAATGAGCCACAGCAAGCTGCATCCATCCACCCTCTGCATCCACGGCGGCCAGTCCAACTGCGAGGTGACCGGGGCCGTAATGCCACCGATCTACACCTCGAGCACGTATGCACAGGAGTCCCCCGGTGTCCACAAGGGATTCGAGTACTCCAGGAGCCATAACGCCACCAGGTACGCGTTCGAGCGAGCCATCGCGATCCTCGAGGGAACAGGGATCGCCCAGGAGCAGGATCCAAGCATGGGCGGCCTCGCCTTCTCGTCGGGACTCGCCGCCAGTGCAACCTGCCTTGAATTGCTGGAGAAGGGAAGCTGCTTCATCTGCATGGATGACGTGTACGGGGGAACCAACAGGCTCCTGAACCAGGTCCGGGCCACGACCCAGGGGCTGGATATCGAGTTCGTGAATCTCAGTGATCCATCCCGTGCCGCCGAGGCCATCCGGTCTCACAAGCCGGCGATGATCTGGCTGGAGACCCCGAGCAACCCGACGCTGAAGATCGTGGACATCGCCGCGGTGGCCGCCGAGGCGGCGAAGGTCGGAGCGCTGACGGTCGTCGACAACACCTTCGCAACCCCGATGCTCCAGCAACCGCTTCAACTGGGCGCCGACATCGTCGTCCACTCGGGAACCAAGTACATCGGCGGACACAGCGACGTCGTCTGCGGCGTACTGGCCACGAACAAGCTCGAACTCGCCCAGCGACTCCGCTTCCTCCAGAACGCCGTCGGTTCGATCCTCGGACCGTTCGACTCCTACCTCGCGCTGCGAGGGACCAAGACGCTCGCGGTTCGCATGCGACAACACTGCGAGTCGGCGATGAAGATCGCCCGTTGGCTGGAGGACCATCCCTCGGTCAGCAAGGTGATCTATCCCGGCCTGGACTCCCACCCGCAGCATGACGTGGCCACCCGGCAGATGTCACTGGACGGCAACCCGGCCTACGGCGGGATGATCACGGCGATCCTCGAAGGCGGAATCGATCGCAGCCGACGGTTCCTCGAGCAAGTGAACCTGTTCACCCTCGCCGAGAGCCTCGGTGGCGTCGAGAGCCTCATCGAGCATCCGGCGATCATGACGCATGCGTCGGTCCCCGAGGCGGCCCGTGCCGAGCTCGGCATCGACGACGGTCTCGTGCGCCTCTCCGTCGGTATCGAGCAGACCGACGACCTGATCGACGACCTGTCACAGGCACTGAATTGAACGTGAACAGGATCTAATCGACGACGGTCTCGCCCTGCTGGACGTCGTCGTGATCCTCAGCCAGCTCGACCACGATCGAATCGGAGACCGATTCCTGGACGACGCGTATTGATCGCTGTCTCGCCAGCTCCAGCAGTGCGAGAAACAACCCGATCATGTCCATGCGGTTTCGGCCGGCGAGCACTTGCTCGAGTCGAAGACGACATCCATCACTGCGGCGAAGACGATCCATCAGATCATCCTGATGGAGACTCAACGGGGTGTCATCGAACTCGACCGTGTGCTCACCCAGGCGAGTGACATCGATCGCCTCGATGATGCGCTCGTATGCCTGGAACAGGTCCAGGACATGGGCATCCTCGAGTTCAAGTGGATCGGGCGCCTCGTCGGACTCCTCGATCAACGCGGCCGCCGAGGCCCGGTGCCGCTGGCTGAATTCCAGTCGAAGCCTGTCCAGGTCGTCCGCGGCCGTTCGGTACTTCTGGTAGGAGAGCAGTTGCTGGATCAGCTCGTACCGCGGGTCATCCTGCTCGAGGGAGTCGGCGTCGGTCTCCTCGCCGTCCTCGGCCGCCGGGCGGGGGGCCAGTGTCCGGGACTTGATCTCGATCAGGGTCGCAGCCATGACCAGGAACTCCCCGGCCTGGTCGATGTCGACGTGCTCGATCTGGTTGAGCAGCTGGAAGTACTGGTCGGTGATCTGGACGATGGGGATGTCCTGGATGTCCACCTCGGCCCTGCGAACCAGGTACAGCAGCAGGTCCAGGGGTCCCTGGAACGCCGATAGGCGGACACGATAGTCATCCTGAATGGGCACGTGTTCAGGGTACCACGATGAAGACGGGACCGCAGCAGGACAAGTGCGTAGAATGTCACCCGGAGCAAATCAAATGACCAGCAACCCTGATCACCAGTCCGAGATCGAATTCTGCATGAGTGTCCTCAAGGCCGAGTCCGAGGCCATCGACCAGATCGCCCGGAGGCTGGACGGTGAACTTGGCTCGTGCTTCACCAGGGCCGTCGACCTGCTCGAAGCCTGCACCGGCCATGTCGTCGTCACGGGCATGGGCAAGTCCGGACTCATCGGCCAGAAGATGTCGGCGACACTCAGCTCGCTGGACCAACCATCCAACTTCATGCATCCATCCGAGGCGGTTCATGGAGACCTTGGACGGATGCGCAAGGGAGACCTGGCCATCATGCTCAGCTTCTCGGGACAGACCGAGGAACTGGTCAACCTCGGCGCGATCCTCAAGGCCAACGACATCCCGACCATCGGCATCTCGTCGAACCCCGACTCGGCGATGGCCAGGCTCTGCACGGTGCACATCTCGCTGGGATCGATCAACGAGGCATGCCCGCTGAACCTGGCCCCCACCACCTCGACGACCACGACCCTGGCGATCGGTGACGCCCTGGCCCTGGCTCAGGCGAAGAGGCGACAGCTCAGGCACGAGGACTTCAAGAAGCATCACCCGGGTGGGCTGCTCGGTGCCGGTCTCAAGCCGGTCAGCGACCTGATGCGATTCAAGATCGGCATCAATGCCGTGATCGTACGACATGACGCCAGCCTCGAGGACGCGATCAGGAGCTCCAACCCCTCGATCCAGAGCAGCATCATCGTGCTCGTGGATGAATCAGGACGACTCCGCGGCACCTTCACCGACACCGACCTGCGGCGACACCTCCAGGAACACGGACCCACCGGAATGTCCAGTTCGATCGGGCAGGTGATGACCCCGACCGGGGACACGCTCACCATCAACAGCCTCGTCAGGGACGCGGTCGAACTGTTCACACGCGAGGGCAAGCGCCAGATCGGCGTGCTTGATGCCGATGGCACCCCGATCGGGATCGTCGACGTCGACGACCTGGTCGCGATGAAGGTGGTCAAGGAATGACATTGCGGTCCCGTTGATCAAGGCACGATGGACCTATCCAGCATCCAAGTAGATTCCGGTTCGATCCTGGTCCTTGCCGGGGACCACCTCAATTCGAAGGAAGTCTCGATGCTGCTGGACCACGTGGAGTCGTTGATCGACGCCGGACACGAGGAGGTTGTCGTCGACTGCACCGGGCTGACGGTCCTGCTGAGCACGGGCATGAGCCACCTGCTGAGGCTGCATGGAAAGCTGCGATCCAACCAACGGTTCCTTCGTCTGAGAACGGTCAGCCCGGCAGTCGCCAAGGCCCTTTCCATCACCGGCCTGGATGCCGTCTTCGAGGTGGATTAGCCCCCTGGAGCCTCCCCGTGGCGATCAAGGGCCTTGGGGATGCGAAAAAAAACTGCATGGGGCCTCTGCAGAGGCATGACCACAAGGACATGTGCCGGGTTGAAGAGGCCTATCCAAGATCCTGTGTTGATGGCTGATCCATGACCCGAGGGCCGAAGGTCCGCCCCGGTTATGGGTTCGCCAAGGAGTCTGCGAGGTGCCGATTCAGAGCAACCGGACGGCAAGGAAGCCCCAGCAAGGAGAACGCCGATGCTCAGCAAGTCACAACTGATCGAGGGAATTCAGCAGATCAACATCAGTGCATGCCGCGACTGGCTTGCCGCCTTCGACAGGGAGTCACTCCTTGCATACTTCAGGCATCTCCAGGTGACCCAGGAGCCACGGGGCCGCCACAGCACATGGTCACGACCCGGCGACATGCCGGCGGTCGTCACCCGCAGGACGGTGCTCGGTTGAATTCCGGGCCGAGACGGCTCAACCGCCCTCTTCTCGCTGCATGAGTGCATCGAGCTTCTTCTTGAGCAATCGAACTCGAAGCAGGCTGCGGACGCGGGTCAGCAGTTCCAGCTTGTTGACCGGCTTGGTCAGGAAGTCGTCGGTTCCACATTCGACCGCACGCTCGTAATCACCGACCTCGTGAAGGGCGGTGACCATGATCACGACCGTTTCCCGGAGGATCGGGTTCGTCTTGATCGCCTGGCAGACCTCGAACCCGGACATCCTCGGCATCATGACATCCAACAGGACCAGTTCGGGCTTCTCCCGCTCGATGATCTCAACGGCCTCGATGCCGTCGACCGCCGTCAGGAGGTTGCATGGAAGGGTCTCCAGGTATGCCTGCATCAACTCGAGATTCTGGATGTTGTCATCGACCAGGAGGATCGTCGCGTCATCAAGCGGGATGCTCTGATCATCATGATCCAGGTCGAGGTGTGCGTGGTCGTTGTCGCCGGTCTGATCTGTCATGTCGATTGATCCTGGAAGATCCTGTACAGGAGGCATCCTACCACCTGGGGGACTCACGGGTTCCCGATCTCGGCCGGTGCCTGCCAAGTGCCATCCCGCCAGGTGCTTCGTGCAGGATCAACGCGGAACAGTTCAGCAAGAGAGTCAGGATCCACTTCCACCAGCGGCCTGTTGCGCGTCAGGAGCAGATCGGTGCTGAAAGACCGGGACTTCCCGGCAAGCAGCGCTTCCTCCAGTCGAAGCTCGGAGGCCAGTTCCTGCGTCGACATGCTCGGACGGACCCCCCTCCTGTACACCTGGCTTGACTCGATGAACCGGTCGATGCTCCCACCGGGAAACAGGTGCTGGACGGGAGACAGTTGGACCGGGTCGATCTGGGTGATCCTCCTCATGACCGAGCTGGTGGCCCTTCCGGAGCGATAGGCGGCCAGCCCGTCGAGGATCCGGTGGGCATCCTCCAACTTGACTGGTTGCACCAGCATCGTGATGGAGCGGCCGGGGCGGTCATCCAGAAGGGCCGCGGCAGCTGTGAGCCGTCGATACCGGGTCGGCTCTGACGCACGATCCGTCATCGAAGCGATCGCCAGGGCCGCCGATCGTGCCAGTTGGCGATCGCCGAGAAGGCCCGCCAGACCGAAGACTCGCATCGCCAGGTCCCGTTGGTCCTGGGTTTGCGCCTGCTCGGCGATGTCCTCGGCCAGTTCGAAGTACATCATCGGTCGGGCAGGATCCAGTTGCTGCAATCGCTGGTCCCACTGGTTGATCGGGAAGTCGCTCATCGCGCCGGCCAGCTGCTCGAGCATGAAGATGCCCACCAGAAGGAGGATGGTGCAGGGGCTCACCTTCATGACTGATCACCTCCTGCCGACCCGGCATCCTCGTCGACTTGGAACGACAACCCCATCAAACGGGCGATGGTCTGCTCGTTGATGCAGGCCTGTTCCAGCACGTCGATGCAATCGGCGCGATCGGCAGCGGCCGTCTCGAGCAGTTCCATGACAACATCCCGGAGCTGGGGCTGGTTCGCGACGAGGGAATACGCCTCCAGATCGATCAGGGAGGCCTGCTCGGCCACCAGCGACTGGACGATGCCCTCGGCCAGGCCACTGCGGACCATTCGATCCTGGTCCATCTGTTCCAACGGTGCGGGGAACGGCTCGACGAAGAAGAGTCGCCCCGCGTTGGCACGAGACCGGTCGACCACGGCCTTGATCGCGTCCAGGAGGGTGGAACCTGCCCCAGCGGGCATCGTCCCGTCGGACAGGCTGCCAAGCCTGTTGAGCAGGCTCTGTCGCAACTGGAGTGCGAGGTTGTCGATGACATGGTGCGAACTCGGGTACAGCGAGAGCGCGTGCCGGACAAGGGCGAGCCTCGCCTTGTCCTCGTAGTCTGAGTCCCGATGCGGAGGCAGTGACTCACCTGTCAACTCCCTGATGAAGTCCCCTGTCACGACGGTCCGTCGGGCGCTCTTCCATCCGTTGAGCAGCGCCATCGCCACGTTCTGGCCTCCCTGGAACTGCAGGAGGATCGCCGACTGCGCAAGCGATTGGAGCTGTTCCCGACCTCGATAGGCGATCTCGACGAGTACCTGTGCATCCTGGGGACCGAGGTCGCCGGAGGAGAAGTTCATCAACTGCTTCAACAGGTACTCCATCTGGTCCATGTCGCCCTCATCGGCGGCGATCTCAAACTGCAGCGCCCACTCACCGTCGGTGCCCTGCACTCTACCGACCTGGTGCGTGCTGGAGACGGGGCGATCAAGCAGGTCGGTGCCGACCGGGAGCATCAGGTCCGTCTCGAGTTCGAAAAGGACCTCATCCGCCAGTTCATCCTCGTCGTGCTGCATGTATCGCGCCGCCTCGACGACTCGGCTCAACCTGAGCAACTGGTGCATCTTGGCATCCAGCTGCCCAAGGGCCGGATTGGTGGCATCGATCACGTCCAGGGCATCACGCCACCTGCGGTACATCCACGGGTCGACCTCGATCCCTGTTCGAAGATCAGGAAGTTCAACGACATCGGGCCATGCCTGCTGTACGAGCATGGCCAGTTCCTGTCGCTGCTGCATGCTGGCATCATCGGGCAGGATCATCTGCTGAGTGAACCAGGAGGCTTCGGCGGATTCGGCCAGCAGGCTCGAGAGGACCCAGAGCGCGCCCCCTGAGAGGTCGTCATCATCGAACAACGTGGCCACCTCGTCTCTGAGTGTCTGACCGGATGAGGATGTCCCGTCGAAGGAGATCTCGTTGAGCAGACGGCCGAGCAGGTCCGTGGCCGGGTGATCCCGTGAGAGGTTGTAGGAGGATCCCAGCAATGCACCGACGACCCTGGCCCGATCCAGATCGAGTAACTCCTCGTCCACGACATCCTCGTGAACATGAAGCCAGGTCTCCCAGTTCATGAGGGCCTGGTCATCCGATGCGAGCCTGGAAAGCAGTTCCGGAACCGCCCCGATCAGCCATGCCCTCACGCTCGAACCGAACCTGTCGGAGGCGGTGATCGCCGATGGATCAAGGCCGATCTGCTTCAGCAGTCGATTGCACGTGATCTTCACGGCCGGAGACATGTCGTTGTTGCCGGACAGTTCCGCAAGGACACCAGCCCCGAAGATGGCCCGAAGCAGTTCGCTCTGGGTCATGACCTGCACGGGAGCCATGGCCAGGGGTTCCAGCAGGATCGATGCCTGGTCCTCCAGGCTGATCGGTTGAATGACCGCGGTGATCGCGTCCAGGACCGCATCCTGCTGCCTGGTGCCTGCAAGGGGCCAGGCCAATGACGAGTCGAGCAGGTCGATCCGCCAGTTCTCGATCATGGCATCGCTGAACCGTTCAGGTCTCAGGCTCGTCTTTCTCGCCATGGACTTCAGGTCGGCCAGCACGACCGCGAGCCGCTGGCTCGCCTGCACGGAGGACTCCGGATACGGTTCCGCGGAGAACATGGGGGGCCTTGCGTACTTGGCCGGGAGAATTTCAGGAGCCATGCCCTCGTCCGGAATCACCGGCATGACTGTTGCCTCCCCACGATCGATCGGCGCCGAGGCCTCCTGTTGCCAGTCCACCGGCGGGACATGGTCCTGCTCACGCTTGTCAAAGAGCAACTGCGTGAAGATGACGATGATGAAGATGCCGAGCAGCATGAACAAGGCTGCGACGCGAAAGAACTTGCCGGGTGTTTCTGCGCGGATCTCCTCAGCGAGCTTGCTGTTGACCTGGTCGGCCAGTTGGGTGAGCCTGGAGGGTTTCCGTGGACGGGACAGGATCGGCATGGCCTGCAGTTCAGGAACCTGCTGCTCAGACAGCGTGCTGAAACCACCCTGGGCCGCCATGCGGCTGAGGCCAGTGATGATCCTGCCAAGCCCCTCGGGGCTGATCCCCTCCCGCTGGGCGATGAATTCAAGCCTGGTCCTGGAACGACGATTCCAACCACCGTTGGTCGCGAGGATCAACAGAACCTCCCGATCAAGATGCGAGAGTGGAGCATGGGCCATGGGAGCAGTGGCCGACGCCGTGTCCACCTCGGCCTGGTACTGCTTGAGCAGTCGTGCCGCCGCCCAGTGCATCAGCTCGGATGCCGACTCGACCTGCGCGGGCCCGAGCTTGGATGACTGGATCAGGCGAAGGCGTCTCTCCAGCGCCTCGAGGATGTCCCTGGGCCTGTGAACGGAACCGGACCCGGCCAGCCCGAGCAGTTGTTCCTCCGGCGCATCGGGGCGAACATCCAGGATGTCCATGAACCAGCTTGAACTCATGGGGCCACCTCCGGTGCCTGTGTCCCGGCTGCTGGAAGTCGGCCATCCAGATCCCGGAGTCGCTTGCTCCATGGCTCCGGCGCATAATCGGGATGAAACTGCAGGTGCTGATCGAGCACTCGGCGGGCCCTTCCCGGATCAAGGTCGGCCAGGAGTTCCAGGAGGTTCGTCTTGGCCTCGAAGAACTCGTCAGAGCCGGATGGTGAACCAGCCACCAGTCGTCGCCAGGCCGCCAGCGCGACATCGGGACGGTCAAGCAGGCCGGCGAGCACGGCCTGGCGTCGAATCAGCTTCGAGTCGTTCGGCCTCTGCTGAAGCAGAACATCGACCAGGTCGGCCGTGTCCGCAGCAAGGGTCAAGTCGCCGGTGGCCAGGACCAGTTCGAGCTCGGCTTCGGTCAGCACCATGGCGCAGTTGAACAGGTACGGACCAGACAGAGCGGATACCAGGTCGTCCTGCCCGGACAGGATCGCCCGGCCGCTCCTGGTGAGCAGGGCCTGGCAAGCCCNGCGGCTGTCCGGGTCCTGCTGGGAGGGATCCATGAGCCAGCAGGTCGAAGCCAGCTGGTAGCAGAGCCGATGCGCCGCGGCACTCCAACTGCCGGCCGGATCCGCCAGCTCGATCGCGTCCAGAAGAATCGGAACCCGTGACAATTGCTGCTGGTTCAGGGCCAGCTGAAGTCGCCGGTACAGCAGCTCGACCTCGTCCAGTTCGAGTCGTCCAGCCTCGACCGCGGTCTCGAGCAGTTGAAGCAGCCGTGAGGCCAACTGGATGTCCGAGCCCTGTGATGACAGCGAGACCTCGATCCCCTGCCGATAGAGAATCGCATCGGCCGGGTCAAACCCGGCNGATTCGTCCAGCCAGCTCCTGAAGACCTCCACGTACCGTTGTGAAGCCTCGATCCGTTCCTGCGGCGAACCGTTGCGATGGATCGTGTAGAGGATCCTCAACGCCTGGCGAATCGCATTGTCATGCGCCTCGCTGTCCACCGGGATTCGCAGCAGCTGCTGCGCATCCTCGAGCGTGGTGTCCGGTGAGATCGAGGTCCTCCGAACCAGCAGTTCCGGGACTCGACCGCTTGCGGGATACTCCTGAAGAAAGCGGTCGATCAACTCGACCTGCTGGATTCGGATCTGCTCGAGCTCGTCCTGTCCCGTCTCCATCGCGAGCTTGTCCAGGCAGACCAGGGCCATCCATAGCGTGTCCTCGACGGACTTGAAGTCCCTCGACATGGAGGCCTCGAGGAAGTACTCCATGGCCGACCTGAACTCGGCTCGCTGGAAGTGACACNATCCGATCATGGCGTTGCAGGATGGAAGTATCCGGCTGAAGTCATCGGCATCGGGCTCTTCAACGGCCTTGGCCAGGCTCTCGGCCGCCGTTCCGAGCAGGTTTCTGGCCTGCGTCAGGTCGCCATCGCCCGATTCGATGATCTGCTGGGCACGTTCATACGCGTCGATCCCCCGGACGTAGCGACGAGCGAACCCGGTCGCCCCGAGTTGCTGGACACCATGTCGTGACGCCAGTTGCACGACCTGGTCCAGCGCTCCCTGTGACGCCAGCTCGGTGACGGCCAGTTCGACGATGTCGGTCGCCCGTGCCGAATCACTGGACAACGCGACCTCCGCGGCGAGCCTCAACCACAGGAGAGGCACATCCTGCCTGCTGTCGACCAGTTCACGAAGCTGCTCCAAGGCCGCAGCATGCTTGCCGACCTGAACGAGTACGACGATCTTCCATGCAGGAACCTGTCCACGGATCGCCTCGTGGGTCGTGGGCTCGTCCAGCAGGTCGAGCCATTGCAGCGCCTCCGAACCCGCACCATCCTCCAGAGCGACCGCAAGAGCCATCCCGAGAACCGAGCTGGCGTAGTACTCGTTCTCCAGGAGATCGCGGGACGCCCTGGATGCGGTCGGGAAGTCGACCGAGACCTCCAGGAGCGTGGCGAACCGGCGCTGGGCCGATTCGATCGAGACTGGGTCGCTCTCGAGCCACCCGATGTAGTAGTCGCACCATGCCCTGAAGAACCTGGCCCGGTCGTAGCTGCCTTGTTCCCGGGNGATCCGATCAACGAGGATGTTCGCATCCAGGCCGCGCTCACGACCGAGATCCTTCTCCATCACCTCGAGTGCCCGACGCATCTGATCGATCAGCTCGTCCAGTTCCAGGACGATTCCGCGGAACATCGTCACGATCTCGCCCGTGGGCTGATCGGTCGTCCCGGCACGATGCTGTTCCGCTGCTGCGGTCGCTCGCCTGTAGGCGCTCTGGATCAGCGTGAGCCTGAGCGAATTGACATCGGCTGAACCAGCCTCCGAGATCAGTCTCCTGCTGGCCTGCTCGATCGAACCGAGGGAATCGTCCGATCCCGGTTCAAGCAGGAGTTCCATGTAGATCTCCGCGAGCTGCTCCGTCAACGCCTTCTTCTGTTCCACATCGATCTCGGCGGCACGAAGCTGGTAGACATGCTCGGCAAGCAGACGTCGAAGCCCGAGCTGGCGCAGGTAGTCCCCGAGTTCATCGGCCATGCAGAACGAACCGGTGAACATGGTCGCAATAAGAGCCGGAAGGATGCGCTTAGTCAACGGGAACATAGGTCACCTGTTCAAAGCCCGCGTCATGACCGGCCTGCAGCGCCGAGGCCGCCAGGGCGACGAGCGGACCGTCATGCACCTTGACGAACAGTCCCGCGGACTTCTCGAGCCTCCGCAAGGCATCGGTCAACTCACCACGATCACGGTAGACGGTTCCTGCAAGTCGAAAGCACGGCTTCTCCTGGAGCAGCAGGACCTCGACGACCTGAGGTTCGAAATCACTGGCCTCCGTGGCCCCGGTGGCCTGCTCGGAACTGAGGTTCGGAGACAGCCGGTCCTCGGGCATCGTCAATGCCATGGTCAGGAGGAAGAAGGCCAGCAGCAGGAACGTCACGTCGATCATGCTCGCGATGTTGAGCACCGGTCGATCCGGATCAGCGGCCTGCCTCGTCCGGGAGAAGTTCATTGTTCGCCCCCGCTGGCTGGATTCGTGCCCAGACGGACGTTGGGCACACCGGCGGACTGAAGCACCTTCAGGACGTCGTTGAGAACCGCCGTCGGCGAGTTTCGATCGGCGCGGATCAGTGGCTTGAACCCGTCATCGGACCCGGAGGCCTCTCGACGGACCAGTTGCTGGACCCGGAACCTCAGCTCATCCAGGTCCATGGCCTCGTCGGAGAGGATGATCTCGCCCGACGCCGTGATGTTGATGATCATGCCGGCCGCTTCGGACTCGGCCGATTCCTCGCCCGATTCAATGGGCAGTTCGATGTCGGCGCGGGAATGCTGAGCAAGCTGCGCCGTCGTCAGGAAGAAGATGAGCAGCTGGAACACGATGTCGATCATCGGGGTCATGTCGACCAGAAGACGACGCTTGCGTTGCCGTGTCTTCTGGAAGTTCACATCGAGGTCCCCTGTCCCGCCGGCGGCATGAATCCGGATTCCCCGGGCTGGGACCCCTCGATGTACAGCACCAGTTCCTCGACATCATGGGCCGCCTCGGAGCTGATCGCATCGATGCGGTTCCGGAAGAACGTGAAGAGCGTTACACAGGGAATCGCCACGATCAGTCCCTGGAGCGTCGTGATCAGCGCGAGCGAGATGTTCCCGGCGAGGCTCTCGTAGTAGGTGGTGTCGTTGACGGCACTGGTGGCGACGGTGTCGAACGCACCGATCATGCCCTGGACCGTTCCCAGCAGTCCCAGCAGCGGCGCGATGGATCCGATGACACCCAGGGCGTCGGTCGATCGGTAGAGCTTGGCGGTCTGCTCCTGGCCGGCCTCCTCGAGCGAGCTTCGGATCTCGAACGCCCCGAATGGAGACTTGAGATATCTGGACAATGACGGGGAGAGGATCCTCGTGAGGTAGCTGTCGTTCTCCGGCTGGATGCAGTACTCCAGGGCGGCCTCGATCTTCCGGGCTGAGAGCAGATCACTCAGGACGGACAACTGCGATGCGGGAACAAGATGATCCCGGCGGATCTGAATCGCGTGCATGACACTGAGCATCAACGCTATGACGCTGAGAATGATGATGATCCAACCGACGACGCCTCCACCGGTCACGAACTGGAGAAAGCTCGGCCCCTGCTCGGTCGCCGGGGCGACGGTGGAAATCAGGAAGTGTGTCATGGAGTGTTCTCCTTGGATTGACTGTGCATGTCTGCCGCCTCCACTGCCGCGTTCACGGGTTGATCAGCCGGATGCATTCGAAGGTGGTGCCTGTGGATGATTCTTGCCTCGGCGTCCCGACCGGCCAGGACGAGCTCTCGGTGGACACGTTCAAGAGCGACACTGGACAGCACGGGGGCGTTGACGGCCGCCGTCTTCAGCAGCATCAGCAGCCCCTGGTCCAGAACGGCCGGGTCCTGCTCGGACAGAAGCGACAGGCCACGGTGGTACCAGGCCCATGGCCGAGCGAACTCCGGAAGCTTGCCCTCCATCACCAGCAGGTCGCGGCGGGCGTTCTTCCTTGTGCGAGGATCGGTGGACCCGGACTCGATGACCGACTCGAGAAGCCTGATCATCGGTTCGTTGCCGTTGTGCGAGGACTGGACCTGGTCCAGATCATCGATCGAAGCTGCGATCGCAGCCAGCAGGTCCCGTACCTGGTTGAGGTAGGGATCCGCTCCAGGATCAGCCGCCTTCAGCACCAGGTGAAGCTGCTCGCTCCTGATCGGCGGCACGTACGGCGACATGCCGGTACCGGGATCAAGCACGACCGGCATCGAGGGGTCGACATAGGTGTCGGTCGAGATGCCTCGGCTCTCCATACGGGCGACTTCCAGCCACGGGATGACCGCCGCAAGATGATCCTCGNGATCGACCGCGCATCGAAGAGCGCTCTCGGCGACGATGTGGCTCGTGAGACTGTCGGTGGATCGGTACCGTTGCAGCAGTTCCATCACCAGCGGTTCGGCGAGTCTCATGTCACCACGCTGGATCCTGGACCGTGCTCTCCAGAGTCGGTCGGCACGCTCAAGGTGCATGTCCATGTCGGGCAGAGCGGTCAGCGAATCGATCGAACGAACCTGGTCCCATGGCACCAGCGTCGTTCCGGATGACTGTTGCTGGATGGTGACACCAGCGTGATCGAGGACGAGGATCTTTCCGGAGATCGGCTCAGCCCCGTCCCGCCTATGGATCGTGTCGCCACGGGCGGTGGTCGCCGCAGACAACATCGCGATCAAGAACAGGCAGGTCCATGCAGCGTGTCGATTCATCGCGTGGCACCTCCGACCGGCACGAATCGGTAGACACCGCCGGAATCAGCGGCGATCTGCTTCAGCTGCTCCTGACCAGCCGGGCTTCCGAATGCGATCGTGTTGATGGGAATGACCCGACCGGTCGAGTTGTACTGGCGGATCTTGGCCGCGGTGTCCTCGGGGATGATGCCGTCGGTGAGGAAGAAGATGACGTCCGGCCGAGGCTCCATGGAGAGCACCGACATGAACGAGGACATTGGTTGGGTGGATCCACCAGGCACCTGGCCATCGATCCATCGACGGACACGGGAGATCTCGCGCGGCCGAGCACGGATCCAGTCATCCTGGAATTCGGGTGTCACGTAGTCATTGGCATAGAAGTAGATCAGGAACGAGGCGAAGTCAGGCAATGCCCGGATCGACCGACGGAGTTCATCCTTGACGACCTCCAGCTTCCTCACCTGCTGCATGGAGGATGATCGGTCGACGATGTAGGCGAAGCGACGACCACGACCACCGATCCCGAAGAAGGACGTGCCGCCGGTTCCGGAACCGAGCATCCCCCCGCCACCGTCGGATGAGTCAGCTCCACCCGCGGACAGTGCCCCGCTCGCCTGCAGGGAGGTGTCCGTCGAAGTCGGTGCCTCCACATCGAGCGGATCAAGCGTGTCCTCACCAGGCGCATCGGCAGACAGCATCGGGTCCAGGGGGTCGGGCACTTCCACCTGCTCGAGGAACTCCTCCAACTGTTCCTCCGGAACGATGCTCATCTCGATCGGCGGGGAGACCTGGACCACCGCCACGGGCCTGTCCATGTAGAGGCTCGAAAGGTAGATGATGATCGCGATGTGAAAGGGAATGGAGATGGCCAGCCCAAGAAGCACCAGGTTGACCAACCGCTGTCGCCGGAGCTTGATCCTGGCGATCGCAAGTTCAGAGGCCAGATCGCGCCCCGAGGCATCGGGGGCCCTTCCGACCATCCTGGAACCGGGTTCCAGGTCCCTGTGTGGCAACTGTGTCAAACGCAGTCCTGCTCAGTGAATACGGGCTTCCTATCTGGAACTACGGAAATACCGGCCTTTTTCCGGATCCCGCTGGCGATATTGTAGTCTGCCACGCGGACTCGAATCGACGATTCGGGACCCCGGGGGATGGATGGCTCGGGGGGGCCGCTTGACCCCGAGTCCCTGAAGCAGGGACAATCATCGGAACCACCCCAACCAAGCAGGGATTGCCATGCAGTGTGATTATCATCGGATCGTCCTGAAGATCAGTGGCGAATCATTCGCCAGCGAGGGATCCCTGGGCATCGAGACGGACGCCCTGGACCAGATGGCGGCCCAGATCTCGGAGGCGTCCTCGGTCACCCAGGTTGCCGTGGTCGTTGGTGGTGGCAACATCATCCGTGGCGCGAGGATGGCCGAGTCGGGCCATATCGACCAGTCGACAGCTGACTACATGGGAATGCTTGGAACAGTGATCAACGGCCTGGCACTGAAGGAGGCGCTCCAGAACAAGGGCTGTGACGCACGCGTGATGAGCGCGATCAACCTGACCAGCGTCGCGGAGCCGTTCATCCGGGCACGCGCCCTGCGACACATGGAAAAGGGACGGGTCGTCATCCTCGTCGCCGGAACGGGCAACCCGTTCTTCACCACAGACACCTGCGCCGCCCTCAGGGGTGTCGAGCTGGGAGCCGACATCCTTCTGAAGGCGACCAAGGTGGACGGGATCTACGATTCGGATCCGAACAAGAATCCAGATGCGGTCCGCTTCGACATGATTTCCTTCCACGAGGCCGTGGACAGGCAGCTCGGTGTGATGGACCTGACCGCGATCACCATGTGCATGGAGAACGACCTCCCGATCTGCGTATTCGACTTCAAGACGTCCGGCAACATCCAGCGGGTCATTGCCGGAGATCGCATCGGAACCCTCGTCACGAACCAGGCGGCGACCGCCTGAATGGCCCCTTGGTGGAGGTCTTGCATCCACCAGCCGGAGATCGAAGATGGAAACTGCTGCAGTACTCAAGGAATGTGATCAACGGATGGACAAGTCGGTGGAATACCTGAGGAAGGAACTCCACGGGATCCGCACCGGACGGGCCAACACGGGCCTGGTCGAGTACGTCAAGGTCGACTACTACGGAAGCCCCACCGACCTGAGGGATCTCGCGGCCATCAGCGTCGCCGAGGCGACCCAGCTCGTGATCAAGCCGTTCGATCCCGGATCCAAGAACGACATCATCAAGGCCGTCGAGACGGCCGAGCTGGGCTTGAACCCGATGAGCGAGGGTGATGCCATCAGGATCAACATCCCCGCTCCTTCAGCCGATCGCCGCAAGCAGCTGGTCATGCAGGTGAAGAAGCTCGGAGAGGAATCCAAGGTCGCCATCAGGAACGAGCGACGTGATGCGAACAAGAAGGTCGACCAGCTCAAGAGTGGAACGATCTCCGAGGACGATGCCAAGTCGACCAAGGAGGACATCGACGAACTCACCAAGAAGCACACGAACCAGGTCGACACGATCACCAACGGGAAGGTTCAGGAGATCGAGGAGGTCTAGACAGTGCTGTGCCCCTACTGCGGATCCGATCAGGATCGAGTCATCGACAGCCGCTCGACAGAGGAGGGTGCGGTGATTCGCCGCCGACGCGAATGCGAGGCCTGCGAGAAGCGGTTCACCACCTACGAACGGGTCGAGAAGACCAACAGGCTGGTCGTGGTCAAGAAGGACGGCAGCCGGGCCCCGTTCGACCAGGAGAACGTGCTCAGCGGTATCCAGGCGGCCTGCGGCAAGCGACCCATCCCCGAGGATGAGAAGGCTCGCCTGGTCAGGGAGATCGAGGAGGAACTCCAGCGTGGAACCGAGCGGGAGATCCCCAGTTCGAGCATCGGCCTGCTCGTCGCCGACAAGCTGAAGCAGCTCGATGAGATNGCCTACATCCGGTACGCCAGTGAGTACTACAACTTCACCACCATCGAGGATCTCCAGGAGGAGGTCCAGAACCTCAAGTCGAGGCCCCGGACACTCCGGAACCAGGGGAACCTGTTCAACGAATGAGGGCTCAAGCCCACGTGGATGGCGGACTTGACGTAGACTGCCGCACCAAGCCAGAGGAATTCAAAAATGGTGCGTATCAGCCTGCCTGATGGAAGCGAACGAGAATACGACGGCCCGGTGACCGCAGGCGAGGTGGCCGCCGACATCGGTCCGGGGCTGGCCAAGGCCGCTCTCGGGGCGATCGTCGAGGATCAGCTCGTGGACCTCTCGACCAGGATCGAGAACGACGCGAAACTGGCGATCGTTACGGCCAAGGACCGTGATGGGAACGTGGACGAGAACGCCTTGCAGCTGATCCGCCATAGCTGCGCCCACGTGATGGCCGAGGCGATCCAGGAACTCCATCCTGAGGCGCAGCTGGTCTACGGCCCACCCGTGGAGAACGGGTACTACTACGACATCCGCTTCCCGGACGGCCAGGTCCTCAGCTCGGAGCAGTTCGAGCAGGTCGAGAAGATCATGGAGCGGATCATCAAGGAGGACCGCCCCTTCTGCAGGTACGAGATGTCCGTCGGCGAGGGGATGCAGAAACTCCAGGACGAGGGGTCCAAGTACAAGATCGACAACGCCCAGCGTGCCGCCGATGCCGGGTCCGAGAGCCTGAGCTGGTACGCCACAGGCGAACCCGGGTCCGCATGGGAGGACCTGTGCAGGGGCCCCCACGTCCCGAGCACCGGTCGCATCGGGGCGTTCAAGATGATGAGTATCGCCAGTTCATACTGGCACGGGGACGAGAACTCGGATTCGCTGACTCGCGTGTATGGAACGGCCTTCGCGGACAAGAAGCAGCTGAAGAGCCATCTCGAGCAGATCGAGGAGGCGCAGCGACGTGACCACAGGATCCTCGGCAAGCAGCTGAACCTGTTCCATTTCGACGAATCGGTCGGGCAGGGACTGGCTCTGTGGACGCCTGCCGGTGCGGTCATCAGGCAGGAACTTCAGGACTTCATCTCGGAGCAGTTGAAGAAGCAGGGGTACACTCAGGTCTTCACACCACACATCGGCAAGCTGGACCTCTATCGAACCAGCGGGCACTACCCCTACTACCAGGAGAGCCAGTACCCCCCGCTGATCCAGCCGGATCAGCTTCACTCGCTCGCCGAGGAAGGCTGTTCCTGCGGGCAGCTCTCCAACATGCTCAAGGAGGGCGAGATCGACGGCTACCTGCTGAAGCCGATGAACTGCCCGCACCACATCAAGATCTATGACAGCCAGCCACACAGCTATCGCGACCTCCCGGTCAGGCTCGCAGAGTTCGGCACGGTCTACCGGTGGGAGCAGTCCGGCGAGATCGGAGGGCTCACGAGGGTCAGGGGATTCACCCAGGACGATGCCCACCTGTTCTGTCGCGAGGACCAGATCGCCGAGGAACTGCTCGGCTGCCTGGAACTGGTCAAGATCATCTTCAACACCCTGGGGATGACCGAGTACCGGGTCCGGGTCGGCCTGCGGGACAAGGACAGCAGCAAGTACGTCGGGGACCCTGATGGTTGGGAGAAGGCCGAACAGGCCTGCCGGCAGGCCGCTGCGACACTCGGAGTCCCGTTCACGGAGGAGCCGGGCGAGGCCTCCTTCTACGGACCCAAGATCGACTTCGTAGTCAAGGACGTCATCGGCCGGTCATGGCAGCTGGGCACGGTGCAGGTCGACTACAACCTGCCCGAGCGATTCGATCTCTCCTACGTCGGCCAGGACAACAAGAAGCATCGACNGGTGATGATCCACAGGGCTCCTTTCGGCTCGATGGAGCGATTCGTCGGCGNGCTCATCGAGCACTTCGCCGGAGCGTTCCCCGCATGGCTCGCCCCCGAGCAGGTACGAGTACTCCCCATCTCGGACAAGACCAACGAGTACGCCGAGCAGGTGCTGGAGGGACTGCGGCAGCGTGGCGTCCGGGCGACGATGGACACCTCGGCCGAGCGTGTCCAGGCCAAGATCCGCTCGGCGGCCCAGATGAAGATCCCCTACCAGGTGGTCGTGGGACCGAGGGACCAGGAGAACAGGCACGTCAGTGTCAGAGCCTTCGGGGTCCAGGAGAACCTCGGCCAGATGCCTCTGGAGGACTTCATCCTCGGCATCGACCAGGAGATCCGGACCAGAGGCCAACACCGCCTGATCAATCATTTCCAGGTCGAACAAGGGCAATCTTGACGCTCGAATCGACTGGATATGGTTGCCTCGGGACCGGCTGGGGGGTACCTTTTGGGGGGGCCCACGGGGCACGGATTTTTCGATCACCAGAGACCTTACCCATGACTTCAACAGTCCACGCGGCACCATGAGCGGTCAAGACAGCGGTGCCGGTCTCCGGCAGTCACACGAACAAGCACAATTCCCGGTCCCGGCTTCGTGCCGTGGCCATCACTGCATGACCGGCGGCACACCGTGCCGCTGATCCTTCATTCCGTCCATACAGGAGCATTGTCATAGCCATTCGCAGGAACTTTAGAAGGCCCGAGTACAACAACCAGGGACCACGCATCAACGATCGCATCCGGCTGAGCCCAGTCCGTCTGATCGATGAAAACGGTGAGATGGTCGGCGTCATCGAGACGTCCGATGCATTGCAGCGGGCTCGTGATGCCGGCTTCGATCTGGTCGAGGTCGCGGCGGACTCGCGTCCTCCGGTCTGCAGGATCATGAACTATGGCAAGTACAAGTACGAGCAGTCCAAGAAAGAGAAGGCCAACAAGGCCAAGAGCAAGGTTTCGGAACTCAAGGAGGTCAGGCTCGGCCGATCGATGAAGATCGATCCGCATGACGTGGAGATCAGGATGCAGTAGGCTCATCGCTTCCTGCTGGAAGGCCACAAGGTGCAGATCGTCCAGAACTTCCGTGGCCGCGAGATGGCCCACCGGAACAAGGGCTTCGAGCGGATGGACCAGGTCACCGAGCGACTCAGCGAGATTTCCAAGGTCGAGACACCTCCTCGCATGGCCGGCCGCCGGATGACGATGATCCTGGTTCCGGACAAGGCCAAGATCGAGCAGTACAAGAAGCAGGCGACCTTGGAAGCGGATTCCACCAAGAACGAGGAAGCCCCACCGCCAGAGCCGCCCGTCGAGGAGGCCCAGGCGACTCAGCCCGAGGCCACTGGATCCGAAGAGCAGGCATGAGCAGGCCGAAAGGCCAGGGTCCGTCAAGCAGACAAAAAGATAAACGGGAGCCGCAAGCGGCTCCCGTTTTTCATCTGTGATCCTACAGTCGGTCGATCAACGACGCCTTCGGGTCCCTGCAAGGCCTGCGAGGCCAAGGAGTGCGATCGCACCAGGGGCTGGGGCGAAGTGAATCTCGACACCACTGAGGTCGTCGCCTGAAACCTCGATCCACAGGTCATCAACGAACGCATAGGTGCCGGGGTGGTCGTTTGTGCCCGAATACATGCGAGCAACGATGACCAGGCCGGTGTGATCCCCACCGGCAGAGTTGAATGTCCAGCCCTTTTCGAGCTCGAACCACTCGTCCTTGTCAGGATACGTGTTCTCCCCGCCAGCGGATCCATCGTAGGAGTTGATGTCGTTGACGTCGCTGGTGTAGTTGCCCCAGATTCGAATGCTCGCGCCATCTGAGGGAGAGAATGCGAACAACGAGGCGAAGATCGAGTCGCCCTCGCTGAGTCCGGTGACCCAACCGAGATATGCCTGCGGCGTGCCACTGACAGGATCCTCGGTCAGCATCAGGGAATGATTCCCCGTGTTCGCGAATCCGGAAACGTTCTCGGCAGAAGCAAGGTTCCCGAATGAACCGAGAATGGTGCCATTACCGTCTTCCCAACCATAGCCGGCGCTGATGGTTTCAGCATTGGCTGAGAATGCAAGAATGCCAATCGTGGCAAGTCCGCCAATCGTCTTTGAAATGCTCATGGTGTTATCTTTCTCGAAGGCTCCAGATGAAAGGGTGCAAACGCAACCCCATTTCCCCACCTCTGGATCCCCTTTCCCCCGAGTGCCTAGAAGATATCCGATCCACATGGCCGATCCAAGGTTTTCAAGACAAGAAAGTCCTGAAAAAACGGCTTCTGAATGGGCTTCAGACGCGATCTGAACAATGAGCCGCCTTCCTGAACCCGCCAGGCCGGGGAATCTGGAAGCTGTACAAGGCAAGAAATTATAGGACTGTGACGTGGTGGCGATTCAGGCGAATTGACCGAGGAAACCCGACTGGTTCTCGTAGAGCCAGCGGATGTCGGCGATCCCGAACTTGCGCATGGCGATTCGCTCGATGCCGAGTCCGAAGGCATACCCGGTCCATTCCTCGGGGTCGTACCCGACGGCTTCAAGCACGTTCGGATCGACCATGCCACAGCCCCCGAGTTCGACCCACTGCATGGTGCCCTTGATGGGCATGTACATGTCGACCTCCGCAGAGGGCTCGGTGAACGGGAAGAAGCTCGGTCGCATCCTCACCTGCGCCTCTGGACCAAAATAGGCTCGGGCGAACTGAAACAGCGTGGTCTTGAGATCAACCATGGTCACGTTCCGGTCGATCGCCAACCCCTCGACCTGGTGGAACATGCTGTAGTGAGTCGCGTCGTGGGTGTCCGGACGATAGACCCGCCCCACAGAGATGACCTTCAAGGGCGGCTCCGACTGTTCCATGACCCGGATCTGAACGGTCGAAGTCTGGCTCCTGAGCAGCCGATCTGCCCCCTCCCCCGCCAGGTAGAAGTTCTCGCTCCCGCTCCTGGCCGGATGGTCGGCGGGAATGTTCAAGGCGATGAAGTTGTGCCATTCATCCTCGACCTCGGGACCATGTGCCAGATCGAAACCCATGCGACCGAAGATCGGGATGATCTCCTCGATCGTCCTGGTGATCACGTGACGACAGCCGGTCTGAAAGCTCGTCCCCGGCTCGGTGACGTCGACGGGCTGGGACGTGTCCGTGGAGGACCCCGTGACCGACTGCCGTGCCTCCTCGAAGGCCGATTCCAGGGCCTGCTTGACCTGGTTGAGCAACTTGCCGATCTCCGGCTTCTGCTCCTTGGGGACATCACGCATCATCGGCATGACATCCTTGAGGCGACCGTTGCTGCCGAGAAACTCGACACGCCACTGCTCGAGCGAATCCGCATCGGCGATGGTCTTCAAGCGGTTCAGGCCGTCTTCCTGGATCTCCTGCAGTGCTTCAAGCATGGGAAGAGTGTACCTGCAATCAGGGGACCAAGCCCCTTGTGACGATCGAAGTAAAAAACCCCTCGTCAAGCGAGGGGTCGTTCACGTGTTGATGGCCTTGGACCTACTCCGGCTTCTCCTGCTGGTCCTCGGTGGCATCGGACTGTTCCTCGGAAGACTCCTCGGAGGTCGTTTCGACGTCACCCTCGGCGGAGGCATCGGCCTGGACCTCGGTGGTCTCCTCGGCGGCGGGTGCCTCATCCTCGACCACCGGTTCCTCTGATTCGGCGACGGCCGTGGACGCCTCGGCTTCCTCGGCACCGGATTCTTTCCTCAGCCGTGCGGCGAAGGCCGTTCGACGATCGGCCTGGCGACGGCGGCCCGAGAGCCCTCCACCGACCTGGGGCCCATCCTCGTCTCCGACCAGTTGCAGCAGCACCAGATCGGTCCCGTCACCAAGACGATGCTTGT
Organism: Phycisphaerae bacterium; assembly: GCA_002711415.1. Lineage (GTDB taxonomy): Bacteria > Planctomycetota > Phycisphaerae > Phycisphaerales > SM1A02. The sequence continues at coordinate 90,763 of PARI01000002.1, read as the reverse complement.
CGAGCTTGATGATGCGGGTGTAGCCACCGTCTCGATCCTTGTATCTGGGCGCAACCGTCTTGAGGATGTGCTCGATCAGGCGGGGTGCCTTGCGGAGTTCTCCGTACCGGTTGAACTCGATGGATTCCTCGCTGGGCAGGTCGAACCAGGCACCGGCCTTGCGCTCGTCCTTGACATTGGGATCCGCCACCCACGAGAAGATCCGTCGGTCATTGAGCTTGCGGGCAAGCTGCCGGCGGGCATGAAGTGAGGGCGAGTCCTTGGCGATCGTGATGATCTTCTCGACCAGCGGCTGGACGGCCTTGGCCTTGGGCATGGTGGTCTCGATCTGACCATGCTCGAACAGGCCGGCAGCCAGATTGCGCAGCATCGCGATCCGGTGCTCGGACTTCCGATTCAACTGCTTGCCGTAGATTCGATGTCTCATGTGTACACTCCTTGCCGGGGCGAGCTGTCTCAGGCCCCGGGATTTTCTCCGCTGTCATTGTCTTCGGTCGATCCAGGTGTCTCGTCACCAGGGAACGCATCGGTCAACTCGACATCGACATCGAGAGCATCATCGTCACCGGAAACGTAGGCTTCCATCTCCTGTGCTGCCGCAGGCGCCTCGGAAACCGATCCATCGGGCAGCTGCATGCCGAGTGAAAGCCCGCGATCCTCGAGCTTCCTCTTGACCTCGCGAAGGGACGTACGGCCGAAGGACCTGAGTCCCAGCAGACCGGTCTCATCGAAGGCCACGAGTTCGCCCACGGTCGCGATCCTCGCAGACTCGAGGCAGTTGCTTGCGCGGACAGAGAGCTCCAGTTCCGTGATCGGCGTGTTGAGCTTTCGCATCAACTCGTCATCACCTTCATCGATCGAGATTCCACCCTCGACGACCTGGTCGCCCATGTCCGTGTACTGCACGAACGGGTTGAGGTGCTTCCTGAGAATCTTCGCGGCCTCGACGAGCGCCATCTCGGGCTCGACCGTACCGTTGGTCCACAGGTCGAGAACGAGGCGGTCGTAGTTGGTCCTCTGGCCGACACGGGTGTCCTCGGTCCTGTAGCGGACACGCTGGACCGGCGAGAAGATCGCGTCGATCGGAATCTCGCCGATGACCTGTTCATCGTTGCTGGAATACTGCTCGGAAGCAGGCTGGTACCCGCGACCACGGGACACCGTCAGTTCCATCTCGAAATCGATCTTTTCGGTCAGGGTCGCGATGACCTTTTCCGGATTGTGGATCGTGATCGAGGTGTCCGCCTCGATGAGCTCGGCGGTCACGTCGCCGGGGCCCTCGGCGGCCAGCCGCATCGTCTTGGGCTCATCGGAATCCATGCTCACGATCACACCCTTGATGTTCAGGATGATGTCAGTGACATCTTCAAGGACACCAGGGATGGTTGAGAACTCGTGGTTGATGCCGGCGATCCTGATCTTGGTGATCGCGGCTCCCTCGAGGCTCGAAAGCAGGATCCTGCGAAGGCTGTTGCCGACGGTGGTACCGAAGCCTCGCTCGAACGGCTCGGCCGTGAAGCGACCGAAGTTCTCGGTGAGCGAGTTCTGGTCAGCGACCACCCGTGCGGGCAGTTCCAATCCTCTCCAACGTACATGCATCATCGTGTATCCATCCTGAAATCAGCAGAAACCGGAATCGGCTGGCCCGGGAACTCTCGGATGCTGTCCGTCCTGCTGAAACGGAAGCCCCTTCTTGAACACGGGCGACGGTGGCGGTTGACCCGCCGAATTCATCTCAGACGCGCCGCTTCTTCGGCGGTCGACATCCATTGAACGGGATCGGGGTGTGGTCCTCGATGGCGGTCACCTTCAGGCCGTTGGCCTGGAGGGCGGTCACGGCGGACTCCCTGCCGGGGCCAGGACCCTTGACCCGCGCCTCGACCTCTCGCATGCCAAGGCGACGGGCCTTGGTGGCACACTTCTCGCTCGCGCGACTTGCAGCGAACGGGGTCGACTTCCTCGATCCCTTGAACCCGACGGTTCCGGCCGAATCCCAGCAGAGGGTCTCGCCGTTGACGTCGGAGATCGTGATCATCGTGTTGTTGAACGTCGCGTTGATGTGGGCAATGCCCTTGAGGACGTTCCTTCGTACTTTCTTCTTTGTAGCCATCTGGTTGATGTCTCTCGATACTGGTTATGCCATCCGCACCCATGGATGCGGCCGACAGGAAATTCTGATCAGCCCTTGACGCCCTTCTTGCCGGCAACGGTCTTCTTGCGACCCTTGCGGGTCCTGGCGTTGCATCGCGTACGCTGTCCACGCGTGGGGAGTCCTCTGCGATGGCGCTCACCACGATACGAACGGATGTCCTTCAGACGCTGGATGTCCTGCTGGACCTGGCGCCTGAGCGTTCCTTCCACTATGAAGCTCGTATCGATCACGGCTGCGATGGAGCTTATGTCCGCATCGGAGAGCTCGTTGGCTCGACGCTGACCATCGACTCCCGCCTGCGCCAGGATCATGTCCGCTGATTTCGGACCGATGCCGTGGATGTACCGCAGTGCGTACATGATCTTCTTGTTCTCTGGAATGTCGACACCGGAAATACGGGGCATTGCTTGCTCCCTTTCTTAGTTCGTGATCAACCCTGGCGCTGCTTCAGCCTCGGATTCTTCTTGTTGATGACAAATCGCTTGCCCTTGCGAATGACGATCTGACAATCCATTGTTCGTCGCTTGATACTGCTCTTTACCTTCATGGTTCCTGTCCTTGAATCGACTCCGGGACGCAGCCCGGGTTCCTGATTAGTGCCTGTACGTGATCCTGCCCTTGGTCATGTCGTATGGACTCATCTCCACCGTGACCTTGTCACCAGGAAGGATCCTGATGAAGAACTTGCGCATCTTGCCGCTGACATAGGTGAGGATCTCCTGGTCATTCTCGAGCTTCACCTTGAAACGGGCATCAGGCAATGCCTCGATGACCTCTGCTTCCAGACTGATTTTCTCTTCCTTTGGCATGATTGGATCTCCTGATCAGGACCGGCCGCGTCCACTTCGAATTCGCGGCCCCTTGTTGTCCATGCCACTGGACAGAAAACCGGAATAATTCCGCATGACAAGATTGGCCTCGATCCTCTGGATCAAATCGAGACCGACGCTGACGACGATGAGCAGACCCGTGCCTCCAAGGAAGCTGGAGACGAAGAACGGGATGCCCATCTGCTCGGATACCACCGTCGGGATGATGGCGATGACGGCGAGAAAGCCGGCGCCGACATATGTGATTCGTTCCATGACGGTCTCGAGGTATTCGGCCGTCCTGGGCCCGGGCCTCAGGCCCGGGATGAAGCTCCCGTTGTCCCTCAACTGCTTGGACATGTCATCCGGGCTGAACTGCACGGTGGTCCAGAAGTAGCTGAAGAAGAAGATGAGAATGATCTCGAAGATGATGTAGGGATATGCTCCGAAATCGAAGTTGGTGGAGAGGAAATTGGTCGTCGAGACCCACCAGGACGGGGAGTCGCCCTGAACCGCTCGTGTGCTCAGCCACCCGAAGATGCTCGAAGGGAAGATCATCAAGCTGCTGGCGAAGATGATCGGCATGACGCCGGCATGGTTGACACGCAACGGGAGGAAGTGCCGCTGACCTCCATAGACCTTGCGGCCACGCGTGTGCTTGGCCTGCTGGATCGGGATTCGTCTCTGCGCGACCGTTATCAGGATCGCTCCCGAGGTCACGAAGACGAATGCGGCGGCCAGGAAGACGATACCGAGAATGCCGATGGAGACGTCGTCGTTCTGCTGGCTGGGGTTGAAGTTGTCAATGATCCACTTGATCGCGCCGGGCATCCTCGAGAGGATTCCTGCGGTCAGGATGATCGAGACCCCGTTGCCGATTCCATACTTGTCGATCTGCTCGCCGAGCCACATCAGGAAGATGCTTCCGGCCGTCAGGCCCGCGATGCCGGCGGCATAGAAGATCACGATGCGCCCACCCACGAGGAACTCGGGCTGGATCAGCATCTGGGTCCTCAGGTAGCTCAGCCACATGACGGCCTGGATCACGCAGAGGCCGACGGTCGCGTAGCGGGTCCACTCGGTGATCTTCTGCTGACCGGAGGCGCCCTCCTTCTTGAGCTCCTGCAGTGACGGAAGGACCGACTGCAGCAACTGGAAGATGATGGCGGCCGTGATGTAGGGCATGATGCCCAGGCCGAAGATCGTCGACTGGGAGAGTGAGCCACCCGAGAAGATCGAGGCGAACTCCATGAGTCTGCCGAACCCGGTCTCATCCTGGGCGGCCTTGCTGGCGCTCTCGGCCAGGCGCGTCTGATCGACGCCGGCCAGCGGAACCCAGAAGCCGATTCGATAGACGACAAGCATGCCCAGGGTGAAGAGCACCTTGTTCCGCAGGTCCGGAACCCTGAAGATATTCAGGAAAGCCTGGAAGATGTTCGAGATCGCGTCCATCGTCGTTGGTTTCTCTAGAGAACCATCAGCCCTCGGTGACCGTACCTCCAGCTGCTTCAATCTTGTTCCTGGCGCTGGCGGAGAACTTCGCCGCAGTGACGTTGAACTTCTTTGTCAGTTCGCCTTCGCCGAGCACCTTCACGGGCCGCTTGGCATCCCTGATGATGCCAGCCTCGGCCAGCGATGCTGCATCGACCTGGGCACCGTTCTCAAATCGCTCCTCGATGACCTTGATGTTCACAACGTGGAAGAGCTTCCGGAACCTGGCGTTGGTGAAGCCACGCTTCGGGAATCGCTGCACGTAGGGCATCTGGCCACCCTCGTGGCTCGCCCGGCTCTTCCAGCCGGCACGGCTTCGGGCACCCTTGTGTCCACGGCCGGACGTGCCGCCGTAGCCACTGCCTTCACCACGACCGATGCGCTTGCGCCTCTTGGCCTTGCCTACCTTTTCTGTGACCTCATGGATCATCATGTCTGCTGTACTCCGGTTCCAATGAACCTTCTTGGTTGACCGGCCACACGTGATGACCGGATCTGTTCTAGTCTCAGGACGATTCCTCGGTACCACCCTCGCTCGCGGGCGGATCCGCTGCCGGGGCCTGTTCGGCCGGGGCCTGTTCAGCCGCCGGTGCGGCTTCCTTCTGCTCAGCCGGCCGTTCGCCACCACGGCGTCCACCACCACCGCCGCCACCACGACGTCCTCCACCGCGACCACCCCTGCGTTCCTCACCGACGGTGTTGACCGGGGCGACCGCCTTCTCACCACCTGACTCGGTCGGCATGAAGGCCATTCCCTTCTTGATCGCGACCTCGACGCTTGTCTCGGGCAGGTCAACGCCACGGAGCTCCATAATGGTCTCACGGTTGCGAAGCTGCTCAAGCGCGTCCATGGTCGCCTTGACCCTGTTCTTCGGGTTGTTCGAGCCGAAGCACTTGGTCAGGCAGTCCTGGATGCCGACCATCTCGAGCACGGCACGGACACTGGCACCAGCGATGACACCGGTACCAGGCGATGCAGGCACGAGGCGGACGCGGCACGAGCCGAAGCGACCCTCGACCTGATGCGGGATCGTCTTGTCCTGGAGGGGGAACAACTGCATGCGTCGCTTGGCTTCCTTCTGGGCCTTCTCGATTCCCGAGGGAACCTGGTTGGCCTTGCCGTAGCCGATGCCGACCCTGCCGGAGCGGTCACCGACGACGACCAGTGCGCCGAAGCTGAAACGACGTCCACCCTTGACGGTTGCGGCGGTTCGATAGATGCCAACCGTGGTGGATTCGAGTGCTGATGAAGTATCTTCGAGAATCTCTGCCATGACTTGTTTGGCTCCCGGGTCGCTCGTTGAGCGGCCTGTTAGAACTTGAGTCCACCCTCCCGAGCGGAATCCGCCAGGGCCTTCACACGGCCGTGGTAGATGAAACCGTTTCGATCAAAGACAACCTTCGAGCAGCCAGCCGAGATCGCTCGTTCCGCGAGCAGCTTCCCGACCTCGCCTGCAGCCTTGCAGTTGCCGCCACCATTCATCTTGGACTGCTTGTCCCGACTCGAGGCGGACGCGATCGTCTGACCGGAGAGGTCATCGATCACCTGTGCATAGATGTGGTTCAACGAACGGAAGACGGTCAGTCGCGGCATGTCCGGGGTGCCGGTGATGCGCCTGCGAATGCGGGCCTTTCGTCGTGTACGTCTCTTGTGCTTGAGCTTGTTGAATTCCATGTCATGCTCCATGGCGATGCGGGTTCACATCACCTGATCAGGCTCCGAATGCCTTGCCTTGCTTCCTCTGGATGACTTCGTTCTGGTACTTGATTCCCTTGCCGTTGTAGGGCTCGGGCTTCCGCTTGCTGCGGATTGAGGCGGCGAACTCGCCGACGACCTGCTTGTCGATGCCCTCGATGGTGATGACGCTGCCCTCGACCTTCACATCGATTCCCTGGGGAACCTGCACGTTGACCGGGTCAGCGAAACCGACATTGAGCACCACGTTCTGTCCCTGGACCTTGGCGCCCCAGCCGACACCGATGACCTCAAGTCGGATCAGGTATCCCTTGCTGACGCCCTCGACCATGTTGTTGACCAGCGATCGGGTCAGACCCCAGTAGGCGCGGACCTGGCTGTCATCGACGGTGTCCGGGTCGATCGTGAAGAGAACCTGCTTGTTGTCGTCGGCGACGGCGACATCGACCTCTGGTCGATGCACCATGGTCAGGGTTCCCTTGGATCCAGTCGTCGTGATCGTACGGGAAGGCCCGTCGACCGAGACGGTGACGCCGGAGGGGATTTGTACTGGCTTCTTTCCTATGCGGGACATTACTCGTTTCCTTGCCTGGCTCCAGTGGGACCGACGGGATCAGCCGACGGTCGCGATGATCTCTCCGCCAACATTGGCCTCTCGGCACTTGCGATCGCTCATGACACCCGAACTGGTCGAGATGATCGAGATTCCAAGGCCCTGAAGCGGCGCGGGAAGATCATCGACGCCGCGATACTCACGGCGACCGTTCTTCGAGATGCGGGTGATTGTGTTGATGACCTGCTCCCCACGGCGACCATACTTCAGGTCCACGCGGATGAGCCACTGTCGTCCATCGTCGATCAGCTCGAAATCGTTGATGTAGCCTTCGTCCTTGAGGACCTGCGCGACACCCCGATTGAGCTTGTTGCTCAGGCATACGACGTTCTTCTGGTGGTTCCGCACTGCATTGCGGATCCGGGTCAACATGTCGGCGGTGAGATCATTAAGTGCCATCTGTCAGCTCCAGGGATTCAACGATTGAATCCACTTCCTGTTTCTCTTGTTCGTTCCACGATCCTGGCGTGGATCACCAACTCGCCTTTCGCATCCCGGGGACCATCCCCTGGAGTGCCAGTTCCCTCAGCATGATCCTGCTGACACGGAACTTCCTGTACACGCCCCTGGACCGACCCGTGATCTCGCATCGGTTCTGCCTCCTGCTGGAGAACTTGGGCTTCTTCTTCATGTTCACGAAAACTCGCTTGCTGGCCATGTCGTGTTCCTGTCGTGATTGCGTTCCAGTTGTTTACCTGTCTGAATCCTCGGGCCTGACGAAGGGCATTCCAAGCTCGTCCAGGACGAACCGGCTCATCTCCTTGTCACTCTGCTCGAAGACGATGTTGATGTTCATGCCATGGCTGAACGTGACGCTCGCCATGTTGATCTCGGGCCAGACCGCCTGCTCGGTGAGACCGAGCGAGTAGTTGCCCGCGGCATCGAATGCGGTGTCCTTGACACCCCTGAAGTCCTTGATTCTCGGGATCGCCAGGTGAATCAGGCGTTCGAGGAAGTGCCACATCCTGTCCCGACGAAGTGTGACCATGTACGCCGAGGGAGCACCTTCACGAACCTTGAAGTTCGCGACGGACTTCTTGGCGAGGATCTGGATCGGCCGCTGGCCGGTGACCTTCGTCAGCGTGTCGATGACGGTGTCGCGGATGTCAGGCTTGAGCTTCTGGTTCTCGAGAAAACGACCGATTCCGGTGTTCACGATGATCTTGGACACCTTCGGAAGCCGGTTCACGTTCTCGATCCCGAACTTCTCAAGGACCTTCTTCGAGACCTCGTTCTCGTACTTTTCCTGCAGTCTTGGCTTGATCTTGTCAGCTACCATCTTGAATCTCTCTTGGGGACGCGACCCCGAGCATTGACCTAGTTGCGGGGACCTCGAAGCGTGTGAAGTTCCTTGCCGTCCCGAACCGACACGCGGACCTTGGATCCGTCCTTCTTCGTCTCGAAACGGACGCGGCTGGGCTTTCCATCGACAACCGGACTGACGTTGCTGATGTGGATGGGCATCTCCTTGCGGATGATCCCACCCTGGGGCTGCTGCTGCGTCGGCTTGACGTGCTTGGTGCGGATGTTCACACCCTTGACGATCACGGTGTCATCGGAAGGGTTGACCTCGAGGATCTGCCCTACGACACCACGGTCGTTGCCCGAAGTGATGATCACGCTGTCTCCATGCTTGACGTGCCTGGCCATCAGACGACCTCCGATGCGAGTGAAACGATCTTCATGTAGTTGTGCTCCCTCAGCTCCCTCGCCACGGCGCCGAAGATCCTGGTTCCGCGGGGGTTGCCCTCGGGATCGATCAGCACGCAGGCGTTGGAATCGAACCTGACGTACGAGCCGTCCGCACGGCGGGTCGGGTACTTGGTCCTGACGATGACGGCACGGACCTTCTCGCCAGTCTTGACGTCCGAGTTGGGAAGCGCCTTCTTCACGGTGCACACAACGCGATCTCCGACACCAACCGACAATCGTGTCTTGCGGCCCCGGGCCGTCGAGCGACCGAGCGTACCGATCACCTGCGCGACCTTGGCCCCGCTGTTGTCTGCGACTTCGATTCGACTTTCTTTCTGGATCATCTGTTCACCAATCTTCCTGGGTACCCGTGCCCGGGATCATGCATCGATCGTGCCGACATCCGGCAACGCCGTCTCGAGGACCTTTACGAGGATCCACGACTTCGTCTTGGACAGAGGCCTGCATTCGGCGACCTCGACCCGGTCGCCGACATGCGACTCGTTCTTCTCGTCATGCACCTGGAGCACCGTCCTGCGACGGATGTACTTGCCGTACTTGGGATGCTTGACCGAGTAGCGGATCGTGACCTTGCGGGTCTTGTCCCGCTTGTCCGATTCGACCACCCCTACTCGACGAGGGGATCCTTCTGGAATCACGATTGTTGGACTCTGGCTCATGCTTGTGACTGCCCCTGCTTGTGTGCCCTGGTGCTTGATTCGGTCAACAGGCGAGCGATGTCCCGCCTGGTCTTCCTGAATTGGGAGGTGTCCTCGATCTTCTCGGTGACCGCCTGCGACCTCAGTTCGAACATGTGACGACGGAGCCGTTCGATCTCGACCTGGATCTCCTCGTCATTGAGCTTGTGTACTTCCTTGGCTTTCATGGTGAATTCCTGTCCTGTGAATCGGATCTGGCGATCAGACAGCCAACCTCCTGCCGACGAACCTGCAACGAACAGGCATCTTGTGGGCGACGCGCGCCATCGCCTCCTTGGCCAGGCTCTCGGGAACGCCGGCGATCTCGAACAGCATCGTGCCGGGCTTGACACGTGCGGCCCAGAAGTCGGTGTCGGCCTTGCCCTTGCCCATTCGGGTTTCAAGCGGCTTCTTCGAGACCGGCTTGTCCGGGAACAGGCGGATGTAGATCTTGCCCTGTCGACGCAGGAAGCGCTGGGCCGCGATTCGTCCGGCCTCGATCTGACGAGCCGTGATCCAGTGCGGTTCCAGTGCCTGCAGTCCGAAGTCTCCGAACGAGACATAGTTGCCTCGGGTCGCATTGCCGCGCAGGCGTCCACGCTGCTGCTTGCGGAACTTGATTCGCTTTGGCATCAGGGGCATGTATGTCTCCTTGCTGGGCTAACCGCCCATCAATACTCCATATGGCTTGTTCAACGACGTCCTCTGGCCCGCGCACGGGCGCCAGCCGCGGTTGAATCGATCTGATCTTCCTCGTCGTCGGTGTAGAGTCCCTTGAAGACCCAGACCTTCACACCGATGACTCCGTACGTGGTCACGCTTTCACACTGGGCGTAGTCGACGTTCGCCTGGAGCGTGGACAGCGGGATCGAGCCGAGCCTCGACTCGAGCTTCCTCGACATGTCGGCGCCACCGAGACGACCTGAAAGCAGGATCCTGACTCCCTTGGCACCGTTCTGCATGGCGGACTCGCAACGCTGCTTGAGCACGCGGCGGAAGTTGGCACGCTTCTTCAACTGCTCCGCGATCTACTCACCGATCAGCTTGGCATCGATGTCAGGGTTCTTGATCTCGACGATCTTGATCACGACCTTTCGCCCGGTCATCGCCTGGAGATCGCTGGTCAACCGTTCAACCTCCTGCCCCTTCAGGCCGACGACCTGTCCGGGTCGGGCCGAACGGACGATCACGGTCAGCTCCTCGCGGGTCCTCTCGATGATGATGTCGGAGACCGCCGCGAAGGGAGGGGTGCGATTCAGTCGCTTGTCGACGTACTTGCGGATCTTGTAATCCTCGACGAGCAGCTCGCCAAAGAGTGCCTTTGGAGCAAACCACCTTGACTTGTGAGCCTCGGTGATGCCGACCCTGAATCCGAATGGATGTGTCTTCTGTCCCATGGTGCTTCCTGTTTCCGTCAGTTCTGGTCGCTGAGGCTGAGGTGAATGTGACTGGTCCGCTTCATGATCGGGTGGGCCCGCCCTCGATCCTTCGGCTGGAATCGCTTGATGGTCGGCCCCTCGTCAACACGTGATTCACTCACGATGAGGCTGGCGACATCGGCGTCCTGCTCCTCGGCGTTGGCCATCGCGCTCTTGAGCAGGTTCTTGATGTAGTAGGCGCCACGCCGCTTCGAGAACGTAAGCGCGGTCAGTGCCTCGTCGACGCTGTTGCCGCGGATCATGTCGGCCACGAGACGGGCCTTCCTCGGCGCGATGCGTGCAAATCGATGTGTAACGCTGAATGTGCTCATTGCTGGCAACTCCTGCAGAAGCCGTTCTTACGACTTGATGCCTTCCTTCTTGTTGGTATGCCCCCTGAAGAGCCTGGTCTGACTGAACTCGCCCAGCTTGTGCCCGACCATGTCCTCGGTGCAGTAGACCTCGATGAACGAACGCCCGTTGTGGACCATGAAGGTCTGGCCGACGAATTCCGGGACGATCGTGCACGCACGTGCCCAGGTCTTGATCGGCTGGCGAGAACCGCTCTGGGACATCTTCTCCACCTTGCGGTAGAGCTTCTCGTCGACGTACGGGCCTTTCTTGAGTGATCGTGACATTGTCTATCTCTGGTGAGTGTTCGTTCGAAGTCAGACTTTCAACTGCCCGTATCGCTTGGACTTCCTTCTCCGGAGAATCCTCGCGTCGGACGACTTTCCTCGTGGTCGTGTCCGACCACCCTTGGCCTGGGTGCCTGCGGCGTTGGACGGCTCCTGGCCGCCCTTGGAACGACCGTCACCACCACCGTGCGAGTGCCAGTGGTGGCTCATCGCGACACCACGGGTCGTCGGCTTCCGGCCGAGCCAGCGTGCACGGCCGGCCTTGCCGAGCTTGATGTTTCCATGGTCAGGGTTTCCGATGACACCGACCGTTGCACGGCAGTCCAGTGAGATCTGCCGGATTTCGCCGGACGGCAGCACGATGGTGCCCCATCGACCTTCCTTGTTGGTCAGGCGTGCACCGAGGCCGGCGCTCCTGCACAGGGTTCCTCCCCGGCCGGGCTCCAACTCGATGTTGTGGATCGAGAGGCCGGTGGGGATGTGCCGGATCGGCATGCAGTTGCCGGGGTCCGGATCGATCTGCGAAGCAGAGGACATGACGACGGTTCCGTCGGTGACGTCCTTGGGAGCGAGCATGTAGCGGCGGACGCCGTCCTCGTACTCGAGCAGGGCGATGTGGCAGCTTCGGTTCGGGTCGTACTCGATCCCGATGACCTTGGCCGGCATGTCGTCCTTGGTGCGGTTGAAATCGATCTTCCTGTAGCGACGCTTGTGACCACCACCTCGACCAAGGACCGTCTTCTTGCCCTGGCAGTTCCTGCCACCGGTCTTGTGAAGCGGGGCGAGCAGGGACTTCTCGGGAGTCTTCTTGGTGACTTCGACGTGCAGGTTCACCGACGCGTTGCGTCGTCCTGCGGTGGTTGGCTTGTAGATTCGAATGGCCATGTCAGTTCAACCTCTTGCTGTTGGCGTGGAACCCTCTCGGGATCTAGAACAGCTCGATGCGGTCCTCCGGATGAATCTTCACGATGGCACGCTTGGTCGTGGCGCCCTTGACGTACCCGTATCGAAGCCGGCGATCCCCGCCCTTGCGGGTCTGGGTGGCGACTCCGATGACCCTGACCTTGTAGAGATCCTCGACGGCGTCGCGGATCTGCTGCTTCGAGGCACGGGTATCGACTGCGAACGAGACTCGGTTCTGCTCCGCGGCGGCCCAGGTGGCCTTCTCGGTGACCAGAGGCTTGCGAATGATCGTGGTTGGATGCATCAGGCAACCTCCTTCTGTCCGGACTGGAAGCACTCGCTGTTGAGGAACGACTCAAGCGAGGCCCTGTCGACGAGCAGGTAGCGGTGATTCAGCAACTCGAAGGCGTTGAGCTGGTCGATCCGGATCGTGTCCACGCCCCTGAGGTTCCTGGCCGAGAGCGCCGCGTTCGTGTTGGTCATGTCCAGGGCGACGAGGCAGGTTCGATCGATTCCGACCGAGTCCATGATGGCCTTGAACTGCTTGGTGCCGGGCTCGGTGAAGTCAAGGCTGTCGATGCACTTGACCTCGCCGTCGACCAGCTTGGCCAGCAGAGCATTCCGGTTGGCCAGGCGTCGCATCTTCTTGGTGAGCCTCTTCCTGAAGGCCTCACGAGTCCGAGTCTTGGCAAAGGCGACACCGCCACCGCGACGGACACATGTCCGCACGGCACCCATTCGTGCATTACCGGTGCCCTTCTGCCTGTAGATCTTGCGGGTGGACCCTTCGACCATGCCGCGGCTCTTGGTTCGAGCCGATCCCTGTCGCTGGTTCCCGTGCGTGATGACGTAGGCCTGCTTCAGCAGCTTGAAGCGGACTTCTCCGCCAAGCGTCGCTTCGTCGATCTTGAGGGAATCGACCTTCTTGCCCTTCTTGTCGTAGATCGGTAGTTCGATCATCGATTCTTTCCTTCACATGCGGGAATGGCTCCCGCTTCTGCCTCACCCTCCGGGTGCCGGTTACTGCTTGGCACCGGGCAGGGATCTTGACTCAGGATCCTCACTTGTCTTGATCCCGCGGTTCCGTGTCAGGCACGGCCTTCGAGATCATCCAGGCGATTACGCTTTCGCCTGGACGTGTGCCTTTGACTTGTAGAGCCGCTTGGCGGCTCGAATGAACAGGTATCCCTCCGCTGGTCCGGGCACCGGGCCCTTCAACAGCAGCAGGTTCTTGTCGCTATCGATCGAGACAACATCGAGTGAACGAACGGTCACACGCTCACTGCCCATGTGACCGGCCATCTTCTTCCCCTTCTTCACCTTCGGTCCGGTACCGAGGTTGGTCGCATGGCCACCGATCGAACCGGCGGATCGATGCTTTCGCTGGGTACCGTGGCTTGCCTCAAGTCCCCTGAAGTTGTGGCGCTTCATGACACCCTGGAAGCCCTTGCCCTTGCTGGTTCCGGTGACATCGACGAAGCACTGACCCTCGAAGCAACTGAGATCGACGGTCTGGCCGAGCTCGAAGGATTCGGCCTCGGCATCGTCGTCGCAGCGAATCTCCCGGTGAACACGCTTCGGAGCAGTGCCGGCCTTGGCGTCATGGCCGATCTGCGGCATCGTCGAGCGACGCGGCTTGATGTCGTCCATGGCGAGCTGGACGGCGCTGTAGCCGTCGGTCTCGGTTGTCTTGACCTGGGTGACCACGCACGGGCCAGCCTGAACGACCGTGACGGGGATGTTGTTCCCGTCCTCGGTGAAGTACCGGGTCATCCCGATCTTTCGTCCTATGATTGCTGCTGGCATTGTCGTGTACGACCCTTCTGAAATGAAAACGATCACCATGAGTGGTGATCGAAGTGGTTCCTACGCCTTGATCTTGACGAACACACCTGCGGGAACGACGAGCCTGTTGAGCGCCTCGACGGTGCGGTGGTTGCTTTCCGTGATGTCGATGATCCTCTTGTGCGTCCTGATCTCGAACTGCTCACGAGACTTCTTGTCGATGAACGGACTTCGGTTGACCGTATAGATCTCCCGACGCGTCGGCAATGGAACAGGACCGGCCACATGAGCGCCCGTTCGTTTGGCATGATCGGCAATCTCTCGTGCTGATGCATCGAGTGCCTGGTGATCGTATGCCTCCATGCGGATCCTGATCTTGCTGCCTGTCATCGAATCACTCCACGGTCAATTGATGTTGACCAACTGATGCGACCTGGAACGACCAGGCCACTGAACACACAAGCCGAGTGATGTCCTTCTTGCACGATCCGGGCAAACGACACGTCCCTGGATCTGACAACACTCGTTCGGCTGATGGATCACGAAACTCATCCATCAACTCGCATCTTTGGTTGAACCAAGAGTTTATGCAGGTGCTGCAGGACAGGACCCAACGTCGGTCACCGACTGGATGCGAATCGAGGATGATACGACAACCACGGGCGGTGTCAACACCAGCCCATCGAGGGCACCCCCATCCAGGCACCAGACCCGGACACCGATCCCTGCTGAAGCAGGTACCATGGAGGGCACGATGATCCAACGACGCATGCCCACCCCGTTTGTATCCTGCCTGGCCCTCGCGTTGATGTGTGGTCCGTCCTTTGCTCAACAAGGTCCGGATAACTCGATAATCCAGCTTGAAGACAATGAAAACAGCCAGGAGGTGGCCGCACCGACCATCGAGACCCGCCTCAGCGAGAAGGTCTTCGAATCCAAGACCATGGGGTTCCAGTTCACACCACCACTCCAGTGCATCATCCAGAAGTCAGAGCAGGCCGATGGAACCAACACCCTGGTGGTCAGGCACGTCAACGACACCGAGCCGAGCCTGTGGCAGGTGAGGATCCAGGTGGTCAACCCGATCCGTCCCGGAGCCACGCCGGGCGAACATCTCCAGGCATTCCTGACCCGGCAACTTGAGACTGGCAACGAGTTCGCGATCACGAGCAACCGTCCCGTGGTGTTCGGCGGCCTGTCCGGGCACCAACTGGAGATGGAACTGCCGATCGGGCCAGGGGAAAATGCGGTGACCGGCTGGGTGGTCCTGCCTCGGCCTGATGGCACGTTCCTCGTGCTGACCTCGGTCACGAGGTTCGAGATCCATGATCAGGCCAGCAGGATGCTCCAGGAGTCCTACGACACGATCTCGATGATGCAGGCAATGGAGATTGCCGACGAGCGACTCGAACTGCTGGACAAGGGCGCGGCTTTTCTCGGAGGCTTGTCCAGGCAGAAGCTTGAACAGGCCTGCAAGCCCGGGATCACGTGGTACCGGATCTACCGTCCAGGCCCGACGGAAGGCATGACCGATGACATCGAGATCGGGTTCATGGGATTGTCGGCCAAGGCCGCTCCCCGCGGTGCCGTGGATTTCAACAGGAGAGATGCTGCATTCATTGGCGACCAGGCCGAGGAAGGCCTGCTGGTCACCCTCCAAGCAAAGATCTTCATGAACCAGGATCCGGGCCACACGGTCGATGTCAACGGTCGGTTCTGGACCGCCTGGGATCGCTCCAGCGAAACCTTCTCCAACAGGCGAACCCAGCGACAGGGCGAAGCCTCCAGGACCACCGCCCAGACAGGATTCCGCAACGCACCGACGGCGGGACAGCCTCGATCGACGCTGCAGGTGATCAACTCGACGGCCGACCTGCTCTCTCGCGATCCTCTGGAGTGGACGATTCCGACCGGGGCCTACCTGTCACAGGCGGAGCTGCTGATACTCGGTCGCCTGCTGCCTCGCGATCGTTCGTTTACGGGTGACTTCGGCGTCTACGCTTTCGATAGCCAGAGCAACAAGCTCAGCCAGCGACTGGACACGTGGCTTCCGGCCGATGACGACTCGGGCAACTGGATCCTCCTTGGTCGCGCCAACAGGGACCTGCCACCGGTCCAGCAAGTGATCGGACCGGACGGCATCCGCCTTCGGCGAATCGACACCGATGGAACGGTCACCGAGTTGATCGATGTCGGAAAACTGCAGGATCTCTACCGTTCCAAGGGGCTTCCGACCTCCTAGAGCCTTGTCTGGATACCGGTCGCGTGCGACAATTCCCGCCCCCCCGCATGGAACAGCAGGACCACCATTCAATGAAGTTGCAGCACACCACGCTCCTGGCGATCCCGGTCTACAACGAGCAGGATCACATCCGCCCGGTTCTCTCCGCCGTCATCCCGAGAGCCGGGGATATCCTCGTCATCGATGACGGCTCCGATGACTTGACGCCACGGATCCTCACCGAGTTCCCGGTGGAGATCGTCCGGCATGCCATCAACCGTGGATACGGGCGGTCGATGCAGCAGATCCTGCACTGGGCCGTGGACAACGGGTACGAGTGGGTCGTCACGATGGACTGCGATCTCCAGCACGAGCCGGCGGCACTCCCGCTGTTCGCCGAGATGATCGCCATGAACCAGTGTGATGTCATCTCGGGCAGTCGATACCTGCAGGAAGCCGAGATGATCGACCAGCCTCCCGTCGAGCGCCGGACGATCAACCAGTTGATCACCACGGAGATCAACCACAGGCTGGGACTTGAACTGACAGACGCCTTCTGCGGATTCAAGGCCTACCGGACAGCCTGCGTCGCGGGGCTGCCGCTGGACATCGATGGATACGACTTCCCGATGCAGTTCTGGGTGGCCGCAGCAGCGGCGGATCTGCGCATCAGCGAGGTGCCCGTCGACCTGATCTACAACGATCCGAATCGTTCCTTCGGCGGCCCCCTGGACGATCCCGGGCACCGGCTGTCCGTCTACAGGAAGACCCTGCACAGGGCGTTGCTGAGGCACCGCGATTCACTCGATCCATCCGCGTACGAGGACCTGCTCCAGCAGGTGACCGGAGCCGTGTCCCAGGGAACACCCTGATGAACGACGCCCCGTTGATCACCAGGCTCGACGGTATCGGCGAACTGATTGAGTCAGTGTCCAACCGCGACGGTGACGGTCGGCATCCTCGACTCGCCGAGGAACAGGTGATCATGGAGGACAGGCAACTGCTCGGACTGGAGCGGTCACGCCCGATCCTGGCCACGGGACACCAGGCGGAATTCTGGCATCCGGGAATCCTTGCGAAGTTCATCCTGATGGACATCCTATCGAGCCGGGTGGAAACATCGATGTTCCACCTGGTCGCCGACCAGGACACCAACGGCTTCGAGCGGATCGAGTATCCCGCAACGGCCGATGGCTGGCTGACGACCTCGACCTGGAGACTGACCGATCGGGAGGACCGTGTCCCGATTGCGGCCGTCGGACCATTCCAACCACGACGGATTCCGGACCACCCGCAACCTGCGACCGGATCGATCGCCGAGGGGCTGCAGGCGATCCGGTCATCGCTTGAATCACACGAGAACGCAGGCACGTGCGCCAGGCAGATCGCTGCGAGCACCGGTGACCTGATGCGTCGATGGGCCGGCCCGATGCCCGTGGTCATGGCGACGGATCTCGCTGAGACCAGGATGCTCGATTCACTGCTGCAGAAAATGATTGACGATCCCACCGGATGCGTCCGGTGCTACAACGATGCGGTCGGATCAACCGCGGGTGACATCCGCCCACTCCGCGGGACCGGCAATGACCCTGAACTGCCACTGTGGCTTCTTGATCATGGTGTCCGCAGACCCGTGACGCTCTCGATGCTCCAAGCCCGTGATGAATGCACCAGGTTCCATCCGCGAGCGGTCGTCCTTGACGTCCTGATGCGAGGTGGACTGTGCGACGGCTACATCGTCGGTACAGGTGGCAGTCGATATGCCACGACCTCGGACCACTGGATCCGCACGTGGCTGGGCGTGGAACTGTCTCGGCCGGTGGTCGTCTCGGCGAACGTGACGGCGGAACTTCAACCTCCGGGCGATGTCGCCATGGATGCCATCGATCACTGGCGATCCGCATGGCATGATCCATCGGCGACGGGCGCCGGCCCCAGCGCCGAGAAGACCGAGTGGGTTCACCGGATCCACCAGTCACCCAGGAACAGCAGCCAGCGACGGGAACTGTTCCACCGGATGCACCAGTGGATCAGGGAGGGCCGCAAACGGGACTCGATGCGGCTGGATGGACTCAGGGAACAGGCCGGGCACGACAGGAAGACCCGGATCGCGATGGAGATCGCCACAAGGAGAACGTGGCCGTTCCCACTGGTACCTGCGGAACGACTTGACGAGCTCGCGGCACGGCTGCGTGAAGCGGTGTCGGGTCAGCCGGATTCGGTCGAAGCCTCGGCCAGTGGATCAGGGCAGTAGAGTCGCGTTCCGAGCGTTCCTACATGTTCGCTGTACAAAGGCGTGCCCCCCGCTTGGCCACGGCCCGAGTTGTCGATGGCCATGCGAGTCCTCGCATCAAGGCAGTCCAGCATCGAGATGAAGATGGCCTCCGGCGTCGCAGGCACCTTGGGAGAACCGTGCTCGAGCTGGCCGTGATGGCTGAGCACGATGTGCTGGAGGACGCGCAACGTGTCGGCGGTGATCCCGGTGCCGGATCGCTTCTTGGCGATGGCCGCCTTCACCTGGAGCCAGATCGCTCCTCGAACCAGATGCCCGACCAGGTTCCCCTCGGTCGTGTAGCTGAAACCGCGTTCCCACTCTAGTTCGACGGTCTTGCCGAGGTCATGGAGGAAGAGCCCGACCAGGACGATGTCGCGGTTGAGCTCGGGATACCGCTCGAACGAGCTCTCGGCGAGCTTCAACAGCGTGAGGGTGTGTTCCAGGAGCCCGCCGAGGTACGCATGGTGCATCGAGACGGCGGCCGGCGCTCGCTTGAAGCTCTCCATGAGCTCGGTGTCCTCGAGGTAGGCATCGGCAAGCGACTGCATGGACTGGTCGGAGAGTGATCGCATGATCGAGACGACCTCGGCGTACATCTGCTCGATGTCGTACCGGCTGGTGGGCATCAGGCTGGCCAGTTGCTCCACCCCGACCTCGACCGGTTCGATCGTGTCGAGAATCACCTGAACCAGACCGTTGTACACCTGCGTGTGTCCACTGACCCGGACGAACCCCGTCGCCTTCACGAACTCAAGTTGTGATTCGTCGAAGCTCCACTTTCTCGCGGCGATCTGCCCGGTGGCGTCCCTGAGCAGGCACTTGAGAAAATCCTTGCCACTCCTGGTGACTCCAACCTGCGGGTTCATGAGGCTGTAGGTCCCCTCGAGCAGCTGCTTGTCCTGGACGGCGGCGAGGTCCTGGTGCTGTGTCGCTTCCTCTGGCATCGATCGATTCCTTGCAGTTGAAACTGTCCAAAGAGTGTACCCCACCTGTCCTCGTCGATCAGCCCTTCCGAAGCTGGTCCATCGCGGCGGGAATCTCCTGGAGCAGTTCGCGTGCGAGCATGCCCGCATCCCCGCGTCGGTCGGCGATCCGATCGCCGGCCAAGCCGTGCAGGTGCACGCCGAGCACGGCGCACTGGAGCATGGAGAGCCCCCTGTCACCCGGACATGGCGTGTTCACATCGGCGTACTGGGCCAGCAGCCCGGCGATGATCCCGGCCAGGCAGTCTCCACTTCCAGCCGTGGCCAGGACCGGCCCACCGGTCGTGTTGACGTGCGCCCGCTGACCGTCCGTGACGATGGTATGGCTGCCCTTGAGGACCACGATGCAACCGAGACGCATCGCCATGGCCACGGCTGCATCCAGGCGTCGATCCGGATCCGTCCCGTCGATGTCGAGATCCAGCGCATGGGCCAGCCGGGCGAACTCGCCCGGGTGTGGCGTCAGGATGCAGGGCGCCTTCAGGTCCATGTCGAAGCTTCGAGCACGGCTCATGACGTTGAGGGCATCGGCGTCGAGAACGAGCATCCGGTCGGGCCTGCTGATCAGCCGCATGACGACCTGCCCGGCCTGGATCGAGGTCCCCATGCCCGGGCCGATCGCCAGCACGCGCATCGAGTGATCCATCTGTGCATCGAGCACGGCCGCGGTTGCGGAGGGATCCAGGGAATGGTCGGCCAGCACGGGCAGCGGGATCACCGTCGCCTCCGGTGCGATCTCCAGGGCCGCGGTCGCCAGGGGTTCCGGCACGGCCAGGACGGAGAGTCCAGCTCCGCTGCGAAGTGATGCGATCGCGGTGAAGGCGGGCCCCCCCACCATCAACCGATCGCTGCTGCGGGCGCACCCCCCGATCACCAGGACGGTTCCGAAGGTTCCCTTGTGCGCATCGGTCGGCCGTTGTGCCAACTCGGGCACCTGGATCATGTCAGTCATCGTGAACGATCTCCTGTACCTGGATCGACAACCGTCCTGCCAGTTCGACGACCCGAAGCAGGTCCCGTGCCAGGTCGCCGTCGGTGGCATCACTGGTTGCGAGGAGGATGTGGGTGGCATCGAACGCCGTCGAATTCGTCGGATCGATGTCGACCCAGCATCCATCGAGATGGACCTGCGTCCAGATGTGCCATCCGAAGACGTCACGAGCCCCGGGAGCCTGCCGGACGTACATGAGTCCGGAAGCGAGCCTGGTCGCGAACCCCGCATGCCTGAGCATCGCGCACAGGAGCACGGCATGCTCGGAACAGTCGCCAGAACGATCACGGATCGTCCGCGAGGCGGTAGCGAAACCCGTGTCGAGGTTCTTGTCGCGAATGTACTCGTGGACGAAACGTCGCATCGCGAGGATCTTCTGCAGGTCGGTCGAGTCCGAAGGCAGGTGCTTCACGGCACGAAGCTGCAACCGCTGCAGCGCGGGGTCATCAAGGTCGACCAGGATCGAACCAGAGGTGGCTTCGGGACCGGGACGGTCATCGGCCGCAGCAGGAAGGGGCTGGTTCAGGTCGAGCCTGACGATCACCCCACCGTCCTCCTTGCAGCGAGCCGACTGGAACCCGGAGGACGGCAGTTCGAGGCGACCGCCGTCTGTTCGTCGTAACAGGTACGTCGCTTGCATCGACCGCCTCGGTTGCTGGATCACCCGATCGGGAGCCAGAAACCGGTTGGCCACCAGTTCGACCGGCTTGAGTCCGCGTGTTGCGGCCTGC
Organism: Phycisphaerae bacterium; assembly: GCA_002711415.1. Lineage (GTDB taxonomy): Bacteria > Planctomycetota > Phycisphaerae > Phycisphaerales > SM1A02. The sequence goes on along the minus strand of PARI01000002.1, from coordinate 69,667 downwards.
CTGGGACAGAGGACGTACTCGAGGGGGAACAGGCCGATCCTCGTCGTACCTGCGATGATGCGTCCGTCGGGATCGACCCACTCGACCGTCTGGACGGGGTCACCGGCATCGGAGAAGGTCCATTGGCGGATCTGGACAGGATCTTCGCGTCCCTCCAGTTGGATCGATGCGGGGGCACCCGTGATCTTGGAACTGTTTCGATGCACCTCCAGCGACCTGCCGACCTGCAGTGAAAGGTCATCGAGGGACTGATGGCCGGCGGCACGCTGGTCGCGTGCACGGAGGTACGTGGTGATCGGGCTTGACCAGGGACCGGGCGGCACCTGGACGACCTCGTCCTGGACCCGCTCACCATCCGTGATGGTTCGGACACACGAGGTTTCCGAGAACACGTACTCGATTACGACCGAGTCATCGCCACGACTCGTGGAGAAGCGGGCGTGGATCGGAATGCCGGCATCGGTCTCGAGAATCTCCAGCTGCTGACTGGTCCGGACGGTCGTGCCCGCACGTCCGGACAGCATGAAGAGTTCCTGGACCATTCGTCGCTGACCGGGGCGATGTTCAAGCAGCACCCGCTTCCACCCGCAATGGATGTCGTCGACGCTGAGCGAGTACCACTGGTCAGACACCGTCACGAAGGGCCGGTTCCCGTCATCGTCGGTCACCTGCATCGCAGTGACGTGGCGAAGCGGCACGATGACCGCGACGACGACGAGCAGGGCCGTGATTGTTCCATGGCGCCGCATCGATCAGTCCTGTGCCGGCGCCTGCCCCATCGACTTGAGCAGCGGGAAGAGGATGACGTCACGGATCGACGTGCTCGAGCTGAGGAGCATCACGATCCGGTCGATCCCGAGACCGAGGCCACCGGCCGGCGGCATGCCGATCTCCAACGCGTGGAGGAAGTCCTCGTCGAGGCTGCGGAACGCCTGCTCCTCCTCGTCTGCACCGGCGAGCTGCTGGGTGAAGGCCTCTCGCTGCTTGTCGGGATCGTTCAGCTCCGTGTAGGCAGGGCCGATCTCCATGCCGGCAATGAAGAGATCCCATCGCTGGGCGAATCTCGGGTCGTCAGGATCCTGGCGGGTCAGCGGGCTCACCGCGGATGGATATCCGGTGACGAAGGTTGGTCGGGTCGGATCGATGCAGTCCTCGGCATGCTTCTCAAAGAGTTTGTCCAGCAGGAGCCAGTCATCGAGCTTGCCCTCGGTGTCGATGCCCTCATCGGCTGCCCTCGCACGGGCCTTGTCGAACTGGTCGAAGCTGAAACCGAGCCCCTGCTCGAACAGTTCGACCCAGGGAATCACCTGGAACGGCCTCGAGTAGTCGATCACGAGATCGCCCCAGGGAATTCGGGGGGATCCAGGGGGTGAGTCCGGAAGTTCATGGCCCAGTTCGAGCCGCCTGGCGTGGATGTCCACGGCGAGCTCGTGGACCAGGGACTCCGTCAATTCCATCATGGTCGAGGAGTCACCGAAGGCCTCGTAGACCTCCATCGATGTGAACTCCGGATTGTGCGAGCGATCGATCCCCTCGTTCCGGAAGTTCCTGTTGATCTCGTAGACCCGCGGCATGCCGCCGACGAGCAGGCGCTTCAGGTAGAGCTCCGGCGCGATGCGGAGGTACAGGGGGATGCCCAGCGCGTTGTGGTTGGTGATGAACGGACGCGCCGCGGCGCCACCGGCCATCGGCTGGAGCATCGGTGTCTCGACCTCGAGGAATCCACGATCATCCATGAACCGCCGGATGTGACTGACGATCCGGCTCCTGAGCATGAAGGTGTTGAGCGTCTCGGGATTCGTGTACATGTCCACGGGACGGTTCCGGTACCGCAACTCGGGATCATTGAGACCGTGCCACTTCTCGGGTGGAGGCGCCAGGCTCTTGCAATGCAGTTGAAGCTGCTCGGCCCAGACGCAGACCTCGCCCTTCTTGGTCCTGCCGACCGGCCCCTCCGCGACGACGATGTCGCCGTAGTCCAGCTGCTTGGCCAGCTTGAAGCTCGTCGGGTCGACCGCATCCCGGGAGATGCTCACCTGGAGATCGTCGGTGGAATCGCGCAGCCGCGCGAACACGAGCTTGCCCATGTCGCGGTGCTGCACCACCCGGCCGGAGATCCTGGCTCGCTCGCGAGGATCAGGCTCGGCCCCCTCGGACGCGGCCACGTGATGTTCCTCGTCGAACATTGCGCGGGCATCCTCCAGTCGAACGATGTCCTGGACCCTGGTGCCGAAGGGATCATGGTCGAGCTGCTCGCGATGGGCCTCGAGCTTGCTGCGACGGGCGGCGACGAGAGACGAGAGGTCCTCTGAGGCCTGTTCCCCGGTGTTGTTGTCCTGTTCTTGGTTCACGGTGTGTGTCCTGGTCTGCCAGATGGTACCCGGTGCGACTGCAGGCAGGAAGGATGATCAGGAACTGTCCATGAGCCTGAGGGCCGGAGGTTCGTTGTCGATCAACGGCTCGAACCGATCCTTGAACGCCTCGACCGTCATCGAGCATTCCGAGGCGAGTCGTTCCAGTTGTTCCGGGTCGGTGAAGTCGTCCCGCCTGAGTCGGATCATGTACCGCCGGGCGATCCCGTACCGCTCCGAGGTGATGTCCACCATCCGGACCTTGAGTCTGCCCGTGGCTGGATCGAGCATCGACTCCAGGTCCATGGGGACGAATCGACCGCCCTGCATCGAGACCATGGAGCCAGTGCCGCCCTCGATGAGGTACTTGGCGGCGCAGTAGCCCAGATCGCGGGTGTAGTCGATGTCGAACGGGATCGGATCCGCCGAACGGAGCTCGTAGCCGATGTCCTTGTGCACGATGGTGATCCCACAGCCGAGCGACTCCAGCTCCGACTGGACCATTCTCTGCAGGGTCTCGGCAAGGTTGATCTCGGCCATGCGAAGGTGCCCGTGCTCGTCGGGCTGGATCTGGCCGATGGTCTGAAGATCCTTCTCGCTGATGCACAGTCCGACACCTTCGGCGACGACGGCGATCCCGTCGGCTCGACCGTCAACCCGTCGCTTGATGATCGCAGCCACCAATGTGTCCACCACCTGGCTCAGCGAGATGTCCCTGCCTCCGAACTCCTCGGGGATCAGGGTCAGAGTGGAACCGGAGGCCTTGCCCATGCCCAGGGCGAGGTGCCCGGCCTTGCGGCCCATTGCGACGACGACGTACCAGCGACCAGTCGTGCGCGCGTCGACCATGAGGTTCTGCAGGATCCCGACACCGACATGCCGGGCGGTCTGGTATCCGAATGTATCGATCTGAGGCGGCAGGTCCAGGTCGTTGTCGATCGTCTTGGGAACATGAACGACCTGAAGTGAGTCGCCCGCGGCCTTGGCCAGGCTCATCGCGCTGAATGCGGTGTCGTCACCACCGATGGTGATCAGTCCGTCCAGCCCGATCGAACGGATCGATTCGAGCACCCGCTGCATCGCCCCCGGGTCGGAGGTGGGGTTGCTCCTGGAGGTGCCGAGGGTCGAGCCACCGCGAAAATGGATTCGGCTGACTCGATCGATCGTCAACGGGGTGACCTTGTCGATTCGACCATCCATCAACCAGCGGAACCCGTCACTGATGCCGAAGACCTCGGCCCCCTCGAGACAGCACCGGATCGTCGCCGCCGCGATGACCGAGTTGATGCCGGGGGCGGGGCCTCCGGCGACGAGGATTCCTATCTTCCTGCAACTCATGTGCTCTCCATGATGCTTGGTGGTTCGCATGATACGGTCCAGGGGCCGTGGGCGTATCATGCACCGGTGCAAGCAGCGATCTTCCTGGACCGAGACGACACGCTCATTCGCAACTCAGGCGACCTGGGTGATGATTCGTTGGTCCAGTTGCTTCCCGGGGTTCCCGAGGGGCTGAAGCAGCTCAAGGACATGGGATTCGTGCTGGTGGTGGTCACCAACCAGGGCGGAGTCGCCCGCGGCGCGATGACCGAGGCCGATGTCGATGCGGTCAACCAGAGGATCGCCCACCTCATCGATGAATCCACGGGATCCTTGAACCTGATCGATCGCTTCTACTATTGCCCGTTCCACCCGGAAGGCCGGATCGACACGTACTGCAAGGAACACCCGTGGCGAAAACCGTCACCAGGCATGATCATCCAGGCCGCCAGAGACATGGATCTGGAACTCGGTCGCAGTTGGATGATCGGTGACAGCCGAAGGGACATGCAGGCCGGGACCGCGGCCGGATGCCGGACGATCCTGGTCGATCCACCGGAACGCCCTCATGAAAACGTCCAACTGAACGTGACCGGACACGTGCAGCAGTTCCATGAAGCGGTCGAGATGGTGGCTGACGCCATGGACACGCCGGAGACCACGCCGGTCGACGCATCACCCGATCACGGTACGGGGGCTGATGAGCGGATACTCGCGGAACTGGAGAGCCTGAAGAAACAGATCCAGGCCCAGGCGCCCAGGCCGAGGGAACTGAACCTCCTGGTGATCCTGGCGGTCGCCTGTGGAATCCTCTCGATCATCATGCTGACGATGGGCGTGATCCAGTTGGACCAGCCCAACGGGATGGTCCTGATCGTTCTGGCGACGTTCCTGCTGTGTGGGATGATCGCCATGATCCTCTTCAACGGAAGGCGCTGAATCGGATGCCCCAGCAGACACCGATCACACCTGGACAGGACACCCTCCTGGTCATCCTGCCGACTTGGCTCGGTGACACGGTCATGGCGACTCCGGCGATCGCCGGGCTGACCCGAAGCGGCCTCTTCAAGCGGATCGAACTGGTCGCCCGACCAGGACAGGGCGAACTGATCGATGGGCTGGAGGGAGTCGATGCAGTGCATGAGTGCGACATGAAGGGACTCTCGAGCATTGCTCGCCTGAGGCGGATCAGCAAGGACGTGATGCTGCTTCTTCCCAACAGTTTCAGGTCCGCACTGCTGGCAAGGCTCTCGCGACCGGGCAGGCTCGTCGGGTATGCGCGTGATGGACGGGGCTGGCTGCTGAACGATGGGGTCACGCCTCCACCCCGGGATCAACCCGTTCCAGCAGTGGACTACTACTGCACCCTCGTGTCAGGGCTCATCGGAGAACAGATCATCGACCGCCGCCTCCGGTTGGAGGTGACCGATGCGCAGCGATCAAGCGTCGACGGAATACTCGGCGAGCGTTCAGGACCGGCGATCCTCCTGAACCCGGGCGCCAACCGCCAGGACAAGCGATGGTCGGCGGATCGATTCGCCAAGGTCGCCGACATGCTCTCGGAACAGTTCAACGCGACGATTCTGGTCTCGGGTTCACCCGGTGAACGGGCCCTTCTGGACCAGGTCGTCACCAGCGCGTCATGCCGGATCATCAACCTGCAGGAACACCTGCAGGGGCTCGGCCAGCTCAAGGCGATCATGGCGCAGGTCGACCTGCTGATCACCAACGACACGGGACCGCGGCACATCGCCACCGCAGTCGACACGCCGGTGGTCTGCCTGTTCGGCCCCACCGATCCCCGCTGGACGACGCTGCACCAGGCGAGGGAACACCTGCTGCTGGCTGAGCCGTACCTGCCGAGCGACCGGATCGCCGATGACCATCCCGGAACATGCACCATCGACCGGATCCAGGTCGACGATGTGATGCATGCCGCGGTGCGGTTGCTGGAGGACCGACACGGGTCGGGGGCCTGATTCGCAGCGAACGGTCGTGCCCCGGTGATATCATCGTCATCCACACACGCCAGGCAGGACGCCCTTGAGCAACACGACCAACACAACCCGGGCGGGCACGGAGAATCGTTTCCTCGCAGTCGCGATGACGAGCTTCAACAGCATGCGGACGATCACCACGGCGGTGAAGAGCCTCGAAGGCCTGGCCGATCGCGTCTTCGTGGTGGACTCGGGTTCGACCGACGGGACCGTCCAGGCCTGCCGTGATCTCGGGTGCGAGGTGATTCACAGGGACTGGACCGGATACGCCGATCAGAAGCGTTTCGGCCTGGAGCTTGCCGATGGGTACGAGTGGGTGATGATCCTGGACTCCGACGAGGCGGTCGAACCGGAACTGGCCGAGTCGATCAGGTCGCTGCGAGACAGGGACATGGACCAGGTCGATGGCCTGGAAATCAACCGACGCATCGTGTTCCAGGGACAGCGGCTGAAGTACATGTTCCAGCCGGAATGGCGACTCCGCATCGTGAGACCGGGCAAGGCGAGGATCGAGGGACGCATCCACGAACAGGTAATCGTCGAGGGGCGGGTCGGTCGTCTCGATGGTGACCTGCTGCACGATTCATGGGTGGATGTCGCGGACATGCTCCAGCGAGGGATCGACTACTCGCGCGAGGCCGCGCTGGCCGGCTCTCGAGGAGGTCATGCCTGGAACCTGGTCGTCTCGCCCCCGTCGACGTTCATCAAACAGTACCTGCTCAAGCGAGGGCTCCTTGATGGACGAACCGGCCTGCTGCTTTCAGGGTGCATGGCCGCGGGCACGTTGATCAAGCACCTGACCCTGATGCAACACCGTCGCGATGGTCGCGGGAAAGGCCGAGGCTGATGGAGTGGATCATCTGCATCGTGCTGTCCTACCTCGTCGGAGCGATCCCCTTCGGCGTTCTGATCGCCCGAGCGCGAGGCGTGAACATCTTCAAGGTCGGCAGCGGCAACATCGGGGCGACCAACGTCGGCCGGATCATCGGCCGCCCCTGGGGCATCGCGTGCTTCCTCCTCGATGCCGGCAAGGGCGCGGTGGCCGTCGCCGCCAGCGGGAGTTCCATGGGCGTGTTCGGCAAGACCGCGGCCGAGACGGGGGCCACGGAACTCTGGCTCTGGCTGGCCGTTCTTGCCGCGTCGTTGATGGGACACATGTTCAGCCCGTACATCGGGTTCCGTGGAGGCAAGGGTGTCGCGACGGGATTCGGAGGACTGCTGGCGATGTGGCCGGTCATGACGATCCCGGCCGTGATCGCACTGCTCTGTTGGGTCATCGTCGTACTGCTGAGCCGATACGTGAGCCTGGCCAGCACGGTGGCCGCATGCAGCCTGCCGGTCGTCGTGATCACGATGGCTGCCCGGCAGGATGGCGGTCTGTCGGCATCGATGCCGCTGATCATCGTGAGCCTGTTGCTGTGCGCTCTGGTCGTGTTCCGTCACCGCGGCAACATCGCAAGGCTTCGCGCAGGAACCGAGCACAGGATCGGCGGAAGAGGTTCAAGCTGAATCCAAGGCAGCGGTGACCGGGATGGCTCAGCGGGACTGGACCTGGATTCCCACGACGACGCGCGGACTCGGGGTGACCGATTCGTTGGAAGACCACCTGGACCATTGATCCCAGGTGGTGCCACTGCTCGGAACGTTCGAGTTCAACTCGGCAGAGACACCGTCCATCTGCAGCAGCCGGACGAGGATCGAGTCGAGGTCATCCCGATCGATGGTGACCGCATGGGTGCAGCCTGAATCGGACAAGGCCAACTGGGCCTGGAGTGAAGCCTGGATACCCTCGAGCCCGGCCAGGTGCGCCGAGTTGGCAGCCAGATCGCGAGTCCGGTGCGGATCATCGCCGATCCGAGACCGGATCGAGGCCAGTTGCTGGTCGTCGAGGCTGTCCATCGAGAAGTTCCGAACGAGGCTGCGACAGCACTCCTGTTCGTTCACGAACGCGACGAGCGCCTCCTGGACCTTCCCGATATCGGCGGTCTCTACGAGGATCGTGAACCCGAGAACTTCCATGTCGGCGACCTCGCCAGTCACCGGGCGTTCGGTCCCTGGAACGTCCGAGGAGGAGAAACGCCCCTGCTGAAACAGCGCCCGTGCCTGCATCGACGGTTCGAAGTGGAAGACGGCCGTGTCCCTGAGCGATGGATCCACGGCGATCGGCATCGTGGTGATTCCGATCGGTTCGGACACGATCGTCGAGGAGTCAACGATCTGCTCCTGTTCCGGGCGAGTGGAGTCATCGAAGGAGAAGGTGGCCAGGATCGCCCACATGATGCTTGCGATGGAGATCACGGCTGCCGCAGTGACGAACGCCTCGGCACCGGGACGACGAGCCTTGGAGCGGATCTGCATCGACGGGGTCGCCGGGAGGATGTCCATGTCATCGATCTGGTCATCCAGCCCGGTCGCCAGCATCGCCTGATCGATCTGGTCACGGACCATGTCTACCAGGTCCGAAGGTGGCAGGGGCTGATCCATCGCCTGCATGGCCATGCGTTGCTGGGCCATCTGCTTCATGGCCTCGTGAAGCGCCGGCTCTTCCTCCAGCTGCAACCAGAGCTGCCTGCTCTGTGCAGCGTCCAGTTCACCCTCGATCAGTTCAAGTAGCCTGTGTTGTGTGATCTTCTGTGGCATGGTGTGCCTGTTCCACTGTGCCGACGCATTCAGTCCTGCTGATCCTGCTCCATTTGAACTGCCTCGCGCAACGCTGCACGGGCTCGAAAAAGACGACTCTTGACTGTCCCCACCGGTATCTCGAATACCTCGCCGATCTGCTGGTAATCCAAGCCTTGCAGATCCCTGAGCACCAGGAGTGCCCTGTTGTCGGGGTCCAAGGCTTGGAATGCCGACTGGACCGATTCTGACTGCTGCCTCTGTTGGATGCGATCGTCCGGCTGGGGTTCCCCGGATCTCTGCATTTGCCCAATAGATTCCTCGATCGCGTCCAGACTGGAGTGGTTTCTCAGCTTCTGCTTCCGCATGTGGCTGAAACAGCAGTTCATGGTGACCCGGATGATCCAGGTCGAGAGCTTGGCACGCCCGTCATAGCTGGAGAGGTTCTGGATGACCCTCAGCATCGAGTCCTGGGCGAGATCGCTGGCGATCTCGGGATTTCGAATCATCCGATAACAGACGGCGTAGACCCGGCCCTGATATCCACGAAGGAGCCGCTCCATGGCATCCGGATCGCCATCGCGGTAGGCCTCGACCAACTGCAATTCAAGCAGCGGCGTCAGTTCGTCGCTGTCCCGTGGCCCGAGATGGCTTCCAGAAGCATGATTCAAGGCGGAACCCTTCAATCCCCTCGTGGTGGTAGAATCAGACCGATCATGGACCAGTCTTAGGAAACCATACCTCCAGAGTTGGGCCAAGACACGCCGGAGGCCGTCATTTCCACGATCAAAGATACAGCTGAACCCAGCGGGCAAACACGGATGGACTCAGATCAGCACTGCTCCTACCGCTCCCCTCTTGAAACCAGGAATGCCTCCAGGCAGATGAGGGCCATCTGGTCACCGAGGAACAAGTTCTCGGCATGGCGCCGGATCTGGCTCGCCCTGGCCGAGAGCCAGGAGGAACTCGGGCTGCCGATCAGCCAGGAACAACTCTCCCAACTGAGGGAGACCCTCCAGGAGATCGATTTCGAAGCTGCAGCCCGGTACGAGAAGAAGCTCCGCCATGACGTGATGGCCCATGTTCATGCGTGGGGCGACCTGGCCCCGGAGGCCCGGGGCATCATCCACCTCGGAGCGACCAGCCAGGACATCGTCTGCAATGGTGACCTGATGCAGGTCCGAGAGGGACTGCAACTGCTGGAACTGAAGATCGCCCGCGTGATCCACAGGCTCGGCCTCTTCGCCGTCCAGTGGCGAGATCTGCCGACGCTTGGATTCACCCACTACCAGCCGGCCCAGCCCACGACCGTTGGCAAGCGTGCGACCACCTGGGCCCAGGACCTTCTGATCGGTCTCGAGGACGTACGCTCCAGGCGACTCGGACTGCGATGGCGTGGAATGCGTGGCGCGACGGGAACACAGGCCTCGTTCCTCGCACTGTTCGAAGGCGATGGCGAGAAGGTGCGGATGATGGAACAGCTGGTCGGCGACAAGCTCGGTTTCGCGGATGTCCAAGCCTGGCCTGTGTCCGGTCAGACCTACCCGCGACTCTACGACGCACAGGTCGTCTCGAGCCTGGCCATCACAGCGGCGGCCATTCACAAGATGTGCAACGACCTTCGGCTGCTGTCCAACCGGAGGGAGATCGAGGAACCCTTCGAACAGGACCAGATCGGTTCCAGCGCCATGGCCTACAAGAGGAATCCCATGCGATGCGAGCGGGCGACTGGACTCTCCCGGTTCGTGATGTCACTGGTTCAGAATCCACTGGACACGGCGGCCACACAGTGGTTCGAGCGGACCCTTGATGATTCCTCCAACAGGAGGCTGAGCCTTCCTGAATCCATGCTCGCCCTGGACGGTGCCCTGGACATCATGATCAACGTCACCTCCGGACTGGTCGTGTACCCGAAGGTGATCCAGCAGCACCTGGCCGCGGAGCTTCCGTTCATGGCGACCGAGAACATCCTGATGGAAGCGGCGAAGCTGGGCGTGGATCGACAGGAAGGGCACGAGGCGATCCGTCAGCACAGCCACGAGGCCGCGACCAGGATCAAGTCCGGTCTGGACAACGACCTCGTTGAGCGGCTCAAGTCGGATCCGTTGTTCAAGGACGTCCCGATCGACGAGTTGATGGACCCTGCCAGCCACGTTGGCCTGGCCGCGGAGCAGGTCGACCAGTTCACCCTCGACGTCGTCGAACCAATCAGGCTTCGATACAAGGGCCAACTCGATGACCAGGAGGAACTGAACGTCTGAACTCGGTTTCAGACGATCGGAACATGGACCATGTCGATTGCCCGACTCAGGATCGATCACACGGCTGTCCTGGTCATCGACGTCCAGGAGCGGCTGCTCCCGACGATCGTTGATCGAGATCGACTGGTGAACAACTGCTCCGTGCTGGTTCGTGCCACCCAGGAACTGGGCGTACCGACACTGATGACCGAGCAGTACGTCAAGGGACTCGGCCGGACCGTCGACTCGCTCGCTCATTGCCTGCCCAACCCAGCTGCGAGGATCGAGAAGACCCGGTTCAGCGGCCTCGTGGAACTGGTGGACCAGCAGCTGAAATCCTGGGGCACCCGAAGCGTCCTGGTCTGTGGACTCGAGGCGCATGTCTGCGTGCTGCAGACGGTCCTGGACATCCAGTCCTCCGGACTGCAGGCCTTCGTCGCGACCGATGCGATCAGCGCCTCCAACCGCGACCAGATCCAGCCGGCCCTGTCACGAATGCAGGCCTCTGGGGCAATCCTGACGGGTGTCCTCTCCGCCCTGTACGAGTTGATGGAGGATGCCAGGCACCCCGCTTTCAGAACCTGCCTTGAACTGGTCAAGCAGATACAACCGTAAGTCTTTGCCATAAATTGACTTGCGAATTACAAAGGCCGTCAGCCGCCAGCGACCGATAAAGAAAGCCCCTTTTTTGTCCACCCACGGGGGTGCTGGCCGATGTGACAACCAGAAAAACACCATTCTCCCCCCCTTGGAGCCAGAAGAAATGGAAGCATACGAACGCCTCATGAAGCTCGTGCACGATTGCGCAGAGGATGTCCAGAAGGCCGCTGGAGGCAACAAGGCTGCGGGTACCCGTGTTCGCAAGGTGATGCAGGAAGTCCGCCAAGCAGCACAGGATCTCCGCAAGTCCATCCTGGAAGCTCGCGATACTCCTTCGGGCTGAGCACGAAAGACCGGTGTCTTCTTGCGCCGGCGACAACACCGTCCAGGCCCGCGGTGCCGTCAAGATGACGGCACCGCGGGCCTGCGTTATTCTTGAACCTTGCACGTGATGGTGAACACGCCACCTGAGTCCCAGAGACACAACATGCCCGCAGAACTGCTCTTTCCATTGGATGACATCGACCTGTCCGAAGTGATCGGAAGCTATGAGCATGTCGGCGAGGTCAATCCCCAGGAAGGGGACATGCGGCAGTTGGACCACATCATCTGGACCAACACCGAGAAGACCCACATTCTCGGGGTCAAGCACCTCAGCGACTCCGAGTTCTGGATCCCGGGGCACATACCCGGACGTCCGTTGATGCCGGGAGTCCTGATGATCGAAGCCGGTGCGCAGCTGTCCAGCTATCTCTACCATCTCAAGACACCAGGGGCCCCTTTCGTCGGTTTCACTCGGTGCGATGACGTGATCTTTCGCGGCCAGGTGGTTCCGGGAGACACGCTCTACCTGCTGGGTGTGGAGACGCAGTTCCGCCCGAGGCGCTTCATCTGCAAGACCCAGGGCGTCGTCAACGGCGCGGTGGTGTTCGAGGCCCAGATCACGGGCATGGTCATCTGAACACAGGGCCGCGGACCAATGACATTCGAGCCCGAACCTCTGACCTTCAAACCACTCCTGAAGAAGCGAGCCTGGGGTGGTCGCTCCCTCGGTGAATCCGACGGCATGCCGTACGGAGAATCGTGGGAACTAGCCGACCTGCCCGACTCGATCCCCGGAGGCCGCTCGATCATCGCGCGAGGCCAATGGGAAGGCCGGAGCCTCGACCAGTTGCTCGCGGAACACGCGCCGATGGTGATGGGCAAGGTCCCACTGCTGGACGGCGAGCGGTTTCCACTGCTGATCAAGTTCCTCGATGCGATGGAGAACCTCTCGGTCCAGGTCCATCCGGACACCGCCTATGCCGATGCCCATCCGGACGCCTTTCTCAAGACGGAGGCATGGGTCGTGATGTCGGCCGAGCCAGGAGCCCGGCTGTATCGCGGCATCGACCCCTCCATCACGCCGGAACAGTTCAAGAACGACATCCTCGCCGACGATGTGACCAGCGATCTGCTCAGCTTCCAAGCACGCCCGGGCGACTGCATCTACCTGCCCAGCGGCACGTGCCATGCGCTGGGCGGAGGCATGCTCGTCGCCGAGGTGCAGACCCCGTCGGACACCACGTTCCGTGTCTACGACTGGGGAAGGAACCAGGCTGATCGACCGCTGCACATCGACCAGGCGATGGAGTGCATCCACTTCGGTCCGGAACCAGTCGATGCCCCACCACCACTGGTCAATGCCGACAATGCTCCTCGCATCACCGCGGATGGAGTCACGACTCTGGTGCTGGCACGGAACGAGTACTTCACGATCGAGAGGCTCATGGTCGACGAGGATCGAGTCATCGATGTCCACCCGAACCAGGGACCGATCGTGTGGATGCTGCTTGATGGCCGATGCTCAATGCACTGGAATGACGATCAACTGCAGTTGCAGCGGCGACAGACGGTCCTGTGGCCTGCGTCGCTGAACAACGGGTCGATCCGGATGGGGCCGCAGACCGGTCTTCTCAGGGTGACTCCGGCAGGCGGTCTCGATTCGCTCATGGCCAAGTCGGATGATCGCTCCACATGATGCTTGCGATGTTCATCACGTCGTTCCTGCTGGCGGGCACGATATCGCCACAGCAGCAGGCCGAGACACCGGGACAGGTGATGGTTCGACCGGGGGGCGACTGGAAGACGTTCGTGCAGCAGGCGCGCCCCGGCCAGGAGATCCTGCTGATGCCGGGCCTGTACCGCGCCTCGGTCCTCGAAGGTGTCAAGGGCGAACCGGGCAGACCGATCACGATCCGCAGCAGTTCCAGCACGATGCCAGCGACGATCGTCGAGGGGGAGACGGGACTGAAGCTCATCGATTGCTCCCACCTGCACATCCAGGGACTCCGGATCGTCGATGCGACGGGAACGGGACTGGAGATCACGGGTCGTTCACGGACCGAGGGCGTCGCCTCAAGCAGGTCGATCTCGATCAAGGATGTCTTCATCGGGACGCTGATCGTACGTTCACCTCCGGTCGGACTCCGAATCGACACCACCGATGACTGCACCGTCACCGGCATGATCATCCAGGCCCCATCACGCACTGGGTGCCGGATCCTCGGCAGCACGGACATCACCCTTGACTCGTGCTACATCATCGCAGGAGCGAACACGCGGGCCGTCGGCGGAACAGGCATCGACATCGGCCGGGATGTCTCCAAACTGCACGTGCATGACTGCCGAATCATCCAACCCTGCCGGACCGGGATCAGGGTCGGGCCGACGGCGCCTTCGGCAACCGGGACGTCGGAACCGGTCCGTCGGACACACGCCTCCAACCGAATCCAGATCACCGAGTGCGGGATCACCAATACCAGTTGTTCACTTGCACTGGGCAGTTGCGACGATGTCGTCATCACGAACAACTCGTTCAAGGATGCGACGAAGTGCTTCTGGAGGGTCTTTTCGTTTCCAGGTACCAGCCCGTACCTTGGACCGAACAACGTGCGATTCGAATTGAACATGTTCACGTGGGAGGTGGGCCAGATCGAGTCCTTCTGCTGCATCCAGAGCGGAGCGACGTTCGACGGGATTGCCCTCGGCAGGAACCTCTTCTGGTCGGCCGAGATGCCGGCGGCGCTCTCGGTGCTGGAGCCGATCGCCGGTAAGATCCAGCAGCCCCAGGTATTCGACGTTGACCCACGCCTGGACCCCAGGGGCGTTCCCGGCAATCCCGAGGCCATGGAGTTCGGCATCAGCAGCCGCTAGCCCCTCGCAGGGGTCGGAGGCGGTTTTTTCACTTCCGTCTGGAATACGTCGCCGCGCTGGCGCATCCTGAAACAGGGGGACCTGCAGGAGCGACCCGTGAGCACGAGAATGACCCAGTCTGAATTGAAGGACGCCATGGACCGGTATGGCCCAGGGCTGATGGCCCTGGCCACCGGCATCTGCAGGGACCGCCACCTCGCCGAAGAGATGGTCGAGGAGGCGTTCGTCAGGCTGTGGAAGTCCGGTCCCGATGCCGGTCCGATCGCCCATGGCTCATGGCTGCGACGGGTCGTGACGAACCTGTCGATCAATGCGACTCGAAGGAAGAAGCTTGTCCAGTCGGTTCCGGACACGATCATCCAGACGTACTCGGGTCAGGGCAGGACTGCTGAGCAGGTGACGCAGCAGCGGTTCGAACTGGAGCGAGTACGCGAAGCGATGGACAGGCTCGACCCGGCCAAGCGGGCGCTGCTGATGCTTCGAGGATCGGAGAACCTCAGCTATGACGCGATCGCGGAGCACCTGGGGATCCCACGTGGCACGGTGATGAGCCGATTGAACCGCGCCAGGCTGTGCCTGCAGGAGGAGTTGAAGCGCTCTGATCCGGATCAGCAAGGAGATGATCACTCCTGGCAGATCAAGTCGTATCACCAGGCATGAACCCATGAACACGAACCACGAATCCAACCATGACTGCATCGAAACGAACGTCCTCCTGACGAGGATCATCGATGGGGACCTGCCCCAGGACAGGCAGGAGCGTCTGGAACGTCATCTGGCCGAATGCCGGGACTGCCGCGATCTCGTCGAGCAGGCCGAATCGGCGGACATGGCGATGGCCGCCATCGCCGAATCGGGTCGATACATGCCGGACGCGCTGCAGGACCGGGTGCTTGCGAGGCTGGATCCATCGACGGGCGGTCGACGCGGCAACCGCCTGTCCGTCATCGCACTCGTGGCCGTGCTCATCTTCTCGATCACCGCGTCTACATGGCTGATGTCCCCAGGTGTACGAGGCATGAACAACCCCTTCTCAGGCTTCGCCAACGACTGGAACTACCCGGTTGATCAACTGGCGTTCTCCGGTGTCCTGAACCCCGGCAGCACCTCGATGATCAATGCCGGTTCGGCCGGTGGGCGACTGGACGAACAGGCACTGGTCCAGTGCGCCACCGTGCTCGATCTGATGCACGAGATGTCAGCCGGAGACGAAGAGGAACTCGAGTGGATCCGGAGCATCATCGAGTACGACCAGCTCCGGCAACGGCTGGACCGACTCCGCATCAACAGCATGCACGAGCAGTTGCTTGTCGACACGACCCGTTGGCTCATCGACAGGACCATGGCGACCTCGACGCAACCCACAGAGATCCGGATGCTCAAGGAGCTCATCGAGCGGACGGAGATCACGGACCAGCTGAATCGCATGGCTGGAATCGAATCCAGGGATGGACGCATCTAGCGTCCCACGGACCGGATAAGGCCACCCGGACCCTGAGCGAACTCCAAACTCGAGCATTCTTCCTGCCGGAGCTCGTCCCGAGCCGACATATACTGTCACCATGAGGATCGACGGACCAATCCAGTTCAACGCGGCCAGGGCCTATGGCCCGGTTGCAGCACCGGCCAACCCGGGGAAGCTGGACGCGGTGTCCACCCCCACGAGCATCGATCGCAACCTGGTCGCCGGACAGGTGCCCCCGACGGGAGCCGATCCCTTCCAGGTACCCAATCCGACCCAGACCGCACCGGCCCAGGCGGGTGCCCCCCTGCAGATGTACACCTCCGCTGCGGAGAAGATCGAGGTCGCCACCAAGATCCAGAGCGGCCGGAACCTCGACGTCACGGGCTGACCTCCCACATCCGGGATCACGGGGCCGCTGTCGCATGCTTGGCAGCGGATCGTTGTCGCGTTATCGTATGTCCCCCTCCAGTGATTGGAGGCATACCGAGAGGCCCCTGCGGCCACCTACAACCCCGGAAGGATCGACATGGCCAGTACCGGCACCATCATTCAGATCATCGGTTCAACGTTTGACGCCCAGTTCCCGGAATCGGATCTGCCCGAGATCTACAACGCGATCGAGGTCGAGTTCGAAGTCCGTGGCGAGAAGCTGAAGCTCGTCGGTGAGGTCGCCAAGCACCTCGGCGGTGGACAGGTTCGCTGCGTCGCTCTGGGTTCGACCGACGGACTGCGGCGGGGTGACTCCTGCAGGGACACGGGCACGGCCGTCGCCGTCCCTGTCGGAGAGGGTGTCCTCGGACGCATCTTCAACCTGCTTGGTGAGCCGATCGACGAAGCCGGTCCCGTCGAGTACCAGAAGAGGATGCCGATCCACAGGGAGCCGCCCGACTTCGTCGACCTGAACCCGAAGACCGAGATGCTGCAGACGGGCATCAAGGTCATCGACCTGCTGTGCCCGTTCGTCCGTGGTGGCAAGATCGGACTGTTCGGTGGTGCAGGCGTCGGCAAGACCGTCGTGATCCAGGAGATGATCGCCCGTGTCGCACGAAACTTCGGTGGCTACTCGGTGTTCGCCGGTGTCGGTGAACGAACAAGGGAAGGAAACGACATCTGGAACGAGATGCGAGAGGCGGAGTACACCGACGCCGAAGGCAACACGGCCCAGGTCCTCGACAAGGTCGCCATGGTCTTCGGCCAGATGAACGAGCCACCCGGAGCACGACTCAGGGTCGGCCTCTCGGCGCTGACCATGGCCGAGAACTTCAGGGATGAATCCGGCAAGGAAACCCTCCTGTTCGTGGACAACGTCTTCCGATTCACCCAGGCCGGATCGGAGGTCTCGGCGCTGTTGGGCAGGATGCCGTCGGCCGTGGGCTACCAGCCGACACTCTCGACCGAGATGGGGCAGATGCAGGAGCGGATCACCTCGACCAGGCAGGGCGCCATCACCTCGGTGCAGGCGATCTACGTCCCGGCGGACGATCTGACCGACCCCGCACCGGCAACCACCTTCAGCCACCTCGATGCGTTCATCGTCCTGGAAAGGCAGATCGCGGAGAAGGGCATCTACCCTGCCGTGGATCCGCTGGCATCCAACTCGAGAATTCTCGACCCGCAGATTCTCGGCGAACGGCACTACGCCGTCGCTCGAAGGGTCCAGTCGATCCTCCAGAGGTACAAGGATCTCCAGGACATCATCGCGATCCTTGGTGTCGACGAACTCTCTGAGGATGACAAGCTCACGGTCGCCAGGGCACGAAAGATCGAGCGATTCCTTTCACAGCCCTTCTACGTCGCCGAGGTCTTCACCGGGTTCGAGGGTGTCACCACCCCGCTGGAGGACACGATCGACTCGTTCGAACGACTGTGCGATGGCGAAGGCGATGACCTTCCAGAAGGTGCCTTCATGTACGTCGGAACGCTCGATGACGCCCGGAAGAAGGCCGAGGAGATGGCGGCCACCGCCTGAGCGGACACGAAGCCCGAACATGCAGCGACCTCCGGTTCCGATCCGGAGGTCGTTTGTATTGCTCAACCATGATTCACTGGTCGAGCCAGGTCGGTTCACTGGTTCCGAGCACCTGCAGGTCCTGGTCGAAGAAGACCGCCCAGATCCGGTCTGGAACTGTCAGCGGGAACGCCACGCCGGTCGCCAGCGTAGAGAGGTTGTCCCCCCACTGCCATCGCTGGCTGTAGTCGATATCGCCGTCCTTCCTCAGGCGGGTATCGATCACAATCCGGGAGGAAGGCTCACCGATCAGTTCAACCACCTCGATGCTGGAGTCGCCGATCCGGATCCGGTTGAAGTTGTCCTGGACCCTGCTGTTGCAGCCTGCGATGAATGCCGGCGCCAGCAGAAGCAGGACGGTCAGGCACTGAAGCTTGAGCCGCAGCCGCATGTCGTCGTCGCGTTGGGGTTGTTGAACACGAAGCCCCGTCCCATCAGTTCGTCCTTGAAGTCGATGGTCGTTCCGTTGAGATACAGGTAGGACTTGGGATCGCAGATCACCTTCAGCATGAAGGGCGACTGGCCGGCCTTGACGGCGACCGACACACTGGACTCTCCATCGCCGGACTCCTCCTTGGTCGCCCAGCTGGAGCGGTCGTAGGAGAACTCCCAGCATTCATCAGAATCCTTCTGGACCTCCGTGAGATCGAGCAGGTAGCTGAAGCCGCTGCATCCACCACCCTTGACTCCGACACGCAGGCGGATCGCATCAGCGGAGAGCCCCTGCTGCTCGATGATGGAACTGACTTCCCTGGCGGCGGTTTCCGTGACGGTCACTGGCATTGGTATCTCCTGGTCAACCCTGAGTCGATGCCGGCTCGCTGTCGGACTCGGCACCTTCCTGGTTCTTCTTCTTGAAATCAGCGATGGCCGTGCGGATCGAGTCCTCGGCGAGAACCGAGCAATGAATCTTCACGGGAGGAAGGCTCAGTTCCTCGACGATGTCGGTGTTCTTGATCTCAAGGGCCTCGTCGACGGTCTTGCCCCTGATCCACTCGGTCGCGAGCGAACTGCTGGCAATGGCCGAACCACAGCCGAAGCACTTGAACTTCGCATCCTCGATCCGGCCTTCGTCATCGACCTTGATCTGAAGTTGCATCACGTCACCGCACTCGGGGGCCCCGACGATGCCGACGCCGATGTCCTTGCGGTCAACGACCTCCTTGCTCGAGCCGAACGCACCGACGTTTCGCGGGTTCTGGTAGTGTTCGATGACCTTGTCGCTGTATGCCATTGGTGTTTCCTCGTCGTTCGGGCGGCCGGATAGTGTGATTATAGTCAGTGGGACTGCCACTGGACGGTGGAAAGATCGATTCCTTCCTTGTGAAGGTCGTACAGGGGGCTCATGGACCTCAGATGGTTCACCGCGGTCACGATATTATCGATCGCGTAATCAACCTCCTCGCGGGTGGACCATCGGCCGAGACTCAGCCGAAGCGAGCTGTGTGCGAGCTCATCACCGACCCCGAGGCTCTTGAGCACGTAGCTCGGCTCGAGGCTCGCACTGGTGCAGGCGGATCCGGAACTGCAGGCGATGTCCTTGATTCCCATCATCAGTGATTCGCCCTCGACGAAGCCGAAGCTGATGTTGGTCAGGTGCGGAAGCCTCTTCTGGCGATCACCATTGATCTGGACGACCTCAAGTTGGTCCATCAGGCCATCCTCCAGGGCGGTCCGCAACTCGAGCAGTCGCTGCCCGTCGGATTCCATCTCCTCCTGGCAGAGCTGGCAGGCGGCACCCATGCCGACGATGCCGGGGATGTTGAGTGTGCCGCTGCGCATGCCTCGCTCGTGCCCGCCACCATCGATCAACGACTCGAGCCTCACACGAGGACGGCGTCGCCTGACATAGAGGGCCCCGACACCCATCGGGCCGTACATCTTGTGAGCGGAGAAGCTCATCAGGTCAATGCAGTCCCGCTCGACATCCGTCGGCATCTTGCCGACCCACTGCGTGGCATCGGTGTGCAGGAGCACGTCGTTCTCATGACAGAGCGCCCCGATCTGGGGAATCTCGTTGATCGTACCGATCTCGTTGTTGGCCCACATGATGGTGACCAGGATGGTGTCGTCGCGCATCGCGTTGCGAACCATCTCGGCCGTGATGATGCCATCGGGCTCGGGCTCAAGGTAGGTCACGTCGAACCCTTCCCTCTGCAGCCTCTTGCATGGGTCAAGGACGGCCTTGTGCTCGTGGACAGCGGTGATGATGTGACCGGCCGAGGACGATCCGTCATTGGATCGGGCGTACATGCGTGCGGCACCCTTGATCGCCAGGTTGTTGCTCTCGGTCGATCCGGAGGTCCAGATGATCTCCTTCGGATTCGAACCGATCAGAGATGCGGCCTGCTTCCTGGCCGTATCCACGGCGCTCTCAGCCTCCCAGCCGAAGGCGTGGTTGCGGCTGGCCGAGTTCCCGTAGATCTCAGTGAAAAAAGGAAGCATCTTCTCGACAACACGGGGGTCTGTCCGTGTCGTCGCGGCGTTGTCCATGTAGATTGGCAGAGTCAGTGACATCGGTGTTCCAGTGCGATGAATGGCCTTGCAGGTCGAAGGGCATTTCCAGGATGGTGCTTCAGCCTGCTTGTTTAGAATCATTATCAGGGCCTCGGGGGTGATTGTCCAGCATCGAGTCCACACGACAGGCCGGATGGAGCCCTGAGGCACCAGCAGCGACATGAAGATCGTTCACGACACAAGATCACTCGACCTCGACCGGACCCAGAGCGTCGGATTCGTTCCAACGATGGGCGCCCTTCACGATGGCCATTCCGCATGCATCGAGGAGGCGGCATCGCTGTCCGAACAGGTCGTCGTGAGTATCTATGTCAATCCGACACAGTTCAACCAGGGCACCGACCTGCAGACCTACCCTCGCCAGTTGGAACAGGACATCGTACTGGCACGCGATCATGGAGCCACCGTGGCCTACATCCCCGATGACCGGGAGATCTATCCCGATGGCATCGAGGCGGCTCATGAACAGGCCGGTTCGATCCTGCTGCCCAGCGTGGCCTGCAGGCCGCAACTGGAGGATCGATGCCGTCCGGGACACCTTGCCGGCATGATCCAGGTGGTCGATCGACTCTTTCAACTGGTGGAACCGACGATCGCCTGCTTCGGCGAGAAGGACTACCAGCAACTGCTGACGGTCAAGGCGGTCTTCGAGGGCTCGGAACGGTTCCCAGGACTGAGAATCCACCCCTGCAGGACCATCCGGCAGGCCGATGGCCTGGCCTGTTCCAGCCGGAACAAACTGATGGATGAGGGTGAGCGTGCCCGCGCGGTCGGAATGGCTCGGGCGCTGCATGTCTCCAGTTACTGCGAAACCGTTCCAGAGGCGGAAAGCTCGATGCTCAACACCTTGAAGGAACATGGGCTTGACTGTGAATATGCGGTCGTCAGGGATGCCGGAACACTCGAGGAGGTCGTCCCGGGTAACCCGACCCGTTCACTGATCGCGGCCCGGTGCGGCCAGGTCAGGCTCATCGACAACGCCCCTGGACCGCCACTGGAGGATCCGGACACCGCCGAGCACGCACAAGAGCCCCCGCGTGACCTAGGATGATGTGGATACAGGACCAAGGAGAACCATGAACATGCCGCTGCAATCACAGACACTTGAACATACCGGACACCCGGCCCGAACACGACAGCCTGGCCCATGCGGGCTCCACCTGGTCCTGGCGGTGTTGATGGCTGGCTGGATCTCCATGGCCGGCTCCGCACAGTCCGATGGGCAGGACGTGCCTCGACTGGAAGCGAAGTGCCTGGACCGACTGAAGCCAGTTGACCGCCAGGCGATCGATTCGATCACCGGCTGGAAACTGCCCGAGATTCCCGGAACCATCAAGTGGTACAACCAGGGCGACCTCGAGATCGATTCGCTGGACGGCAAGGTCATCGTGATCCAGAGCTGGACCAACGGGCACTCTGCCGCGAGAAGAATGCCCCTGAAAGTGCACAAGATCCTCTCGGACGTCGAGGACGATGACCTGGTGCTGCTCGCCCTGCACACGCCTGCCGATGGCTCCAAGCTCGAGGCGTTCCTGGAGCGTGCCGAGATCCCGATGCCGATCATGCTTGATCGCAAGGGGACGTACTGTGATGCACTGGGGGTCTATCGACAGCCGGTCAACATCGTCGTGGATCGCAATGGTGTCGTCAGGGGGGGAGGCATCAAGGCGACCGCCCTTCCGGACGTGGTGAAGATGCTGCTTGCGGAGGAACGCGATCCGGATGCGGAGGTTCGGCAACTGCCCACCGAGGATCCGATGGACAAGGTCGAGTTTCCCGAGTTCAAGGATCGGATCTCCAATGCCCGTGATCTTCGAGGCAGGCGTGCTCCGGACATGTGGGTCGATGAATGGCTCACCCCCACTCCCAACGCCGACAACAAGGTGGTCGTCCTGGACTTCTGGGCGACCTGGTGTCCGCCATGCAGGGCGTCGATCCCGCACATGAACACGCTCAGCCAGAAGTTTGCCAACGATGTGTGCGCCGTCGGCCTCTCCGATGAGCGGGAAAGCAACTTCGAGCAGGGACTTCGCAAGCACAACCTCAAGGCAAGGGACTTCAAGTACAGCCTGGCGCTTGATCCGAACAAGCGGATGAAGGATGCCTTCCAGATCCGAGGAATCCCGCACGTCGTCGTGATCTCGAGCGACTGGATCGTCCGATGGCAGGGACACCCGATGAACCTGTCCGAAAGCATCCTCAACCAGATCGTCACGGCCAATCAGGATCTGGCTTCACGGGGCGGGCGTCCCGGCCCGAAGCCACGCTGGAACAAGGGCTGATTGATCGGCCTCAGAAGGATCGTTCGATCACGGCATCGGCCGCGGCGTGAAGCATCTGCCGCGCCGGAGAATCCTCGAGTTCTTCGAGATCCTGCTTGGCTGATCGGACCAGGTCCATCGCATGGTTCCTGGCGGCCTCCATGGCACCGCTCTGGGCGAGTTGTTCCAGCAGCACCCCGCTGTCACGGGTCCTGATCAACTCGGAGAATGAAGTGCGATCCTCCGGCTCCAGCTGCTCCATGTGGATGATCAGCGGGAGGGTCATCATGCCGTTGGCGAGATCGCGGTTGATGCTCTTGCCGACGACCTCCTGTGACCCCTCCAGGTCCAGGATGTCGTCCTGGATCTGGAATGCCAGGCCCAGGCCCATTCCGAAGCGGTCCATCCGCTCACCCGCCACCGCATCGGCGCCGGAGATCATGCTTCCAAGCCGGCAGCAGGCCCCGATCAATGCAGCGGTCTTTCGACGAATGATCTGGAAGTACGTGTCTCGATCCAGTTGGAGATCATCCCTGTGATGCAGTTGGACGAGCTCACCCTCGCAGAGCGTGTTCGTCACGTTGCCGAGGACCGAGTTGATCCATGGCTCGTCGAGGCTCGAGCAGAGGCTGAACGCGTTCGAGATCAGGTAATCCCCGAGCATCACGGCCATCTCGTTACCGTGAAGATGGTTGACCGTCGTGCCTCGGCGACGGACCGAGGCGTCGTCGAGCACGTCGTCATGGACGAGCGTCGCCATGTGGATCATCTCAGTAACGGCCGCGACGACGCGATGCTGCTCGAGCAGGTCCTGATCGGACCAGCGGGCACCCTTCACGGCGAGCCCGGACAGGAAGACCATCGTGGGGCGAAGCATCTTCCCCCTGTACTGCTCCACGTGCTGACAAAGCGCGTTGACCGGATCCAGGTCGCTGGCCAACTGCTGCTGGAACAGCATCTGCACCTGCTGCAACTGCTCCTGGAGCGGGGTCGTCAGCGTTTCATGTTCTCCAGGAATCTCGAGCATGGCGGTCTCATGGTCTGCGTGGACCCTTCATCATAGGGCATGAAACCGGTCCGGGAGTGGCTGGAACACCCTCTTAGGATTCAGGCAGACGATTTTTCCGCGGTGATGTAGACAATCCAACCAGGACACGCTTCACCATGCTCGGCTGGCTCGAAGACCCCGTTTCCCTCCTCGCTGTCCTCCTCGTTCCCCTCCCACCACACAGTGACGTTGGTGAACCCGGCCTCCTCGAGCAGTTCACGGATCTCTGGAAGACTCCACAGCCTCCACTCGTACGTGAAGGCCTTCGTCATCTCGGTCTCATCGGGAAACCTGAAGTGGATGTGGTTGACGACGTCACCGGTGATCGGGTCATAGGACGCCTGGTCCCAGACGTAGGTGAACCCGTCCAGGTCCTTTTCCTCCTCCATCTCCTCGTAGGACTCGCTGCCACCATAGGCGTCAAGGATGAAGATGCCGTCATCGAGCAGCCCCTCTCTGGCATGCTCGAAGTACTGCCGAAGATCCTCCCTGGTCTTGAAGAGGAAGTAGCTGAAGTTCATCGCCAGGATCGTCTGAACCCGCTCGGCTTGGACGGCCCGGACATCGGCGTTGTGAACCTGCAGACGCTGAAGCTGCTCCTCGTCGAGTCGTTCACTGTTGCGCCTGATCCCCCAGTCCAGGACCTCCTGGTCCAGGTCGAAGCCGATCGCCGTGTTGTCATCCCGGGCCAGGACCCATTCGGCGCTGGCAGCCGCCGTACCGCAGAAATCCTCACGGATCGAGCTGGCCAGTCGACCACGAAGCTGCGTCCAGACCTTGTCGATGAACTCGACCTCGGCCTCGGTGTTCTGCACGGACAGTTCGTAGAGTTCATGACGATCACTGCTGCTGGCGGTGCGCCACCCCTTCTTTCGCTGCGAACGGCTCCGTCGATCCTTCGACTTTTTCTTTGTCGTACCCATGGACGCGGAGTGTACACGGTTGCATCGAGTCAAGGTGGATTATTTTGGCTATGCTCACTTGATGGTCGGATCAACCATTCGAACTTGCCGGATCGTCCTCGGGGTCTTCTGCACCTGCACGGCGATGTGGATGTCAGCATGTTCGAGCCCGCGATGGTCTCCGACACCAGCCGGCGCCATCGACCATGCGCCGGCACCGGAACGGGAACCGGTCACGCTCCGCATGTTCTGGGGAGTCGATGGAACCGAGGTCGATCATCGACAGCTGGTGGATGCCTGTGGATGGGCCGACGTGATTCTCGTCGGGGAGCTGCATGATGACCCGATCGCCCACGAGTTCCAGAGACGGCTGATCGTCGAGGTGGCCTCCCGATGGCCCGGAACGGTTCTCTCGATGGAGATGCTGGAACGGGACGAGCAGCGGTACGTGGACGACTACCTGGCCGGCAGGATCAGCGTGGACGAGTTCGTCGAGCGAACCGGCTCGGCCAGCTGGGCCGGCGAGGGATCATGGGAATCGTGGTATCAGCCGATCATCGACGATGGTCATGCCGCGGGCGCGACCGTCCTGGCAGCCAATGCGCCGAGACGGTACGTCACGATGGCCAGGACCGAGGGATACGCCAAGCTCATCGGACTCCCGAAGGAGGAACAAGTGCTGTTTCATGTGCCACTTGATCCTGACAGGGGCAACTACCGCGCACGGTTTCGATCGCTGATGAGCCAGCACTCCGATCCTCATGCTGAAGATGCAACGACTGATCACCTGGCGGTCGACTCGTGGTTCAGGGCACAGGCGCTGTGGGACGCGACAATGGCCGACTCGATCAGGAACGCGCATCGGGAGGGTGCCACCAAGGTCGTGCACCTGGTCGGGCAGTTCCACACGGATTTCAACGGGGGCACCTACGGCCATCTCGCACGAAGAAGCCCTGGGATTCGCATCCTGACGATGAGCGTTCAGCCTGGAACCGACACCAGCCTTCGACGGGAGGACCTGTACAGGGCGGACATCGTCGTCTACGACGGTCTCGAACCGGAACCGGATGAACCCGAGGATGAAGAACCCTCGATGGACCAAGCCGATCCGATCAGCGACTGATCATCTTCTGGACCTTGTGGGGATCGTCGACCACCTGGTAGAGCTTGTCGATGCGCATCATCGAGAGCACCTGTCGAAGCTGGTCGTTCAACCCGGTGATCAGGGCCTTGGCCCCCATCGCACCGGCCTTGTTCCTGAATGCGATGCACATGCCCAGGCCCATGCTGGACATGAACGTGACCTGCGACATGTCCATGACCAGGTACCGAAGCTTGGAGGTATCCGCAACGGACTCCCCGAGGTAGGGCTCCACATCCTCGGAAATGATCTCGGACTCCCGCTGGCTGACATTGGGTCCCTTTGGCATGATGGTCAGCACACCGTCGTCCAGATGCAGATCCATCAAGGCGGTCGTCTTGTGCCCGGGATGCGAATTGTGTGGCGTCTGGCTGTTCAAGATGGTTCCCCCTGGGGTGCAACGACACCAGGCTCTCGCTGATCCGTTATACCACTGCATGCACAGCCCTGCACCCTTCCAGAGGAAAGACACGACCATGAAATCGTTCAGGCTCATTAACGGCAGGATCCTGACACTCGCCGTATCCGACGAGGAACCCGGCCCACGACGTGGTGCCCGAATGAAGGAGCTGGGTGTGATCGAGAACGGTTGGGTGCAGGTGCGAGACGGTCTCATCGAATCGGTCGGACCGGACACGGCACCGGACTCGGACATCCAGGCGATCGATGTCCGTGGCAGGGTGATCATGCCTGGACTGGTCGACTGCCACACCCATGCATGCTGGGCGGGATCCCGCTACGAGGAGTTCCAGGCACAGGTGCAAGGTGCGACCTACCTCCAGATACTCGAATCCGGCGGCGGCATCATGTCCACGGTTCGAGCCGTGCGTGATGCGAACCCGGAACAACTTCGGCGCAGGCTCGAGACGAACCTGGACCAGATGTCACGCCTGGGAGCGACAACCGTCGAGGTCAAGTCCGGGTATGGCCTGACCACCGAAGCCGAGTTGAAGATGCTCGAGGTGATCCGTGATGTTGCCGAACAGACCGACATGCTGGTTCAGCCGACGTTCCTTGGAGCCCACGCGATCGACCAGGAGAACCCGGACTTCGTCGAGATGATCATCAACGAGACCCTTCCAGCCGTCGTCGATGCATTCGGCCCGATTCCCTGCGACGCCTACTGCGAGACCGGGGCCTGGTCGCTCGCCGACTGCAGGCGCCTCTTCGAGAATGCGATGGACCTGGGCTGCCCGATCCGCGTCCATGCCGACCAGTTCAACAGCCTTGGAATGACCAGGCTGGCTGTCGAGATGGGAGCCGTGAGCGTCGATCACCTCGAGGCGACGACACCATCGGACCTGGAACACCTCGCACGCAGCAGCACCATCGGTGTCGCGCTGCCGAACAGCGGATTCACGCTGGATGATCGGTACGCCCCTGCACGCGAACTGGTGGATGCCGATGGGGCGATCGCCATCGCAAGCAACTGCAACCCGGGCTCGGCCCCGACCCCGTCCCTGCCCATGGCGATGGCGCTGGGCTGCAGGAAGCTCAGGCTCCTGCCATCGGAGGTCATCACGGCGGCGACCTGGAATGCCGCATGCGTCCTGGGACTCCAGGACCAGGTTGGTTCGATCGAGCCTGGCAAGCGGGCTGACCTGGCGATCCTCCAGGAGGAGGATGAACGCAGCCTCGGATGCGACTTCGCCACCGCCGGCCCGCTGGCAACCGTCACCGGGGGGGTCTGGAGGGCCCTGGGAAGGGCCTGAACGCCGGACTCGAACTTTCATGGTCAATTCATGCTTCGCGATGAAGTCGGTCCCTGCATGGGCCGATTGGGAACGTGATCGGCTCCGTTGCCGATCTGGATGCCCACCATGGGCGATGGCCATCCCCCTGCCACCGGCATGATGAGTTGGCTGAACACGAACACACTCGAGGAGTCATAACACGATGAACAACTTCAATCCGACACCGAA
This sequence comes from Phycisphaerae bacterium, assembly GCA_002711415.1. Classification (GTDB taxonomy): domain Bacteria; phylum Planctomycetota; class Phycisphaerae; order Phycisphaerales; family SM1A02. The sequence continues at coordinate 42,084 of PARI01000002.1, read as the reverse complement.
TTTCTGGAACTGGAACAACCCCTGGGGCGGCAACGATGCCTCGTGCAACTGGACGCCCAGCGGCTGGCACAACGGGACCACCCCCTGGAACTACAGCGGTGGATTCAACAACAACTGGAACAACAACTGGTTCAACGGTTTCAACGGTTGGAACAACAACTGGTTCAACGGATTCAACGACTGGAGCAACAACTGGTTCAACGGATTCAACAATTGGAACCAGGGCTGGACCCCGTGGAACAACCAGTTCTCCAACCCAGGCGCGTGGGCATGGAACCCGTCATGGAACTGGCAGGGCTTCAACGGCTACAACACCCCCGCCTTCAACGGCTACAACGGCTTCTTCAACGGATTCACCGGCAACTTCCAGAACGAGAACTCCCAGAATACGACCCCCTCGCAGGGCGGCGCATGGGGATTCCCGCAGGACCAGGCCGGCTGCACGGAGAACAAGCGAAACGTCGCCTGATCGACTCCGACCGAAGAACACCAGGGGCGATGAACATGGTTCATCGCCCCTGTTGATTTTCCACAGGTTTGACCCAGTCGACGAGGCCACTACCATCCGCTGATGCTCGTAAGGAAACCAGCGGACATCGATTCGGCAACAGCCGCCGCGGACATGGTCACCAGGACCCATGAGCAGCTGGTCGAGTACCTTGGGCCGGGCCGGACGCTCCTGGAGGTGGACCGGCAGGTCCAAGTGATCCTCGAATCACTCGGCTGCGCCAGCGCGTTCAAGGGATACCGGGTCAGGGGACATCCTCCCTTTCCCAACCAGGCCTGCCTCTCGGTCAACGACTGCATCGTCCACGGAACGCACGATTCGCTGGAGCGACCGCTCGAAGCGGGCGACATCATCTCGGTCGATATCGGGGTCAAGTACCGGGGCTGGATCGGCGACGCCGCCTGGACCTACGGGATCGAGGCGATCGATGATGCATCACGAGACCTGATGGAGTGTGGAAAGGAATCACTTCGCCGTGGCGTGGAGCAGTTGCAGGTCGGCAAGCCGCTGATCGAGTATGCCAGGAGCGTCCAGGAGTACGTCGAGAAGGAAAAAGGGTACTTCCTCACGAGGGGCCTCGGTGGCCACGGGTACGGCCGGAGCCTCCACGACAAGCCGTTCATCTCCAATGTCGTCCCGAGCTATCCGGGCGAGTGGCCGGATGCCTGGATGCCGTGGGAGGAGGGGCACCTTGTGGCGGTCGAACCCATGATCGCACTCGGGACGACCGAGACGCGTACGGTAGGAAGGACATGGCCCATCTGGAGCGCTGACGGTTCGGTGAGCGTCCACTACGAGGCCGATGTTCTGGTCACCGGGGACGGTCCACGGAACCTGACCGAGCGGATGAACCAACTGCCCGACATCGTCNATTGAAGGACTTCAAGCAATGATGGCCCAGAGAGAATCACCCAACGTCCTGCTCCTGGAAGGGATTCACCCGGCGGCACAGGAGTGGCTGCATGAGCAGGGAGCCAGTGTCCGGACACTGGATGGAGCAGTCGATCAGGACGATCTGCTGGAGCATCTGAAGAATGTCGAGGTGCTCGGGATCAGGTCCCGGACGAAGATCACGCCGGAACTGCTGGATGCGGCCGGGAACCTCGCGGCCATCGGCTGCTTCTGTATCGGGACCAACCAGGTCGATCTTGACGAGGCCCGAAAGCGAGGGATCGTCGTGTTCAACGCCCCGTTCAGCAACACGCGCAGCGTCGCCGAGATGACACTGGCCGAGATCATCTCGCTCTCGCGGGGGATCACCCAGCGCAATGCCCAGATGCACGGGGGCCAGTGGCACAAGTCCGCCAAGTCCAGCCACGAGGTCCGAGGACGCGTCCTCGGGATCGTCGGGTACGGGCACATCGGGTCGCAGTTGTCGGTCCTGGCCGAGGCACTGGGCATGCAGGTGATCTACCACGACATCGTCCCGAAGCTGCCTCTGGGCAATGCCCGGCCAGCCGGTTCGCTCCAACAGCTCCTGCAGAAGAGCGACTTCGTCAGCCTGCATGTTCCGGAGACCATGCTGACCCGTGGGATGATCGGTGCCGAGCAGATCGGCATGATCCGACCGGGCGGGTTCATCATCAACAACGCCCGTGGCTCCCTCATCGACGAGGCCGCCCTCGAGGAGGCACTCGATTCGGGCCACATCGCCGGGGCCGCCATCGACGTGTTCTCCGAGGAACCGAGCAGGAACNACTCCGAGTTCCAGTGCAGGTTCTCCAGGCATGACAACGTGATCCTGACCCCGCACATCGGAGGGAGCACCGAGGAGGCCCAGGAGAATATCGCCCGCGATGTCGCACTCAAGCTCGATCGCTACATCAACGACGGCACGACCACGTCATCGGTCAACATTCCCGAGGTGGAACTGCCGACCCGGCGGCCGGACCAGCACCGCATCATGCACTTTCACCGGAACGTTCCCGGTGTTCTCGGAAGGATGCACACGCTGCTTGCGGAGCTGGATGTCAACATCAACGCGGAGTACCTCCAGTCGGACCAGTTCATGAGCTACGTGATCCTCGATGTCGAACCGATGGAGGGCGATTCGGTCAGGCGAGGCCTGCAGGAGATTCCCGAGACCATCAGGCTCAGGACCCTCTGGTAGACTGTTCTCCCCGTTCAGAAGGGAGAACAAAGATGTCACGAACACGCACCAATGCGCCACTGATCGCCATGTCCATCGGCATGCTGCTGCCGGCACTCGTCGGCACCGGCGAGCCGCCGGCCACCCCGAAGGACCCCGTCACGGAGACCCTGCACGGTGAGACGACCGTGGACGAGTACCGGTGGCTGGAATCCCTGGAGAAGGATGATCCACGGGTCAAGGAGTGGACCACGAGCCAGTTGGAGTACACCCGCAACACGCTTGATTCGCTCAGCTGCCATGCGGAGCTCTCCGAAGAACTCTCCAAGCTGATGTCGATCGGATCGGTCGGCACTCCGAGGATGCGGGGCCCCTACTACTTCTACACGAAGAGAAGCGGCGGCCAGGATCAGGGCGTGCTGATGGTCAACCGGAGCATCGACGGAGAGCCGAGGATTCTCCTGGATCCCAACACGCTTGACGACGATGGCCTGGTCTCGCTCGACTTCTTCGAACCGAGCCATGATGGATCGCTCGTGGCCTTCGGCCTGTCTCGCGCCGGTGACGAGATGACCACGCTGCACGTGCTGCGGACCGATTCGGGCCAGTGGCTGGCCGGCTCGATCGAGGGCAAGGTCCGATTCGGAGGGTGGAATCCATCCGGCAGTGGATTCCTCTACAGCAGGCTTTCGGATCCGACCGACCCGTACAGCCGGGAAATTTGCTGGCATGAACTGGGACGATCGGATCGGCACGACCCGGTCCTGTTCACGCAGGAGGAACCCAGCAGGATTCCGTGGGCGTTTCTCAGCAGGAACGGACGCTGGATCGTCATGGGCGTCTCCGACGGCTGGAGCAGGAACGATCTCTGGACGATGGACTTCAACCAGTGGCGACGCACCGGCAGGATCGAACTGATCCCCGTCGCCGTCGACCTCCAGGGCTCCTTCTCCCCCGCCGGGATCCTCGGCGACACGCTGTACATGACGACCTCTCTGGAGGCGCCGAACCAATGCGTCTACGCCGTCGACCTGACCAGGCCAGAGAAGGACCAGTGGCACCTGGTGATCCCCGAGCGGAAGGACCAGCTTCTTCGGGGACTCTCAATGGCCAGGGGCATGCTCATCGGGCGATACACCGTCGACGTGACCGACCGGCTCGAACGGTTCGACCTGGTGGGCACGCCGACCGGGAGCATCGAGCTGCCAGGACTGGGAACGGCCTCGATCAGCACGGAGAGCGACCGGACAGACGCGTTCATCGCCTACAGCAGCTACAACGAGCCACGAACGATCTACCACGTCGACCTGGACACGATGAAGCGGTCACTCTGGGCCAGGCCGGACGTCCCGGTGGATGTCGACTCGGTGATCGTGACCCAGGAATGGGCGACATCCCCGGACGGGACGCGAGTGCCGATGTTCATCATCAGGAACAAGGATGTAAAGCCCACCGGAGAGAATCCGTGTGTGCTCTACGGGTACGGTGGATTCAAGATCTCGCTGACTCCGAGGTTCTATGCAACCAACTTCCCCTTCTACGACAAGGGCGGCATCTACGTCGTGGCCAACCTCCGGGGTGGTGGCGAATTCGGTGAACCCTGGCATCGGGCCGGAATGCTCGAGAACAAGCAGAACGTGTTCGACGACCTGTACGCGACGTGCGAGCACCTGTTCAAGCAGGGATGGACCAATGCCGATCACCTCGCCGTCATGGGTGGCTCCAACGGCGGGCTGCTCACGGGNGNCGCCGTGACACAGCGGCCGGAGCTCTTCACGTGCGCAATCTCCGCCGTGCCGCTGCTTGACATGCTCAGGTACCACAAGTTCCTGATGGCCAGGTTCTGGATACCCGAGTACGGCTCACCGGACGACCCCGAGGCGTACTCATGGCTTCGTGGATACTCGCCCTATCAGAACGTCCAGCAGGACCGGGAGTACCCGGCGGTGTTGCTGACCGCAGGCGAAAACGACACCCGGGTTCATCCGCTCCATGCCAGAAAGATGGCCGCCAGGCTGCAGGAGGCCACCGGGAGCGACCCGGATCATGAGCCCATCCTGCTCTGGGTGGACAGGGCCGCAGGACACGGGGCGGGCAAGCCGATGAGCCAGAGGATCCAGTCATTGGCTGACCAGTGGTCGTTCCTGATGTGGCAGACGGGGATTTGCCCTGCAAACTAGCCAGGTCCTCTCTTTCCGCTGGCCAAGCCCGTTTTTGGTTCTAAAATTCGGTACTGGAACCAGGGGAGATACAGGGTTGGGAGTCATCTTTCAACGAATGGCTGCACCGTGGATCTGCTGCGTCATCGCATTGATGCAGCACGGGGCTGTTGCGCATGCCCAGGTGGATCCGATGCCACTGGTGACCAGCAGCGAATGGGAGGACTGGTACCTCCAACTGCTGCAGGACCGCGTGGACGAGGTCACCTTCACACGCGACCAGACGCGCTACGTCTCCAGTTCCGACGGCGATGACCGCAATGACGGGCTCACACCGGGCACGGCCTGGAAGAGCATTGACAAGGTCCTGTCCTGGATCAATGAACCGGTCCAGGAGACTCGCGAGATCCTGTTCAGACGAGGGGATGCGTGGCACTCCAACGTGGGCGTGACCACCAACCAACCCGGCATCCGCATCGCGGACTTCGGTGACTCCCGGCTTCCGCGTCCNAGGATCAGCGGCTTTACATTGCAGTGGCCGGCTGGAAGCGGTTCGTGGGAACCGGTCAAGGGTTCACGGAACACCTGGTCGGTCCAGTCGGGGCAGGAGGTCCACTGGGTGCGACAGGATCATGACGCGGATCTGGATCGACCAATGGCCAGGGTCCAGTCGGTGGTTGCGGTGGATGAGCGAGCGGGCAGCTTCTTCTATGACCAGGAGAGCGGCATCCTCTACGTGCATCCCCGTGACGGTGTTGATCCGGACACGGCGCACCTCGAGGGGTGTACCAGTTCGGGAAGAGGCATACAGGTCAAGGGCGACCTTGCGCTGGTGGAGAACATGCGAGCGGACGGCTGGGGCATGAACGGTTCGCAGGAGGACGCCATCCAGTCACAGGCACGCAACGGCGATCGAAACGTGATCAGGAACTGCCATGCCTTCTACTCGCGGAACCACGTGATCACCCATTGGAACAACGGACCACAGGGCAACGACGGGACCGCGACCTTCATCGACTGTACCGCGGGCTTCACCAGCTACTACGGGTCCAGCGGCGAGACGATCTTCAACAGCTACACGGCCAAGGGTGGCAGCAGCACGATCTTTCATCGCTGCACCGCCGCTCGCGGGACGCTTCCCAGCTGGGAGAACGACTTCTCCAGCGCCCGGGCGTTCCCGTTCTACTGCCACACGTCGGGCTTTCCGGGCTACCAACTGGACCTGGTCATCCTCTACGACTTCACGGTGACCGCTCACGAGTACGGATGCAAGACGACTCCGAGCATGAATCAACTCAAGACAGCATTCGAACTGGAGAGCGTCAGGGGGATCATCTACGGGATCAAGGGACACGGCCTGACCGCGGCAAAGCTCTTCAACAACAACATGGCCCTGCTGAACGCCGACCTGAAGCTGCTGGTCGAGGACAATTCCGCTCGAGCGCTGCAGAACTTCAAGGCGAGGGGATGGCTGATCAACGCCCAGGTCGAAATGGACCTGTCGCAGATCGACGTGGGATTCCTGGACAAGTACTCGCTCTACAACGCGACCACGACCGACAACAGGCCGAACATCTGGCACTCCCACCTGGTCTTCAAGAACATGCCGCCCGGGATGAAGTTCCAGTTCGACAACGATGGTTCCGCTTCGAGTCGATTCTCGACTATGTTCAAGACGGTCCTCTCCAAGTGGGGTCCATACGGACAGGTGCACTGCAACCTCACCGATCCGACCTGCGTCATCAACAACAACGCCTACTTCGAGATCCCCTCGATGCCCAATGACCCGAAGCCGGTCTTCCTGCTTCAGCAGTTTCCGACCGACACTCCCCCACCGGCAAGCTCGTTGATCGCCAGCAGCAACGGAATCCTTCCCGGCAACCAGCCATTGTCCTTCGACATCAACGGGATCCGCCGGAACCAGTCCAGCCTCGGGCCGATCGAGGTCCTGCCGCCACCACCATGCATCGCTGACCTAGACAGCGATGGAAGCGTCTCGGGCAAGGATCTGGGAATCCTGCTGAGCCAGTGGGGTTGCATCGGGGAGTGCCCCGGGGACCTCGATGGCAACGGGCTTGTCGATGGGTCGGACATGGGTATCCTGCTTGCCGGCTGGGGTTCCTGCCCGTAACCACATGGAGACATGGCCCGTGAACAGGATGCTGCTGGTGATCGTGTGCAGGGTGATCGCCGCGTGCCTGCTCATCGCCGCAATCACCAACATCGTTCTTGCGGAGGACAAGGCCGGTGCGATCCTGCTCTCGATCATCGCCGTACTGTGCGTGAGGCTGCTCCTGGTCGATGCGGTTTCTTCACTGGAGAGGGGCAATCGAGCAGGGCCTGAAGCCGACTGACCCGTGAACTCAACGAAGCCTCTGCAGCCGAGCGTACTCCAGGACGAGGGTCTTCGATCCGACATTGTCGAAGAGGATCCGGGCGCTGCACACGGATCCCCGGGGCATCAACGCCTGAACCGTACCGGTCCCGAACTGTGGATGCCGTACCAGGGAACCGACGGGAAACTGTGCCGATGACGTACCGACTCGCAGTCGTTCCGGCTCATCGGGCTCGAACTGGTCGGACAGGTCCTCCCGTTGTACGTGTTCCTCAGGAATCTGACCAAGGAAGCTGCTGGGGATGGTGGACGCCCGGGCACCACGGAACATGCGACTGGCTGCCGAGAGCATCGAGAGATGCTTCCGAGCCCGGGTCATGCCCACGAAGCAGAGACGTCGCTCCTCCTCCATTTCCCCCTGGTCCTCCGCGGACCTTGAATGGGGAAGCAGCCCCTCCTCCATGGCGACCATGCACACGAGATCAAACTCGAGACCCTTGGCTGCGTGCAGGGTCATCAGGGTGACCGCCCCCTGGTCCGGGTCGATCGAATCCGAATCACTCACCAGCGCTACCGACTCGAGGAACCCGATCAATGCATCGAGCAACAGGCCGTCGTCGGTCTCCTCGGGCGGCTGTGATTCACCCGATGCGGTGATCAATTCGTTCAGGTTGGCCTGTCGTTGCCTCGCCTCCTCGCTGTCCTCCCCCGCCACTGCGGACTCCAGCCCGCTCTCGGAGATGACCATGGTCACCAGATCAGGAAGCCTCGCTGCATCCTCCCCGTCGACGAACCGTCTCCATCTGGAGATCATCGAAGTGAATCCCTCGATTGCGTTGCACGTGCGTGCCGCGATACCGGAAACCTCCCTCGCGGCCACGAGCGAGTCCGAGAGGCATTGCTGGTTCGAGGTTGCATGCACCTCGATCTTCTTCATCGTGGTCGCACCGATGCCCCTCGCCGGGGTGTTGACGATCCGCTTCAGCGCAACGTCATCCTGGTGGTTGACGACCAGGCGAAGGTACGCAAGGGCATCCTTGATCTCCTTCCGATCGTAGAAGGCGGTGCCCCTGGCGATGACGTAGGGAATCCCGTGCTGCCGCATCGCCTCCTCCAGGACACGGCTCAGCGAGTTCACCCGGTACAGCACGGCCATCTGGTTCCACGGGACACCCTCTCTGGAGGCCTGGACCATCAACTCGGCGACCCGCTCGGCCTCATGGTGCTCATCGTTGCAGCGGATCATCGCCACCTTCTCACCGTCACCGAGGCTCGTGTGGAGGTCCTTGTGACGCCGCCTGGAGTTGTGACGGATCAATCCATCCGCGGATGAGACGATATGCCCGGTGCTTCGAAAGTTCTCGCCGAGAGGAATCACCTCGGTGCCAGGATACTGCTGCTCGAACTCGAGAATGTTGCCAAGGTCGGCCCCACGCCATCCGTAGATGGACTGGTCCGGATCCCCGACGACGAAGATGTTGCCGTGTTCCGCAGCGATCGAGTGGGCGATCACGAACTGCGCGTGATTGGTGTCCTGATACTCGTCGATGAGGATGTATCCGTGATCGCGACGAAGAGACTCGAGCACCTCCTTGTCCGATCGAAGTAGCTCGGCGACACGCAGCAGCAGGTCGTCGAAGTCGAGCGCATTGTTCCGTCGCAGCGTTTCCTGATACGCGGTGTAGATCTTCGCGATCGAACGCGTGTAGAAATCACCAGCCGCGTCAGCGAACTGCTCTGCTGACTGAAGAGAGTTCTTCGCGGCACTGATCGTCGACAGGACGGAGGCTGGTGTCCAGTTGCCCGAATCAAGGTCGAGCTTCTGCAGCGCCGTGCGAACGGCATCTCGTTGATCACTCGTGTCGTAGATGGAGAAACCGGGATCGATGTCGAGACGTTCACCCCATCTCCGGACGATCGATGCACAGAACGAATGGAACGTGCATACGCGAGGCCGACCATGATGCACGCCTTCAATCAGCTGCTCGACACGCTCGTGCATCTGCTGCGCCGCCTTGTTGGTGAACGTCAGCGCGAGGATGCGCCACGGTTCGATGCCATTGGCGATCAGGTGCGCGATTCGATGCGTGATCACGCGTGTCTTGCCTGAACCGGGACCGGCCAGGACCAGCACCGCACCATCGATGATCGAGGCGGCTTCCTGCTGTCGCTGTGTCAGGGAGGAGAGGATGGTCTTTGGATCCAATGACATGGGGTCGCCTAGTCTACTCAGGCCTCCAGGAAGGGCCCTCCCCCCCCTGGAAAGGCTCAAAAAGGTACTAGATATGGGGGTATTGACAGTTATGGACAAGTTTCACACACCACATGTTGTGGACAGAGCCAAGCCAATAATCCTCATAAGTGCTTGAATATCAACAATTTACGGATATCATTACAAAAACCCAATATTCAGTGTTCTGTACTGGTTGCAGGCACAATATCTAGGGGTAGGATTGCCACCAATGGCACCTGTTGCCGGTGCAAGGGTCTAGGAACCTCCTTGGAAGTACGGCATGGATCAGTTCATGAGCAAGAACGCAGGCACTCCGACAGAATACCCCAGAGGAGGGGTTTCACTGCCTGCAGGCTCATGTCGCCAGACGGCTCAATGGATGGAAGCCGTCGATACTCCTCCCACCACTTGGTCGCATGAGGTGACGAATCGTGGGCGTGATAGGGAGTCGGGCCAGGGCCAATCGTGGAAGGCCGATCGGCAACAGGTGTCGCCTTTTTCTCAAGTGCCGAACCAGCGAGGAAGGAATCTCCTGGCACAGGCCCCGATGCAATGCATCAACAGTGACAGCGACCCGTTCGGGTCCTGTCCCCGGCTGACCTCGTAGGTGGTCGGGGGGCACGAAGGGTGCACTGCGTGTCGCAGTGTGTCCGAATCGCTGTGTCACCTCATGGTGAAGCAGCAGCAGGTGGGCGGGTCGCATATTCCGGCGCGTTCATTGGTGGAGGAAACGGTCGTCGTCAGGCGACCATGACAGGTGGTGGAGTTTCATGAGCGTATTGTGTGACACTGAAATCTCGGAACTGGTCCCGATCAAGCCGTTCGAGAAAAACGTCAAGAGGCCTGGCAAGGTTTCATACGGCGTCTCCAGCTATGGATATGACGTGCGGGTCGGAACGAAATTCAAGATCTTCACCAACGCCACCAGCGGCGGCACGGCGGTGATCGATCCGAAGGAGTTCACCCCGGACCTGTTCATCACGATCGACACGGACCAGACCGGCATGGATCACATCGTGATCCCCCCCAACTCATTCGCCCTGGCCGAGACGATCGAGTACTTCGACATCCCCCGCGACGTCCTGGCCGTCTGCGTCGGCAAGTCGACGTACGCACGCTGCGGCATCATCGTCAACGTCACACCACTCGAGCCTGAATGGCGAGGTCGCGTGACCATCGAGATCAGCAACACCACCCCACTACCCGCGAAGATCTATGCCAATGAAGGCATCGCCCAGATGCTGTTCCTGCGTGCGGAGAACGCCTGCTCGATCAGCTACGCGGACAAGAACGGGAAGTACCAGGACCAGGAGGGGCTCACGCTCCCGATGGTCGACGACAGGAACACGTAAGGGCGTTGCCGGGCAGCCTTGCCGCTGCCTGGCAGCGGATTTGTCAGACGGAAACGGATGGATTCGAACAATAACCCGATGGAATGGAAGCAGTTCAGATGAAGATTTCAAGGCGATTCACCACCGAAGGCCGGAACGTCTACGACACGGTCGAATGGACTCGACGAACAAGCAAGATCACCAACGCCGACGGATCGGTCGTATTCGAGACCGACCAGGCGGAGGGGCCTTCCAGCTGGAGTCAGCTTGCAACCGACATCATTGTCAGCAAGTACTTCAGGAAGGCCGGCGTCCCCCAGCTGGATGACGAGGGCAGCCCAGTACTCGATGACACCGGGGAACCCGTGACCGGTCCGGAGCAGTCCGCCCGACAGGTGATCCATCGCCTCGTCGACTGCTGGCGACACTGGGGTGTGAAGCACGGCTACTTCTCCAACGAGTCGGATGCCGACGCCTTCTACGACGAGCTGGCCTTCATGCTCCTGCACCAGATGGCCGCACCGAACAGCCCACAGTGGTTCAACACCGGCCTCAACCAGGCCTATGGAATCTCAGGCCCGCCGCAGGGCCACTTCATCGCCAATCCTGACAGCGGCGAGGTCACGCTCGCGTCCGATGCATACTCGCACCCCCAGCCGCATGCATGCTTCATCCAGTCGGTTGGAGACGACCTGGTCTCCGACGGCGGCATCATGGACCTGTGGACACGCGAGGCCCGCCTGTTCAAGTACGGCTCCGGAACCGGGACCAACTTCTCGATGATCCGTGGCGAGGACGAACCCCTGTCCGGCGGCGGACGCAGCTCGGGCCTGATGAGTTTCCTCAAGATCGGCGACCGGGCCGCGGGCGCCATCAAGAGCGGCGGCACCACCCGTCGAGCAGCGAAGATGGTCTGCCTGGACATCGATCATCCGGACATCGAGTCCTTCATCAACTGGAAGGTCCGCGAGGAGATCAAGGTCGCGGCGCTTGTCGAGGGCATGAAGCACCTCGATGGCGACATGAAGGAGATGGCAGAGTCAATCGGCCTCCAACTGGACTACGACTTCAACGGAGAGGCCTACCAGACCGTCAGCGGTCAGAACTCCAACAACTCTGTCCGCGTGACCGACGAGTTCTTCGATGCCGTCGACAAGGACGGGGACTGGACGCTCTACCAGCGGACCGACGGCAAGGAGGCCCGCACGATCAAGGCCCGCGACCTCTGGAGCCAACTGGCCAAGGCGGCCTGGCGTTGTGCCGACCCCGGGATCCAGTACGACTCGACGATCAACGCATGGCACACATGCCCCGAGGGTGGCCGGATCAACGCCAGCAACCCATGTTCGGAATACATGTTCCTTGACAACACCGCGTGCAACCTCGCGTCGATCAACCTGCTGAAGTTCTACGACTCCGAGGCCCGCGAATTCGATGTGGCCGGCTACGAGCATGCGATCGGCCTGTGGACGATCGTCCTGGAGATCTCGGTGCTCATGGCTTCCTTCCCCTCCGAGGAGATCGCGAAGCTGAGTTGGAAGTACCGGACGCTCGGACTGGGCTACGCCAACCTCGGTGCCATGCTGATGCAGGCGGGAATCCCCTATGACAGCGAGGAAGGGCGGGCCGTCTGCGGGTGCCTGACCGCGATCCTGACTGGTCGGTCCTATGCCGCAAGCGCCCTGCTGGCCGCCGAGCACGGCCCGTTCGACGGCTTCAAGGCTGATCGCGAGAACATGCTCCGGGTGATGCGGAACCACCGTCACGCTGCTTATGGAACCCCACGCGAATCGTCCGACTACGAGAAACTGCACATTCCTCCAGTGCCGATCGATCACGGCCTGGTCAAGTCCGGCAGGGTCAACATCGGCAACAGCCGCGACCTGCTGGAAGGCGCCATGCGTGCCTGGGATGACTGCATCAAGTTCGGCGAGAAGTTCGGGTACCGCAACGCCCAGTCGACGGTCATCGCCCCGACCGGGACGATCGGCCTGCTCATGGACTGCGACACGACCGGTGTCGAGCCCGACTTCGCACTGACCAAGTTCAAGAAGCTCGCCGGCGGCGGCTACTTCAAGATCGCCAACCAGTCGCTTCGACCGGCGCTGAAGTCACTCGGGTACGAGTCGACCCAGATCGATGAGATCATCGACTACGTCATGGGCACGCTCAACCTGGACGTGATGGTGCCCGCCGAGGACGGATCTCCGGAACGCTCCCTCAAGGAGTTCCTTCTCGAGAAGGGATACGACCGGGAACAGTTGCTTGAGATTGAAAACCGGCTGCCGACTGTCTTCGAACTGGGCTTCGCGTTCAGCGCCTGGGACATGCCCGAGGCCATTCTCCGCGATCATGGGATCGATCCTGACGCGGCGAGAAACTCGATGGACTTCAATGGACTGAAGGTCCTCGGTCTCAGTTCGAACCAGATCGATCTGCTCAACACCGCCGTGTGCGGCACGCAGACGATCGAGGGAGCACCTCATCTGGCCAAGGAACATCTCCCGGTGTTCGACTGTGCCAACCGGTGCGGTCCGCTTGGAACCAGGTTCATCGATCCCGAGGGTCACATCCGGATGATGGCTGCGGCACAGCCGTTCATCTCCGGTGCGATCAGCAAGACGATCAACCTTCCTGCCGAGGCCTCGGTCGACGACATCGACTCGGCCTACCGCCTGAGCTGGGAGCTTGGTCTCAAGGCCAACGCCCTGTACAGGGACGGGTGCAAGCTCAGCCAGCCGCTGAACACCACGGCCGAGGATTCCGAGGATGAAGACGAGCAGGACGAGGAGGTCGCCGCCCTGGCTGAACAGGTCGAAACCATCATGGAGATCGAGGCGACCGCGTCCTCGGCCGTCCGTACCGAGAACGACCAGCCGCAGTACATCGAGCGGATCGTCGAGAAGATCATCGAGCGACCGATGCGACGACGACTTCCCGACACCCGCGAGAGCCTCACCCACAAGTTCAACGTCGCAGGCCACGAGGGATACCTCATCGTCGGCCTCTACGAGGATGGAACCCCGGGTGAACTCTTCATCACGATGGCCAAGGAAGGCTCCACGATCGGCGGATTGATGGACAGTCTTGGGACGGCCATCAGCGTCGCACTCCAGTACGGCGTGCCGATCGAAAGCCTGGTCACCAAGTTCGCTCACCAGCGATTCGAGCCGATGGGCATGACCACCAACAAGGACATCCCCTTCGCCAAGAGCCTCGTGGACTACATCTTCCGCTGGCTCGGGATGCAGTTCATCGACGGCTACAAGGAGTTGAATGCCCCCAAGCGACCCTCCACCGGGTCCGAGCAGGGCAAGGTCGATTCCGGGAACCCCGTGATTCGAACTTCGACAACCACTGATACCAACCGTGTCCAGGAGGGCCACACGTGTACAGACAGTCAAGCAGGAAGCGACAAGGACGAACCGAGTCGGGCCGACGGATCCAGTCGACCGGACTCGACCGGAACGGACTCGAGTGCCAGGTGCTGCGATTCGCGAGAATCGAAGACTCGGATCTCGCAGGAGGTCATGAGCACGATCCACTCGACCTCTGGTTCCACGGAGAAGATCGCCGCGAGTGCGGACAGTTCATCAGAACCCGTCGCGCAGATACTTGGCAGCGCGGCCGAACGAATGAAGTCGGACTCGTCCCAGTCCTCCAGTGAGGAAGGGTCGGGTTCGGTCCTGAACCAGTCCAATGCGGTACTGATGGGCGATGCGCCGGCATGTGATGTCTGCGGCTCGATCACGGTACGAAATGGAACGTGTTACCGCTGCCTCAACTGCGGCAACTCGATGGGATGCAGCTGATGATGAACCCCTACGTTCCTGCCAAGGGGCCTGGACGCCCGGCAGGATCTACGACAGCGATGGGAGCGACCCTTGACATGGAGGCTTGTGACGGTCGGCGAGTGGATGGACCCTCCTTGCACTGGTCGGGCAAGCACGGAGTTAGCAGAGTCCGACCCCCTGCCTCGCGCAGGGTGGCCAACTCCGAGAGGGCTTCGCTCCCATCGCCTTTTCTGACTCCCCCCTGAGGAGGCCCCACGGGGCCTCTCATCCTCCCAACTCCCCACCGGCAACCCACCGCCGGTGGGGAGTTCTGCTTTGCTGGAAGCAGAATGGGATCGGATGATGATGTATCCTCATCAATACCAGAGACCCAAGGAGCCCATGGAATGGACATGACCAGGACCACCATTGCATTGTTGCCCGTGATGGCGGTCGTCATGCTGACCCTGGGTGGCTGCGCCCACAAGCAAGCCCCTCGCCATTTTCCAAGCGGGACCATCAGTCACGTCGTCCTGATCACCCTCGATGACCCGGCGGGTACCGAGGAACTGATCGCCGACAGCGACCGGATGCTCGGCACGATTCCCAGCGTCGTGGACTACACCTGCGGGATCCACCACGAGACCGGCCGCGACACGGTCAGGAGCGATTACACGGTGGCGTTGATCGTGACGTTCGACTCGGACCAGGGCTACAGTGACTACCTGGTCCACCCAGACCACATCGAGCTTGTCAAGAAATGGAAACCACAAGCAACCAACCTGACGATCTATGATTTCATGGACGATTGACGTACCAGGGAGCCCCCACAGATGGCCGTAACAACAAGCATCGCGCCCAGACAGAAGTGGTGGAACATTGTCTACGCAGCGATCTGCCTGATCCTCGGGCTCTGGGGAGCCTGGGACTACTTCGTCACCATCCCGAGGCAGGAGGAACGATTTGTCATCTACCAGGTCGCCCTGGCTCAGCAACTGGAACTGGAGGACGCCGCCAAGACCCAGCCGCTGGAACCAAGACAGATCGAGCAATACAACGCGGCCAAGGCGATCATCGAGACCTTCGGGGACGATGTTCCGGAACTGCCGGCCGCCTACGATCGCCCCGTGCAGCTCTGGCTGTACATCATCGGCTGCGGGATTCTCGGGACCCCGTTCTTCATCTGGAACCTCATATCGCTGTCGAAGGTCCGCTACCACCTGGCCGACGACGCCTCGCTGGAATGTCCTGAAGGCGTGTTCACGAGCGATCAGATCAAGGACATCGACATGTCCAAGTGGATGGCCAAGTCCAAGGCATGGCTGATCGTCGATCCAGACAAGCGAATCCTCCTCGATGACTACAAGTTCAAGAACATGCACGTCATCGTGGGATACTTTGCAAGCAGCTTCCACCCAGAGGATTGGACCGGTGACGCCAAGCCGATCAAGCAGGAGGATGCCGCCGAACCCGGTGGCGAGGATGCAGAATCCCCCTCCTCGGCACCTGATTGATCCACGAAGCCTTGAACATGCAGCCGATGCGATGATCCAATACACTGTCTGATCTTGACCGTGTGGAGATCCCCATCGTGCCTCGTGTCACCAATGAACCGACAACCCCGATTGAAAAGACCGACCGGTGCGGCGACCTGCATCACCGACCGAGGGTTCTGCTGGGGAAGATGGGGCTTGACGGCCACGACCGAGGGGTCAAGCTCATCGCCCGCCTGATGCGGGACAGCGGTATTCACGTGATCTACTCGGGCCTCTGGCAGACGCCGCGGAGCCTGGCGATCTCGGCCAGGGACGAGGACGTTGACTGCATCGCGTGCAGCATGATGAGCAACTCCCACCTCGTGTTGGTGCCGAGACTGCTCGATGAGAACAAGAACCTCGGAAGGCCGGACATGGTCGTCCATGTCGGTGGGATCCTGCCGCAGGAGGATGTGCCGACCCTGAAGCAGATGGGTGTCCAGAAGATCTTCCATACCGGAACCGGACTGGACGACATCGTCGACGGGGTCAGGGAAGCGACCGTGGAGTACGGTTCGATCGAATCAAGCAACCCAAGCGCGGTCCTGGCTCGCCGGATCAGCCTGGCCCATGCCGGCCTGGACCACGGCGAGAAGAACCTCGTACGACCGGAACGGGTCATCGGCATCACCGGGAGTCCCGGTGCGGGCAAGTCCACGCTCGTCGCCTCGATGTGCTCGGAAATGGTCCGGCGCGGCCGGAAGATCGCCGTCGTCGCATTCGACCCGATGAGCCCGATCACCAGCGGGGCCCTTCTTGGAGATCGCCTCCGCGTCGATTTCAACACGGTCGACGAGGATGTCTTCTACAGAAGCCTGGCAATCGTCGGAGAGGACTACCGCACGCTCCCCGAGATCATCGGCCTGATCGGGGCCGCCGGGTTCGACACGCTGATCATCGAGACCGTGGGGGCCGGCCAGAATGACGTGGCGATCAGGGAATTCGTCGATACGACAGCCGTGGTGGTGGTGCCCGGAATGGGTGACGCCGTCCAGATGGACAAGGCCGGGATCCTCGAGATTGCGGACCTGTTCGTGGTCAACAAGGCGGATCACGCCGGCGAGAGCAAGCTGGTCCGTGAACTGCTGGACATCGCCGAGGGAAGACCGATCCTTGAAACGATCGCGACACAGGGCAAGGGCGTTGTGGAACTGCTTGATGCATTGATTGATCCAGATACGGGAAGCAAAGACCGATGAGCACGACAACCGACAACACCGTGGTGACACTCGAACCGAACACCAACCAGGCACGCGGGATCGCCGACTTCGCGATCAGCTTCATCCGTGATGCCGTGGGCGAACCCTCCAGCGATGTACTCGAGCGGGCGACGATGTTCCACACGGACAGCGTCCTCTGCGCACTCTCGGCCATCGCGATGGGAACCAATGCGCCGCTGGTCCTTCGAAACGAGGCGATGGAGTACCCGTGTGATTCCGGTGCGACGATCTTCGGTTGCCCGACGAAGCTCAGGGCCGAGAAGGCGATCCTGGCCAACAGCGCTGCTGCACGCGAGTGGGACTCCAACGGAACCAACTTCGGTTACAACGCCGCACTGGGTCATGTCGCGGGCGAATTCGGCCACAACGACTTCTATCCCGTGCCAATCGCTGCGGCACAGATGGAGGGCCTGGACGGGGCCGCAGCGCTTCGAGGAATGATCTGCCTGGATGAGATCCGTGGACGACTGGCCGAGGTCTTCAGCCTCAAGAGCTACAAGATCGATCACGTCGTCCACGGGGCGATCGCTTCGGCCGCGGTCTATGGAGCGATGCGTGGAGCCACCCCCGAGCAGATCGAATCGGCGATCGGCATGTTCGTCGCCCACTACATCCCATGGCGTGCGATCAGGGCCGGCAAGCAACTGTCCGATTCCAAGGGTGCTTCTGCGGCGATCAGCACGGAGGCGGCCATCCTCTGCATGAACCGGTCCATGAACGGCTTCATCGGGCCGGCCGACATCTTCCGAAACCCGGAGGCCATCTGGCGACAATTCGAACCAACCGACGGCGACAGCCCGTTCCGACTCGTCCTCAGCCACAGCGGCGATGATTTCGCGGTGATGGGCATGCACTTCAAACTGGGTCTCTACGAGCACCAGTCGGCAGGAGCGCTTCAGGGCCTGATCGACCTGATCCACGCCAACCCCGATCTGCTGGCGAACCCGGACTCGATCAGGAAGATCCGCATCACGGCGTACGAGCCCGCCTTCGGGATCATCGGTGATCCCGCCAAGCGGGATCCGCGGACCCGCCAGTCGGCCGATCACTCGATGCTCTACATCGTCTCCACGATGCTTCGCAAGGCGATCGAGAAGGCGCAACAGGCCGGCAGCGGACGAATCGCCTCCAGCACCGACGAGACCTGGAAGCTCCTCATGCTCGCTCCCAACGATTACGACTCCACCGCGATCTTCAACGACCAGACCCGGTCACTGATGGAACTGGTCGAGTTCGAGCACGGAGGGGATGAATACGATCGGAACTACCCGGACGGGATCCCCCCCTCGATCTCCATCGAGACCAGTTCGGGCGATCTTCACGAGAGCGGGATGGTCATGTATCCGGCCGGCCATGCACGGAACACCGAGGCCGACCTGGCGGGAATCCTCGAGCACAAGGCCCTGTTGCTTGGAGGGATCGCCATGGACGATCCGGCACCGCTGGTTCAGACCCTGGAGAACCTCGGCTCGCTGGATGCGGGACAACTGGCCGGGCTCTGGGACTTCACCCTCAGCGATCACGGTCGATTCGAGTAAAACTCATCAGCCTTCTGCTCGAAGGCGATCCTGGAGCAGCTCGACCTGGTCGGGACTCCCCAGCGTCACGGGAACCCGCTGGTGCAGCTGCTCTGGAACGATCTCCATCGTGCGTTGCAGGCCCGAGTAGGCGACCCCACCGGCCTGCTCGATGATGAAGGCCATCGGGTTGGCCTCGTAGAGGAGCCTGAGCTTGCCGTCAGGGTGCTTCTGCGTGGGTGGATAGATGAAGATCCCCCCTTCCAGAAGCGTCCGGTGAACGTCGGCGACCATCGATCCGATGTACCGACTCGTATAGGGCTTGGTGTGAACCATGTCCAGGTAGGACTGGTATCCAGGGCTGAAGGCGGCCCGATAGGCTTCGTTGATCGAGTAGGTGTTGTTACCGGTGGGGATCTTCAGGCCCTGCTTGACCCGAAGGAATGAGCCGATCGACTGGTCCAGGACGAACATGTCGACACCATGACCGGTCGTCACGACCAGGACGGTGGAGGATCCGTAGAGGATGTAGCCTGCAGCGGCCTGCTGTATTCCGGGCTGACAGATCGTCTTGGAGGCATCGAGGATGACCGGGTCGTTTCGGAGGACGGTGAAGATCGTTCCGACCCCGACACTCGTGTTGAGATTGCTCGAACCATCGAGTGGATCGAACAGGATGCAGTACTTGCCTCCCTCGTTGCCCCGGCGAAGGATCGTTGGTTCCTCGTCCTCCTCGGAGGCCAGAACCGCTACGCTGGCGCGGTCGCCAAGGCATCGCATGATGATCTCGTTGGCGATGACATCCATCTTCTGCTGCCGTTCACCGTGGACGTTCTGGTCACCATGGAGCCCCAGCACGTCGTTGAGGCGTGCCCTGCGGACCTTGTTGGCGATGGTCTTCCCGGCGAGGCTGATCGCGGACATGATCCAGGAGAAGTCCCCCGTCGCCGAGGGATGCTGTGCCTCCTCGGCCAGAACGTGGGATTGAAGTGACATCAGGTTGTCCCGCACCAGCTCGTGTTCACGTGGTTCGGATGTGCTCATGGTGCCTCCAGTCCGGCCAGGCTACCCGGGATTCCGTGGTCGGATATGATCCTGAACCCAGGGCTCCCGGGGAGCTGTCTGGATTGTACCCCGAGACACCGCGGATCAACCAATGGAGAACCAAGGCAGATGAGCCAGGAACAAGCAGTCATTCTCTCAGCACGCAGAACGCCGATCGGACGATTCGGAGGCTCCCTGGTTCGCGTGGAGGCTCCGAGGCTCGGCAGCTTCGCGATCGAGGCGGCCATGAAGGATGCGGGCATCAGCCCCGAACAGTTCGATGAGTGCATCATGGGATGCGTGCTCCAGGCGGGCCTCGGCCAGAACCCGGCTCGCCAGGCGGCGATCGGTGCCGGCCTGCCCGACACCATCACGGCTGTGACCGTCAACAAGGTCTGCGGGTCAGGGCTTGAAGCGATGATGATGGCCGCCCGTGCGATCAAGGCCGGCGACAGCCGCTGCGTGATCGCCGGGGGATTCGAGAACATGAACCGTGCCCCACACATGGCGCACGTCCGTGCCGGGGTCAAGTACGGGCCGACCGACCTGCTGGATCACATGGCTTCGGACGGGTTGACCTGTGCCTTCGAGCAGTGGCCGATGGGATGTGCGGCCGAGCACATCGCCTCGACCCACGACATCAGTCGTGACCAGCAGGACGAGTTCTCCGTGATGAGTCACCAGCGAGCAGCCAGTGCGACCGAGAACGGCTGGTTCAAGGACGAGATGGTGCCGCTGGCCGCCGAGCAGATCAAGCAGAAGCAGCCACTGGAGGCCGACGAGGGTTTCAGGGCCGATTCCTCAGTCGAGTCGCTTGGCAAGCTCCGCCCCGCTTTCCAGAAGGATGGAACCGTGACCGCCGGTAACGCCAGCCAGATCTCCGATGGAGCCGCTGCCGCCGTGATCGCCTCGGAGTCGATGGCAAGCGAACTCGGAGCCACACCCATGGCCCGGATCGTCGACTACAACACGGTCGGGGTCGAGCCGAAGGAGCTCTTCTGGGCCCCGAAGCTTGGTGTTGAGAAGATCATGGCTGACAATGACCTCACGGTGGACGATATCGACCTCTTCGAGATCAACGAGGCCTTCGCCGCCCAGGTGCTCTCAAACGTCCTCCCGCTCCAGATCCCGATGGACAAGCTCAACACGTGCGGTGGTGGCATCGCACTGGGCCACCCGATCGGAGCCAGTGGCGCCAGGGTCCTGACCACGCTGGTTCACCAGTTGGCCAGGACGGGTGGACACCGCGGCATCTGCAGCCTGTGCCTTGGCGGTGGAAACGCCGTCACGATGCTCGTCCAACGGCCCTGAACGGGGCAGAACACCGGGTCCGGCTGGCTGCTGACATTTTTTCCATGATCGATCCGAGTTTCTCCCCGGACATCAGTATTAGGGGGTGACCCGGTCCTGCGTGGACCGGTCGAGCCCGTGCGGGGACCACCAGGAACGACCGAACCGATGACGGCAGGCATGTCCGACTGCTGGAGGCTGTCGGTGCGGACAACAAGGAGCAGGCACGATGACCCAATCACGAAGCCACGTTGAAACGACCACACGAACCAAGGCAGGAGCCGACGACATCCTCTCGTGGCCACTCCTGTGCGGAATGGCCCTGCTGGTGGCGGTCACGGCCGGCACCCATGCCCAGACGGCCGAGTTCCAGTACGAGGGTGAGATCGGCTGTGCCGCCACGAATGAGGGCGAGATGTACGTCGAACCCCTGCAGGGGATGCTGCAGCGCCCCGCGGTGCTGTACCTCGAGGACAGTGACAAGACGACCGACGGTCCCGACAACGGCGGACAGTCATCCATCACCAATGGTGTCGTCATGGAACAATCACCATGCGGTCTCAGGATGATCATCGAGAGACGGAACATGATCAACGTCTGGGGCGAGCACCCGTGTGACTGGGACTACCCGTCCTGGCCGGCGGACTTCTTCCCCTTCGCCTACGGCACCATCGACATCGAGATCATCACCGAGAAGCCCGCGCGGATCATGATCGAACACGAGATGCTGGAATCGCTCGAACAGGGATCCCAGGGCTTCGGCATCGAAGTCGAGTTCCCCCAGGGCGAGATCCTGATGGCTGGAACCCACCGCCTGCACGTGTGGTGGGACTATAGCGCCAACTGTCCCGGCAACGAGGAACACATGCACATGGTCGATCTGATCGAGGCCAGGATCTACATGCCTGAATTCCCGAACCCTGATCTCAACTGCGACGGCTTCGTGGATGGGCAGGACCTTGCGATCGTCCTGGCCAACTGGGGCAACCAGTGGGCCCCCGGTGACCTGGACTGGTCCGACTCCGTCGATGGAGCGGACCTCGGCATGGTCCTGGCCGCATGGACAGGTTGAACACCCACGAAGAGACCCGTGAATGACAACAGGCCCCCGGACGACCGGGGGCCTGTCTCATGTCATTGAACGGGCTGGATCAATACCTGTAGTGATCCGGCTTGTACGGGCCGTCGACAGGCACGCTGATGTAGTCGGCCTGTTCCTGGCTCATCGTCGTGAGGTTCGCGCCGAGCTGGCCGAGGTGGAGTCTCGCGACCCGCTCGTCCAGGTGCTTCGGAAGCGTGGCCACCGTGGTGCAGTCGTACTTGCTTGCATTCTGGTGCAGTTCCATCTGGGCGAGGACCTGGTTGGTGAACGAGGCGCTCATCACGAATGACGGGTGGCCCGTCGCACACCCGAGGTTCAGCAGCCTGCCCTCGGCGAGGATGATGATGGACTTCCCGTTGGGAAGCTTCCACTCGTCGACCTGGGGCTTGATGATGATCCGCTGGGCGCCCGACATCGACTCCAGGCCGGCCATGTCGATCTCGTTGTCGAAGTGACCGATGTTGCCGACGATCGCGTTGTGCTTCATCTTCGTCATGTGATCCGACGTGATGATGTTGAAGTTGCCCGTGGCGGTGACGAAGATGTCGGCCGAATCAAGTTCGTCCTCGAGACGGACGACCTCGTATCCTTCCATGCAGGCCTGGAGGGCGCAGATCGGGTCGATCTCCGTGATCTTGACCCGACAACCCTGGGCACGAAGGCTCTGGGCACAGCCCTTACCGACATCGCCATAGCCGCTGACGATCGCGGTCTTGCCGGCAAGCATGACGTCGGTCGCACGCATGATGCCGTCGACGAGCGAGTGGCGGCAGCCGTAGAGATTGTCGAACTTGCTCTTGGTGACCGCGTCATTGACGTTGATCGCCGGGAACAGCAGTTCGCCGGCCTCGGCCATCTGGTAGAGCCGATGGACACCGGTGGTCGTCTCCTCGCTGACCCCGGTGATGCCCGGAGCGTGGGTCGTCCAGTAGTCCGGGGAGACTTCCTTGATTGCGGCAAGGATTCCGAGCACGACCTTGAATTCGCCGTTGTCGGTAGTGTCGGGTGAAGGCACCGAGCCAGCCTTTTCGAACTCGAGGCCCTTGTGAACCAGGAGCGTGGCGTCACCACCATCATCGAGGATGAGGCTGGGGCCGCCATCAGGCCAGTTCAGAGCCTGGAACGTGCACCACCAGTACTCGGGAAGCGTCTCGCCCTTCCAGGCGAAGACCGGGATCCCACGCGGATCATCGGGGGTTCCATCAGGACCGACCGCGACGGCCGCAGCGGCCTGGTCCTGGGTCGAGAAGATGTTGCAGGATGCCCAGCGGACCTCTGCACCAAGATGGGTCAGGGTCTCGATGAGAACCGCGGTCTGGATGGTCATGTGGAGGCTGCCGGTGATCCTGGCACCTGTGAGGGGCTTGGAGTCCCCGTACTCCTTGCGCAATGCCATCAAGCCGGGCATCTCGTGCTCGGCCAGTTCGATCTCCTTACGGCCAAGTGCGACCAGTTCAGGGTCAAGGCTGGCCACCTTGAAGGGCATGTCGGAAACGATCGGCAGGTTGGTATCCATGAAGGTCGGTGATTCAGTCACTGAAGGGCTCACTGTGTGCTCCTGGGCAGGTGATGGGACTGGATGGCGGAACTTATTTCAGCCATTCAACGGATATAGTGATGATATCCTGACCCCGTAGGAGGGTCAAGAACGTGGATTCACAACCAGATCGAGGCTGCGAAGAGGACCGGCCCCTGGCCCTGCGTATCCGGATGAAGCCGGCGATAGATCAGCGTTCCATCGACCTTCTCAGCCCACGAGGCCGCTTCGACCTGGTCGAACCCCATGTGCAGGTGACCCATCGTGAAGCGATAGTTCTCCCGGTCATGTGGCACCAGATCGACCAGAAGGATCAAGCCCCCTGGTCGCGTCACTCGAGCCACTTCCTTGATCGCATCCAGTGGATCAGGAACGTGCTGAAGCACAAGCATCAGGACTGCGGCATCCAGCGAGTTGTCATCGATTGGAAGCGCCAGCAGTTCGCCGGCACGGAAATCGATGTTGGACAGATGACTCAGGCGGTTTCGAGCCGCATCAAGCATCGCCGCCTCTCGATCGATGGAGATGACGTTTCGGACCAGGGGTGAGAGTCGTTCCGAGACATCACCCGAACCGCAGCCGAGATCCCCCACCGTCCACTCGGGATTGACCAGCCCCAGCAGCGCCTCGTCGGTGAACGCCCCGCCGTAGAGTTGCTGGCGAAGTGCCGACCAGTCACCGGCCCGGGCACCGAAGAATTGGCGCGTGTCGGACGGTCGCTCGTTGACGACCTCACGGAGACGATCGTCGTCGTTGCGAAAGGTGTTGAGCAGGTCGACCTGGTTGAGGGTCGTGTTCCAGAGGTTGTTCGCCTCGGCAGGCAGATCCTCCTGGATCATCCGGTACATGCTTGCGGTCCCCTCGGACCTCCTGACGACCCAGCCGCCGTCATGGAGCGGCTTCAGGTGCCTGCTGACCGTGGACTGGGGCATCTGGATCGCCCTGGCAAGCTCCCCGACACCGAGTTCTTCCTTCTGGAGCAATCGAAGCATCCTCAGCCTGGCCGGATCGGAGAGAATTCCAAGCCACGAGAGCCACCGGGATGAATTGCCCTGATCGCGTTCCATCTGCTGGGATCCGCTATCTGCCTGCCGGAAGGCCGAGTGTCGGCCCAGGAATTTCACCGTACTCGACCAGCGCCTCATTGACGTACTCGTCATCGGGATCGATCGCGTAGGCCTGACGGAGCCGCCGGATGGCCTGCTCGGAGTCGGCCAGGTGTTCGGCCAGTCGTGCCGCCTGGATGTACGGCGCCGTCGTGGCCCCCTGGTCGTAGGTGATCGCGATGTTGATGGCCTCCATGGCTGAATCAGCGTCGTTCAACCTGATGGCATAGTCGGCCAGCAGCAGGTACGCATGCACGTTCCTCTGGTCCGTACCACGGGACTGCAAGAGCTGGTAGAGCCGCTTGGTATCACCTTCCTCGAAGAGGACTTCAGCCAGTGCGAAGGCGATCTGGTTGTCGGTGGGGTTGGCTGCAAGGGCCAGTTCGAGTGCGTGCCTGGCCCTGGAGACCTGCCCCAGATTGAGCATGCAGACGCCGTAGTGGTACTGGGCCTCCCAGTCACCCGGCTGGCGTTGGAGAATCTGGTCGTACAGCCCAGAGGCCTTCTCGTACCTGCCCTGGTTGAAATCGAAGTCGGCTTCCTTGCGGATCGTTCGAACCGGCTTCTGACACCCGGCCGCGAACAGGATCCCGGCAACCAGAAGGAGGACGGGAAGAACGGTTCGGATTCGAGTGATGACGTGCTTGGGGTGCGGAATCGACATCAAGATCTCCTTGCTGTGCAGGGGCCGTGGGACGTCCAGGGGACAAGTCCGCCAGGACCAAATAGTATGTTCTCAAGCCCGGACCTGCGAATATGCACCCACTCAACATGCAAAGCACCACCAGTCTCCCCACCGCATTGCTGGACCACCAGGTCGATGGCTCGAGCCATCACGACTGGCTCCTGAGCCCTGTCCAGAACCCTTCCCCCGAGGATCGCTGCCTGGTCACCTACAGGATGACGAGGGCCCTGAACCAGCTCGGCCCGGGCCAGGCCGAGCCACTTCAGCGACTTCCGGATCACCGAGGGCTCTACCTGGATCTTTCCGGCCCACGCCAGTTGGACCCGGTCGATGGCAGGGATCGCGGCACCGTCACGCCGATCGATCGCGGCTCGGCCATGACGTGCTCCCGCGGTGATGGAACGACCGACATCCGGATCCGATGGGATCGAGCCGGCACCGAGCAGATCGCCAGAATCCACCATGGTGATGGTGGCGAGGATCTGCTGGAAATCCTGGAGCAGGTGAAAGACGCCGATCCGGAATCCCAAGGAGTAGGTTGACGTGGATTGGATGCTCTATCTCGCTGGCGTGTTGTTCGTGCTCACGGGCATGTTCTGTGTCGTGTTGAGCATCGTCGGTCTTCCCGGCACCTGGCTGATGATCCTCCTGGCAGTCGTCGTCGACCTGGTGGACAGCTTCTACCTGTCCTCGAATCTCAGGCCGACCTTCAGCTGGCAGGTCCTGATCGTCTGCGGCGTCCTGGGGCTGATCGGTGAGATCCTCGAGTTCTTCGCAACGGGCATCGGCGCCAAGAAGGCCGGAGCAAGCGGCCGTGGGATGTTCGGATCGTTCATCGGGGCGATGGTCGGTGTCGTCGCCGGCACGTTCCTGATCCCGATCCCGGTGCTCGGCTCCATAGCGGGTGCTGTGGCCGGTGCCGCCGGAGGTGCGATCCTGGGCGAACTGACGCATGAGGACAAGGAGTTCAAGGACACGATCAAGCCGGCCACCGGGGCCATGGTCGGTCGATTGATGGGCACCCTCAGCAAGCTGCCCATCGCGATCATCGTCTGGCTGATCCTCTCCGTGGCCGTCTTCTGGCCGTAAAAAAAATTTTTGGCTCGTGCTGAGAGATTCCGCCAGCTGAACCCGTAAAAGGTTGCCGACAGCACCCGTTCCGGGTGTCGCCGGCCAATCCAAGAGAAGAACCGGTCACACACTCGTCAATTCCTGGAGAATACACATGCTGTACATGCGCTCGGTTCCTCGTCGTGCACGATACGCGTTGATGCTGTTGGCTTGTCTTGGACTGCTGCAGGGATCATCGGCCTCGGCTGCGATCCTCTGGGTTGATCCGTCAGGGAGCGTCACTGGCTCCTACAAGACGATCCAGGCTGCTGTTAATGCGGCCGCGACCAGTGGCGACATCATCCAGGTCATGCCTGGGACCTACGTCGCGGACAATCCCTGGGACACCTCGGTCATCAACATCTCAGACAAGAGCCTGATCATTGGTTCGACTACGGCCAATCCCGCCGACGTGATCATTGATGGGGAAGGCGAGCGTCGATGCATGGAAATCTCGGAATGGTCCCATCCAGCCAGCGTCGTGGTCGGCGGGATGACATTTGTCAATGGAAGCTCGATGTATTTCGGCGGAGGCATCCACACCGACATGTTTTCAAGCAATGTCTTCTTGTTTGACAGCGTCATCAAGGAGTGCAGCGCCATGTTTGGAGGAGGACTCTGGCTCGAAGGAGGTCTTCACCTGCTCATGGGTGTCGTCATCGAGGACAATGACGCGGCAAAAAGTGGTGGTGGAATCGATGCCAGATACACATACCTGTACCTGTACCAGGTCGATGTCCAGGACAACAACTCATCGTCGTTTGGTGGAGGCATCGACTGCTACAGGTCGATCAACTTCCTGCGCGAGTTGAACTGTAAGGGCAATACCTCTGACTATGGTGGCGGGCTGTCCGAGAACTCCTGCAAGAGCACGCTCTATGATTGCGTCTTCGAGCACAACGTCTCAGGTTCAGGAGGAGGAATCAACTGCTCTCGGGGCAAGATGACCATCCATGATTCAGCTGTGAACTTCAATTCCGCCTGGGATACTTGCGGCGGAGCACTCAATGCTCGCAGCATGGAACTGGAGATTGATGGCCTTGAAGCCCGTGCGAACACGACGGCAGATTGGGGTGCCGTGGCCCTGTCTGAAAGCAATGCCAGGATCACCAATTCGTCCTTCGACTCCAACATCACCAATGGTGATGCAGCGGCACTCAGCCTGTTTCGAGGATCGCTGGTATTGACATCGAGTTCATTCAACAACAATCAAGGAGTTGGCAGTGGAGCTGTGCGCCTGTTTGGACATCTCGATCATGGCATCACTCGCGTCATGATTGACGAATGCGAGTTCGAGTCCAACGTGTCTACTGGCACACTCTCTTTTGATGGCGGAGGAGCGATCATGCTCGTTGGGAACCTGATGGCGACGATGACCCAGTGTCAATTCAATGACAACATGAGCAGTTCCAATGGCGGCGCCATCTTCAATAGTTCCAGGGTTCTCTCGACCATCCGATGGGGCGACTTCTCCAACAACCACTCTTTAGCTGCAACATCGGCAACGATTGATTCAACAAGGTTTCCTGGACGTTTCAGGGCATATGGATGTAGTCACTGCAACGATACGCCTGGTGCATGGACCTACGGAGTGGTCGACCTGGGATTAAACACGTTCCTGCTCACATGCCCGTGATCCTGATTGATCGATCAAGACCGGACGCCGGGGGCCCCTCCACCCCCGGCGTCCTGCCGTTGATCAACCGGCCTCTGTGACACGGAGGATCTCCTCGACCGAGGTCAGGCCGTCCCTGACCTTGAGGAATCCATCCTCACGGAGGCTGCGCATCCCGCGTTCACAGCAGGAGCGACGGAATTCGGTGACGTTGGGACTCCTGGCGATGGTGTCACGGAGGTGATCATCCATCTCGAGGAGCTCGTAGATTCCGAGTCGGCCGTTGTAGCCGGTCTGCCTGCACCGAGGACACCCGGCACCGTGCATCACGTGATCGATCGTGATGTCGGTTCCTTCCAGGTACCTGGCGACCTCTTCGCCGGCGCTCTTCTTCTTGGCACACTCCGGGCAGACTCGACGCACCAGTCGCTGGGCCAGTACGGCGTTGAGCCCGGCCCCGACCAGAAACGGCTCGATACCGATGTTGATCAGTCGCGTGATCGAGCTGGGGGCGTCGTTGGTGTGCAGCGTCGAGAGGACGAGGTGTCCCGTCAAGGCAGCCTGGATCGCCGTCTGGGCGGTCTCCAGGTCACGGATCTCGCCGACCATGACGACGTCGGGGTCCTGTCTCAACAGCGCCTTCAGGGCCGTCGCGAAGGTCATCCCGATCTTCTCGTGTGACTGGATCTGCGTGATGCCCTCGAGATCGTATTCGACCGGGTCCTCGACGGTCGAGATGTTCAGCTTCCTCGTGTCCATCTGCCTGATGGAGGAGTACAGCGTCGTCGTCTTGCCGCTGCCGGTCGGCCCGGTCACCAGGAGGATCCCGTGCGGTTCGGCGATCTGTCCCCGCCAGCTCTGGAGGGTCTGATCGGAAAAACCAAGGTCGTCGAGGGTCACGTTGATCGACCGGGTGTCGAGGATACGCATGACGGTCTTCTCACCCTTGGGCGTCGGAATGGTCGAGACACGAAGCTCGAGGTTCCTGCCCATGACGGTCGCGCGGATCCGTCCGTCCTGGGGAAGTCGCCGCTCGGCGATGTCCAGGTTCGCCATGATCTTGATTCTCGAGGTCAGGGCCGCGTGCATCTTCCTGGGCGGAGTCATCATCTCGAAGAGAACACCGTCGACTCGGAAGCGGACGCGAAGCGTCTTGTCCGCAGGCTCTATGTGGATGTCCGAAGCACCCTCCTTCAGGGCGGTCTGGATGATGTGGTTGACGTAGCGGACGACCGGCGAACTCTCGGCCTCCTTCTCGATGTTCTTGTAGTCGTCCTCGTCCTCCTGGACCTCGACATCGTCGTCATCGACATCCGAGAGCAGTTCCTCCAGGTCCAGTTCCTCGGCCGTCTGCTCGTCGACGTACTCGACCAGTTCCTGAAGATCCTCGCTGGTTGCCAGCACGTGCTTGACCGAGTTGGCGCCAAGGCGTCTCTTGACCTCGTCGACGAGGAAGACGTCATCCGGACTCGTCGTGGCGATGATCATGCGGTTGCCCTCGACGCGCAACGGGGCGACGAGGTTCTCCCTGCAGAAGGAGAAGCCGATACGCTTCATCGCGGCGATGTCACAGGCGTTCTCATCCCGGGCGACGATCCGCTCGAAGGGGATCCGGTTGATCTCGGCGACGATCGACTGGATGCATGCTTCATCGACCCCGAGTTCCTTGAGGACATCGGTGACCCGTCGACCAGGCGCCTGCTTGAGGATCCTCTCGAGGCTGAGCTTCTGCTCGGGGTTGAGCACGCCACGGCTGATCAGCGTCTCGACGAGATCCTTGGGGATGTCGCTGACCTGCTGCTCGGGAACATAGAGACAGCTCAACGCATCATCCGGGCGCTTCCTGAGCGGATCGGCTTCGTCGAAGAGGCGATCGTCGTCGATGACGGCCCCGAAACCGATGCCGTTGGGATCCGGGGGACGAGGTGTCTCATCCGGATCCTTTCGCACGAACACGGTGTCATCGACAGACGGGCTCCCACCGTTTCCGGAAGGACGCATGGTCTCCTTGACCACCTTGTCGACCTGCTTGATCAGCTTGTTGAATGTTGAGTCTTCCATGGTCGTTACCTGCCCTTCACGAAGATCCTGGATTCCCTGTCGACCTGCAGGTGAGTGTTCTCGGCATGGATCACGATCGAATCGGGATCGATCGAACGGATCACGAACTCGATGGGTGATGATTCGAGCATGAACCGGTCACCCTGCTGGACGATCTGGCCGTTGATGTTGGCCAGGGCGCTGGGGCGTCCGCCGCCGAGGATGGACTTGAGGTTGATCGTCTCACTGAGCCGGGTGATCTCGGACATCCATGCATCGATCTGTTCGCGCCGGATCTGCTCGGCGGATGGCCCGGTCGGCTCGGGGGCCTTGGGGAGTCCGGAGTTGACGATCGGCTGGTAGATCATGAACGGGTTCTTGCTGAGTTCCTGCAGTGGAACCTGCAACCTGGTCAGCGTGTCGGTGTCCAGCGAGGCGAAGACCGCGTCGGGGGCCATCGCGCCAGCTCCGTTGGAGCCGCCGAGGGCGTCATCCTCGAGAAAACCGTTGACCATCTGCTCGTACTGACCGGTGGTGAACTGCACGGCCGAGGCGGAACTGAGCGTGCGCATCGAGTAGAGACCGGCGATCGAGAGACCCAGTGCCAGCAGGGTGATCACCGTGGCCGGCTTGAGCGTCCTGACCGGGCTTCCACCGATGTCCATCCCGGACTGCTCGTCGAGCGAGAAGTCTATGGTTCCCTCGTCGACATGCGACGACTCGTCGTGACCGCCGCCGGAACGGGGGATCGGGTCGGCGTCAATGCCCATGCCTTCGATGTAGTTGTCAGGATTGTTCACGGTCTGTTGACTCCGAGTCGTAGTAGATGCTGAGTGTGAATTCCGCCTTCATGGATCCCGGTGGATACGCATCCCCCGTGGGGAGATCGGTCCCCGAGATGCGCTCGATGCGAAGTTCCTTGATGCGCGTGATCCGCGGAAGGGCCTCGAGATCCAGGAGGAACTCGTAGAACCCGTCGAAATGTCCGTTGATGGTCGTCCTGAGCGGAAGCTCCATGTACATGGAGGCGGGAATCGGCTTCTGGCCGCGGATCGACTTGACCACGAGCTGGTTGGCCAGGGCGATCTCGGTGATCTGCTCGAGGATCTCGTCGACGGCCTCGACATCGGGAAGCTTGTGCCCCCAGTCGACCAGGGCGCTTTCGCCACGCTCGATCTCCGCCCCGAGGTCGGGGATCCTGCCGGTGACCTCCTCGAGCTTGTCCAGTCGGGCCTGCTTGGCCGCGATCTGCGTACGAGCGACCTCGATCTGCCTGCTTCTCGGCTTGAACACGAAGATCCAGGCACTGATCGGCACGGCGAGCAGCAGGATGAAGAAGACGATGTCCCTCATGCAGATGCGCTTCATTGGTCACTCTCCTGGGCGGCGCGAGCGGTTGATTCCTGTTGGCCGTACGAGACGGTGTCATCCATCGGGTTCTTCGGGAAGCGTCCCCACTGGCCGGTATCCACGGTCCTGATGTCGGCTTCCGGGTCGATCTTCATCGTGATCCGGAACTGCCTCATCGAGCGTCCGTCGACTTCCTTCTCCTCGGACACCTCGAGCCGCACCGCGTGCAGCAGGTCGAAGGCGTTCAGAGAAGCCATGTAACGCGAGACGTCCAGATCAGTCGGGGCCACGCCGGTCATGGCGATCGAGATCAGGTACCGCGTGGGCTCGGGGCGGGCGGGGGCCTCGCGTGCGGCCTGCTCGACCGTCCGACCTCGCTGCGGCGCGTTGCCGAGCCGACCAGCCTGTCCGGATGGCTCGTTCCTCCGGATCGGCTTGATCTGTTCACTGCCGAGGGCGAACTCGATAAGGCTCAATCGTGGCGGCATCCTGTTGATCAGCTCCGCCAGCAGGATCGAGCGAGGAACGCGTTCGACCAGCGCCTGGGCCAGGTCGGCCTTGTCCATCAGCTGTCGCCGGGTCTGTTCCAGCTCGCGAAGCTCCGTGATCTGCTGGGCGGCCTGCTCGAAGCGGGTCGTGATGGCCTGCTCGTCGGAACGGACCTGCTTCCACTGGCTGTTGGTGAAGAGAAACGCGGTCAGCACGCCGACCATGACGATGGAGAACAGCGCCAGGTTGAGGATGCTGGTTCGTCGCTCGGTCTTCTTGGCGACGTAATCATCTGGAAGGAAGCTGTTGCCACTCATGAGGTCATCCTTCTGGATCAGAGGTCCGTGGGGGCCGTGCAGAGGCCGCATGCGACGGCCCAGCCACAATGGTTTCGTCCGCTGGGAAACAGTTCGGGCATCGACTCGGTGTTCCTGATCCTCGCGATCGGATCGCCAAGCTGTGCAGGCACCTGGAGTGCATGCGCCAGGTGATGGCAGAGCCCGGTCTGCCTGGACTCGCCACCCAGGAAGATGGACCTGTGGATCCGGTGATCCGGGAACATCGCGTTGTGGTAGCGAAGACACATCGAGAGTTCGTCCGAGAGCGACTCGAGCAGCTCGCTGAAGTCGACGTGGTCGTGGAGGTCGGCAGGGGTGCCCGATCCGAACGAGACCGGGAGCGATTCAGGTGATCGTCCATCGCGGCGGTCCTCGGTGACCACCTGGTCATCGCACTCGGTCGCCTCGGTCTGGCCGTTCATCGCCATGCCGACCCGGAGCATCGCCATGCCACCGGAAAGCGGTGATCGGCCCGCACCGTTGGAGGGCTGCTGGTCTTCGCGGATGATGCCGTGCCTGATCCTGTGCTTGCGGGCCGAATCCAGGTCGCAGTGGAGTGAATCCGACACGAGCTGATCGAAGTGTCGGCCGCCCAGCTGGATGCACTTTGCGAAGACCATCGATGTACCGTGACTGATGGCGACCTTGGCGTGACCCCACCCGAGATCGACGTACAACGTGTTGACCTGTGCGTCCGCGTCTCGACGATGCAGGTGATCGAAGGACCGCAGGAGCATCGGGATCTCGCTGTGGACGCCAACGAGCGATAGCTTGTTCTTCTTGAACATCTCGACGTATCGCATGATCTCGTCTCGAGAGACGGCAAAGCAGATGTTCTCCTGCCTGACCTGTCCATCACGGGACGTCTGGCCGACATGCTCGGATCGAACGACGAGACTGCTCGGGGAACAGTTCAGCTGGACCTGAAGCATCGCGGCGATCTGCTCGTTGTCATCAAGTCCCGGGGTGGGCACGACCTGCAGGTGCTGGACGAGCATCTGTCCACTCGGTGGAGAGCAGACGACGCGGCGACCCTTGAACTGGGCGTTGGCGATCAGTTCGGGCAGGGCCTCGGCAAGAAAGGCGTTACGTTGTTCAGACTGCAGCCGGACCGTGTCCGGGATCGGCAACTCGGCCGCGGCCACGAGGGCCGGCGTGCTGCCGGTGGTAACCTGCAACGCCTTGACGCTGGAGGAACCAAAGTCGATGGCGATCGGGGAGACCTGGTTGGAGAACACTGAAAAACCCATGGACCGACTCCTTCAAGACGGCTTCCCCTCCCTCGATCTGTGTGCCTGGACAGCGGGTCTATCGACGGAAGACAGGTCGGAGTTAAGTCACACTTTCGGGTTGTTCAGGGAGAAGGGGAAAAAGTGCGATCGAAGCCTGTTTACAGTCCGATAACATGAGTCAATCGCTGATATCATGCCTGGGAAGGCTGCTCGGTCCTCAGATGGCGATTTCCAGGACGGCCTCGGCGGCCAACTGCAGGGACCGAAACGCCGCTGGAAGATCCCAGTGCTGCTGATCCCGATCACCCGTGGTGTTGCTGATCACACGGATCTCGATTCCAGGGGTTTCCAGACGTCGTGCCGCATGAACCACGGCAGCACCCTCCATCGCCTCGGCATCGGCTCCGGTCCGGCTGCGAACGGCCTCCGCCCGCTGATCGGTCCCTGAGCAGGTGGCCACGGTGGCGATCGGTCCGGCATGGAACTCGGCAGACAGCATGTTCAGCAGACCGGGATCAACGGGAACGGCATTCCCGGAGAAGTCGCCCAGCGACATCCCCATCTGGGACAGTTCCTGGAAGCCGTCCGGATGATCCTGGCCCTCTTCGACGTAGATGCAGCTGGTCGCGACGATCACGGAACCGATCTGGAGCGGCGATCCGGGCAGGGCACCGGCGACCCCCATGTTGATGACGGCATCGAACGGTCCCCGTTGGAGGATGGCCTCGGTCGTCGCAACAGCGGCATTGGTCCGGCCGATTCCGGAAGTGATCACGGTTGCGTTGGGGATCTCCCCCACCGCTTCGGCTTCGGCCTCTACTGCGGTGACGATCAGCAATCTCATGGCTCAGTCCCCCGTAGCGGACAGTCGTGATCGGATGCATCCAGCGAGCTGGTCGATCGAGATTGATTCCTGATTCTTGGACTGCATGTCACGAAGGACCACGGATCCCTCCGGCTCGTCCGAGCTGACCAGGACGGTGAACCGGGCGCCGCATCGATCGGCGTCGGCCAGCAGTTTCCCGACGTTCCGGGTCGACTTGTAGGACCGCCGCGCATGCAACCGGTGCTTCCACAGCGAGGCGAGGATCCTCTGGACGAGCATCGACTCGTCATCGTGGTCGCAGATGACGAACGCATCGGGCCCGGGCATCGAGTCGACCTGTGAATCACCGCATCGATCCTTGAGGACCAGCCCCAGAACAACATCGCCCATGCCGAAGCCGCAGGCGGGGGTCGGCGGTCCGCCGAAAAGCTCGATGAGATTGTCATATCGACCACCGCCGGCGACCGCTCGTTCGCTCCCAGTGGCCTCATGGACCTCGAAGACCATGCCGGTGTAGTAGGCGAGGCCTCGCACGATCGAGAAGTCCCAGGTGCACCAGTCCAGGAGTCCGTACGCCTCGAGGCAGGCCTGAAGTTGACGCAGGGGTTCACCGGCATCAGCACCGACCCCGATGGCCTCGAGGATCGTGCAGGGATCCTCCGATGCATCTGCGGTCGTTCGTGCA
This sequence comes from Phycisphaerae bacterium, assembly GCA_002711415.1. Taxonomy (GTDB): domain Bacteria; phylum Planctomycetota; class Phycisphaerae; order Phycisphaerales; family SM1A02. Next base: position 6,935 of record PARI01000002.1, on the reverse strand, counting down.
AGCGCCTCGATCCTGTCGATTGCGGACGCCTCGAGCCCGATCGTCATGGCCTGTTCCTGGAAAGCCTCCTGTCCCATCTTCTCCCGGCGATCGATCAGCTCGAAGGTCGCCTGCATTGCAGGCTGTTGGACACCGGCGTTCTGCAACGCAAGGGTGATCACGTCGCGATGGCTCAGGCGGACCCGCATGTCCCGGGCAGAAAGACCGAACCGGTCAAGGACACCAATGCATGTCGCGAGGACCTCCGCGTCAGCATTGGCCGAAGGATCCCCGATCATGTCGATGTTCCACTGCACGTGCTCGCGGAGACGACCTCGCTGGGGCCTCTCCGCCCTGAAGTGCGTGGGGATCGCAAACCACTTGGTCGGGACCGGAAGGGAGTTGGCCCGTGAAGCGTACATGCGGGCGAGGGTCGGGGTGAACTCGGGCCTGAGGGCGTACGGGACGTCTCCGCCGGCGCGAGTGAAAGAGAAGAGCTCGGAGATGATGCCCTCGCCGCTCTTGACGGTGTAGAGGTCCAGATGCTCGAAGGCGGGGCCCTCGATCTCGTCGAAGCCATGCTCGATCGAGACCGCACGCCAGGTCGATTCGATGTGCCTGCGAAAGGCCATCTCCTCCGGATAGAAATCACGGGTGCCCTTGGGTGCCTGGAATCGTCTGGTGGAGTCGGCCATCGAGTGGCAGTGTATCCGAGGCGGTATCAGGGTGTCTCGGTCGGCTCAGGTGGTTCGGGCAGGAAGGTGTGGACCATCACGTGGCGGTACTGCTCCCCGGGCTGCAGGATGACGCATGGCCACCCGGGTTCACCCTGGCGGTTGATCGCATCTGGGTACTTCTGGGTCTCCAGGCAGAACCCATGGTGCTTCCCATAGACGGCACCGGACTTGCCGGGCACAGAGTCCAGGAAGTTGCCCGAGTAGAACTGCACCCCGGGTTCGCTCGACTCGATGATCATCGTCAGGCCGGTGACCGGGTCCGTCACGACCGCGACCTGTTGAAGCCACTGGTCCTCCCGGTCGACCACGTAGTTGATGTCGTAGCCCCCGGGATCATCCCCCGTCGGCGGCAGCTGATCGATCCTGGAACCGATCGGCATCGGTTCACGGAAGTCGAATGGGGTGTCCAGAACCGGATCGATGTGACCGGTCGGGATCATCGTCGAGTCAACCGGCGTGTAGGCATCGGCATTGATCGTGAGCACCTGGTCCAAGACATCGCCTGAATCGTGCCCGGACATGTTCCAGTACGAGTGATGGACGATATTGACGGGCGTCGCCTCGTCGGTGGTCGCGGTGGACACCACCTTGAGCTGGTTCTCATCGTTGATGATGTAGAGCACGGTCACCTCGAGGGTCCCGGGGTATCCCTCTTCACCGTCCTCGGAGACATAGGTCAGTTCAAGGCCCTTGCCCTCGGGTGTTATGACGGGAACCGCATCCCAGACGACCTTGTCGAATCCGACGAGGCCTCCATGGAGATGGTTCGGGCCGTTGTTGGCGTGAAGAACGTACTCCCGTCCATCGATCTGGAACTCGGCACCTGCAATCCGGTTGCCGACCCGACCGACCATCGCGCCAAAGTAGGGATTGGACTCACGGTACTCGTCCAGGGTGTCGAAGCCGAGAACGATGTCGGTCATCTCGCCGTCGGCTCCTGGCACATGCAGTTCCGTGATGATCGCGCCGTAGTTGGTGATCTCGGCGGTCATCCCGTTGGCGTTCCTGATCGTGTACAGGTGCACGGGCCTGCCCTGCACGGATCCATAGTCGTTTCTGGTGATGTCCATCGTCCTGTGGTTCTGGCAGCCGAAACCCTGCAAGAGTGCAAGAGCCGCACAGGGCAGCATTCGGGCCAGTGTCCTCCTATGGCTGTTCATCATCGGTGCTCCCGTCTGCCTTGGAAGGCGAGTTGGCCTCGAGCATAGCCGATCGACCGGTGTGCGCGTACCGTCGCTGTCTCATCGCGATCACCCTTCTCACGGCCTCGTCGACGAGGACCCCGAGCAGGATCACGCCGCCGATGACCGCGTACTCCAACGTGTTCGGGATCCAGTCCAGCAGGGTGATCGATGAGCCAAGGGCCTGCATGATCGCTGCACCAATCAGCACGCCGATGATGGTTCCCTCGCCTCCACGAAGACTGCAGCCACCGAGAACGGCCGCTGCGATCGCGTACAGCTCGTAGAAGTTGCCGAAGTCCGCCGGCTGGGCCGAGTTGGTGTCCAGTACGAAGAGCAGGCCGCCGAAGCCGGCCAGCAGCGAACAGAGCATGTAGGCCAGGATGGTCATCCGGTAGGTCGGGATGCCGCTGTAGCGAGCAGCCGTCTCGTTTCGACCGATCGCGAAGAAGTAGCGTCCCCACGTCGTGCATCGGAGGAAGACGATCACGGCGATCGCGATCACCGCGAGGATGACCACGGGGACCGGAAGCTCGAACGAGTCCATGAACGGGATCGGGATGCGACCGGTACCCAGCTGCCGCAGCGTGTCGAAACCGAGACCGAAGCCCTGCGTCTGATCATCCGTGAGGCCACGGATGATCCCGCGGNACAGAAGCAGACCGCAGAGCGTGACGATGAACGGCTGTATCCGGCACCGGGCGACGAGTACACCGTGAAACAGACCGATCCCCAGCGAAATCAACATCCCCAGGGAGATCGCCGAAAAGGCCGACCACTCGTGATGGACCATCAACCACGGTACGAGGCATCCGATCAGGGCGATCACCGAACCGATCGAAAGATCGATCCCTCCGACGATGATGACGAGGGCGGCACCGATCGAGATGATTCCAAACAGAGCGCTGCGACGGAAGAGATTCTCATAGTTGGAGGTCCAGTTGATGTTGCCCTCAGACAACAGCCTGGTCAGAACCAGGATCGCCACGAGCAGCAGGAGAATGCCGATGATCTTTCGCATGGTTCAAGCCGCCTCGAAGGCCCCTCCCGTCGCAAGGGTCATGATGTTCTGCTCGTTGACCTGATGCTTCCGGAGCCTGCCGGCGATCTTCCCGTCACACAGCACGACGACCTCGTCGGGCACCGTGCAGAGTTCCTCCATTTCGCTTGAAGCCATGAGTACGGCCCGCCCGTCCGCAGCCAGCCGTCTTGTCAGGGCATGGATCTCGAACTTCGCCCCGATGTCCACGCCACGACTCGGTTCATCAAGCAGCAGCAGTTCGGGATCCCGGGACAGGCACCGGGCCATGACGACCTTCTGCTGGTTGCCGCCTGAGAGCACCTGGACCGCCTGGTTGGGGCCGGTACTCCTGATCGACAATCGATGGATCGATTCCTCGGCCAGTCGCTGGATCGCCGCCCTGTCCAGGAACCCGAGCCGAGACAGGCGCTGAAGGTTTGCGATCGAGATGTTGCTCGAGATGGATTCGCCGAGGAAGAGACCCTGCGCTGCACGGTCCTCGGGCAAGAGCATGATCCCCCGGGACATCGAGTGCCGCGGGCTGCAAGTCATCAGCGGCCGCCCGTTGATCATGATGCTGCCGGCAAGCGGCCGTCGGAGTCCGAAGATCGTCTCCAGGAGCTCGGTGCGGCCTGAACCGAGAAGGCCCGCCAGCCCGACGACACGCCCCTTTCTCAGCTCGAGATCGATGCAACTTCCGGGGTGCGCCTCGGTGACGAGACCCCGCGCCTGAAGAACGACGTCACCGGGCTCTCCGGATGTGCTTGGAGCAGGCTGGATCTGACGCCCGACCATCAGCCGGACGATCGAGTCACGACCGATCTGTTCACGGGACAGTTCACCGGCGAGACGTCCGTCCCTGAGCACCACGACGCGATCAGNGAGCCGGGTCACCTCCTCGAGGCGATGGGAGATGTAGATGATCGCCATCCCCTGCCGCCGAAGGCGGTCGATCACCTGCTCGAGGACCTCGGACTCGGCCGTGGTCAGGCTGGAGGTCGGCTCATCCATGATGAGCACCCTCGTCCGAGCCGAGATCGCACGTGCGATCTCNATCAGCTGCTGCTGCCCGATCGACAAGGTCGACACTCGGCGCCCGGGATCGATCTGCAGGTTCAGCATCGAGAGCGCCTCCAGGGCCAATCGTCTCTGGCGTGCATGGTTGACGAACCCGAGGCGGGACGGCTCCCTCCCCAGGAGGATGTTCGAACCGACGTCGAGGTTGTCGGCGAGGTTGAGTTCCTGGTGAATCAGCGAGATCCCCAACTGCATCGCCTGGTGGGCGCTGTGGAGATGAACGACCTCTCCGTCCATCAGGATGCGTCCACTGTCCGGCTGCAGCAGGCCCGCAAGTATCTTCATGAGGGTCGACTTGCCAGCCCCGTTCTCACCGACGACCGCCAGCACTTCCCCGGGATGCACGTGCATCGAGACCCGGTCCAACGCGATGACCCCGGGAAATGTCCGGCCGACGTCCCGTGCCTGGAGCCTGGGAACCGGCTGCGAACCGGTCATCCGGTGGAATCCTGGAGCTTGGACCGGAGATCGTCGCGAAACTCGACCACGTTCCCGCTGGTGATCTTCCTCGCGGGAATGTCGATCATGCCGTCTTCAGGAACCATGCTGCGATCACCTCGCTGCAGCGCGGCGAGAATCTCGATCGATTTCTTCCCGTACATGTAGGGGTTCTGGACGATCGTGCCGTGGACCGAGCCATCGATGATCCCCTGGAGGGTCTGCTCGTCCTCGTCGAAGGCGATGACCTGAACCTCGCCTGTGCGACCGGCCTGGCTCAATGCCTCGAGGATCAGTGGTGGGTTGTATGCGAACAGGCCGACCATGCCGCCGATGTCGCCATGCCTGCTGAGGACGTCCTCGACGTTGGCCTTGGCCTTGGCNCGATCGAACTGGTCCGTCAGGGTGCCAATGATGACGTAGCCATTGCCCTGGATGACCTCACCCGGCACGTCGTATCGATCCGGGTCNTGGCTGCGACCGAGCAATTCATCGATCAACCCCTGCCGCCGACGTCTTGCGTTGTCCTGCTCGAGCCTGCCGACGAAGATGCAGAGCTTCCCGCCATCTGGCATGGCATCCCTGACCAGTTCCCCGCACATGCGGCCGGCGTCGTAGTTGTCCATGCCGATGTAGCAGATGCGATCCGAGCCCGGGGCGTCCGAGTCATGGGTGATCAGGTCGACCTCACCGGAGATCCTGTTGATGAAATCGGTCTGGTTGGCCGGATCGATCGGGCTGACGGCGATGCCGTCGACCCCACGGGTCACCAGGTCCTCCATGATCCTCTTCTGATCGGTCAGGCCGTTGGCGGGCATGTGCACGCTGACATCGGCGTCGAACTCACTCCCCCCGTCCTCGGCCCCCTTCTTGGCGATGACCCAGAATGAGGCGACTCCGTTGGTCACATAGGCGACCCGTGGTCGCGAGTCGGCCTCATCGTCTCCATGCCGGGTTGCATCACCACCACAACCGACGAACATCCCGGCGAGGAACAGTCCAGCCACGAGTACGCTGCCTTGACGCATGTTCATGCTCCTTCTCGAGCCCGTTGCTCCAGTTGACCGTCGGCCGAGCGACAGGATCACCACTCGGGGCCGCCGGTGTACCGGCCGTAGACATCGGCGAGCGCCTGGACCATCTCGCCGAGCGTGCAGCAGGCGAGCGAGGCCTCGACCAGTGAATCCATCACGTTCTGCTGCTCCCTGGCGGCGGAGCGGATCGCTTCCAGTGCCGACTGGACCGCGGAGTCGTCCCGATCGTCCCTGAACTGCTTGAGCCGGCTGCACTGATCGACCTCGATCTCGTGCGGGATCTGGAGAATCTCGACCTGGTGGTCCTCGTTGCCCTCGGGATAGGCGTTGACACCGACGATGACCCGATCACCGGCCTCCATCTCCTGTCCGAATCGATACGAGCTTTCTGCGATCGAGCGACGGAAGTAGCCCTTGTGGATCCCCTCGACGACGCCACCCATCTGATCGATCTCGCTGATGATCTTCTCTGCGTCGGCCTCCATCTGGTCGGTCAGGGCCTCGACGTACCAACTGCCACCGAGTGGATCGACGGCACGGTGCACGCCGGTCTCGTGCGCGAGGATCTGCTGGGTCCTCAGCGCAACGCGGACCGCGGTCTCGGTTGGCAGGCCCAGCGTCTCATCCATCGAGTCGGTGTGCAGGCTCTGGCAGCCACCGAGGACACCCGCCATCGCCTGGAAGGCGACCCGGACGATGTTGTTCAGGGGTTGTTGTTCGGTCAGTGAACAGCCAGCGGTCTGGACATGGGTCCGCATGAGCATGGACCGTTCGGAATTCGCACCGAACCGATCCTTCATTGCGCGAGCCCAGATCCTCCTGGCGGCGCGGAGCTTGCAGACCTCCTCGAAGAACTCGTTGTGGCTGTTGAAGAAGAACGAGAGCCTCGGGGCGAACGAGTCGACGTCCAGCCCCCGCTTGATGCACCAGTCCACGTACTCCATCCCGTCACGAAGCGTGAATGCCAGTTCCTGTGTTGCGGTCGATCCCGCCTCGCGGATGTGATAACCGGAGATCGAGACACTGTTCCAGCGAGGTGCATGCAGGGTCGCGTACTCGATGGTGTCGACGACGAGCTTGACGGACGCCTCGGGTGGATAGATGAACTCGTTCTGGCTGTGGAACTCCTTGAGAATGTCGTTCTGCAGCGTCCCTCCCAGAAGGCTCCAGTCGACCCCTCGCTCCTTCGCCATCGCCAGGTACATGGCCCAGATGACGCAGGCCGGCCCGTTGATCGTCTGGCTGACCGTCACCTCGCCGACGACCTTGGCGCCGCCCGGCGTTGGCGCCTCGGTGCGTTCGCCAGCCGCTGCGGCCTCTGCCTCCTTCTCCTTGGCAGCCAAGGCCGCCGCCGCCTTCCTTTCCTTGCGCTCTTTCTGCTTCCGCGTGCGCTCCTGCTTCTTTTCGCGCAGTTTTTTGCGCACCTCGCATTCCGAGTGCCAATGGTCGCCGCCGCACGTCTCGCACG